>CAWHXP010000005.1:0-251901 GCA_963833425.1 uncultured Methanosarcinaceae archaeon | reverse complement strand
GTTGGGGATTGTCGACAGGAATTAATTTTTGCCCCCTACGATACCAGGGTGCAATTGGATTATTTTTATAATATTCAGTGAATTGTTATATTTTATAGAGACGTTAAAACAGAGCACTTCCGATTTTCAGAAACCAGTTCAACATCGAACGGTAGTAAATCAGGTTTATGCTGAATATTAGATACCTGAAAGATGCTCGTTTTGGTTCTCAACAATTGATGGCATACCAGACGAGCAACTAGCAAATAGATTCTTAAATGCTGATGTTGATGGAAGCAAAGAACAGGATTTAAGAGTCTATAATCACATTAAGGACAAAGAACTCGATTTGAATTTACCAATCGATGATGATGTGTTAATCTGTCGATGTATTTTTGACATCCTTGACAAAGAACAGTATAATATTAAAATACCTTATATTAATGCTATTGAATGGACGAATATAGAGAATCGACGAAACTTTTCAAAATTTCTTGATATACTCCGATCCATTGCTCTTTTTAAAGTCATGCAGCGTGAAAAATTAAATGGATACTATCTATCAGACATCGAAGATTTTCATCGAGCTCTGAGAATCTACAACGGCACAGCTAAAAACAATGCTACTAACCTAACTGATCAAGAAATAAAGGTTTTGAAATTCATAGAAGGAAAGCCTGCAACCATACAAAATTTAATGCATTTCTTGAACGTCTCTAGGGAACGGGTTATGCAAATCCTGAATGGGAAAGATGGTAAAAGCGGTATGCTTGCTAAAGTGCCACAATTGAATAAAATCGATCGCAGTAATACGATTGATGGAAAAGATGGAGCTAAAATGACAACATGGGGACACGTATATGAATACCACGGCCCTAAATTAGGATTTGAAATGTATGATTCGGTTGCAACGATAAATCATGAAAAGGCAGAAGAAGAAAGGACAATATTCATACAAAAACTATCTGAAGAAAGTGTAATCACTGTAACCCCCTGTAACCCTAGTGTAACGTCTAATGTGGTTACACTAAAACCAAATGCAATAGATAGAATTAATAGGAATGTAACCTTAAAAAGGATAGATGTTATACAGGGTAATTCTGATAATACTTTTTTGGCAGAAACTACAGATTTGGAAATGAGTCCAGAAAGATTAGTAGTCTCTTGTTCTGAAAATATGGGTTACAGTATTACACCTGATGAAAAATCATGCCATCTGAATATGATTAGCGAGTGTAACTCTACAGTTGATGGGGGGGTTACATATGGTTGCATTGGTTACACTCAAGAAAATGATGAGAGTATATATGAAGCAGTGGGGCTTTTGAAAAAAGCACTAATCAAATATTCAAAAGTAAATTACAATTCCACTGTAGAAGATGTCCCTAGATTTGTTGCAAGTTTTAACGAAACAGACTCCAGAATATGAGCGAAGACTTGGATATGAGACAATATTAGAAGTAGCTGAAAAGCTCCATAAATAAGGGAGGCTGTGATATAACGATCTAGGTATTAGTTTAGGTAACCAGGCTGATCTAAGATATAAAAAAAGTTGATATTGTGAGCCGCAGATGAAGAAATGCACAAGTCTGCAGCTCGATAGTAGGTATGTTTGCATGAAAGCACTGACACAGTTGAATTATAAATAAATTTTATTGATTATATATTGTTAGGAATATATTCTC
This sequence comes from uncultured Methanosarcinaceae archaeon, assembly GCA_963833425.1. Classification (GTDB taxonomy): domain Archaea; phylum Halobacteriota; class Methanosarcinia; order Methanosarcinales; family Methanosarcinaceae; genus Methanosarcina. The sequence continues at coordinate 250,237 of CAWHXP010000005.1, read as the reverse complement.
CTAACTTAAACTATTCAGTATTAACATTCTGTAGTCATTATCTTAAGAAGTATAAAAGCTGGAAATCTTCCTGATAATCAATAAATTACTTAATCTCAGTCCCTATAGTCTGTTTTTGATTTATCTTTGGTGGTTATCCATTTTACTTAAAAAGGCTTAAATCATTCAACAAATGGTAATTTGTTTATTGCAAAGTAGTAGTATAACAGAACCTTGGTCTTATTTAATTCTCACAAGAAAAAAATGGCCCATAACTTCTACTAGAAATTAATATAGTTAAAAGGGTAGAATAAGGACAAAAATATTGATCTTAAATAAAAATTCTTATTAGCTAAGGTGATCAGGTTAACCTAAAATGTCAAAAAAGTAGATATTATGAGCTGCAGATGAAGGGGTTCCCTGCAACTCGATCACATATCTTATATGATATGTGGGGAAATATACTAAATATATTATATTTAATAAATTATATACTTTTCTGAATATAAATTCCTAACGCAGAGTAATTAGTATTAACATTATGTGATCCCAATCTTATGAATTATAATAGTCAGAAGCCTTCCCGCGCCAAACAATAACTGACTTAATCTCAAGCTCTACAACGAAATTATAATTTATCATAAGTTAATAACCCTAACTCATTAAAGAAAACACCATACATCGCCCCGTAATTGATCATTCTTTGCTCTATGGTTATTATAAATTACGGTTTATCATGTTTTAGCTAGTAGCGATAATTTATATTATATATATTTAATGTTATAGATATACATGGAAAAATATCTTGAAGGTACCTACCGTGCTATGAGAGTAAAATCATGGGGATTCGATTGGTCGAAAAAATGACTTAACCTGAGCTCACTAGTGAGACTTTTATTAAGAGTATATAGAATATCATTCCCTTTGTAAAAAAACTTCTTAAAATGGCTGAGAATGGCTCATTTTAATTAATTTAGTCAAAACCCCGCCTTAGTGCATAAGAGTACTAAAAAAACATTAAAAATGAGATTTAATATAGCTTTAAATGAGCTCAATAATTAAAATGGGGGGTTATTGCAGCCCCTTATTTCTATCTTTTTTGCCTATACTACTTTCTGCACTTGTGGAATCTGGTAAGTTCCATTTAATACCTTGGGACCTGGTAGATACATTCTCAATATCATCTAAAAATCTCCTTTAGGTGCAGGCAGCCAATTTGATTCCTTCCCAACTGGTTCTTCGTTCTGGATGTAGATGTCCAGGGAACCATCAGGGTTATACATAAACTTGTTCTTCTGCTCGCTAACTGAATAGCTGTTGATTGAATTCGGCACGAACATGTGTGTGGTCGTATTGTACATGCTCAATGACCAGAAGGCATTCACAGGTGGCAGATTCCCTTTATCAAAGTGCATTAAGTAATTGTTGGCACCGCTCAGTGGCTGTCCGTCTGTACCAGTTTGTGTCTTTGCGTAGATCGCTTCTTCAGGGACATTAGCTCCAAGTGAACCTTCAGTAATGGCTGCACGTAGCAGATAATCATATCCATATGTTCCGCATTTTGGTATTGTACGTCCAACCGTTGATATAAAATCCTTTACGGTTCTTCCAAGAGCTCTTAACGATCTGATCTCCGTCCTTGATAGCTCGCGATAGCCCATCAGCAATAGCTGGATCTAAATTTGTTCCATAGATGTCTCATTCTTACCCAAGCCTATCCGATCGAAGACTGCCATGAGAGCTGCTTCTCCAGCTACTGCCGGTTATTCTTCAGGGCAACCCGTAGTTCTTCGAAAAACCGTATGCTATCCTGTGCAGTAGGTGAAGCTACAGCTTCCTTAAATTCAGCAAGTGTCTCATTTTTAGCTGCGACTGCTGGCTTCCCGTACTGGCTTAGTGTTGTTAGAGTAAACTGTTTCTGTAACGCCAGCACATTGGGCAGGTCCGATTCCCCTTTTACTAGGATCCTGCCAATGATCCATACGGAATTGGTAGGTGATTTAATCACCTGGAGTCCTGTGGGCAGGTTGCTGTTCCAACCAGGTCCAACAATAGCGAAATCGCCTTCTACAGTTCCAGTGGTCCGTTTACCTACGCTGTTGAAGGTATTTGTGTATGCGTCAAGCATCTGCTGGACATAGTAACGTCCATTGGTGTCTGGTACATGCAGTACTATCGGTTCTTTTCCCAATTCGAGAAATGCAATATTGTAAAGCGTATCTGCGTTAGGTGTAACGACATCTGTGTCGTTTGCAGTGGCAAGGTGTGTAGAATAGCCCATCTGATTTACCGGAGCATGTCCCATACCTGGTGTTGTGGCAAAGAGATTTTCAGTCCGCTGCATCATTACTGGAGCAAGACCATAGATATAAGCTTGGACGCCTATAGAATACGAATCGTTCTCAAGAGCTTGGTAATCCTCATCCGTGTACTGATTGCAGTTGTAAATGGTACCATCAATAATAGAATGATCAATGAGCATACAAAAATGTTTAATGCCACTTTTAACTTACCAAGACTAATTCTTAGTCTTTCTGACATATCTAATACCTTCCAATCGTTAATGTACCAAAGAGATTATGTGAATTTCTTGGCGATAGCTGTCTGAAGCCCATCGCCTGTATGCTTAAATGCACCGGAAAAGCTCTAAGCTAAAGCTAAAAATAATACATTATTATTTTAATTTAATAATAATAAGTATAGTTTCTAAATAAAGTCTTATCTATCATTCATAGCTTTATTTGGTCTGTTCACTTACTCCAATCTACCTATAAGATTCAAGAAAATATTCGAAATCGCCCTACAATCGCTCACTTTTGATAGGCCTAATGCAAACAGAGCATGAACATATCAAAAGATAGCTCATGGCGTCTGAGAATGGTTTATATTTGATTAATCCAGTCTACAGCTCGTCTCCATGCAAAACAAAACTAACTAAATATTAAATACAAGATTCACTAATATTAATTATAAGAAATAAAAACGGTGTGACCATGTCTAGACCTTGTAAGTTAACTCCTGAACTGCAACAGAGAATCGGTGATAATATTGCTTTGGGACTCACATATTCTTTGGCTTCCGAAGCTGCAGGAATCACGTATAAAACATTCAATTTTTGGATGCAAAGGGGACAGACGGAGAAATCAGGAAAGTATTATCAGTTCTATAAATATATTCAAAAATATAATGCTGATGCTGCAAAAGTTCTTTTGGAACGCATTAATGAAGCCGCCAAAGCTGGTGACACGCAAATATGTACCTGGATCCTTGAGCGTCGATTTCCAGAAGAGTTTGGCAGGCGGGTATATAAGAAAACGGGTTCTGTTGCAAAAAATCTAGCTATTTTACAAAACCAGTGAAAAACATCACAAATGGGATATTTATATGCTATAAACAGGTCAATGATGATACAAAAAGTAATAGTTATAGCCTAAAAAGGCAGTAAAATTATTTTTGCAACGGAACCCAACATTCTCTGTTGCCAAAAGAAAGTTTTGAGAAGTACTTAAGGCAAGAAAGTTCCGTAATCGGTAAAAAAAGTGAAATTTGAACTCATAGTGTATGACATACACAAAAAGATTGTAGAAATAATTTGCATCAAATTAAGGATTTCTACAGAGCCCAATCTACACTAGTATTTGCAGAGCAATATAAGAATGTACACATGATTCACATTAGTGAATCTAATTTATGTTAAAGATATAATTCTCGAGGAGTTTCTGTACCTCAAATATAAAAGTTAGTCAAAATACATATGCTTACATCCTCGCAGCAAGCTGCGGTGTATTCAACTTAAATAAGCTTTTATTTTTCAAGTTACACTGCTTTCTTACCTAAATCTTCGAGACCAAAACTACGTTTGCAGTTACTTTCAATTCCTCTTGCATTTACACAGATCTTACATATCCTTGCCACAAAGTCGTCGACTTTATTGTCTATCAAATCCTGAGCAAGTTTTTTTATCAATTCCTTTGTTTCACCCTTAAATTCGATCCTGTAACCTCTTTTTCCCGAAATATACTGGGAAACTGCCGAAGGCGCAATCCCCAGCAACTTTGCAGAAGTTGCCTGTGACTGTCCTTTGTTTACAAGTTCTATTGAAAGACTAGCCCTTATTGCGGGGACGAGATCCCACACAACCTTCTGGCATGGAGTTTCCATAATCACCATCACACTTAAATAATCACAATTGTGAATCATTGTATTGTTTACCATATATATTATTTTCATTGTAAAAAATAATTGTACTGGGATTAAGCTATAAATTGATGATTTCTATACAAACAGCTAGTTTTAAAAAATTTGTCTAATTTACCCTAATGTATTACACGGTAAAAATTAAATAGTGATAATCTTTATGATTATTAACAATTGTGAAGGTGTGGGTGTGACAGTTGAGAACTTGAAAATTTACATGGACAACTCTTCTACAACTCCTGTAAGAAAAGAAGTTTTCGAAAGTATGATACTTTACATGACAGAATATTTTGGAAATCCGTCCTCTATATATGATCTGGGGAAAACCTCTAAACATGCAATCGAAAACGCAAGAAAAAAGATTGCAAAAGCTATAGGTGCTGAAGAGAACGAGATTTACTTTACATCAGGAGGTACGGAGTCCGATAACTGGGCGATAAAGGGGATAGCCTTTGCAAACAGGAACAAGGGGAAACACATAATCACCTCCTCTATCGAGCACCATGCAGTCCTGAACGCCTGTGAATGGCTGGAAGGAGAGGGATTTGAGGTAACATACTTTCCTGTAGATAAATATGGACTGTTATCACCTGAGTATTTGAAGAACGCAATCAGGAATGACACTATACTCATTTCCATAATGCTTGCAAATAATGAAATCGGGACAATTCAGCCTGTCGAAGAAATCGGAAAAATTGCGAGAAAGAACGGGATATATTTCCACACTGATGCTGTTCAGGCAATAGGCCACATCCCTATAGATGTTCAAAAAATGAATATTGACCTTCTATCCCTTTCAGGACATAAATTCCAAGGACCTAAGGGATGCGGGGTACTCTACATAAAAACAGGAACAAAAATAGAAACGCTTATTCATGGTGGGAATCAGGAAAGAAAACGCAGGGCAGGGACCGAGAATGTCCACGCTATTGTAGGCCTTGGGAAGGCTATAGAGCTTGCAACAGGCGAAATTGAAGACTCAAATAAAACCCTGGTTGAGATGAGAGAGCGCCTGATTAAAGGCCTTCTTAAGATTCCCCAAACCCATCTCAACGGGCATCCCACACAAAGGCTCGCAAACAACGTAAATGTAACTTTTGAATATATAGAAGGAGAATCTCTTCTGCTTTCCTTAAATGCTAAAGGAATTTTAGCATCCACCGGAAGCGCATGTAACTCTTCTTCTCTCGAGACCTCGCATGTGCTTACAGCTTGTGGAGCCACGCATGAGATAATTCGCGGTTCTTTGAGATCGAGTCTTGGAATGATGAATACCCCAGAAGATGTGGATAGGATACTTGAGATTCTTCCTGAAATAGTGCAGAAGCTAAGGAATATGTCACCATTGACGCCTCAGGAATATAGGACTCTTTAAGAAAAAGAATGAGGGAAACAAAATAAGATGGAGAATTGCTAAGAAATTTTGAGTCAGAAGAAGTTTTTTGAATAATTTGAAGATTGGAAAATATTGATAGAGGATAGCTCATGGATTACAGCGCTAAAGTGATGGACCATTTTTTAAATCCCAGAAATATGGGAAGTATTGAGAACAGTGATGGAATAGGTGAGGTTGGAAACGCAAAATGCGGAGATTTAATGAAGATATTCCTCAAAATAGACGGAGATCGGATTGCAGACGTGAAGTTCCAGACGTTTGGATGCGTGGCTGCGATCGCATCAAGCAGTATGGCAACCAAAATAATCAAAGTAAGAACTCTGGAAGAAGCTTGGAATTTTTCAAATAAAGCAGTTGCAGGAGCGCTTGATTGACCCCCACCGACAAAAATGCACTGTTCAATGCTTGCAGAAGAAGCAGTCCATGAAGCTATTAACGACTATCTCAGAAAAAAAGGACTTGATTCCTGGATAGAATGATTTATTATAACTATTCAGCCTACTAAAAATCAACTTATTGATATTGATTTTTATGTAGCAGACAAATGCTATTACTAGCCATGCTAAAAAGCGTGATTAAAAGCCAACAATTGATGCAAATTATTTGAGAAAAGTATCCCAATTAAATCTTAAAAAAGGTGGCTATTGATGTTTATTTATCCGCCTAGAATAGTTACTATTTATCTTAAAAATATCAAGGATCCAAATTTTGGAGAAGAACAATGGATAAAAATATAACTGGAAAATATATCCGGCAAATAATGCTTTTTGGAGTAGAAGGCCAGGAAAAATTAAGCAAGGCAAGAGTATTTGTTGCTGGGACAGGGGGGTTAGGGTCTCCGATCTCAACTTACCTCGCGGTTGCAGGTGTCGGGGAAATAATAATTGCAGATTTTGATATAGTAGATTCCAGCAATCTGAATAGACAGTTTCTCCACCATGAAAGAGACATTGGAAGAGATAAGGTAGAATCTGCGAAAGAAAAACTTATTTCTCTGAATCCTGAAATAAAAGTGGATACGATCAAGGAAAAAATAACTGATGAGAATGTAAGCTCAATAGTCCCTCTTTGTGACCTGATCATAGATGCGCTTGACAATTTTGATACTAGACATGCTTTGAATAAGCTTTCAGTTGAACGAAAAATACCCCTCATTCACGGCGCAGTATCAGGGTATAGGGGCCAAGTGACAACAGTAATCCCAGGAAAAACACCATGTCTTTGCTGTTTATTCCCTAGCTCATTCAAAAAAGAAGTGTTTCCGGTACTTGGAACAACCCCAGGGGTAATTGGTGCGATTCAGGCAAATGAAGCGATTAAATATATAACAGGCCAGGGAAAGCTTCTGGAAAATCGCCTCTTGTTATGGGACGGTTTTTCATGCTCTTTTAGCGAACTAAATGTTAACAAAACAGATAATTGTCCGATATGCGGAATTAATGGAAGAAGATAACAATTAATAACTGATTGTTTTATTAAAACTGATTTCTTTATTTTTACTCCTGCAGTTTGAGGAAAAAGATTAGTATGGAAAACTGGGAAATTGCAGAAGAAATAAAAAACTTAGCAAAGAAACGAATACAATAATCTTTGTACATTCTTACACACATGATAAAGTTCAGAGCATTGTGGATTTTGTTGCAGATTTTCTTCCCTCCTATACAGTAGCAGTGAGCTCAAAACTTGGGTTTATAGTTTTTGCAGGTGTTCATTTAATGGCAGACTCGACACCAATTATTTTTATTAAAATGATAATTATTTTATCTATTCCGGATTTAGGCTACCAGTGAAAGAATCATAACTGCAAAGTATTTTGAAATATTAGGGGAAAAAATCCAAAAGTAATTGTCATATGCTACGTAAATAACTCAGTCGTAGTGACAACGGAATCTGTATCTACACAAGTCTGCAAACCCAATAAATGTAGTAGATTTTATTGAAAACTGGTAGAGTATTTTCATTCCAGATTAAAATCTAGAAAAATTTGTATCCCTTCACACCAACAAAAAGATCATAGTATAATATTTTATGTATATCTCGAGTGCATGCCTGAAGTTCTTAAACTTGCAGACCATATTCTTAGCACTCTGAAATTATACAAAATATAAAAAGATCAAGTTCTAAGGAATTTATAATCGAAACAGAAAAAGAAAGAGTTAAAAATTGAAAAGAAAATTCTCTAATAAAAAAAATGTTCTGCTTCAGAGAAGGCTTTTTGCTATAATCTGGAGAAAATTATTTTCTGATTTAATTTTAAGGGGAGCCTGACGAATTAATTCTTCAACTTTTCACTAAATATTTTCTTAAAGTAATCTCATCCATACTCTCCTTTTCTCGTATTAAGAAATAAATATTTATACTAGTATCACAAATGCGATAACGCTGTCACAATTGTGAATGTATATGATAATCGAATGTATACCAGAACGGCAGAGTGACTATACTCTCAGCGCAACTCGGAATTAAGTGAGTTAGGTTCCGCTTCTTACTCGAAAGAAAGCTGAAAAAGGGATAGAATAGAAGGATGGTACAAGATATCAGGATGCAAGGAACGTTTGAAGCCCTATGTAGTCTTGAATATCTATAAAATATTTTTAGAGGAACTTTGCCCATGGGTCTGAATGATACTGAAAACATAAAGTTCAATATAGAACATGCACTTCCAGAGGTATGAACATGGAAATTTCGGTCAAGGTTCCCTCCTTTAAAAATTTCTTTTCGGGAAAAAAAGGCCAAAATTTAGGAATAGTTCGTTCAATGAACTACAAAATTCCTGGAATTTTAAGTCTGGAGAGTGGGAAAACTCTTTCCAATGTCAGTATAGAATACGAAATTTATGGAAAGATGAATGTTGATAAGAGCAATGTCATCCTAATCTGCCACGCCTTAACAGGTGATGCCCATGCTGCAGGGTTTCATAAGGGAGATAAAAAGCCCGGCTGGTGGAACATAGTAATTGGCCCAAACAAAGGATTTGATACAGAGAAATACTGCGTCATTTGTTCAAACATATTGGGTGGCTGTAAGGGATCCACAGGTCCTTCTTCCATAGATCTTGAAACAGGGGAGCCCTATGGCATCTCATTTCCTGTAATTACTATAGCAGATATTGTGAATGCCCAGAAGAAACTGATCGAATATCTAGGAATAAGACAACTTTATGCAGTTGCAGGCGGTTCAATGGGCGGGATGCAGGTGCTTCAATGGACGGTGAGCTACCCTGAAATGGTAAAAAAGGCTATCGCAATAGCTACCACTGCATCCTCAACCCCACAACAAATTGCATTCGGAGCAATCGGAAGGAAAGCAATAACTGATGACCCGAAATGGAACAAAGGGAATTATTACGGGAAAGAAATACCTGTACAAGGACTTGCACTTGCACGCATGGTGGGCCATATAACTTACCTAAGCGATGCTTCGATGCAAAAGAAGTTTGGAAGAGTTCAGCAGGATGAAGAAGGTATAGATCGCTCACCAAATTTTCAGGTAGAAAGCTATCTGAATCATCAGGGAGACACCTTTACAAAGCGTTTTGACGCTAATTCGTATCTCTATATTACAAAATGTGTGGATTTCTTTGACCTTTCAAAGAATGGGTCCCTCGTGGAAGGCTTTACTGGAGTTACTGCAAAGTACCTTGTAATTTCCATAACTTCAGATTGGCTCTATCCTCCTTATCAAGCTCAAGAAATCGTATCTTCTCTTACGGCAAATGGAGTTGATGCAAAATACGAAGAAATCAGGTCTCAATATGGTCATGATGCCTTCTTGCTTGAAGAAGGGCAGATGAATTACCTAATAAGAAGTTTCCTATCACAGATTCTTGTAAGTGACGTCATGAACCAGAATCTGTATTCAGTTTCCAGAGATGAGACAATAGAAAATGCATCAATACTCATGGTAAAAAAGAAAGTAAATCATCTACCTGTCGTATCAGAAGATGGAAAACTTGAAGGTATTGTCACTTCCTGGGATATTACAAAAGCAGTTGCCTGTAAAATAATTGAATTGAATGAGATAATTACACGTGATGTCTGGTATGTTCATGGAGGCGATAAAATCGAGACTGCATCGTCAATCATGGAAAACTACTCAATTTCCGCACTTCCAGTCATCGACTCAGAAAACTGCATAATAGGTATGGTTACAAGTGATAGCATAAGTGCTCTTATCGGAAAGTTCAGTTAACTCGGAAGGAGGACTCAAAATTAGAATTATTTTTGTCCACGTTGATTATGTACGGTACTATATCAAGACTAAAACAAAATTAGCAGAGCCAATAGCTGTAAAAAAAGATTATATGGAAGAATGTGTCGTTCTTTTCTGCTGTGCTGAGAAAATCGATGAGGACAATCCACATAATATTGTTGAAAATGCCACTCTAGAAGTTATCAGGCGCCTCGAAAGGATAAAAACAAAAAAGGTTATGATTTATCCGTATGCCCATTTTACAAACGATTTAAGCAACCCTGAAACTGCAATTGAAATTTTTACTGGCCTTGAGAGTTCTTTAAAAGAGCGAGATATTGAAGTGAAAAGGGCCGCTTTTGGTTGGTATAAGGAGCTAGAAATTAGGAGTAAAGGGCATTCTCTATCTAATCTTTCAATAACCGTTTTCCCTGATAGAAAGCAAAAATCCGGTACTTTTTGCCCACCACACTCTAATCAAATTGAAATTCATGATCAACCCAATCTCATTCTTGCAGAAAAAACTTCAGAGTTGCAAATGTTATAATGCATAGTAGCACCCCAAATAATTGAAAGAACTGAATGTTGTTGAGCATAATTTAGTAATATGCTATTAAATGAAGATAATTATCTTAATGGAGTAAGTACGATGGAAAAAGCATATTGTAGAACATGTGATACAGATGCAGAGATCCATACGATGGCAGAAATATGTCCTGAACATGGCATAGAAAAAAATCAAGAATAAAAGAAAAAGTTCTACTCTTGCAGCGTTATTATCTTGCATAATTCCAGGGCTTGGCCAGATTTATGCAGGGATATATTTCGAGGAATTGCAATAATTGCTGCATTGGGTTTTAGCTTCTGCTTGATGGCCCTCATTATCGGATTTTTCACATTTTTTGGTATCTGGATATTTGCAGTAGCTGATGCATACAATATGGTAAGAAAACAAAACGATGAAATAAAGTCGCATCTGAGTAATTGATCAAACTAGATTTTAAAATTCTGGAGCAATTTATATATTTTTATTTGTTTGTACTTGTTATTTGAATAATATTATATTAACTTTGGAAATGGGTCCTGAAAGGCGGTTAATGTTTTATGATACAACAAATAAAAAACAAAATATTAAATGGATTACAAATTAATAAAGAAGATGCGATGCAATTGATTAGTGCTGATTTAGATAAATTGAGCACAGCTTCCAACGAGTTGCGTCAGCATTTCTGTGGCAACGCCTTTGACATTTGTACAATTATTAACGGAAAGAATGGGAAATGTTCGGAAAACTGCAAATTTTGTGCACAGTCAGCTCATTATAAAGTTTCCATAGAGAAGTATCCTCTTTTGGATTGTAAAAGCTTATTGAAAGAAGCAATTTACAACCGTGACAAAGGTATTTTGAGATATTCTGTGGTGACATCAGGGAAGAACCTGGGTGCGGATGAACTAGAAAGCGTTTGTAATAGTTACAGTAAAATCAGAAAAAATTGTGATATTTCTTTATGTGCATCCCATGGTTTATTGTCTATAGAACAGTTATTAAAACTAAAAAATGTAGGAGTGCAAAGATATCATAACAATTTGGAAACTTCACGCAAAAATTTTCCTAATATCTGCACAACTCATACCTATGACGATAAAATAAATACTATAAAAGCAGCACAAAAAGCAGGACTTGAAGTATGCAGCGGTGGCATTATAGGACTTGGCGAAACAATAGAAGATCGCATTGATATGGCTTTGGATATTCGAGGATTAGGTATCAAATCTGTTCCTGTTAATATTTTAAGTCCAATCCCCGAAACACCCTATGGGAAACTCCCTGTGCTGACAGCTGATGAAGTGCGCAAAACAGTGGCAATCTTTCGCTTTATCTTACCCGATGCTGCTATTCGATTGGCAGGGGGCAGAAACCTTCTAGCAGATAAAGGCAGGTCCCTCTTTCTTTCAGGTGCTAATGCTGCTATATCCGGAGATATGCTGACAACTTCAGGAATCATCATTAGTGATGATATGAGAATGATTCAAGAGCTTAAATTTGAGGTGAAGATGCTGTGAGTGAAGAGTTATTTCTCACTGCCACAAATACAGATATTGGGAAAACAGTTACATCAGTACTGATTGTGAAAAAGTTTAGTGGAAATGGATTGAACGCAGGATATTATAAAACGGCTTTTAACGGCACAGAAAATACAAAATGAAAGCTGTATGTGAGCTATGCAAAGAATATCTGCGAAGTTTTGGGGATTACTTATAATCCTAAAACTTGATCTTCCGTTATTAAGTGCTTAATGTTTTTATAATTAAGTTTCCAGTTAGATGAATGCTTGCGGTTTCATGCGCAGAACAGATTTGCTATGGCTGATTCATTGAAATGCAAACGACATCGCAAATGTACAAACATATAGAATTTGTTTGCTTATTTGCTCACTATTATCTATCGAAGTTAGATTAATTTTAAGCTACTGCCATATTGAGAAAAGAAATGTTATTTTTGTGTACATCTGTTGAAAGTTGGATGAGAAAGATTACAAAAAGAAAAATTGGAATTAACTCAAACGTGATAATCCAAATTACAGATCTAAATTAAATTAAAAATAAGATAATTAAGTTGATGGAATAATTGTGAAAAAGACTATTTTTGAAGAAAGATCTACAGAAAGTCGATTCTAGGATCAGGATATCTTTCCAAGACCTTTCACGAATAGCCTAATAAAAATGCTTTGCTTTGGTCAAAATTCATTTTTATATATAGCTTATTATGGACCAGTCATGTGTTTTTTAGACAAACCTGTGGATGCAAAAATGTTTACTTAATTAGCATTTTCGAGTGCTATAGGTCAATCTTGGACATATTCTTTTATAATTTAAGTAATGAGAATAATTCAGTATGGCACCAATGGATATGGTAATATTTTTCCTGGAGATCTCTGTGATGCTTTTCGTAGCATTTTTGTGCGGTCATGTAATGAGGAGTCTTCGTTTTCCTGCGGTCCTGGGCGAGCTTTTTGGCGGCATCATTCTCGGTCCGACTGTCTTTGGATGGCTTAGTCCAAGTAATAAAAGCTGAATCAAATTGGGCTTCAAAATTAAATATTATAAATTCACTTAAAGAATGATTTTTCTTGAAATTCAATATTTTAATCAAATATAGATATTACCAAAATTTGAACTAACTGCATGGAGAGACACCAAAAAAATCTGCCAGGTATCATTCATATTAAACATTTCAGATTCTGAGTAGTATAAGTTTCATTTTTTAGATATGTTCTTTTTTTAAGACGATTTCGATAAACCCCACTTTTAGGTAGATAGTTTATAAAAGGTATTAAGCAATTTGTTGAAATCAGAGGTTTATCGAAATCCTCTTAATTTTATGGCGACTTCGAGCTTAAAAACTAAATTTTCTATGATTTTTGGGAGAACTTTTGATAACTGATTCATGCTATTCAATGAAAATTATGAAATGGCTTCCAGATCTATCCTACCCGTTTTTTGTACGTAAATGTTTTCAGAAATCATTCTTTTTTAGTTATAAAAGGTAGATCCCTTATCAAAGAATAATAACTGTAAACCTAAAATCATTTGTAGATTCACATGAGACAACATTACATTTTCTGATAGAATCAATTTAAGAACTAAAATTACCCCTCATTTTTTTTCAAAGGTTGCAGTTTTTTAATCCGATCTATTAAGAATAGTGGCAATTAAAAAATATTTTTGTGCGTCTAAACCACAAAATCTGGTTATTATCATAACTAATTCTGGTACAGAAAATTAGAGTAACTGAATATATTTAAACAGTTTGTCCGATAGAGTCAATTTAACACATGATCAAGGTCACACTTAACCTTCGATGGCAATGAACTAATTAGTTTAGTGAGGTTTTGGAAAAACAGCATGATGCAATCCTCCTAATCGAGAAATGATGAAATCAATGACCAAAGTATAGTATAGGGGGCAGTACTTTAATTTGTTTGAGCTAGTAATTCGAAGTTTTAATTTTTTTGGAAAAAATTAAACTATTCACATTTTGAAAAATTTATTAAAATTAAAGTTTAAGATTTTTTTTAGACAGACATATGAGATCTTAAGCGCATGTTTTTAATTCAGATTTTTTTATGCAGGCAAATAAGCCCTTTTTTAATTATATCCCGTTCTTTAGGGAAATAAATTTCTTTTATAAATGTTTTGCTTTCGCAATAATAATCAAGCCCTCTAATGATAACCACTGGAATTCCTCCTGCACCCTCACCCATCAGAAGATTTGCGGCACCTGCAAGTTCATCTATAATTGCCTCTTCTGTGGTCTCAAGTGTTTTACCAAATAAGTCTTTTTTTCCAATCCAGCTTTTTATAGGTTTTATATTATAAATTCCTATGGCAACACCAGTTTGTCCAATCTTAAAAGCTCTACCATTTGTATCAGTAACGATTACACTTAATTTTTTACCACTCAGCCTTTCAAGCCCACTTCCAATCTTTGAAGCACTAAAATCCGGATTTTCTGGAGGATAAAGAAAAAACCCATTTTCGATATTAGATTCATCAATTCCTGCATTTACACAGGTGTGTCCTGTAAGAGTTATTACAAGCATAAAAGGTATTTCTATAAGGACTTCACTACTTCGGGTCAGAATAGCCTGGATAAATCTCGCATCTTTCCCATTTCTGGCTGAAATCTCAAGTGCTTTTTCTCCCGGCTTGATATCTTCAAGCCTAAAGGTATCACCTTCAGCTTTAGCAACAACTGTCGAGGCAATGATAACAATGTCCCTGTCCTGAAATTTGATATTTTCAGATATTATCGAGGGCAGATCGTCTCCTTTATGTATAAGGGGTATGTTTTCTATGGCTATGGCTTCGAATTTCAAATTTCTTCCTCGTAAGTCTTTGAACTCGATATGTAGAGTAATATAATTTTGAATTTGTTCAAATACCGGGAAAATAATTCCGCGAAAAAAAATTGCGGCAATAAAGGCAGTAACCATAAATAAGACCACCGATATACTGGACTTTGCGGCGATGATGAAAGTTACCCCGACTGAGCAAAAGATGATGAGGACAATTTTCTGATGCCGCATTTTATATCATTTATTCAATTTGCAATGTTTCTTCTGCCCTTATTTTTCCGATACTTTTTTCTTTTCCCGGCGCATTTAGGAATTTTTATTTAATCTGTAAACCAAATTTTATTAGGGGTGTTAATTACGAGCCAGTATGACTTGATTGAAATTCTACAAAAAATAAAGAATAAAAGTCCATTTGAGTTAAAAGACAATGAAAGAAGCAGGCCATCGAGTTTGAGAGTAATCATCAGCAAACTGTACTACTCGCTAAGCTATGAAAAAGAACCTCAGGCTTCAAGGGAAAAAGTGACTCAACTTCTTCTTTACCATGGACAGTTTAGCCGGGAAGAGATCGATGAGATATTTCAATCATCTGCAAAAGGAACTACTGCATATTCAATTGAATTTCTAAAACAACATCCTGAAGTTGCAAAGGTTGAAGCCCTGACAAATAAAGAGTTTCCGGACGAAACAAAATGGGAGGGAGGTGAAAAACCCAAGGAAACAAAATACATTTTTCCCCACTACGGATAAGCTCCCACACGAACCAATTTAATAAAATGGTCAAAAAAGCTCCAATTATGGTTTATGTAAATAAATTTGGGACTATCCGCTGGGTAAAACAACATATCAACCATTTCCACTACTTATCTAAAATTTTCCACTCACTTTTACATATTCTATTTAATCTTTATATCTGACTAATCTCCCAACCTTGAACTTTTTCTCATCTAAAGCCTTAGGTACTCGTTAAAAATAATAAAATTTTTCCTGAGGCATATTCATATGTTTTTTAACAAGAAATATACCATAGAATAGAAATATCTGAAATAGCATTTTTGGGTGAGGTTCTGGGCTTAACTGCAATCTCATATGATAATTCAATAACAAATCTTCTTCTATAATCAGTAATAATCTTTCCAAGAGAGTATCATTACTATGAAAATCACAAAATCGATCGATTTTCCACAAGTCCTTCCTCAAAAATGCATTTGTTAAAATTTTTACCCATCAACTTGATTATTTTTTTTGAATTAATCTTAATTTGTGATTTGAATTACCAGTTTTAAATAAACTTCCATTTTAAATTTTGTAATTCTATTATCAGAATGAAAACCCGCTTCATGTGGACTTATGAGCTCATTTCTTAATTTTTTGGTATTATTTTCCCTTTTTCCGTTAAATTTTTTCTTCCTTTCCATTCTGCCATAAGATAAACTACCAGAGTTAAGATCATGATCACTGATAATGCTTCGATTCATTGATGTTTTTTTCAAACTAACTAAAAGGCCCTGAGAAGTTTTTTTTTCTAAATCTAACCCTTTTACAGCTTTATTTTGGTTTTTGTGGTGCTTCAGTATCCTCTCAGCATCAAAATTGAGATCATTGCTTGCTGGTATAGATCTTCACTAATACTCTTTTTCGTTCAGTGTAATTTTTTGAGGGATAGAGGTTACATTGATACTGTGAATGATTATACAACCTCCGATATAATTAAAAACGAAGTTGAAAATCAGGGGAACCAGGGAGTAACAAAACCATATAAGTGAATAAAAATATTTGAGTTAGGATAATTCCTTTATTTCCAATACTGGGGCGCGAATAGACCAGTTGCTCCCTACAGGTTACGAAATATATTCGATTTTAATTCTCTTTACTAATCTCCTTAATTTCAGGTGAATTTTGTTTTTTTTCTCTTTTTTTTCTTTTCCCGTCTTCAATAGTCTTATTTGATACGGAGTATTTTATTCCTGCAAGAGCAATAAGAACTGCAATAATAGTCGAGTACACAAAATATTGAAGTGCTAGCGATGTCTCATTAGTACCCCCTGTTGAGAGTGAAAATACCGCTAAAATATACGTAGTTGCACCCCAAAAAAGTAGCCCAGTTGCGATGATAAAGAGAGAAATTGAAACATTTTTATATATTGGTTTACCTTCCATCCTTAGATCAAATATTTTTCCTAAGTCCGCAAGTATCAGGGCTCCTACATACCACCAGGCAGAGGCATGAACGAAAACTGATATAAGAGTAAGAGTTCCATGGTACCAGACTCCTTCTCTCGAATAAAGTTTCCATACTTCCATAGCACCATATGAAGTCGCTACAAGACTGGTAAGTATGGCAGCCATATAGCTTATAAAAACCATTTTTTGTTCTAGAAAAGCATCAATTAACCTTTCTTCTTCAAGGGCAACTATATCATCTAACCCAAATCCCCTATACAACATGTAAAGCCCAACAGCTGCGAGAATTCCTACAATCGCACCCTCTGGATAATGAGCAAGCAGAAATATAGAATAAATAAGAAAAGCAAGTCCTAAAGGTACAAAAAAAGTCTGGGATATTTTCGGGTTGCTGAAGGCATGTTTAAGGATATAATAAGTACTTTCTAGGTTTGCGCTTTGCATTACCACAATTCTTTTTACGGAATCGATTTTCATACGGGATTGAACTATCGGAACCAAGGTTTCATCTTCTGCTCCATCCGAGACAAAGATCGACCTCTGCACTTCATTCTTCTGGAGAAAATTTTCGAGCTGCTCCGCTATTTTCTGATCCGAAATAACTCCTACATTTTTGTCCCCTGCAAAAGAGATTATCTCTACATCAGCTCCCTTTGCTCGCAATTCGTCAAGTATCCGGATTCCTCCGAAAATGGTATTAGTATCCGAGTCCTCCGGATCTGCGATCCCAAGTGCGACAGCAGCTTGAATATTTGCTTCCCTTCCTATTATAGGGGTTTCTAAATTTGCTTTTTCTCCAAGATCATTATCTCTGTCTATGCATATAATTAGGGTCTGCATGGCTCCTCTATGACTCTACAAGCTTACTCAATGAGAGAACTGTTTTTTTCTTTTAATACTATCCTTGAGCATGGCATTTATTCATTTTTGATCGGAGTTTTTGATAGATTTTTATAACCCTTTAAGCAGTCTTATTTTTACAACCATAGTATCTTCATTAATACTTTATAAGCTTGTAGCGTGATGAAACCACTTTTGTCATCATTTCTCGTCAGATTCAATTTTAACTTTATAGAATATGGGTTATCAAACAGTAAATAAATGTGATCATATTTATTAAATAGTTAAAATTAATTTCTGTGCATTTGGATATTGTGGAGTTTAAATGCCTTAAAAAATTTTACTCATTAAAATTCTGACTGATCTATTTTTAAAAAAGAAATTAAAAGTATTAGTTAAATAGAGATAGACTTGACGAAATTGATTTTTTCAATTGATTGGAAATATTTTTGCATAATTTTTTTAGTCCATATATTTTAACAAAACAGTATTTTTTGAAGTAGACAGGAAATTGAAGTAGTCGTTCTGTTAAAAATGCTTGTTTTACAGAAATTTAGTAGGCTTTTCAACTTTGAACTGAAAAAAAATGCATTGTTCGAATTTTTTCCAGAAAATCTATTTGTTATCCTGAGAAAATAGCGAAAATACCACAATCGAATCATTCCAAAAAGAATTATTAGTGTTTGTAATAAGAACAAATCTGAGAAGAGTTGCAAAGTCAACTCGTTTCCTTGGTTTGAAAATAAAAAAGGGACAGATTCACGAAGCTACTTCTATCAATTCACATACTTGTGCTCTGCATCTCATTTTTCACTCTGTTTAGGTTTTGGTTTTTGTTTTGGTTTTCCGTATACATGTAAACTTAGAAAACGAGTGCATTTGAACAAAGTGCATTTTAAGATGAAATATTAACCAGCTAATAGGTCACGACCCTACCAAAAGAAAAAGGCTTTATTCAGGTACAAGAAATTCTGTTATGTATTCAAAGGGATTTTCCGAGTAAATTTCTTGAGTTTACATAGATCTTTATTTTTTATAGACTTTATAATTTCAAAAACAGTATCCAATTTTCAAAAGCAGTAAAGTTCTGAAAATTAGACAGGTGATAACACGATGGAGAATATGAATATAAAGGTAGAGGAAGCTTAGAGAGTGCTGTAACACAAGTTGGAAGAAGGGGAATGCAGTTTTAACAAGATAAAGACTCATCTGAGCACTAACGGCTTCGATTCCCAAATGGCTTTGATGGCTATTGTCTGGTTTGCCAAGGAAGACAAGATAAGCCTCAACATGGAGTCAAATCGGTGGTTAATCCAATTAAATAATAAATCCAGATAAAAAAAATCAGCTTAAAAATCAGCTGAGAAATTTCCTCTCAAAAAGAGAGTCCTGTCAGATAGGTATACGATTTCAGCTGAATAGCCCTGAGTTTTTCGTTCTGATGCCTAAAAACCGCGTAAATTCTGTGGAGATTTAAGTTTTCTCAGATAAGAAGGGAGGGGAAATTCGTAGCGTCTTTTGAATATATTAGGACATTAAAGCCAGGTGATACTTTCAGGGACTGGCTTGTCGAGAAACTTAGGGATATAATACAGGACAAGGACTGTAAAGTTCGTACCTTTAGGCTCAGTTATGCATCGCACAGGGTCTGCAAATACGAATTTAACGGGGAAGGATTCAGTGCCATAGCTAAATTTTTTGCAATACCTACGGGAACCATTAAAAAATACGATAGCTACAGTTTGATGAAAAAGGAATATGAATACCTTAAAATAGCCCAAAAGATAATTGATGTCCCGGAACCTATCGCAATAAATAAAGATTTTAGTTGTGTTTTGGTCAGCAGATACGTACCTGGCAGGCCTTTATTCTGGTACTTTAATCACAGGAAAGAGCTTGAGGAAAAGTTAGATCTTGTTGCAGATATACTTAGAAAACTTCACGATAATACGCAGACATATAAATATGACAAAGAGAAGGAATTTTCAAAATTTAATTATGTTTTGAATCACCTCAACATCAACCAGCATATAAGAAATGAATATAAACTTTTGTTTGGAAAATGGTGGCACAGTTCCCTGCTGGATATAAAAAACGGCTGCATGATCCACAATGATTCTACTCCTGTAAACTATATATTCCACAGGGGAAGACCATTTCTTCTGGATTTCGAACTTGCATCCCGGCATGGGCATTTTGCATGCGATCTTGGGATACTTTGTGCCGAGCTAAAATACTATTTTGCGCGGAAAGGATCAAGCCAGAGGGCAGAGCCATATATCCGCCATTTTCTGAAACATTACAGCAAAGATGAAGAAGAATTCCGTAAAATAACCAGAGTTATTCCGTTTTACATGGCTTATGGCTTGCTAAGAATTGCAATATTTAAGTCTAGTACAAGCTACAGTGACTATCCTTTGAGAGAAGCAAAGAGATGTTTGGAAGCAATAACTCGGATAAAAGAATAAGATCAGATTAAGAGATTTTGAGAATTAACTGTTATATCCTCATCTGTATATTAAATACTTGAGGTTCAAATTTTTTTACATCCATATTGATTGCAACTTCTGCGATATCGCCACTATATTCGGCTACCCTCCGGAGGCTCTCTAGAACAATTTAAGTTCAATGTTATCTTGCTTTCGATTTTCCCGTGGCTCCAGGGAAACTCCGAACTGAGAAACCTTTTTGGCTTCCGCAACTATTTTGTTTATAGTCTGAAGGTCTTCTTCTGTATCTTTCACAGTGCATTCCTAGAGCAGGACAGAAGCCTTGGAAACGTTTTACTTCTGGCCCGAGATGTGTGGATATGCTGATTCTGGACCATCATCTGCTTAGATCTTTGGGAGGCTACAACTAGTTAAAAGAGCTGGCCGAAAAGGTGGAAAACAGAGTTCTGTGTGCTGCAGAGTTTATGGGAAAAGAACCTGAACTTCTTGAGGCGCAAAGAAAAATTCTTTCTGAAAAAATGCCCGTGCCACCGGCTAGCATGAAGCCTATAAAGGGCGAGGCAGACTGTGAGGAATATCTGTGACAGGCGCACTTTTAACTGCTAAGGACTTATTACGAAATAACTAGGCAACACATAATTATTTTGGACCAAAATAGATGGAGCTGCTTATGAAATTGGTTGAGTACAGTCTAAAAAGGTGCATATTTTATTTTGCGGTTGGCACTAAGTCTTTTATGGTTGAAAATATAAGCTTGTAAAAAGAACGGTCTATTTAGTACTGTTGACACTTATGATACCGGACATTATTTCAATGATGATGTTCCTCGTCATTCTCTTCGTTGTACTGTTTATAAGTATCAGTGTACTACTGGTAAGTCTCTTACTGATCTTGGTCATAGTGCTGATTGGTCTATTAAAATCGCTTTTCGGAATACCATAAATGGTGAGACCTCTGAAAAATTAATCATTTATGCATAACTTCTGAACATATTGAAGTCAAATTTATGACAAATGATTCTGAATACAGATCTAACGAGTGCATAAATGGAAGTGCAGGATTATTTTCTGGTGACTTTAATAGATTCACTCGTTACAGTTCCATTACATTTTACAGTAATGAACTATTTAATAAGTCAATCAGAAAAGCAATATCTTAACGAATTAAAAATTTACTTTGGGATATTTTTTTGTTTAATTGGTAGTCTTAATAGTCATAATGAAGAAAAAAGGAGTTTTAATAAAAATATCCACCATGAAATTTTTACACCTCACCTTCTTTTCGGTATTCAATATTCTTTTTCTCATTTGCGAGTCAGTTACCAATCTCTTAAAAACGTCTCAAACCCACAAACATACCTAAAAGCCACGTACAAAAGCCAGGGCTATCGCTCGGGAGAAGGATGGACAAAATATATCCCGGACAGCTCCACAACGCAATTAAAACGAGTAAAATGAACACTGTAGTCACTATGTCAGCACGTACTTTCGTTGCTGCTGCCTGCACATGCCATGGTGTTCTGAATTTGTTTTATGTTACCTGATAAGTTAATATTGTGTTTATTATGCTTTTTAGCAGCTTTTCTCTTTTCCTACATGTAAATACTATATCCTGCAAGCGAACCAAAAATAAATCTGTTATCAGACCGCTATACGAAAGGGATCATATGGATGCATTTGTGGGTACAAGCGGCTGGTACTATGGATGGAACAAAAAGAAAAATCGGATTGGTTCATTCTGAATTCAGGTCTGAACACTGTCGAACTTAATGCCAGCTTTTACAGATATCCATCTCTTAACCAAATTGAAAGCTGGAATAGGAAAGGAGCAGATCTCAGATGGACTGTAAAAGTTCACAGATCCATAACTTACTGGCGAAAGTTCACTAAAAGTGCTCTTGAATCTTGGAATAATTTTCGAGAGCTTTTTGAACCCATGGATCATCTTATTGATTTCTATCTATTTCAGATGCCTCCAAAGTTCGATAATGTCACGAAGGCGCTGAGGTTTGCGGAAGACACAGAGCTTGGCAAAAGATTTATTCTTGAGATCAGAAATAAAGAGTTGCTAAGAAATGAAGAGCTGTGCTCAGAGCTTATGGAAAAGGTGACTCTGGTGTCCGTTAGACTCGCCTGATTACAGAAACCGAATCTTCCCCGGAAAAATGATTTATATGAGAATTCACGGAAGAGAAGGCTGGTACAGTTATGATTATTCGCAAAAAGAGATCGAAGAAACGGCCAGGAAAATAAGTGAATCTGGACCTGATAAAGTATACGTTTATTTCAATAACGACCATAACATGCTTGAGGATGCAAGATTAATGCTAAGAATCTTGTCTGCTTTGTAAACCCGAAAATATTATCTTCGTTTTCAAAAAGCTCCCCTTTCATGGCAGGAAAGATATTTCATAATGTGACATCTGTTCTTATTTTTATCCAGATATGGAATAGCTCATCCTAATTGTCAACGTAGAACCCACCTAGAAGCCATGTACAAAGGTCAGGACTGTCGCTCGGGATGAGAATAGGTATTTCATCCGGCGTGAAGGCCTTGTTTGTCGAAGGACCAGCTGCACAAAAAAGATGGGCAGATCGAAAAGCTAAATGAGAATATGTATAAGCGAGAAGTCCATATTCAAAGCTTGATCCCGGAGAACAGCAGGGCAAACATTAAGCTGCTTCCTGAGACTGTGGAAATAAAAAAATCATGTGGAAGTTTTTGTGATACCAGATTATTCATCTTAGAGCTTTCCAAAAAGTCAGATCCATGAAAAGTTGTAAAGATATTGTTTTATCTGATTATCTCTTATTGAAATATGATAATCATGGGGAAAGATGTTAAAGAACTCAAGGAAATAAAGGGCTTTGTGCCCAGGTCAGTTGAGTATGCTGAACAGATAAACGAAGACTTTGCCGAAGGTATCGCTGGTTTTTATAAAGCAGTCTGGTATGAAAGAGAAGCAGGGCTTTCCATGAAGCAAAAACACCTTATAGTTTTTGCTATTGCCTGTTCCAACAACAACACGGAAAGTGCA
The DNA here is from genome assembly GCA_963833425.1 of uncultured Methanosarcinaceae archaeon. Classification (GTDB taxonomy): domain Archaea; phylum Halobacteriota; class Methanosarcinia; order Methanosarcinales; family Methanosarcinaceae; genus Methanosarcina. The sequence goes on along the minus strand of CAWHXP010000005.1, from coordinate 227,104 downwards.
ATCAAAATCCTGGAAAGACTTCATCAAGTCGGAGCTACCAGAACAGAGATAACTGACGCCATGATGATCGCTGCTTGGACTGGAGGGATTCAGCATTTTACGGATTTCAGTAAAGTGGTACTCAAAGAAATGAAGAAACATGGCTATTAACAGCTACTGTATCTCATTTACTACCATTTTTCCATTTTAAACCAATTTTTCACCAAAAGGACATAGAGTTTATCCTAACAGTCATGCATGGAATAGTTAAAAGTTAGAATAATATAATATCCTATTAGGCGTTCTGGTTGTTCACATTGCCATTTGTAAAAGTCAGTAGATCACAGCACTTTTAGGAGAGGCTCTTAATCGAGCTTGGGCAGGAAAATTTTCCCAATGGCACAAATTAGAGGCTAACAAGCATAGCTTATCTGTAACCTTTCATACCTCTAACCGCGCACATATACCTAGAAACCACTTACAAAGGCCCAAGGCTATCGTATATACTCTTCCAAGGCATTTAACCAGTTCCTGTTTGCTTACAAGGTATCTGCTGTGAGAATAAAGACACATCCCAGATGGATCGAAATATAGAGAGGGTTTTTCAGGACACTGCTTCAAATAAAATTCCTGATAGGTTCGAAAAGGGCAAGAATACTGCCTGTCTGAGCCCTTATTCATTAGATTCCTGTTAGATAGATAACGACAGCAAATGCTGGAAATTGCCAAGTCTCTATGTGGATATTAGAAAGGCGTTTCCCACAACATTTTGGAGGAGAGAATACCGAAAAATTAATGCTATTTCTGAGAATAAGAATGGGAAATTAAGATAATTGTCAAAGACGGCGATGTCATCAGAAAAGAAATTCTAGCAAAATTGACATTGGTTATAGAAAAGCACGATTCATCAACTGGACAATATTTTTCATCCTAATTTGATCTATTTTTTATTAGAATATCCTTTCCTTCTGATTTTATTCTGTGTTATTAATTATTGTGCATATTTTAGTTTTCCAAGATCTTTATCCCAATTTGGTTCTTTAAATAGTAATAGATATTTCTCTTTAAGTGGTAAGAGGATTTTTTCATCTAATTTTGTGCCATAAAGTGTTTTCACTTTGGAAAGTTATATTTAGTTATCGTGATATTTCAATGTGATAAGAAGAAGCTATCTTTAAAATAAAAGAATATGAACCAGAAAAGAAAAAAATAAGGGAAAATAAAGAAATTGGTGGGAAAGATTTTACATGATTCCCACTGGAAAAAATTCGGAATAAATCGAAATAAGTTATGGAAATTTAGATAAACTTAAATTTTTGGCTTGTTATTTATAGAGCTCACTAGGAAATTTTCTTAATTATTTTAATCGAGATTCTCTTGAATTTATTTGTAGAATTTACCGAGAAATATTTCAAAAGCTTCATTGAATCAATCAAAAGATTCAGAATTTATAATGGATATTTATATGGAGTCAGATAACTCAAAATCATTTGCTAAGAATTAGATTAAAAATTTTGATAAAAAACTAAAATTGTAATTAATTAATAAGTTGACAACAAATTGTAATTTTCCTAAAAATATCAAATGATTGATAAGGGAACACCTAAGTTTCTTCTATTTTTTAATACTATTTTTTTAGTTTATGATTTACTCCGATATTTTCTAATTATTATACTTTATGTTTATAGATATCTATCAATTTCTATATGTAAATATTATATATATAAAATACTAGGAAAATAATTATATATGCGTCTTACAAATATATTATATTGATTAAGAGACAATAATAAATAAATTAAAAAAAAATAAAGACTTTAAACAGGTGATAAAAAAATGGAAAAAATAAGAGATTTAATTATTGAAAACGTAGCGATTTTCAACGAAGCATTTCCGAACAGATTCTGCCATAGTCAGGATGTCATTTCTGCAATCTCGCACGACTACCAATTTACTTATGGCCAAGTTGAAAACGAGATCGAGAAGATGGTTCATGAAGGTGTTCTCGATGCAGAACTTTCCGACTGGTATGAAATAAAGCTCTTATAAGAACATTGCTACCTTTCCAGCAGAGATTGCAGGAAAAATTGGGATCAATACTAAAGTATGACTAAACAGATATTGACCTGAGGAATAATGATTCAGAATGGGTATCTAAGAATCGATTGAATTTGCAGTCGTTTAATTAAGTTCCCAGCTAGGTCACTGACAAATGAGTTAAAATGGAATATTAAGAGACATATCTTGAAGATTTCATCCAAAACTTGCCAGTAAATAATTTTTTTCCTCCCTTAAAATCTTTTAATCTAGGACAATCTTCAAAAGTGGACATTTTGTTGTACAGCTACTTTTTTTTAGATAATATCTTTTGGCATGCTCCACCATCAGGGCATGGTACTCCTGATAAATTACCGGATTATGAGGCAAATTTTCTTCAAAAAGCGCTTTTAGTTCATCGTAATTTGCTTTTTCAGAAGCAAGTCTGAGGTTTGTTACTATTCTCCTAGTATACGCATCAATAACAAAAAGAGGTTGGTTAAAAGCATACAGTAGGATCGAATCTGCAGTTTCGGGACCGATTCCTTTCAAAGAAAGAAGTTCTTCACGTGTAGGGATTCTATACTTCAGTTCCTGAAACCAGATGGCAAGATTCTTGAGGCGGATTGCTTTCTGGTTATAATAGCCTGCTGGTTTGATTGCTTCTTTTAAAGCTTCCGAGCTAAGGGACATGATGATTTCAGGGGAAAGAGCATCCAGCTGTTTCAGATTTAAAAGAGCCTTTTCAACCTGAATCCAGCTTGTATTCTGAGTAAGCAAGGCCCCAGATATAATTTCGAATTGCTGATCACTGGTTTGTGGATAGGTATAGTTCCCAGGATGATATCCCTGTGTATACTTTTTTTTTGGATGTGTTGCCCAACTAGTTTCATGGAGATCTATTAAAGGCCACCAACCCTGGGGGCCGTATGAGTCGAATAAATGATCATAGATCACTCTGACAACATGCTTGGTATCTGGTTTTTCTGAATAGGTATTGTGAGTATATTTTATAATTTCAATCCTCACTTAAGTTTTGAGAAAATCTGGAATTTATCGCTCTGATTTGCAAAATACCATGTAGAAACCTATAAATGATGCTGGCTTTCTCAAATAGTAAGTATACGGCTTTATTTGTGCGAAGCAACTCAAGTGAGAAAATGTTTTCCTGAAAACTATTCGTTTTGCAATAATGCCTATAGAGGCTTGTATTTCCCTGAGTTTAATTTCTTACTTCAATACATCGTCAACCATGTAGATGTATTCGATCCTGATTCCCAATTTTATTTCCCTATTTATTCCTCTTTAGTACTCACGGTTTCCGCATGTTCTTATTGACATTAAAGTCACAGAAACTTCGATTTTGTAACGAGCCTTAAATTCTAATAAAATGAGTTTCACTGAAAAAAATAAAATCTCAGAGTTTTTGACTATGTGTTTGTAAACTAAATTATTCCATATGATATCAAATATACGTATTATGGCTTGTTAGTACCAGTAAATGCAAAAACTATAAGAAAAACATAGGCAAATTCTCATACTTTCTTGTGACACTACTTTAAAATTGAGAGAGAATTTCGAAAATTAGTCGTGTATTGAATTTGTTTAGAATCAAATTTTTGCATTAGTGTACAATTTTATATTTCAAATATGGAATTTTATTTCAAATAGTCTCATGAATTCGTCTTTACGAAGATTAAAAGATAAAGTGTTTGTTCGATCTTTGAATACTCATCAGCACCCTCAATAGATATATTTTTTGAACTATCTTATTAAGATTTGTATATACAGTTACCTATGAAATTTCACATTCCAGGAATATCAAAAATTTACAATCTTGATTTGGACAAAAAAAACATTAATGAACTTTGTTTTTGGCCCTCGTTTCTCCATTAAGAAATTATATATCAAATTTAATATTGATCTCCACTAAATATAAAGGAGGCACCGAAATAAGTGTATCCTCAAAAATTTATTAGCTTAATAACTTGTCAATTTCCAGAAAACAGATATTTCTACTGGATATGATGCAGCCTTGTGCAGCAGTCCTGAACCAGGTTGTTGAATAGAAAAATGTCTTTTTCCATACCATCGACATATTCATCGATCCTTTTGATTGAATTGAAGATGGGTTACGATAAATAAGATCATCCTTTTTCATACCGTGATCGTTTTAGCTTCTTTTTAAATACCATCAATAAGGTATTGGATTTTGAAATTTCAGTAAGCAAATCGATCTTAACGCCAAGAAAATCTCACAGTTTTATTTCAATCCTGGTGAGGATGCGCAGAGTTTTCGTTTTGGAAAATTCTACAATATATATCAATTTCAGGCTTTTCATAGCCTCTTGATAAGACCCCAAAACTGCTATCTTTTTTTCTCCTTTTTTTTCAAGAGATGAATAAATTTTTTAAAACAATTCTTTGTGCTTGGAAACCTCCTCCATATCGGTATAATTCCATTTGTTATAGTTTTAAACGTATCCTGATTGGAAAAGTGAAAAAAAGGGGAAATTGTATGACTAAAAAGAAAATCAATTAGTTAATAGTCACATCCATCAGAATAGTAAAGTATGTAAGTATTAGGTATAGAACTATATACATTTAAATTGATAGTTGTATATATAAAATTTTACTTGCCTATAAATATTATAAAATTAATCTAAAAGATTGTATCAGTCCTATTATACTCTAACAATCATATTAAAAAGGGGGAAATACATGCTAAATAAAATAAAGCTGTATTCAATAGCTTTAGTGTTAGTAGCTGCGATTTTGATGCTGGTGAGTGCCGCAGACGCGGCTCCATTTACTTATATTACAAAGGACAGCAACACTGACTCTGTAATCAACACTGACTCAGTAATTGATACTGCAACCAACGCTTTTATAACCATCATGAATGTGGGGAACGATCTTTGGAAAGTTGCAATCACTACTGATGGGTCAAAAGTATATTTGACGACCGATGATAACAAAAATGTCTCCGTGATTGACACTGCCAAAAACGCTGTTACAGCCATGTTAAATGCAGGAAAATATCCTATTGGAGTTGCATTCACTCAAATGGAACGAAAGTATAATTCTGCGAACAGATTAGATAAAAATGTCCCTGTAATCAACGCAGGGAATAGTACTGTCATGGCCACAGTGAATTTAGGATGGAATCCTTATAATCTCGGGCAGCTTGTAGGAAAATTAACACCTACAATTTATTGGAATAATCCTTCTAATATAACATATGGAACGGCATTGAACAACACTCAGCTAGATGCGTACGCTTCAGTAAATGGAAATTTTGTATATACTCCACCCACTGGCACTGTATTGAGTGCAGGTCAGCAGCAGATATTGAGTATCACCTTCACACCAACCGATACTGTCAACTATACACAAGCGTATTCAACTGCTTTGATTAATGTAACAAGAGCGACTCCTATAATTACTTGGAATAATCCTGCTGACATAGTCCATGGAACAACATTAAGTAGCACTCAGCTAAATGCAAATGCTTCGTTAAATGGGACATTCATTTATAATCCCCCCTTAGGAACCGTACTGAATGAAGGAATTCAAACATTGCATGTTGATTTTACGCCTGATGATGCTATAAATTACACTGCATTATCATCGAATGTTGCAATCAATGTACTGACTCCTGTGAAGAAAATACATCAAATGATCACTTTTGTACAAGGTTTAGTCGTTTCGGGTGAGTGGAATCACCAATCTGGTGTGGAATTTATATCTGAACTACACGATGCAGTGGGAGATCTGATTAAGGGATACACAAATTTAGCGATTGTTGAACTTAAAAATTTGATTCACTAAATAAAAATTGAATAGATTATGTGATGCTTTAGCCAACAAGAAGTAGGGGCGAATATAATCACTATGCTGATATGTAACTTTATTATGCATGAGGTTTTACACAAAAACTGTGTATTCTTTCTTTTTTTTACATTAATCAGCAGTGTACCGAAAATTCTATAAAATCTGATTAACTCTGTATCCGTTTATTTTAAGCATAAAAAAAGTTAAAAAGTTAATTATTAATATCAAAAAATCTTTCACGCAAGACATCTGCTGCATTGGCAATCTCCAAAAAGGACATGTGGATTCATTACCACAAGCGAAGGATATGATTAGATTGGAATATTGGATTATTTATAGTCTAGATATCGTAAATATAAGTTCCTTATTTAGTATTCTCTTTGTTTTATATTCATTGAATAATAATATATGGTTGATACAACTTGAAATCACTTTTCATTAGCATATCCAGCTTATTCCAAAATTAAGTGATCTTACATTTTTTGATTGAAGATCTGAATTCACACGAAAAATTCAGCCTTCGATCAAAATTAACATTCGATATTTAGAAGCTTCAATCCAGAAGTATAATTACACGGATTGTAGCAAATTGCAAAATCGAGTGATTTTAATTTTACGTTAATCACTAAATTTTGGTACTAAGTAGGCACGTGCTATGAAAATAGAGAGGATTTTGATAAACTTCTGATTTTTCACTAGTTATATAAACCAGTTATATGCCTGTGATAAAATCTGGTGGTTTATTGAAATTTTGAAACTTACACATTTAACAGCTACTTATTTTGCTGTTCAACTACGTAAGTCCTAAACCGATTAACATTGTATCAAATAAAATAAAATAAAATGGGAGTGTAAATAAATGTTGAAACAGTATAGTGGAATGAAAAAGGTACTGGCCATTTTGCTTTCAGTCCTTTTTGTAGCATCTTTAACAGCAATTGCAGCTAGTGCAGATGGAGGCCGCGGAGGTCACCGTTTCGGTCACGGCTTCGGAGATCGCGGCTTTGGCGGATGCGGCGGATTTGGCGGATGCGGCGGATTTGGTGGATGTGGCTTCGGCGGATGCGGCTACGGCGGATTTGGCGGCTGTGGCATGGGCGGCTGGGGCGGCTGTGGCATGGGCGGCTGGGGCGGCTGCGGAGGATATGGATACGGTATTGGCGGCTGTTACGGCATGGAATACCCCTTCTACCCCTACTACCCACCAGTTAATATCATACTATAAGTAATATATTCCATAGGGAATTCCGATTTACATTTGATTTAAACAAGTCACCTGTATAAACTCTATAAGCAACAGCATAAAATTGCGATTTATCGGAATTTTCTATAATTTTTTTGTTAATTTATATATTATATACTATCTGTTTTTTTATTGACATTACTAAGCCTTTTGATACTCATGGTGATATCATGTTTTGTAAGTTATCTATGTGAATATCACGGATATTACCGGAAATATTTATATATATTTTTGTTTCATTTTTTTAATAAGTATTATTGGCAATGAAATCTTCTATGGATAATCGATAGTAAAAGTAGTGGTTTATGTTTTTGATTCCAATTTTTTAAATAACTAAGATCATAGAGATTTTTTATAAAATTGTAATATGATTCATTTAAAAAAAGTAAAAATATTTCTGATTTCAGCTGAAACGAAGAAAATATATGGATTTTTTATGATAAAACTTCTGCACATGAAAAATTGAAAGATTCCTGTCCTGTCCCTTTATCTTGCGTGGTGTAACGTGTATTATTAGCTGTGTGTGAGCCGCTTTTTATGTTTTTTTCTTTTTATTCGACTCTGTTTCCTTTTTTATGATTTATGTATTTTTTTGAATTCATTTATTACTGGTTTCAGTTTTTTTCTGTTTTTCCTGTCTCCTTTTATTTCTTCTTTTTTCTAGCTCTTTCTTAGTTGACATTTGTTTACAAATGCAAATTTTATGTTTTTTTCAAATTGAAAATATATTCGAATACTTCATAATGCTTAATTGGACTTGTGTTCACAATCTTTATAATTTTACGGATCCTAGTATGTCATAAAAATGTGCAGTAGCTGACCAGGCTCATTTGCTAATGCATAGATTATTGCTTTAAACCTAGTCGTTCGTGAAAATAATAAAAACGGAAGCTTTACCAGTAAAAGCTTTTGGCTCTGAATCTTACTTTTTGCAGTGTAAAAAAGGGTAAGGGACGATTCATATTTTACAGAACGTTAGATACACTGTCCCCACAAATTAAATTTTTTATCTACTTAAATAGAGTTCTTTATTGTACCACGCATCTATCATTAGATTTATTTTATTTAGATTAAGTACTTTCATTGACCAAGTTTTTGAGTTGAGGGTTAATTTCAATCGCTTTATCATATGCTTTTGTTGCTTCATCGGATTTATTTAATCTATCGAGAGCATCTCCTTTATTATACCAAGCCATTGAATTCTTTGGGTTAATTTCAATCGCTTTGTCATATGCCGTGATTGCTTCATCAGATTTATTTAAATCTTCCAGAGCCAGACCTTTGCCTGTCCAAGCAACTGAATCCTGCGAGTTGATTTCAATTGCCTTGTCAAATGCTTTTATTGCTTCATCTGATTTGCCTAAATTTCCTAGAGACTCTCCTTTATTGTCCAAAGCCATTGAATCCTGCGGATTAATTTCAATTGCCTTGTCAAATGCTTTTATTGCTTCATCGGATTTATTAAAATTGCTCAGAGCAATTCCTTTAATGTTCCAAGCCGTTGAATTTTGCGGGTTAATTTCAATTGCTTTGTCAAATGCTTTTATTGCTTCATCGGATTTATTTAAATCACCTAGAGCAAATCCTTTATTGATCCAAGCCAGTGAATCCCGTGGGTTAATTTCAATTGCCTTGTCAAATGCTTTTATTGCTTCATCGAACTTGCCTGATAGCCCTAAATCAGCCCCTTTGATGTTCCAAGCCGTTGAGTTTTGTGGGTTAATTTCAATCGCTTTTTCCTGAATTTTTATGTCATTTTCAAGTACTATAGTTAAATTAGATACATTGTTGCTGCCGGAATTCGGAATATCTACAATCTGTGCAGCACCTGCAATACTTACTAGCATTAAAAATCCCAGTACAGTGATTCCTAAAATCGTTATGATTGTAAGCTTTCTACTTGCGTTATCACATTTAGTTTCTTTCATTTTAATCCTCAGGATATATATTTAAATATTAAGTTCCACTGAAGCATTTGTTATCTTTTACAAATTTGCTCACTCGGTGGACGTTTAATGATTACTTTGAGCTTATATATATACATATTGTATTATATAAATGATGGTTTTTGATCTGAATAATTCGAAAATAATCTAATACGTAATAGTTCTTTTGTGAGATCTTAATTGGCTTTCATATAAAGGAAAAAAAATTGAAAATAAGAAAGTGCCATGAAATTATACGGCAGAAATTCTCGTTATTTTGATTGATTGCAACAAAACAAGTGGAATCAATAGTTAAATTTGGCAATGTGGAAGTTTGTCAACAGTTCTGTAAAATATTAATTTTCCCTTACCTTTTTTTGCACTGCAAAAAGTAAGATTCAGAGCCAAAAGCATTTACTGGTAAAGCTTCCGTTTTTATTATTTTCTGGTCTCCGTTTTTTTGGAAGTGCATAGAAAGTTCTGAATTATTTTTTTTCATCATAAAAAAATAGGAGTAGATCGTTTTTTATTGATGCATAGATTTTGCTATAAAAGAGATGTATTTTCTTAACGTAAATTCTGCATGACTATTCAACTCACTAGTACTAACTTACAAACTCCAAAACATGAATAGACACACATCCTATTTTTTAAACTAATCTGTGTATTTTTAGTCTTGTTTGCTGTTATATTTTTAAACAAAATACTAAATGTTGTCTTATTTTCACGATCATAATATAAGTTGCTCGCTGCTTCATATGTGGATATCCTACCTTATAATCGTGATACTCGATATAGCCAACTCTTTACATATCGATTTTATGAAATATTCATAATTTCAATACATTTGACTATTTCTGTTTCAAAATTTTCATATCATTCATTTCAGATTTACTACGGCTTAATTCGGATTCAGTTTCAAAATAATAATCAAAAACCTCAGGCTCCTAGATAATCCATTTATCTACATTCTAGATTATAATTGCTGGATAATTCTTTGTAGGTGCATAACTACAAGTTTTGATAATGTCGTAAATTTCATTGGATTTTTAACTAGGTGCCAGCAAGATCTGCAAAATCAGCAAGATGTAAGGCGCCAGAATCAACCAGACTTCTTCGACGAAAGCTAGCACAACATTGAGTGTACTCATAGTTTGATGTAAAGGTCTGGGAGCTCTTTCGAAAGCGCTTTTACTTTCGGCAGATCATTAATCGCAATGTAGGGATCAGATGGGTGAAGCCTTGCATAGTTTTGGTGATAATCCTCAGCGGGATAGAAAGCCTTTAAAGGCTCCAGCTTGGTTACAATAGGAGCCTTAAAGATTTTTTCTTGTTGCAATTGGTCAATATAAGCTTCCGCAACTTTTTTCTGTTCCGGCGTCGAATAGAAAATCGCGGAGCGATATTGTGTGCCGTGGTCTGGACCCTGGTAGTTAAGCTCAGTCGGATCATGGACGATCGAGAAAAACACTTTCAGAATTTTCCCAAGCGTTATTTGCGAGGGGTTATACGTCAATTGTACCGACTCTGCATGTCCTGTTTTGCCGGTGCCGACAGTTTCGTAATGCGCCGTACTCGCTGCCCCTCCCGCATAGCCGGATACGGCGTTTGTCACGCCTTTGACATGCTGGAAAACAGCTTGGACACCCCAAAAACAACCACCAGCCAAGACGATGCTGGCTTTCGATTGGCATGCCGTTCCAACAATTTGCGCCAAAGACGTGTCGTGCACTGCGTCAGGCAATGTTATGGCGCTAGCGTTTGCAATGTTGCAAGAGTGTGGCGCTGCAGGAGCAAGAAAACGTATTTTTGGCATCAACAAACCTCCTTTGAGCCAGAACATATTTTATCATTCTTTCGTGACGAACTGATAGTCACGACGTCTGAGCCTTTTGCACCTTTGGTGCTTACCGATACAGCTGTCAATGATAGTAAAAAACCAACTACCAGTAGAATAACAATCGTTTTTTTAATTCGATCTAATTTTTGTATGCTCATATCTGTAATCTCCATAATTTACATGTTTTAAAAAATCTTCTATTTGTGCAATACCTATCATTTTTTGATTTTTCGAGCAATAGTATTAGACCCGAAATCATTCATTTTAGCTCACCCTAAGAATTACAAGCTTTTATATACTGCCGTGGGTTACTGCTTCAACTGTCAATGATAGTAAAAAACAACCATCAGTGGACTAACCAGTGTCTTTTGTGGTCTACTCGTATCAGTCAGCACCATTATAAGTTTACACCTTTCTCACTGAATAATCGTGTTGTATCTTTAAAATTTTTTATTTTATTAATATATTTAACTTTTTGGACGAGCCGAATCTCTTTTATAATAGCGTCCTTAAAAATAAGAATATAGCTTGAGAAAAAAGTTGATCTAATAATGCCTAGTTAATAGCGATCAGTAAAAGAAATACGATTAAAATTGATTTTTTTTAATACAAAAAAAATATTTATTTTTCAGTTGTCTGAATAGCAACCTTTTGAGAGAATTGCTATTTTTCAGATTTCACATCTAAATTTTATGGATCCTTTCCTTTAAGAGATACAAATAGCCAAGTTTTTGCTTAGTTAAATTCGATCTATTTTGTTAAATACTAGGTATTTTCACCAAGATTTGGTTAAGAAATATTATCAAATTTTGGCTGAAAGTGAGAGAATGCACAGATTTTGTAACAAAGAAAGCATGTATATTTTTGAAAAATAAGCTTTTTTAGTTCTTTCTCACTCTAAATGGCTGTTTTTCATATATATTCCATCATAACAATACACTATATCTATAAAATAACGGCTTTGTAAAATTCTTAAGTTAACGTAAATTGCTGCTCTTTTGGATGTTGAAACCAGAATCAAAATTGTGTGTAAACTGGGAGTTATAATTATGTATCTATGGTTGGTATGAGTATAGCCAAATTTAAAATCAAAAAATAAATATCAACATTTGGAAGCATTATTCTCAAAAAGTTTTCCATATCTTTTTACAAGAATAAGAATCAGCAATAGATAGCTTTATTTTTTTGACATTATATATTAATAATATAATTATTATATAGTATAGCTAATTGGCATATTATTAGTTGTATAATATAGCAAGATATATTATATATCTATAGTTATAAATAATCGATGCTTAACATTTGATGTAAGAGAATTTAGATCGATTTCTGAACTTTTTGATTGTAGTCGTAAATTGTATGAATTTTTAAATTATGCCGTAGAAAAGGATAAAAATATAGTATCATGGTCAAATGATCATACTTACAATGTATATCCAAATAGCATGATCTAAATGTAATGGGATCTGGTAAGTTGAAGAGAAAATTGTGTAATAGTGTCTTAATAATTCTATTATTTTTTTCTCATTAACGATAGATTCTCCCATTATATCTTCTGCGTTAATCACCTTCTTTCCAAATAACTCTCATCTAAAAATCAATTAATTGATCCAAATTTGGATGAACGGTCAACGGATACATCAACCAACTCGTCTCTAGCTAAAAGACTACTTTTGAATAATAGCGCCCAGTTCTTTAGTTTTAATAATTTATTTACTGTGAAGTAGCTTCTTATATACTATTAAAATTAAATATTTATTGTAAAAGGCATGTGATGTTGGTCAAAAGGTGAAACAAATGAGAAACAATAAAAAAAAGATGACAGACGAAGAATTTGAAATCTACCTAAGAGAGATGGAAATGATCCTGTCAGATGATGAGCAATCGGAATTTTCCAATCTATCCGAATTTAGAAAGCTATCTGAATTTACAGATATATCTGAATTTGGCAAACCATCTGAATTTGGCAAGCTATCTGAATTTGCCGAGCCATCTGAATTTCACTGCCTTAATAAAGACCTATGGAAAGAACTATCTAACAGAACTATCGGAGCAACCGGAAACTGTTACATTGGGAAAGAGTACATTCCCGACAAAGAAGGACAAACATACGAGATTAGAGTTTTTGTTAAGACGATTAGGAAAAATTGGTACAAGGGTGATTAAAATGAGTTTTATTGATAGCTACAGCAAGAGATGGACCAGAAATTTGCGTTAGAATTAATGTTGTAATTAAAAGAAGATAATCTACAAGATCGTCCTAAATAGGAAGAAAGCACAATTAGCTTTGGGAAGTCTCAAGTGCAAGCAATGAAGATTGTGCCCCATTTATCGAGAAATGTTCTATTTTTTGCACTCTGGTATTTTTCAAAAAGAAGGCCATTGAATTAACTTGGGTCATAAAAAAATAGCAAGAGGACAAATCGCAGAGTTTGATCAACATAGTGTTACCCATGAATTTATGAGTACTAGGGATCTGGAAATATCGACAAAAAAGTTTGGCTTATGCAGCTTAATTTAGGAATTCTCGGCAACAAAGTTCGGCTTATGCAGAATGATTCAAAAAATTAATCTTGTCAGCTGCTAGGGAGATATGCTGCAGCCCGTCGAAAAGTCTATTCCAAGGTACAAGAATATCTACAAATAATAACTAGACTAAATTGAGACAGTTTATCATAGGATTAAGCAAATAAAGGGCTGAGATCCTTCTGCTAATCCAACAAAGTTATCATCAGGACTCATAATGGATATAATCAGTATTAGTAACGTCTTTTAGGACTTTATTCACACTACATCCGCGTGGACTTAGGCAGCCATACTAACATCATAAATCCCGGGAGTTTGTACTCCACAAATGCAGACGCATTCTCCGAATTTTGTACATTTTCGACAATATGACTAACAATTACAAATTTAAGCACCAATAGTTGAATTAGTAACTATGCATCTAACATTGGAAACGATGTTAGGTCGTGGACTGAATTGACCGGCATAACTCCTTCTATTAATTTCTTATCATACACGTCATAAATATCTACTGTTATTATGTCTTTCATTTAATCCCCCCATTGAAGATGCTGAAATACCTATAAATTACAATTATTTATTTTGTTATATATAATAGCACTAAATTAAATTAATTAGTACAAAAATTACGTATTCCTGATTTTTGGGATACCTTATGCCCTTGCAGCAGGTATTAGTAGCAACCTTCCACTGGCTTAAACAGAAAGACACAATATTGGTCGATTATCGCTCAAATTCCAAAATGAGATTTCTTCTGCATTATTTCATTAGCTTAAGTGATATCGCCAACCTATTTCCCATTTGATTAAAAAAAAGACTTCATATCAGTCCTTGAAGTAGGGTTTTTGATTACCCCTTAGACGACTTATATTCCTAAAAAATGTCCGAAATCAGAATAAAACTATAAACTTCTTGACGAGAAACTAACTAAAATGCTATAAATGAGAGAATGACCATCCCAATAAAGCCTGATAACTTAGAAAAATATGATTATAGATATTCCAGAGTTGAAAGCAAATATATTTATGGTAATAGAATTCAAAGAGAGAAAAAAGGTGACTCAGGTCACCAAAAGAAGAATTATAACAGATTTTGCACAATTTTTGCACAATTCTTGGAAATTATCACTATCTTAAAATATCAAAAAGCCGAATTTATATGGCCGGTAATAGACAATCTCAATATCTACAGCAAGAAGTCACTCTACAGACATTCAGCGAAGTTGAAGCAAAACAGATTTTGGACAAAATTTAATTTCATTACACCCCAAAACATGTATTCTATATGTGAATTAAATAGAAATCAGAATGATATATATAGAATGTACTGATAGACGAGTCACATGTAACATTTACCTGTGAAGTAGTTACATGGACAAATAGAATAAATAATTATAAAAAAATAAACTGAAAGTTTACAAGTAAGCATGCTAGGAAAACTATCCGGATATCACTTGATTATTCACCATCTATATAAGCTATGGATCTCTTCATTTTGATTAGAAACTATCCAAGTATTATGTTTTATAATTTAATTGCCCCGATGCTAAGTAATAAGATTCCAAATTATGTTCACAAGCATAGCTTTGAAATTTATCCCAGATCAATTTATTTTCCCCTAGACAAAGGATTTATTTTGAAAGCGGCCCGCTAGTTTTTCAGTTAAATCGTATAGTTATTATATAAAATACTAAAGATAAAAACAAACATCTATTACACGGGTTTTATAATGGAAAAAATTGAAGTTAGAGAATTAGCGCCGTCAGAATACAAAGAATGGGATCTGCTTGTAGAAAAAGCTCAATCGGGTACACTCTTTCACACCAGTCAGTGGCTTGAAATCTGTAGGGACGTCCTTTTCAGAGATCTCAGGATTTATGGTTGTTTTAGAAATGATGAGCTTGTTGGAGGATGCCCACTCTTTGTTAAGAACCTCAAAGGGATACTCAAAATAGGATCTTCCACCTGTAATATGACTGACTATTGTGGACCCCTAATAAAAGAAAGTGCGATCTCCAAAAAAAGCAAACGAGTACAGGAAACTCACGAAATTCTTAACCCCCTTAGGGAATTTCTCTGTAGACAAGGTTTTGATAGTATTCATCTAGTGTTTTCGCCAGGTCTTGAGGACATCAGACCATTTACATGGAACGGGTGGGACTCAAATGTTCACTATACCCACTATCTAAACCTGAAAGAAAATGTTGATAATAATATTTCAAGAAAAATTCGTAGGGAACTTAAATCTGCAGCTGATGCGGGACTAAAGACACGGATCAAAAATAATTCTGAAACATATTATGATCTACTTTCGATGGTATATGAAAAACAGAACATGGAAACACCAGTTCCTAGGGAGTTTTTCGATAGAATTTTTAATCTTATTCAGGAGAAATATATTGGTTACATGTTTGTTTCCGAAACTCCAGACGGAGAAACAGTCGCAGCTCATTTAAATCTCTACGGAAAGAAGTGCACTGTTACCTGGTCTTCTGCCCTTAATCCGTCGTTTAGCCGAATGGGCGCTAATACTCTTCTTTATTATAATGAGTTTCTTGACTTGCAATCCAGAAATTTTGAATATATGAATGTCATGGCAGGAAACGTTCCCAGATTTGCGGACTTTATCATGGGCTTTTCTCCTGAAGTAATACCTTATTACAGTGTAACTCTGGATAGCAAAAGGTGTTCAATCCTGAAAACACTATACAAAAGTACTCATGTGGGAACAGGATAATGAAATGACAAATTTTCTCATAAATATAAAAATTTGGATTTTCCTGAAAATAGTTTATTCAATTATTATATTATATATTTTTTTCCGGACTGAAGCTCTGCAACCCCTTTTACAAGATCTCTACAAATGTTTATATTCTTCCCATGTTTTTTTTCTTTACGTTCACAAGAAAAGCCGAGAATATTTTCTTGAATCTTGGGTCATCGTGCAAGGTTATAACATAATATATAGGTGTTATGATCACTGCTGTAATGAGGATAACATAAAAGTTCACAGAGAATACTTCCAGCAGAATTAACGGAATCGAAACAAAAATACCGATTGCCGTATACTTACCAAGTATTTTTACGCTTTCAATTTTATTAATCCCTACAAGGTTCAACAAATATGCATTGTTCCAGAGCCAGAATAAAATTCCTGTAAAACTAAAAAGGCCAAGGGCAAATTCCGGACTCCCATAAATTCCTCCTATTACCAATGCTACGACTCTTGAGATTAAGAGAAATATGCTGAAGGTTAGCCAAACTCCCTGTTTATCGAATACACTGTAAAGAGTCGAAATAGGCGAGGACAGGAAGACAAGAAATATCCACGGTACAAGTATCTTTATGTATATACCCGATGTATACCAGCTTTTTCCGAAAGCAAATGTAAATATCTCTCCTCCAAGAATCAGTAGGAGTATCATCGGGAATACCCCTATTAGAATCAGTTTTTTATAAACCTCACTAACTATAACTTTCATATCTCCAGGATCGTTTCCATTTTTAACTTCACTTATTTTCTGAAAAAAAACCTGCTGTATAGCGGTCCCGAGAAGTCCCATAGGCAAATTCACAACCTGATTTGCAAGTGAAAAATATCCTACAGCGCTCGTTCCGTAATAATATGCAAGCAAAAACGTAGGTACTTGTGGCGAAATCGAGTTTGCAAGTGTAGACCAAGAACTAAACAACGGAAAATTTTTGTATTCAATAGCCATATCTTTCATTTTTTTGAATGATATTCCCTTGAAAATCTTCAAGTCATTTTTTGCGCCTTTGAGCATGAACAAGTCTGCAAATCCATATCCTGCAACATATCCTGCTATCAGACCTAAGGGAGATACATTCCAGACAGGGATAAATAACTGGAATGCTTTGGTTGACACTGTATTTAATATTCTGGATCCTGCTATAACTCCAAAACGAATCTTTCTTGAAAGCCAGTAATTCTGAACGAAAAAAATGCCGTTAAAGAACGTTATTGCTGGAATGTAAATTAAGTATTTTGAAATTCCTGGAGCATTGAGCATATGCTCAACATCTTTTGGAAGGAAAAACACCGCTACAGTTGTGAGTAAAGAAGTAAGGGTTACCAATATTGCACAGAGGAAAGCAACGTTTGCAGAATCTTCCTCTGTTTTGGGTAACATTATAGCAAACTGATATGAAAAAGTAGAAAAGATTATCAATATACCCGATATTGATAGAAAAAGCTGAAAAATTCCTAAATCTTCGGGGCTGTAAATCCTGGTAATTAAAGGTACAAGGAGTATACCCAAGATCTGTGCAGTAACACTCCCAGATACGAGTTTTAATACGTTGGCGATAAAATTTGACGCCTTATTAGGTTCTAACATGTTATTTACAACCTTGAAATATAACTCAAAATTTTAAGTATATTTTTTCAGTCTGATGATCAATAAATAAACAAAATTTATTATGGAATTAATATCTAGTGTCTATTTTTTTCTTTTAAATAGGCTAATACCTCTTCATTATCATATACCAACGCATAATCCGGTGCTTCAAACCTTTTGAAAAATTCTATTGGCAGTGCCTGGATAAAATTTATCCCATAACGGTTAGGATCGTTGATGGAAACAGGTTCATTCATAGTGGATTTTCTCAGTAGGACCATCGAATTCCCATCAATCTCTTTGGTCTGTATATTATGAATGTTAAAATAGGTTGCGTTATTTGGATTATATCCAGAATCACTGTAAAAAATGCAACTGATATAAGGAGAATCCATCATTATGTTCCCATAGTAGGCTTTGGATACTGTTTTAATAGCCTGAATTTCGATATCTTTGAATTGATTTCTTATGGTAGTATCCTTTGCTACAATAGGATTGTCTTTATTGATGCCCGGTGTTGTAACCATAAAAAATGAAAACAATAGAACTATTGTGAAGATTGAGAAAGTTCTTGCTTTTCTGAGATTAAAAAGGCTTACCAGTTTCAGTATATATGAAGCAGCCACTAGCACCAAAAATACTGATATCAATGGAAACCATCGGCTTGTCAGAAAATTCCTCATCCCGAGTAAGGGAATCCCGTAAGCAAAAATATATAGAATTATGACCACTAAAGCAACTGAAAATTTGTTGATTTTTTTGACATTTTCTTGAGAAAACCACTCTAAAACTCCTCCAATTGCAAAAAAAGGTAGAATTAGATAGCTTATATGGAGTAAAAGAGCTTCTAATGTCCCTTGGTTGGTTACGGAGCCTAAAATCAGTTCGTCTCTTGAGTAATTTGCTCCTACATGAAATACTTCCATGAGTGGCTTGAAAATCATCGCAAAAAAAGAAGTATTCGGGCTGACGTATGTAAACATCCAGTAAGTTTGCATACTAACTACAAAAAACAGAATATAATTAAAACCAGTTATCTCGGAAGGAGAATTCTTGTACAAATGGTTATGGAGATATCTGCCTAGATATATTGTTACCAAAGCGAAAAGTACCACAAAGGTAGTCAATTGGTGAGTCAAAATCATCAAAATGGTAATTAATAGTATGAATCCTATATACTTCAATTCTTGTTTTTCGCTGTAAATTGCATATATAACAAATATAAAGTAGCAAAAAACAAGGGAACCTGGAGTTATGTTTGCAATTCCTGCAACAATATTTTGGTTATTTAAGTTTATTAATAAAGCTGCCAGTAAACCCATTTGAGGGCCTTCAAGTTTATTTCCTATGAGGTAAATACCTGCAGTGATGAAAATATTAGCAAATCCTATGGAATAAAAAAATGCGTCTTTTATATCTACTTTGCCTAGTATCTGGGTGGCTGAAATGAAGATATGAGCAAGCGGGTAATAGAAATACTTATCACTTATTTGAAAAGGAGCAATAAATCCAGTATTAGTAATTATACGTGCCATATTCGCATGAAAATATGCATCATAACCCATGAGGCTAGGAAAATTATAAAAAATTCCGGCTCTTATGAGGATTGAAAGCAACAATATCTGTAACAATATAGAGTTTACCTTATCTCCCTCTCTAACATAAAGAATCTCGGAGGCTATAATGCCCGCTAGGATGCATATCAGTATAAAATAAGATATAGGCCTGTAATACATATTCATGTTGTATATTAATATGCATATAAGGAAAAAGATATAAAATGAAAGATTCAAAACGCTTTTTAGTCTGTCTTCTCCTGAATATATTGAAGTCTCATTTTTAAATTTCTTTCTAAATAGGGCATAAATTAAACAGGAAGATAAAATAGCAAGTCCAATGTCTTTTTGGTGTAAATTGACTAGATAATACAAAGAAACAATCAATAATCCTAAACCAATTCCCGTGAAACTGAGAATTAAGTCAAAGTTTTGAGTAAATTTCTCTGAATATTTTTTGACAGTTCTCATACATCCCCACATAATAATAAATTTTAATATACAAATTACTTGCTAATTAAATAATCATTTTTTTGAGGTAGATTACCTTTATCGCAGATTATGCTTTTTCTTTGAAATTATTTTTTAATTCATTTTGTTTATAGTACCATAATTTTTCTGCCATTAGGGGCAACTCTGAGTTTCAGATGTCATCCAGACCCCCTTCTAGTAACAATATTGCAAAATTGTTATATCAGATCCAATAGGTCTCTTGAGTAGATGTGCTTGCATAGATGCGTTATGTCAGATGATGGCAGGCACTTTTCCGTGACTTTTAATTGTAAAGATAAGCTTTTCTGTAGGTTCCCATGCTTGTTTGAAGTCTAGATCCATCTGGCTGAAATGAATTGTATCGATCATGTTTAGAGGGGATTAGAGATATCAATTTCTTCTCTTGTGTTAAGGTTTAATATGGACCGAAAGGGTGGCATTTATTTCCAGAATCCGGAACAATTACGACAACTGAAAGTGGAATCATAAGTAAAGCCTGCTTTTGCCAGCAGTTCACAAATTTTCGGATTTTTGAACTGCAAATAACGATTTATGAAACTAATATTTTTTTTGAGCACTTTTTAGCTTTTGTTTTTTCTTTTGATTTCTATGGGTTGTCATATCCCCCATACATACTGTCAGTTCTACTCCATCCTCCACTAAAAATATAACCCATTTCTCCATCAGAGCCTCAATTATGAATGTAAAATCCCCATTCACTGAATCACAGACGACAAATAAATAGTTGATTTTGCATTGTATTTTTCATCTAGATCTAAAACTTGTCTGAAATTAATATACTGATCAATTTTTTTGTATATACTAATAAATAGAAGCAACTGACATTTTTTTGAGAATTTTTAAAGTTTTGTCACAGTTTTCCATATTATGGTGCACTGTAAATCTATGCAATGAGACATACACAGAGTAAATTGCATATAATCCATATATTCAAGAATTTATCTATTCTTAATCAGATTGGCCAAAATTTCATGTTGTAAAACATTCATTTGATTGTAAGGCAATAAAAAAACGTACAATTTGTATTTAATAGAATAGGGGCATATTCCTCTGTTTTTGTAAATAATTCCAATTTCGTTATATCTTGATCTATTTTTAACACTACATCCCTCTTATTCTTACCATTTGATCTTCCAACTTTATTAAATATTTGGTTAATTCCCCGTATCTTTACATTTTTCTGCACTAAGTATACATTAATGAATTTAGATATTTTCTTTTAATTTTTTTATTGAAGTCTCTGAATAAACTGTTCCTCAAGTATTCATTTCAGTCTCTTTTTCCAGAATTGTGACAATTTTTCTTTCATTATTTGGTATAAAAGTACACGGCGTTATCTCATCACATACCATCTCCACCATTTCCCCCCCATAATTACTATTATCCCACGACTTATTTTTATACATTCATCAACTGAGAATTTCTATGTTCTTGGTATAATGGGTACATGAGATGGGAATGCAACTCCATATTAAAGAATTGTCAAAGGATACTAAACTATTCCCAAGGCTCCGGGCGTGCGGCCCATCAAGCGTAACCTATCCTTTACAGGTTGCTCGACACCATATGTACTTCGAGTTACATTTTTAGTCAACAACAACGTGATGTTTTATTAGAAGCTCGGACATGTAAAAGAAGTAGATTGGCTAACTCTATCCTGAAGAACGTATCAATCACTTATTACTACAATCCAAGAGCCGCTTATTGACCCGTATGCACCATCGTCTTATTTTTCTGATATAACCCAAACTTGGAGGAAAAATATTATCGTCATATCTAGTAAAAACATTGCTGCTATTTTTCACAGAATATGCTGATGATTATTATCATTAAAACTTTAATTTAATGCCTAAACCACAATATTTGTTTACTATTTTTGATAATTTGGATTATTCAATCTATTTGGGTAGTGGAATTATTCCAAAAATAATTTTACATATGTTCTCAAGTCACATTTTGAACTATGATGGCAATTCAACTATCGATTTTAAGAATGTTTTGAAAACCGAAATTGGAACGAACTTTCTGTCCAAAATGCGATACTTTCAATGTTTAAAAAAGAGTGAGGTTAAGAAAACCTTCGTTTATTCCAGTCGAATGCACCATAACTTGCTACGGAAGTGGGAACTTTTCCAAAAATCGCTAATGAAAGTAATGGCTATATATTTCAATCCACCTTTACAATATAAAAATGTAGATATTTAATATAATCTTTTTTAAGGAAATAAGATCTAATCGGGTTTTTGTATTAAGTACAGTAAACTATTTTTTTAAGACAGTGCTATCATCAAATATTTTAAATATATTCGCTTTGGAATTAGTCGAATGTACTTTTGATTTTGATACAATCTGTACTAATGATATCTAAGTACATCTTTCCATTGATTTTGAAAAAAATATTTCCCTTCAAGAGTGATGCAGATTGTACAAAGTAGCGTAGCAATAAGAATTAAAAAAAATGACACGGGATTAAAATACAGCTTTTGGATTGTAAACTTTGGACTGAGGGGTATTACATTGGAATTATGGATTATGGTACAACTTTCGATTTAATAAAAAACTATGTTGAAAATCAGGGACCTATGGAGAAGAAGAATCATATAGACAAATTAGAATATTTGATTTTGAATAATTTATCTATAGAGAGAGGTATAAATATATGCAGTTGCTTGTAGCGGGGAACAAGCTGGAACTTTGATTATTTTCCTTAGCACTATATTTTCCAGGTACACAATCCTTAAAGAGGAATCAGTTCTACAAGTAATCCATCTTCAAATGGATATCTTTCAATAATGAGAAGCCTGGCACCAAGTGATTTTAATTTTTCTTTAATATCTTCCTTTAGTTCTTCAAGGATCCACCAAGCTATTTCTATTCTCCCGTTTTTTACTTCAAACAATTCTAATGGAATTTCCATGTCCATCAGTATCTTTTCTGTAAGTTTTGGATCTACGTGTTCAATAATTCCATATACAAGAGTACCGTCTCCAGTGATTTCATCAAACTCTCTTGCCATATTCTTTGCAATTCGCTGAAACCTTTTACGTAGCTGGACTGCATCCTTATGGATTGAAGAACAAAAATGTACTCTTTTGCATATGGAGGAAGTAGCTTCAGCATATTTATGGGAGCCTGCAACCGCGTTGGAAGTATCTGATTTAAGGGAAAAACCGTTTTTTAGGAGAGCTTTTGAATTATTGTCGGAAAACTCTAATTCATTCAGGTTAAGGAAAACTCCTAGATATTCTGCAAAAGCTGCAACTTTTTCTGTTCCTTCAATGGAAGGAATCTCAATTCCAGCATCTATACCAAGTTTTTTTGCATTTTGTAAGCTATCAGCATAATAACTGTGTTTTAGATCTAACCAGATTTCTTGTGGTGGATGTAACCGAATTTCATCAAGGCCGACGTCAGCAAGTTTTTTAAGTATCTGCCTGTCAGGACTCTGAGAAGTGTAGAGATGGATATGGTGATCCTGTCCGAAAGAAGATTTCAGAATTCGAATGTAGTGTAGGACTTTTTCGATTTTCAGAAGTGGTTCACCACCTGTAATTCCAGTCCCCAGAGCATCCATAAGCACAGCTTCCTTAAGGATGTCCTCATCGCTTTTTACGGGTCTCTCGTTTGCAAAAACAATATCTTTCCCACGTTTTTCATCGGAAAGTGGGCAATAAAAACAGCTTTTTGGGCAAAGGCCTGTTACAAAGAGTACCATTTTTGCCCCCTCCTGGCAAAGCCTGCAGCCTTTGGAAAGGTAACTACTAAAAGAGCCAGTTTCGTATTCAGTGCGCTTTTCCATGCCTGAGTCACCATATTCTTTTGTTATATATAAGATTTGTTAGAAACCAAAAAAATGGTACGATGTGTATTTCGGGAATAAAATCGACTAACTGGTGGGAAAATCAGCTTTTTTGGTTATACATGTACCCTGGATGAGGAAAATTTAATTAAAGAAACAATATATCTCAGAAACTAAGCATAATAAGGTATCGAAGATTTATTGTTGTCAAAAAAGATCTTACATATCTCTGTTTTCGGTTGCAAAAAGTGTAGAAAATACAAGAATATCTTTACTGCGAGAACAATTTATGAGGGAAACGAGCTTTCAAAAATAGATCATAAAAAATTCACTCTATGCGTGGAATACATATTAGTGCATGAACAAATACTTTATCCATATGGAATAAGATGCTATCGTGGAGAAGATTCTGATGAAGAGAAAAGTCATCGACATTTCAACCCCAATTTCTCCTTTTACGAAAATCTTCCCAGGAGACCAAGAACCTATAATCGAGAGTATCTGTACTCTTGAAAATGAAGGCTATGTGGTATCTAAGTTGATTTTAGAAAGCCATACAGGCACGCATGTAGATGCTCCTTCTCATGTCTTGAGCACCGGCATACCTGTTGACAAATTGGAACTGGATAGCTTGATGGGAATAGCAGTAATTCTCGATTATTCTTCATTGAAAGGTTCATTGACTGCCGATATTCTTGAAAAAACTCTCCAGAATGTAGGGGCTTCTGAAGATGTTTCAATTCTGCTTCTGAAAACAAAAAATTCGTCTCGTAAACAAAAAGGTACCGAGGATATCGGCTATCAAAATAAGGATTCAAGGAAAAAAGAGTTTGGCTCCACATATCTTGACGCAAGTGCAGCATCATGGATTGTCGAAAAGAAGTTCAAAACTGTTGGAATAGACAGCTTTTCCATCGATAATTTTCATTCAAAAATCCTGCCTGCTCACAGAATACTACTTTCAGGAAACGTAAACATAGTGGAGTGCCTAGAGCTCAGTTTGGTGGAAGCAGGGATTTATTTTTTCCTGTGCTTGCCTCTGAAAATTGAAGATTGTGACGGCGCACCTGCGAGAGCTCTATTGATATCTTGCTCCTGATTTAAAATATAAGCAAGCGACTAAACTGATTCCTAAAGTATTCTTCATCCATTCTTGTTATCCATGATTGCGATTATTTTACTAGTTATTTTTATACATGTATCAAATGAGAATGTCTCAGTCTCAACAATCTTTCTCTTACGAATTTCGCTCTTTTGATATCCGATTTCGTCTTAGTATATCTTGCTATTCGTAACAAGACTCCATATTATTGTGTTAATTTCTCTTGCTGTAATAAAATCAGTTTAGCACGGTGTTTGCTTCAGCTTCAGGTTTGTTTCAGAAAACTTTTTTGTTAAAATATATGGACTCTAAGATTATGCGAAAAAAATTTTAATTAATTAAGAAATAAATTTCAGCAAGTTTGTTTCAAACTAACCGAATAATTATATATTCATCTTGAAGAGCAAAATCAGTAATAGTTTTCATAAGTTAAAATCATTGTTAAAAAAATTCAAGCTCTCAATGCTCAAATGCATCGAACTTCATCTAAATTTTATTAGATAGTTTTTGAGTAACTAGACGAACTTTATTTATTAAAAACTTAATTAATTATCCACAAGACTACTTGAATAGTTGCCTTCTCTTCATAATATATGCCAAAGTAAAATTTATTTGTTCCGTGTGGCATCCTACAAGTACAATTTATTCAGGTTTAATATCAATTATCCAACATAGATATAGGACTTTAGTTGGTTTTTTAGCGATATAAATAACAGGGGTCTCATTACGAAAATTATGCGAAACAAATGTTTTTTAGTCTAATGCTATAAGATTATGAGCTTCGCATCAGCTCCTTCCATACAAATCATCAAACCTAACAATATCTGTTTCTTCCAAAAGTTCTCCGAACTGCACCTCAATAATCTCAAGCGGCATCTTCCCAGGATTAGACAACCTGTGTTTTTCACCGGCTTTTATAAAAGTACCTTCTCCAGGCCTCAGGAAAAACTTCTGGTTATTAACTTCAACCCAAGCCATCCCTTTTATAATTACCCAGTGCTCACTTCTGTGGTAATGAAGTTGGAGACTTAGCTTCTGATCAGGAAGTACAGTGATATTCTTTATTTTATGCCCTTGAGATTCTTCTAGTAAAGTATAAGAACCCCATGGCCGGTAGACTGTCTGCCCGATATATGCTCTCTGATCATTCCTGTTCTTAAGCTCAGAGACAATCTCCTTCACCTTTTGACTACTAGATTTGGGACAGATTAGTAGAGCATCATTGGTATCAACGACGATCATGTCCTTAATATCTATGAGTGAAACAATTTTGCCACATTTTGAATATATCAAGTTTCCATCAGAATTAAGTAGTAAAGGATCACATTCATAGACAACGTTCCCTACAGAATCTTTTTCGAGCTCATCATAAATTGCCGAAAAATTCCCAAGGTCGCTCCATTTCTGGTCTAGCTCTACAACTACTACTCGATCGGATTTTTCCATTATTCCATAATCAATGGAAATTTTCTTCACATTTTCATAAATTTCATTAATGTTCTCATATTTATCAAAACAGGCGAATACAGATGGCGCATGTTTTTTAACTTCTTCAAAGAAAATCTCAGTCTTGAAGAGGAACATTCCACTATTCCAAAGACAACCTTCTTTAATATATTTCTCGGCAGTTTCTAAATCCGGCTTTTCTCTGAATTCTGAAACCTTATATCCCGGTTCACAAAATTCTGATGTTTTAATATAGCCATATCCTGTATGAGGGGAAATGGGAACAACTCCGAAGGTAACAAGAAAATCAGAAGTCAGATTTTCAGCTGAAGAAATTATTTTCATCGCAGATATATCAAGGACATGATCTGAAGAAAAGACTCCTACTATGGAATTCCCAAATTTTTTCTCAATTTCTCTCATTCCAAAGAAGATTGCAGGAAGTGTATTCTTGCTTTCAGGCTCTATTAAGACATTTTTAGTAGGAATCGAATATCCTATTTCTTTAATTTGGTCAATTACGAAAAATTTTTGTTCTTCATTGGTCACAACAAAAATTTCCGAGATATCGGAAATTTCAAGACAGCGAAGCACAGTCTCCTGGAAGAGAGAAAATTTACCCAATTTTAAAAATTGTTTGGGACACATTTCCCTGCTGAGGGGCCAAAGTCGCATTCCTGAGCCGCCTGCGAGAATTATTGATTTTATGCCTACCATCTCCTCTATAATATTGATTAAGACAGATGAATTTAGATTACTTCAGAGGATATATATATATTCGTTTTAAAGTAAAAAATTACGAATATGCTAAGAAATACGAGATTAGAGCAATATATAAATAAAGCCGTTAAATAATCTTTGCCTTGGAACTCTGGAATAATAAAAAATTACAAGTTTATAATTTCTTAAATTATTGTTTTGAGGATGAGTTATTGGAGACTATGAGCACAAAAATGTCATCTATTTTTCCCAAACATTTGAAATGTACTTTTTTAAATTTGATAAACAAAACGATAAATAAACCTAATTATTAGGGCTCATTTTCTATGGCTTATTTTCACAACTCACTTTCTGTAACTTACATTAACTCACCTTCAGCGCACTCATTGACTCTTTCGAATTCACTCCCCATCACCAATCAATTTTTTTGTAATATATTTGTGAGAGCAGGTTTGAAAAACAGTATAAAAATTAAATATTTTCTACTTTGAAAGATCTGATTACTTTTTGTTCCTCAGGAAGCATACAGGAGAACAGGGTTAATCTGCCTTTTTACGGGAATATGTAGACTTTATTTAAGCCATTCGAAATTTGGTTTTTCGATAATATTTAGCATTTAACTTTTAAAAATAAGGATCATTTAATCCTAATTCAGCTTTCAAGGTTTAATCCCAAGTACATCCTCTACATATGCCCTTAAAATCTCTGCAACGCTCCAGGCTTGGGCAATGCAGCCACCAGGAGAATGAGGATAGTCACCGTCAAAAACTTCGGAAATGGTGCCGACGCCTGCAATTTCAAGGTGCATCTCAAACCCCTGTAGGAGATTCCGCATCTCTTCAAAACTATTTTTTGAGTAATTATGAACTTTCCTGTAAGCTTTCACATAAGCGCCTAGGAGCCAAGGCCAGACGGTCCCATTATGATAAGCTGTATCTCTAGTTACTGAATCTCCGAAATAGTGTCCTATATAAGATGGATGATCACTCGAAAGAGTTCTGAGCCCAAAAGGGGTCAAAAGATCTTTTTTAACTCTGTCCACAATATCTTTTTCTTTCTCAGAAGGAAGCATAGTGTAAGGAAGTGCTACAGCAAATATCTGATTCGGCCGGATAGCAGGATCTTTAACCTGTTTTCCTCCTTCGCCCTTATATACGAGGTCAAAAAGGCAGTTATTTTCCAAGTTCCAGAAAAAATTCTCAAAGTTTGAAGCTACCCCAGATGCAAGAGCCTCATATAAAGAAATGTTTTTGCCTAGAATAGTTCCTAGATTGGACGCGGTTTTTAGAGCATTATACCAGAGGGCATTGATTTCACACGTTTTGCCTGCTCTTGGAGTTACTGGCTGTTCTCCTACTTTTGCATCCATCCAGGTTAGTTGAGGCCCTTGCCTAATTAGATAATCAGAATCCATGCCAATTCCAAAGTCTGTGCCGTTAAGGTAATTATCTATGATACTATCTATGGTATTCCAGAGATCCTCTAGAAGCAGGAAATCCTTTGTATATGCGAAATAGTATCCAACGGCATGAATAAACCAGAGAGAAGCGTCCACTGTATTGTAAATTGGTTCTCCTCCAAGAGTCAGAGAAGCGTTCTGGATCAAGCCTTTTCTACAATTTTTGGAAAAGTTTTGGAGAATGTGCTTGGCTTCATCATAGCGTTGAGGAATTAATAGTAGGCCAGGCAGAGAAATCATGGTATCTCGCCCCCAATCAGCGTACCAGTGATATCCCGCAATCACTGTGCTCTCACCCGAGTAAGGTTTTTTTATTATAAAAGAGTCAGTTGCCCTAAGAAGCTTGAGGGCAAAGGTTTCATTAAGTTTTGAATTAAAATTGAGAAGCTTATGTCGAGATGTTTCTTTACTATAAAGTTCATCAACTCTTTCGATAGTGAAACATGAAATATCTCTGGTTGAAGCAGCAATAAAAAATCGTGACGTTCCCAGTTTGATTTTGCTTTCAAAATAGCCTGGATTGAAATTATCTTCCTGGAAGTTGGATTTACGTTGTTTTTCAGTGTCATAAACAAAATTGTAGTACCACTTCGAATCAGGATGATACTGAAGATTGGATGCAAGAGATAAAGTAAAACCGCTAGAGCATTCTAGTTTCACACCTGTAGAGTCAGCCTTTTGGGAAAAGGAGAGGTCTCCTGAGCGAATAGTGCGATGGAAATTTCTGGAGTTTACTAAAGGAAAAATTCTTAACAAAGTACCCTCTTTTCTGGAATTTATATCATAGAGAAGACAGATTGTATTACTGTTATGAATCGTGAATACCCTTTTTTTCACGGTAAAAATGTCTGACTGATAAACCCAGAGTGGAAACGGGTCAAGAACGAATTTGGAAAGATAATTGAAGCCCATTGGAAAAATAGTATCCTGATACTTATGAGTTGCAAGCCGATATATTTCTTCAGTGGAAGAAACTTCTTCATCTAGGGATGAGAGGAGCAAAAACCTTCCTGGCAAATTTTCTGGAGCTGCTACAAGTAGTCCGTGGTAAGTTCTTGTTCCTACCCCAATAACTGTAGAGGAAGCATACCCTCCAAGCCCATTTCCTATAATCCATTCTCTCTTTATTCCTTCATCATATGTCGAGAACGAGTCTGCTTCAAGCTTGATTCCACTCATAATCTACTTGTTTATGATTTGATTTCTTAAATAGTTGCATGCTTGGAAAAATAATAAAAAAGTATTAAAAATGATAAACTTGACATATAAATAGGCTATAAAAATATTATAGAGGATTTTGATAAACTTCTGATTTTCGCGAGTCATTCATTATGCAATTTATGAGCATATGAAAAAATTAAGAGGATTTTCAAAGTCTTCTGTAATTAAGCGTAAAACATAAACTATTTTAGCTGTGCAGGATATAGGAGTGTGAGAATAATGGAGCAAGAACTTTTAAAAATTCTTGTGGATATCTTCAAGTCGTCCGGATACAGTGTTACGATATCCGGTCGGTGTGATATCATTGTGGAGAAAAATAGGCATCAAGCTCATGTAAGATGTACCTCAAGGCCAGATCATGAAGAAGTAAAAGCCTTTTACGAAAAGTTAGAAGGCTGTAAAGGAATATATGTGATGACTCAGAAAACTTCTGGAGAATTACGTAACTATGCAGATGAAATTGGAATCCATTTGTGGGATAGAGACGATTTGGCCCTTCACATAGGAAGAATGGTTCTCCTAAATATAGAAAGGAAAACAAAGAATCCGCATTTTGGACCAGAAGCACCATCAACAAATAAGATACTGGATTCATCCAGCACAAAAACTTTTGAATTGTATTCAGGAGGCTGGGCAGAAGATGCGTACAGGCAGGGATCTGACTCTAGCGAAGAACTATTCTCACTCCAAAGCCAGTCATCGAGGCCAGATAATACTCTTTTTGAAGTCAAATCTCCGCTAAGGGCTTATGAGGAAATTAATGATTTAAATAAATTAGAACGTGTTGAAATTCCCAAAATTGATTCATGTGGAACGCTCAATATACTATCAGTGGAACCAAATTTTTCTAAAAATCAGGCGATAAACATTGCAAAGTCTTATCTCAGCAATCCTGAGGATGCAATTTTGAAATTTGTACCCTTTTGGAAATATATATATAATGTTGAGGTGGAAAAACGGTTTCGATCAAAAGTATTAAGTATTGCTGGAAAAGGGAAAGGTTTTCTTAACGCTATAAATAAATCAAAGGAGGAGATGATAATTGAAGGTTTTAGGATGCCGACAAGAATCCCCGCAGTACAGCATGAGTTAAGAAGGCCGAATGTTAATAGAAAACAGGCTGAGAAGATCATTCTAGATTTAATTATTGAGGAAAATACACGTGAAATGCGCTTTAACAATATGGAAGAGCAGGCAATCATATATGAACATAGGAGCGTTGGTCCAAGAGCTGAAGATATAGATCTCGAAATGGAGCTTGTGTATATCCCTATATGGGAAGTAAGGGGAAAGCGTAATTTTCTGGAAATAAATGCCTATAACGCAGAAGTCCTGGAACAGCCTATGGATGAAGATGCCGAATTTCTGTGAATCAAAATTTGTAGAAAACTATCCGGAAAAGTATGGGAACTATATATATAGTAGATTTGTATATTAGTAAAATAATAGCATTTAGCCAGAAGAAATAATTGTCCTGCTCTCTCAAATATTCCCTCGAAAAAGTATTTTCCGGAAGAATTAAAACCCAATTCGAAATAAACGTTATATTGTCAGATACAAGAATATATACCATTTGGAAATTATCTGTAAGCTGTAACGGATGAATAGTATCAAAATTAAAGAAGCATCCATTTAGAAAACTTTCATAGTAAAAAAGAGGTGGATAAATGATTGTGATAACAGATAAAGCTGCTTCAGAACTTAAAATACTGATTGAACAGGAAGGCAAGCCCGAAATTGCCCTCCGGATATTTGTTGCGGGGGTCTCGTGCGGTGGAATTCAATATGGACTTTCGTTTGATGGTGAAGTAAAGGAAGAAGACGTAACGATGGAAAGTAATGGGATCAAACTCGTGATGGCAAAAGATATTGAAAAAAACTTTTCTGATGGCAGCATTGACTTCATTGAAGATGAAAATGGGAAAGGATTCCTTATTAGCAACCCCGCAGCCGGTGGATGCGGTACATGTGGGGGAGGATGTCATTAATGGTAAATAGCAGCATGAAGAAGTATGTGAACTAGAACCTTAAAGAGCAAAAAAACTATCAATAAAGGAGAATCAAATCTATGTTTCCAGGAATAGGAGGAGTGGGAGGCCGGGGTATGAATCCGGCTAAAATGAAGCAAATGATGAAGCAGATGGGGATTAATGTCAAAGAGCTCAAGGATGTTCAGGAAGTAATAATAAAGACTGCAGACTCAAATATCATTATAGAAAATGCAAATGTCACTATTATGAATGTTCAGGGCTCGGAAACGTACCAGATTGTAGGTGACGCAAAGGAAATCCCGAAAGAACTGGAAATTCCCGCAGATGATATAAAGCTCGTAATGGAACAAACTGGTGTTTCTGAAAAAGAGGCACTTGAAGCCTTAATAAAGTATAACGGGAATCTGGCAGAAGCCATCTTAGAACTTTCTTCTGCTTAATTTTTTTTTCAACCTTTAGATAATGCTACTCGAATGTCTTATTGAAGAACTTCACTTTAGATTGTCTACTCTAAATATTTTTATTCTTCTATCTCATTCTCATCTTTGTTTTAGTGCTGTGTTTTCAGCATGTAATTTTATAAAATTTTTGATTACAGTTAGCATTTCCAATTTTGAGATTTTCTATTTTCTTCTTCTTTTTTAATTTATTCTAGTCAACTGTTAGTGCAATTAATGGTAAAATTTAGGCACCAGAGGCGAAATTAAAAAGTCTATCAATCATCTTTTTAGGTGGTTCCGTTGCAAAAAATTCAAAAAAATATGTAAATCTATAAGTAATTAATAAAAATCAAAATATTCAAGGAAAATGTACTAACATTATAAAACAACACCACTTTCCCTCTCAATATGAAAAGAACCTAAACTTTAAGTCCCTTTCAGTGAATGAGCTCTTCTATGATAACAGAACCTTGATTTACATACATCAGTTCAATTTACATTATAAAAGTAGCTAAAAACTATGAATCAGTTAGTCAATAATAATTCTTAGATAATTTTTTATCATCGCAGCAAGCTCTTGGACATTCGAACGAAATCAAGGACTATGACATCAAAATTAAATTTATGCATTAGACAGTTAAGAGTTTAACGTGTTCAACTGTGTAAGTCCGACTCTCTTTCCAAGCTCTATAATTCCGTAAGTCCGCTCCAATTAATTTAGTAGCTATATAAAGGACAGCGAGATCATCTACAAATACAACTTTTTTCATTTCCCGTATGAGGGGTACACCAACACAAATGCCAATACTTACTAACGCAACTATCGTTTTCCACGGAACCTTTGGGTATTCATTATTCAGGAAGTCATGCAACATAGATACTGTTAGTTTACCCTCTTCTAGAAGTTTATCGAGAAATTCTGGTATACCATCATAATTTTCTTTTTTAAGAAATCCCATAATAGCAGAAAACATTTGTTTCGTGTTTACTTCGTTCATGATATTTTCTCCAATTCTTCTCGACTATATATCTATGCACCTCATAGTTTAACAATATAACTTATATTTGAATGCCTATATAATCAGTAGAGTTATTTATAAGATTCTGTAAGTGATTTTGTATTTTCACCCCTTGCTCAAATGCACTCGTTTTCTGAGCCTACTTGCATCAAAAGAATCAAAACTACACCGCGAAAGAAATGAGATGCAAAGAGCAATATGTAACTTTTTGGATAAACATCAACTCATTATTAAAGACAACCAAATTGTTTGAATTTTCAGAGGTTCTTAAGAACATTCCGTTTTATCTCCCTTTTTCGTCTTTTTTTCAGGTTTTTTTCCATGCATAGTTTTTGTGCTAAAATTTCTGCATTTCTAAGTTCCACACTAAATAAGAAAAGGACTATGATTCATGGAACTTATGTGACTTATAGAGCAGTTGGAGCTCATGGAACACTTGGAACTAATTAGCCTAAACCACGATCATAAATAGAAAAATTCCAAAAGGTTGTTATCATGGTTCGTAGGATCAGGGCTACATATAGTAACAATTAGTTAAAGTTATTAAGATACCGGACATATACAAAAAAATTTATCTCTTATAATATTCATATGTTGTACCTTGATTCATAAATACACTATAGTATAGATCCAAAATAAAATGTTTTAGTGTAGTTATGTGTCTGACCAGGAGAGATTGTAAATGAACTATCTAACATATAAACTACCAAGCTGCAGGTATCATTACCATTTTAGGGTTCCGTTGCAAAAAATCCTTTCTAATGATACAATAGAATAAAAAGAAAACCAAAGATATTAATGTGCTATCTAATTCCTTTAAATGAAAGCATTATGAAGGAGAAATTATCCTATTGAATGTAAGATGGTACTTAAAATATCCATTGAGCTATAGAAATTTAAAGGAAATGATGGCAGAAAGGGGAGTAAAAGTCGACCATACAACAATCATGAGATGAGTACATCAATATTCCCCTGAAATAGAAAAGAAGATAAGAAGACATTTAAGACTAACAAACTATTCGTGGAGAGTTGATGAAACCTATATTAAAGTAAAAGGTAAATGGAAATATTTTTACCGAGCAGTTGACTCAAATGGAGATCCAATTGATTTCATGTTAAGTGCAAAACGAAATCTAAAAGCTGCGAAGAGATTCTTTAAGAAAGCTTTAAGTTCTAATCATAATCAAATTCCAAGATTAATAACCGTTGATAAGAATCTAGCTTATCCACCTGCTATAGATAAACTAAAAAATGATAAAATATTACCTAAAAACGTAGGCATTCGACAAATCAAGTATTTGAATAACATTATAGAACAAGGTCACAGATCTATAAAGAGAATCGTTAATCCAATGTTAGGATTTCAGTCTTTTAAATCTGCTAATAAGACGTTAAAAGGAATTGAAGCTATAAATATGATCAAAAAAGGACAAGTAAATAATCTAAATTACTCTGTTCTTAATGAAGTCAAATACATTAATCAATTATTTGGTATAGCTTTATAATGTTAGTACATTTTCCTTGAATATTTTGATTTTTATTAATTACTTATAGATTTACATATTTTTTTGAAGTTTTTGCAACGGAACAGATTATTATAATAATTATTCAAGATTAAAAACAAATATGTCTTATATTTATTTATACATTATTCAAAATTATTATATTGTAAAATACATAAATAAGATAGCATTGCAAAATTTCATTCTTGCATAGCAAGACGACAATTATTACCTATCTATACTATTTTTCTGAGTGATAAAAATCAACTTTCCAAATTGTTAAGGATCACACGATTTTGTACAAAGCCAAATTTTGTACAAATACCCTTAGAAAAATAAAAAATGATGGTTTTGAGATTATAATCAAGTGATAGAATGAAAGCCAGATCTTTAGTCTTTTGTATTCTGTTATTAATTTTATTAATTTTCTTATTGTCCACGACCGTTCAGGCTATCTAATACAGAGAAGTTAAAGCAGACGAAATCTTAAAACACATAGAAAATGGTGAAGACGTAAATCTTACAGATTGCCGCATAATTGGAGAATTAAATGTAAACAACACAACACTTAAAACCGTTCTTATAAGATCAATTCATAACCCACATTTAAACAAAAAACTAGGTTTTATTGAAAGCAATATCAAAGTCATAAATTCGATTTTTAATAACAGTCTTAATTTCTCAAATGTGTTATTTAATAATTCTGCCGACTTCATCAATGCGAAGTTTAATAACTACGCCGATTTCTCAAGAGCAAGATTTAACGAACGAACTACCTTCTGGGCGAAATTTAATAATTATTCCAACTTCCAAAATGCGATATTTAATAACTCTGCCGACTTCTATGAAGGAATTTTTAATAATGATGCTGACTTCCGCTGGGCGACTTTTAATAAAGATGCCTACTTAATTGCACCCAAAATATCTGAAAATATAGTTACTAGCGAAGAAAATTGCAAAATTTTCATGAATTATTACAATAACAGAGCACTATATGCAGAAGCAGATGATATTTACTATAACTAGCGAATATTTTTATTGAAAGATAAATTCTCATCACTTTTTAACTATCCATTTTTTAACGATCAAACATTCTTAATGAGAAATAAATGTTTATTATTTTCAATATTGACGGATATTCTGAGTTGGGTTACCTGCGGCTACGGTACAAAACTTTCATACACAATTTATACTGTTCACGGTTTTTTATATTAGCTTTTACCTACATCTATAGACCACATACAACCATATCTGTTGTCAAAAGTAAAAATAAGGCGAAACCTGTAAATATTTATTTTAAAGAGTCCGGAATTTACAGATTATCAGACGCAGTTGAAAAAAAGTCAATTTTATCTTATTGGGATGCTCTATATTTTAGTATTAATACATTCACTCGATTGGGCTCAACAGATTGGCATGCAAGAGACAACTTTAGAAAATGGGTTACATTAGAAGGATTAATTGGTTGGATTATGCTTGCTATAGTTATATCGACTCTTATGAAGTTGTTTATAAGACTATAACTTTTCAAAACTATTCTATAAAAATATTAATATTGTTTTATAAAATTAGAATAAGCATTTCATGATTACCATCACAATCTACCAAATATACGATCCTAAAATACTTTGCCATAATGTCCACTAAGTCACCTGAGAGACTCTAGAATCTATTTTATTCATACTGTCATACAAAACATTATCAATAAATGAAACATTACAATGAGCCTATAGAAAGCTATTTAATAATCATACTTATAAAAAAGGGTTCCGTTGCAAAAAATCTGGCTATTTTACAAAATCAATTAAAAACATCACAAATGGGAGATATTTATATGCTGTAAACAGGTCAATAATGATACACAAAAAACAATAATTATAGCTAAAAAGATCTTAAAATTATTTTTGTAACAGAACAAAAATTTTGAAGGATAGAGCCATAATGCAAATATTAAAATATAAGGTTCCGTTGCAAAAAATTTGGCTATTTTACAAAACCAGTGAAAAACATTACAAATGGGATATTTATATACTATAAGCAGGTCAATAATGATACAAAAAGCAATAGTTATAGCCTAAAAAGGCAGTAAAATTATTTTTGCAACGGAACCGTTCTATGTTATAATGCAAAAGTAGAGCAACATCTAAATACATTAAATAATAACAATTTTTGGGAAGGTTTCAATCTCCGCAGAAAGCTGCAGGGCATTAGCATAGAATAACTATTTGATAAAAATTTTGTATTACTCCCAATCGCTATCCTTTAATATAGCTTCGTACATTTGTGTGTTGAAAGCCCGGATAGCCTAGTCGGTTGGGGCGCCAGACTCATAGGGACTTTTGGTTAAGGCGTCTTTAATCTCCTGAGATATCTGGAGGTCGCGTGTTCGAGTCACGCTCCGGGCATCTGAATTTTTGTTCTAAACACTTTCAATCATTTGCCTCGTTTTTTAGGATACTTAGTTATCATTCTTCGATACTTATTTTCTGCAACTTTATTGCTACATCCAAGGTGGTTAGTCAGAACAGGTTGAGATTTTTTTGGGATACTCATATACTTATTTTTTATACCTAATGTCCTGTCCAAAGGTAAACTTAAAAACGGATGAAGCTGGTAAGATTACTCAAGGATGAAATATCAACAACTGATTGGCAAGACCCAAAACAAAGCCGCAGATTTAGAAGCTTGAACAACTCATAATGTTTATTTAAAAAAATTAAATAAACACGATGAAGCAAGAAAAAATATAATAGAACTCAAGTTTCAGGCTTAGATCTCCATTTTACAAAATTGTTGAAGGTTTTCGGATGAACAAATGAGACTTCAGGCGTTATTACTGGTTAAAAATGGTTTAAGTCGAACTAAAGTTACACTGAAAAGAAACAATTTTATGGATTCGGCGTTAGCTAAAAAAATACACTCAACTCCCAAAAACTACACAGAACCTGTTGAAATCTGATGTTTATCGAAACAACCTATAATTTGTATCGTACTTAGAATTCTAGTGTTTACTGCTGTAGATATTGCTGTTACTAAAAGCAACACTCACAGCAAAATAGCTAGAGTCCTTTTTATTTGGTTAGATTTATTTCCATATATCTACTCCCCAGATTTTTGCGTTATTGAATTTTATTTCTTATATGAATAATAATGATATTTTCAATATTTAAATTATTTTCATTGTAAGATTGCTGGAATATAATTAAATCATTATCAATTGCAAGAGAAATTGAGAAGTAAATTAACGAGCTAATCCTAAAACCAATTTTATTCTTGTATCAATGAGAGTTCCAGAACAGTTTCCGTGATCATAAAGCTATAGCGATCATCCTGAACTTGAAAATTTAAAGACTAGTTTTGAATTTTTGAATCATCTCCATTTATAGATTTCAAAGACGAAATTGTAAAGTTTGAGCCTAGTGCAGTTAACTGACTGGCAGAAACGAAAAAGCTAGTTGGCATATATTTTAATAATTTATCCGGAAAATGCTTTAATTGAAATTGTTCTGTTTTGACTTCTAATTCCATATTTTGCAAATCTTGCCATATTTTCGGTAAGATTTCGTTCTTATAATACAGCATCACATTGGAATCACTTATTTGTTTTGCTCCAATATTTTATAAAGAGCTACCCAACATTCTTTTTTTCTCCCACGTAATCGATAGGGTTATCGGAATGCATATCAATAAGCGGCTTGCATAATTATATATTTTCAAGTGGATTTTCAACAAAGTACTTATCTAAAATATATTTTTCTACAAAAGGAAGAGAAATAATATATATAAAAGCACATTTCGGGCATTTGCAGCAAAAGTTACGTTTTGAATTTGAGTTATTGCAGCTTGTCCAGATATCTAAATAATTATTATCAGAGAAAAAAATTTCAGCTATTCTATATTCATATAAACCAAAAAACGGCGATGTATAATTTATAACACTATTAAAATAATTTTTTAGATCATCATTGACTCTTTTCGCAAATTGAATTGGTTTATCAAATTGATGGTTAAGAGTGATTCCTTTATCGTCTGGATTTCCGAAATTTGAACTATATTCAGTCCCAATTATCAAATAATTTATCTTGTCAGAATACAGAAAACTGATGAAAACTAGCTGCCCTATTAAAGACATAGCATAATATTTGCATTCATATTTATTCACTAATATTCCAGTATGGCTTATATTGGTGTTGTTCTGGAAATTATTAAAATGTTTTCTCAGCAAGTCATAAGCTTTTCTCATATGAAATGAGTTTTTATCATTACAATCTAAAAACAGTAGTGACAGAGAAGGATAGTTTTTCAAAAGATTCAGTGCAGTAATGGATTCCTTCCCTCCACTCATGGAAATAGTGACATTTTCTAAAGGTCTGATTTTACTAAGTATTTTAAGCAAAGCAGATTCATGGTCCATTTCCCAGACTGTATCTAAAAAAAACAAATCTATCTGTTCAACATAAGCCCTTTCTAATGAGCCTTCATCGTACATCCATTTCCAGAGTTTTAGTTGCTCATTGGAGATATATAATGCATTTATGATTATTCTCCTAGGAAGGCAGATTACTGCGATATCGACTAGAAAGGAAAGACCTATATGACCTGAAACCAACTTTTTAGATTCATCATTATTTTCTATCCTTGAATGATCAGTTGATATCCAGAAAGAATATTCTTTGTCATCAATCTGATAATAAAATCTGAAGCCCTTTTTTGTGCTTTTGACATCTTTATATACTAGCGTTTTGGCTCTCTTCATAATTATGAAGAGAAATTACTAAATATAATATTTGTTAATTCCCGTTCTATGTAATTTTCGGTTGCTGGAATGATGAGTTACTCAAGAGCTTAGCGAAAATTTATCTTAGCCCCGAAGATTACACACAACCATATTCTCGAAAGTAAAAATGTCGAAATTCTCCTTAGCTACTGTTTAGTAGATATTTAAATTCTTTTGAAAGCATTCCGATAATCACAAACATCATTATAGATTCTGCAGCCTGTGAAGCAGACCAGAATCCATTTATGTCGAAGAAAAAAGGCATAATGAGCAACAAAGTAAAGAGAAAAAATAAATTCTTTACTAGATTAAATAAAAACTGCTTTTCTGACTCGATTTATAGACTGAGAATGGACAGCTGCGAGAAGCACAGTTCCTTCAACTAGCAAAGATAGCATGAAAACTTTCATTCCTTTTACAGTAATTTCCCCAAGTTTTGAATTGTTTTGACTGAAGGTTCCCACCGCGCTTTCTGGGAATAAATAGATCAGCATAAATTCAGAAGCTCCAATAATGGTTTCTTTAGATGTGAAATTTTTCTACTCAATAAATTATTGAATAGAAAAACCAGAAAGATAAAATAATGTTATACACTAAAAATATTATATATGTTAAGAACCTAGTATTATTTACATTTTCATCTGCTATTACATAGCAATGACCTATTCCTCAAAAACTACTTAAGTTATACCCCATAAATACAATTAAAATAAATTTAACTAGAATACCGTATGACATTGATCATAGGATTATCTTAGCTAATGAAAAGAACGTGTAGTCAATGAGCAAAATGAAGTTATTTTTGATGAAAAAAAATATCCCTATTCAAATGGGAACAACATTTCAGAATATTACGAAGCTTAAAAAGGTAGAGGAATCTCTGACAAATATTGAAAATGTCCGGAAAAAGGAAATTTATCATAGGATCAAGAATAATCTTCAGGTTATCTCTTCCCTT
This sequence comes from uncultured Methanosarcinaceae archaeon, assembly GCA_963833425.1. Lineage (GTDB taxonomy): Archaea > Halobacteriota > Methanosarcinia > Methanosarcinales > Methanosarcinaceae > Methanosarcina. The sequence continues at coordinate 186,857 of CAWHXP010000005.1, read as the reverse complement.
CTTGACCTTCAGGCTGAAAAGTTCAAAGACCGTAAGGATATAATGGACTCAGAGGTCCTAGACGCGTTCAGGGGAATCCAACACAGAGTGATATCTATGGCTCTTATTCATGAGGAACTGCATGAAGGGAGCGGAGATGACACAGTTTGTTTCGCATCATACCTTGGAAAACTTGTTGAAAATATTTTTCTGACATACAGGCTTGGAAATGCAGATATTAGCTTAAATATGGATCTGGAAGAAAACTTTTTCTTTGATATGGATACTGCAGTCCCATTAGGAATGATTATTAATGAACTCATTTCCAACTCCCTCAAGCATGCATTTTCCGGCAGAGCTAATGGAGAAATTGAAATCAAACTTCGTAGAGAAGGGAACAAAAAGAATTGCTGTAAGAGCACTGGTTTTATCCTAAGAGTCTCAGACAATGGCGTGGGCATTCCTGAGAACCTTGAAATTGAAAGCCTTAATAGTCTTGGATTTCAGCTGGTAGCTTCCCTTGTAGACCAATTAGATGGGAAATTTAACTTAAAAAGGGACAACGGGATGAAATTCACTATGAGGTTCACAGTAATAGAAAAATAGGCAAGCGTCACTAATAATAGATACATAGCTTTACTTCATAAACCTATTGTCAATGAAAACAATAGAAACAGAAGCTGGGTCAGTAAAGCTATTGGCTCTACATCTACTTTTTGCAGTGAAAGAAAAAACAATAGGTCATTCATTTTTTAAAGAACTTTAGCTACACTGTCAAATTCGCCCTGTACTTATCTTCGAATACTTCAAAATTTTCAAATAATTTGATCTCTTCGAATACCCCTCAGCTTGATAAGGGAGGCGGAAACTTTTTTGATAATCATTATTAACTAGCTCATTTATATTTTATTGTACATTTTAACTATAAAATATAAGTAAGTGATGCAAAATTTGTGTCAATAAAACGGACTAACACGTTTTTTGTGTTGAAAATCTAAAAGATTTTTATTTAGACGGTTATATCATTAATTATTTAAAAATATTTCCTTCAAATTGGTAAAATACATTTTTTGAGTTTGATGCAATCAGCAATAATCGAGAGAATGCTTATTTTTTTGTTGGTGTTGAGCCAAAACATTCCCTTCAGGATTGATGTGGATTATAAAAAGCATCAAAGCAAGAACAATCTTTAAAAATATTCTGAGATTAAAAAATAATTTAGAATTTATAAATTTTGGACAGATCGAAGTAACAATGAAACTGTGAATCATGGTACAACTTCCGATGTAATTAAAGACTATGTTGGAAATCCAAGGAAACAGGGAAAAGAAGAATCCAAACAAATGAATATATTTGACTTTGAATATTTTTTGATATCAGAACAAGGGCTTGGAAACCCTCAGTTGCTTGAATTTAGGGTGTGATGGTTACCTTAAAATCCTCGAAGCAAGATCATTAGACATTGAATATTCTTTATTTTTTGAAGATCTCTTTGATGATCTGAAAGAAAGATGTTTAAGAGGTTTAAAGTTAATAGTTCCTGATGAGCGTAAAGTAATAAATAAAGAAATCAGAAAATCTTTTTTGGATAAGCTTTCAGACATGTCACGTCAATTAATCAGACAAGTGCTCAAGACTGTGCCAAAAAAGAAGCAAAACGAAGTGATTGAGAAATTGAAATAAGTATTTGATAAATCCTCAGAAGCGGCATAACCTGGTTCTTGAACTTGATAGTTTGGAATGTAAAAGCGCAGTTAACGCGCTTGAAAGCTTCCAGTAAAATATGATGAATTATATTCAGTTTCCAGAGAATTACTGGAAAAAAAATAAGAACAACAAATATGATGGAAAGGACTACAAGGAACTAAAACAAGAAGCAAAATGTTGAGGGCGTTCTCTAACCAGGAATCTATATTGAAATGAGCAGGCTCAATACTCATTGATGTATATGAAAACTGGATAACGGGAAACAAGTATAATAGTAATGGCACAGTGATCAAAAAAAAAGGAGTATATTATAGATTTTTCCGAAAATTATGCACTCTTCATCAAGATACTGACAATGCCCAATATTCTTTAAATTAATTACACGATTAAAGAGTTTAGTTTCCTAGCTACATGATTGAAACTATAGGCTTTTTTGGATAAAGATGGTGATTATATGGCTAAAGAGATTATAAACAAAGTAATAACTGCAAAAAAAGCGTCAATCGAACTTGCCAATTTAAGCGAAAGGATAAAAAATATAGCTTTAGAGTCTATGGCTGAAGCCATCGATAAAGGGAGACAAGTTATTCTAGACGCAAATTCAAAGGATCTTGAATATGCAATTGAGCTGAAAAATAACGGGAAGCTTACTCAAGCCCTTGTAGACAGACTCAAAGTAAATGACCAGAAGATTGATGAGATGATAGCAGGAATAAGAGACGTCATAAAGCTCAAAGATCCTGTAGGAGATACTATTTCTACTCTTGAGCTTGACAGGGATCTCGTTCTCTACCAGGTAAGTTGTCCCATAGGCTTGATAGGAGTTATCTTTGAATCTAGACCCGATGTAGTACCTCAGGTCATGTCACTTTGTTTGAAGAGTGGGAATGCAACTATTTTTAAAGGTGGAAGCGAGGCAGGAGAGTCAAATCGCACTATTTTCAATATTCTTTTAAAAGCTATCGAATCTACTAGTGGTATGCCAGAAGGTGCTTTCCAGCTCATGGAAACTAGAGAAGAAGTGATGGACCTTTTGAATCTTGACACCTATATCGACCTCCTTATACCAAGAGGTTCAAATGAGTTTGTAAAGTTTATACAAAACAATACGAAAATACCTGTACTTGGACATACTAGCGGAGTATGCCACGTATATGTGGATGAATATGCGGATCTCGATACAGCTTTTAATGTCTGCTTTGACTCCAAATTGCAATACCCTGCTGCATGCAATGCAATCGAAACTCTCCTGGTAAACCGTAGGATTGCAGAAGTATTCTTACTTAAAATGGCAGAAATATATATTGAGGCGGGTGTTGAACTACGATGTGATAACGAAAGTTACACTCTACTTGTAAGTAGAGGGTTTTCTTCGCTTGAAAAGTCAACTGAAGAGGACTGGAGTCTAGAGTACGATGATCTAATCCTTTCGATAAAGCTCGTTAGTTCCTTAAAAGAAGCTATTGATCACATAAACAAATTCGGTTCCCATCACACTGATGGAATAATCACTGAAAATGCTTCAAGGAGAAAAGAGTTCATAGGACTTGTTGACTCTTCAAGTATCATGGTAAATGCCTCAACTCGTTTTGCAGACGGATATCGTTATGGGAAAGGAGCTGAAGTAGGAATTAGTACAAACAAGATCCATTCCCGCGGGCCTGTGGGGATGGAAGGATTGCTGATATATAAGTATATACTTTTGGGAAAGGGGCACATTGTCGCGAATTATACAGGAAATGACGCAAGACCGTATACCCATCGGAAACTTAATACTAAATTTAGAGATGTTAGTTGAAAGTCCTTTAAGATTTGCGATGAGAATAATAATTCTGAATTGAAAACCAAGCGCAAATTTATTAAAAGTGACCGAAACTTAGATTGCGGTTAAAAATTTATTTCAACCGTATTTTCAACACACCCTAAGAGGCTTTATGAGTGGCAGATAGAAAACAATTTCTCAATGATGTGAATAAAATCGTTATCAAGATAGGCACTTCATCTATTACAAAAAAAAATTGTACCGATACAAAGGAAAATTGTAGTATTGATCCCACTTTTATGGAAAGTATTGCAGCCCAGGTTTTCGAGCTTCGAAAGCAGGGGAAAGAAATAATTATAGTAAGTTCAGGAGCAATTACCGTAGGACTTCAAGAACTGGGTATTGCTCCAAAGCCCCGTGAAATACCTATTAGGCAGGCAGCGGCAGCTGTTGGACAAAGCATTCTAATGCAGTACTGGAGCGAAGCTTTTTTAAAGCATAACCTGAAAGTCGCTCAGATCCTTCTTACTTATGAATTCTATTCGGATAGAGTATCTTACCTCAACTTGAGGAACAGTATATCTACCCTCCTGGAGTATGGGGTCATTCCAATAATAAATGAAAACGACTGCATATGTACAAATGAGATTGAAGCAATATTCGGGGACAATGACAAACTTTCTGCAATGGTTGCAAGCAAAATAGACGCCGATTTTCTGATTATCCTGTCGGACATCGACGGTCTGTTTGACAGGAACCCCAAGACGAATAACGATGCCAGATTTCTGTCCCTTGTGGAAAAGATCACACCCGAAATAGAGAGTTATGGTGGTGACTCTACAAGCTTCAAGGGTGTAGGCGGAATGAAAACCAAGATACAAGCTGCTAAGATCTGTAGCATGGCAGGTTGTTACATGTTAATTGCGAACAGCGAAATTGAGAATGTAGTTCTGGGTGCTATTTCAGGGAAAGATATCGGAACCTTCTTTCTATCAGAGGGGTGTATACCGAAAAACCGTTCCCGTTGGATCATTCTTTCAAGGGCTTCTGGCACTATTCATGTAGATGCAGGTGCAAAGGCTGCGATTCTAGGAAAAAAAAGCCTTCTTCCAGCAGGTGTTGTAGATGTTGAGGGAATTTTTGATAGGGGAGACGTAGTAAAAATAGAATGTGAAGGCAGGATTTTTTCAAAGGGAATAACAGATTACACCTCTCAAGAACTTATTAAAATAAAAGGAGCCCATACAAATAAAATTGAAAGTATTTTGGGCTATAAAAATTATGATAATGTAATAAAAAAAGAAAATATTGGCATATTGGAATAATTAAATTAAAGCAATATATAGTCTTGAAAAGTTTAGATAAATTTTTTATCACTTGGAATCTTTCTCGATCCTATAAGGTTCTGCGAAATTATTTTGCAATTAATACAGACAGTATCTCTTTATATCGTAATCGTCGTTGGAAATAAGGAGGATCATTTATGGAAAACCGAAATATAGGATTTATAGGAGCAGGAAAAATGGGATCTGCTATCATTAAGGGCATTATCAAAGCCGGAATCGTAAAACATGACAATATTGGTGCAAGTGATGTCTACGAGCCTTTTCTGAGAGACCTGCAAGCAAAGATGGGGATAATGGTATCGACTGACAATGTCGTTATTGCTCAGAAATCGAATATTCTTATTCTCGCAGTGAAACCAAATACATTAGAATCTGTTCTCGTAGATTTAAGGGATTACATAACTTCTGACAAACTTGTGATTTCGATTGCTGCAGGCGTGCCTCTTTTCACTTATGAACATGCCCTCCTCAAAGGCACCAGGATTATACGTGTAATGCCGAACATTGCAGCCACAGTTTTGGAAGCTGCTTCAGGAATTGCACTTGGCAAGAATGCCACTCCTGAGGACCTGAAGATTACTCTTGAGATATTTTCTGCAGTTGGTACAGCAGTCCAGGTGCCTGAATCTCTCATGGATGCTGTTACTGGTCTTTCAGGAAGCGGGCCAGCTTTTATTTTCCCTGTTATCGAGGCAATGGCTGATGGAGCTGTTCTTGAAGGAATGGATAGAAAAAGTGCCCAGATATTGGCAGCTCAGACTGTGCTTGGAGCTGCAAAAATGGTCCTTGAAACAGGTATGCATCCAGGAGAACTCAAAGATATGGTCACTTCTCCAGCCGGAACTACGATTCAAGGCATTCATGCTCTTGAAGAAGCCGGAATCAGGGCTGCATTTATGAGCGCAGTAATTAGGGCAAGTGAACGCTCAAAAGAACTAAGGAAAAATAAATGCTCAAAAGAACTCGGAAATGATTGAAACTTTTTCCTGCCTCTATTTTAAATTTATATATAATTTTTTCGTGTCCTTGAGCTATAGATAAATCCAAAAAAAAGTGCTTCTATTGCATTTGATGAAAATTTACGAATCCTATGCTCAAGCGTTTTCAGTATATAAAATACCTAAAAATGTAGAATAAATTTTAAATGGAAATAACCAAATTAATTCGTTTGTGAATGTGCCATAATCTATTTTCACCCAAATGCGGACCATTTTGATAACTATTACCTTCCATTTTAATTTTGTTCTATTTTCGTCGTAATTTGAATGCTATCATTGGTACTACGTTAATATATTTTTTGTTAGCAAAATAGACGATTTACCAGCAGCAGATAGCATAAATACATTTTTGTTTGTCAGAAAATTATTAACATCTTAAACGTTACCAACGCCATTGATAGTGCATGAATTTTAAATTTTCTCATGTATTCTGCCATTACCCAGTTACCATTTTTATTTTTCAAAACTAGTGCAATCAAGTAGTCTTTCAATTGTTCCTTATTTCTTCTCCTGCAGTTACAAATAATTCTTTTTCTAATCTATCGGACCGGGTACAGTCAAGTATGTACTCAGAAAAACAAGAAAGTTCCTGAAGAAAATTCAATCAATACATTGTTTCCCAAGCTCAAAGTCGAAAGGATCATGCTATTTCTGTAAAACAATTCTTTTAAGAGTTATAATTGCATAATCTTCAGGCCTGCCTCAGAAAACTTCTATTTAAAAATACATGGACTCGAAAATGATACGAAAAAACTTCCAATTAATCAAGGAATCAATTCCAGCAAGTTTGTCTCCAACTAACTGAGAGTTTGTATTCTCCTTTAAGAGCAAGATAAGTAAAAATTTTCATGAGTAAAAATTAGTACTATCAGATTCAAACACAATATTCAAACGCATGAAGATTTATCAAAATTCTCTTTATGTATGCCTTAATTAGCTTTATGCTTTTGTTTGTTCAATATAATTAAATTTTAGAATTTATATTCTTTTATTTCTCAATTTTTCTTATAAAAACATTCTTGTGATATTTGTGATATAATACTTCTTTGTGATATCATACTGTATTAATTAGTAAAATATGTAAAATCAAATATATTTATTATATTAATATAGGAACTTTACCAGATAAAGCAAAATATAAATATTGCAAAGTTTTTATGTTTATTTATGCTATAGCATTTCTCACTAATTTTGTTGATCCGTAAGCTACAATATCTGTAAGTTGAATTTAGGTAAGATTATATACAATTAATACTAACTGTTAGTTATTATCAATTGCATACTAATCCGCAGTCAGTCCCCTGGCCAAAGTTTTCAAGGGATTTAAGTAACCCTGTTAGAATTTACTTAAAAAATTACTGATTATTAAAATCCATTTGAAAAGTATCCTGAAGGTAAAAATTCGATATTGTTGTCGAAATACTTTAACAAGTACTATAGGGGAAAAAAATGGATCCTGCAAAATTACTTGACATTCTGGGAAATGAGAACCGTAGGAAGATTATTCAGCTTCTTGCAAATCGCCCCTGTTATGTAAGTGAGATAGCAAGCAGACTGGGAGTAGGGCCAAAAGCTATAATAAGTCATCTGAATCTGCTTGAACAGGCAGGGTTAATAGAGTACAGCGTTGACGAACAGAGGCGCAAGTACTTCAATATTGTAAATAACATGCGACTTGAAGTCTCAGTGTCGCCATACTCCTATACTGTGACACTTCAAGATCTTGCTTTTGACAAGGAGATAATAGGAGAATCTTATGTAACTGGGAAGAAGGAAACTACTGCAATAGAAGAATCGTCTTTTTTCTTCCTGAAATTGAGCAGCAGACTCCAGGAGCTGAAAAAAAGACAGAAAGAGCTAGCACAGATGCAGACGCATCTTCAGGTTGAGTACACAGAAATGATGAACCTCTGCATAGACTCAATTGAAGAGATCGCCAAAAACCCTGTAGAGTGCGAACTTCTTTTTGAGCTTCTAAAAAGTGAAACGACTCTAGCTGCCCTATGCTACAACCTGCGTCTGCATCCGAGCATTATCAATGCCAATCTAATAGACCTTGAGGAGAGAGGATTCATCGAGTATAGCATTAAAAATAATCAACACTATTGGCGACTATGTGAGACTGGAGCTGAGAATAAATGATTGAAGAAATTAATCTGAGAGTAACTGAAGCTTATCACAAAGACGTAGGCAGGGGAATTGCAAGAATAGATACTCGGCTGATGCAGCAGATGGGGCTGATAAGCGGGGATATTATTGAAATCGCAGGAAAAGCAAAAACTTATGCAATCGCCTGGCCAAACGTAGAACGGGAACAGGAAAATAGGATACGAATAGATGGAAACCTGCGTAGCAATGCAAAAGTAGGGATTGACGATAGGGTCACTATTCAGAAAGTCCAGGCAAAACATGCTCAGAGGATTACTCTAGCTCCTTTCCAGCCTATAAGACTTGTTGGAGGCGCACACTATATCCTCAGAATTATTGAGGGAAGGCCTCTGAACAAAGGTCAACAGATAAGGGTGGAAACTGTAAATAACCCCCTAACTTTCGTTGTGGCATCGACAAAACCTGCAGGTCCTGTGGTTGTCACCAAGGACACTGAAATCCTAATCAAGGAAAAAAATGTTGAGGAAATTAGGATTCAGGAAGGTATTTCATATGAGGATATAGGTGGGCTTAGGCGAGAAATTCAGCTTGTCAGAGAAATGATCGAGCTGCCACTGAGACATCCTGAACTATTCCAGAAGCTTGGGATTGAACCCCCAAAAGGGGTTCTTCTTCATGGTCCTCCGGGAACGGGCAAAACATTAATCGCAAAGGCAGTAGCAAGTGAAACTGATGCCAACTTCATCACTATCAGTGGTCCTGAGATAGTTTCCAAGTATTACGGAGAAAGCGAGCATAAGCTTCGAGAAATTTTTGAAGAAGCTGAGAAAGATGCACCTTCTATCATCTTTATAGACGAGATTGACTCTATAGCTCCTAAAAGAAGCGAAGTCACCGGAGAAATGGAACGCAGGGTAGTTGCCCAGCTGCTTTCATTAATGGACGGGCTTAAGACCCGGGGTCAAGTAGTTGTAATCGCTGCTACAAACCGACCAAACTCAATAGACGAAGCACTCCGCCGTGGCGGAAGGTTTGATAGGGAGATAGAGATCGGAATTCCCGATAGAAATGGCAGGAAGCAGATTCTTCTCATTCACACCAGAGGCATGCCCATCGAACAGGATGTAAGCCTTGGTGAAATAGCCGATGTGACTCATGGGTTTGTGGGAGCTGATTTATCATCCCTCTGTAAGGAAGCTGCAATGCACGCTCTAAGAAGAATCACTCCCAAAATAGATATGGAAGAAGAAATCCCACAGGAGATCCTTGATAACCTTGAGGTTACAAAAGAAGACTTTAGGGAAGCCCTGAAAAACATCGAGCCTTCAGCCATGAGGGAAGTTTATGTTGAGGTTCCACATGTGAGCTGGGATGATATCGGTGGACTTGAAAAGGCAAAACAAGAACTGATTGAGGCTGTAGAATGGCCTTTGAAGTACCCACAAATATTCAAAACCGTTAGTATAAAGCCTCCAAGAGGGGTATTACTTTTCGGACCACCTGGTACGGGTAAAACTCTGCTTGCAAAAGCCGTGGCCAGCGAGAGTGAAGCAAATTTCATCAGTATTAAAGGCCCAGAACTTCTCAGCAGGTACGTAGGTGAATCTGAACGCGCAATAAGGGAAACCTTCCGGAAAGCAAAACAAGCTGCTCCTACTGTAATTTTCTTTGACGAGATCGATTCAATTGCTCCTCAAAGAAGCTCTGTATCCGATACACATGTATCCGAAAGAGTCGTCAGCCAGATACTCACCGAGTTGGATGGAGTAGAGGAGCTAAAGGATGTGATCATAGTCGCAGCTACAAATCGGCCAGATATGGTAGATTCCGCCCTTCTAAGACCCGGTCGTTTTGACAGACTCATTTATATTAAGCCTCCTGGAAAAGAGAGCAGAGAAAAAATATTTGAGATCCATACACGAGGAAAACCCCTTACTGAGGATGTGAGACTTTCTGAGCTTGCTGATATCACCGAAGGATATGTAGGTGCAGATATCGGAAGCGTCTGTAGGGAAGCTGCAATGTTAGCTCTCAGATCGATAGTTACTCCTGGTATTGCACGAAAAGATATTGAGGAAAAGGCAAGAGAAGTCAAGATTTCGAAAACCCATTTCGAGCGAGCGATACGTCGTGTAAAACCTACAACATCTAAGGATTCTCTTAAGATCTATGACCAAAGTACTGAACTTTTTGCGAAATATGCAACTGATCTTGAAGAAGAAGATTTTGAGGCTGGAGAGCAAGAAAAAGAAATTGAACATAAAAATACTCTAAGTCTGCTTCAGGCAGATTAAGCCTTCTGCTTGAAAGAACGGAAAAATTCAGCATTTTCAGTTTTTGGAATTTGAAGGAACTACTCAAAGATATTTGTTGTTTCATCAATTCTCAATTTCAATAAACTGAAAATCGATAATTTAATAACTAAGTGATGACGATGGACAGAGACGAGAGAAAAAGGAGAGTATTTTTCGATAAAATTTTTGGAATCGATGCCTTTCAGAGCATGGACGAAATTTTTGATTGCCTCAACAGGATAATAGGTATAAATATAGAATATTTTGAGCAAAATTCTTTTGTTTACGGCTTTTCTGTAAACCAGAGACGAGAAGAAGGCCCTAAAATCCGAGAATTTGGAAATATTCCTACATCTGAGCAAATAGAAATAGGGGACAAACGCTATCTTGACATAAGAAAACCTCTCATTGATATCCTGGAAACCGAGGATACACTGCATGTGATCGCTGAAATACCGGGCATTGAGAAAGAAAATATTCTGTTAAACGCAACTGATTTAATACTTGACATCAAAACAATAGATGGGAATCCAAAATATTCCGAACTTGTGGAACTGCCGGTGAAGGTTGACCCCCTGAGTGCAAGAGCCACATATAAAAACGGCGTGCTGGAAGTAATTTTAAAGAGGCTAGAATCCAGTTCTCGATCCTCAATCAATATTGAGTAATCTCTTGGGAGCGCGAGGAAAAGCAGAGGTAATAATGGTGGGCATAAGAAAAAGAAAGGATTTCTTTGAAGATTTTGGAGCTGAACTTTTTGACAACTTGGAAGAAATAATCGAAACTCTCCTGGAAGAAATGGGAGACTCGATTCCATTCGTATACGGATTTTCCATCATTCGTCGCTCAGGAGAAGATCCTGAATTCCAGAAGTTTGGAAATATTTCAGAATATCCGCAAAATGGCGAGAAGATCTTTCCCTCCGAAGTAAAAGATCCTTTAATTGATATTTTTGAAAACGAAGAATTGGTACATGTACTTGCAGAATTTTCAGAGATTAAAAAGGAAAATATCCTTCTGCAAGCGACTGCTCAAAATTTAGAAATAAGGATCATTAAACCTTTTGAATATTCAGAAAATGTAGAGCTTCCAGTACGTGTGGATACAAATAGTGCAAAAGCCAACTATAAAAATGGAGTGCTGGAAGTTACTTTTAGACGTTGTATTGAAGAAAAACCAGTTGAAATAAAAATTGATTGGTAATTATTTTCAGGTAGCTTCGCGAAGGAACAAAGCAACTGCTTAAAGATGAGAGAATGATCGGTCTTATGAAGCTTGGAGACTCAAAAAAGTAAAATTGTGAATATTTGGGAATAGGACAGCAAAGATGTTATTTGATGTAGCATCCAAAGCAGGAAAAAGAGTTGCTTCGGCCATCAAAAGAAGAATCAGGACTGATTGTGCACAATCCATAACGATTCTACCCATTTGAAAATAATACAAAGCAGAAGTAGTCAAACTTGTTTTGCATAATCTCAACATTCACAAAGAGATGTCATTCTGAGCAATTTTCATCGAAAATGAAGCTAAAACAGATTCAGACAAAATAAAGAGGATTCTGATTCACCTCAAATTTTTTTCTTCGCAGGAATTCTGTCCGAAATTTTATCGCGGATTTCTTTATTTGATCCGATTTCTATCGGATCCATCATTCTTTGATTTTAAAGATAGCTTCCAATGTCCTCAAAATACTTCTTTTGTTTTGAATGCCATAAACTGATAGAGCATATAACAAAAATATGTGCACAACATTTTCAGATTCACTTTTTGAAAGTAGTGACAAGAACTTATCCTGATTTAAATATCACTTTAGTTACTAGACAAATCCATTATCTTGAAGCTTTTTTTAGCTGACCCTCTTGCTTCGTAATATATTACTTATTCACAGAGTGTGTTCTTTTTATTACTCTTTTTATTGTTGAATCAGAACCTTTGATTTTGCTCCAAAGTACTCTCTGTCTTTGCAAGACACTACTTTTTTTCTGATAAATCTATACTTGAATCATGAAGTAGTGAAGTTGTTGTTCTGAATCTTTGATCAGTCATAATTCCTGTTTATCATACTACGAAGTTCATATCCGAAGTGTGACTTAACATCATTTTTATTAGATTCTATCTCTGTTCCGAGCATTGATAAATTATTGCAGTAACTCTAATTGCTAAAATAAAGATAAATTGTGCAACAGTAGAGTCACAAAAAGAGGATAAAAGGACAAAAAGGATTCTAAAATAAATTGTTCAGGCAGCAGCAAGAAATAAAGAGCAAATTAAAAAAGTTTTTTAACTGGAAAAAGAAATCAATTGAAAATGTAAAGACAATGATTCTACTGGAAGGGTAAATAGTCACTGTAATATAGAATCCCATCAAATAATGACATATCTAAAGATGAAACAGGGTATAAAACAGGAGAAATTTGAGGGGGAAATTATTAAGACTGATAGATTCTGGGTTGATGAACACATAACAATGATTCATGGAATAATCACACTCACAGAGAATAAGAATGTGGAGCATATGTGAGGAGACTGACTCATATATTCCTATGTCAAAAAACATCGAAAAAATGGATTTTGAACAAAAATTTCCTAACTTTATAGGTAATCTTCATGTTAATTTTAATGTAATTGGAATATCTTTGAGGAGTTCAACAGGTTTATTTAAAAACAGTCAGCTACGGGGATAAAAGTGTTATTCATCTTTTGTATTCATTTTTATGAGTAAGACTTATATTATTTGACTGTATAATAAGAATATTGAAAATAAAGAGGCGTATAATCTGTTATTAAAAACTAATTTCTGTTTTTAATCAAAGAGTTATATAATTCTTGTTTTTAAACTATTGGCTATCCGTTGCGAACGGAGGTGAAAAGAAAATGGCTTTTAATGACAGAGGTAGTTCCTCAAAGGGGAAAGACCGAAATCGCGGTGGCTTCGGTGGCCCAAAGGAAATGCACAATGCAACGTGCTCTGATTGCGGCGTTGAGACACAGGTACCTTTCAAGCCTGACCCTGATAGACCTGTCTATTGCAGAGAGTGTCTTCCCAACCACAGGAAGCCCAGAGAGGAAAGGTACTAAGCAGAGAGAATCACACTATGCCTAATTCAGTCTGAAAACTCCACTCTCAAATTATCCCGTTTTGTTTAGCTTGAGAAAATTAAGCGGCCTAGTTTCTTTTTATTCAAGCATTCACTTTTATATTTTACTTTTGTAATGTTATTTAATTATAGAGAATTCCAATTTACCTTATTTTTTTTGCGGGAATCCTGCCCAAATCCTTCTCGCTAATTTCTGCATTTGACCCTATTTTTTCATTTCTGTCTCATTATTGCTTTGATTTCGAAGATAGATCCCACTATCCTAAAAATAGTCTTTTTAGTCTCAATGTCGTCAAACTATAGGGATTATAGAGGTTAAGGATAAATCCCTAAATTTGGTAATATTCATATAAGGGGTATATAGATATTCTTGAAAATAAGAGGTTTATCAGAATCCTCTTTAAAAAAAACTATATACGCATCCTCAAATTTAATCTTCGAATAGCAGTGACAAGAACTTTTACTACTCTGAATATCTTTTAAGCCAGGGTGTCGATTCGTTCTCCTGAAACTCTTTTAATCCTCCTCTTGTTTTTGAATATATCACTCATTCCCGAGAGTCTTCTTTTTACTACTTTTTCCATTGTTGCATCGTAACCTTTGATTTTTCTCCAAAGTACTCTTTGACTTTGTAAGGCACTACATTTTTTCAGATAAATCTATACTTGAATCATGAAGTGGTGAAGTTGTTGCTTTGAATCTTCGGATCAGCTCATAATTCCTGTCCTCCATACTACGAAGTTTAGATCCAAAGTGCGACTAAATATCATTTTTTATTAAATTCTATCTCTGTTCATAGCATTGATAAATTAGTGCAGTAACTCTAATTGCTAAAATAACCAAATTTAAATATTTTTTTAGGAGATAAGCTTGTTCCATAACTTGAAGTTTTTCCAAATGTGTACAAATGTGCGGATGAATCTTACAACGACAGGATAAAAAAAATTAGATCAAAGATGTTAAGATAGATTCTAGCCAAATTGCTCTCCAGTAGCAGAACAAAATATAGCAAAATTCAAAAATACTTTAACTGAAGGCGACATCAATTGCAGAGACAAAGGCAATATCGCTTTAGCGAGGAAAATCTTCACAATTATATTGCGTCTGCTTGCAAATAACGAGATATTAAAAGATGAACAAGAGCAGCAATAAGGAGAATTCCAAAGAGAAGTATTTTTGAGATTGGGGTATTCTCTGTTGATACACAAATAAAATAATAGTGAAAAAAAATCACAATTATGAAAAAAGTATCCGAAATATGTGAGAAACTATTTTAGTTATAGTACTTTCACGTCAAATTTGATCATGAAAATATCAATAATTCAATTATGGACGACAAACTTATTTAAGAATTTTAACACATATTTTTTAGATATCTTGATAAATGTGAGATAATTCTATTAAGTCTCGATTCTAGCTCTCTTTCGGTGATCCTGTTATGGTTCTATTTTCTTCATCTATTTTTTTAAGTTATTTGTAACTCCTAATAAATTGCTTCATTTCAGAAGAAATTCCTTTTAAGCGATCCGCTTTTGCTCACAGTTTTCACAAGTTCAAAATTAACACCAACGCCAGATGTGAAACTTGAATACAGGTAATTTCCGACGGCAGTGTTTGGAAGGCAGTTGTTTTTCAGAATAAATGAATAAGTGATTTTTAAATTATTTGGTACAGAATATTCTTTCCTGGCTACAAGACTACGATGTGTATTAATTATCAATTTGTTTCTTAAAATAGTTGTATACCTAAACTTAGAGCTTAAAATTTGTCAATGACGCCTTTGTTTGCAATAACTACACAATAACATCTATCTAATATATTATATTCTATAAAGGTATTTTGAAAACCATTGCTACTGCTACCTCTTGTCTAATCAGCACTAGAGTCAATACAAATTTTATAAAATTATTATGATTTATGTACACGCTTTTTGCATAATCTTTGAAACAAATAGTAACGCATAATTGATACATAATCAAACATATAATTTAAGATCAAAAATAGAATGCAGGTCAAATAACCTGCAAGTAAATTAAAAAATTTCATAGATGCAAATTTTGTTTTAAGCTATTAATTAGACTAAACCAGATCTTTGAAGAGTCATCAGGTCTTCAGTAGTAAGTTTTGCTCCACCCTTGAACTTTTCAAAGATGGACTTGGCATCTTTCTGGAGTTCTGACTTGACAACACGGGACTTTCCATCTTTGTCTTTCTTTTTAAGTTTAAAAATTTCTTTATCAAGATCCCTAATTTCCTTCTGTGCATTTATGAAAATTTTATGTTGTTCATCAGCTGCTTCCTGGGCTTTTACGAATTCCCTGTGAGCAATGTCAGATTCTGCCCTGATTCTATCAGCTTCCTTAAAAGCTGCAATCATCTTTTCATGGTGTTCTTGAGCTTGCCTAGCATACTCAGCCAAATCAGTGTGAAATATTGAGGCTTCGTCTCTGATTTGCTGAGCCTTATCGAGAATAATCTTGAGTTCTAGATTACCCTCCAGTTGGACTTTTTTAACCTGATACTGTTTTTGAAGCTGAGTAATCTTCCCAACGAGCTCTCTTTCCTTGCTCGTGCTCAGGACTTCGGTTTGCTGAGTAAATTCAAGCCGATCTATATCTTTTCGAAGAGCTTTTATAGAGGGACCAGCCAAATTATTTTGTTTTCGGATAGAGTCTGCCTCTGAAAAGAGTTCATTCGCCTTCGCGTTGGTATCATCGCGCTTATTCTTGTATTCACTGACCTTTTCGTTAATTTCATCCCTGAGGATTTTTAATTCCTGAGCTTCGTTGATAAGATCTTTTGTCTTTTTATTCAGTTCATTGCGCTTTGCAGCAAAAGTACTAGCTTCTGCGTTCAAAACGTTTCTTTTTTCCTTAGATTCTTCAGAAATGTCCTTCAGATCTGATTTTTTTTTCTGCAATTCTTTTAGCATCTCCTATTGTGCCTCCAGATCCAGCAAAAAAGCTGGCATTTTGGTAGTTCTATTGTTAGATGTCGACATTCTGTGCCTGATTACAAAATTGATAAGAAAGAGATTTTAAGAACAGGGATAATGACTTTGAGATCTTTCCTATAACGATCATGGCCGCACTCCCTTAGGATGTACTTGGAGCTGTGGCAAAGCTTGCCCTCTCAAAGATAGTGCATCATTTGCACCTTCTCCGGCAACTAGACCCCCGCATTGGCCAAAAAACTGCTAAATAGGATTTGTTAATGCCTCCCTAGTTTCACTTTGCGTGACGGAGCCAACAACTTTGCCTTTAAGACAGCCATCTTCAACAAGCAATTCATTGGTAACAACCGAATTATTATTAAGTGCCTTGCACACTTCCGTGGCAGAAATTGTAACTCCACCTGAAATCATTGCATCCTTATAGCCTTTACTTTTAAAGTGAAGGATAAGTCCTGTTGCTACCGGCATAATATGAATCTTGTGTACAGAATAGGGGTCAGTTTCAAGGGGAAATTCCCTTATAATTCTAACCCATTCGGCAAGAGCTGGCTCAAAATCAAGGTTTCCACATATCTCTCTCTTCGTAATCTTCTCCACTTTACCTATAGTACCTGCAGCCCTGGCGAACTCGTCTATAGTCTCAGCGTCTATAAAGTTACTATCCATGTCAAAAGCAATCATTTTGTATTCATTAGAATCATGTATTGGACAGTTCACTCAATCAAAACCTGGACCGGAATAGTTATTTGATAGAACGGAATATTCTTCCTAAAAGGGACGTGTTGCTAGGCGTACATGTCTCAGTGGTATGACCGCAGCCTTGTATAACATATGTGCCCTGACATTAGAAGCTCGCCAAAGGATCATGTTTTCAAATATAATGAGGGTTCTACAAAAAGAAACCACAAAACAATAGCATCGATGTCAACGTTTTTGATTGAAATAAATCACATTCCTTTTAAGCTTTTCGGAAGGTCAATCAAAAATATAGAATAACAATTATATATAAAATATTATTATATACGATCTGTGGATTATAGTGTCAAATATCTAAATTTTTATGAAGTCCCATTGTTATAGAAAGAAATCGACGCAGGATTTTTGGAAAAATGGTTAACATATGTTTTATAAACATGGTCTATTGGGATGATTCAGATTATCAATCTGATCCAGGATAAAATTGCAGCACGAGATAAAATCACTATACGCATATTTGGAATAGATACCAAAAGTATCTATACGAAGCCTTGGACCTTGAAAGTTTCAAGCAATGGAAAGAAGACTTTTGGTAATTATCAACCCTAGCGCAAAAGCTCTTAGTTCGCTTGAGTCCTTGAATGAAACCATGCTATAAATTTTGATTTAGACTGACCAGAACAGGAAGGCCTTTGAGATGTATTCTTTAGGCAGATTTCTCATCGGGACAAAAAAGATTCTCTTGATTCAGTGTAAATGGCAGCCTTGCACTCGATGCAATGAAAAACTTTTCTATTTATGACTACCTAGGACTTATTCAAGAACAAGTTTGCAAAATAAAAATATACATTGCTCTGAAAGCCTCACAGATGCAGAGAAAATGAAATAATGAGAGCAACTGCTCATCTTGCAAACTCAAGCAGGATGAATTAAAAAATTCAATGACACCATCCTCATACAGCACCATGTAAAAAAAGAAACCCTACTGAAGAAAACCAAATTATATGAAAAATCAAAATAAAAATTGAAAATTATTCAAAGTTTTGAAATCGAAACCTCGATTAGATGATCATGACAACAAATATCCTTGAATAAAAAAATCGGAAACTTTTTGCAATTTGATGGATTTTTGTTGATTTCAATCAAATGTTGTTGAAATTAATGGTAAATTTTGAAGATCCTAAAGGATATTAAAAACTTTTAGAATTTGAGACTATTGCTTCAATTAATTCCAGCTGAATAATAGACAGGCTGATTTATAAAAAAGAATACCTGGCATTTAATAGTAATTTAATGTAATAATTCCAAAATTAATATTAAAATGTTCATTTGATGATTGAAGAAAAGAGCCCAACTTCAACAGAAGCGCATCTTGAAAAATCTCCAATTGGCATAGATGGTTTTGATGATATCACTGATGGTGGATTGCCAAAAGGTCGTACGACACTGGTATATGGAAGTGCAGGTTCCGGAAAGACACTTATGGCCATGGAGTTCCTTGTCAGGGGAGCCCAAAATTACGACGAGCCAGGAGTCTTTATAGCTTTTGAAGAAACCTATGATGAATTGGTCCAGAATTTTGCTTCACTGGGATTTTGTTTAGATGATTTGGTGGCTAGTAAGAAGCTGGCAGTGGACTATATTTACATTAATAAGAGCGATATCGAAGAAACTGGCGAATATGATCTAGAAGGACTATCAAAATATTTTTAATATTCCTAAGTAAATATTATTTCTCAAAGTTTTATGGATTTTTTTGCTTTTACATTGGAGCGTGTTGAAGCGGGAGTAGGAGTTGATAAACGAGTACTAATAAATTGCCTAAAAGTAGTTTCATCGGGTTATACATATTCATCTGTAACTATATATCTATTTAATGATGATCAAAAGATAACTACAAATCCAAGTGATTAGAATTTGATTTCTAATGAGCTTAAGTATGAGTATAGTTCAACGATATTTAATAATTCGTTGGTCTATCAGGATATAGAAATTGTTAAAGGTAGGGACATTGAGACAAAAAAATAGTAAATCTATTAAACGCACATCCAAAGAATGCTCAATTGCAATATGATAGAACTTGGTATATGGGTATGAGTGTTGTGAAAATTGACTATTATGGAAATCAAAGTTCATCATGAATTGGGTAGAGAAATACTGTTGATGTTGAACATACCAACAGTATCTAACTTATTTTTGAAAACTTATCGATCTGTTCTGCATAATGTATTAAATCATTATACTTTAATATTTTTTTTATTAACTCATTCCTTATATCTTCTACCAGCTTCGCTGCCCAGACTACGCCGATAATCTGAACGAACCTGTTTTCTTTGCTTTTCTTTAAGCAATGATTTCAGAGAATCCTTATTAAGTTCTCCCTGTTCACTTTAATCTTTTTCCTCTGCCATATTAAAATCACCCCTTATAATAGTAATGATGGACGTGCCATTGTGAACACCGTTTTTTATTTTTTATGATTAATATTAGCTAAGCTTGTATTTAATATTAAGTTATTTTTGTTCTGCATGCAAGTGGGATGTATATGCGTCGTATCAAATCAAATAGGAGTCATTATAAGGTCGTTAGAGACATTTTCTAAGCAGGGCAATGAATTTATGGGACTCTCAATAAAAGTCTCGCAAGAGCCTGAGAATAAGTCGTTTCCCGACAAAACTGAATCCCCATATTTTGCCGGCTTTGCACGGTAAGTACCCACGAGATATTTTCCATATACTTTTATTACTTTAAAATTATATAAATTAATATACTGCTAATTGAAAAAAACATAATAAAATGTGAATTCTGGTAATATATAGAGCAGGAGAAGAGCGATTGTGGGGCGATTTATGGCACTTTCTCGAGTGAGTTAGGGCGATTTTCACTTAAAATTAATTATCAGTCTGTTGTAGGACATGAGATTAAGTCATTTATTGACTAACATTGAACAGCTATCTTATGTTACAATTACGAGATATGGAATACTTAATTTCAATTACTAATTAGTTTAGGTTAGTAGTATTTAGAATATATGCAAAAAATATATATAAAATTAAATCTAGTTTTAATACAAAGGTTTTCTGGAACCTTTACTTGGGCATTGTATCAAGCTGCAGGATTCTCATCCCCTGCAGCTACAAGATCAACTTTTTGACATTTTAGATTAGTCTTGTCATCTTCGCTAATTAAATGCATTTTTATTTTTAAATTAATTCTTTATTTTTCTTTTCTTTGTTGCATACTTTCTAAGTCAAAAGCGGTTCTGGTGCAAAAAATCTGTCTTTGTTGCAAAATCAATGAAAACTTCATAATTAGGAAATTTAATTAATAACATCAAGGGAAAAATAATACAAAAGGTAAGAATTATAGCATCACATTACGGAAATATTATTTTTGCACCATAACCCTGAAAATAAGAAGAACTTGTTCAAAAATATTGAAATAAGACAAACCAGATATTTGAATAACATTATAGAACAAGATCTTAGATCTATTAAAGCGAATCGTTAATCCAATGTTAGGATTTCAATCTTTTCGATCTGCTAATAAGACTTTAAAAGTAATTGAAGCTATGAATACGGTTAAAAAAAGACAAGTCAATAATTTAAATTACTCTGTTCTTAATGAAGTCAAATACATTAATCAATTGTTAGGTATAGTTTTATAATGTTGGTACATTTTCCTTGAATATTTTGATTTTTATTCATTATTTATAGATCTACATATTTTCTTGAATTTTTGCAACGGAACCACAATTTACAACCATCCAGGCCATATCACTCCAATACCCATCCCTTCCACAATTTTTCGCAGATCATTACAAATCTGTCTATCAAGTTTCAGTACAAGGACACTATATGCCACCCCTCCGACAATAACGGCACCCAGTGTAATCCATATATTGGAAAGTGGTATAAGTAAACGATACCCACCTACCAGTGCTCCCATTACAATCGAAGCCATAGAAATATTCAACAGGCTGTGATGCTCCACTCGTATTTTCATAAGTTTTGATAATGAACGTCTTGCGAGTAAAACATTTAATATCATTGTTGTTAGAGTTGCGATTGCTGCACCGCTTACACCTATAATTGGAATTAGTATAAAATTCAACACGATATTTGCAACAACGCCAATTGCAGTTACTTTAAACGATTCTTTAGGATTATCTAGAGCATCCAGGTACATGGTAAATAAAAACTGGAATACATTAACCACTTGTACAGCAAGTAGTATTATTAATGTTTGGTAGCCACGAGCAAAGTCTGCACCATAGAATTGAAGTAGCAGGCGATCACCCAATAAAACACCACCCACAAACACAGGAATTGCCAGTATCAATGAGTAGCTAATAGCACGTGACAGGGACGCCTCCACCATATCAATTTCGTTAGTTTTACCCCAGCGGCTGATACGGGGCCAAAGCGTATAGCGTATTGCATTTGTGCTAAATGAAGCAACCATTGTGAACTGGAGCGTAATCCTGTAAATGCCTACATTGACCATGTCTAATAAATGTCCAATGATAATAGTATCAGCCTGCGAAAACACCATCATTCCACTAGTAGTTAAAAATAACCAAAATGAAAATACTGATAAACTTTTTATGTGGACCCATTTGAAACTTACGAAACGCAAATCGAAAAAACGAAATTCAATTATTGCTGCCACTACTGCTCCAGCCACCATACCTCCAGCCAGACCTGCAGTCTCATATCCGAGATATATTGCCGGGATCTGAAATAGGACACATGAAATATTTTTTATGCCAATACAGGTGTTGTGTATTCCAATTTTACCCATGCCGGCAACTCCGTTTGCTATAGTACCCGCAATCATAGTTACCAGCAATGAAAGCAGCAGCCAGACAAATATACCTGAGTAATTAATCTCGACAAAATAATCTTTAAACACGAGCAAAATGAGTACTACGAGTATAGTGAATGCTAACCGAAGTATAATAGATGCACTAAAATATTCATCAGGTTCTTTTCCTTCACTGATACGTTTGGTTGCGGCTCCACCAAATCCCCCGTCTGTAACCAAATTAAAAATGCCGTTGTATGATTAAAACAGAAAATATGCACCGAGAACTGTAGCACCTACGGTACGTGCGAAGTACATTGTACTCAGAAAACCTATAGCTGTGAATGCTATCTGCCAGAACAATGATATTATACTCTGGCGCTTGATAGGATCTATTTTAAGGATATTAGAATAGATGGCAGTTATGTTATACATGGTCCAAAACATCAGTTATATTTTTATTAGTTATATTTCAACATATTGGCAAAAATGATAATAGTTCATTAAATAGACATCTTTTTCCAGATTAAGCATCAATTTAAGTTCTATAATGGTGTATTGACAATTAAATAGGACAAAGCATAAAACCACTAGGTCTTCAGCCCATTGGATGCAAGCATCGACTTCGACGCTAGTCCCGTATATAAGTTTCGGCTGCTTATTTGCTAACATTAACGATAGAAGAAATTAAACAAAAAAAAGGAAGTTGATACTAAAATTGTTTTGGAAGATAGTATATGTAAAAATCTTTGATTTAATCCAAATTAGTTCAAATACTCTTTATTTATGTTATAAATTATCAGTTTAAAGTTTACTTTTACAATTGGTTACGGAACTTTCTTGTCCTAAGTACTTTTCCAAATTTCCTTTTGTAGACAGAAACAATTGTCTCGACTACACTCTTTTCATCATATTTAATATTATAAAAAATTAAGTGAAATTATTCCTGTATTTTCTCTTCGCTTTCTTTCTTTTAAGGGTGTAATTGGGTCATCATTGATTTTTCTAATTAAATAATGAATTTTTCACATCAAATTTGATGTGCACACCTCGCTGCAAGCAATCGGGTATGTCCCAACACCTGGTCTAACTATAAAAAATTATCCAAAATTGAATATTTTTATGCACACACGTGCTTTTTTCGCCAAGTGTAGAACAAAAGCATATGTGTCAAATGGTCACAAGGCACCGTTCCTGTATCGACACAGCAACGAACAATATTACAGCCATGGAATGGAAATACAACACAAGGCTTTCGGCCAGTTTATAGGTTCTCTCCCATATGTACCCAAGGATCCAACTAATCAAAAGCGATCCCACAAAGACCTGATGAAACAAAACCTGATAAAACATTACTTAAGATTGAGTGTTCTTTTAATAAAACAGGAATATTGTTCACACTTAAACAAAACAACTATATCGAAATTGGGCTCTCCGAGAAAAATTTGAAATATGTGGAAGGTACTGGTTTAGTGCTAATTGTTATGGGAATGATATGTACTATTGAAATGTTATAACTTAAACCCATTTTAATTCATAGCCACAGTGAGAGACTATCTATCTCTAATTGGACAATAAATTTGTATAAATGAAGACACATATTACATAAAATATGCAACAAGTTTACTTCCCAAAGTATTGCTTTCTATGATTTATGCTTGCTTTTGCAATATTCTAACATTTTTAATCTAGAATTACTAAAAAACAATATAAAATTTTTCAATTATAATCGCTTTAATAGCTTATTGGATATCAAAAATTAGAGATGCTGCACTACTAGAAATATATTGAGAAGTATTTGATATCAAATATAACTGTCTCATTATTTCTAGCTTTAATAATATGGGAAAAGAGTAAAAATACGTGATCGATGAACATAAATTTTATTCGATAGCTTTAGTCTCAACAGCTATAATTTTAATGCTAGTGGGGATCTCAGCTGAAGCGGTCGCAACGCAGCGGGTTATCTCAATAATTATTTAGAATAGTCCTGCTGACATAATCTATGGAAAAACATTGAACAGCACGCAGCTAAATGCATTTGCTTCGGATCCAGCATCTAAAGCCGCAATACCTGGAACCTTTGTCTATACTCCACCCCTAGGAACTTTACTGAGTGTAGGTACGCAGACATTACAAGCTGATTTCATACCTAATGATATTACAAATTACAGTAATGCATCAGCGCATGTTTCGATAAATGTTATCCATGGACGCCCAACCCATGCCAGAAATTTTAGAGCTAAGCGCAGCAGACCTAACAACGGCGATTATGGCGGTGCTTTTGTACCTGTAGTATGAAGTGCAACTTGTTTGTATGACAGTGAACCTTCTAGCGCGACATAAGTATCAAATTAAAACTCTTACAGCTTCAAGGCTAAGATTTTTTTTTCGTCTAAAGGTTTCAAGGCTAAATTGAATAAGTCCAAAATTAAGGTTTCTTTGAGTAAACAACCTCAAGAATAGAGTACCAACAAGGATAAGCAAATATCGAAGTTATTCTTCCTTAAAGCACATAAATCTTAATAATTCTCTATGGATACAATGTTAGTACATAGTTAAATAGATCAGTCAATAAAAATAATCACTTTGATGGAGGAAATTAAAATAACTTTAAAAGAGATAATTTTTGAGAGAAAAGAAAAAGCCCGTGCTAGTGGAAAGAAAATTCAGCATTTATACCAAATATATCTTTATTTAAATGATATGAGTCAATTATATATTAATTGTTTAGAGACTATCACCAGGCTTAACAATAAAGATAATATATTTACTATTAATGAAAAGAAAAATAACTTTACTTATCAGACAATAAAAATATTCTTACCCAACAAAAGAGATTTTATTCAGAAGAGTATTATCACAACTAAAAAGTTTTATGAGATTGATATCTTAAGAACTATGGAAAAATACATCGATAAAAACTCTGTTATAATAGATATTGGAAGTAATGTTGGAAATCATGTTCTGTATTTTGGGAAAATATTAGGAGCTAAAAATATATATGCTTTTGAACCTAGGGATGATTTGTTTAATGTGTTGAAAAAGAATGTCGAATTAAATGAATTAACTTCCAAAGTTGAAATATACAATTTTGCTTTAGGTTCAAAAACTTGCAGAGCTTCAATAGATTATGATGGTAATTTGAGTAATAATTTAGGAGGTACTTCGATAAAAGAAGATGAAAATGGAAATTTAAAATTGAAAAAATTAGATGATGTGAAAATAAATGAAAAAATGATTGACTTTATCAAAATCGATGTTGAAGGATTCGAAGTTGAAGTATTAAAGGGAGCTTCGTTAACTATTCAAAAATATAAACCGACCATTTGGATTGAATCTTTTGGAGACAAATATACACAAGTACAAAAAATTTTGCTTAGTAATGGCTACATTTTAAAGGAGGACTTTCTCGATTCCAAAAATATGAATAATAATTATATATTTGTATCCACTAGATAATAATCTAAAAGAAAAGACGAACAAGAGATACTCAAAATAAAAGCCGAAATAAAAAAACTATACTTACATCTTTAAAAACAGAAGAAGGGATGATAGCCTATATATGAACAGTCTTAGGTTAAAATTAATATTTTTACAGGAACGCATAGCTACAAGATTATTGGTTCCGTTACAAAAAATCTGACTATTTTACAAAACAAGTAAAAAACATCACATATAGGATATTTATGTGCCATAAACAAGTCAATAATGATACAAAAAGCAATAGTTATAACCTAAAAAGGCAGTAAAATTATTTTTGCAACGGAACCGACGGAAGAGATCTGGATCATTGAAATGGTAACAAAGGTTATAAGGAGCGAGGAAAGGATTGCTTCATGGACAGTTCCCATGCTGCGAGCCAGGCCGGTCAATGCAAAAATTCCTGGCCTATGAACATGCAGATTGCAAGCACGATGCGTCTCTTTAAGGTTTAGGAACAGCGACGAACCGTAAATATTACAGTAGGTTACAACACTTTTTGGATAAGCTCTAAGGGCAACATTAATAAGTGCCTTCCCTTTAAACCAGTTGAAAATTAGATTCCGTTGCAAAAAATCCTTTCTAATGATACAATAGAATAAAAAAACCAAAGATAGTGATATGCTATCTAATTCCTATAAATGGAAGCATTATGAAGGAGAAATTATCCTATTGAATGTGAGATGGTACTTAAAATATCCATTGAGCTATAGAAATTTAAAGGAAATGATGATAGAAAGAGGAATTCAAGTTGATCACAGTACTATAATGAGATAGGTACATCAATATTCCCCTGAAATAGAAAAGAAGATAAGAAGACATTTAAGACCAACAAATGATTCGTGGAGAGTTGCTGAAACCTATATCAAAGTAAAAGGTAAATGGGACTATTTTTATCGAGCAGTTGACTCAAATGGAGATACAATTGATTTCATGTTAAGTTCAAAACGAAATAGAAAAGTAGCGAAGAGATTCTTTAATAAAGCTTTGAGTTCTAACCATAATCAAATTCCAAGAGTAATAGCCGTTGATAAGAATCCAGCTTATCCCCCTGCTATAGATGAACTGAAAAATGATAAAATACTACCTAAAAACGTAGGCATTAGATAAATCAAGCATTTGAATAACAGTATAGAACAAGATCATAGATCTATAAAGCGAATCGTTAATCCAATGTTAGGATTTCAGTCTTTTCTACTGCTAATAAGACTTTAAAAGGAATTGAAGCCATGAATATGATCAATAAAGGACAAATCAAGAATCTAAAATACTCTGTTCTTAATGAAGTCAAATACATTAATCAATTGTTTGGTATAGTTTTATAATGTTGGTACATTTTCCTTGAATATTTTGATTTTTATTTATTACTTATAGATTTACATGCTTATTTTGAAGTTTTTGCAACGGAACCAAAATATGTTAAGTTAAACTGAAAAATTAATCAACTGATAACTCATTACTTTCTGCAACCAGATCAAACTTCTCTAGAATTTGTTTTCTAATTTTGTCTGCGTCCCTGAAGCTTATCTCGACATTTTGATTCAGGTTTTCTGCAACAACATTAGTTTTTCTATATACTCTCCGTCCAAATTCTTCAGGGAACCTTCTCTCCAAAATCCACATGGAAACCTGGCAATTTCCAACTGCAGCTGCATTATTTAACCGTTCAAGAAGAACCTTTGCGGCATCAGCATTACATTTTTCAATATGTTGATAGAATTCAAAGTACTTTCCTGATGTTGAATTTCTTCCCAGTTTCATCCAATCATTGAACGCCTGATAAGTCAGACCTGCTGAATTAGCAGCGAGAGCATAAGTTAATCCGAGAGGTACACCATCACCGATTTTCTGTTGTACTTCGGGAGTGAGCTTTGTAGGACGTGGCATGATAACACCGTTTTTTATTTTTAATAGTTAATATTAGTGAATCTTGTATTAAATGTTTCTTTAGTTCTTTTATGCATTAAGGCAAGGCTTTGACTAGATTAATTAACAATGAGCCATTTTCAGTCGTTTTTTGACTAGGCTAATCATATCTTCTAAGGGACTCCTAATAAAAGTCACTCTAGTGTCCCCAGATTAAGCCATTTTTTCGACAGAACCAAGCCTCCATAAATCTATGCACTGAGAACTTGGGATAGGTTCTCGAGATTTTTCATATATTTTTATTACTTTAAAATAATAAAAACTAAATAATTTATTTACTAGTGTGGAAAGACTTATGGCTGTAATTAAACAAAAAAATTGAATGTTAGAAGTGATTGTCAATTAGTCAACTTTCCAGTCAAATATCTACGAATTACCCATGATTAATTTCGGTCTCAATCTGCAGAAGCCAAACTTTTGCTTCTGTATTACCATCCTTATCGGTTATAGTGCAACCCAATTCATGAATAACACCAACTTGTTGATCAAACTCAGCTATTTGCTCTTGCATTGTTTTTTCGTGTGATGTGAAATATCTATGTTTACCTGTTTTGTCAAAAAATACCGGAGTACACAAAAAAGAACGTTTCTCGATTGATGGGTCACAATCTTCAATAAGTGCACTTGCGACTTTCCAAAGCTGTATCGTATCTTCTTCCCATTTACACGGACGATCTTGGAGATAATCTTCTTTTAATTCTGGCATTATTTGCAACGCAGTTTTTGGATCAATTTCTTGTCTGTAGCTATCAATGAAACTCATTTTAATCACCTTTCACTTTCTGCCAACCGTAACCGTCGCCTTCAATTTCTATTTTATTTACTTTACCTTCATTTACAAGCTTATAAAGCATGTTTTTAGCTGTGGACCTGCTGCATCCTACTAAATTCATAATAGTCGCAGTTGACTTGATACTGTCAATTGCTAGAGCATTCAGGAACATGTCTTCTGTAAACTTCTGTTGAAATCTTGTTTTACCGCCTTTCATATTATGTGATCCACCAGACCGTCTATTTTCAAGAAACTGCGCTACTATATGCGATTTATTAGTATTTATACTTTATTATCACTTAGTAATGGTAATGGTTATTGATAATATTTTGATGCTTGAATAGCTGGTTATGTAGAAAATTTTGATGGAAGAAGTTTAAACGGGGAAATTTTAAAAATATAACATACAAAAATGTGACATTTAGTCTAACCCTGTTCATTCATATATCTTTTTTAATTAAGTATGTCTTCCGCTAGTTATATTTCCAATAGTCCCCAATTATTCCCGCTATTTTCCCATTATATTCCCATTAAAAATAATATAAAAACAATAACAAGGTAATTAAAATTCATAAAAAAAGGGAGTCATGTTCCCAAAAGTAAAAAAATGATATATGATATTTTAAAGTAATATCCAAAATATTAGAATGTCAAAAGTGTATTTTCTTTTTTTTTCTTGCATTTTCGGGTTTTTGGGAACAAAATGTCAACTGATTAAGTTTTAATGGGAAAACAATGGGAATATTTTGGAAAAAAAGGGAAATTGGGGAATAAAAGAATCAGTTGCCTTTGTGCATAGATCAGGCGGCCTTCAGGAAGATAAACTCCTTATCAAAGAGTGACCAGTAATCAAACTTTGATTTGTCTATGCTGAACTTAAGAACCTTCTTTCCACTACTGCTTCTTAATATGTCTCCAGCTCTCTCATAATTAGTATCGGTTTCTTCTTCCATTTTTAATCCCTTAATCTTGTCAAGGAGCCCATCGACGTCTCTGTCTGTCCTACCAACCAAGGCTCGTCTCACACTTTGATATTTAATGTCTGTATAGCTTGATATATCGTTAATTGTGCATTTACCTTTACTCGCTATACATTGGATTATCTGTCTCTCATTTTCGTTCATTTTTGTTACTGTGTTTTCTTTTTGAGATTCGAATAATCTTTTTGCTCTTTCAAAGTCTTCAACCTCAGCTAGTAAATATCCACCGTCGTCAAAGGTTCTCTGCTTACATTTGAAAGCAGCAAACCCCCGACCATATCAAGGAACATTGGGAATATACGCGAATTACTTGTATCCTGCAGGTCTATCCTATCCACAAAGGGTATTTTAACCTTAAATAAATTCTGTTTAAGTGCTCCATACAGTCTTCTGCATATAAGCACTTCAATGTTCATCTCCTGCCCATTCCCACCGATTGCAGCTTCGTGTTTCTGTGCATCAAATATCCTTTTTTTCTGCTCAGGACTACTGTCTGCATCAAAGGTGAGTTGGCGATTAAGCAATTGATCCGATACGAAGCTTTCGACGTTCGTTAAGTACCAATTTATACGGGATGGGATTACCAAAGATATTTGTTTTTGATCTCTAACCGTTGTGTAGTAAGTTTCTTCCTGAAAGTTCGTTGTTGCCTGTTTTATGACTTCTTCAAATGCAGGGTCAGGATCCTTATCGTCCGAAAAAATAATAATACCAGGGGTTAAATTCATATAATAAGCAGCCTTCGCGCTTAACCCCGTTATGCGTTTCCGTTTTTTAGGAATTAAATGTAAATGTGTTTTTATTCCATGTGACTTTCCTGAGCCAGAAGTACCATTTACGGATATTTGCAAGCCTGCGGTATTAAGACAACACTGACAGGCTATTGATATGCACATTGCTTCTTGTGTATCCCGGTCACCGACATGCTTTTTTGATATTGTGTTCAGTATACAGTCTATAGGGTCACCTTCTCTTAATATCCTGTCTGCTTCCTCATCTGCCTTCTGGATAAGTTCGGGGCTTAGGTCCATTTCATCATAGTCTATATTTAGGGGATTATCCTTTTGAGCTTCTGGCTCGGGTTTCTTCTGGTTATCTACCTGTTTTCTCTGCTCTCTGAAAGTACAATTATCACATTTTGATTTAAGGGCTTTATCAAGTATGATGCTTCCTAACGCTCTCTGTATAGTTTCACATTTCCAAGGTTTTTCGATTTTGCTTCCGTCCATACCCAATTCATAATCACTGTGTGACCGGGTGTAATTATCTCTAAAAAGGTATTTACAGGCAAGGTGTAAAACTTCAGGGTCTGCACCATTTGCCTTCATGTCTGCCATCAGCGACAGGGTTAACTGTCTGCCTGTGCTGGTGTGCAATTCCTTGATATCCGGGCTTTCCTGATGGGCCTTGAATTTTTCACGTAGACAGAGCTTGCATTTTTACAAGATCACTTTTAACTTATTATTGGTTACAAACAGGGCATTAAGCCTGTTTATTAGTTCTTCAGGCACTTCTGGTATATCTTCAAATGCCCTGATTTCCCGGTTAAATGAGTAAATTTTCCCGCTTTTATGCCTGCTTGGGGGTAGGACTGCATTATTGCCATCTGTTAAAATTTCTATGCCTAAATCATGATGCTTTTGAGCTTTCAGAGCTTCGATGTATTTAAAGAAAATATGGCCCTGGTCCGTTGTTCTCTTTGACATGAGCCAATTATCTAGAGATAATCCGGCTGTGAGTTCGTTCCATATTGCAGGGTTCCAGTCGTCCACATCGATTAGGGTAATACCTGATCTTTTCCCGCATTGCAAGCCAATATTTGCATTCTCAAAGTAAGAACTCCTACTAGGTCCCCAATATTTTTCTATTTCTCTTTCCGTTAAGGCACTTTCCCTTTTCTGCCAGGCTTTTACCAAAACTCCTTTACCTGGGCTTTGTTCTTTTCCTGTTTCAGGGTTTATTTCAGGTGCATTGGGGTTCAGTAAAGGATGCACTATCAGTCCTAATCTTGAATAATTTAATGCAGCTTCAAGCATTGCGGTGTCATAACTCATCTTTCCAACCTTCCTTCAGGCTGCAGATCGTAATCGATAAAATCGAAAAGGACTGATCAGGCACTCGTTTTAAATTTATGAGATATTGGAATTCTTCTGTTGTGCTCAGAATAAACCTTATCAAGAGAATCAAAGTTCATTCCATACCCCCAAAATCATAAAAAAATAACGTATTCTAGCACATGCTGCTTCTGGTATGCATTGGCGAAGACTAAATTCATTACTTTGGAAGACCTCGTTTAAGGTGAAGTTCACGATGTAGTCTGTTGCTTGTGTTTCCTTGCCTATCTTCTCTCTATTCTCGAATCCTGCATGCCTTCTAATGCTCTTCAAGAACTTAAGCATCAGCATATTCATAGAGACCAGGCTCGAAGATCCAGACCAGTTATATGCCAGCATCAAAAGTAGATGAGCCATTCTCCTATACTTTCCTGTCCTGCTGCTCTTCCTGATATATTTCAGGCTCCGTGTGGAGTTTATAGAGATAATGGATCGTAGATCCTCTCTAAAGTTATATTCCAGACTTGAAAAGCTTGGCATTAAAACCCTTCTCCTAAGCGATAAGTTCTTGCAATATCTGCTCTTGAGCAATCATCAGGCTCTTCTGGAATCCACCACAAGTCATAGGGATCGGTACGTCTAGAACAATCCTGTCTTTGACAAGAATAACAAAAATTATTATTTTGACAAGGCACCTTGCATTTGTATCCATCTGTGGATGTGACAAGGGACTCGAAAGTAATTTGAGATTTGGTATTATCATAACTGTGAAAAAAATTACTAATATTAGTTTGCCTAGATATAGAATATGTCATGGAGTTCATCCTCTCTTGAATTATGAGAGAACAAAGAACCCATAGGCATTAGAACCGTCATCAAAATAAGATATTATTATAAACCATGAAGTATAATTTATAGTAGTTCAGTCGCTGAAGATGACGAACCTAATCACCTAGGACAGGTCTCAAGCTGTCCTGGGCTCGAATCTCTCAATTTTTGTTATCTTTATCGCTTTTCTCTAGTTTGTTCACCGGAAATCTTCAATGCGTTATCTTCCAGCACTTCGATTTTCACAGAATCCCCTTTTTGGAAGATATCGTGCACCGCCACACCTTCTAGTAACACTTTAAGAATGTCCAAGGATACATATTCTTCTGCGCTTTGTGTAATTAAGTCAGATAACATAATCGTTTTTAGTGTCAGTGAACTGAGTACTCCATATATTTTTGGCTCCCGACGAGCGTTTACTTGAGATAAATGATTCTCCAACATTATGGATAAAGAATTAAGTATTTCATCGATATGCCTATAACTGGCGTCAGTTATTCCAATCATGTACTCGTCTGATAACGAAGTTAAATTTTCTTTGCATTGAAGAGTTAACTCATTTTTGTAATCCATAATAATCACTTTATAATTATCTATATTTTAGAATGAAATTTAACGCTTTCAGTACCATCAAAATTAATAGATATCCTAAAAAATATTCGTTTTGGAATCAAAAGTCTTTAGGCTTTGCATGTAATTGTTAGTGGCAGGGCTAAAAAGGAAAATCATTATTACTTTGTGGACTATCTTCTTCATTGTGCATCACTTTTCATTTCTGGGTCGATCTGTTCTCGTGGATCATTTGTTATGAAGGTAGGCATCCGTTGTGATGTTTTGCGAAACTTCCGACTGCTTGGCCGCTGCGGGATTTTGCGAAACACTCTCAGCAACATTTTTTATTAATATTGCCTGAGCCTTCTCATACATATTTCCGCACTTTATTCGATAATTAATCAATTCGGGAAATTCCGTGTAAAATTTTTTAAACATAGCTACAGTTTTTGGTTTTAGATCGTACATTTGTTTCCCTTTTCCAGGATGCATTAGATCTTTTCGAGCCTACAGCTATCAAACTCTTGGGTGTAAATTTAAGAGACTGTGTTTTCATTGCGAGTGTCACCTGCCATAATTTTCAGATGATTTCGCTGTCCATGTCGATCATCACAGTTTTTACATCTATATCCATTGCTTTCATCCATGTCATCGAGAGCGAAATCATATAACTCCCACCTTGCTTTATCACAGTTCTTTTTCCAAATCTAAACATGCTTTCACCTTAATGGGATAGTCTATTAATTGGCTGTAACGACAAATCACACGAATTTAGGGGAAAATGCCACATCGGGATAAACAAATAATCAAATGTATTCAAAATTTTTATTTTAACTTTACAGCTCATTCGCATACTTTCCCTTATTGTTATTTTAATACAAGCTAGAATAGGCGTTAGACATTTATATTAATTTTTAATCGACAAAATATCACAAGTTGTCGACTATTAGACATTAATCTGTTATTCCCAAACATATTATAATAGAAATTAGAACTATCTACAGAATATGACAGAAGATAATCATGAAAAAGAAAAGACTCAAAGGCTAATTTTAGGTAGTCTATTAGAATCTTCAAAAACTACTGGAGAGTCAGCAAAGGAACTAAAATTTGTAGATCCAAAAGGTAATCCACGTTACAATATGATTTATAGAGATTAACAAAACTAGAAACATATGGGTGCATTGAAGGTGAGAAGGTAAAATCAGAAAAATTCGGAAACCTTCCTAAATTATATTCAATTGTATTCAGTATTCAGAATCTAAGTCGTATACTGAAAGAATATCCACACTTATTGTCAAAAATGCAAAGGAACGATCACATCCTCGAAAGCATATTTTCCGAGTATTCAGATTTAATTTATGGTTCAAATGATATGGATTATTTGGATAGCACATTTGGAGAAAGAGTAAATAAAGGCTTACCCATAAAGTTTACAATAACTACCACACTTGGCTCATATTCAACTTATGATTCAAGTCGAAAGGATTGGGTGGAACATAGAGAAGATACACTTTTTGAAAAAACCAAACAAAAGTTTAAGGAAAAATTATGGTTATCCCCTGAATTTTTCATACTGTTTCTTACCAATGACAAAAATAAATTAATAGCTGATATTAAAAAATTAATTGAATTATCAGAAAACGTTATACACCTAACTAGTTGGGAATATCTTCGTAATCCAAACAACTGGATGGCAATATGTGGAACAACCTTCAGTATCAATATAGCATTTGAAGCATGTGTTTCCATAGATATGTTGAAAGGACAAGCGAATAATGAAGCCATAGAATACTTAAAACAAACAAAAAACGAAATATCAGATGCAGAAATTCAGCGATTAAGAAATTATTATAGAGAGCGTAAAGATGTACCTAGTTTTCTTAAAGGGAAAAAATTAATTTCCATTGAAAATCCCAAACTTGAAGAAGTAGAAAGAGAATTCGAAGAAAAAGGAGGAAAATACGTAACTTACCATACTTTTAACAAAGACATGACTAAAATGATATTTCGTAAAACGCGCGAAATGGCACAGAAGAAACAGGATAGGTTTGAAAGCTGGGTACCAAATGTTGATACAGATTAATCTGACAAGTTTCCAACTTTTTTGATTAAATAAAAACAATTATAAATTTAAACCAGCAAGCGTTTTACCCTATACAATTAAAGTAGTTTCATATTATTAGCAGAAATATTCAATAATTAGGAACAAAAAGGAAATTTTATGAACATATCTTAACTATTTACTGGTTTAGGAGTTTTTTGACTTCGATTGCTATTTTTTCCAAAACCTTTGGGTCAACACTGGAAACTTCTAAGAATGATAAATCTAGTTTTTCTTTATCTTTTTCAAGTTTTAGAGCGGTTTCTTGATCGAGAACCAGTGCACATTGGCTACAAAATTTGTCGTCTGATTTTAGTACATTATTACACCGTGGGCATCTTTTAAGTGTAACGTGTCTTTTGTCTTCAGTCTTGAGCCCATATTTCTCAAAAATACTATTGTTAATTTCGTGATCAGTGAAATTTGCATAAATTTTGAACATTTGAGTACTGCCCCGACTCCAGCCCGCGCTGTGCTTAATTTCTTGTTCATTAAGTCCATCTAAAATCCAGTTTGTTATAGCCATATGTCGTAGCAAATGTGGATGTATACTTTTCTTGATGCCTACTTTTTCGGCTGTAGTCTTTATCATTTTTCGGATAGCTTTATAACTCACAGCTTCTTTATTTTTGTTAAGGGTAATCCATAAGGGAGCTTCTGGATCTTCGTGAAAAGGATGAACTGCAAGCCACTGATTCAAATACCCCGCGCTCCAAGTGAGTGGTAGCCCCTTTGCAGGTGTTGTCTTGTTAGCCCCTGTTTTTGAAAGATAAATCATAGCTCCATATTGATTAAACTCTACATTTTTAACCCTGCAGGACATCATAGCCCCTACTCTCATTCCGCTATCTGCAAGAACAGCGATAATAGCTTTATCCCTTGGATGTCTACAGCCTTCAAGGAGTCGGGTGAACTCATCTTTGGTCAGTATGTCCGAAGGTTGCACAGGGCTTTCAATTGTTTTTAGCTTCAGATCCATAATCCATTTAGGCTGGTTACCACCTGTGGACCATCTGAAGAATTTTTTGATCAATTTTTTATAATTTCTGATAGTGCCTGGAGAGAATTTCTTTTCATCTTCACAAAAAATAAGCAACCTATCAAAAGTATTCTGGTCCAGCTTGTCCAAGGTCTCATTGAATCCTAGTTCTTGAAGTTGCTCGACCATCCTGGTTGCATAATACAAGTACCACGTGATTGTTGTTTTTACTGCTCCTTCCCGTCGAAGAGCAATTGAAAAATTTTCAATCAACGCTTTGTTTTCTTCCCCAATATCTGCATTTTTCAATTTATGTTGTGCGCGTAAATAATCCGCATCAATACAATGAACATCATCAACAGATTTAGTCATGTATATATCTAATAGAAGTTAAGGACTATAAATTTTTAGTATATAGACCTATAAGGTCTATTCATCATACTTGGGTCGGCTATAGATTCTATAGATGCCAAGCGTGTGGCTATCGATACTCTAGAAGTTTTATTCGCTGGGTTCAAGAATGAAGCTATACTGCGTTCTGAGCTACGTAGGCTCTTCCGCTGGCTTAATACGAAGGGCGTGACGGCTATAGTCACTGGCGAACGGGGAGAAACGTCTCTCACTAGATACGGACTTGAAGAGTATGTTGCAGACTGCGTTATCCTTCTCGATAATAGGATGGAGAATCAAATAGCCACCAGACGCCTGAGGATAATTAAGTACAGGGGATCCAAACACGGTACTAACGAGTATCCTTTCCTGATAGAAGAAGATGGGATATCTGTTTTGCCAATTACATCCCTAGGTCTGGAGCATGAAGTATCTGCATAGAGGGGCTCCACGGGCATAAAGCGCTTGGATACAATGCTTGGTGGTCAGGGCTACTATCGTGGCACAACCATACTAATCTCCGGAACAGCCGGCACAGGCAAGACCAGCTTTGCAGCCGAGTTTGCCAAAGCTATCTGCGAGCGAGGAGAGAGCTGCCTATACTTTGCTTTCGAGGAATCTCCAAGCCAGATAATCAGGAATATGAGATCTATAGGTATAGACTTTCAGCACTATGTCGATACTGGCTTAATGCAAATAAGTGCTTAACGGCCCATGGCCTATGGTTTGGAAATGCATTTGGTAACCATGCACAGACTGATAGATAGGTTCAAACCAGCAGTCTTGGTCATAGATCCTATATCCAACATGATCAATGTAGGTGATGAAGCCAATGTTAAGTTCACGCTCACAAGGGTCGTTGATTACTTGAAGCTCAAGAATATCACTGCAGTATGCACTAGTCTGGTAGAAAATGAAAATATAGATGGCATAAATGCTCAGGGTATATCATCTCTTATGGATACTTGGATCAATCTTCGTTTCTTTGAGAATGATAGCTAGCGCAATCTTGGAATATCGGTGATCAAGTCAAGAGGTATGAAACACTCCAACCAGATCAGAGAATATCTGGTGACTGATAATGGCATAGAGATTCATGATGTCTACCTTGGACCATCAGGAGGCCTGCTTATGGGGTCTTCCAGAGCTGTCCAGGAAGCTAAGGAGATGGCTGAGTCTATAATTCAAAGCAAAAATGTGGTGCAGAGGAAAAGAGAACTGGAAAGTAAGCTAAAATTCCTGGATGCTCAGATAACAGCATTGAGCTCCGAGGTTGAGATGCAGAAAGAGGAGCTTGATAAGCTCACATACGAAGATGCACTCAGGAGGAAGGCGCTGGAAGCAAATAAAGGTGCGATGGCACGAATAAGGAAAGCAGACATTGTCTAAGTGGGCAAGGGAGACTTCGACGATGGATACAGAACAACCGAAAGATTCAACCAGGCAAGCCCAGCAAGATGAGAATCTTTACAAACTGAGACTCTATGTAGCAGCCAATCATATGAAGAGCCAATTGGCTGTTGATAACTTAAAAATGATATGTTCTAAATATCTCGCTCAAAAGTGCCATATTGAGATTATAGACCTTACAAAGAACCCAAATCTTGCTAGAGAGGATCAGATCATAGCTATTCCTACCCTTGTGAGAAAGAATTACCCTGGAAAGAGGATCATAGGAGATCTCTCCAATCAAGAAAGGGTTCTAGAGTTTCTGGATTTACGTAGTGATAATTTTACTAGTGTTGTTACTGAAAAATATATGCAGTGAAGACTCCCACAGAGGATCAAAAGCCGAAAAAGCCGATGTCGTGAGGAACAAGAAGTCTAAATATGATCTCCAGGCTTATATCTACCGTAGTTCATATCGGCAGTTATCTCAAACCAAGTGTGATTTGCTATTTTCATTGTCCTAGAATTCGTCTTAGCTATAAATTTATGGGTTTCAAAAGTTGTAGGAAAAGGAATTGTCCAGAAAATGTGTAATTTCATTAAGTTTAATGGTGGAAAAATTATGAAAGTTGTAGCACGAAATGACGATGACTCTGTGCCAATTGAGTCTTCTATATCTGATCAGGATTTTTATATTTTGAGGCTATATGTAGCTGGCCAGACTAGGAAGACCCTGGAGGCTTTTGCTAACTTAAAAAAAATCTGCACGGAGCACTTGGGTGGCAGGTACAGTATTAGAGGTTATAGATCTCCTGGCGAACCCTCAACTAGCTAAAGGGGATCAGATATTAGCTATCCCTACGCTAGTTAGAAAGCTTCCTACGCCGATAAAGAAGATTATAGGAGATCTTTCAAATACGGAACGTGTTCTGGTAGGCTTGGATTTGCACTCTAGAAGTGATACCCAATGAACGAAACTGAAGAGACCAAGATATTGGATGTCAAGGATTGTACATCAGCTTTTGAGGAAGCCCATGCCAAAAGAGGGAGGAAAAATACGTTCTGCGCCTCTATGTTGCAGGTATGGGCCCCAAATCTGTGCAAGCGATAAACAATCTCAAAAAGATATGTGAAGAACACCTGTCAGGCAAATGCCAGCTTGAGGTTATTGATATCTATCAGGATCCAATTTACGCTGAAGATGGCCAGATAGTAGCAGCTCCCACTCTCATAAAAGAACTTCCTTTGCCCTTGAAGAAGATCATAGGCAGCATGGCTGATACCGAAAGGGTTCTGGTTGGACTAGACATAAAATTTAGGGCTTAGAAAGGGTAATCGATTTTTGAAAGGACAACATAAATATGAGTTCTAGGGAAGAAAAAGGTCAGGAACCCATCACTTATACGGCATTATTGGATGAGAATCATGCCTTAAAAGCTGAGATACAAAATTTGAGAGTCTGTCTAGAAGAGGGTGATGAACTAAAGCACGCAATTAGAGAAAAGGATCTGGATGCTCTGGTATTCCACGAACAAGAAGAGGATTTGATCTTTACCCTGGATAATGCCGACCGTGCGTATCGCACCCTAGTGGAGACAATGAATGAAGGTACAGCCACCCTTGGCTTTGATAGTACCATCCTTTACTGCAACCGTCACTTTGCAGCACTTCTAAGGATGCCACCACAAACCATAGTTGGCACATCTGTCTCTCGATTCATTGCACCTGAGAACGAGATCACTTTCAAGGCACTCCTAGAGAACTAGAAGGGAGAGAGGGAAATCAAACTCCTGGCGGAAGGTGAAATATCTTTGCCAGTATACCTATCTATTAATTCATTTGGGGCTAAGGAATCACCGAATGCCTGGTGCATTGTGGTCACAGACTTGACGGAGCTTAAAAAAGTAGAAGAAAAACTTCTTGAAAGTGAAAAAAAGTACCGCAACATCGTAGAAACAGCAAACGAAGGTATACTCATAATTGATGAAGGAGCTGTAGTTACTTATGCCAATAAGAAACTGACGGATATGCTCGGATATTCTCTCGAAGAAGGTATTGGAAAACCTATATGGAGCTTCGTAAGTGAAGAAAGTAAGGATGTCGTCAAACTGAATCTGGAAAAGAGCCGGCAAGGTATCAATGATAGCTATGACTTGAAATTAATAAATAAAGATGGCTCATCTTTATGGATTCATCTAAGTTATAAAGCCTTTTTTGATAAAGATGGCAAGTTTGTGGGTTCTCTGAGCATGCTCACTGACATCACTGAGCGTAAAAGAGCAGAAAAAACTTTAAAATTGAAATTAGAAGAGCTTGCCGTCTCAAATGAAGAATTAGAACAATTCGCTTACGTTTCTTCTCATGACTTACAAGAACCCCTGAGGATGATCACAAGTTATTTGCAGCTTTTACAAAGGCGATATCAAGGTAATCTCGATGAGAAAGCTGATAAGTACATCTACTTCGCTGTTTAAGGGGCTGCCCGTATGCAAAATATGATAACTGATCTTTTAGAATTTTCTCGAGTGACTAAACGTACTAGAGAACCTGAAATTGCGAGTAGTGAATTTATTTTGAATCAGATGTTATCCAATTTAAAATTGATTATAAACGAAAAGAAAGCTACTATTTCCCATGATCCTCTACCTAAAGTAATAGCAGATTCTACCCAGCTGGGTCAGGTGTTTCAGAATCGGATACTCAACGGAATAAAGTTCCACAATGAAGAAGCGCCCAAAATTTATATCGCTGTAGAGAAAAAAGCGAGTGAATGGATATTTTCAGTGAAAGACAATGGAATTGGGATCGATCCACAATATTCGGAAAGAATTTTTGAAATATTTAAAAGATTAAATAGCAGGGAAAAATATCCTGGAACAGGAATAGGACTTTCAATTTGTAAGAGAATTGTAGAAGGGCACGGTGAGCGTATATGGGTTGAATCAGAATTATGCAAAGGTTCAACTTTTTATTTCACTTTACCAATCAAACCCGTAGGGTTAAAAAATTAACTTTTAACACATAAGAAAAACACTTTCAAATTTAAATTCTAGTTTGTCTATTAAAGAAGTATACTAAATGAGAACATAATTTTTCTGGCTCAAGAATACTACTCTTGGCATCCTAAAATCTCGTCTGTGATGTTTTGAAAACACATTATAGTATATAAATTATAAAAATGTATTCTTATAATTCATCTAAGGCCTAATTTTCTATAAGTTGATGAATAATCTGTTAACTTTATGATTTAAGTCCCACTGTGAGCTTCTAATAAGCTCACGGATTTATCCAGAGATTTCTATTCCTGTGTCTAAGTACTTTACAGCATGCCATTAATGACTTTTCGGATAGAATCTAATCTATATGCATATTCACTTTTGAAGCAAGCTGAATCTCTTTCAAATGCATGGACTAGTTGAAGGATGGTGAAACTTTAATCTAGCATGGCTGATATTAGGTAAAAGAGAAGATTCCTTTGAGTTTTCGCTTACCTGGAGACAAAAATGAAACAGATCCTATAATTTTGTCATCATAAACCGTAACCAGACTTAACGAGTTACATACTGTCAAACAGAAATTCACAATTCTGAGAGATATTGAATGGATATATTCTACTTGCTGTCTTGCAAAGTCACAGAATAAATACATGATTATTATGTTACTAAATAAATATTATTTACTTTTCAAGTAATAATAAACAAATGCTGTAAACAATACAGGTATTTATGGTAGTTGGTGCTGAACTAATCATTTACTTCTAAGAGTGATTCAGATTATAAAAAGTATCACAGCAAAAAAAAATCCTTAAAGAATATACCTAAATTAAAAAATATTTACTTTGCTGTGGACTTTGGAGTGAGAGTTTATATTGGAACTGTGAGTGATGGTAAAACTTCCGATATAATTAAAAAGTATTTTGAAATAAGATAACAGAATAAAAAGAAGGACATAGGCAAATCAAAAAATTTCATTTTGAATAATTCCATTATATATCGAGCAATTTCTTACCCATTGCCAGCAACGCTGTATTACACCGAAACTTTGATTAATTCTACTTCTTCGCATCCTCAACTTCTTCCATTACATGAATGTATTCCTGAAAAACGGAGGGAATATCAATTGTAGCCAACAGGTCTACGATCCCCAGAGCACCAATAACTTCCCCTTCCTTTGAGCGAATAGGAGCAACAACCACATTTTTCCCTTTGTATATACCTTCAATGGGGACCTCATGAACAACTTTGTTGGTCTTCAATACTTCTTCTAGAACAGGTCCTGTGTAGTCTCTGTCAAGAATTTCCCCTTTTTCAAGGCGAAGCCCTCTTTGTTTAAGGCTACGTATGGTTGTAGGAAGCCCTATCAGAGAGTGCACTGCTAATGCTATCGATTCAAGGTCTTCGGGTCCTGAGTTCTCTGATATACATAGGGAACTAATGTTTTCACCTCTATATGAATACTGAAGATTAGCATTGTCAAAATTCAAATATTTTCAGAAAAGAACAACTTGATCTCACTTTCAGCCACATATAGAATATGCTTTTTCAAAGAATATATAGTCACTCCTGATTTACAAGAGCTTTTATAAAAGCTTGTTTATGAAGCTCTCCTGATTCGTGGATCCCTCCAAGATCTCCACGTGCTGCTCTACAAGGATAATGCTGAATCAACAGACCAGCTTTTGGGGGGGCGTCTTTTAGAGGAACTCCAACGATTTCTTTTGCCATATACCAAGTACTTCCACAAGGAGCGCCTTTTAAAACCTTAACATCTATAATTTTTTCCTCATTTGTCTTGACTTCCAGGATAGGTGATCCAAATATATCCGTAAAAGGCCTGTTGAATTCGTTGGGTTCAAGTGTACAGCAAATTTCGTGTACTTCTATATCCATTCCAGACGCTTCAGAAATCGTGTTGAGTTCCGGAATTGAAGCTCTGGACGAACCACCAGGAACTATTAGGGAACGCACACCTGCCCTTGCAGCAAATTTTGCAATTGAATATGTCAGATCCGGATGCAGAGAATATGTAATAACTATTTCAGCAGAAAAAACGCTCTTGTCGAAATTAAGAGCTTCAAGATATTGATCTGGATCTTCAATGAATAAGGGCACTGACTCAGGCAAATCAGCGGTGACTACAGAAAAATCACTGTGTTCCTTAACAGTATCAATCAAACGATGGCCATATTTGCCCCTAGTGATAACTCCTATTAATGTCATTAATCTAAGCTATTTTTTAATATTGCATAAATATGTGTTTATTTTGTTCACGATTGTTGCCTGAATCTTCAGCACATGGCAACCCTCTATAGAATATAAATACACATAGTGCGTTTCAGTAAAAACTGTTACAGAAATGAAAAGACGGTTCTTATGAGAGGCAAACTGATTACACTCGAAGGTATAGACGGTTCAGGTAAAAGTATGGTTGCAAAAAAACTTCAGGAAAATCCTGAAATTATCGCATTTGATCCTATATTTACCAGGGAACCAACAAGAGGAACACTTACTGGAACTGCGGTGGAGAAAGCCATTAAGTTGGATATAGACCAACTTGCTGAGCTCTTTCTTTTTACAGCTGACCATGCTGAACATCTGGCAAAGATTATTAAACCTGCACTTGAAGGTGGGAAATCCGTTATTTCCGATCGCTATTCCGATAGCTGCTATGCTTATCAGGGTGTAACCTTAAAAAATCATTTGAAGAATCCGCTAGAATGGATACAAAATCTCCATAGGGATTGGACCATTGTCCCTGACCTGACTTTTCTATTTGATATCAGACCCGAAATATCAGTCGAACGCTGTTGGAAAAGAGGAAATCAAAGCAAGTTCGAAAAACTAGAGTTTTTGAGGAAAGTCCGAGAGCTTTTCCTCAGGCTAGCGTACGAAGACTCTGAGCGTTTCATCATAATCGATGCATCTTGTTTTCCTGAAAATGTAGAAAAGGAAGTCACAGAGAAAGTTCTGGAGTTTCTGCGTAGAAAGTGAATCAGAAATATGGGTTATGTATGAAAATTAAGTCGGAAAAATAAAGAAAATAGATTTTCTGTTAAAGTCCATTATTGTCTGCAAATTTAATCAGGGCTTCTCCAAGCATCCTGACATGTGTGGGGTTGAGATTGAA
Source organism: uncultured Methanosarcinaceae archaeon (assembly GCA_963833425.1). Lineage (GTDB taxonomy): Archaea > Halobacteriota > Methanosarcinia > Methanosarcinales > Methanosarcinaceae > Methanosarcina. Next base: position 143,526 of record CAWHXP010000005.1, on the reverse strand, counting down.
CCTGGACTTCTTTGCACCCCCACGTTCTTTTGCAAGCTCTACGTACTCCTTTTCGAAACGGTCGCTGTGCGCCAGGGAGATAGTAATGTACCAACCTCCCCCCATCTTGATCTCCATATATCCTTCCCCACTTTCTTCCTCATCATTTTCCTCAATATTATCTTTAGATGTGTTTTCCTCTACCATATTGTAAACCTCTCTACATTTTAAGAAATTTTTATAAATTTTTAATTTTCAATAATCATTTATAAACAAATTATAAGCATATAACTAAATTTAAGAGTTTATCAATTTTTTTATTATAAACGTTAACCCTTTGCTTGAAATAAAGATACTCAATATAATTAATACCAGACATATAAAGACAGAAGTAAAAAACTTTTTTTGATATGTATGAATTGTTATTTGTTATTCAGTTTAATCTCTGAACTCAACACTTCCTGAAAAATTTTACCTGAATGAACCGCAGTTGCAACTAGGGCGCCTTTTATCCCAAGCCTCTCAAGAGTGGAGAGATCTTCCATATTCCGGACCCCTCCTGCAAGTAGCACAATATGCCTTGAAGATTCAACCAGTTTGTAGAGGAGTAGGGAATCAAAGCCTGAAGTAGTTCCAACCCTGTCAAGGTCAAGAAAAATTAAATCCTTCAGGGGAAAATAATTCAGTATCTTAACGATTTCAAACAGATTGCCCGGTATCTCTTGGTCCTTTTTCAGGACTCTTCCCTGCTTCATATCAATGCTTACACTGACCCTCCCAGGATTTCCGAAAGATGCCTCCTTAATTGCTGAAAGAATGCCGGTCTCTGTGCCTATTACTACAGTGTTTGCAATCGAAAGAGCTTTATCTACTTCTTCCTGAGACGAGATGCCGAAATCAAGCATCGTGTTTGTCCGTAGACTCACTTCCCGGATAATCTCAACATTCATCTCGATAGGCCCTTTTTGCTGCAGTACATTAAGATCAGCGATATAGACTTCTTGGGGCCTCAATAACTCAACTATATCCAGAGGATCAGAGTTTCTACAGATAATACTCGAATCCGAAACAGGAAAGTAATTTTCTCTAAGACCTCCTTTTGCTAGAACCACGCCACGATTAAATATATCCATTACAAGAACTACTCGAAACATACTAATCCCATAGATGCATCATCCTATAAAAAATATTAAATAGAACTGTGCACTTGAGGTGCATAACGAAACATAAAATAGATTTTTAATGAGCATCATGATTCCGATTTTTGAAATCTTTTAGTACTTTGATCAGTTTCACTGGTTAAATGCTACGAAATAAGGATTATATTGTATAAAATGAACATGAAATTCTTCAAATAGCAAGCACTGACAAATGAAAGTACTTTTCATTTTACTTTTTTTCTATTGACTTCATGATTATCTTAGGCAGGAAGGTTGTATTAATTTTGGTTTTTAAAAATCGTTATAAAACTGATCAGTGAATTGCCCTGGAAAGCTTAAATATGATTTCGATCACGAATACAAAATTGATTTTGGGACAATTCCGCTACTCAAATAGATTTTGGGATTCAAATAGTCAAGGATAGTCATCAAGTCTTATGTTTTATATGTTCAAAAACTTATTTTTCGTTGCTACTGCCCTATTATATCAAATAAAAAAGCAAAGTTTCTATAAAAAGACAATAATGTAATTTTTATCCCTTAAAATTTGAGTAATATCAGAAAAATGTGATGTTGCTGCATTTAAATTAACATGTAATTTTTGGATTTCTATTTATTTCCGAATATGTCATAGAGAACTTTGTTCATATCTTCAACCTTGTCACAAATTTGTACAAAAAAAATATATGAAAAACGAAGCTCATTCTATTCTAGCATCTGAAAAGTTCATCTATAATTGATTTACTGAAGGCATTTTTGTTAAAAATGATATCTCAATTTTATAAGGGATTTCTTTAGGTAAGACAATTAATCATCTAGCCCGTTGGAGTTCATCATTACCTTTGAGTCTATCGGTTATCTTGATATTTCAAGGTTATATCCACATAATACATGGAATAACTAGGTTAGGTGGTTTATGAGAGGATTAGTTCCCTTATTTTAAGTATACTAATAGCATCAGTTTGTGGGACGATTTAAGTTGAAGATTATTGGAAAAAAATGGGAACGAACGTGAAATGGTGAATAAAGACTTCACTCTATGTCTTCTTTTCACCTAAGGCTTCCTTTACAATTTTTAAAGCACACAGATCCCCGCACATAGAACAGGCATCACTTTCCGTCTTTCGGACATCTCGGATTTTACGGGCTCTGCACCCATCGATTGCCAGTTCGAATTGCTTTTCCCAGTCTAGATTCATTCTGGCGTAGGCCATGGAGATATCCTTTTTCCAAGCTCTCTCATTAGGTCCTTCCTTTATAAGATCTATAGCGTGGGCTGCAACCTTTGTTACGAGCAGTCCCTCTTTAATATCTTCAAGAGTCGGAAGAGCAAGATGTTCAGATGGGGTCACCATACAGAGAAAATCTAAGCCGTACATACCAGCAATTGCTCCTCCTATCGCTCCGGTGATATGGTCGAATCCTGGAGCGATATCAGTTACAATTGGACCAAGAAGATATAGCGGAGCGTTATTGCAAAGTTCTTTCATACCTCTTACGCTGAGTTCAATTTCATTGATGGGAACATGTCCTGGGCCTTCAACAAAAGTTTGAACGTTGAAAGCCCTTGCTCTCTTTACGAGCTCTCCGAGTGTAATGAATTCCATAAATTTAGGGCGGTCGGAAGCATCGGCAATACAGCCCGGGCGCATGCCATCGCCAAGACTTAGGGTCATATCATATTCTTTCGCGATCTCAAGGAGATAATCATATTCGGCATAAAAGGGATTTTCTTCCTCATTATGTAGCATCCAAGCAAGGGTAAAAGAGCCTCCACGACTGACTACATTCATTATCCTGTCACTCTGGCGTAGGCGCTCCAAGGAGTTTAAGTTGACTCCAGCATGTACGGTCACAAAGTCTACTCCCTGTTGAGCATGTTTCTTGACAGCATTGAACATATCGTCAGAGGTCATTTCCACAACTACTTTCCTGGAAGCTGCAGCCTGGTAGATTGGAACCGTTCCTACTGGAATTTTCACGGCTCTGAGGATAAGGTTGCGGATTTCGTCAAGATCCCCACCTGTGGAAAGATCCATTATTGAATGAGCCCCAAAGGCTTCTGCAGCCCTCGCTTTTTCGATTTCATCATCAATGTCGATACAGTCTCTCGAGGTTCCTACATTGACATTGATCTTTATACTCATATATTTACCAATCCCCATAGGAATGGCTTGTCGCAGATTATTTTTCGGGATAGTTATCAGTCCTTTTGCCACGCAGGAGAGGACAGTTTTTGGATCGATTCCTTCAGCTTTTGCCACAGCTTCTATTATAGGGGTGATGGTTCCCTTTTTTGCATCTTCCATCAGTGTCATTGTTACTCCATATAGTGAGGTTGATGAGGTAATGCCATATCTTCCAGGTTGATATTAATAAAAAAATGTCAATATATGTCAATAATACTAACTGTACGTGCAACTCAACAAAAATAAATGATCACAAAGATAGATCAAGATACTTCTGTCGTGAAGTAACAGAAAGCAAACTGATATATAGATTCTTATATCGAGAAACCACTCAATTTTGTATATATCCAAGTATATGAATATTGTAAACATATTATGTACAGTGTTGTATGAGAAAAACATACATTTTTTACTTAAGAACACATGTTCGTTGACAGTACAATTTGCTTTTATATTTGCAAATTTGGTACTAAACTTTGTCTTCTTACCAGATTATAATCTAAAATGTTCATGCTTCAGATACGAATATTTTACCTAATAATCGTAGTAAAATGAATATCAAATGAATTTATTGATTTTATCCATATATTTCTAATATTTTTTGAATTTACTTGGATGTAATAATAGAAACTCGTAGATTCCCAAACTTATGGAATAATCTAGTTATTGAAAAAAATAAGCAAAAATAATGAGATTTTCATTTTGCAGTAGAACTACAGCTTCCTAAAAATGGGTGATATAATTATTAATCAAATTTGTTCGCGACCCGAGATCTGACCATGCATTTTAAAATTTTGATTCAATCCATATGGTTTTGATAATAACTTTTATCAAGCTTTATAATCTAATGTTAATTTGTTATTACTTACTTAGGAAAGCTCAAATTAAATTTATGAAAATCTCCAAATATAATAAAACGTCGTTAATATTAAATTGTTGTTCGATGTTAAAATATCTTCTGGGAAGATATATTTTATTCAGAAACTATTTTTTTTATAATTAATTTAAAATAACTAACAAACTTAGTTTATTGTAGTTCATCAAAATTTGTTGATGTAACAGAATAGATATTAACCAAATAACTTTTTGTAGCTTGAATAGTTAGCAAAAACAAAATTCACAAATCTAAAAATTACTAATTTTAGCCATAAAGGAGTGAAATAAATGTTGAAGCAATCGCTTAGCAGAGTGAAAAAGATACGGACTATCTTGCTGACAGTCCTTTTTGTAGTATCAGTGACAGCTGCAGCAGGTAGCGCACACCCTGTTGTTGTTAAAGAAAGAAAACAATTATTATAATATTGAAAGACTTGAAGACTAAAGTCTTCAAGCACCATCACCACAGCAAAAATATGAACGTGAAGAACATGGGCATGAAGGACATGAAAGAGAAGAGCATGGGCATGAAGAACATGGACATAGATACTGAAACTGATGATGACAGTACTGATCTGGCCATGAATAGACAAATTGATAAATACATGACCATAGAATAACCAAAGCGGAAGTTTCAAAGCTACAGCAGATAACTTAGATAGTGGAAGTATCTTCAGGTTTTGAGAATAAATTTTTACGAATATATCAATCAAGACGCTAGGCTCCGCCTGGCAGAGTATACTTTAGATTCCTGGAGTCTACTCCCACTTCTTAATTACCTTATTTGAAGCTCCTACTAGTATCACATTATTTGGGAATCTCTTCCGCACTCAAGAGTAAAGGTGTAGAGGAGTCAAGAACGTCTCTTTGACACCATCTATTGCAAACGAAATTATCTATTTTGAACAGAAAGGAAAGTTGCATCAATAGGAATCGAATGGATATAATAATGCAATTGACAGAAACAAAAAAACACACAAATAATAATCTCGTTGATGAGTTATTTTCGCAATAACTCATACTTTTAATTATATGAGAATAACGTTAATTTTAGGAGACTTTTAAATGAACTGGCCTGCTAAGAGAACATCTTCAGGACCCGTACGCTGGGATCCTTTTGAAGAGATTAGAAAGACACAGGAACGCCTGAACATGCTTTTTGAGGACTTTATGCCTATGAAAAAATGGGGAGTAGAAAATGTATTTACTCCTGCCGTTGACATCAAGGACGAAGAAAACAAACTATTGGTTACTACCGACCTGCCAGGAATAAATAAAGAGGATATCGAAATAAACCTTAAAGAAGATATGCTTGAAATAAGTGCAAAGAGCGGGAAGGAAAAAGAAACCGAAGAAGAAGGATATATTCGTAAGGAAAGAGAATATACCCGATTTTACCGAGTTGTTCACCTACCTACCAATGTTAAAGAAGAGGGAAGTACTGCAAAAATTGAAAATGGTGTGCTGACGATAACACTTCCGAAAATGAAGCTAGGAGAGCCAACAAAAAAAATACAGATAGAATAATTTTAGAAAGCTTATATACGATTTTCATTTGATAGGAAGTTTATTTATGAAAGGAAATGAGAAGATTATTGAACATCTAAACGCTCGTTTGGCCGACGAACTGACTGCTATCAACCAGTACATTGTCCATGCTGAGATGTGCGAAAACTGGAATTACAAGCAACTAGAAGAAACGATCCAGAAGCGAGCTATCGCCGAGATGAAGCACGCGGAGAAGCTGATTGCAAGGATCCTTTTCCTTGAGGGGAAGCCGATTGTAAGTACATTAAATAAAATAATCATCGGCGCCGAAGTTCCAAATATTCATGGGTATGACCACGGAGCCGAAGAAACGGCGATTCGAGGTTACAATGAAAGTATTCATTTGGCGGCTGAGGTGGGAGATAATAACACAAAAGTACTTCTAGAGTCGATTCTGAAGGAAGAAGAAGAACACATCGACTGGATCGAAGCCCAACTCGATCAGATCAAACAGATGGGTGTTGGAAACTATCTGGCGGAGCAGATTTACTGAGAGAGTTCTTGCTACATTTACGCACCTTTGAGACTGCCATTGAGGGTTCACCTATGAAAATTTTTCGATAAAGGGCAAAAATGGATTTATCGCCAGTGCATAAATGTATCTACTAAACTTAAATGCAAAGTTGGACTACTAATAGCATAAAAAAAGAATTGATGAGGCTGAGAGAACATTTCTCTGTGCCTCGCCGTTTTTTCCCCGTGGTTATATAATTTTGAGTAACCTAAGTGACAATAATTATGTTTTAACGTCAGAAAAGTTGCAAATTTTGAGGTGGAATCTGCAATTTTTGAAGGAAGCACTACAGATTAGATTATCAATTTTGCAGAAAAACGACATTAACTCTATTTTTATGGGTACACACGAAAAAACTGAACTCCCGAGATTCTTGATTGGACGTGTAGCAAAAAATGTGATCAAATACTCGAGAAAAGCAGTGCTTGTTGTAAAAGAGAATCCGCAGATTTATTATAAAATGACTTGTTAAAATTTTCAGGTTCAAGGATATATTAAGCACCTAGCGAAAAGATGATAGCGTTGTCGCAACAACTCTTTTTATATTCTTCGGTATGATTTATTTATATGAGGGAAATTTCAAAGGATTTTTAAGAGCCAAAATATCTTAATTTAATGAAAAAGAAGAGCCTATAAAATTGATTTATGTTGCTTCTTTGGGAAAAAGCTCAAGGTTGAATTTGTGAAAAATTTCGGTGAAAATAAAAATATCATCGATATTAAAATGTTGTTCTAGATTAAAACATTTTATGAAGGGATAATTTTTGCTTAAAAACTATTTTTCACAGAATTAATTTAAAATAAGTATAATATGGTAATTACACTTTAGAACAATCATACTTAATAATTTAAAGTAGAGAGTTATAGAGTTACGAAATGTGATATGACCTGCTGAATGTGTGAGCATACTGAGCAATTGTAGAAAATCACCTCCTATCCTCGATTTCAGCAAATTGCTTAATCACATTCACTTACTAGCATGAAGAACACACCCACACCCCATGTAGAGGCCTATATCTTCAGTCACTTAAAAGTCTATTTGTCCGAGACTCCACCCGAATAAATGGTCTGCACGTCCCATTTAAGCAAGCACTGCAGGTTATCCTCTTCAGACATTAGTAACAAACTCATTACATATGGATACCAGGATAATTGTACTATGTTGTAGAATTTGAGCTAGATAAAGGTTCAACTTTTTATTCCACTTTACAGATCAACCTCGCAAAATTTCAAAAATTAAATTTTAACAATAAAAAAACACTTTCAGATTTTCATTAAAATTTGTATATTAAAGAAGTCTCATAAATGAGAACATTATTTTTTTGACTTGTAGTTGTGAAGTTAGATCGAAATTAAATCAATTTGACTCAGATAGGAAACTGTTTAACTATGGGTGAAAAGGTTGAAATCTTGCTTTTAGAGGATAATCCTAATGATGTACATCTCATTGAAGATATGCTTGAAGAATTCTCAGACTTCCACTATGATCTTAAAAACGTTGAAACCCTGAACGAAGGTTTGAGTCTTCTTAAAGAGCGTCCATTTGACGTAATATTGACAGATCTATGCTTGCCGGATAGTGATGGTATCGACACCTTTCTTGATATCCATGCAAGGAATTCACGAATTCCGATTATAATCTTTACTGCATCAAATGATGAGAAAATTGGGATTGATGCTGTGAAAAAAAGTGCTCAGGACTATTTAATCAAAGGACAAATAAATGGTAGATTATTGAAACGTTCTATCCAATATTCTATTGAGCGCAAAAAGATCGAAGAGGTACTCATAAACCTTGAGATTGCCCGTAAAAAGGAAATTCACCATAGGATCAAGAATAACTTACAGGTAATATCTTCACTTCTTGACCTTCAAGCTGATAAATTCAAAAGCAAAATAAGAGTCACGAGTTCAGAAGTTATAGATGCTTTCAAGGAAAGTCAGGATAGAGTGAGATCTATGGCCCTCATTCATGAGGAATTATACAAAAGCGGAAAGACCCAATATCTAGATTTTTCATCATACCTTGAGATGCTGACTCAAAATCTTGTCCAGACTTATAGATTTGTAAATTCCAATATACTTTTGAACACGGATCTGGAAGAAAATCTCTTCTTTGATATTGATACTGCAATTCCTTTAGGAATGATTGTTAATGAACTTACTTCGAATTCCCTAAAACATGCATTTCCAGACAGAGCTGAAGGAAAAATTCAAATAAAGTTTTGCCGTGAAAAAACAGGGGAATATACAAATCGCGGAGTAAAAAGCAAAATTAAAAATGATAATAGTACCAGTTTCATCCTAGCAGTTTCAGATGACGGAGTGGGTGTACCTGAAAACCTTGAGATTGAGGAGACTGAAAGTCTAGGATTTCAGCTAGTAGCTTCTCTTATAGACCAATTAGATGGGGAACTAGAGATTAAAAGAAACAAGGGAACTGAATTCACTATGAGGTTCACAGTAAAGGAAAAAACAAGCATCAATTAATTATGTCTTACGCAACATAATGAAAAATCAACTGTATTGAACTTATATTTATTTGAAAAAGATTTGACCGCAATGCCAATTTCATTTGATTTTATACATCAAGTGCATATGTACTTTTTATATTTATTGAGCTATTAACAGGACAGAACAAGTATATTCTATATAATATTGGACAATAGAGTTTTATAGACATATGAACAAAAATCTGGCTTTTCACTATTTTGTATTGGCTAAAAATACTTTTCTAGTTGAAAAATGGCTACACTTCTAAATTTGTTTTTTTAAATATTTCAAATTAGGCATCAAAATTTCTGATCTAATTTAACAATTTTTTTATTTAAAAGTGTGAGGCTTTCACTATTTTCTGGGATCTTCAAATCATAGACTCTCGAAAATGCACTCGACTTTTGAGTCCAGATCCCTAGAGATCGCGAAAACTTTGGGGTTTCTGTATGGAGCCAAAAGACTAGTCATCTTGTCGTACGACAAATGCTAGCCTTCTAGCCGCTCATACACCAGAATTGTGATTAGAACACAAGATCCAGCGTCTTGAATCTGATTTATCATTTTTTTTCATGATTCGCGGATTGCCAATCAAAAAGCGCGACTTTCGGATTATAAAGCCCTGTTTCCTTACGCAAAATCGCACCGTAATCGAGTTTTCATGAACACCCTCAATCCAATTATTTTAAGGCCTCTATGGATTGCACTTTTCAATTCAGCAAAGTTCGATGCATCCTGATTGCTTTCACAAATCGACCATATCAGGATGTCCAATAGCAGCTTTGAGTACTGCCAATACTATCTCAAGTGGTTTGGAAGATACCACGCTGAATCGGACGATCCAATTTTCTCGAGAATAATGTTTTACTTTCTCTTCGTTGAAGCGAATCAAGTGACTACAAAATTGGTGATTTGAATTCTGTGGTTGAGAGTATTACTGTAGATACAATAGAAATCCCGTAAATCCCTCTTTCAGGATTTGCTGCTCAACCAATGACAAATTAAGAGACCGAAAATCCAGCTGTGATCGTTATTGTAGGTAAAAGAGTACGCTAAAAGTCTAAGGGCAGTCCTGAAATAATATTAGTCGCAGCTCCGGTTTCATAGAAAGCTGCGATGCTCCCCACATGCCTGTATTTATAGAAGTTCCTTGAAATACATCTAATTTTCAATAAATATATATATATATAAGAAAGCAATATTAGAATATTTCCACTAAGATAATGTAGTTTTGGACTTAAAATATTTTATATTGAATTTTAGTTTTCTTATGCTGTTTGCGTACATATCATTATTAACTTATAATATGTAGGATAACTTAGTTAGGTGGTTTATGTGATAATTAGTTTTCTTATTTGGTTTACATTATTCGCATAAATTTTCTTACACATTTCCTCGTATTATACATATCTAAATGCTATTTTCAATAGCAATGCCAAGGTACTCATATGACAATCGTCGCATTTGCAGAAAAAAATAAGGCTGCAGCCCAAATTGCCAGTATACTAGGCGATGGGGATGCGAAGAAAATTGAAGTAGAAGGGCTCCCGGTATATGAATTTAAATGGAAGGGGGCAGATTGGCTGGCAATGGGGCTATCAGGGCACATTATGAATTATGATTTCCCAGAGCAGTATCATAAATGGAACCAAGTCAATCCTGGAGACCTCCTTGGAGTTGACCCTGTAAAATTCGTGACAAGAGCAAATTATGCCTCTGCAGTAAAAAATCTCGCAAAAAAGGCGGAAAAGATCATTCTTGCCTGTGACTATGATCGAGAAGGGGAAAATATAGGGTTCGAAGCCAAATCACTGGCCGAAGAAGTCACTAATGTGCCAATATCAAGGGCACGTTTTTCAGCCCTTTCTCCAAAAGAGGTGAAGAAAGCTTTCGAGAGCTTGATGGAACCAGATTATAACATGGCAATGGCTGCAGAAGCCAGGCAGATTTTAGATCTAAAAATGGGTGCAGCATTTACTCGTTTTGTTACGCTTTCGGTCAGAGAAAAGGCAAGGACAAATGGTGTCCTTTCAATAGGCCCCTGCCAGACTCCTACCTGTGGGTTTGTTTACGAACGGGAAAAAGCAATTCGGGCCTTTCAGGCAAAGGACTTCTGGAAAATTACAGCAATTTTCTCTGCAAAAGAGGGGGAATTCGAAGGTATTCATAGAGCAGGAAATATTCACGAAAAAGAAAAAGCTGCTGAGATTTTCAAGAGGCTAAAAGGAACAAAAGAAGGACTTATTGCAAAAAAGACGATAAAAGAAACAAAAACAAGCCCTCCTAACCCGTTAAATACCACTGAATTTCTAAAAAGGGCTTCTAAATATCTTGGAATCAGCCCAGAAATTGCTCTTGAGGTCGCAGAACAGCTTTATCTTGCAGGATTCACAAGCTACCCTCGAACAGAGACAAATAAATATGCAGATGATTTTGATTTCCAGTCCATTGTCCTTGATTTTGCGCAGCTGAATGAATACAGACCTTTTGCCGAATCTATCCTTATAGCTCCTATAATCCCGAAAAATGGGACTAGAGATGCCCATGACCACCCTCCAATCCATCCTATAAGAGCTGCATCGCGAGGAGAGGTAAGTTCTGCGATAATCATCCCTCAGGCACCCGATGTCTATGACCTTATAACAAGACACTTCCTGGCTAATCTCATGCTTGCAGCGATTTTTGAGAAGACCCACTTACACTTGCTCGTGCAGGAAGATCTATTTGACTCAGCAGGAACAGTACTCAAAAATTCAGGATGGCTTGAAGTCTATCCCTTTGAAAACAAAAAAGACAAGCTTCTCCCTTTTGTAGAGGAGGGACAAAAAGTTGGAATAAAAAAGCTCAGTAATACGAAGGCCAAGACTAGCCCTCCAAAAAAACTGACTGAAGCCGAACTTCTGACACTTATGGATAAGCATGGAATAGGAACAAAGGCAACAGCTCCAACTCATATAGAAACAAACAAAAAACGAGGGTACTTCGAGACCAATGGAAAAACTGTTTCGATTTTGGATACTGGTTTTACTCTTATGGAAGGACTTTTTCTCACTGTCCCTATTCTTGTTAGGCCAGAGATTAGGGCAAAGATCGAATCTCTGATCCAGGAGGTCGAAGATGGTAAAAAAAAGTTTGAAGCTGCTCTTGAAGAGGGGACGGCCTTGGTCAGGGAGATGTACACTCAGCTTGAAGCAAATAAAAGGGAGCTGACTTTCAGCATAGCGGGCACTATCAAAGATGCAGCTGCTCTTGAGGACAAAAAAAACTATATAGGGACTTGTAAGACTTGTGGCCATGTGCTACGGATCATACAGACAGATTCAGGACGCTTTGTTGGCTGTACAGGTTATCCAGATTGTAGAATAGCTTATCCTTTACCAAAAACAGGAGCTTTGACCCTACTCAGGAGCAAGGAATGCAAAAAGGAAGGAGCAGCTGTTCTGAAGGTCGGAAACAAATACATCTGGGCTGTAGGCATAGGTCCTTGTTTTAAATGCGATCTAGAAAAGGAATGTCACCCTCCGGAAACTGTAGGAATGTGCCCGGAATGTGACGGAAGGATGTTCCTGATCACTTTCAAAGACAACCGTTTCCTGGCATGTACAAAGCGTTGTGGGTACACACATTCCGTCCCAAAAACAGGAAAATTGAATCTTCTTGACAAAACTTGTGAATTATGTGGTTGGATAATCTTCAGGTTAAAAGAAGACGGCAAAAGTTACGAAGAAGATTTCTGTGTAAACAGACGCTGTAAAGAAGGCAGAAAATACTGGAAAAAACAGGCTATGGAACTGAAGATAAGACTCATGTAAAATTTTCTGCAATCCTGAAAGCAAACTCAGCAACAAGCATAACAACAAGGAAGATTTCGAAATTATTTTCTGAGGCTTGGGGGGAAAAAAAATCATAAGTAAATATTCATAAAAGATTATTAATAAAAATAGTATAAACTATATTTGAAATCAAAGAAGGATGACCAGAAAATAAAAAAATCTGATTAAATACAGGAATTAACGGAAAAAAATTGGATAGCATTCCCTCAAAGAAAGAAAGTAGGGGTAGATCGGAATCATCTTAAATTATGATTCTGTCAAATTGAGGACGTAACTCAGGAGAGATGGATAGTAAACAATATATGTATATACCAGAAGTGGAGTTATTTTTAGAGTCATAATCAACTATTCCATTACTTCAATAGTTTTTTTTATTTTGATTTGGAGAAATAGTTTCGGAACGGAAGAGATTCTGGACTACTACGGCAAAAAGCTAAATATATCTTAAATTCAATTTCTCTGTACTCGGTTTAATTATACAATATATCCATCTAAATTATGCATACGAACACATAATAATTTTTAGATATTAATATCAACGCTCTGGAGTATTTTATGAATGAATTAGTAGGTTTTGTGAACGGAAATAATGTGAGACAAAAGGTGCTCTCCTTACTTTCCTCAAAAGGAAAAATGGAAGAAAAGAGAATATCTAAAACACTAAGAGTTGTATATCCAACTATTGCAAAGACTCTCAAAGAGCTTGAGGAGAAAGAATTAATTGCAAAAAAGGAAGAGATGTACTTCCTGACCGAAACCGGAGTAAAAGTGGAAAAAATGATCCAGCAAATATAAAACTATGTTCACTTTATTTTTATCGTATCTACTTTTTTGATTTACTAGCTCTTTTTCATCAAATCCAATACTTTGTTGCGCCCCTTACTTAGTCTAGATTAAATCTAAAAAATTAGTGAATTAACATTTTTGGGGAAAATATAGAGAGATTCTTAGTTATGATTTTTCGATAGCTCACCGCCGCTACACAATATCATTACCATGGTAAACATGAAAGAATAGACGAAAACTGTAAATTTATAAATTATTCCCCTCGAGCTTAGGGAGACAGGTTGCTTACCCATGAAGTGCAATTTGGGTAGCAAAGAAATATTTATCTAATTCTTATCCCTTTATGTCGGCATAGTCTGCTAAAACTAACTAAAAAAACCCTGAACTTGCAGGGAATGATTACAAGAAAAGAACCGAAGCTTCATAATCCTGTCGTGTTCATGAGTTTTTAAATTGTAGCCATGATACTCTCTCTACATTTTCCCAAAAAAAATGTGAAATATACTCGTTTTTCATATTTTATCAATAACTCGTGAACAAGATCAGGGATTAAATAAATGCTCAAAGAATCAGAGGCAATGCAATGTTACCTGAAGAAGATATGAAGATTATTATAACAGAACTCGGGAGAGAGCCTACCCTGGTAGAACAGGGTTGCTTTTTGAATTTGTGGAGCGAACACTGTTCCTACCGCTCAAGTGCCCCTCTCCTAAAAACCTTCACTACAAAAGGAGAAAACGTGATTATCGGACCCGGAGACGATGCCGCAGTAATTAAATTCGAAGATGGATATGTGCTAGCAATAGGTATGGAAAGTCACAACCATCCTTCATATGTTGATCCCTATAACGGAGCAGCTACCGGTATCGGAGGCATTGTAAGGGATATAATCTCCATGGGGGCTCGCCCTATAGCCCTTATGGACTCTCTCTACCTTGGATCTCTAGATACTCCAAAAAATATCTTCTTTTTCGAGCAGATCATTAAAGGGATTGCAGGGTATGGGAATTGTATAGGAGTACCTGTTGTCAACGGTGAGACTTTCTTTGACAGGAGATATAATGGGAATCCATTGGTGAATGTAGTTGCATTAGGACTCTGTAAGGAGGAGAATATAGTAACTTCTAGCTCACAAAAAGCGGGAAACAAGCTTTTACTTGCGGGCTCAAGCACTGGAAAAGATGGACTTTGTGGAGCTTCTTTTGCTTCCAGAGATCTCTGTAAATCTGCAGAAGCCGAAGATCGTCCCAGTGTTCAGATAGGAGATCCATATTCAGAAAAACTCCTTATAGAAATGACCCTCGAAGCCATAGAAAATGGCTACATAAGATCCTGCAAGGACCTTGGAGCTGCAGGCTTGGGGGGAGCGAGTTCGGAATTGGCTGCAAAGGGGGACTTAGGAGCCCATATTATTACAGATGCAGTACCTCAGAGAGAACAGGACATGAACCCCTATGAAATATTGCTTTCCGAGTCTCAGGAGCGCATGCTCTTTGAAGTATCCCCTGAAAATGTTGATGACGTACTTTATCTGGCCGAGAAGTATGACCTTAATGGAGCTGTAGTGGGATACCTGACAGAAGAGCCGAGGTATATTGTTGAGTTTGGAGGAGAAATCGTTGCGGATCTGCCGATATATTTTTTGACTGGAGGAACTCCTACATGCGAGAAATCTTCCCTGACTCCTATTGTCGAAATGGAAGAAGGAAGCAAAAAATATGAAACTTCGATAGATTTGAAGACAGCTTTTCTGAAAGTCTTGTCCTCGCATAACGTTTCCTCAAAAGAATGGATTTACAAACAATATGATCATGAGGTTCAGTTGAGAACAGTTGTCAAACCCGGAGAAGACTCTGGTGTACTCAGAATTACATCCAAAAAAGGAATTGCACTCTCTTGTGGCTGCCAACCCAGAGCTACACTTCTTGATCCTTATTCTGGAGGAAAAACGGCAATCATCGAAAATGCTATGAACCTAGCAGTGAAAGGTGCAGAGGGACTTGCCATTGTAAATTGCCTGAACTTTGGAAACCCTGAAAGTCCAGAAGTTTACTGGCAATTTAAAAGCGCTGTAGCTGGTCTTGGAGATGGGGCCAGGGAACTTTCTCTTCCGATAGTAGGTGGAAATGTATCTCTTTACAACGAAAGTAACGAATTCAGAACTTCAATTCTTCCGACTCCCTCAATAGGGATGATAGGGAAAGTAGATCTCGAAACTCCTATTCCATCAGGCTTTTTTGCAAAATTCGGAGATACAATTATCTTGGTGGGAGAAACAATCCCAGAAATGGGAGGTTCTGAGTATTATGCTTGTTTAGGAGCTAATAACACCGGAAAAGTGCCTTCAGTCCCGAAAAACGCTCCAGAAATAATAAAAGCCATAATCAAAACTGTCAAGAGTGGAAAACTAAGCTCGGCACATGACATTTCTTTGGGAGGGATCGGTGTGGGACTCGCAAGGATGTGCAAAAAATTATGTGCAAAGATAGATCTGAGTAAAATTGGAGAAATGAATGCTGATGAGCTGTTATTTTCAGAATCACCTGCAAGAGCTTTGCTTACTACAGCTGAGCCAGAAGCTGTGCAGAAAATCTTCGAGGATATACCTTGTGCTATAATCGGCAAGGTCGGAGGCGACGTCCTAAAAATCAAAGGAAAAGATTTTGAGATTTCACTCTCCTTAAAAGAAATTTTGGAAGCTCATGGAAGTCTTACAAGATTTATGGTAGAGTGAACCCGATTACGTGTTGGCCTATAACTCTAGTATATGATATTATTATTGAGGATCCAATAAACATTTGATTATCACAAGTCACTTATATACCATATATATATGATAGAATAATAGGGGATTATTTAAATTCTTCATTTCTCATTTATGTTTTAAATATTAAGGCTACTCATCATATTTGTTTAGGGAACAGTTCCAGCTTCAACTTATCTAAGTTTGGCTATTTTATAACTGACTTCCTTCAAAATAATATGCACAGCCAAACAGACTTCCTTTAATTAATTTTTATCAAATGGACAAAATTATTTACTTTCAGGCTATCAGAGTCAATAAGATGATCAGATAACTGTTTTTCAGCACCTTCAAACAGAAAGAAGCTTTTATAAGTAACTTTATGAAACACAACTCAAATGAATGGAATTAAAATAAATTCCAAATATTTCAAAGGTAACAATTGTTTATGCTGTGCTATTCTGACCCTTTGTGCGTCCTTACTCCAGAGATCTTTCGACTAGCAGGTTCATATATAAGAATCAAAGTGTTTTATATACCAGTTCTATGGAAATTAATAGACAGGAGTGCTAAAAATTAGATAGTATCCCAAACGACAAAAATATTTATAAAAATACTCTAGATGGTACGAAGTATCGACTCACACGAAATTAAGCCTGATCAAGTATACATTTAAATCAAGTGAATCGACAATGTGGAAGGCATCTCAACCTTAAAAACAATATGTATAGGTTCTTAGTTAATATCCAGGAGAAACAAATTTCAAAAATTTAGTCATAAATAGTTTTCGAATAAATAATTAAAGAGCTAATCAAAGCGGAAATTAAAACGATAAGTTAAGACTGGAGTACCTTAAAAATGTAATTGTACTCTTTAGGGAATGTAATTTCTAAGTACCATAGGTATGAATCTCAAGTAGAAATATCTAATTTTAAAATTTAAATGGGATTTTATCAGTAAAGTGGACTTCATTTCACAGTTTTCCTTTCGCATCCTGAAATGCTATTTCAAGAGAATTTCGATAACCTCCATGCTCTTGAGAATGGTTGACTTTAAATTTGTCAATATTTATGTATATTCATGAAAACTCTTACTGATTTTGCTCTTAAAGAAGAGTATAAACTTCTTGAATCTGTTGGAGATAAGCTTGCTGAAATTTATTCCTTAATTGATTGGAAAACGTTTCGTATCATTCTTGAGTCTATGTATATTAACAAAACCGTTTCATGAGGGAGACTTGAAACTGATGTCATTGTGATGTTCAAAATGTTTGTTTTACAACAATGGCATGAGCTCTCTGATTTTGAACTTGAGAAACAGTGTATAGATCGAATTTCTTTTAGGAAATTCCTTGGATTTCTGGAATACGTATCTGACAGTACTACTGTATGGCTATTTAGGGAGAAAATTATCGAGAATTTCAAAGAAAATATGGGGAAAGTTGCAAAGCCAACTTGCTGCTCTGGGTTTACAGATAAAGCAGGGAATGATTCAGGATGCTACTTTTATCCATTCAGATCCAGGACATGCAAAAGCAGAGAGATGAGGCAAAAACAAGAAGAAGCAGAGAAGGAACATGGACAAAGAAGGGAGGTAAGTCTCACTTTGGATATAAGCTTCATAATATAATAGACAGAGATTATGAGCTGATCAGAAGATTCAAACAACAACTGCGTCAGTACATGATTCGTATGTAGATTTGACAGAGGAAAATGAAGTGGTTTATAAGGACAGAGGATACTTTGGAGCAAAAACGAAAGGGTATAATGCAACAATGAAAAGAGCAGTCAAAAGACATACTCTGGGAATAAGGGATATATTAAGAAATAAGAGAATTAGCTCAAAAAGAGTCCCAGGGGAAAGAGTTTATTCAGTAACAAAAGAAATTTCCAAAGCAGGAAGAGTTTTTGTTACTACTGTTAAAAGAGTAAATCTAAAAATGTTGTGTACGGCTTTTTGTTATAATCTCCATCAATTGAGGACATTGAAAATAAAAAAAGTATATTGAAGATAGCGGAAGCTATCTTTAAAATCAAAGAATTGAGAATAAGTAAAGCCAAAAAGAGGAATTAAATAGAGAAATTGAGGGGAAGATCTGAGAAATTCCTGCTAAGAAATAAAATCCGAAGTTTATCGAAATCCTCTAAAGATAAATCAGCATCCTCTAGTATATTTTACTGTTCATTTTTCAGGTTAAAATAAAAATTAATTCAACATAAATTCTGAGGATAAAAGTTCTGAGAATTCTTTGAGAATTGTAACAATTTAGGATATGATGCAAAAATGGCAAATAGATTCAAAAATTTCGACAGATCTGATGAAGAAAATTACCACAAAGGAGTTTTTCTTCCAGATGATAAGTTTCGAATTTGCGCCTACTTTTTGCGGGAAGGTATATGAGGCATGGGAAGGGTATCAAACATTCTTTGAGCAAATAAAAGAGCCAATGAAATAGCTTTTTGAAAAGTTCATGAGGCTAGATTATTCTATGGGATGTATCTTATTAAACTTGAAAGGCATGTAGAAGCCTGATAAATTGTTAATTTTACTCCCAAAGTCAGCACCAAAACGCTTCTGACTAAGTTTACATGGTTCTGAGTTTCAGTTACTTTTTCAGGAGTTTTTACGAAATTCGATGAAAAAGAAAAAATTTTCATAGTATTGCTATATAAAAAGTGACAATCATTAAATCTATGAATTGCAAATTCGAATATTTTTATTCTATCTGAACATTTTTCAGAGAATTCAGTTCGTGAAAACCGTGAAAATTGTACTTTTGTTGAAGTTTACTCCAACTTACGAATCAACTACTTACCTAAAAATTTTTTAAATGTTCTAATAAGAATCTTCCAAGTTTTAACAGAAGGCTTTCAATGGAGAATAATTTGTCTTTTATCCTCGAAGGAATTCCAGCTTTAGTCTTAAAAATTTTGCATGACTGGTCTCGGATTCCTTTGCTTGGCTTTCATCCTCATATATCCTAGAAACCCGACTCATAACTTTTGAAAAATATATTATAAACAAAACTTAAATAAAATTATTCCTGTGGAAAAATACCAATAAAATAAAGAGTAGTTCTTCAAATGCAAGTCTGACCCCTTAGATAGCTGGTTGGAAAAATAAATGAGTAGGGCTTAGACATTCTGGAAATAATTTAAGAAATCACAAAAAGACAGTAAATACTGAATAACCTACAAGTTTTTAATCCGAAGTAATCTTCGGTCTCTTTTTTGTAAAATGTAAACTGACTTATTTGCAAGCATTGATTGTTTTTTTAAAAAAACGGAATGGGTTTTACATTCATAAATAGTTTTAAAAGTTCCTTCGTTTATTTACCTTGTGAAAAAAGTTATCTCATAGATACAATTATCCCTAAAAAGCTTAATGCTATTGCAATAATCGTTATAATATAAATTAAACTTGAACTTTCATTCTCAAGTTTTTCGTTATCCTTACAATCCATATTATTAAATATGCTTTAACTTATTAAAAAAGTTTCTTATCAAGATATGGGCAGTAGAATAAATATTCATTATAAGTGCCAATTATTATAAATATGTAGATTGAGAAATAATTCTATAACATGGCTAATTTTTTTACGTTGTTTTGTGTTTTCTATGCTTCGCTTCGATGTTTAAGGACAATGAGGAAATTTTAATACTTGACCGGAAATACACATTCCTCATTTGGTAAAATTCGAGTTTACTACGAAGACAGTAGTAACATAATTCTGATTTATACCTAAAAATTGTTCGTAATAAACGAAAATATTGAGACAATACTCACTTAAAATATAAAATCAGAATATTATGAAGCAACAATGAAAATTAATAAAAACATTATATGGGATAAGAATATATTAAAAAATAAGATTATTAGTTCTTCAAAAGTTTTCAGGGAACGAATTTACGCAACAACTACAAAATATCCAAGGCAGGATCAGTTCTTGTAATTATTATCCAAAGAGCGGATCTGAAGATGTTGCATACAGCTTTTTGGTATAATCGATATCTTTTGATGATATTGAAAACAAGAGGAGTATTTTGAGAATAGTGGAAGTTATCTTTCAAATCCGCGAATAAAAAACGGAGATGAATAAAAATTTATTTTATATATTAAAAATATCATATATCTGGGAAAATTCTTATTTTTTTGTATTTTTTACCTTAGTTAACGGGTTGAAGATTCGAGAAAATTATTGGAAAATTTTGCAGTATGAGATTAAGCATAAAGAATCTCATATAATTCTATTTTGCTTCATCAGATAAAGTTATTGTATCTACGACATGGCATAATTAGGGAGATGCAGAACGCAAACTGGCTGTAATGATATCGTAAGTGTATTTATTCTACACCGTATAATCAGAAACTCCATCATCTCCAATAATTTTTACGCAATTTGTTCCGATTTTAAAAAATAATCTTTGAACTGATGTGACACCGCTTATCACTGATAATTAGAATTCTCCTCATTATTCAATTGATGTTATTCCAAATTATTTTTAAAGCTGTAGAAATATCTTTTCATTATTACATCAATTTGAATACTAATAAAAATTTTATTCATGAATTATAATTTTGGTGATGCGTTTGAGAATATAAGCATCAAAACGTTATGCTAGAACATAAAGATATTAATAGAGAGCCATTAAATCCAAAATAAAGATAAAATAACAGAAAGACCAGAGTCACAATAATGTATCTAGTTTTACAAAAAATAGCCCGACAACAAATTATATCTTTTGGTCCTGAAAGTTCTATATGTTATTAATTTTTTATATAAGTTGTATCCATTGGATATATGAGGATTATAGAGAAAACTCCTTCATATTGCCATATGCTTACAAATTGCATACAAATGACTCATGAAAATCAGAGATTTATCGAAGTCCGTTGTAATGAATATTCGGGACTGTGTTGTACAATAGTGGATGCCATGGAAAATATGGTAAGAAATTCATCCGAAAATGCAAGATAAACGATAGAAAGGGAAAATAAACCAAATAGTTTAAATAATTATAAAGAGTATTCACCCAAAAATTAAGGTAATTATGCAAATTAATGAGAGTGAACTTCGGGAAAATATGGCTAAAACCTATTATTTGGGTTTATTCCGTGCATACAGATTATCATTATCATTGGAAATTTAAGAAGCAAAAACATTAAAAGAGTGGCCATGAAAATTTAATGTTTTAGGAGAAAGTTTTCCGTGTCAATTAACAAAGTAGAAAAACGAGAGGGACAATGAACTCACCTAATTTTAAAATTCATAGTTCTTCTAAAATATACGGTACCTCTGTAATCGGGAAAGACACTGTAATACTGGAAAATGTGATTCTTGGATATCCTGAACACAAGGTCCTTATGGATATCCTGAAACAGAACATAGAAATTGAAGATTTTGATTTCCCGGGCTGTACCATAGGCCAGAATTCGATTATAAGGATAGGATCAACGATATTTTCCAATGTAAACACTGGTGAAAACTTAAAAACTGGACATAATGTAATGATTAGAGAAAACACTGAAATAGGAAATAATGTTCTTATTGGAACCAATGTCATTATAGACGGCCATGTGAATATCGGAAGCAATGTCAGCATTCAGGGCAATGTATATATTCCTACCAATGTTGTTATCGAAGATAGTGTATTTATAGGGCCCTGTGCTGTTCTAGCCAACGATAAATATCCTCTCCGGAAAAAATATGAGTTGAAAGGTCCTGTTTTGAGAAAAGGTGCTTCGATAGGTGCAAATGCAACCCTACTTCCAGATGTGGAAATTGGAGAAGGAGCAATGGTTGCCGGAGGAGCACTTGTAACAAAAAGCGTACCCTCTTGGAAACTTGCGATTGGCGTGCCCGCCAAAATACGAGAACTTCCAACTGATTTAAATAAATTTAATAAAATATAACTATATATTAATTAAAATTAAGTAAAGGAAAATTATAGCAACATTAAACAGGTCAAAAAATGATCCCGATTGCTAAACCTCTGCTGGGTAAAGAAGAGATTGATGCGGTAACAGAAGTCCTGAATTCAGGCATGATCGCACAGGGCCCGAAAGTAGAAGAATTCGAACGTGCTTTTTCTGAGTACATTGGCTGTGATTATGCAGCGGCTGTAAACTCTGGTACTGCAGCTCTGCACATTGCGCTTCTAGCTCACGGCATAGGAAAAGAGGATGAAGTGATTACAAGCCCCTTCAGCTTTATTGCCACCGCAAACAGTATCCTCTACACAGGGGCAATACCTGTCTTTGCAGACATCGAACTAGATACTTTTAACATAGATCCAGAAAGAATCAAGGAAAAGATCACTTCAAAAACTAGGGCTATCATGCCAGTCCACCTTTACGGACACCCTGCGGACATGAAAGCCATAATGGAAATTGCTGAAGATAATAATCTTTTTGTAATCGAGGATGCTTGCCAATCCCATGGCGCGGAATTCCTTGGAAAAAGAGTAGGAAGCTTCGGGACAGGAGCGTTCAGCTTTTATCCGACAAAGAATATGACAACTGGCGAAGGGGGGATGCTCACCACTGACAAAAAAGAAATTGCAGAGAAAGCAAAAATGATCAGAGCCCACGGCTCAAAAGTTCGCTACCTGCATGAAATGCTGGGTTTTAATCTTCGCATGACTGATATTGCAGCCGCAATTGGGATTGTGCAGCTCGGAAAACTGGACAAATTTACAAAAGATAGAAAGATAAACGCAGGAATTCTTTCAGATGGCCTCAATGAAATATCTGGGATTGTGCCTCCAGTCACAAAAGAAAATTGTACTCATATTTTCCATCAGTACACTATCAGAGCCAAAAATAGGGATAAACTAGCAGCTTTTCTGAAAAAAAGAGAAGTATATACAGGAATCCATTATCCTATACCCATTCACAAACAGCCCTTCTACAGGGACCTTGGATATAAAGATTTTCTGCCGATTTCAGAAAAAACAGCTGAGGAGGTCCTTTCCCTCCCAATACACCCTGGATTATCCAGAGACGACTTGCAGAAGATAGTTAAAACATCCAAAGAATTTTATGCAATTAATTGAATAGTTTTCCAGCCACTGCGGTTTCAGAAACAGGAAGTGAGACTTTGATCAGAGTAGGAGTAATAGGTACTGGTGCCATGGGACAGAACCACTTAAGGATTTATAGTGAAATGGAGGGTGTGGAACTTGCTGGGATATCGGATATAGACCAGAAACGCGTTGAATTTATGGCTACACAATTCAAGACAAAGGCCTTTACAGATTACAAAAAAATGTTTCTTGAAGGACTTGATGCTGTAAGTGTGGTTGTACCAACAAAATTGCACAAGCAGGTAGCACTCGATGCCCTTGATGCAGGAATGCAGGTCCTTGTGGAGAAACCGATTGCAGATACGACTGAAAACGCTGAGATGATGATCGAAGCCGCAAAAAAAGCAGAAAAAGTCCTTATGATAGGACATATTGAGCGTTTTAACCCAGCAGTCATACGGCTTAAAGAAATCATAAACTCAGGAATCTTGGGCAAGATAGTTTCAATCTCAACAAAAAGAGTCGGGCCCTATAATCCGAGGATAAGAGATGTGGGAGTAATTTTAGATATAGGGGTCCATGACATAGACATCATCTCGTACCTTTACGGCAAAAAAATAAATAATGTTTATGCTATTGCAGGTGCAGACATCCACTCATTTGAAGACCACGCCTCAATTATTCTCCGTATGGATCATGACTTTGCGGGGGTTGTGGAAACAAACTGGCTGACCCCACATAAAGTAAGACAGCTTACAGCAATAGGAGTGAAGGGAGTTGCATATCTGGACTATATAAATCAAACGGTACAACTTCATGATAATGAATGGATAAGAAAAGCCAAGGTGGAGCACAGTGAACCACTAAAAAATGAACTAAAGTATTTCATAGACTGCGCTGCGACAGGCAGAAAACCTAATCCTTGTGGAGAAGACGGAAAACACGCTCTTGAAGTAGCAATGGCAGCTATACGGTCCTATCAAGAAGGAAGATTAATTGAAGTAGGAAAATAATCGTAAAAGACCCTGAGAAAGCAAAATCTCAAAACCTCTAGAAACCGGTAATATCTGAAAAACAATTTAGGGATGATAGTCATGAATAAATTAGAACTACTTCTAAAGGAACGTGGCCATATAAAAAAAATAGGAGTTATAGGGATGGGGTATGTAGGCATACCTTCAGCGGTTCTTTTTGCAGATGCCCCATGTTTTAAAAAAGTTTTCGGTTTTCAGCGCAATTCCAGAAGTTCAGGTTATAAGATCGATATGCTCAATAGGGGAGAAAGCCCTCTTAAAGGAGATGAACCAGACCTTGAAAACCTTATTGCCAGAGTAGTAAAAGCTGGCAAGCTAGAATGCACTCAAGATTTTTCAAAAATCTCCAAACTTGATGCAGTCACCCTTGCAATTCAGACTCCTTTTGCAAATCCTAAAGACTTAGAACCCGATTTTTCCGCACTTTTTGATGGTATTAGAAATGTAGGGAAATATATGAGACCAGGTATACTTGTAGTACTCGAGTCCACGATCACCCCTGGCACAACCGAAGGTATAGCTAAACAGATTCTTGAAGAAGAATCCGATCTTAAAGCAGGAGAAGACTTTGCTCTTGCCCATGCTCCTGAAAGAGTAATGGTAGGAAGACTTTTAAAAAATATCCGGGAACATGATCGAATAGTTGGCGGTATCAATGAGACAAGTACCCGCAGAGCAGTTGAGTTATATTCCCCTGTGTTGACTGTAGGAAAAGTAATTCCGATGAGTGCAACTGCGGCTGAGGTCACAAAAACTGCTGAGAACACTTTCCGTGACCTCCAGATTGCAGCAATCAACCAACTTGCTCTTTACTGCGAAGGTATGGGTATAAATGTGTATGATGTCAGGAAAGGTGTGGACAGCTTAAAAGGAGAAGGTATCACAAGAGCTGTTCTTTGGCCCGGTGCAGGTGTCGGAGGTCACTGCCTTACTAAGGACACTTACCACCTGGAAAGAGGAGTCAAGATTGGGAATTCACATCTGGATTACCCCGAAGATACAGATTCAATCTACATACTTGCAAGAAAAATTAATGATTTCATGCCCACGCACATGTATAACCTCACTATTGCAGCCTTTGAAAAAATTGGAAAGAGAGTGGAAGGTGCAAAGATTGCTATGCTTGGCTGGGCCTTTATCCGCGACTCGGACGACGCTAGAAACACCCCTTCAGAGTCTTATAGGAACCTCTGCCTGAAAGCAGAAGCCAAAGTAGTGATTCATGACCCGTATGTTACGAATTATCCTGGAATCGAGATTTCGGATGACCTTACAAAGGTTATTATGGATGCAGATGCTGTTGTGTTCTTTACTGATCACAGCGAATATTTTAATTTGAAGGCTGATTGGATAAGGAAAGTCACTGGAAAAGAGAATACGATTATCGTTGATGGTAGAAATGTAATTGAACCGGATGATTTTATTAGCAAGGGATTTGTGTATAAGGGGATTGGGAGGGGTGATAAGAACGAACATATGATAGTACGAGCATAAAATTCTTTTATTTGAGAGATTAGTTCAGCTTTTCATATTCTGCAAAAGGGTAAGACCATGATTGAAATACTAAAAACCAAAGAGGAACTTTGGGATCTTTTTACCAAAAAAGAAGAATACAATTTGACTTTTTCTGACATGTATGATAGGTTTCCTTACTATTTAAGTACTCAGAGAGATGTTTTTGATCCCAAAGTATCCAGATTTCTGATAGAAAATGGTTTTTGCCCTGAGTACCCAGACGGGAAAAAATTTGCAGTCTGTCTTACTCATGATATTGATGTGATCTATCCCGAAAGAATATACCAGATAGTTGAAACAACTAAAGCATTGTCTAAAGGGAAATTAATGGATGCTATGAAAACACTCTTTTCCAGAACCAACAAGAATTGGAACCCTTATTGGAATTTTAGAGAAATAATGACGTTGGAAGCAAAATACAATGCAAAATCCACATTCTATTTTCTGGCCTTACATCCTGGAGAGAAGGACTTCAATTACAAAATTGAGGATCTGGAATCCGAATTATCTTTTATATCTGACTATGGGCATGAAGTCGGCCTGCATGGAGGACATGAATCCTACAAGAATTTAGAGGATATGATAGAAAAAAAGCACAGGCTTGAAAAGGTTCTTAGGAAACGGGTTGTAGGGTACAGGAATCATTATTTAAGGTTTAAAGTTCCGGATACATGGGAATTGTTGAGCAAAGCAGGCTTCAAGTACGATACAACATTTGGGTACCCTGACTGCGCAGGTTTCAGAAATGGCGTATGCCACCCATTCAAGCCATTTAATCTAAATACAGAAGAACAGATAGACATCCTCGAAATACCTCTTATAATTATGGATCGAACTTTGCTACGAGATTATATGCGCCTTGACATCAAAAAGGCATGTGAACTCATAAAGAGACTTGTCGATAAAGTAGAGCAGTACAATGGTGTGGTTACTGTCCTCTGGCACAACAATACATTAGTTGGGGAAGAGAATCTTAGGCATTATGAGAAATTCCTGAAATACGTTTCCAGCAAAAAAGCATGGATTGCAAGTGGAGAAGAAATCTGTAACTGGTGGTCTAATAATGCTGAAAAAAAGTAGTGAAGGCTCCATGCATCCTGAAAATATCGGCTTAATAATTTTCATTCTTTGATTTCAAATATAGCTTCCACTAACCGTAAAATATTCTTTTTATTTACAATGTAATCAAATAATAGATATTATGACAAAAAGCTACAAAAAATTTTCAGACTCACACTTTGGACAGTGTGACAAGAACTTTCCCCGCTTTAAATATCTTTTTAGTTACTGCATAAACTCGTTCCACTTGGCTTTTTTTTAAGCTGATCTATGGTTTCTTAATATATCACTCATTCCCGTAGGATGTTCTTTTTCTGCTATTTTCATTTTTGAATCATAGCTTTTGATTTTGCTCAAAAGTATCCTGTGTTTCTGTAAATCACTCATTTTTTTCAGATAAATCTACCTGAGAATAATGAAGTTACGGAGTTGTTGTTTTGAATCTCCTATCAGCTCATAATTCCTGTTTATTTTGCTATGAAATTTATATTCAAAGTATGACTTACTGTGATTTTTTTTCTAAGCATAGCCTCTTTTTCTCCTTGTTTTTGCTTAATTTCCTCGAGCTCTCTCTTTTGTATTTCGAAGATCTGAATGGATAAAAGTAGCATCATGTATCGCCTCAGTGTTTATTTCCAAAAAAGGCAATCAAGATGGCTTTGCAATTGTCTATGATCTCTTTTCATTGCATTATAAATGTTTTTTTGAATATCAGACTATGATACCGTCAGTATTTGCTCAAGAAAACCAAGAAATTTCTGGAAGAAATTTGATTTAATACATTGTTTCTCAAATTCAAAGTAGGAAAGATCATGTATTTACTGTAAAAAAAACAATTCTTGACATGATGATTACTTCAGTGTTGGTCTGCCTCATAAAATTATTTCGTTTAAATATATGAAGTCAAAAATGATACGAAAAGTTTTTCGATCAATTAAGAAATCAATTTTATTAAGTTTGTGTCCAGGTGACTGAAGACGTATGTATCCTTCTTTAAGAGTAAAATCAGTAAGTTTTTTATTAGTATAAGTTATTTTAAGATATTGATACTCTCCAACAATTAGCTATTTAGGAGTTTATTGAAATTCTCTAAGGATTAAGTTTCAGCAAATTTGTCTCTAACTAATTGAAGATTTATTTATTCATCTTTAAGAGCAAAATGATTACGAGTTTTCATGAGTGAAAATTGATATTGAGAGACTTAAACTCCCCAATGATCGAATGCTAGAAGTTTATTGAATTCTCTATATAGATTTTTAATAGATCCCAGTTTTAAGCTGGTTGTGGATAAAAGAATATTTAAGCAATTTGTTGAAATTGGGGTTTAATTATATGATCTATATTTTTTTATAGAGTACTTAGAGTCTGGAAGTTGCGAGGATGCTGTAAGATTCATATTTTATGTTCCTTCAAGATGGCATTTCCCTGGATTCTCCACTATGTTTGACCATCTGGATTTACTAGATATGTCTACTTTGTGAGTAGTATGTTCTGTACATAATGTTATCGTGGGGAGATCTGTTAGATATATACTCCTTTCCACTATTCTCATGCTAATATTGGCTATTGTTGTAGCAGGATTAGCCGTCTTACCAAGGTTTACTTTCCAATTGGGATATCTCCTTCTATGAGAGAACTAAATATATTTGAATAATATGTGTTTATTTAGGAAGTAGCCCCCTTAAACTAAATATTTATATATCAGAAATTCCTTTAATTCACCTACACGAATGCTGAGCATCATAATAAAATTATGTAAAAATGCCAAGATGGCGGAGTGGCTACGCAATCGCCTGCAGAGCGATTTCATTCCGGTTCGAATCCGGATCTTGGCTTTTCCTTTAGAGGAATAATTAATCTAATTTTAAATTAATTGATGAATTAAATTTAAATATATTGTAAATACGTATAATAAATCTGCACAATACCTCGGTAATCGAGTAGATGATCATATCTATAAAGATTTCATTCCTGTTTGAATTTAGAGGTTAGCTTTATAATTTTTCCACCTCAACTTTTTAATTCACTGGCTTTTTCAGATTATATTTCTCCTCAGTCCACTTGAGTGAAGAGAATGATCTTTGTGCTCTGATATACAATTTGGAATAGTTTAGCTTTTGTGATATAATCCATATCTCAACTTTTATATTGCAAATATTAATTATCAAGCATGTATATCGATGGACTCATGCGAAGACTCACCAAATTTCCCATTAATATTATAACAATGGCTTTGAGATCCCTTTTTCGTATTTATCTCAATAATTATATCCTAAGGGAACTTCAATAATTATTTTCCAAAAATATAACAGCAAATTCCCTGAGATATTGAATCTATACTTAAACTTCCGGAATCAGTCGGAGGAGGCTAACTGGACGCCTTAGCCATACTTCCCTTAAAGATGCCTTTGTAGTGGCTACTCATGCTCATAGGATTTCCAACGGGCTCGGTAGGGTAGAGATATGGATTCCTTAGAAAATTAAGCACCATTGCATAAAATATATAATGCTATTGATCTTTACTTTACGATCTTCCTGAATAAATTCAAACAAAAGTACGAGATTTCAATTACCGGTACATATGGAATACTGAAGTATATAATCCACTGAAAAGAGTAGATTCTTAAGAAATTTGGCTTGGCCATAAGCTACTGAAAACCTTAAGCAAATGACCATTTACATTTTCCTCAAAAGCAAAAGATGTATTCTTTTTGTGGAATGATCAATGACTTATGGACACCAACCAAAGATGGTAATAAGGAATTCTTAAATTGTCTATATTAGTGAAAGTAGTTTTGTGAAGCATCGAAAATGAGCTCAAGTTGCCAGTGTCAAGTTAAGAATGAGACTTTTTAATATCTTCTAGTATCGCAAAAACTCATCATTATCTCCAGGATCCGGCGGTTGTAATAATTCAAAACTCGGGAAGTAATACAAAATCTTGTGGGCATGTTAAGATCGGAAGAAATATATTCCTCTGAGCCTTTAGGAAAAATCGTTTGCTTTATTTGGTCTAAGGGCTATAAAAAAACATTTTTTCCTTTAATTGGTGAAGTTAGGTTAATAACTGGATTGTGCTTTCATGAAAAAATACACTAAATGGGTAACAAGATCAATTTTGATTAGTATATTTTCTATCGCAGTCGTTCTAATCTTCACTCTTAATAAGACTACAATTGAAGTTATGAGGGAAATTCGGCCTGGATATATATTAGCTGCGTTTGTTATTCACTTATTTTCCTTCGTTATATGGGGTTTGCGCATACAATCAATGACTTCTGCACTCGGACATAAAGTAGGACTTTTCAGATCTTTTGAAATTGTAGTTTCAGGAACCTTCGTTGCAGCTCTGACTCCTTCTTCTATAGGTGGAGAGCCTTTAAGGATTCATTTACTAAGGCAGGATCAGGTGCCAATTGGAAGGGCTACTGCAGTTATTTTGGGTGAACGCGTACTGGATGCTATATTAATGTTGTTAGCTGCGCCTTTTTCTATATACCTATTCCATGGTATATTGTCAGATCCACGAATGAACGTAATTTTAGAATTAGGGGAACTTCTTTCAATAATTAGTCTTTTCATAATGCTTTTTGCGTTACTACGACCTCGTTATGTTAAACTTGCCATAAACAGTCTTGTGGCGTGGGTGATCAAGCGTTTTAGTGGTAAAAAAATTGGAGGGAAACTAGATAAATTTTTGGAGTTTATTGATGCAGAAATTGATGAGTTTCATGAAAGTATATATCTTTTTTGTACCAAAGGACGTGTAGGTTTATTCTATGGAATCGCATATACAATTTTATACTGGATAGTTGATTTTTCTTCTCTACCAGTAATTCTTCTTGGCCTCAATCAGCCTCCTTCTGTATTAATTTGTTTTGCAGCGCAAGTACTGCTCCTCATTATTATTGTTGTACCTTTGACTCCGGGTTCAAGTGGAGTAGCGGAATTTGCCGCAATTTCTATATTTTCAGCCTTTATGCCGGTAAGTATTCTCGGAATTGCAGTGGCAGCATGGAGAGCTTTTACTTTTTATACAAATATTTTAGTAGGAGGATTTGTGAGTTTTAAGTTACTGAAAGATACGGAGCTTGTACAGAAGTATTTAAAGCGATCTTGAGCGATCCTTAATTGATTTTTAGACGAGAATGTATCTCAAAAATAATGAAAGAATTTATATTAGCATAGCTATTGGCTCAGCGTTTTTTTATGTAGCGAATTAAATGAATGGGATCAATAAATTTTACAAAACTTTCAGTACACTATCATAAAAAATAAATAGAAATTAAATAAATATCCAGCCTATCATTTCTTCTTTAACAGAGGAAAAAGCTATTCTGAGATTTTTTTTTGATGAAAACAGCCAGGTAAAACGTTCTCAGTTGAACACCCTCATCATTCTTTGGAGTACAGGTTCATTAGAGGAAGGAATAAATGATATAATTGCGAATTAAGATCAGTCATTCAAAAAGAACTCCAAGGGAACTGACTATTCAATAACTACAAAAGATAGTCAAAACAGGAACGTTTCTTGCCACTAATGTTCAAAGAACGACTCTGAAGATGTTTGTACAGCTTTTTGTGTGATCTCCGTCATTGATTACATTGAAAATAAGAGGAGTATTTTAAGTATAGTGGAAGATATCTTTAAAATCAAAACGAATTATGAACAAGAAAAGAAAAAATCTGATTAAATACAGAAATTAGTGAGAACTATTTGGGCAGGGTTCCTGCGAAGGGAACAAAATCAGACGCAAATCAGAATCCTCTATCGGCACCTTTCCAGTAAAGTCCTCAGCCTATTAAAACATGGTCAAGGGGAACTTTAAGCTTCAAAAATAATTAGGTAGCATAATATATGGGGCTAAATAGTGGTAGGAGGCTTGAAAATTAACATGTGCGTATATAGTAATACTTGCATTAAGGTTTTGCAATGTATTGCATTAAACAAGTAGATCAAAATAATAGGTTATGAAAAGAAAAACTATGTTCATTTTTCTGTAAAATTAAAAATCTCAAGAAATTATCACACAGAAAATTCATTATCATGGGGAACCAAATTTTATAAAATATGCAAAAATTTGATTTCAAATTTACAGTAGATTCAAAATACTGTAAATGACTGCAATATTTTACCTAAAAGAAGCATTTCAAATTGTCATAAGTTAGTCTATTCTGTATTTTTTAATTAAGAAATGACTTAAATAATGCTTTTAACTATTGAGAGTATTCACAATACACTAGAAAAACAACAAACTGAAACCTTAACTTTTTGTTGTGATTAATGGAAAAAACTTGACAACTTTAAAACTTATTAAAGTATTTTCCAAAGGTGTATTATCATAAATAAGACAAAAACAAGAGGATGCTATTCATGGACATTGAAAAATTGAGACACGGGACAGAACTTATCAAGCGGGGCTTTGCAAGGATGCAGAAAGGGGGTGTGATCATGGATGTAACAACCCTTGAACAAGCCAGAATCGCAGAAGAAGCCGGAGCGGTGGCTGTCATGGCCCTTCAGGCTGTTCCTGCAGATATTCGGAAAGCTGGTGGAGTTGCCCGAATGGCAAATCCTGAAATAATTCAACAAATCATTGATACTGTTACTATCCCTGTAATGGCAAAAGCTAGAATAGGGCATTTTGTAGAAGCCGAAATTCTGGAGGCACTTGGTGTTGACATGGTAGACGAATCCGAAGTGCTGACCCCAGCTGATCCTTTCTTCCACATAGACAAGACACAGTTTACAGTGCCTTTTGTCTGCGGAGCTAGAAATCTCGGAGAAGCCCTTAGAAGGATTAACGAAGGGGCAGCCATGATCCGGACCAAGGGAGAAGCTGGAACAGGTGATGTCAGCCAAGCAGTGAAGCACATGAAGCAGATTATGGGGGAAATACGTGCACTTTCTGGTAAGACAAGAGAAGAACTGATCCTGGTTGCCAGGGAGATTGAAGCTCCGATAGAGCTCGTGATCGAAACAGCAAAGATGCAGCGCTTGTCTGTGGTTAATTTTGCGGCTGGTGGAATTGCAACCCCTGCGGATGCAGCTCTTATGATGCGACTTGGAGCTGATGGAGTTTTTGTGGGTTCAGGCATTTTTAAAGCTGAAAGTCCTGAAAAAATGGCAAAAGCAATTGTTGAAGGTGTAAATGACTATGATAACCCTGCAAGACTTGCTGAGATATCGAAAGGTATTGGTTCCGGAATGAAGGGCATCAGCGCAGATATGATCCCCATAGAAGAAGCTCTTCAGGAACGAGGTTGGTGAAAAATTCGAATAGATCTTCAGGGAGTACTTTTTGCTTCACTCAAGAGGACTAAAGACTCAAATCTAACAAATACGTCTTTCTTACAAGTCTGTGAGAATAAATTGATTTGATTTTATAAATATCTAGCCCACCAAAAATCGTTGAGAGAGCTCTATTTTGGTGCGATAGATACTTCTTGTTTTCAATTGATTGAAAAGTAAGAAATGTAATCAATAGCCTGCGTTAAACAAAATCATCCCACCGAAATTTGCTCATTGAATCGTAGTAAAGATAGTTATTTATATTGTTTTTCTCGGGCTTAATAGTACCTAATTTTTCAAAATTTTAAATCCAACAAAAAAGTTAATTTCTAGAAAATGGTGTTCTTATGAAGATAGGTGTAATCGCTATCCAAGGTGCGGTTTCTGAGCATGTTGATGTTTTAAAGAGAGCTCTTGTGAAAAGAGGGAGAGATGCAGAGATAGTTCAAATAAAGCATCAGGGTCTTGTTCCTGAATGTAGTGGGATTGTGATTCCTGGAGGGGAGAGTACAACTCTTTGCAGGCTTCTGGCCCGTGAGGGAATTGCTGAAGAGATAAAAGATGTGGCTGCGAAGGGAATTCCAGTTCTTGGTACTTGTGCAGGGTTGATTGTGCTCGCAAAGGAAGGAGATGAGCAGATAGAAAAAACTAGACAGGAGCTACTCGGGATTATGGATATTAAAGTCAACCGGAACGCTTTTGGGAGGCAGAAGGATTCTTTTGAAACGGAACTTAAAGTTGAAATTCTCGATTCTCCTTTTAGAGGCGTATTTATCAGAGCTCCTGGAATAGTCAACTGTGGACCTGAGGTGAGTGTGTTTTCAACTCTCGACGATCTGATAGTTATGGCAGAACAGGGAAATATACTGGCTCTTGCGTTCCATCCGGAATTAACCGATGACCTTCGAATCCATCAGTATTTCTTGGATAAAATATTCAACCGCTGATATTCGTAAGGTTTCTCAATTAATTTAGTCAATACCTGTAGCTTGCCGCGTAGATGGAAACTTCTCGAATACCTTTAATTTAAGCTATCTTTGCGCTATAAAATGTAACTACTTCATGTAAAACCTTTGAGTCTATAAAAATGTGAGGATTTCAATAAAATCTTTAATGATTTCATATGCTTGATAGATATTATATCTATGATCCGTAAAAATAAGAGGTTATTTAAATTCCTTAAAATATTTGATTTTGAATAATTCATTTATACCCAGAGCTCTGGTGTGAATATAATCGGTGGCTTTAGCGGGGTGAGGAAACCAAAAGTTTGATTTTTTTTTCCTCCAGTTAATAATCAGTAGTATCTATTACATTAAAATAGATATCTTCCAACTGAATAGTGGCAGAATGTCTAGTTACGAATAGTGATGCAAATTGCAAAATTAAATGAATTAAAAAAATATCATGATGGGAACAAGTTGTGAAAAATATTATTTTAGAGGAAATCTGCGAAAAGCCGGAAGAATCAAGGGCACAATATAAACAAATAACCAAGAAAAAAAATGTAGCTGAACAAAAACGGAAGATAGTGGAAAAAGAAAGTTGATTATTATCCAGAACCTGCCCAGATTTTATAAGCTTCAATTATTTCCTGTCCTTCCAGGAATATAAGTCCATTATCTTTGCCATATTCTTTTGCCTTTTCTTTGGAAAGGGCCTTACCATTGTTGTCATCCAGCATCTCGCAAACTACCATTGCGGGAGTAATT
Organism: uncultured Methanosarcinaceae archaeon; assembly: GCA_963833425.1. Lineage (GTDB taxonomy): Archaea > Halobacteriota > Methanosarcinia > Methanosarcinales > Methanosarcinaceae > Methanosarcina. The sequence continues at coordinate 108,768 of CAWHXP010000005.1, read as the reverse complement.
CCAGCCATACGGGCGAGAGCAATTGAAAGTTCGGTTTGTCCGTTGCGCTCATCCAATAGGCCTTCAGCAGCTATCAGAAGGGCTACATGCCCCGGGGTTCTGAAATCGTTTCCAAAACGAGTTATGTCTCCAGAAATATTTTTTTCTGTAATTTCTCCGATTTTTTGGATAGTAAGGGCTCTTTCATCATCCGGAATTCCAGTTCTAGTATCTCTGTGATTGACCCAAAGAGAAAAAGATGAACGTGAATCATAATCAAGGTCCCCTACCTTTTCCACAATTTCTTCAAGAAAGTCACTGGTTTTGCTGGCCTCGCTAACTAAGTCCGCCATAAGGGGTAATCTTAACTGTTTAGCAACCAAAGGGTCTACTGCAACGCAGATAAGGCCACCAGCATCTTTTCGCATCCGTTTCACGTCTTTGTAGGTTACTGCTTTTGCAGGAATTACCAGATCGGTTTCTCCTTCTCTTGAGTCCGAATCATAAATCAGGATCATTTTCCCGGCACTCAGGGCATTTAGAGCCCTTTTGATATTCTGATTTCTGTATTTAAGACACTCATATACAGTATTTTCGCTCATTTTTTGCTCTCCAGACCCTTTTTTTAATCTGTATTACAACTCTGTCTCCGTCTTTTAAGCTAAGGGTATCTCTTAATTTTACCGGTGCAATGATCTCAATCAAATCTGAAGGGTAGTGCGTTCTTTCAGGAGCTACCACAGCAGCTTCGATACCTTTTACACTAACAGGATAGCATCTCCCACCCCCAAAAGTGCGTTTTCCATCATTAAAGCCCTCTATTTGGACAGCCGGAAGTTCCAGTAATCTATTTAGCACAGTCAAACTATTTCCGGAAACTTTTATATTAAGAGTTCCAGGAAAAGGTGAGAAACATAATTTTTCTTCAAATTGTTTTCTGTATCCAGGTATATTTACATAATATTGGCCCTCGCCAAGTCCCTTAAAGATGTTTCCCTCAAGTTCCAGGCTATAGGACTCTGAAGAAAAGATACTGCTGTACTCCCTATATTCATTCTTAAGAGTTTCAATTCCCTTTTCTGTTATCTTTATCAACTGGCCACCGGGGACGATCTTCCTTTCGATCAGCCCTTCTTCTTCCAATTGCTTTAGTTTTCTTGCTGCGGTCTTGGAACTTGCTACAATATGCTTTTGAAACTCACTCGAAGATACTTTAATTGTTTTATTTACTGCCCCTATAAGGGCGAGTTTTTTCAGATATTCTATATCATGCACTATCAGCACCTTTTTTGCCTTAATTTTGAGATGCATCTCAATATTGAGATGTAAACTACGCATTTGCCTATAATAAAACTTTTGATGTAAAATGAAACCGAAAGAACATCCCTTCATCAACTGTGTATAATGACTATTCTATTGGTATTGGCTCTGAAAGTGCTTCCCTTAACCCAGAAATTTGTTCTCTGTTAAAATAGACTTTATGGCTAAGGAAACTGACCATTGTTTTATTGTCTATTGTTCATTAAAACATCAGTTTATTTGAACAGGGAGTATAAGATTCATTTTTACAGGAAAATTGTTCGATTTTTGCAGATTTATGCCTGAAGAATATCAAACATGTCTTACTAAACAATTAGAAAGCCCAACTATTTCCACGATATCGCTGTTATCCGGGGAATTAATTATCATTTGCCCTTTTTTAAGATAAGGAATTCTCCGTTCATACTCTTTCGGAACTTTCAGAGACGTAATTGCTGCGTCGTTGTTGAGGTTAAGGATCAGCTTCGTATTGATCTGTTTGAAAACAGTGTCATCAATATCTTGGGGGTCCTGCGTGATTAAAAAAAGACCGAGGCCTTCCTTTCTACCCTGACGAGCTGCATCAGCAAAACGGGAAATGATTAGGCGAGCATGTTCTCCATTTGCCCTAGAAAGATAACGGTGAGCTTCGTCAAGTCCCAAAATTATTGGCGTTTCTTTGATAGCATCATTACCTGAGGTGCTGAGCTTGTTGTCTACTATCAGGCTCATGATAGTGAGCACTATAAGGTCTCGGATTCTCGGAGCGCTTATATATTCGGTTGGGAAAACCGAAATTTGCCCCGGCTTGAAGATTCTGCCTAGGATATCGGTAATTGAGGTTGCATCCTGGTCAAAGACTTTCGAAAAAAATCGACTTTTTGTTCGTCTAACAATCCCGTCAAAAGAAGACTCATGAAGTTTTCCGCTATCTACGTAGAATGAGCGTGTACTCTCATTGTCAATATGATCGATGAAATTACGGTAAGTATGGGATACGCTTGATTTAAAGAAATCTCCAAGAAGCACCTCAAGCCCTATGTACTGAAGCTCTGACATTCCAGCTGCTGCAATAAGCCATGAATTGTGCTCTACGAGGGAAAAAGGAATTGTAAACTCAATTTGTTCAGCTCTTGTCTTATCTCCAGAATATTTCTGCCCATTTACCTTTGCTATAAAAGCTTTTGTAGACTGAACCCTGCCATAAACAACTTTTTCGGATTCAAACTTGAAATTATCTTCCTCTGTTAAAGTATCATTATCCTCAAAAAGCTGGGAATATTCATCTTGAGGGTCCATAATAACCAGGCAGGGATTTTTACTGGCTTTATGAGGGGAACTCCGCACGTTGTACCTGTTGTATTCTGTCATGAACTGGCGGAGAATATTTTTTGAAAGGAAAGTTTTTCCTGTCCCTGTGCTCCCGCAGATAAGAATATGCCTGAAAATAAGAGGATCGCCCATAGAATAGTCGTTTCGGAGGTAATATGCAACTGTTTCAGGCTCAGAATGGGTTTTTACAAGTTCTCCCCCGACGCTCAGGTGCCCGAGGAAAATGCCCTCTTCAGGAATATTGAGCCCTGTCTGCACTTCAATTCTATTCGTAACAGGTAGAATAGGAGTGTTGGGGCGAGGGATTCTGTCTGCCATCCTTCTTGTAAGTGTACCATCGATCTTGCGGTACAGGATGCAAAGAGGGTCAAGGCAGGCAAGAAATTTGTAGTCAGCTTCATATATCGGATCTCTGCGGGCACTGAGAATTCTCCTTGAGTGTATTTCAGTTGCGTCATCTACCACAAATTCTTGCCTATACTGAAGTTTACCTACACGGGCAAAAAGTTGTTCTCCACTCTCATACGGCAAAACCACATAAGTCCCGAGCCTTATTTCGTTCCGCCTTGAAGATGTAATGAAACCGGTGATTACAGCTCCTGAGGGGGTTATTTCCAGAGGATCTATCCCTATGGTAACAATCCCGAAGGCTTCTGAAGACGGGGACAGATTTAAGGTCTCGCCGTCATAACCTCCGAAGGTTTCAAAGGGAAAAACTTCTTTTTCAGAAAGCTTAACAGCCTGGGATTTTATAGAAGAATCTGGGAAAAAAGAATGAGTTTCAGATGTAAGCGCTGTATCCTGATTGAAAGTGCCTTTGAGGGAATTCACAACCTTATCCCTCGTCTTATTTACAAAATTATCCTCTTCAGGAATTTGCTCAAATTCTCTATTTTCTCTTGCATCTAAATTAATTTGAGTTGCAGGCTCTTTTTTCGGTTTGTCGGAGATAAAAGCCAAAATATCGGAATCTTCATATTTCAATAATATTGCCCCATCGAGTATCATTATAATTTAAATCAGGATTCATATTTCCAAAGAATTTATCGATCTCTTGCCGCTCCACTTTCCTAATTTTTGAGAGATTGTCTACTTTTGTGAGGGTAAGAGGAAAGCCATGTAGAGAAAGATCAAAAAGCACTTTTTTGGTAATTTGCATGCGCAGGAAATTGTCCTTAATAAGCCCATAAGGAGTTTCTACCTTGAAGACCACATCCTTAGAGGGTACATAAAGCATGAAAAAACAAAGGGCGTAATCTTCAGCTGGAAAACTGTGCCGGAGTTTTTGTTGAAGCGTATCACCAGCTGCAAGGGGTGAAGTTCCATTAAGTAGCCTCTCATAAAACTTATTAGGCTGTAAAAACCAGTTAGTATAAGTAATGTAAGTACTCCTGGAACCATTATATATGCCATTTTTCCAATTATTTTTTGAATTTCTACCAGCATGCCTCTTTCCACATTTACTATCAATTTTTTCTGGGGAGAGAATATTTCGGAAAAATTGGGAGTCAAGCGTCCAGGGTAGTTCAATAGCTATCCTCTTCTTCCGAATACTGTCCATAATTTGCTTGTCAATAGGATTTTTTACAAATCCGATTAAAGGCCTCCGTTTTTCCAGAAAATTGTCCATGATGTCAATGTAATTCTGGAGTATTTTTCGGGCATTGTCGTTTTGTCGGATTTTTACTTCCTTGTCATCCAGCACCATCCAGTACATGAGCTGCTTTGGATAAATCGGTCCGTCCATTATGAAAAAGCTTTCGGGATTCACTTTGTCCGTCATAAAAAGGATATGCTCGGATTCAGCCAGGTACATTGCAAAATTATGGACCATATCAGATGTTTTTTTTTTCACCTCGTCAGCTGCAATTGTGACCAACTTAGCCCTTCCAAACCCTTCATCAAAGATTTCCCAGCCTTCTGTAGCTTGCATAGTCGCTCTCTGTGAAGAGGAATAAGCAGCACATACAATTGTCCTGTATTTCAGGATATCAAGATCAGAAGGTGTTGCAGCCAGCCCGCAATGGCAGAAGTCCACAAAAAGTCCGCTGTCATAAGTTCTTGGATTTGTGCTTCCACTGTCACAGGCATAAGTAACCGGATACGGGTCTGCACCCTGTGACATCAACCCAGTCTTGACAATTCCTCGAAAGAGCCTGTCTATAGACTTAAGAATAACTTTTCCATCAAGTTTCAACTCATCAAGGAGATTATAAATATCAGTACCTGCCTTAGGATCCTCAAGCTCAAACGATCGATCGATTCTTTTTGCAAACTCCGAGATCTTATGCATATGAACGGGCTCAAGAGTCATAAATGGAAGATACTTTAAGGAATCATATATAATTGTTGAGTGAAGAAGAATGGATGCAACACTTTTTTAGGTAAAATCTGTTCAGAAAATAAGGTTCTATTCCAAATTTATTGAGTAGGAACCCAAATCTTTAGTAATTATTTTAAATTCAAGATGAGATAAAAAAATTGCCATTTTTAGAGTTGATAATCCTCTATAATTTGGTTGATTTTATTTCCAAAATGCATTTTGAGCTATTATCCGGTCTTTTTGTTCTGCCTTCATTGAGGTTATTTAGGGTGGATCTGTTTCAATGAGTTAAAACGAGAACATTCTTTACACGGGGAACTTAATTACTGGAAGATGAAGCAACTAATTGTAGATAACCCTTAAGTTATTTTGGACGTTTTTAATAGTGTTGCTAATTCGCTTTTTATAATCTTTACAGTGAAAATTAACACTTAATACACTTAGGGGCATGGATTCACCAACAGCACAGAAGATCCTGAAAACGGTTCTATGTTTCCTTCCTTTCGCGTTTACCATTTTGTGACTCTGTAGAAATCATCTAAGTTGTTCATTTTCCTCCTCTTTTCATACATTGTATTATGATATATCCCCATACTTTTCCTACTAAAAACGAAGGAATACAATATTGAAATCGAATAAGTACATAAAATTTGTTCAGTCAGCCTTAAAACTGTTAAAGCTTTCAGAATGACATTTGTTTCTGCAAATATTCCAAGCATGTTAATACCCGGCATCAATTTTTTTTGTTCTGGTTTTATTGAAGTGGCATCTCAGCACAGAGTATCATGATTTTGTATAACTTATTTACCTAATGAACGATACAGAAGAAAAATTCGATCTTAATAAGACTCCCCATTTCACTAAGATTCAAAAGTTGTATTCAGAATTTCCTCTTCTTTGTTCAATCTTGTTTTGTCAAAAATTTTAAAATTTTTCTACTAACATGAATACCTGGGTCTATATTACGGCAAGTGATGCGACAGGATTTAAAGTCCCTATAAAGTACTATTGTTCACGCAATACAGGAGAAAAGGAATAAAAAAGTTTTCCCATGTCTTTCCATCTTTTTCGTGAGTATACAATTTCAAGATCTTAAGCGTAAATAATTTCAAAAATAATTTAGTTTTACTTAATAAGTTCTCTAGATTGTTCGTACTTCAATAATCTTTTAAAATCGTCATCTTCTTTGTTTTTTCTTTATATTTGAGTCAAGTTCGATGGTGTTTTTTAAGTTAAGGATTGATTTATACTTGTTGTTGATGTGAGAATATGTAAAGCAAGTCTTTTTTTATACCAAGCCATTGAATTTTGGGGATCAATTTCAATTGCTTTGTCGTATGCTTTTATTGCTTCATCTGATTTACTTAGGTCAGATAGAACATTTCCTTTATTGTACCAAGCCATTGAATTTTGGGGATTAATTTCAATTGCTTTATCAAATGCTTTTATCGCTTCATTGGATTTATTTAATTTATGCAGAGCATAGCCTTTGCAGTTCCAAGTTTCTGAATCGTGCGGGTTAATTTCAAGTGCTCTGTCAAATGCATTTAATGCTTCATCGGATTTATTTAAGTTATCTAGAGATTTTCCTTTATTGTACCAAGCCACCGAATTTTGGGGATTAATTTCAATTGCTTTTTCATAAGCTTTTATCGCTTCATCGAATTTATTAAGTTTATTTAAAGCATTTCCTTTATTGGCCCATGTATTTGAAAGAGGGTTAATTTCAATCGCTTTGTCATATGTTTTGCTTGCTTCATCAAATTTATTTAATTTATATAGCGCAATTCCTTTATTATACAAAGCATCTGGATCCTGTGGGTTAATTTCAAGTGCTTTATCAAAATTTTTTACTGCTTCGTCTAATTTATCTAATTTCACTAGAGCTATACCTTTGTTGTTCCAAGCTCTTGAATTCTGTGGATCAATTCCAATTGCTTTGTCATATGCTTTTATTGCTTCATCGGATTTATTTAAATGATTTAGAGAGCTTCCTTTATTACTCCAAGCCATTGAATATTGCGGATTGATTTCAATTGCTTTGTCATATGCTTTTATTGCTTCTACAGGCTTGTTTAAATTGTCAAAAGCCACTCCTTTACCTTCCCACGCTTTTAAATAATGCGGGTTAATTTTAATTGCTTCGTCGTATGCTTTTATTGCTTCATTGGATTTATTTAGAGCATATAGTGTATTTCCTTTGTTGTACCAAGCATCTGAATTATTCGGGTTAATTTCGATCGCTTTTTCATATGCTTTTATTGCTTCATCGAATTTATTTAAATCAGAAAGAACATTTCCCTTATAGATCCAAGCATCTGAATCCTGCGGATTTATTTCAATTGCTTTGTCAAATGCTTTTATTGCTTCATCAGAGTTGTTTGCTTTGTTATATTCTTTTGTTTCTTCATCAGAGTTGTTTGCTTTGTCAGATTCTTTTAATGTTTCATTGGATTTAGTTAGGTCAGAAAGGATTTTTCCTTTATTGTCCAAAATTTTCGAATCCTGCAGATTAATCCCAATCGCTTTGCAATATGGTTTTATTGCTTCATCAGATTTATTTAAATAATCCAGAGCAATTCCTTTACTGTCTAAAGCTTGTGCATCCTGCGAGTTAATTTCATTTGCTTCGTCATATATTCTTATTGCTTCATCAGACTTATTTAAATTAGAGACATTGTTGCTGCTGGTATCCGGAATATCTGTAAATGGCACTGCTCCGGCGATACTAACTAGTATAAAAAGCGCCAGTAAAGTGATTCCAAAAGCCTTTACTAGGTTATACCCTCTACTTGCTTTATCATATCTCACTTTTTTCATTTTCGGCCTCTTGATGTGTCAGGTATTGATGCTTGAATATAACTACAAAAATGAATTTAATGCATAATTCACGAAAAAAATTTCTGCTGAAAAATTATATTTTTTATTTATTAAACTCATTGTTACATTGCTTTTAGTTATTAATTTTATATAAATTTTAATATATTCTCAAAATAACAACATTTTAATTTACAAAATAGTTACTGTATAGTAAAATTAAACTCAGTTCTGATACAAACTCTAACAAAACTACATTGCAAGGTAGAACATAATTATCTAAAAACGGTCTGTAGAAATATTTAATTTAATGCAAATTATCTCGACTATCTTTTTGTTTACGTTACAGACCAGCAGTTTCCGTTTTATTTATTTGACTTATTATGGAACTTTCTTGTCAGGAGTACTATCCAAACTTCCTTTTGACAATAGAGAACGTTGTCTCCACTATATTCCTTTGATAGTATTTAATTTTATCAAAGATTAAGTGCAGCTGTCTTCTAATTTCCCCAAAATTTTATTCTATTTTTTCTTACACTATTATTAAACCTGATCTTATTTCCTATCTAATCAGTGAATGAATTCTTTCTTAATCATGTCTTTACTTATCACATGACATTTAGATTTTTCGTTTTTTGTAGGAAAAGTATGGGGATATATCGTAATACAATGTTTTGAAAAGAGGAGGAAAATGAACAACTTAGATGATTTCTACATAGCTTAGTATCGTTTTTTTGTTCAATTCGATCACATAACATGTGACTGAAATCACATTTTATAAGAATTTTTGAAGGATTACTTGTAGAGGATTTTAATAAGCTCCTAAATTTTGTCATATGCTTATAGTGATTGATTATGGTGCCAGTAATAAATCCATTGTCTAAATTCTCCTCCAATGTTCTTTAAAAGATTTGAATTTTCGGGCAAAAATTTATCAGCATTCAATTCAAATTTATTCTTGATGCTCCCGAAATACTCTACGGCTAATAGTAATTCTGATGAGATACGAAGAGTACAGGTCTGTTTAGCTATTCTTAAGAAGACGTACCCTGATGCGAAGCCTTCCCTCAATTATCGTAACCCTCTAGAGCTTCTTATAGCAACTATTCTATCTGCCCAATCTACAGATGTCCAGATTAACAGGGTAACTGAGAAGTTGTTTAAAAAATACAGTACTGCAAATGATTATGCAAATGCAGATATCATCGAACTTGAGAATGATATTTATTCTACCGGTTTTTACAAAAATAAAGCAATAAATATCAAAGGTGCTGCAAGAATGATCGTCGAGTACTATAATGGAAAAGTTCCTGAGACAATGGAAGAACTTGTTACTTTACCTGGAGTCGGGAGAAAAACAGCAAATATAGTGCTTGCGAGGGCATTTGGAGTAATAGAGGGCATAGCTGTCGATACACATGTAAAAAGAGTATCAAGGAGATTAAACTTTACAAAGAATTCCGATCCTGAGAAAATCGAGGCTGATTTGGTATCCCTTATACCAAAGGAGGAGCTTGATTCAATCTCCATGATCCTGATTTATCATGGGAGAAAAATCTGCCAGGCAAAAAAACCTAAATGTGAAATATGTGTTTTGAAGGATCTATGTCCTTCCAGTGCGATATTTATAGAGAAGTGAAAAAATGTTATTTTATGAGGTTAGAAGAACAAAACTATTTTTGTTGACTCATAATTTAAATAATTTTGTCAAACTAAAAACTGATAATTACTGTTCAAACGATAATATTTTTTCATAAAAGTAGCAAAAATTATTTTCTAAGTGATAGGTCATGCTTATAGACAAAAGGAGATACACCTTTTTGTGCTATTACAATTCAGTTGTCCATCATCTTAATTAATTTTTGTTCTCTACAAATCTTCATGTCAGAAATTGCACTTAGAGATTCTTGGATAAATTTCCTATCGGGCCTTTGAATAATGAATATAAATGAACAAGAGAACTGAACGGATAAAGTATAACAATATAGGTGAACCGGTAAAATGGGAGCACGAAGATATCGAAAATATTCGGTGTTTTTAGTAACCAATATCCTGTAGTATATATTAATGTCGAATTTGTTTGCCTATTTGCCCACTATTATTGAAACTTAGATCAATTTTTAAGTTACTGTCATATTGAGGAAATAGATGGCATTATTATGTACATCTTTGGAAAGTGGGTAAGAATATTGTTTTGAGAATCTATAAGAAATATTTTGGGAAAGATTATCAAAGTTATTTTGAGACAAGACAATATCTGGTCAAGCTAAAAATTATACACAGAAACAGGTTGCAAAAATAAAAGCACAACATGCACCAGTTCTTCTAATAAAGTAGCAGGTTGTAGCTTACACAGCTTACTGAAATACCTCTCGGAAATAACCCTTATCTATCGAAGGATCAACAAAAAGATGATGGAGAAATTACGGGGATAATTTCTGAATTATTTGTGAGTATTGAGCCTCCCTTGCAATAACCTCAAGAATCAAATAGCAAAAAAGCAAGTTAATATTATGGCTGGAAATGTTTTTGGGCAGATGTTTCGAATTACCACATGGGGCGAATCCCACGGCAGGGCTGTAGGAGTTGTGGTAGACGGATTACCTGCCGGACTCTCTTTTTCAGAAATTGATATTCAGAAGGAGCTGGACAGAAGGCGCCCTGGACAGAGTGAAGTTTCCACTCCAAGAAATGAGGCTGACAGAGTTGATATACTTTCAGGTGTTTACGAAGGAGTTAGCACAGGCACTCCCATTTCTATGCTGGTGTGGAATGCGGATGTAAAGTCCTCGGCTTATGATGATCTTAAAAATACTCCTCGCCCTGGGCATGCTGATTTTACCTATATAGTCCGTTACGGGATAAGGGATCACAGAGGAGGTGGCAGATCTTCAGCTCGTGAAACAATAGGCAGAGTTGCAGGTGGAGCCCTCGCAAAACTCCTGCTTTCCACATTTGGGATCCAGATTGTCGGACATGTACTCGAACTAGGGGGTATTCGGGCTAAAACTCTTTCTTTTGAAGAAATACTTGAAAATGTAGAAAAAAACCATGTGAGATGTGCCGATCCTGAAGCTGCCAAAAAAATGCTTGAAAAAGTTGCAGACCTTAAGCACGGAGGAGACAGCGTCGGTGGCATTGTCGAAGTTATTGCAAAAGGTGTTCCTTCAGGCTTAGGAGAACCTGTGTTTGATCGGCTGGACGCGGACCTCGCAAAAGCACTTATGAGTATTCCTGCAATTAAGGGCTTTGAAATCGGAGCCGGATTTGAGGCTGCCCATATGCGTGGAAGTGAAATGAATGATCATTTCCGAATCGAGGATGGAAAAATCACTTGTATTAGCAATAATGCAGGTGGTATTCTTGGAGGAATTTCAACGGGGATGAATATCGTTTGCAGGGCTGCAGTAAAGCCTACTCCTTCCATAGGAAAACTTCAGCAAACTGTTGATCTCAAGACCCTAGAAAACACTAAAATAATGATCCAAGGACGGCATGATCCTACAATCCCTCCGCGTATGGTACCAGTTGCTGAAGCCATGGTTGCCCTTGTTCTTGCAGACCACATGATCCGGAGTAGCTTTATCAACTCCAGAACCCTGTTGAAATAGAAGGATACTGTACAATTTATTATAAACAAATCGGTTGATCATTAGAACGCGTAACTATGTAAAAATAGATACCAAAACAAATCAAAGTTACCCAAGGTTTGATCATCTGTTCTAAATTACTTACTTTCAATTCTAAAAATTTTGTTGTTTTCATCTCCGCAGCAATCTTCAGGGCACTCAACTGAATTAAACAATCAGAAATATTACTGTTGGAAGCTCCATTCAGTAGTATGAAAAAACTTTTCTACTTATTGATATCCAATATGGCTATTTTTCAGGCGGCGAGATGGAACTTGTAAACATGAAAGAAGCAGTAGAAAAGGCAACAGAATTCCTTAAAATATTCCGTACTTCAGATAAGCTGGTTTTCTTGTCAAACATTTGTTTAAGAGACCAAAGACTACTTCTTTATACACGAAACTCTGAGAATAGATTTTCATGCGACCTTATTCCTCTTCCAGAGAAGCTGTCATTGAGGAACATTTTCCTAACACTTTTTTCATAACGAACTCCTCTCCAAAATGGAAGAAAAGCATGTAACTAACCTTGTAGCTTGCGGAGCAATACGCCATATATATAGACACTGCTATCAAGGCTGCAAAAGAGCTTGGATTCACATGTACCCTGATTGGCAATGCTTGCGCACACACGATCTTAAGTTTAAAAACAAAACGATACCTATACATACTGTTCATGCAGCATTCATGGCCCAGTGAGGGTATGTTTGTATATCCTTGACTATCGATGAATGCCTTTATGTAAGATTCCAATTTTGAGATTTCCATTTTTGGAAGTGTCCTTTTTCTGATTCTGATTCATTTGTATCGATCAAAATACCAACGAGTGGATACGATTCCAAAATCCATTGAATTCACTATTTTCTTTTAACTGAATCTCGACTTTTCTCTAAATTAATTTCCTCAGTTTGTTAATTTCATCTTCTGGATTTACTGTAGAACTGTTTTTTACTTTCTTAATTCCTGTTATATTTTTAAAAATAAAATGAATTATCTTTATAACAGGCTCTATCTTACCAATATCGAGCCTTAATCAAAGGACACATAAGACTTTTTGATCTTTTCGATGCATAGTTTTGCTATAAAATAACCGAGACATTTTTCTGTTCGCTGTGCAGTATGCCAATTTTTCCGCAAAACTGGAAATCTGAAGAAGTTACTGGTAGAAAATTCCATACCGAAAGAATAAAATTACAAACAGAATGCAAAAATTTGACTCAAAATTTACAGAATTTTCGGTAAACAGCCATCAAAAGATAAAAACAACTTAATTTATTGTATGATTTTTTTTTTACTCTGGATGCTCGATGAGCCACGGCGGATATATATCCACGATACACGCCATACCAATAGACGCCTTCTCGGCTCCATTACGATCAGTACGCCTTTCGATCTTAGCTCATTGCACGTCTTCAATCATCTACTTTAAACATCAGGAGGCGATTTTCCCTATGAGTCCAGCCTGCTTCTCTGCTTCGGCTTTGCCATCCATTGATGCGTTGGGCAATGGAGAATTATTTTCATACTTGGTTTTTTGGGGCGACGGACAAAAAACGCCATTTTGGTGTCGGGTTAATATATGTGATTCTTACAAAGCCAAGTTTATTAATCTAAAAGTCAAGCACCTCATCATATTCTTTGACGAATAGCATAAAATGCTTTATGTTTTCGATCATATACACACCTCAATGAGAGGTTTAAATTCACAAATTATTAGAATATACGCTATTATTTTGACTCTGCGATTCATTTGACAGTTTACCAAAAGTTATATAAAATGTGATTGTTCTCAATCCCTTTCTTTAACAACAGAAAAAGAATTCAGAGTTAATTGTTATGCTGACAAAGTTTTTGTCTTTCTTTTTTACTTATACATAGATTTTGGGATCAGATCTCTGAATTTCTTAATTTCCATCTGAAATAAGAAAACATTGTGATCTATTATTCATGGAGCTTATGGGACTCATAGAACATATGGAGCTATGGGATACTTGGAAATAATTAGCCTAAAAACCATCCTAATCGAAAAATAAGGGATAATAATTATATAATCTCTAAACAAAACTAAAAATATGAATAAATTGAATCAAAAAATTAATTTTTCAATGCCATAAAAAGATTTTGAGAAAAGAACTAGGGGAAGTGTTTTTGATATTCTTTTTATGCTCCATCTACAAGTTTAAGACCAATAGGAAACTTTTGGTGCTTTATAACTTCATTTTTCTCATTTGATAAAATATTGATAAATATAATATCGATCCTTACATAGATTTTGCTATAAATACAAGTATATTCTCAATATCAACTTTCTGTTACTAGTTTATTCATTAGTACCTAACTCACAAACTCAAAAATGTAGAAAAACGCATACCTAATTGATGTTGAACAAAAGCGGTTAATTCCCAGTCCAACTTGCTTTTATGTTTTACAAATCTGCTATTAATTGTTGTCTCATTTCATGACTATAATGTCGGATACCCACTGTTTCAGAAGTGGATACCCTGCATTATACTCGTGAATGTAATATAGCCAATTCCTTTTTTATCGATTTTATAGAATTTTCATAAATTCGATATAATTAACTATATTCTGTTTCAAAATTTCCATACATTTATTTTAGATCGACAGCGACTTAACTCAGATTTAGTTTTGAAACTATAATCAGGGGCATCAGGCCCCCACAATTTAGGATTATCAAAGCAAGGATCTAAGTTCGTCGTTGCAATCCCCGCTTCCATTTAATAAAAATGGAAATCCGACTATTTTTTATTTAATTCACACTTAGTGATTTTTCTCTGTTTTGCTATTTTTAGATTGTTTGTACAAGGCGGTTCACTACCATACCCATAATGTTCACTACTATACATAAGACTATATAGGACCACCAGACCTCACCGGCGGTACAACAGCACCTCAATAGCCTCTATTCAGATCCAAAATCTCCTTAATAGCGTGAATGTTCTTCTGGATGTTCATAGAGAACTACCCCAGCAGCATAGTTTGAAGTAATTTTCTTAATTCCTAATGAACCTTCTGCAGTTGCCAAATTAGTCACAGAACGTCTATCAATGTCTTTGTCTGTTATTTGGTAGGTAACTGCTGGTCCTGTAACACTTTGACCTGGACTAAGGACACCAGTGCTTTGTATAATTATTGTGCCAAATTTATCATCTGTGACAATTATCGGTGCTGTTAGAGTCACTTGTCCTGAGTTCTTTACAGTGTAGGTGTATGTTATTGTCTGCCCTTCGTCGGTATAAATCATTGGATTTGCTAACTTTACCAGATCCAGAGCTGGAGTTCCGGCGGGGCCTATAAACAGTCCATAGGAACTAGGACCATTAAATCCACTCACTGTGGCTGTAACAGTGTTTGTAGCGGTGTCAATTACAGAGACATTGTTGCTGCCAAAATTTGCCACATATACCTTTGTTCCATCTGGGGTAACTGCAGCTCCAGCAGGTTCGACTCCTACATTTATTTTTGGTGAGATACCACTAGCGGTGTTTGACGCATATATATTTGCATCTGAGTTTACTACTCGGTGTTCTTCTATTGGTACGTTTATAACAGTGTTAGTTGATGTGTTAATTACAGAGACATTGCCGCTGCCAAAATTTGTCACATATGCCTTTGTTCCATCTGGAGTGATTGCACATATATTAGGATAATGTCCTACACTCACCGTGGCTTTAACAGTATTAGTTGCTGTGTTAATTACAGTTACAGTATCACCATGGTTGTTCGCTACATATGCTGTTGATCCATCAGGTGTGAATGCAACTCCCAAAGGAGCGTTTCCTACATTCACATTGGCTGTAACTCTGTTAGTTGATGTGTTAATTTCAGAAACATTGTTGCTGTCGTAGTTTGTTACATATGCTTTTGTTCCATCTGGGCTGACTGCAACTCCAAACGGATTATTTCCTACAGGCACCGCTTCTATAACTTGATTTGTGGTTGTGTTAATTACAGAAACATTGTTGCTGTTGTAGTTTGTTACATATGCTTTTGTTCCATCCGGAGTGACTGCAACTCCTACAGGACCGTTTCCTACATTCACCGTGGCTTTAACAGTATTTGTAGCTGCGTTAATTACAGAAACAGTGTTGCTATTCTCGTTCACCACATATACTTTTGTTCCATCAGGTGTGACTGCATCTGCAATAGGATAAGATCCTACAGGTATAGTGGCGACTGCAACTCCAAAAGGACTGGATTCTACAGGTCCTACAGGTACAGTGCCGTTACCAGTATTATTGCCTGTGTCAATTACACCGACAGAATTGTTGCCAGTGTTTGTAATATATGCATATGGCGCTGCACCTGCGGTGCTCGCCAGCATAAAAACCATAGCTATTGAAACTAGGGTTATAGAATACAATTTGCGTTTATTTAACATTTATTTCCCCCATTTAAATAAGTCATTTTCTTTAAAATAAGACCATTATCAATTTAAATAGTGTTAGTAGTATAAATATACTCTAGAATCATAAGTATTTATTAATAAGCAATTATAAAAAAAATTAAATATTATGAAGTTATTCAGATGTTGTTTAATCTAATAAAGTTTGGCTATATTTATCTTAGATGGATTTTTTATACAAATGTTAGTCTTATTATTTTCTTGATTTTTAATTAAAATATGTTTAGATTATGATTACAAATTTATACAAATATAGAGAATGTTCCCTTACTCAAATAATTGTTTGAAAATATTTTCTTTGTGCTATGAAAAAGAAGTAGCAACAAAGATAGCATTTATGGGCTTTTATGCAATAGGAGAAGATAAATCGGAAAGTGGCATAGATATTTTTGTAGAGTCTTTTAAAACAATAAGTTTTGTCATTATTGAAAGGAAATTTCAAATTTTCTTAATTAAAAGTTGATTTGCTCAATGAAGCCACAATAAGCCAGTATCTTATATCATGGAATTCATTATTAGTTTCATAATTACAAAAAAGTATAATAGGCATCAATTAGTGCAAAATACACCGTTTTTGTGTCTAAAACTATGCATAAATGAAATCAATAAAAACAGAAGCTTTGTCAGTAAAACTATAGACTCTGAATCCATTTTTTGCAGTGAAAGAAAAGACACATAATCAATTACATTTTACAAAACTTTTGGTACAATGCCTAATTGATTACGACCAGAATTAAATTCAATGAACTTAAAAAATTTATTATTTTGTAAGATTTAGAATTAAAATCTAAATACAAGAAATTAATGAAAAGTCTCTTATTAGCGTGATAATTTTAAAAATTGAACTGGATCTTTGTTATTTGCATTTTCATTTTTATCCTTCAGTTCTTAGAGCAGTTTCTGGCACTCAGTAAGTGTGGATGACTAATATTTTTAAAGAGCAAAAAACTCTATTTTAAATAAACAAGCGTCTGAGCCATCGACACTCAAGCTGAAGAGTTTACTCTGTTAATTTTCAGCTCATATACAAAGGATCTACTTTCATATACTCCCTGAGTAATGTTGTTGCATAACTTCCCTTGGGTAACATGAACTCAAGCACTACCTTTGATTTTTCTGGATTCAGATCGTCTTCTGCAACTTCAAATTTTGGCTCCACTTGCATAAGTATTTCCCTGCGGATACCTTTTGAACTCATTTCAGGAATTTCTTCTACATTGAAACCGTTTAGAGGGACTTTGAGTTCTTGGATCACCTCTTGCTCAATTTTACCTGGGATGCCTGAAGCAAATTCTGTTTTATAGCCTGGTAGAGGAGAGGTTATGAAGGCCCGTTTCTTTTTTATCAGGCGATTCATTGCATCTATGGTCTCGACTGTAACTTGTTCGGTCTTTGAAGAATCTGGAAGTCCGAGATTATTTTTGAAACAGACAATATCACCTTCTATAGCCTGATTTAAGGGGAGGCTTTTTTTGATTCTGCGACAGAGGATCATATTGTAAATATATGATTGGTAGCCGTGTACAAATAGTGTGTAAAGATTTTTTGGGAGAATTAGGAAGGCACCTGCAAAATTATTCGGGTTTGCGATCAGATGGTTCATCATGGCTCTTTCATGACCAAGGCGGAGTGGATAGGTTTTAAGTCCTTCCTTAAAATCGCGTGTCTCTTTAACTAGAAGACGAGCTTTTTTTGTTTCATCTGGTTCATCAGGAAAAGGCTCGGCTATATAAAGCATGGCAGCTTTTTCGAAATCTCCTTCTACTATGGCTTTTCCTACCAGATGGGTAACAGGTCGGATAGAACCGAAACGCTGTATTCCAAAGAAATTGGGGGTCCCACTCTGGAACAGGATTTCATTTGTAATTTTTTCTAGAAGTTTTTTTGCTTCCTCAGGAGAACTTGGTATATTCCTTATTGTAATTATGAAGTCATTTCCCCATAGATTTCCAATTTCTATTGATTTTTTGGAGCGTCCCAAGGCATTTATCTCTACGTCTTTCAAATGTATATTTTCAATTCTTGAAGCATCAATGTCAAAGATGCTGATTTTTTGCGTGGTAAGTGCACGTTTGTCTTTTGTGCCTGCAATGCTAATCCTCTTCTGGCTAATCTGTAGTATTTTTGCGAGAGTCCTGGTTAAGTGGTGAGTATCCCAGTTTCGTTTTATGAGCTCGAGAATAAGATACTTACCCTCCTCTCCTTCTTCTCTGTTCGTGATCTCTTTAACAATAAAGTCCTCCACTTCCTGGCGGAGCTTCCCACCAAGGCCTTCGGTATCCGTGGAGTATAGACTGATTCCTATATTTCTTTCTATTTCCGGAACTTCCATAAATTGTAAACACTCCTCTGTAATTAGCACTGAGTGTGGATTAAAAATACAAAATATTTACTGGGGTTAGACAACTGACACGATAAAATTCAATATAGGCACTGACTCATAACATATGTTTAGTAATACTTCAGGAATTGATATCTATAACTTCCACTTATTTAGTTTTTGTAAAGGATCAGTTCCTGGATGGTTTCTTTATTTCAGCAGCCTAAACTTTCGCCCGAGCCGTTGCTCTTGTCCGCCTACATAAAGCATAGAATTCAGGTCAAGCAGAACCAGTAACCAGATTTATCAGTTCGGTATTTTGTATCGATGGTTTATGTATAAACTGGAGAATTTGCTGATCTTCGCAGTTTCCAGTTCCAATTCTCGACTTAGCATTGACAAACTTATATACGTAGTCAACCCTTGGATCACTGACATATTCGATCTGATCTTTAACCATTCCAAAGAGTTCACATACCTTAAATAGATAATAGGCTCCAAGGTATAAGTGAAAGATTGGCTACTTCAGTCCTTACATCTGTTTTGTATGTCCCAATAACATATTTATAATTTTAAAATCTATTTTTTCTTAATCATTTACCTTATCTGAGATTACTCCACGATTTTTCCCTTTGTCTCGTGAGAGCAAAGCTCCGCAGTCTTCAAAATGAATCCGGTTTTTTGGAAATTTAGCCGAAACATCATACCTGTAAATAAAGATTATCTCCAATTTTTATTTTTGATACTGTGAAAATTTCGATAAAAATCTGATTTTCACTCTGATATGATTCTATAAGTTCCATAATCTACTCAATTATTTCATTCGAAAATCTCTTCCGTTTATATTCACTCAGATAAATTCAAGTGGATTTATATCAAATAAATAGAGTAGTAAGGATACCAATCTCATATTCAAGTGTTCTCGTTTGGTATAATTTTTTTATAATATCTTTTTGAGTTCGCTAGTGCAACCAAACTCTTTGGTATTTTTGTGAAAAACTGGGTGATATTATGGTCAACTAATTTTTGACTTATTTCCGGACTCTACTAAATATTTATTATCTGTCTTTTGAGTTGTATAATTTATAATTTTTGACCAAAGTTTCTATTTAGAATTTATACTGTTAAACTATGTTTATGCATAAAATACAGAAAGGTTATCTCAAGAAGTTCATTCTTCAGTTTTAATTTTCTTAGTTATGTACCAGGCATTTCTAATTCCATAATATAGAATATTATTGAAGTCAATGGCAATGTATTTAACCTTAAATTTGGGATTCATCCTCTTAAAAACTTCACAATTTAATCCAGTAGAATGAAAGAAGCTTGCATAGGGATGGGATTACGGGATGTTCGACTGAAATAAAAAAATCTATCCTCTTTTAATCTTTTGTTATGAATCCCCAATTTTGTATCTAGGAACTTTTTTATAGCCGGTTACTGATTTATATTTAGGATCCATTTACCTATATTTTTTTTAAGTTTCCGAGACTTAAGGTTTATCAAATAAAGATATTCTCTTACATAATGTCAACAAAGTGTAGTTATATTTTTATTCATTCTCAAAAACTTATAGGACGATTTTCATATGGTACTGGAAAAACTAGGAGACTCCTTACAAGGGGCTCTAAAGAAACTGATTGGAGCGGGGAGAATTGATGAGCGCACGGTCAACGAAGTAATAAAGGACATCCAAAGGGCTCTGCTTCAGGCGGATGTAAACGTAAAACTTGTTATGGACATGTCCAAGAAAATTAAAGAGCGTGCTATGAAAGAAGATCCTTCTGCGGGAATAAATCCTAGAGAGCACGTAGTCAGAATCGTTTACCAAGAACTGATGGAAATAATCGGGAAGGGAGCGGATATTCAGCTCAAGCCCCAGACAATAATGATGGTGGGGTTGCAGGGAAGTGGAAAAACCACAAGTACTGCAAAGCTCGCACGTTACTTCCAGCGAAAAGGACTTAAAGCAGGTGTCATTGCCGCAGATACTTTCCGCCCCGGAGCCTACCATCAACTTAAAACTCTCTGTGAAAATCTCAATGTCGCTTTCTACGGAGAAGAAGGAAACCCTGATGCTGTGAAAATTACAAGAAACGGTCTGAAAGCCATTGAGAAATACGACATAAAAATTGTGGACACTGCAGGTAGGCATGCTCTTGAAGCCGAACTGATAGAGGAAATGGAGAGGATCAATGAGGTTGCAAAGCCAAATCACAAATTCATGGTTCTGGACGCAGGTATAGGACAGCAGGCAAGCCAGCAAGCTCATGCTTTTAATGTTTCAATAGGGATTACAGGCGTAATAATAACGAAACTTGATGGTACAGCAAAAGGAGGTGGGGCACTGTCAGCTGTTTCCGAAACAAAATCTCCTATAGCCTTCATAGGTGTTGGGGAAACAGCTGAAGATCTTGAAAAATTTGAATCTGATCGGTTTATTTCACGACTTCTTGGCATGGGCGACCTCAAAAGTCTGATGGAAAAAGCTGAGGAAACATTGAGTGAAGAAGATATGAATGTTGAAGGTATGATGCAGGGGCGCTTCACTCTAAAGGATATGTACAAACAACTTGAAGCAATGAACAAAATTGGACCTCTCAAGCAAATTATGTCCATGCTACCAATGGGCTTAGGGGGTGTGAAGCTTTCAGACGAAATGTTCCAGGCTACAAGTGATAAAATGAAAAGTTATAAGATAATCATGGATTCAATGACAGAAGATGAAATGAAGGATCCAAAGATCATAGGGGGTTCACGGATCAAAAGAATTTCAAGGGGTTCTGGCTGCAGTCCTGAAGATGTAAGGGAGTTACTGAAATATCATAAGACCATGCAGATGGCTCTAAAAGGTTTCAAAGGTGGGAAATTCAATATTCAGAAGATGATGAAAAAAAAACTAGGGATGTAATCGTCCCTGACTTTTTTTGTCCGTATTGTTATAGCTTATCTGCTCATCTGCAAACTTAATTTTACTTGTTACAATCCAAATATTTGATCAATAAAGTCGTATAGAACCCTTGAGATCTCAGTACTGATCACAAATTTCAAAAAAATTCATGAACATTTCTTCTCCTTGATTTGTATGGGAAACCTCAGGATGCCACTGTATACCATAAATTGGCTTTGTAGAATGACGCATGGCTTCGATTTCACAGATATCTGAGCGGGCAAGGTGGATAAAACCTTCAGGGATAATAGCAACCTCGTCTGCGTGCGAAGCCCATACAGTTATTTTTGGGCCAAGTCCCCGAAGGATATCATCTTCTTCGATCACTTCTATATCAACCTCTGCATACCCACCTTTTTTCCCGGCA
Organism: uncultured Methanosarcinaceae archaeon; assembly: GCA_963833425.1. Lineage (GTDB taxonomy): Archaea > Halobacteriota > Methanosarcinia > Methanosarcinales > Methanosarcinaceae > Methanosarcina. Next base: position 87,327 of record CAWHXP010000005.1, on the reverse strand, counting down.
TGGACATGTCCTCCATGAGCCAAAGCAATTATCTGATGGCCAAGGCAGATTCCAAGAATAGGGAGATCAATTTCCCGGACATAATCACTACATAAACCTGTCCGATCAATTTCTGGCCCTCCGCTTAGGATCAGTCCATCGGGCTCTTCTGCAATAATATCCTCGATAGTCATTGTATTTGAAATGATCTTCGGATCCATATCAAGATCTCGGGCAGCCCGGTAAATAAGGTGGCAGAATTGTCCATAGTTATTGACAACAAGAATTTTTATTTTTCTCATAATTCCTTCCTTTTCTTTTTAGTATGATGATATTGTTATGAAGCTCTGAATTTATTCAATTAGCCAATCTAATCCTATTTTAATTCTCGTATCTGTTCAAGTTCATGATCTGTAACTCTTTTAGTAGGAAAAAGGCTTTGAATTTTAGAGTTTATTACTTTTAATCTATATTTATATTTTAGAATATTTGTCTATTAAGTGGGATGAATTCTGATAAACTTCTGTGTTAAAGGATTTATATATATGTTCCATGTGAAAACTCATCCAAATTTTGAAGTTTCTAAAAATTCTCTCTAAAATATAATTCCTCTGTGGTGATAATCGCTACAAATTAACCTATAAAATATCAAGAATATTTCTTTTGATTGGAAAGTGTAAATAATTTTACAATTTTACAAGATATATTTAAATAGATGTAGCGTGCTAGTATGCTACATGCTAGCAAATGCCCTAGTTGATGATAACGATAGACAAAGTAAATAGATAAACAAAATTTAAGGATGAAATGTGTCAATCCATAATTTAGGTGTATTACGATGTCAGATATTGGTAAGAAAATACGGATAGAAAGACTGATGAACCGGGAGAGCAGAAACATTGTCATTATTCCCATGGACCATGGAATATCAGATGGACCTATTGAGGGACTGATCAATGTAACTGATACAGTTAATAAGGTAGCCGAAGGAGGTGCAAACGCCGTCCTCATGCAGAAAGGAATGGTAAAATATGGGCATAGAGGATATGGCCACGATATAGGGCTCATCGTGCATATCAGTGCTTCTTCCATCCTAAGTCCTGACCCAAATGCCAAGGTTCAGGTTTGCACAGTTGAGGAGGTAATTAAAATCGGAGCAGATGCTGTTTCTCTGCATATTAATGTCGGATCCGAAACAGAAGCAGATCAGCTTGAGCAGTTCGGAACAATCTCTAGAGACTGTACTGAATGGGGTATACCTCTTCTTGCTATGATGTACCCAAGAGGTAAAAAAATCACCAATCCACATGATCCTGTAAATGTAGCACATGCTGCAAGAATCGGAGCTGAGATCGGAGCTGATTTTGTAAAAACCGTATACACTGGAGATCCTGATAGTTTCAGAGATGTGATTAGGGGCTGTCCTGTGCCTGTAATTATTGCAGGAGGACCTAAAACCTCAACTGACCTAGAGCTTCTGGAAATGATTGATGGAGCAATGGAAGCCGGAGCTAGAGGAGCTGCAATTGGCAGAAATGTTTTCCAGCACAAAGATCCTGTCAGACTTACCCGTGCCATCTGCGAAATCGTCCACCATCGAAGACCTGCAGAAGAAGCTCTGGAGCAGCTGAAATGATCACAAGATATTAAATCGCGAGATAATTACCCAAAAATAAAAACTAAAAAAGTGAAGGCCTAAGTGAAAACAAGAAGTTACGGAGTTGAAGCCTTTGAAAAAGAAAAGTGTCTGGATAAAAGCCGATGAAGGTGGATGGGAAGAACAGAAAGAGAGGATCACTACAGGTCTTGAATCAGGAGCTGACTGCGTTCTTGTAAACACTGGCGATGTACTAAAGGTCCGAGAACTGGGAAACATTACAATAGCAACCTTTGCCCATGACAATAAATTTGGGGCTGAAATTGTGATTATTGGAAAAAGGGGAGAAGGGGATGGGACAAAATCCCTTCCCCCTGAAATTTCTGGTTCTATCGATATAAATACAGCAACTCTTCTCATAAACAAAGGAAGCTTAGTGGGTGGATACGTAGTCATAAGGGACAAACTTTATGAACATTTTGCAGCTGAAATGGGGAAAATTTGCGATTACCTACTTGTAACAGGCACGGATTGGAAAATTATCCCTCTTGAAAATCTGATTGCTGAACTCCAGAATCATAAAGTAAAGATAATCTATGGAGTAAAGAGCGCAGAAGAAGCAAAACTAGCCTTTCAAATTCTTGAAACCGGAGTAGATGGCGTTCTTCTTGACAGTGGGAACCCTCAGGATATAAAAGATGCAATAAAGGCTGCGAGAGATCTGGAAAATGAAACCATCGAACTTGAATCTGCAATTGTGAGCAGAGTTGAAACTCTCGGGATGGGAGATAGAGTCTGCGTAGATACGTGCAACCTCATGCAACGAGGAGAAGGCATGCTCATAGGTTCTCAAGCAAAAGGAATGTTCCTCGTAAACTCTGAATCTGATGAAAGTCCTTACGTTGCAGCTCGTCCATTTAGAGTAAATGCAGGGGCAGTTCATTCCTATATCAAGATAGGCAAAAAAACCAACTATCTTTCGGAGCTCCAGACAGGAGATACAGTAACTATTGTGAATTCAAAAGGAAAACAGCGAGAAGGCATTGTGGGCAGAGTCAAGATCGAAAGTCGTCCTCTTATGCTTATCGAAGCAAAAGCCAGGGACAGAACTCTTACTGCAATCTTGCAAAATGCAGAGACTATTAAACTAGTAGGGAAAGATGGAACGCCGATCTCAGTTGCCAAACTCAAGAAAGGAGATGAAGTTCTGGTTCGCATGGAAGAGGGAGCCAGACATTTCGGCAAAAGTATTGAAGAAACGATTGTAGAGAAGTAACTTGCCAGAATAAAAATAATCCGTCATTGCAAACGGAAATCTGGAGATAGTAATGATTCATATTGGTCCCCTTGACCTTCAGAAAAAACCTGCAGTTATTGCAGTTATCCTTGAAAAACCGCTTGAAACTTCGAAGAAAGCAGCTGAATTAGGGGCTGATATCCTGGAAATAAGGCTGGATTTGCTAGGAATCAAGGATCTAGATATAGCAGCAGAAACCATCAGAAAAATAAAATACTTAACAGACCTTCCGATAATTATCACAAACCGTTCATACATAGAAGGGGGGAACTGGGACGGGCAGGAAGCAGAAAGAATTGGGCTCATTGAAGATCTTTTATCCATTAGAGACGGACCTGATGCAGTTGACATAGAACTCTCTATAGATGAGGAAGATAGAGATAGAGCTGTAGAAACGGCAAAAAACAATGGGAAAACTGTAATCATTTCTTCTCATGACTTTTCAAAAGCTCCTTCTTTTGCGGAAATGAAAGCAACACTTGAAGATGCATTTATAGCAGGAGCAGATATTGCTAAACTTGCTGTTATGCCGCAATCGATGAAAGATGTAGTGGATCTGCTAAGAGTTACACTGGATGTTGGGGGAGCAGGAAGAGCAGTATGTACTATTGCGATGGGCAAGCTCGGAAAACATACAAGAGTAATTGCTCCTTTTTACGGTTCAGTTCTGACCTATGCGTCTGTTGAAAGTACAATATTAACACCTCTCGGACAACTTCCTGTAGACAAATTAAGGAAAATTATGGAGCTGCTCGAATGAAGCAAATTTTTGGCGTATTTGGGGATCCTATAAGCCATTCAGTTTCACCAATGATGCATAATGCAGTTTTTTCAGCTCTCGGGATGGATTGCATCTACCATGCATTTAATGTTAAATCAGAGAAGCTGGAAAAGGCAATCCTTGGAGCAAATGCTATGGGATTTGGAGGGCTCAACTTGACCGTGCCCTTGAAAGAATGGGCTCTGAAACTAGATTGCATTAAGCCTGATCCATTGGCAGAGAGTATAGGAGCCATAAATACTGTTGTTTTCGATAAATTCGGGGAAATAACCGGATATAATACCGATGGTTTGGGTGCAAAAAAGGCGCTTTTAGATGCTGCAGTAGAAATAAAGGGGTCTAAAATAGTGATTGCAGGGGCAGGAGGGGCATCAAGGGCTATTGTTTTTCAGCTTGCAGCTGATGGAGCAGATATCACTATAGTAAACCGAACTGAAGAAAAAGCAATCGAACTTGCAAAGGATATCTCAAGTGCGGACCTCCAAGGGAAGATAAAGGGAGCTGGGCTCCTAGGATTAAAGGATCTTCTGAAGGAGGCAGATGTTCTGATTAATACCACAACTCTGGGAATGCACCCTAACACAGAAAATTCTATTGCAACAGCAGAAGAACTTCACCCTGAACTTACTGTTTTTGATATTGTTTATAACCCCTTGGAAACCAAGCTTTTGAAAGAAGCAAAATCTACAGGTGCAAAAACAGTAAGTGGAGTATTAATGCTTGTTTACCAGGGAGCTGAGGCTTTTAGGCTCTGGACTGGAATTGAACCTCCAGTGGAAATCATGAAAAAAGCTGTTTTGGAAACTTTAAAAGCGTGAATGCGGACATGGAGACAAAATGGATGGAGATAGACGAATCTAAGTGCCATTTTCAGAAAAATCATACAAAAAATCATGCTTCTAAAGTGCCTCAACAAAGAGAGAATTCCGGAAAAACTAAAGTGTTGATTCTCGGTGGAACCGGAGAGATGGGACAGTGGTTCACCAATTTTTTCAAAGAAAAAGATTATGAAGTTACAGTTTGGGGAAAAAGCGGCAAAATTGAAATTGCCAGAAAATTGGAAGTTCCGTTTGCCTCGGATCTTGAATCAACGATTTCTGAAAGTGATATCTTAATAGTCTCTGTGCCTATCAACGTAACTGAAGATACGATTGCAGAAATTGCTCCAAAAATGAAGGCTGGGAGCCTTCTTATGGATTTTACTTCTGTTAAAGTAAAGCCAGTAGAAGCCATGAGAAAATTTGTCCCTCAGGATGTAGAAATTCTGGGAACACACCCAATGTTCGGTCCAACTATTCAGACTATCAGAGGGCAGACTATAATTCTTGTTCCCGTTAAGGGACGCTCGGAGAAATGGTTCCCAGTAATAAGGGAACTTTTTGAAGAAAGCGGAGCAAATGTTGAAATCACCACCGCTGTTGAACACGACATGCTTGTTTCAGTTGTTCAGGGACTCACTCATTTTGCTTATATCAGCATAGGGACGACAATTGACAGGTTGGACTTTGATGTAAAAAAATCCCGGAAATTCGTAAGCCCGGTTTATGACATAATGCTGGATTTCGTAGGCCGAATTCTTGGTCAGAATCCCTACCTTTATGCTCTCATCCAGATGGAAAATCCCGGAGTCCTGGAAGTCCATAAGACTTTCATCAAAGAGTGTGAAGAGATCTCTAGCCTGGTAAGGGCTCACGATGAAGAGGGATTTGCAAGAAAAATGAAGGCTGCTGCTCGAAAGTACGGAGATACAGCTCAAGCCCTTAGCAAGTCGGATAAGTTGATCAATTCCAAAATAGTTGAATATGAAACTATACTAAACTCCGTCGGGAAAGTCTGTGGCTTTTCTCACTTTTTATTCCGGAAATATTCATGTAGGTACTCTTGAAAAATTTAGCCAGAATGAGGTGGTTCTCAAAAAGCTAACCTCAAAAGGCACTGCTCCTCAAATAAAAAATAGATTCATACAACTTAAGCTTGAAAACCTTCGACTCCTTTCAGAATCTGAACTAAGACAATGGAGAAAAGAAAATCTTAAGCATTCGATTAGGGATATCTCAGTTCTTATTCCCATTGGTGCTGACCCTGAAATAATCCTTGAAGCTGTAAGTACAAACAAAAATCTTGCAGCTTGTGAAATTAGTGATATCTATCGGGGATCTAATTTGGTAGAAAACTACATCGGGAATAACTGGATCGAAAGGCTAGCTGTATCTTACAGGATAACTATTTTTGGGGATTTTGATGCGGATTTTGTCGAAAATAGTGTCACAACTTTTCTGTGCGGATTAGGATGCTGTATAAGAAAGAAAAACCTTAGGCTGAAAGAATGAAATATCTATATCTTTGGAATCTTCATTGATAAATAAAGAAAGTGATTTTCACAATAATATAATACAAGATATAAATGCGAATTTTCAATGAGAAATTTATCTTCTATTAACTGTTATTACTCTCAATTTATTTATTTCTGCTCTTTCAACAATGAGTGGTTACGCTAGCCAATGGAAAAATCAAACATGTCCCAAATAACAGGCAACGTTTCAAAAGGAACCAGTATTCAGGATCTATAAATAAACTTAAACAAGAGAATGAAGGAAATAAATCATCAACAAAACTTAGCAAACTCGGGTAGCCTCAAGCTAGCGTTATTATTAAAAAAAATTGAAACAGCAACTTATGTTCAAAAAAACAAATCGTTGCATGATTTTCTCTTCCCCAGAAACTGGGGATAGAATGAGAATAGATCTCTCCTGAGAATTAACATGAATTTCTTCAATAATAAGCTTGAATGAATGAATTATTCTTTACCTTACTCTCCTGTAAACATTGAACCCATTTTTATTTCGGCCAGGAGTTCGTCCGAATTTTGGTTTTTAAAAAAACTTTATAAAATAATCAATTAATTGCTATCAGAGGCTCATATGTAACTTTGATCACGGATGTTAATATTAGTCTTTTAGATGATTTCACTGCCCAATGAATTAGTGATTTGGATTGATCGAAATAGTAAAAAGTCTTGTGGTTCAAACATTTATAAAAGTGTTTAACACTAGTTTCTAGTTTCCGTTGAGAAACAACAGCAAAGTTTCGCTATATATGATGATGGAATTTTAGCTCTTAAAAGTTGGGTTATATCAAAAAAATGTGATTTTTTTGCATGTGAATCAAAAAGTGATTTGGATTTTTATTTATGATTCATTTAATACAGCATCTATGTTTATAGTTGAAAATTCATGAGATCTGAAGAATTTATTTCTGAAAAGACAGATAAAGTAGATTAAAAAAATCATTGCACAAATTGCACTGATGAGGATCTAGATAAATTCAATTTTTTGCTGGTTGTTTATAAGGCGTATGTAAACAATTTGTTGAAATTGGAGGTTCATCGAAATTTTCTGAATAATATGATTCAGCTATTAAAAGTTCTCCAAAAGATCATAGACAATTTAGTTCTTAAGCTGGCTTCGCCATAAAATTACAAAAAAGAACATATCTAAAAAATAAAACTTATACTACTCTAGAATCTGAAATGTTTAACATGAACGATGTCTAGCAGATTTTTTTGGCAAAATAGTATATCAAGTTTATCAGAAATCTCTGTAGGATAGTGTTAGCCAAAAGAAGAAACTAATCATCTCATAAAACACCTAACTTAATCATGTCAGCAAAAGTGATTTAGAGTAGGGATTAAAAAATACAAGGCTCTTTGTTATTTCGAGTTAGTTATTTAAAATTACTTCCTAAATGCAACAAGTATATGTTATATTTGCAAACAGTTATTTATGGAAATTATATCCATTCTCGATGCCTATTTATTGTGTAGTTACTTTTCAACTAAAAAATTGTTTCCAATCCCACACGAAACGGCGAAGTGCCAAATACAAGATATAGATAGGACTTGCACACTTGAGATACAAAATAAGTAACATTAAACCTCCAACTGTTTAAATGGTGAATTTGACAACAATGTTCTATTGTAGTTAGTTTTGTCCTTTAAAATAAGTAAGTCCTAATAGAGTCAATTGTGTTGCTGGAAAAATAGTGGATGGAACTGCTCTCTACACTTTGCAGAGCAAGCTTTGAAGACTTTCGGTTTCGAGCTACAGAATAATTCTCATCAGACCATAGATTGGTAGTAACCTACTTTTTCAAGAATTTTTACTTTAAGGGAGAAAAGTTCCGAGAGATTTGTATCTTTCAGAAATCATGATGTATTGCACTGATTTCCACAAAAATTCCCCAAAATATGCGTGATGTAAACCTGGATATAATCTAGATTTCATTACTATTCATACTTTTAAAAAATGGGCTGAGATCGTTAACTATTGAAGCTTGGATATACTTCTAAACAAAAATTTTGCTAGTGGAATTATCTTAAAGATCCATTCAGATCATTTAATCAATTTAGGCAGTGGAATTATTCCAAAGATAATTTGGCATATCTGATTAAAGTCACATTTAAACCTTGATGGTAATTCGCTGATTAGTTTTGGGACGGTTCTGAAAAACCAAATCTAGTACAACTTTACTCCAAAGGTAGTAATGAAATCAATAGTCAAAAAAAGTAAGGTAAAAAGTACTTTCATTTGTTGGTGCCTTTTATTCGAAGAATTTCATTTTTCGTTTTGGAATTGACTTGCTCTTTGATAGATAGCATAAGTTAATCTTCTTCTGTGTGAGCTACTGTAGCCATATATTCTTTGTTGCAATCAGTACAAACATAACGTATAGCTGGTATTTTACTCAAGTTTGTTGCACTGCAATGTGGACATACACTCCTATATTCGGTCGGTTCCCAAATTGCTACTGTTTCTGCCATAATTTTCACTCTTATTTGTCTCTTGCAAGACTCGAACCTGCATTTTCTGCCTTCCTAGACCCGTAATCCGTGAATAAATTCATCAATGGAAGAGGGGATGTTCTCAAAAATAGTGAAATTTCCGAGAACCTTACGTCTTTTCCTGTATTTCTCTGGTGAGAAAATCGGATCGGGAACAGCAATTTCCATGCAATCAGCCGAAAATGGTTTGCTTACTTCCAATAGGGTTGAATCCCACAGCGCTTATATACAGATAATAACTCATCACGAGTCAGCGCCCATGCTTCTTCGTCGAAACCTTCTGCTTTTTCTAGGATAGATTTGTCCAACCTCAGAATATAATCACCGCGATTATACTCAAAAGAGTCCCACGGGATAGCAAATAATTTGTTACCCATCCCTAGCAAGCCGCCAAAAGAAAGTACAACGTATGCTATTCTTCCATTTTCAGGGTCAATCATCACTTCTTCAATCTTTCCAAGGTTTTCCTCTTTGACGTTGACAACCCTAGATCCTTTTATTTCAGTTGCCGGCACGAAACTCATGTTCTTCGCAACTTGTGTTTCTTCAACTATTCCCATACAACTCAACTCCTAATTTAATTAAGGGAAATTTGAAAAATTGTTTTATAATATCTTAGATATAAATCCCTTATCCAAAGGTCAAATATTAAAATGCCCTCTTCAACTGCGTTAGTCCTAGATTAATATCTTATACTTTATTAGAGGTTTCTGTCATCTGAAGAAAAACGTGAGAATTGCAAGTACAATAAAAATTATGATAAGCCACTTCGCAATCTCCATAGAGAAACCAGCAATTCCTCGTGCGCCCAATATAAATGCAATCAGTGCTAATACTAAAAATATAACCGCAAGTCCTATCAAATCCGCCATATTTTACTCTCCATATCGTAATTAGACTTTGTCATATCAGAAGTTACTCCATTTATGATCATAAATTTTACTATGAATAATATATTTGGCATATGAGATCTAATGATGACATTTTTACCTCATACTGTGACATAGTCAAGGTAATTTGACCAATGAATTTTATTAAGTGACGGTATTAGCAGTTACATACTTGAAGTATCAAATCAAAGTCAATAGATTTTGTGTTCGAATTCACTTTTGAGACAGTGAGAGGTTTAGAAGCTTATCTATTTCTCAGTTCAACCGCGTATAATCCTATATATATTTTCAAATTCTATTCTCTCGAATTTGATGCAATTGTTGATATTGCAATGTGTAAAATACCCTTATGCTTCTGTTTTCTTCTTAATATTCAAAGTTATATCTTGTTTTTTTGACTGTGCATAAATCTTTTGAAACTAAGACTAGCCATTAATCTGAATTGAATGATCTGATACATTTTTACATATTTATTTTCAGCCTCATGAAACTGATTTAGATTGGTTTTCTACAATGTCGGTTTCTTACAATTTTGTTGTTGGAATATTGATGAGCCGTGGCTGCTTGTTACTGAAAATAGCAAACATAAGAATCTCTAAACATTATCCCAAAAAAGGATCATGAGCTCGTTTTATCAAATTTAATCAATAACCAGCCTCTAATACCTTAGCCTCCTTATTTGCAGGTGTCCAAAAGGCCTCTCTTTTTACCTCCTCTATTTTCAGAGGGGTGTACGGGCTCAACTTTAACTCCTTCTTCTATGTTTTCTTTTTCTGTCAGTTCTAAAATCTCTGTCTGCCAATAAGGCTTGCATCCGTAGCAAGTATAGATATTGGCGAGCCACTCATGAGTCGAAGTGGTGAGCTGCTCACAAGTTAAAGGCCAGTCGTCTTTATCAAAGCCTTCCGCTTTCTCCAGTATTTCCTTGCTAACGTCAAGAGCGAAAGCGTGCTCATGTGGCCTCACTGAAAGAGCTTCCCAGGGAACAGCAAAAAATTTATTCCCAAGACCCAGGAACCCACCAAAAGAGAGTACTGCATATGCTACTCTACCATTTTCTAGATCAATCATTATATCTTCAATCTTTCCCAAATGCTCTCCAGCCATATTGATGACTTTGTCTCCGTTTATCGTCTTTGCAGTCAAAAATAATGGAATATCTCCAGTTACCATAGTTTTTACTCCTGATACTTAGTTCTATTATATGTTACGACTTACGCACTTGAGGATTTAATTCAAGTACATAAGACAGTATGATCAAATTCACGATTGGGATAGTTTGAGGTTTTTAAGCTTATTGATTTTTCAGTCCAATCGGTCAATCCTTTCGGATTCCTATATTTTTGATTTTTATTTCAAGTTAAATCACCTTTTTTTTGGATTGATGGAAACCTTTTGCCCCCCATCATCAGCCCTGGAAAAATAATGGAGAGCTTGTATACCAAGATAGGTGTGCTGTATACTGGCCAGATTATCGGTCAATAGCTTAAGGTGGTCAACTTTTATTTCAGGCAACTCATTTGGAAGGAAATTAACGATGTTTTGTATTTCGGGATAGTTAGTGTAGTTATTTAATGCTTCATAGAAGACAGTAGTATATTCTTTACCTACGCTTCCCCATATCATTTTTCTGCCAAAATCATAGGCATTTTTGCGCATATTATTGCACTCTTCTGTATTTTCGATTAAGTATAAAAGTGATTTTTTAAAGCCTTCAGTGTCTCCAAAATCGACAAGCAACCCGAGATTATCGGAAAGCATTTCCTCAGCATACCAATAAGGAGTGGAAACGATTGCTTTTCCCATACCTATGGCATAGGACAGAGCGCCGCTTACTATCTGTTCTCTGGAAAGATAGGGAGATACATAAATGTCGCTGGCGAGGATATAATTACATAGCTCTTCTTTTTCAACAAATTTGTCATGAAATACTACATTATTCTCAAGCCCAAGTTTGGAAACCATGTTCTTAAGATATTGCCTGTATGCTTCTCCATATTTCTTTTTGATCATAGGATGCGTGGCGCCCAGAATAAGGTAAACAAGGTCAGGATATTGATTTACAACATCAGAAAGGGCTTTGAGAATACTTTCGACTCCTTTATTTTGGCTCAACAAGCCAAAAGTAAGAACAAGGGGAGACCCCTTCAAATTTAACATCTTTTTATACTTACCACATTCATTAAATGGATAGTCAGGAACTCCATGATGAATTAATTCTATTTTATCTTCCGAAACATTATAAATATCTTTTAGCATATCGATCGCAGTCTGGCTCATTACAACAAGCTTTTCGGAATACCTTACTAGCTTTTCAGTGGATATTTGATACTCAAGTTCAGGCTCTAGGATCACAGTGTGCATTGTTGTTATTACAGGTTTACTTATTTCTGATATAAGAGCGAAAATGTATTCTCCTGCTTCTCCACCAAAAAGACCGAATTCATGTTGAAGACAGATAACGTCTGCATCGGAACGATTTATAAAATCTGCAGCTCGGTAGTAATCTTCGAGTTTGTTTCTTTCAATTTGAAAAACAACTTCTTCTGAATAATTATAATTTTCAGAAGGATCAATCAAAGCAATAACTTCACAATGAATGTCGTTATTTCCTACAGAAACCGAATTTAAAAGATCATAAGTAAATGTAGCAATTCCGCACTCCTTTGGAACATAAGTTCCTATAAATAATAATCGCAATTGTCTCTTCAATTAATCCCTCCAAACTTATACAATTTAATTTTACCCCCATTTACCTTAGATTTTTGATAATAAATTTGGAACTATATTTTTATCTTAATATTGTATTATTATAATACTCGTTATGAACCAATTAATAGTCCAATTCGTTTCTGGAAGAATAATCTACTGGTAAGTTCATTCATACATTCGTCACCATTATTCGATTAAGATACAATTTGTAAAAAAGTGTTACTTTTGTTGTTACCTATTTCTTAAATCTACATCCCGATGACGGGACAATTTCATAGTCATTTTAACGTTCACAGCATTACCCCATTCGGGCACAACTGAAAAATGATTGGAAGAAAAACCCGGAAAGTTATGTTCCTGAAAGTTATGTTCCTTATCCCAACTCCAAAGGTATATTGCCTGAACAATAATATTCCTAAACAACATCTTCCGGGCAATTCTTTCATTTGTATCTGCTAGCTCACAATTTATTAGATATAAGCTGCAAAAATAATATGCACTATACTTTATTTCTAATTATTTACACGAAAAAATGTTTATGAACAAAAATTGTTTCCACATAACTAATTATAAAGGCAAACAATATTATAATATTAAATATGTAATATTTCATTATTTTTGGTAATTTTCATAATTTAGTACCAATTCCATCCCTAAAACTATCTTGACTTTAACACACAATATTTAAAATAACAAAAAAGCCAGAAAATGATAAAAAGCTCAAATTTATAGAGAGTATTTCGATAATCTCCGATTTTTGGCTGGTTGCTTATAATCAATATATAAGCAATTTGTTGAAATCGATGATTTTCGAAATATCTATAATGACTAAGAACACGATCAGAATTTTATATGAAATTAATCTGCATTGCTTTTTAGGGACTAGTTAGTACTAAATTTTGAATAAGCAACCAGCCAAAAATCGGAGATCATCGAAATACTCTCTAGATATTTTTTTTGTTGCTTCACAAATATTTTTTTGTCGTCAAAATATTTGTGATGTTTATGGTAGCATAGAATGTTATGTTTTGTGAATCATCTGTATGGATATCAATGAATACAATTATAAATTTGTATAGGTATTTATTTTAGGATGTGACTTTAAATGAAAGTTAATGAGTTAAAGAACGACAAAATAATTAAGGATTGGCTATCCGGAATCAAAGCGGCTTATGAAACAAGAAGGGTGTATTTGCAATCAATGCAGCAATTTACTGAGTTCACCCATAACACGCCATTACAGCTTATAGAAGAAGCCGAAAAAGAGATTCGCGCTGGACTCTTGATGCGTGAGAGAAATATAACCAGTTATCTCCGAGAGTTTAGAGAACATTTGGAGAGAAAAGATATTGCTCCACTGACTATTAAAAGCAGAATGACTGGAGTATGCTCATTCTATAGATTGTATAATATTCAGTTGCCAGTACTCCCAAAAGGCACGACAAATGCAAGACCGGAATTAAAACGAAAGAAAATACCAACTAAGGATGATATAAGAAAAATCCTTAATGTTTGTGATCCCCTTGAGCGTGCTCTTGTGTTAGTGGGCGTCAGTAGTGGATTGAGTGCTGTGGATATCTCCAATCTTAGAGTTAGTGATTTCGTAGATGGTTATGACCCAAAGACAGGCATAACAACGCTACACCTTGTCAGAAAAAAGAAAAACTATGAGTTCTATACTTTCTTATCTCCCGAAGCTTCAAAAGCAATTCAGGATTATCTTAATTGGCGAAATAGGGAGCCTAATTATAAAAGCAAAATAAAAGAGCAACAACTCGAAAAACAACGTGTTACTACTAAAGAAGGATATTTGTTTGTCACCAGGGCTGTGCCTTTTGAATATCTGACAGCTAAGAAAATGAAAGATAAAGAAGAGCTCAGAAAGCTAAGTAAAGAAACGATAATATCAATTTATCATAGACTGAATGAAGAAGCTCAGACCAGTTCAGGAAGTGGTGAATATAATATCAACAGATCACATAATATGAGGAGATTCTTTAATACCACGTTACTCAATGAACATGCCAGTTTATTTTTTGTGGATTTCCTGCTCGGGCACCAATTGGATGCGACACACGAGGCATATTATAGAGCTTCCCCTGAGAAATTGAAGGAAGAGTATACAAAATATATCTCATATCTAACTATTGAAAAATCAATCGATCCTACGGAGCACCCCGCTTTCATTCAAATGAAGGAAGATAAAGATGCATACAAGCGAATTACTGACATTATGACACAGGAAAGAAAAGACGAAAGATCTGAACTGCAGGAACTCAAGGCAGAGATAGAAAACATGAAAGCCACCGAATCTATCAAAGCTGACTATATGCAATATGCAGATCTTGAAAAAATATGGGAAATGAAGAACGAATTAAAAAGGGAGCTTGATGAAATTTCAACATTAAAGGAGGCCATGCTTAAAAATGAAAAGTAATTTAAATGGCTATCTATAACGAAACCAATTCCACAATTAGACAATAAATTGTAATACAAATTCTTTTAATATTTTTAGAAATTTAGGTAAAACGATATTTAGAGAAAATTTATTTCAATGCAGAATTATATTCCGGTTACATGATGGCTTTTTTGATGGTCTTAATATTTTTTTCTTCTTCCTTCAATACAGAATTATATTCAGGATGTGTGATGACTTTTAGGATGGAGTTTCTGATGGCATCACTATTTTTTTCTTCTTCATTCAAATAATTTTCTATTTCAATCAAGTAGTTCTTTTTCTCATCACTTAATTTTTCAAAAAACATATCTCTTTTAACACACATTTTAAAATCATATGAATTCTGATATAGATAATACTCTACTATCTTAAGAGAAGGGATAAGTTGAAATTTAGCTATATATCGTAATTCTTCAATTTCCCTTTCAAAATCACTCCAAGACATCATGTTGTACACTTCATGGAGTAGATGAAGGTTGAAGAATGCAGGAGATAATCTTAACATTTCCTTAAATTTTCTTTTAGGCTCTTCTAGAAGTAAATATAATTCCTCTTTAGCTCCTATAATTATTTTTTTACTTTTAAGAGAACTAATAGCATCTATATCCACAATAACATCTGGAATGATTGAAACACGAATGTTCTCAGCCATAACTTCAAGAGCAAAATCTTTCTTTTGCAGCACTGGTACCAAATCTGGATCTTTTGCTATATATCTAACATTTTCTAGACTTGGGACTATTGACCATGACGTAGCATAGTCATCTATATTTGGGGATTTTTCTTTTTCATCAACAATGAACCCATCTGTTTTGAGCTGATGTAATTGTTTAGAAATATTACCATGTTGTTTATTACTATAACTCAGCTCTTGCAACAGTTGAGTGTTTGTTTTCGGACAATATACTAAACTTCCTAAGATTCTATCTTTTATTGTTTTTTCCTGGATATATTTTTCTTCCATGTTATAAGACATGCTGTAACTTCTTTTAAATAATGCTGATAATCTACCAACATGTTGGATATTTAGTTTTGTCTCACAACATGTTGTTCTAATAAATCTACTCACCAATATATAGAATCTATATATAAAATTATGACGTTAATCGTATCGAAGTAAAATTGAGGTACTTAAATGATAAATTTAGGCCAAATGTCAATATTTAGACAAGCCGGTAGCTATTTAATTAGACTGCCAATACAGTGGATCAGGTCAGATAATCCTGAAAACGTAAAGATCGAAATGGACAATGAACAAAGAATTATCATAACCTCAGTTCCTGTAGAGTCTTGCCGGGCCAGTGGAACCGAGATTAACATCAACCATCTGAAAGAAGGTGAATGAAATGAACTCTATAACCAGAAAAGATAAATTTTTTTCGTTCTCAGAATGGGCAAGACTTGTTAGTGAACAAAATAACGACGTTTTATTGCTCATGTTGAAAAGTGATAATCCTCTAAATCGGGTTATTGCGAAAGACATATTAAAAACGGTAGGAGTGAGGATAAATGCTTAAAAGCAAGATTACGGGAAGTCCCAAAATATCGAAGGTATCATTATGCATAATATATTATAAAAATAAAACTTTAACGATAGATGCGGAACTTGATCATCATCTCTCCAATGTACATAAAACAATGATCAAAATCGAAAAAATAGCTCAGGCACGTCTCCTGCCAATAAGAGCATCCATCGATAAGAGGAGAGGCAACTCTGAAAACAGTAAAACTAGATTGGGGATTGCTTTGCTACTCAAAACAGAGTATGTATATGATAAAGCAAAAGCCATCTTAATTAAAAACGTTGCAGTTAGTGATTCGCGAATATCCGCAGCGGCCAAGCAGTCGGGAATTTCGCAAACCATCACTGTAGGATGCTTGCTTTCATCATGAGTGACCCAAAAGAACAGATCGACCCATAAATAAAAAGTGATGCATCATGAATAATATAGTTTCCATATCAAATATAGTTTCCTTTTTTAGCTCTGCACCTAGCAGTCGCATGTATAGTCTAGAAAATTTTACTTCAACGATGGAGGTTTTTTAGATGCCTTTTAACTTTGAGGCTCTCCAAGTTACTGAAACTATATCCATCGTTGTTAAACGTGTAGTAACTTCCATCCCAATCAAGAAACCTAAACCTGGTGTGGAATTCTTTAGGATCAGGCCTGGGTCTGAATGGAAATTTGACACTTATCTCTTAGATTTAGGTGGAAAAGGTGATGGAGAAGGAAAATTTCTTCTCGATCCGGCTCTGTACCCAGAGGTAATAGAAACAAAAAAGTTAAGACTCGTCAGAATTTACGCCGGCATTACTTACGGGTCAGGTGAAATCTTTCTCTCAGAAATTCCCAAACCTGACGCAGATGGTAAGGATCATGAATATAATCGAACCAGAAGGTTAGCTTACACAGCAGCTGAAACTCAATGGCTAAAGCTTCAAACGAATGACTCAATTGGAGCTTACGACATGATCTTATCAATGAGTAAACTTCCAGACCCGGAATGGCCTGAGGAACCAGAGAATATGGTGAAAGCTATCGAATTAGCTTTCAAGGACAAGTTCATTGATGACCATAACCATCCGGTTTTAAAGAAACTCAGGGGTGAGCTTTAATGCTCCCCCTATCATTTTTTAATCATATTTATGTGATTGATTTTGAATTTATCGCAAAGCCTAGCGAACGTCCAATACCTGTTTGTGTTGTTTCCCATGAAATAATTTCTGGAGAAACTAAAAGACTGTGGCTTTTCGAAGAAAGCAATCATCAGCCGCCCTACTCAATAGGTGAAAATGATTTATTTGTTGCTCATATGAGTTCAGCAGAGTGGGGGTGCCACCTGGTCTTAAGCTGGCCTTTACCATTCAATGTAATTGATTCATTCGTAGAGTACAGGTGCTTTTCTAATCATTCTTATGAACGAAGAGGTGCAAACCTGCTGGATGCCTGTAAAGCTTTTGGCATAGAGACTATTAGCAAAGTGGAGAAAGATGCTGCCAGAGATCGTATTTTAGCTGGAGCTCCTTACTCTGAAGAAGATCAAGAATATATTATGAGTTATTGCGAATCTGACGTACTTGAAACAGCCGAGTTATTCAAACGAATGATTATGGTCCCTGATTTCGACATACCCACTTCTCTCTATCGGGGGGAGTATATGAAATCTGTGGCTGAAATCGAATATACTGGTATACCAATAGATACCGATCTACTTCAAGAGTTGCAAGAAAACTGGGAAAAAATAAAATTTAAACTGATAAAAAATATTGACAAATTTGGAATTTACGAAGGAACCAGTTTTAAAATAAATAATTTTGAGAGATTTATTCAAGTCAACAATTGGGCGTGGCCGAGAACTGACACTGGTCTGCCAAAAACCGATAAGGAAACATTCAAGGAAATGGCAGAAATCCATCCTGAAATAGGGCCTTTGAAGGAATTAAAAACTCTTATTGGTGGGCTAAACTTTAAGTCTATAGTGGCTGGTTCAGATGGCAGAAGTCGAACTTTAATCTCTCCCTACTGGACTAAGACAGGTAGAAATGCCCCAAAGGATGACGAGGAGAAAAAGAATAGAGGAGAATTAAGAGTTCGGTTTATGTTTGGACTTCCTGCTAGTCTGAGAAGTCTAATAAAACCGACTGAGGAAAAAGTGCTTGCATATATTGATTATTCACAACAAGAGTTTTTTATTGCAGCAATTCTCTCTAAGGACCCTAATATGATTGAGGCATATAAAAGTGGGGATCCGTATCTGGCTTTTGCAAAATTAGCAGGTGCAGTTCCAGCAGACGCTACAAAAGAAACGCATGGCAGTGCGAGACAACTCTTTAAATCTTGTGTACTTGGTGTCCAGTATGGCTTGGGTGCAGAATCACTTGGATTTAAAATTGGTAAGCCTACACCTTATGCAAAGGAACTGCTTAGTCATCATAAAAGAATTTTTAAAATTTACTGGCGTTGGGTAGATATGACCTGGACTCAAGCCTGTTTGATGAAAAGGATTGAAACCTGCTATAAATGGAAAATGATTGTTTCAGGCTCCAGCAACAAGGAAATGTTGACCGTCCGAAATTTCCCAATTCAAGCTACTGGAGCTGAAATTCTTAGAGTGGCATGCATCCTTCTCTCGGAAAATAAAATTAAAATTGTTGCTCCAGTTCACGATGCAGTGATGATTGAGTGCGATGAAAAGGCGGCAGACAAAGAGATAGAGATAGCGAGAAAGCTGATGTGTGATGCATCTGAAATTGTTCTAGGTGCTGGTAACAGATTGAAAACAGATGCCGGTATTGTTCGTTATCCTGAAAGGTATATAGATGAGAAAGGTGCAGAAACTTGGAATCTTATTATGCGGATACTCAAAGAAGTAAAACAAGAGTAAAAAACATCGTAAATAAGACTCAAAAACCCTGGACAGACTTTTCTATTTAGTTGTAGAGCCAAATTCCAATCTAGCTATAGAGCAATATTAATTAGCTGCACAGCAAAATGTATTTCGCTCTCCAGCTAAAATTAATTAGCTACACAGCTAAATTCTAAAGCCTTTTGATAGTGATTTTACTACTTATATATCTTTATATTTCTTATTTATTTACTCTTAACATTTAGAAATAATATTAAATGGGGTAAAATCATGTTAGTAAATTCTAGAGATAAAATAAAAGGATACTTCATACCCCAATTGCCTTTAGAATGGATTGTGAAGCTACCTTCAAATTCAGTTGGGCATACTTATAGGGTGGCTATGTACATTTGGCACTTAAAAGGTATTAAAAAATCTACAAATTTAGTAGTCACCTTGAAAGATATAAATATACATTTACCTATCCCTGATTGGGCTTTTCCAAGAGCATTGGATGAGTTAGAAAAATGTGGAATGATAAAAACTATACGACAGCGCGGTAAAAGTCCAACTGTGACTGTGTTATGTGATAATTGTTATGAAGGATATCCCACTTTAAATTTCGATCATGGAGAAGTAGTAATAATGAATAGGAAATGATATCATGCTAGGGTTTACCAAAATTTAAATGGCGCCTTCTTTTTCTCTATTATCCCAAGTAATTTATGTTAAGTTTGCTATTTCCCTGAATTAAAGGTTAATCTACATAGCCTGTTTGTTCATATTTTCTTTTAGCTTTCTTTTTGCTAGGTCTTAACATTCTTCTGGCGTAAAGTGCTTTGGTCTGAGTTTTCGAATCGTCCATATTTGCCTGTTAGAGTACAGCATTGCCTTTGACATCTATCTAGTTATTTTCGACTTTGATCTGCTAAAAATATCTAGAGCTTTTCTATAAAGTTCTTCAGCCTCGTCAAACTTCTGACGCTCCTGCGCAATCATTCCCAAATGAAGATAGCCTGTAGCAGCATCTCTTTCAAGCCCCAGACATTCATACATCTCCAGCGCTTTTCTATACCATTTTTCAGCCTCGTCAAACTTCTGACGCTCCTGTGCAACAATTCCTAATTGGTGGTAGTCTGCAGCCGCGTATCTTTCAAGCCCCAAACGTTCAAAAATCTCCAGCGCTTTTCTATACAATTCTTCAGCCTCTTCAAACTTCTGACGCTCCTGCGCAATCATTCCCAAATGGTGGTAGTCTGAAGAAGGGTCTCGTTTTGTATATTTTTCGCAGTTATGAGATTAATTAACTTTCTTAATTGTGATGGTCTACACCGATTTTGTAACAGAGACTGATTTTTTGCACATAAGCCAGAGAAGTTTATTTTTCGAATTTTTAATTTCTCAAGATTTCTCTCACAAAAATCAATTATTCTGGGATCTTCAATTTCTTGAGCAATTTTTAGTGCCTGTTTATAATACCCAATTGTTTTCTTCGTTCTCCCAGATTCTTATATGCTAGCCCCAGATTTCCAAGTCAAGTTCCTTCATTTCGCCTACCTCCAATTTCTTTAGCAATTTTGAGTGACTGTTCATGATATTCAATTGCTTTCTTCGTCTCTCCAAGATCCTTGTATGCTTTCCCCAGATTTTCAAGCCAAACTTCTTCATTTCGCCTATCCCCAATTTCTTGAGCAATTTTGAGTGACTGTTCATAATACTCAATTGCTTTTTTTGTCTCTCCCAGATCACTGTATGCATTCCCAAGATTTCCAATGCAAGTTCCTTCTACTTGTCTGTCCCCTATTTCTTGAGCAATTTTGAATGCCTGTTCAAAATATTCAATTGTTTTTTTCGTCTCTCCCAAATTATAGTATGCTCTCCCTAGATTTCCAAGCCAAATTCCTTCTCCTTGCCTGTCCCCTATTTCTTGAGCAATTTTGAGTGACTGTTCATAATACTCAATTGCTTTTTTTGTCTCTCCCAGATCACTGTATGCATTCCCAAGATTTCCAATGCAAGTTCCTTCTACCTGCCTGTCCCCGATTTCTTGAGCAATTTTGAATGCCTGTTCAAAATATTCAATTGTTTTTTTCGGTTCTCCCAAATTAGAGTATGCTAGCCCTAGATTTCCAAGCCAAGTCCCTTCTCCGCGTCTATCACCTATTTCTCTTGAAATTAGCAAAGCCTGCTCGTAATATTCAATTGCTGTTGTAACCTTACCCAGATCACTGTATACTAACCCCAAATTTCCAATACGATTTCCTTCTCCGCGTCTATCACCTATTTCTCTTGAAATTAGCAAAGCCTGCTCGTAATATTCAAGTGCTGTTGTAATCTTACCAACTTGGCTATATGCATTCCCCAAATTTCCAAGAATCGCACCTTCAGCGTGTCTATTCCCCACTTCCTTCGAAATTTTTAATGCCTGCTCATAATGTTCAATTCCTTTTTTAATCTCACCTAGATAACTATATACTAATCCCAGATTTCCAAGAGCGATTCCTTCTCCGCGTCTATCATCTACTTCTATTGAAATTAGCAAAGTCTGCTCATAACATTCAATTGCTTTTTTAATCTCACCTAGATCACTATATACTAACCCCAGATTTCCAAGAGCTGCACCTTCTCCTCGTCTATCATCAATTTTTTGAGCAATTTCTAGTGCCTGCTTGTAATATTCAATTGCTATTGTAATCTTATCCAGTTGTCTGTAAACGTTTCCAAGATTCCCAAGCCAAGTTCCTTCTCCGCGTCTATCACCTATTTTTCTTGAAATTAGCAATGCCTGCTCGTAATATCCAATTGCTTTTTTAGTCTCACCTAGATCACTGTATACTAACCCCAGATTTCCCAGGTCTGTTCCTTCTCCTTGCCTATCCCCAATTTCTTGAGCAATTTTGAGTGCTTTTTCATAATATTTAATTGCGTTTCTCGGTTCTCCAAGATCCTTGTATGCATTCCCAAGATTTCCAATGCAAGTTCCTTCTACTTGCCTGTACCCAATTTCTTGAACAATTTTTAGTGCCTGTTTAGAATACTCAATTGCCTTCTTCTGTTCTCCTAGAACACTGTATGCGTTCCCTAGACTTCCAAGCCAAATTCCTTCTCCTAGCCTGTACCCAATTTCTTGAGCAATTTTTAGTGCCTGTTCGTAATACTCAATTGCTTTTTTCGTTTTTCCCAAATTATAGTAAGCGTTCCCCATATTTCCAAGGTCTGCTCCTTCTCCTTGCCTGTCTCCTATTTCTTGAGCAATTTTTAGTGCCTGTTCTAAATACTCAATTGCTTTTTTAGTCTCTCCCAAATTATAGTAAGCGTTCCCCAAATTTCCAAGTTGACCTCCTTCATTTTTCCTGTCTCCAGTTTCTTTAGCAATTTCTAGTGCCTGTTCATGATATTCAATTGCTTTTCTCGTCTCTCCCAAATTACGGTATACATTCCCTAGATTTCCAAGCCAAATTCCTTCATTTTTCCTGTCTCCTTCTTTAGCAATTTCTAGTGCTTGTTCGAGATACTCAATTGCTTTTTTCGTCTCTCCTAGATCACTGTATGCACTCCCCAGATTTCCAAGCCAAATTCCTTCATCTTGCCTATCCACAATTTCTTTAGCAATTTTGAGTGCTTGTTCATAATACTCAATTGCTTTCCTTATCTCTCCAAGATCACGGTATGCTAGCCCTAGATTCCCAAGGACTATACCATGACTTCCTTTATCTTTCAGAAGAATTTCGGTTTTAAAATGATTATCTGGCAATAATTTTGAGTAGAGATCAATAAGTACTGTATAATTGCCCCAGAGATCAAGATATTCATTCAATTTATTGTCAAATATGATGTTGAAAGCCTGATCGTATTCTTTTGCCGTGTAGGCATGGTAGTGTGCTTCAATAAGAGACTGGATATCTTCTTTTTTTACAGGCTTTTCAGGAATAGATAGAGAAAGGTAATAATTCATTGCAAGCTTATGTACTTCTTTTTTGTTTTCAAGGTCGTAGTAAGAGAACTCTTGTACCAGAGGATGAAGCCAATACTTACCACTAAGATCAGTTTCTAATAGTGACTTATTCCTAAGCCTTTGAATATCAGTTAAAGATGTCTTCTCCATAAACATCTCTTTAAGCCCTTCTATCTTCACAGGCTCACGATAGACAGAAATACGCTCAACTAGAGCTTTTTCTTTCCCTACTAGTTTGTCAAAGAGCTTTCTCGCTTTTAATATTGTGTCCTGTTTTTGTTCCTGATATATATTTAGATCCTCTATGGTATCTTCTTCTCCAAATTTCTTTACTAATTCTACAAGAAGTTTTAGAGCCAGAGGATGTCCATCAACTCCTTTGGCAAGTTCTTCAAGCTTATAAAGTTCTATATTAGCAAGCCCGTTTTTGGCGAGATATTCAACTGCAAAATTAGTCTTCAAACCCCCAACATTCTGTTTATCTCCTTCTATTACGTTAATTAAGCATTCTTCATTTTTTAACATTGGAACAGTTCTACTCGTTATAATGATCTTTATCTGGTAAGTGTTGGTAAACAAACAAGTAAAAAATAGATCTATATATTCATCTTGGAAATAAATGTCATCCATTATAGTTTCCAAGTTGTCGAAAATAAGCCATACTGGGTTTCCTACATTTAATTTGTCTATGAGTTTATCAATATCCTTTTTTTCTGGCTCTCGTTTTTCCTCTTTGAATCCTACTAAATCTCGAGAATTCATATATGCTGCGAGTTTTTCGAGAATATCCCCTAGTTTGGCACTCTGATTTTGACTGAAATCAAACCAGAAAGGAATAGGTACATTAGCTGGTCTTATATCAATAATGGCTCTTGCAAGAGTAGTCTTTCCAACTCCACCTAATCCAGTAAAAAGTAAAAGCCTGTGATCCTGAAGATATACGAGAGCTTGGCTTAATTCTTCCACTCTGTTTGTGGTAACAAATTCTTTTAGTCTAGGGTCAAAATAAGGAAGGACAGAAGGATTATAGCTGTTTAAAATTTTAAGATTTTCTTCTTTATTTCTCTCTTGTTCCAGATAAGCTATTAATTCAACTAACGCCTTTCCAGAAGGCTCTTTTATAGTAATTTGATTGATATATTTCCCAATAGCTAGCTGGCCGGTAACATCACCTATGGAAACATCGCGACCTGTTGTTAGTCCAGTGCCATAGGTTACGGTTTTATATTCGGTAATCATTTTAACAAGTTCATTTAGCTCGCGTTTTGTCTCAAGACCTTTACGAAGGTCTAAAGCGCATATTTTGCGAAGGGGTAAAGGGATAAAATCTATACTGGATCCAGGAAGTAGGATAGGTATGACCCTATGAACTGCACCGTTCATCTGCTTATTAAGGACTTCTTTCAACTCCAGTTGTTGCTGATTACTTAACGATGAAGGACCTACAAAAACAGCGATTGTAAGCGAACTATCAAAAGCTTCCTCTAAAGATGCCTCCCATTGCTGACCTGGAACCAGTGACCATTCATCAAACCAGACGTTCAGTCCTGCATCACTGAGATAGCTCGCAACTTTTTCAACTGAATTCACATCAGATCTTGAATAGCTCAGAAATACATCATACTTGTACTTGGTGTCTGCCATTGAGTCACCTATTTTTCATTAACACATTTACTTTTACTATCTTACGAACACTCTCATCCACTAGCTTTTGAGAGAAAATAGCCTTAAATTCAAAGCTCAGTTGTTCAATTATCCTTAATTGCTTACGAGCTCTATTAATATCAGGTTCAATATCAGGTTCTTGTATCACAATTTCCGAAGGCTTTCTTCCTGGCGGCACACCGCGTATCCCGGAAACTAGACGATGCAATTCTTTAGTATCTTCCAAACCATTCCTAAAGTCCACCAAAGTTCTTAACTCAGGGAAATCATCAAGACTTATTTCTTGAGCATTGGGCAATAACACTGGAATAACTCTGAATGCTTTATCTTCACTTTGGTGACTGATAGCCAGTTCAATCTCGTCTCTAAACCAACCTTCGGGGGTTTCCCCTCCGATACATATTGCACAAGATTTTGTGAGTTCGAATCCACGAGGTATTTCTTGCTGCCATTTTTCAGGCAAAATAATCCATCTGTCATGCAATACCCTTAAGTAGGCAATATTTTCGAGCAACCAGGACAATTTGTCAACAAACTCATCATCTAAGTGTAAATAGCTTAAAAATAAATCAAAACTTTCTTCTTTTTGTTCTAAAAAGTCCATCTGTTTAACTAATGCCTCTACTGATGGCTCTTTTATCACAATTTGATTGATATATTTCCCAGTAGCTAGCTTGCCTGTAACATTGCCTATAATTTTCGGCAGACTTACGAGTGCTTGACGGTTCACACCTAGTAACTGCCACCATTTCCCCGCTTCATCTAGACCATCGATGGCCGTAATTGGCACAACGTTTAACGCACTCTCACCCTCCGGGAGATGATGCTCAGTTATCACACCTATGATAGTATCATTGCTCGAGTATACTACTGCCCCAGATATCCCTGCCCATTCCGATTTGTTATCAGGTAGTGATCGTGGATTCTTGTTTGTTATCTGTAGCGTAAGAATGGGCTGGCGAAAATTTTCTCCGGTTGGGATCTCCCCCTCGACTTGGGCACTGCAACGCAGTACCTTAGATTTATCTTCGATATCTTTGAACCTGGGGAAGCCAATTGCTATACATTCCTTCACTTTCCCTGATATATTCCGATTTACCTCTCCAAATCGTAGAACAGGGACTTCCACTGGTACATTAGAAACTTCGAGTACTGCTAAATCTGCGTTGTCTTTGTCAGCTTGCAGGCGCACTGTCGCAGGGTACTTTTTTCCGTCGTAGAGAAGACGCACTCTTAATTTGCCCGGGCCGGGAATACAGTGCGAGGCAGTAAGCACCAGATTAGGGCGAACGAAGGACCCAGAACCTACCTCCCAGAAATGTCCGTTTTCGTCACACCCTTCATAGATAACTTCAACGGCTCGACTGTTCAGCCCTGCTAACACTATCTACCCTCCCTAACTCGGTCTCTGTCGCGAATGTTCTGTCACTTTCACTATATTTCCCTCAGTGTTCACTGGGGCTTCAAGATTAAGAGTGACCTTCTGGACCGATTCGTTTGCATATTTGCCGCTCGCTCCTAACTCCAATACCCAGAACTTGACTTTACCCTTAGTCTCTGCGTCCCATGTCACTCCTACCTGGAACTCCAGTTGTACTGAACCTATCGGAAACTGAATCTCTTGTCCTTGGGCTTTCTTTACCGCCGCAGATAACTCTGACCGCAAGGCTTCTATCGTCTCTACCAATCCAATTTTCTCCATAGTTTATCTCCTACAAAATAATGATGCTATCTTATAAAAGCAATTGAGTATTATGAACAGTCACTCAAAATTGCTAAAGAAATTGGGGGTAAGAAAGGAGAAGGGAAATGCCTTGGAAATCTGGGAATAATATACAATGATCTTGGAAGGACAAAGAAAGCAATTGGATATTATAAACTGGCACTCAAAATTGCTAAAGAAATTGAAGATTCCCGACTAATTGATTTTTGCGAGAGAAATCTTGAGAAATTAAAAATTTAGAAAAAATAAACTTGCTGATTTTTGGTGCAAAAAATTTGGCTTTGTTACAAAATCAATATGTTTATCACAATTTGAAAATTAATTAGTCTCATAACCGAGAAAAATAGTACATAAAGGTAAAAATTAATGAGTAAACTGCAGAGATATTATTTTTGCAACAAAACCGATCATATTACAACTTAGACTGAACAAAAAGGAAAAGGTTAGTCTTAAGTAAGATCATTACTTCCATCCCCCATCTTTTTACTACCGAAGCTAAACTTTGATTATTAATGGGTTTTTGTTCACCACTGGTTACAATTGCATCAAAAGACAAAATTAGAACCGTGAGGACATCAGACGTCATCAAGAGACAATCAACTTGTATTCTGCTTTTAGCTATAGGTTGGCACATTTTTTTCTTAAAGTTCATCCTGAGACAGATTTTTTCCACTTACAAATAAGAAAAAAATCATTCCCAACTTTTTTATTCATTATTTACGCGATAAATACTTAAAGGAGATTTTGCAGTTGAGCCTTCATAAGTCTTATATTAAAAAGATCTTATTTTATTATTTACATGCGTAAAATTATCTTTGGAGTTATTGGATTTATATTTTTTCCTTTGCTAAACACTTTATTCATATATAAATATATATAGTATATATAGGCAGTATTTATATAATATTTGCATTTTGCTATAATCATTATAGATAATAAGTCAATAAGTCAATTATCTATAAATTAATAATGCATTATAAAATATAAAAATAGGTGCATAATATGAAGACAAAGTTTCCAAACTATATAATCTTAATATTACTGGCGATTGGACGCGTTGTTCTGGGAATTGGATGTATTTACACGGCTCCTAAGAAGAAACACTCAGATGAGCAACAAAACGACAGCAAAAAATCCGGTGAAGAACATAAAGATGAGAAACACTCCGAGCAGCATAAGTAGGGAGGAAAGCAATAAATTATCTTGAACAGTCACTAAAAATTGCAAGATAAATAGGTGATAGACTTAATGAAGGAAATCAACTTTGAAATCTAGGGAATGCATACAGTGCTCTGAGAGAGACGAAAAAAGAAATTGGGTATTATGAACAAGCACTCAAAATTGCTAAAGAAATTGGAAATAGGGACGCAGAAGGAATTCACCTTGGTAATCTGGGAAACGCGTATAGAGATTTGGGAGAGACAATAAAAGCAATTGAGTATTATGAACAGGCAATAAAAATGGATAGAAAAATTGAAGATCTTAGACGAATTGATTTTTGTGAGAGAAATCTTGAAGAATTAAAAAATTCGAATAAATAAACTTCTCCGGCTTTCTGGTACAAAAGTTGGGTTTTATCACAACAGTTCACCATTTTAGCTCTAAGATCAAAATTTTGAGATAAAAGATAAATGAGATATCCCTAGCTAATAAAATAAAGATTTCCATTTTGGAATTTTGAGTACATAATCAAGTAAATACATAAATTTATCTGAATAGATACTAAATTTTAGAAAGTCAAAAATTTATTTTACAACTTTAAAATATATTTTATTGACTATGTGATTGCCTTATTTTCAGGCAATA
This sequence comes from uncultured Methanosarcinaceae archaeon, assembly GCA_963833425.1. GTDB lineage: Archaea > Halobacteriota > Methanosarcinia > Methanosarcinales > Methanosarcinaceae > Methanosarcina. The sequence continues at coordinate 59,277 of CAWHXP010000005.1, read as the reverse complement.
GAACAAATTCAATATTTATTTTATCTGATTTTTATAAATTATATTTATTTTTTATAAGGAAGACTTTACTACCATTTATTAAAATTTATGATTTAAAGGTACGAAGTCTACTGCAAGGTATTGGGATGTCTATGATAATAGCTAAATTCAATGAGAAGTATTGTCACAACATTGAGCAAATAAAGTTTTTGATCCTTCCGCTCCACTTATTTTTGTTATTAGGCTTATTATCCAAAACTGGAAGTAATGAACTAATTTGTTTTTTGTCACCGCATCCCATTGACCGAACCGAAAATAACGGTCCTTGATTATGTTTGATCTTAATTTTTGAAATATAGTTGCATAAAATGTTAATTTTGGACCTGATTAGTAGTCACAGGGATGAAAAATCTGTAATAACCACTTTTTAATCTGGAGTTATAGTTTAGTTTTTATATAAATGGATCATCTTTATTTCAGATAAAGAAGTATATCTAATACAATTTAAACTAAATGCGTTCAATATCCTATTATATTAATAAAGTAATAAAAATTATTATTAGCTATATCTTGGACTTACTTAGGGTTTACGAGAGCAAATAGGTGATGGTTGACTAACAGGCTTCTCCAGATTCTCTAAATCAACATGAGATTTCATTTACTTTTTGATTAGTTTGGACTAAATTGCTGACTTTGTCCCATGTTTTGCTAACGGATTGACAAAAACTGGCTTATTTTAAGCCCTATCATGGGGTTTTTTTCCATCTAGTTAATAGTTTTAATTAACTTCTCAAGAAAATGCCTCGAATCGCCCTATACTCGTTCATATTTGAGCCAGAGCTTTCCTGAAGCGGAAAAATGTCATTTTATTAATTATCATGAGCCTACATAATCCAGGTACATTTCATTTGTGAGTTCAGAGATCGGTTTCATAAACCTGGATTTGCAATATATTTTGCCTGAAGGTATTAGACAGTCCTGAGTATATCTGGCTTCAGTCTGTAAGACTTTATGGCAGAAATAAATGAAATAAGACAACAAATTCTAACGAAGTTTGCTGTGAATCGAGAATCTAATGAGTCATTAATTCGTTAATCTTGACTTTCTAAACTCAATCAAATTTTAATAGAATAAAAATCCACTATTGATATATTCAGCGTCTTAAGGTAGCTATCATCACCAAAATCCCCACCAGGGCTTTTTTGCTCTAGATGCTTCAAATGGTTTTTGATAAATAAGGTTTGAACTTGTTCATGTAATTATCAAAGGTATTTTTAATACGATCTTTATCCTGATAGGTATATAGATGAGAAGGGTGCAGAAAAGTGGCATTTGATTATGGAGATTTTAGGAGAAATTAAAGAAGAAGGAAGCTGAAAGCAGAATAGTTCCAATAATCTGTTTTGTCTACACTTTGAATTTAGCTACAGAGCAATATTAATTAGCTGCACAGCAAAATATATTTCGCTCTACAGCTAAAATTAATTAGCTACACAGCTAAATTCTAAAGCCTTCGGATAATGTTTTTACTACTTATATTTCTTTATATTTCTTATTTATTTACTCTTATCATTTAGAAATAATATTAGATGGGGTAAAATCATGTTAGTAAATTCTAGAGATAAAATAAAAGGATACTTCATACCCCAATTGCCTTTAGAATGGATTGTGAAGCTACCTTCAAATTCAGTTGGGCATACTTATAGGGTGGCTATGTACATTTGGCACTTAAAAGGTATTAAAAAATCTACAAATTTAGTAGTCACCTTGAAAGGTATAAATTCCCTTTTACCTATCCCTGATTGGGCTTTTCCGACAGCATTGAACGAGTTAGAAAAATGTGGAATGATAAAAACGATCCGACAAAAGGGTAAAAGTCCTACTGTGACTGTGTTATGCAATAACTGTTATGAAGGATACCCCACCTTAAAAATGCACTCCTAAGCAAGAGAGTTCCCCAAATAATACTATTACTGTTGCAGGGGGACGAAGTGTTAGGTTGCATTTATTGCTATTTGACCGGAAGAATGTGTGAAACTGTAATTAGATATTTAAACCAATTTTTATAAGTAACTCCTTTTAGCCCGATCGAATCTCTTATCAAGTCCCAATCTTCTATATCAGCAAGTGTAGACTGACTTTTCTTTAATATGACTTACTCACTTAGAGTACAAACTCAAGTATAAGCGATTTCATTAGGATTATTAAAATTTGGACTAATAAATAGTTTAGTAGTGATCTTTTTAGATTCAAGAGCTTACTTATCTGTTTCAGTTTATAATTTTCGTAAATAGTAAGCTAACCGGTAAATTGCATGATAAGTGGATTTTCTATAATAATTTTTGGGGAAATTTTACAAAACTTCATAATTTGTGTCTAAGGGGGATTGTAAATGATTAAGTGTCATAAGAATGCATTAGAAGCCAGTGGTGAAGTTTAAATCGCATAAGTAATAGTTTATCATTAACTCATTAAAAATTATACTTTAGACTAATTATAAGAATTTGTTTTTATAATTTAGGTCTACATATTAATGTATATTCAGAAGATCAAAGATGTGATTAGAAGATGAAACAGTAGTATAACATTTATTTACGATACATGCACTAAAATGTATATATTTATAAATACAATATATTACTATAAATTCTTGACAATTAACCGACAAAACGTTATAAAGGGATTTAATGAAGAACACTGTTAGTACCCCAATAGCTACTCTTAAATTACTAACACGAGAGTCACTGTTAAGTGCAAATTCAGAATTAATTGAACAGCTTCAAAAGAGATTGAAGGCAAAACGTTTCAGAGTTCAGGAAGGAGATAGCTTAAAGCTGGCCTATATCAGAGTTTTCATTCAGGCTTTACAGGTCCAAAATGCGATAATGAAAGATTTGGATATTGGTGATTTTCAGAAGAGACTTGAAGCTCTGGAAAATTATCAGGCACAGAATGGTTATGCTCTTTCGGACACTCCGTTATTTACAAGAGTAGAATGAAATTATTATTCTGGAAGCTCGATCGGAGAGTCGTATGCTGTATAATATGGAAGTTTAATTACCATTTATGCCAAGATTCCATTAATATTCTGGTAAGTATAATGGAATTATAGCCAGATTAGGGAAAAATACAATATTGAAAATGTGAAGTGAAGATATGGTAACAGTATCAATGAAAAAAAGATTACAAGCTCTTGAAGCAAGGCAAAAAATAGGCAAGGAGTTACCTTGGGATTGCAAAAATCTGTTCTCTCTTTACCGGGAAGGGGATCTACACGCACATTTTGAATATTTTTTTAATCCTAAGGTGCAATATACCAGTCGGCCAGTTTATAGGCTTGTTATTGAAGATCAGAGAAGTTTAAGCTCACATGCTCGAGAGTTCCTGTATTTATCTGCAGAAGGGCAATCTCGAGTAGTGGAGCAGAATATCCCATGTATAACTGAAAATGAAGCAGAAAAGATTAGAATGAAAATTTTAGAAAAGATTAGAATTAGAGATAGCCACACTGAATCATTTATTTAATTAAAAGATTCTTTATAGTTTAGTTAATGAGTAGGTGTTTAATCTTTTTGTGTCATTTTCTGTAAATTGATAAATAACCCTATGTCCGATACAAATATTAAAGTTTGAAAATTTCATAAAATTGATATGGGAAGATTGGCTATATTGTGCATCATTATTACACTTTAGAGCAACTATACCTAAAGCAGTGTGCTCTTGATTATGATCTTGAAATACAAAATCAATTAGAACTTACGGACCATATCTCTATGATTATAGGACATCAAACGGCGAACTCACAAAAGAATTTTACTCTGTGGATAATTAGTGATGGGTAAACTGGGTGTAAATAACTTACGCAATAAATATTTACCTTTCCTTACTACAATTAAGCTATAATTCTTACTATTAAACTTGTTTTTTTTAGGATTTGAAGCTTAAATAGTCTCTTGTAACTCTATAATTTCGGCATAAATAATGATCAAATAAATAACAATTTTAGATTAAAGTGGAAATAAATCCCAAAAATTAATTCAATTTATTCATTAAAATGCTGAATAATGTCGAATTAAATTGATTAATTCGCATAAAAAGACTGTAATTAGCGAAAAAGCTTCAAATAAATACCCAATAACTCCGTTAGTTACTGTTTGTTATATCAAACTTAAATGAACATAATTACCTATTAAATAGTGATCCATTCAATTAAATTTGAGCTAAAAAGGAGATTGTGTACGCATGATTAATAAATAACTTAATGAAATCTTGGTGATGCACGCATAGAAAAAGTTCAAAACATTAACCAGGCTCCTTTGCTCCTGGTGATTCTATAGCTTTTTGATTGATAAGATTCCGCATTTGTATCATCAATTACTATGCATGTTTGTTATATTTTCAAGTTCTCATTGCGCGGGGTGCCAATATATTTTATCTTTCCCTGCTATTTTTTAATTATGACTTAAATGGTTGAACTGAAATCAATAGAATTAAAACTTGAACGGTCTGAATAAAATTTGTCAATTGCACCATATAATAATTTTAATTTTAAACTTCAAGCACATAATTCCTAAACTAAAGTTATGGGCGAGATGTCAATTCATTTTTCTACCTCCCCCGTTTGAAGTTTCTTAGTTATGCCTGTTCCAACTGATATAATATCAGTTAGGAGCTAGAGTCACCTGAGCCGCCGAATGCTGAGCTTTTAAGTCTTTTACTCTAAATTCCAGTTTTTACCCCTCTTCCAATCTTTGTCCTCCAAATCTTTAACAGGCCCTTTTTATCACAAATCTTCATCTGAAATTTTCTGCAATTTAAATGTTTAGAGACCCTAACTCTTAAAAAATAGTTTATTTCAAGAAATTATTATAAATAGGCTAAAAAACAAAAATAAGTGACTTATTTAAAAGTAACAATATGCAAATTACTTACATTGTGGACGATATGAATCGAATCTTCATTACTAATTTTTTGTAGGAGGAAAGCATAGTGACTAAGAAACTTGTGAAATATAACCTTGAAGAGGGTGGAGCTGTTTTAATTGAAGTAGAGGAAACAGAATCCGAAAGAGGTCGGACTCCTGTTTCTAGACCGTCAGGAGTGCCTGAAGAAGCAACAAAAGAATTTGAAAAAGCTCTGGATGTCATCAGGCCTGCTGCAGACGTTATTGTACAGAGACTAAAGAGTCTAAGCAGTAAGCCTGATTGTATAGGGGTTGAGTTTGGGATCATAATGAATGCGCAAGCTGGAGCCTTTATTGCAACTACAAGCGTTGAGGCAAATTTTAAGGTCACTCTTTCTTGGAAAACGGCATGAGGCTTTTGAATGAATCATTTACCAGAGTCCTCAATAGTCAAAGTTCTAGATAAGAACAGGGACGCACAAGGTGCTGGATTTCTAATTGGGAAAAGGTGGATACTTACTTGCAGGCACGTAGTCAATGATGTTTCGCCAAATGCTAAAATAGGCGATGAGATATATCTGACTTTTTATCTTGATGAGCCAAATAAAGTTCTAAAATCTCACATTTTCTTTTGGTCGCAAAACACAGAATATGGCTTTGCTATTCTTAAGCTTGAAGATGAAGCTCCTTCATGTGCCAGTATAGGAAAGCTTATGCTCACAGATGATTTCTGGGATCGAGAACTCAAAGTATGCGGTTTTCCATATGGAGATAAAGCAGAGTGGGTCTCAGTATTAGGGAGAGGGAGGGCTTATCCTGACTTCGTTCAGATTGACGTTTCTAAGTTTATCGGGTATAATATTGAAGGAGGATTTAGCGGTACTCCGGTTTTCGACGCTAAACTAAACGATATCGTAGGAATAGTTGTTTATAAGGAGACAGCTACAGGCATATTGTCAGGTGGCTTTAGTCCTATTGATTCGATATTAAATGTTTGCAAAGAGCATTCATTTGACCTCAGTATTTTTGAGTTTCTATCTGAGCATCTTGCTCCAATTGTTGGAGTACCTACACTACCTCCTCATTATTTATCTCGAACAGAAGATCTTAAGAAAATAAAAGAGTTGATGCTGGCTGATTTCACAAAATCTGCAGCAATCACATCTGCAAAGCAGATAAACTCACTTCAAGGTATGGGAGGAATGGGAAAATCCGTATTATCCACAGCCCTTGCCCAAAGTAGAGAAGCTCGCGACGCTTTTCATGATGGGATATTCTGGGTTACTGTAGGTTTAGAGAATCCTGATCTTATAGGGGGCTTGAAGTTAGTCGGTAGAGAATTTGGCGATGATCCTGCAAATTACAGCAGCCAAAAGGAAGCTGAAGCGAGTCTTTCAAAGGTACTTTCTAATAAAACATGCCTCATTATACTTGACGACGTTTGGAAAGTTCAAGATGCAGTGCCTTTTGTTAATGCTTTAGGTAAAATGTGTAAACTGCTTATTACCACAAGAAACAATAATGTTGTTACCTCACTTGGAGCTCAGGAACACAAGATTAAAACATTCAGCGAACTTGAAGCTTTGAAGCTTCTAGCAAATTGGTATGATAAGGATGTAAACTTATTGCCATCGGAAGCAAAAGGAGTGGCAAGGGAATGTGGATACCTGCCACTCGCTCTATCCATGTGTGGAGCGATGGCTAAAAGTGGAATATCATGGTTAGATATTTTGGAGGCTTTACAAGAAGCTGATCTTGAATTTATTGAAGCTCAATTGCCAAACTATCCAAATTCCAATGTGATGAAAGCATTTAAAGTCAGTCTCGACTTTCTTTCAAGTGAAGATTCAGATGCAGTAAAGCGTTATCAGGAACTGGCGATTTTTCCTACAGATGAACCTGTACCTGAAGCTACAATTGCGATTTTTTGGGCACATACTGGAAATTTAAAAAAGCGCAATTCTGGGAAATTGATATCTAAATTGAAAGAGATGTCTCTTCTGCGACTAGATGGTGAAGCACCTCATCGCTTTATATCTCTTCATGACCTGCAACTTGATTACCTGAGAGCTACAACACGTGATTTAACAAGCCTTCACAATCAGTTGCTAGAAGCATATCCTAAAGATTGTAAAAATAAGTGGAGTACGGGCCCTAATGATGGGTACTTCTTCGAGCATCTTGCATACCACATGAAAGAAGCTGGAAGAAAAGAAGAACTTCATATGCTTCTTTTAAACTTTGAATGGATGCACACCAAATTGGAGCATGTGACCGTTAGAAATGACAAAACGGGTATCAAAATACCTAACATAAATTCTCTTATCCATGATTACGATTACCTACTCGATGATACTGAAATAAGGCTTGTACAAAGTGCAATTAAACTTTCATATAATGCTTTAATAAAAAATGAAACTCAGCTTGCAGGACAACTTCTAGGACGTCTCCTTAGTTTTCACGAAGAGGGGATACAAACATTACTAGGTCAAGCATGTGAATGTCAAGATGGTATCAGATTACTTCCAAGAACTTGTTCCTTGAAATCACCAGGAGGATCGTTGATTAGAACTCTTGACGGACATGATGATTGGGTGAATGCAGTTGCAATCACACGTGATGGAAAGTATGCGATTTCAGCTTCCAGCGATAAAACACTCAAGATATGGAATTTGCAAATGGGAGAGGAAAAAACAACACTAAAGGGACATGATGATTGGGTGAATGCAGTTGCAATCACACGTGATGGAAAGTATGCGATTTCAGCTTCCGATGATAAAACACTCAAGGTATGGGATCTGGAAAAGGGAGAGGAAAAAACAACACTAAAGGGACATGATGATTGGGTGAATGCAGTTGCAATCACACGTGATGGAAAGTATGCGATTTCAGCTTCCAGCGATAAAACACTCAAGGTATGGAATCTGGAAAGGGGAGAGGAAAAAACAACACTAAAGGGACATGATGATTGGGTGAATGCAGTTGCAATCACACGTGATGGAAAGTATGCGATTTCAGCTTCCGGAGATAAAACACTCAAGGTATGGGATCTGGAAAAGGGAGAGGAAAAAACAACACTAAAGGGACATGATGATTGGGTGAATGCAGTTGCAATCACACGTGATGGAAAGTATGCGATTTCAGCTTCCGGAGATAAAACACTCAAGGTATGGGATCTGGAAAAGGGAGAGGAAAAAACAACACTAAAGGGACATGATGATTGGGTGAATGCAGTTGCAATCACACGTGATGGAAAGTATGCGATTTCAGCTTCCGGAGATAAAACACTCAAGGTATGGAATTTGGAAAGGGGAAAGGAAAAAACAACACTAAAGGGACATGATTATCGGGTGAATGCAGTTGCAATCACACGTGATGGAAGGTGTGCAGTTTCAGCTTCCGGCGATAAAACACTCAAGGTATGGGATCTGGAAAAGGAAGAGGAAAAAATAACACTAAAGGGACATGATTATCGGGTGAATGCAGTTGCAATCACACCTGACGGAAAGTATGCAGTTTCAGCTTCCAGCGATAAAACACTCAAGGTATGGAATCTGGAAAGGGGAGAGGAAAAAACAACACTAAAGGGACATGATGATTGGGTGAATGCAGTTGCAATCACACGTGATGGAAAGTATGCGATTTCAGCTTCCGGAGATAAAACACTCAAGGTATGGGATCTGGAAAAGGGAGAGGAAAAAACAACGCTAAGGGGACATGATGGTCGGGTGCGTGGAGTTGCAATCACACCTGATGGAAAGTATGCAGTTTCAGTTTCCTACGATAGAACACTCAAGGTATGGAATCTGGAAAGGGGAGAAGAAAAAGCAACACTAAAGGGATATTCTTCTAAGATGAATGCAGTTGCAATCACGCATGATGGAAGATATGCAGTTTTAGCTTCCGACGATAAAACACTCAAGATATGGGATCGGAACAGAGAAGAGAAAAAAACAACACTAAAGGGACACGATTATCGGGTGAATGCAGTTGCAATCACGTGTGATGGAAGGTATGCAGTTTCAGCTTCCGATGATAAAACACTCAAGATATGGAATTTGGAAAGGGGAGAAGAAAAAACAACACTAAAGGGACATGATAATTGGGTGAATGCGGTTGCAATCACACGTGATGGAAGGTATGCAATTTCAGCTTCCAGCGATAAAACACTCAAGGTATGGGATCTGGAACAAGGGATAATCATCTCTAATTTTACAGGGGATAGTCCGTTTCTAGCCTGCTGCATTTCACCGAATGGTGAGTCTATTGTTGCAGGTGATTCTCTTGGTAAAATGCATTTTTTTTCATTTGAGAAATCAGACTAAAATGAGCTCACCAAAGAGCCTTATATTTCTTAATCCAACGATATAAATCACTTTCTTCTGATATAACTAAGTTAGGAGGTTTATGAGCTGATTAGTTCCCTTATCTGGCTTACACTAATATCTCCATTTCTCCCGCCATTGCAGACATAACTAGGACAATCCACATACTTTTGATTGTACTTGTTTGGGAGAAGAACACTGAGTTTGGCAGATCTCCAAAATGACGTTGTGGACATTTCTTCAGCAAGATTGGTAACACTTTCTGCCTGTGAGACAGGTATCACCGATATTGTTAAAGGTAGTGCCGATGAGTTCGTTGGATTACCTGCAGGTTTTATGCTTGCGGGTATTCCATGCGTGGTAAGCAGTCTATGGTCTGTCCCAGATATTTCGACAGCTATACTAATGGAACGGTTCTACTCTAATCATATTGCTAAGGAAACGGATATTCCAACGGCTTTGTAGAAAACCCAACTCTATATTAAAGACCTTACTGTTAATCAAGTAGCTGATCATGTAGAAAAATGTCACTGCTCGAGAGAATGGGAAGACGAAAGCAAGAAGAAAATAGAACAGTACAGAAAACACTACGTTGAAATGGCCAAAGAATCTCCAGAAGATAAGCCTTTTGAGCATCCTTACTATTGGGCAGCTTTCACCGTTAATGGAGCATAAAAATTAATGTTGTGTATGATAGTGTACATATTTTGGAGCTTGATTTTTTATTTTCTGATATATCTGCACCATGTAGTAACTATAAAAAGTTTTGATCATTGTTTAAGCATTTTTAAGCATTATTTGTATTAAATTAAATCATTTTTGTACAAAACCCATCTTTTTGCTTCAACTAACAATTTGTGAAGCGATATTAACATTAGTTTGAACTCAGTATTTGCTTAGGACTATCAAAAATATTTTTGGATAAGTTGCTCTAAAGTTTGCAAAGAAGGCGATCCGATAGTCCAGTATAGATATATTTTAAATTAGATAAGAAGGATTTACGTTCTAAAATTTAATACCTATTCAGATATATTTAAGTACCAATGAATATCCCCAAAAATATTATAGAGATTTTTGATTAATCTTTTTAAGCAGTGTTGTTGGCGATGGTATCTGCTTGGCTTCATGGTGTTGATGATGATGCCACCAGTTGTTATAGGTTTTTGGTGGTGATAGTAGTCTGAGTTTGAGTATTCTTATTTTGACTTCCTTCGCTATACTCTGATGGGCTTCTGCTTGATTGTTGGGTTTTCTATTGGCAGTCGGGGAGAATTTATGAATAATTGATCAAATTCCGGATCATGAAAACAATTTTCAAACTTACTAATAATTAAAGAGAATTCCGATTTACCTTGTAATTTGCTATATATGGGTTGATAAAAATATATTATCTATAATTTCTGTTACAGTAAAGATATTTGATCCTTGCCTGCTTCTCAATTTAGTCTTAATCATTAAGAAATGAATAATGAGAACGCAAATTCTATTTTTAAAGAGAGTTATGATATTTTTTGCAAAAATGTCATTACGGAGTGCAACCGAACCAAAATACAAACTTGAGAAGTATAGAATAAATTAGAATGTCAGTAGACTTCCACTATAGGGACTAATTAAACTATTACGCTCTATAGATCCTTTACTATTTAGGACTTTGGTTATAGTTATATTGTAAAAGTCAAGCAAAAAACTCCAATTTTTTTAAACAGTTGCCCTATTAGATGTGCCATTTTCCTTCTTCCTTCCAGTTACTTAGGAGTAGGAATTCAACCCAATAGAAACATCTTGTTTTTCGTTAATGCATAGATTTTGCTATAATATCTCTGTATTTATGAGAGCTGGATCTATCAATAATTGTATGGTTATAATAAGAATTCATTCAGGTTCTTCAAAAAGTGCAGGATATTCTTCTTTTAATAGCATGAGAAGATCTTCATCTAGTTTTGTATTATAAAGTGTTTTCACTTTAGAAAGTTGGAAAAGCGATAAATTCTTAGCTCCTTCAAGGTCAGCTCCTTCAAGGTTGGTTCCTACAAGATGAGCCCCTTCAAGATTAGCTCCTTCAAGGTTAGCTCCTTCAAGATTAGCTTCTTTAAAGTTAGCTCCTAAAAGGTAAGTCCCTTTAAGGTTAGCCCCTTGAAGATTAGCCCATTGAAAGTTAGCCTCTATAAGGTAAGCTCCTTCAAGGTTAGCTTCTATAAGATAAGCCCTTTCAAGTTTAGCCCTTTCAAGTTTAGCTCTACCAAGTTTAGCTCCACCAAGTTTAGCTCCTTCAAGGTTAGCTCCTTCAAGGTTAGCTCCTTCAAGGTTAGCCTCTATAAGGTAAGCCCGTTCAAGTTTAACTCCTCTAAGTTTGGCTCCTTCAAGGTTAGCTCCTCGAAGGTTAGCTTCTTGAAGGTCAGCTCCATAAAGGATAGCTTCCTGAAGGCTAGCTCCTTGAAGATCAGCTCCTTGAAGGTTAGCTTCTATAAGGTAAGCTCTTTCAAGTTTAGCCCTTTCAAGTTTAGCTCCACCAAGTTTAGCCCCTTCAAGGTTAGCTCCTTCAAGGTTAGCTTCTATAAGGTAAGCCCGTTCAAGTTTAACACCTCCAAGTTTGGCTCCTTCAAGTTTAGCTCCTCCAAGGTTAGCTTCTTGAAGGTCAGCTCCATAAAGGTTAGCTCCCTGAAGGTTAGCTCCTTGAAGATCAGCTCCATAAAGATCAGCCCCTTGAAGGTTAGCTCCTTGAAGATCAGCTCCTTTAAAGTTAGCTAAATGAAGTTTAGCCAATTGTAGTGTAGCCATTTCAATGTTGGCTTCTATAAGGTTAGCCCCTTGAAGGTTAGCCTCTGTGAGATCAGCATAAAAAAGATTAGCTCCTCGAAGGTTAGCCTCTTCAAGGTTAGCTCCTCGAAGGTTAGCTTCTTCAAGGTTAGCTCCTTCAAGGTTAGCCTCTTGAAGGTTAGCCTCTATAAGATCAGCTCCCTGAAGATTAGCTCCTTGAAGATTTTTTTTCTCTGAAACATCCATTTTCAATTATCAGCTTTGAACTAAAATAAACATTACTATACTAGGAAGAGATCTTCTGTTCTTCAGGATTTAGTTTTTAAAATTGTGTCTATTTATAGTTTGGGATTATAAAGCCCACATAAAATTATAATCGGTGGATGGACTTAACAGTGAATAAGTGATGATGTAGCGCTTAGGCTGCTTTATATCTTTGTAGCTTAAACTTTGCTTTTAGACAGTTAAATCTTAAATTCTATATTTTTTTGTTCAACTGCGTAAGTCCTAGAATGTTCTTATAAATCCAGATTGTCAAGTATTACATATACAAAATTTATATTGTTTTTTTGGACAAATTTTAATTTTATTCACAAGTAAAGCGTTATTCTTATTCCCAGCTTGAGTTCTTCTTGGATCTTAAACAGGCCCCAAAGAAACCAATCAACTGTAATTCACCAGGACAGCTAAGGATGTATTGACTTAAACTCAATTAATGTACATGTTTTATGCTAAAATCTCTGAATTTCCTAAATTCCATCCAGAATAAGAAAACATTTCTGATCTATTACTAATGGAGCTTATGGGATTCATTGAGCATCTGGAGCTCGTGGAACATTCGGGACACTTGAAAAGAATTAAACCAAAGTACAATCATAAATAGGGACTTTATGGGAAAAATAATTATACAGTCCACTGAACAAAACTAAAAATATGAAAAAAAGGATGTCAAAAACTTAATTTTTGAATGCAGTAAATAGATTTCGAAAGAATTTTTTTTCTTTACTGATAAACAGAAATGGTATACTTAAAATGAATATATAGTTTTTGTAGATTAATTAAATATCGTAGACTTCATAGACCTTTAATATATATAATTAAAACTTCCAAATAGTTCGGATCTTATTTTTGAATTTGGTATCAATACTTTATACAAAAATTAAAAAATACATTAGTACTTATAAGTTGCAATTAACAAGTATAGAGCAGACGATTACTATAGACAAACCTGTATTAAATAAAATGAAGTATAAGGAGTTATATTGTGACAATAGACATTTATAAAAAATTAAAAAATGCATTAGTACTTATATGTTGCAACCAATCTATATTGTATAGGCAATTACTACAAACAACATGCATTAAATATCATCAAATCCAAGTAGCTATATATTATGGAAAAGTAAGATTAGAAATTTTTATATAAAGTATATGACGTTAATGCAGAAAAAACAGCTAAAACGGTCATAAAAACAGATTCTGCATCCAAGGCTATTTAAATAAAACATTCATTACTTTTTTTCTTTTGATAACTCTTACTTTTCTCATCGTTTCCGATTCTCACTCAAATTTAGTGACAAAACTTACATATTTTGTTACAGCCTTCTTCTATTGATTTGGACAAAAAAAATAATATATATAAAAAATTATTAATTTTTATACACATTGATTAAAATTATACATATTTGAGATTTGAGAAAAGCTAGTCTATTTTATGGAGGGGAATTAAGTGATAACTAAGTATAACGCATTTAGGACAAATCATTATAAAATATTTAAAACTATTATTGATTCAATTACTATTATTATCCTTTATATACTGATACTGGCGCTACTTGTGGGGGTTATAAATATCCTGCTAAATATCAAATCAATTTTATTGGGTACTCTAGGTGGCGGTTTTGGTCAGATAGTAGCTGGCATCCTAACGATTTTCGTTCTTATAGACCTTTTCAAGATCTTTGTTGATTTTCGCGAGCATGAAGAAATAAGAATTACATATGTAACCGATGCTACTATTTTAATAGTCCTGCGTGAAATTGCAGCTGGGCTATATGCTCAAAGATATGATTTCCAATTTATTTTAGGTCTCTCGACGTTATTGTTGATATTGGGTATAATAAAGGCTCTAGCTATAAAATATCCACCTAAACAAGAATTTATCCCTATCGTTTGTAGTAAAGATGTATCGGCTCTCTAGGTATAAGTATAGTCGAAGTTACTAAAATCGCCACCAATGACTCTTTTTTCAGTTTATTCAGGCAGTAATTTTGTGTTCGACTGCGATTATCTTTGATTAAATTTTGAATGTTGGCTGCCTGTTTATGCATATTCTCATCCTTTGATCCTTGATTTGTTCATCTTTACTATGTAACTATTCATCCTTGACTTGTAGTTGATCATTAAATGCTTGGATCTGAGTTTTGAGATCACCTATTCTACTCTGTGGCAGTGTACAAAAGTTTTGTAAATTTCTATCGACTTTGTGTCCTTTGTCTTAACCACATCAAAATAAGATTTGTAGTTTTTATTGATGCACAGTTTTTTTTGTCATAAAACCTATGCATCAATGAAACAATAGAAACATAACTTTGTTAGCATAACTATTAGCTCAACATCCTGCTTTTTTGCAGTGACAATAACAGAATACAAAGACAATTAGATTTTATAAAATTTTCCGTACATTGCCTGATTTTGGGACAAACATAAATTTACACATAAAATGTCACATTATTAAAAATGATGACTTAAGTTGTTTTAGATCATTTATTATTTTTATTACTTTCTGCTTGTCTCATTTGCGTGTCTTGTTTATCCCTGATGTTATTAGATATATTTTTTTGATGTTCTACATCCATCATTAAAACGCCCCCAATGTTGTGATTCAATTCGAAACCTATAAGTTTACCGGCTTTTTCAGTCCACACTTTTATGTATGTTTGTCTATTTCCTCTGTCTGTATGAAAAATAATAGATCCGTCTGTGCAGGCTTTTGACCAATATGGTTCCTTGTCAATCTCACGAAATGTTATGCCGCCATATTTTAACCACTCATCAACACTTGTATACGTTAGTACTCCTGGTACTTCACCATTAGTTGTAATGTAGTCAAAAATTGCTTTGATTGCATCGTCATCCATACGCACTTAATCAACCCCAATTGTGTACATTATTTGGTATACTGTGAACCAAATAAGGAAACTATTCCTTCTATAAACTAGTTAATTTATTTATTCGACTATATGAGATAATTAATGATAGGTGCACAAAAAATATAAGAACTTGAGCATTAATATAAAATATATAGTAAATTCAAATACACATTGTATATAGTGGTAAAATAGATAATAGTTTTTCTTCTATATATTTATTATGATTTTTTTTGTATATTTGAAGAGAGACAATACCAGTAAAAGCATGTGGAAAGCGTCGCAGCCTTCTCTGAAATTGGAGCATTCTTCATGGATAAGGGCATAGATATTACTCTATGCTGACTTTCCTTGAAAGCATCAATGACTTCTGAATCCGTTATACCCTTTCGGCCTTTGAATTTATCAGCTTGAAAGTCGATAAGTGGAAATATTACTTGTAAATTGTTCTTAATCCTGTAATGAATTTCCGTTTTAAGAGCGATCTGATTTTGCTAGTACTTCTTACTTTTTTTTGTCTCAATAGAATATTGGATAGAACGTTTCAATAATCTACTATCTATTTGTCCTTTGACTAAATAGTCCTGAGCACCTTTCTTTACAGCATCACTCCCAACTTTTTCATCACTTGACCCAGTAAAGATTATGATCGAAAATCTGTAAACCCAGAGCACCAAGTTGGCTTTGCAACTTTCCCTATATTTTCTTTGAAATGCTCGATAATTCTCTCCCTAAATAGCCATACAATAGTACTGCCAGATATGTATTCAGGAAATCCAAGGAATTTCCTAAAAGAAATTCGATCTATACAATGTTTCTCAAGTTCAAAATCAGAGAGCCCATGCCATTGTTGTAAAACAAGCATTTTGAACATCACAATGACACCAGTTTCAGGTCTCCCTCTTGAAACGGTTTTGTTGATATACATAGACTCAAGAATAATACGAAACGCTTTCCAATCAATTAAGGAAGCAATTTCAGCAAGCTTATCTCCAACAGATTCAAGACGTTTATACTCTTATTTAAGAGCAAAATCAGTAAGAGTTTTCATGAATATACATAAATATTGACAAATTTAAAGCAAACCATGCTCAAGAGCATGGAGGTTATCGAAAATCTCTATAGTAACTTTTTCGCTTCCCATCACAACATATATTTTAATAAAAACTGTTCGTTTTCTACACAATCAGGTGAAAATGTCCTATAATTTCGGGAGAAAAATGAGAAAATACATCTATTTTGCCACAAAAAAACTCTGCATGTACTGAAAAGACAAAGGTTAAGATATAATGGGTAGTTGATGTAAATGGATAGGATAAAAAGTTGAGAAGAAAGTTTAACAAATTACTGAACTTTTATGCATCAAACTCTCAAAAATGCCATCCAAGTTACATGGTTGATATTTTCATGAGAAGTTTTTCAGTGCAATGAACACTTGCATTTTCATGCATTAAAGCAGATTCTCTTGCCACACCAAGACGAAAAAATAGATCTGCGATGAAATTTAAGAATATATTTCATCACTGGATTTTGAAATTGAGCCAAGAAATAAATAAAAATAAATGAATAAATATATGTAAAAAGTCGAATTTGAATTAGCATCTACATATCGCTTAAACTAATTTAATAGTTACTACAAAAGCTTCAAATTTCAAATGAGTTCATCTCACATAATTTTCATGCTTTGTTTATCGAAATCCTATAGATGACTAAAGAGAATATTATTGACATTGATTCAAATAGTTACCTGAAGAATTTGCCGATGTCGCTGCAGCTGTTGATGTTCCTGAATCTTTTTCGGATCTACATATAACTTTATGACAACTTCATTTTTAATATTTTTCTTTAATTTTTTCATATTTTATGATATAACATTTAAAAATTGTATTACTTATCTCATTTTAAGTCAGAATTTTATTTATGACTATGGTTTAGGCTAATTAGTTCCAAATGTACCATGAGCTCCATATGCACTATATGTTCCATAAGCTCCATGAGTCACTGAGCAAACCTAAAAAAGAGTATAGTGTTGAGAGAAATTTGAATTAATGATTAAATATCAGCAAACTAACTCCAATACAAATCATTATCAAGCCACCAATAAAATTGACTTCCCGCTCGAATAAATGACCAACTTTAGACCCTAAGATTACACCACAAAAAGACATCAAAAAGGTTACAAAGCCTATAATAATCGCAGGCTCAATAATAGTTGTCTTGAGAAATGCAAAGCTCATTCCCACAAAAAGCGAATCTATACTTATTGCAACTGCAAGTGCAAGAAGCACAGGATAACTAAAGGAATTTATCTTTCTTTCCCTGTTTCCATACAAAGTTTCATAAATCATTTTACTTCCGATAAAACCCAAAATCAAAAAGGCAAACCATATGGCATATTCCGAAACAAAATCACTTATCGTGTTTCCACCAAGCCATCCAATTACTAACATAAAAGCTTCACATCCCCCAAAGAAGGAAGCAAGTTTTAAGGCATCAGTTCGTCGAATGGGACTAATTTTCTTGCCACATGATATAGAAACTGCAAATGCATCCATCGCAACTCCAAGTGCCAGAAAGAAATTAAATATCGAAGACATTAAGCCATTTCTCCTTATAATGTAGTTGTTTTATCACATGGATGCATAATAATATTGTCAGAGATATTTCTAATATTTACAAAACTAATACGTTTCATGGAATACAGGACCTATAACAGGTCCAATAAACCCTTCCAATAGCAACTTTATAACTAAATCATCATTTTCACACATATAATATGGAGCATTAATAAGAAATTTTTTATTATTTTCTGGTTTTTTTGATTGATTGATGTAAATTGGTGTCTCTCATTAATTAGTTGATATCTGAATGTCTATAAGTTAGATTTTTTTAATTTTTTCTGGTTCTTCTCCAATTTTAACAAAAATATAAAAATTGATAGCTTCTCTTTAGGTAGTCACTTTTCAACTAGATAATTATTTCAACCCATGAAAAACAGAGAAAAGCAAGATTTTTGCCGATGTTTTTGATAACTCGATGATTCTATAACTTATTAGAACGTACAAATTTCTACCGATTATATTCCAATAAATGCAAAAAATATTAGAAAGAAATTGGGAAAATTAATAAATTTATTTGATATCTATTTTATTACGATTACAAGGTGGAGGACTCGCATCTGAAGCAGTGGCACCCACATTATAACCGTTAAAAATGAGACAATAGTTAGTATCAAACTTATAAACATAAAGCAAATTGAACTGTAAATAATAATATTTATTTGATATTACCTCGACATATGTTTTCCTATAATTTTAAATGTGCGAATGGAGGATAATAGCGAATAAGATAGTAATGGAGAGTTTACGTTGAGAATGTACGTGCGTTTAATCTGAAAATCTAATGTATTTTCTCAGTTTCATCTAATTTTTCATCCTTTTGCGTATGCTACAAAATCCAGTTCCCTATCAGTTCCAAAGTGAACTGAGAAATGGTTTCTTTAATCTTTGAGTACTCCGTGGGGAATCCGGTTTGAGCGGTCTGGAATAAGTGATTGACCCCTTCTATCTCTTTTACTGTATAGTCCTTATTGCCTTCTGCCTTGAGAGTTCCTCGATAACACGGAGATTTTCTTTAGGCGGAACTTGAAGGTCTTTTTCTCCATTTATCGCTAGTATAGGGCATTTCACTTTCATCAATGTTGGTTTTGGTTTATCTCCTTGCGACTTTTCAGGTATTCAATGTCTTTGAGTACGTCCTCTGCAAAATCTTCGGTTGTGGCCTGTGAGAAGTTTCCAGTCGATCCTCCTACACCACGGTTATCGACCCTGAGAACAGCAATAGTCCCCTGCGTGTCAAATAATCCGAAAGTACAAGGAATGAACGGTGACCGAATATCTCTTCATACGATTTTGCTGGCCAGAACAGATATGAGCACTACAGCAGGAAACGGCCCCTCTTATCTGGGAAGGGTTAAAGTCCCTGACAGTTTGACTCCTGTTTCTTTATTTCCATAAACAACTTCTTCTTCATCATAAAGATAAGGTTTCACAGGATCCTGCTCACTGCGTAGATCGGGCACTTTATTAATACGGTTGAGAACGAGTGGAAAAATTGACCTGGCCTGTTTCCATTTCCCTTTGATAATTTTACCGCCTTCTTTAAGCGCCCCTTCAAAAACACCACTACAGAGTTTACTTCAAGAATCAGGTTGTTATTTTTATAAGTAACTGGTGACATTTATTATAAAGGGTATACCACTTTAAATTTCGATCATGTAGATGGAATGAAAGTGCAAAGATGATGTGTAGCGCTTGATCTACTTTATGCTTTTACAGCAGCACCCACAACAAACTTTGACGGGCTTATTAAAATAAAGATAAACAATGGTTGATTATATGCTCAAATTCAAAAATGAGATTTATTTTATTAGCTTAGGATATCTGGCTGATCTAAGATGTCACAAAGTCAATCTTGTGAGCTGTAGGTTGTGAACTGTCTGCAACCTACCGGGAAGTTACTGCAAGATGCTGGAATACTATTAATAATAGTTAAATTTTATTTGTCATATATTTCTTAAATATATTATAATCCGAACTAACTTAACTATAATAGTACGTGAATTACATGGTTCTGATCTCATAAATCATGCGCGTTGAGCACTTTTTCCTGCTAGCCATTAACTAAACGCATTCTTAGATCTTACAGTAAGTTTTATATTGCGCCTAGTATAATTCCACCAACTTAAGAAAATATTTTAAACCACTCTATAATCAATCATTTTTGATTTAGAGCTATCTGAGATTCAATAATGGCATGTTGTAAAAAAAATTATAGAGATTTTCGATAACCTCCATGCTCTTGAGCATGGTTTGCTTTAAATTTGTCAATATTTATGTATATTCATGAAAACTCTTACTGATTTTGCTCTTAAATAAGAGTATAAACGTCTTGAATCTGTTGGAGATAAGCTTGCTGAAATTTATTCCTGAATTGATTGGAAAACATTTCATATTATTCTTGAGTCTATGTATATTAACAAAACCATTTCAGGAGGCAGATCTGAAACTGGTGTCATTGTGATGTTCAAAATGCTTGTTTTACAACAATGGCATGGGCTCTCTGATTTTGAACTTGAGAAACATTGTATAGATCGAATTTCTTTTAGGAAATTCCTTGGATTTCCTGAATACATATCTGGCAGTACTATTGTATGGCTATTTAGGGAGAGAATTATCGAGCATTTCAAAGAAAATATAGGGAAAGTTGCAAAGCCAACTTGGTGCTCTGGGTTTACAGATAAAGCAGGGAATGATTCAGGATGTTACTTTTATCCATTCAGATTCAGGACATGCAAAAGCAGAGAGATGAGGCAAAAACAAGAAGAAGCAGGGACGGAACATGGACAAAGAAGGAAGATAAGTCTCACTTTGGATATAAGCTTCATAATATAATAGACAGAGATTATGAGCTGATCAGAAGATTCAAACAACAACTGCGTCAGTACATGATTCGTATGTAGATTTGACAGAGGAAAATGAAGTGGTTTATAGGATAGAGGATACTTTGGAGCAAAAACGAAAGGGTATAATGCAACAATGAAAAGAGCGGTCAAAGGACATACTCTGGGAATAAAGGATATATTAAGAAATAAGAGAATTAGCTCAAAAAGAGTCCCAGTAGAAGGAGTTTATTCAGTAACGAAAGAAATTTTCAAAGCAGGAAGAGTTTTTGTTACTACTGTTAAAAGAGTAAATCTAAAAATGTTGTGTACGGCTTTTTGTTATAATCTCTATCAATTGAGGAAATTGAAAATAAAAAAAGTATATTGAAGATAGCGGAAGCTATCTTTAAAATCAAAGAATTGAGAATAAAGTAAAGCCAAAAAGAGGAATTAAATAGAGAAATTGAGGGGAAGAAAAGGAAATGTCACTCAGTGGTTTGGGACAAATACCGACGTAACTGAACTGAAAAAATTCAGAAGTTAAATTGAAAGATACGCTAGACAATTTAGAAAACGTAATTAAAGAACGTACAGATGAACTTAAAAAGGCTTTTAATTTGTTGAAGGATAACGAAAAATGTCTTGCTGAAGCTCAAAGAATATCTCACGTTGGAAGTTGGTATTGTAATATTGTGGCCGACGAAGTATTCTGGTCTGATGAGATGTATAGTATTTTTGGGCATGGCCCTCAAGAATTCAGTGCAACTTATAATACATTTTTAAGTCATGTATACCCAGACTAACGAGATTATGTGGATGAAGCTTTAAAAAAGCTTTGAACGGAGAGCCCTTAAGTATTGACTCTCGAATCATCTTATCCAATGGAAACGAACGAGCAGTCCACATAGAATCTAAAGTGATTTTCGGTGAGAAAAATATCCATATTCAAATGAAAGGAACGATACAAGATATTACAGAGCAAAAAAAGCTGAAGAAATTTTGAAATTGAAATTAGAAGAACTTGCTCGTTCAAATGCAGAATTAGAACAATTCGCTTAAGTTTCATCTCATGACTTACAAGAATCTTTGAAGATGATAACAAGTTATTTGCAGCTTTTATAAAGGAGATATCATGGTAATCTTGATGATAAGGCTGATAAGTACATCCAGTTTGCTGTTGATGGAGCTTCTCGGATGCAAAATCTGATAAATTATCTTTTAAGCTACTCCCGAGTGACTAGAAGTATTAAAGAACCTGAACCAACTGATTGTGAATTCATTTTGAATCAGGTATAACCAATTTAAAAGTTGTTATAAAAGAAAGCTATTGTGTCTCATGATCCTTTACCTGATGTAATGGCAGATTCTACTCAGCTAGTTCAAATATTTCAGAATATAATTATGAATGGAATAAAATTCCACAGTGAAGAAGCACCAAAAATTCATATTTCTGCAGAGAAAAAAACGAATGAATGGATATTTTCAGTTCAGGATAACGGAATTGGGATTGATCCCAATATTCGGAAAGAATCTTTGAAGTTTTTAAAAGATTGCATTCCAGGGAAAAATATTCTGGAACAGGAATAGGGCTTGCAATCTGTAAAAAAAATTGTGGAAAGTCTTGGTGGACGTATATGGGTAGAATCTGAACTGGGTAAAGGTTCAACTTTTTATTTCACTTTGTCAATAAATCCCGTAGAAGTTCAAAAACTGAGTCCTAATATATAAGAACGATACTTCCAAACTTTTATCGAAATTTGTCGATTAAAGAAATCTAATAAATGAGAACATAATTTATCTGGCTTGAATTTGTTAATTTACCATCTGAATTAAATCAATTTGACTCCAATAATATACAGTTTAAATGCTGTGACATCTTGCAGAGTTAAAGAAAGAATGAAATATTTATTATTTTACGAAAGAACTATTAATTAATTTCAAAGTAATGGCAAATTATAGATGTAAACAGCATAATATTTATGGTAGTTTTCAACGGACCGAATAGCACAAACAAAAGTACTTATTTTTACTCAACTGGCAAAGTTAAGTAGTTGGGTACTGCAGCTGAAGGCCAAGAACGAAATTGAACTGTCGGTATCCATTGAATAGAAAATAGCTTAAAAAAATTCAACACTCAATGCATAACTTCAACAATTTTCAAAATGGCTCTGAAAGACAGAAGTGATATAACAATACCCATTAGACATAATCTCACTTACTCACAGAATATGCATTTACCACATCGAACACAAAATCACCAATAATTTTGCTTATCAAACGCTCATAAAGATCTATATTTTCATTTTTGATAAGCTCACAAAATTCAAGCACAAAATCATCCTTTACGAAATCATCATTACCTTCTATATATTCAGTAATTGCTTCATATACATCATCAAGCACAGATATCCTAGAGCCACCACTCTGACCCCTCACCCTCAAAAAAGTATTCTCATTCTTACTCATAAGCCATTCATCGAATATATGACCAAGAGCGTCAAGAAATCTTTCATTGCTTTCCTTGAATTTTTTATATCTTCTATTACCTTCATCAGAACGTACCATACATCTTCCTCCATAACACAGAACATGACTTGTAACTCAAAAAAATCTAATTACAAATAAATTCAACAATTTGAGCATATTCAGCCAGAATACGTACAAGCTCAAATGCAGTATGATGCTGTTTAATCTCTTCATGCAGAAAACTTTATGGAATCTATATCATTTAATAGAACATTAATTTAAGTGTAATTAAAATTTTGGTAATCTCCGTATGGTATCGATGAAATCTGAAAAACTATATATCTTTTGCTTTCGGAAAAATTTAAAGAGAGTCTCGGGTTTAAGGAAGATTTCGATAAACCTCAATTTTGAGCTGGTTTATTATATAAGCCTAATATAAACAATTGTTGAAATTGAAGATTTATAGAAATTCCCTATAATTTTTAACAACCAATGAATATGATTAAAAATTTGTTATTTTGCACAATTTTATAAAGAAATTCTAAAAACCAGAATTCAATCAAAAGTCTCAAAAATTGAATTTTAACTCACAAATCTTCACACCAATTTCAACGCATCTCAGCCCCTCTTAACTTCGCAGAAACAATAATAACAAACCGCAAATTGTATATATTACTTGGTCATTTGATATGAGTAAAGATTCTCAATGTGCTCTCACCTTCATTTTTTCATAATTGCATTATTCCATCAATTATTTTTATACACTCATCAACCGAAAATTTTTCAGCCATAAAAATCACTCTCCTTCAAATTTCCCATTTTCATCCTCATACATTTCATCATTTGTAATAAAATACCATATTATTGTTCAAATTTTTCTTGCTAGAGCAATGATTGCCTTTGCAGTTCCAATTTATTTCTTTTTCCGGTTAAATAATTCTATTACCCCACTATTTCTCTTTCTTATTGCTTAATGAGTAATCTGCAATAGAATTCACTTTGTTACCTTTGATCCTCTTTCTATGATTCTTCCGTTGGAGAATTAATCGGCATTTGTTATACTCTTGGAACAACTCAAAGATATGAAAAGAAGTTTATACACCGAAGAAAATCTTTTAAGTTACCAGTTTCAGCAATTAAAATTGCTGCACCAATTTACCCAATAACAAAACTGGCATTAAAAATTTTATCACACTTTAATGCTTCCTATAAGCATACTTGAAAATTATTCTCCATAAAGTTTTGATTTCATTGTCAAAATGCTCTATAAATTTTGGGCATTCCTGTAGCTTAAATAGATCTGTGAGAAATTTATAAGGCCAGAGCTTCAATATTTGAACGCTCATTATAAGAACATTTGGCTGGAGATTATCTAATATCTGATCTACTATCTTACCTAAAGAAATTTATGATAGAATTTTTCTACAATTCTTATCAAAAATGTATGCAATTACATCATTTAGATTGAACATTTCAGATGCAGGAATAGCTTTAACTTAATTTTTTTATCCATTCTTTCTTGCGCAAATTATGACGAAGCCGAATGTATGAACAAAATTCTCTATAATCTTTTGGAAAAACTCTGATAGCTAAATCATGCTATTCAATGCAATTTTTTCAATTAATTCTGAATCGATCTTATTTGTAGTTCTTTTGTGCGTAATGCCTTCATATCTCGCGCATTTCCAAATATAACAGGCAGATCTTTCTCAATGAATCATAACTAGAACTCAAAGTCAGTTGTTGATTCACATTCAAAACATCACATTCTTGCGATGTAGATCGTACCGCTTTTCGAAGAAAATTAATTGTTGATAAGTCAAATAATGCTCTACTGCAACATTTTAATTGTTGTATAGAGCTAAGCGAATGTGTATGCGAGGAAGGAAAAGATTAAATACAAAAATAAACCCATCAGAGAATGTGGAATTACGGATTCAAAGTGAAAATTAAGTGGATCTACTAAAATTAAGATCTTTTAACACGCCAATCTTAACTATTCGGCCTACCAAAAATTTATTGATCAGTATCTCTTTTGATGCAATAGATAGTTCGAATTTCTGAATCATATAAAAAAACATAATCAATAGACAACAGTTAAATGAAATCTACACACTTAGAGTTATTCATTCGATCGCAAAGAAAATAGCTACCGATATTTTTTTTATCTAGCTGAAGAGTTTCCATTAATCATATAATAGAGTGAATATATATAAACTATTAAAAAATATAGAATACAACTGTAATATTTGACTCAAAAAATAGCTTGTGCAAGATATGGAATAATAAAACTATAACTAATCATTGAATAATTCCACTTTTGGTATCCATGTTGAATCCCACAACGAAATAAAAACCAAATAATTTTACAGTGACTGATGTTTATATTGGAGGAACTATTTCAAAACGAATAAAAAAATTAAAAGTTTTATAATTTTTTTAGAAAATAGCGTTTTAGAGACGTAAAGAAGCTTATGAAACGTTCTGTTCCCCAATATTTTCAGCTAAAAAATCCTTTTCTGGATTTCCTACAATGTTTTTTTCCTGTCTTACCTGAGTGATTAACTTTTCGAGCTGCTCACGTGAGATGCTTTTGTGCTTCTCTTCTGTGCATACCTTGACCTTTTCAATAAGAGCACATAGTTCTTCTCGTTCAAGACAGAAGCCGATGCTATTGATAATGCCTTTAAGGGCCTTTGTGCCGGTATGCTTTCCAACAATTAAATTACGTTTCCCACCAACCATACTTGGAAGAAAGAGTTCATAAGTTCGCGGCTCTTCCAAGATTGCAGCAACATGAATTCCAGATTCGTGGGTGAAAGCATTTTCCCCGACAATAGCTTTATTTGGTGAGGGTGTGATGCCTGAATATTTGGATACCATTTTAGAAAGTGTGGTTAGTTTTGTTGTATCGTAACGGTCAATTCCATACTGCACTCTGAGAGCCACAATTACTTCCTCAAGTGAGGCATTCCCTGCCCTTTCCCCAATTGCGTTGACTGTTGTGTGGAGCTGCTTTGCCCCAGCTTCTGCCGCCACAATAGTATTTGCTGTGGCCATCCCAAGATCGTCGTGGCAGTGAATGCAAATGGAAGTATTAACTGATTTGTAAATCTCGCTAACAAGGTAGTAAGTTGTGGTCGGATTAAGGATGCCGATGGTATCCGCAAGGCTTATATATTGTACCTTATACTCAGTTTCAACCTCTTTGAAAGCCTTTTTTAGGCGATCTATCGGAGTTCTGCTCGAATCCTCAGCTGCAAAACGTACTTTTAACCCATGATCAGTTGCATATTCAATGACTTCCTTGGCACAGCTGAGCATTTCTTCAAGACTCCTATGGTACTTGTATTTGAGATGCATTTCAGACATTGCAATAAAAATACTCACGATGTCAACATCACACTCAAGGGCAGCATCAACGTCTCCTTTCACTGCTCTTGATAGACAACATATCCTTGAATTTAAGCCCTGATTTGCAATTTCCTTCACGATCTCCTTTTCTTTTGCAGAAACTACTGGGAATCCGGCTTCTATAACCTCGACACCCATGGAATCAAGCTCAATGGCAACTGCCAGTTTCTGCTCTTTCGTGAATACAACACCAGGTGTCTGTTCCCCATCTCGGAGTGTTACGTCACATATTTCTATATCAATGGGTTGATGTTCGATAAAATCCATTAAAGTATTTCTCGAATACTGCTCACTCTCAGACATTGTTACTGTTTCCTGTGATTTCTATCCTTTGAGTTATTGTGACCATTTTTTTAATGATATATAGATCGATAAGCTGCAAAAAATAAATTGGAAATTATTTTGATAACCACATAAATTCCATTATTTACTTATAATTAATATATAAATAACCCATGAAAATCAGAGGTTTATCGAAATCCTCTAGAAGCTTAATGATAATAAATCAAAATTTGGATGTCCTTCAAATTCAGAAATGTTGCATCCTTTCAAAATTAAGCATAGCTTCACCTATAAATGTATAAATGTTTTCCTTCTAGGAAAAAGACTTCCGCTAACAATTTTTTTAAAACATCGAGCCTGAAGAATTTATTTTGAACGCCTTAGCTTCAGTTGGGAAATTTAGCTAGAACATAAATTTAATAGATCCCTCAAACTGACACAACATTTCATAAATGTGGTGCGTTTTTCAAAACTAAATATTTCAAAAACAAAAAAATAATATATAACTTTAAATTGTATGGAGTAAAAAATTTTGAAGGAATATAGATTATCTATTATAAATTTGAATAAAAATGAGTCCTTTGCTTATGTTATTCTGTTAAAAAATATAAGCACTGTTGTTCAGAGTTCCATATTGACAATTAAAATCTTAATTCTATTGATAATTCAGTTTAACTGCATAACTCCTATGTTTTTATGAATTCTGTTATTTTCATCCCTTTGTTAATCTGTAAAGCTATTCTGGAATCTGGTCATTCACCTACAGACTTGTGGATCATTACATGCTTCATGCTTCGATACATGGCCTCTTTAAAAAGTACTTTTTAACCAATTCGTTTTTAATTTTTAATTTCACTTTTTCCCAAGCAAATTAGCTCTTCTGAGTATGGCAGTGCCTCCTCCACCCAAGCGCAGAATTTCCTCCACTCATCAAGCTTGTGATTACGGCGTTGGAAGTAGATATTTCGGAGTTCAGCATAATTGGTTATTACAGTGCGTTTCTGCATGTAAGCACTTGGAAGATCCTGAATAAGCTCTCTGAACACGATTTTTCGGAATTCATTATCTTCCTCACTAGCCCCTTCTCGGGATCGGTAGGCTTTTATGAGATCATTAAGATGCTGGATCTGGGCATTCCTGATATCCGTCAGTTTGTCAAAAGAAAAGTCATGAGGACCCAGATCCTTGCTAGTCAGCTTATGCATTGTAGAGCAGGAGTTCTTTTCTGTGAACTTGTAAGTGTCAAACTCTTTCCACCAATATAGAGGAGCTGTGAGGTCAAAACAAACTGAAATGAACCTTAAAAATTTGCCGTGCTCACTCCCTGCAAGAATCAACCTCTGAGCTAGATTCAGATCTTTTTCGCCTAGTTTGCAGTTCCCTGCCTGATCAAGTTCACTGCTATCCATAAGGTGCCAGGAATTCATAGGGTTCCTCATCCCAAGAATTGCATAATAAATATTGTATGTACCATGTAATTTTATTTCAATCATAAGAACACCTCTTAATCCTTAGAAGTTGAATAATTTGTAACTGCGAATAGAATGATTCATGAGCCTATATATGGTTACATAACTTATAAACCATTTTCAAGATTTCTTGCACGGTGCTTGTCTCTTCAACTCGTATATTTCGGACGATTTATCTCAAAGAATATTATTAAGAACTGATAATTAATTCCAAGTTTAGGAAGTAAGTGCTATTCCCAAAGGGTAAACTATTTCTGTCCAATACCACGCTGCAAACTGCGGATATAGTAAATTCCCATAAAACCTTTATTAACTAACGAAGTTATATTTTTAACGAAGTTATATTTTTAACGGAGTTATATTTTTAGCTACCTTTGTGCTATAAAATTGAACTTCGGAATGCACATAATTGTTTCAAAATGAAGTGGTTTACAGAGATTGAAGATACTTTTATGCAAAATAAAAAGGTCATGAAGCAACAATGAAAAGAATAGTAAATATATCTTTCGAGAGTTAGTGATATAGTAACAATCAAGAAAATCAGTTCAAAAAGAGCTACAGAGAAACTAGTTTATACAATAACTAAAAAAGATACTTAAGGTGATAAAAATAATTGTAACTATTTTAAAAGAGTAAACCCAAAGATGGTCTGTATAACATTTTGTTATAATCTCTATCAATTGATGGCATTGAAAAATAAAACAAACATTTTTAGAATAGCTGAAACTATATTTAAAATCAAAGAATAATGGACCAAAAAATGGGCTAAATACAAAAATTAGCGAGAAAAATTTTGGACAGGATTCTAGCGGGAAAAAATTCAAAGTAAATCGGAACCTCTATAGAGAATTGCTTAAAACTTCGACTTCAACAAATTGCTTATATAAACTCTATAAACAATCAGTCCAAAATTTTATTTTATCTAAATTTTCAATAGATGTACAGACATCTGTGCGATAAAAGGTATGATACTATAATTCAAATTTTTAAATTTTTATATTTATGAGCAATATATTTGTAAAAAGAGTTGAACATAATATATTTTCTTAGCCTCACAAATAGAATTTTTAAAGGTAAGCCCCTTCCCTTGTAAGCCTACATTTACAGTTCCGTACTTCTGGAATATTTTCGATCACATCAGAGATGATCTCAAAGATTGCATCCTGAGTTTTTCCCACTACCATAGTTACTTCGTCTGCTGTTAATTTATGAGTTGTCATTCCACATGCCTGGTTTGTGACAACGGCAAGAGAAGCATAACAAAGACTGAGTTCTTTTGCTAGGGTTACCTCTGGCACACCAGTCATGCCTACAACATCTGCAAACTTGCTCAACATGTGAATTTCTGCCCTCGTTTCAAAGCGTGGGCCTTCTGTGCACGCATAAATGCCCTCTGTGTAGAGAAATAGCTGCTTTTCAAGGGCCGTTATGAGCACTTTCCTAATTTCCGCGCAATATGGCTCAGAGACGTCAATATGCACAGTGGTGTCATCATAAAAGGTTGAAGGTCTGTTCCGAGTAAAATCTATAAAATCATCCAGTACCACAAAACTTCCCACTGGGTGCTCACGCATTGATCCAACAGAATTTGTGGAGATTACACGTTTTGCCCCAAGGACATTTATGGCCCATATATTCGCTCTGTAATTGATCTTATGGGGGGGTATATGATTTTTTCCTGAGTGCCTTGGAATGATCGCAATTCTTTTTCCCCTAATAGTGTTGTGATAGGCTATGACTTCTCCATAAGGGGTCTGTACTGTCAGAACCTTAAAATTCCTGTATGAATTGAAACCTACGCCACCTAAAACTACAATTTCAACTTTATCAACTGTTTCTTCCATTTTTAGGTCCCTCTGAAATCTTTTAACGCCATTTTATATCGCTACAAATTCATTTTCAGACTTTTTTACAGCGAACCGCACCTGAGATAAAGACTAAAGGGCTTCGTTTACAAGTAAAACTATCTCGCGAGTATAACCTAAGTATCATGGCCATTAATAATACCTGATTTTCATAAGATATCAGCAAAAAGCTAGTAGCATGTTCACAAGGCATTTTACGAGTGGCAACTTATTATAATAAATAGCACCGCTACGATCTATATCAATTACGTTCCAAAATCATATTTCATAGTATATTCCAATTTAGCAGACCAGACTTTTTACCGGAACAACAACTCTTAGACGTATTGTGTTCGTCGATTTTCATTACACTTTTGCCAATAAATTCAGCTTTATAGGTTAAAAATTTGACAGAATAAAAAAGATAGTGTGCATTTTAATGTTTGTCTTTTTTGTAACATTAGCGACAGTTATGTTATAAGTGTAGATCCCCAAAAGAATGAAAATTAATGGGCAAAGAAAAGAAGAAATGAGACTGAAATAGCAGATATTATGATATTGTGTGTAACCTTGGGAAAACTTTCTCAATCGGGGAAGAATGTTGAACAAAAAATAAAATATGGTATCACTCAAAATATCCCTGTTAAAACAATAACCGAAATAAATTTTATCCTGGTCCTTAAGCCAATTTTGATAAATCAAGTAGTTGCATGACTTTAAGGACAGCAACCTTTTACGTAGGGATCACATATTTGTTAATTGATATAATAATGAGCTTTGCCCTAAACTATGAGACAGGCAAACATAAACAAGGGGTGTTATCATGCCTAAGACAGTTATTCAATATCTTCTGAATCGATTAAAACAGCTGGGCATTAGGGATATTTTCGGCGTGCCAGGAGACTACGCATTTCCTATCAACAATGCCATATGCGACGACAAAGAGCTACGCTGGATCGGTTGCTGCAATGAGCTGAATGCCGCTTATGCTGCTGACGGCTATGCTCGCATCACTGGCATGTCAGCATTGTCTACTACCTTTGGAGTGGGTGAGCTGTCAGCATTATGCGGAATAGCAGGCTCTTATGGGGAGCATACAGTGGTATTTCACATTGTCGGAATGCCAAATATGCAAATTCAGGAGAAACATGCCATAGTACATCATGCACTTGGCAACGGAGAGTTCGACCTCTTTATGAAAATGGCTACACCTATCGTATGTGCTAAAACAGTACTTACCCCAGAAAACTGCATTCACGAAGTCGAGCGCGTCATCGCGACAGCCATGGAGTATCGTCGTCCAGTCTACATTGCCATACCTAAAGACTATGTCAATGAGAATGTCTCATTTAGCCCTGCATTAGCAAAAGTGCCTGTAAAAAGTGATCCTGAAGTGCTGGAAGAAGTGGTCTCGATCATTACAAATAAATTATCAAATTCAACGAAAGCCTGTATTATGCCCGGCATTTTCGTTGACCGTTTCGGACTTAAGGACTTGACCACTGCCGTGGTTAATGCTACAGGCTTACCTTATGTGACCATGGCAATGGATAAGTCAGTGCTCGACGAAACTAATCCATCTTATCTGGGATTATACAGCGGACATCTTGTGAATCCTGAAATTAGGGATTTTGTGGAATCCTGCGACTGTATACTTGCCATAGGCACTATCTTGTCTGACATAAATTTGGGAGGAGTAGGTAAATTCGCGGCAAGGCTGGATAAATCCCGTATAATCAGTATCATGCCTTCTGAGGTACATATCGGGCATGCTGATTATCTTAATCTAAAAATGTATGATGTACTGGGTGAGCTCTGCAAGAGACTTCATAAACGTACTGATATCAAAGGTCCTGTAGCCAAACATCCTAAAATGCCTAAGGTGGACGCTGGCAACCTAATAACGGCAGATTATTTATATGCAAGCTACGCGAATTTTTTTAAGCCAGATGATATCATCATAGTAGATTTAGGTACATCCTTCTACGGATTATTGCCAATATTTTTACCTAAAGGGTCTAAATTCCATAGCCAGACGCTATGGGGGGCGATAGGTTGGGCTACTCCGGCTTCATTTGGAGCCTCACTGGCTGCACCGAATCAACGGGTAATTCTCATAACAGGCGAAGGGGCACACCAGATGACTGCCCAAGAGGTTAGCCAGTTTTACCGCTATGGTCTAAAGCCTATCATTTTCGTTTTGAATAATAACGGTTACCTGGTAGAAAAAATGCTGTCTAAGAAATTAGATTATTGCTACAACGATCTTGCTCAGTGGCAATATCATAAATTGCCAGAGGTGCTTGGCTGCGAGGACTGGCTGACGAGAAAGGCCATCACTTGTAGTGAACTGGATAAGATTATGACAGAGCTGGAGAATAATAAAAACGGTGCATATATCGAGATAGTTACGCCAGAAATGTCAGCACCCCCGCTTATGGAGGAAATTCATAGAAACTTGTAAACGCTAAAAGCAAAACCATTACGAGAATGGTCCTCATAGAAGCGCCCTTTTCAATTCAATAGAAGTTTATTTATGAAAGGAAATTAGAAAATTATTGAACACCTAAACATTCATTTACCCACGAACTGACCGTTATAGCCGAAAAATCGCTTATTTGATGTTACGACGAAGGTATCCATTTAGCGGGGAGATTGGAAATAATGATACAAAAGTGCTTCTCGAATCGATCCTGAAGGAAGAGGAGGAACACATCAACTGGATCGAAACCCGACTTGATCAGATCAAACAGACGAGTTCGGAAACTATCTGGCGGAGCAGATTTACTGAGGGAGTTATTGTTACATCTACGCACTTTTGGGGAGGCTACTTTGGGAGTTCATCTATAAAAACTCCCCGGTAAAGAGCAAAAATGGATTTATCGTCAAGTACATATTTTAATCTACTAAATTTAAATGCAAAGTTGAACTACGGAAAACACGGTAAATAAGACAGGAAGAGGATCAAGGGTACCTTTTTTTGTATATTACCCATCTTTATTTCCGTGGTTATAGAATTTAGAGTAACTTAAGCGCCAATAATTATGTTTGTAGCTATAATTGATTTTTAAAAATATCATTAATTAATGACTTAACTCTACATTAGTCTAGCCAAATCTTAAACGTTCAATATAAAGCCTACAAACTAATCTATGACTAAATAGTTAAACTTGAAAATCAATAGCATTAAGCCTTTAACCGTAATAAAAAAGAAAATTAAATCACACTTGTTATGCTGAGTAATAGTCCGAAAAAAAAAATACAAGTGGAAAGCTTACGTTGAGAATATACATACTTTTTACTTGAAAATCTGTGCATCGATGAAACAAGAAAAACAGAAATTTTATCAATAACATTAACTTTTCATCCGATTGCTATATTTAAATATTAAAACAGTTGTATATAGTGCAAGTTAAAGTTGCGTCAATTGTCGGAGTCCTGGCTTATCAGAACTTGGTCTATGGAGATATATATGACAATTGTTCCTACAATTTACTTTGGAAAAGAAAGAGTATTTGTTGATAGGGAATTCTGTATTCAGGCTTTCAAAGAGAATCTCCAGAATTCAGGAACTCGAAAATACAATATTTTATATTACCATGGTATCGCTGGAATCGGGAAAAGCAAATTACAAAAAGAGTTTCAAAAAATACTGGATGAAGAATATCCCTATATATTTTGGGTTTCTATCGATTTCGACGTAAGCACTTATCGGGACATAAGTGCATTTCTCATAACTTTACGGAACAAAATCCAGGAAAAATGTGATGCAGAATTTTGTCTTTTTAATGCTATTCATGCGATATACTGGAAAAAAGCTCATCCAGAAATTCCACTCCAAAAACAAAATTATTCCTCGATTGAGAAAGGGGGATTTTTAGAAAAGATAATAGACGTTCTTGAGAACTCTGGACAAATTATATTAGCTTGGGAAACACTAAACAGAGCTTCAGAAAGCTTCAGAAGATGGCTTCATCTACACCATATTGACATTTCCAAAGTTGAATTATTTGAGCCGAATCTGATCAAAGAATTACTATCAGTTATTTTTATCGCTGATTTTTCTGAATACTTATATGAAAATTCGAAAGTATACATTTTTATCGATACTTACGAAGCTCTCTGGGAAGATCTAAAGGATAAAGATGCTTTACATCAAAATGATAAATGGATAAGGGATGACCTTATCTCAAACATGCCGGGAGTTTCTTGGATAATTTCTGGGAGAGAAGAATTACTATGGGCATATACATGTGATCCAGACTGGGGAATGTTTCTGGAACAACACCAAGTCGAAAAGCTTCCAGAGAATGACTGTATCAAATTTTTAGAAGATTGCTGTATTGAAAATAAAGATATCCGCGATATAATAATCGAAGCTAGTGAACGAGTTCCTTACTACCTAAACCTATCTGTAGATATTTTTGAAAAGATAAAAATCTACAAAAATAGACAGCCAACTTCGGAAGACTTCGGAAAAACACAACCAGAGATCTTCAAAAAATTTATGGAATACCTGGATAAAGATGAAATACGCACTCTCGAAGTGCTCTCAACAACTAATTTTTGGGATCGAGACCTGTTCGAGATATTAATGGCAAAGTTTGATCCAAGACTCCAAGTTTGTGCCTTTTCAGATTTGATCAAGTCTTCATTTATCAAAACAGATACCAATGGAAAATATTTAATTCATCAATTGATGAGAAAAAGCCTTAGAGAATATCAAGATCCTGTTGAAAGAAAAAATGTCCATAAATTCATGTTTGAGTACTACGAAAACAAACTAAAAAAGATGGATATTAAATCAATCACTCCAGAACACGAAAAATACCTGAAAGAAGCCTTTTATCACGCAAAAAAAACACTTGAAACAAAAGATTTGCTCAATTGGTTTATTGCTGCTTCAGATCCGTTCAACAGTGCAGCATTTTGGCAATTGACTGCCCCTATGTATGAAGAAACACTGCAAATTTTGGAAGCGAAACTTGGAGCTGAACATCAAGATGTAGCAACAACCCTAAACATTCTAGCCGGACTTTATCGTCAGATGGAAGATCACGAAAAAGCACTCAAACTGTATCAAAGAGCACTTGGAATCAGTGAAAAGGTTCTGGGTCCTCAAAATCCATCTGTTGCAATTACCCTAAACAATCTCGCCGGACTTTATCGTCAGATGGGAGATTGTGAAAAAGCACTAAAACTGTATCAAAGGGCACTTGAAATCAGTGAAAAGGTCCTAGATTCACAAAACCCATCTGTTGCAACAACACTAAACGATCTAGCCGAAATCTATCGTCAGATGGGAGATTACGAAACAGCACTCAAACTGTATCAAAGGGCACTTGAAGTCTATGAAAAAATTCCGGGTTCACAAAATCCACCTGTTGCAACAATACTAAACAATCTAGCCGGACTTTATCGTCAGATGGGAGATCACGAAAAAGCACTCAAACAGTATCAAAGGGCACTTGACATTCGTGAAAAGGTCCAAGGTCCCCAAAACCCGTCTGTTGCAACAACCATAAACAATCTAGCCGGACTTTATCGTCAGATGGGAGATCACGAAAAAGCACTCAAACTGTATCAAAGGGCACTTGAAGTCTACGAAAAGGTTCTGGGTTCACAAAACCCATCTGTTGCAACAACACTAAACAATCTCGCAGAACTCTATTGTCAGATGGGAGATTACGAAAAAGCACTCCCACTTTTTCAAAGGGCGCTTGAAATCAGCGAAAAGGTCCTAGATTCACAACACCCATCTGTTGCAACAACACTAAACAATCTAGCTGAACTCTATCGTCAGATGGGAGATTACGAAAAAGCACTCCCACTTTTTCAAAAGTCACTTGAAATCAGTGAAAAGGTTCTGGGTTCACAAAACCCATCTGTTGCAACAACACTAAACAATCTTGCAGAACTCTACGAAAGTATGGGAAATCATGAAAAAGCACTCAAACTTCATCAAAAGGCACTTGACATTCGTGAAAAGGTCCTGGGTCCCCAAAACCCATATGTTGCAACAACCTTAAACAATCTCGCAGAACTCTATCGTCAGATGGGAGATTGTGAAAAAGCACTCCCACTTTTTCAAAGAGCACTTAAAATCTATGAAAATGTCATGGGTCCCCAACACCCGTCTGTTGCAACATCCCAAAATAATCTCGCATTGCTATATCATCAGAGGGAAGATTACGAAAAAGCACTCCCACTTTATCAAAGGGCACTTGAAATCTATGAAAATGTCATGGGTCCCCAACACCCGTCTGTTGCAACAACCATAAACAATCTAGCCGAACTCTATCGCCAGATGGGAGATTACGAAAAAGCAATCCCACTTTTTCAAAAGGCACTTGAGATTCGTGAAAAGGTCCTGGGTCCTCAACACCCATCTGTTGCAAAAACCATAAACAATCTCGTTGGACTCTATCACCAGATGGGAGATCACGAAAAAGCACTCAAACTTCATCAAAGCACAGGAAAAAGTTCAAATTATCCAAAACAATAGAAATCTTTTTCTTCTTCGTTGTTGCGTATATTTTTTTGTGTCAAAATCTATATTTTTTCTCCTTTTTCAACCGAAATTATAGAATATTTTTACCTTATTGTGTATTAAATGCACCGTTTTTATTAAAATATATGTTACAGTAACGAGCAAAAGAATTACTATGTTCCGCTCTCAAAGAATAAAAATAAATAAGAATTAAATAGCTATTCAACCTACAAATCGGATTTATTTAATTTATTTAGAACATCTATTTTATTGGACCAACGTCTGATTTCAATTGCATTGTCATATGCTCTTATTGCATCATCAGACTTGTTTAAATTAGAGACATTGTTGCTGCCGGATTTCGAGATATCTGCAAATAGCCATGCACCTGCGAAACTCACTAGGATTAAAATAACCAGCATGGTGCTTCCTAAAGCCGTTACGAGGACATACCCTCTGCTCGCGTTACCATATATCGTTTTTTTCATTTTCAGCCTTTTGAAGTTTGTTTAGACATTAATGATTAAAAATAACTACAAAAATACAAATGAATAATACTTCAATCTACAAAGTAAACTTCCCTATTAAAAAAAATATATAAATCGCCCAGTATCCAATTGTATAAAACATGCATTTAGATATAAAGCCCGAACATATAGAAATAACAATAAATGCGATCAGAGAAACCTGAGTCCAATTTGCCACATATTTTATTAATATCAGTACCCCCGTCTGAGAATACCTATCAGTTCATCTACATGGGGCATTCTGTCCCTGATTTTTGTGCAGACTGCATTGATATCGTAATCAAGTCGGAGAAATTCAGCTTTTTCGCATTATGTATCAAATGATACACAACTTGACTTGGGATCTCCGTCTCTCGGCTGACCTACTGAACCCGTGTTTAAAATTGTCAGATTTCCGAGTTTCCTATACATGGGAATGTGGGAATGTCCGATTACTAGGAAATCCGCATCTACAGGTTCCATTGCTTCATCGATCATATTTATAATTACTTCATCCGGGGTTTCTGGTTTAATATATTCAAACACAGACCTAGGACTTCCATGGATCAGATAAAATCTCTTACCATCGATTATTTCTTTAATCAAAGAGGGAGTTTCTGCAGATATTCTATTCTAGATTTATCAAGAACTTTCCATGTATATTCCCTAGTCGCAATTGATAGATACTTATAATTGTATCCACATTGGCAGTCTATCTTAAAAGCGACTGCATTGTCATGGTTCCCCCTTATTGTCGGAATTACTTTCTCTCGCAATAGATCGATACATTTGTCAGACTCCGGCCCATAGTCCACAATATCTCCAAGGCAGATGACCCTATCGTGAGGGACTTCAAGAATAGTCCTGAGAGCGTCGATAGTTTGCGTGGATGTCAGCAATCAGTAAAAGTTTCATTTAATGTTCTCCTTTCTAAGGTTTATTTGTTTCTCTGTTGATTTGTTACAGACTGAGAAATGGAATTCATATTATTACTGGAAACGTAATTAACCAAATAATTTGGCACGACCAAATATTTTCATGTGCATATAAATGGAGTAGAAATAACTCTCGAAAATCAGAGATTTATCAAATATTTCTATAATTTTCCATGAATAAAGCAGTCCGGGGATAAAAAGAATATTGAAAGTACAGTATATGGCATGGACAAATAAATACAGATAAAATTATATATATACATTGAGATCTATTTAGAGCAATTTTTCACTTATATCACACCGCTCTATTGATGAGGTTCTCAGGAAAAAAGTGAATAAAGGACAGATACACGAAAAAGTGTAAAATAAAAAAGTGTGCATGTGAATAATACTTGAAGTGGACGTCATAAATATAACCTCTAACAACAGAAAAAGATTCCCTGAAAAATAAGACGGCAGCAAAATACATATTTTAAAATCCAAACGGAAGTTTACTTATACCATTCAGATATCAGGATAAACAATGACTCTCTGGGTCCTAGTCTACGCTGAAAAATCGAAAATAATAATAATGGCCATAAAGGACCGGATGAAACAACCACTTTATTTGGCCGAACTCCATGTAAATAATAGTCATAAAGGACCGAGACCTCACAAAATTAGGCTCCTAACCGACAAGAAAAAAGAAGAATTCATCCCCCCACAGAAGTTTGTAGAGCTTTTACGCAGTGCAAATAGAATCATGCTCGCAGAAGGAGGGAAATTCTGCAAATGAGGCTCATTTTCTAGAAATGCTTAAAGGTTTTCAACTCGAAGCAGACCGAGTTAAAATCTGCAAACACTGCTGGATCAATAAACGTTTCAATTTTACAAATAGCAAGTCGATTAAGTTCCATAATGAACTCATATGTTGGAGATGCGCGAAAGAAGAACTTATGCGAGTAGTTAGCTCAGCAGATTTACAGTATGGAGAAAAATCAGTAAGTTTTCTGGAGAAAGTTCTCCTTAAAACAAAGGATCTGGATAGAACCATAAGAATGCTGAACCCTGAAAAGCTAGATCCCGAATTCACGAAGTATGACACTATCAGGACAATTCCTTCAACTATTACATTAAAAGTTGACGAGCTCCCTCTCGAAAAAAATTTCAAGAATATTTTGAACCAGAAATCAGATACTCTACTCCCAGTCCAGGCACTGTCTGTAGAAGCCGGGCTTTTGAAAGGAAAAAACCAATTTGTTGTCTCAGCAACTGCAACCGGGAAAACCCTAATTGGAGAGATGGCTGGAGTACAAAATCTTTTAGACAAAAAAGGAAAGATGATCTATCTGGTTCCACTAGTAGCTCTTGCAAATCAGAAATACGAGCAATTCAAAGAACGTTATTTAAAGCTTGGGCTGACTACTTCCATAAAAATTGGTGCAACCCTTATAAAGACATCTAAGCGCTTGAAAATGCAGACCAGTCCGAATGCAGATATAATCGTAGGGACTTACGAAGGTATAGACCACATGCTTCGATCAGGAAACGCCGATTTTTTGGGTAAAATAGGAACTGTAGTTGTGGATGAAGTCCATATGCTCGAAGATCAGGAAAGAGGGCACAGACTGGACGGGCTAATAGGAAGATTACTTTATGCGGCACCCACAGCTCAATTTATCTACCTTTCCGCAACTGTTGCGAACCCTGCAGCATATTCAAAAAAACTTGGAGCTCAACTTGTTCTCTATGAACACAGACCGGTCCCTATCGACAGGCATCTACTTTTCTGCCAGGAGACTGAAAAAGCAAAGTTGATTTCCCAGCTTGCAAAAGAAGAATATTCGATGTTCTCTTCCAAAAATCACAGGGGACAGACGATTGTCTTTACAAATTCACGTAGAAACTGTCACAGGCTTGCAGGAGCTCTTTCAATCCAAGCGGCTCCCTATCACGCAGGACTTTCCCAATATGAAAGGAACAAGGTTGAAACTCTCTTTTCAAAAGGACAACTCCCTGTAGTTGTGACAACTGCTGCCCTCGCTGCAGGCGTTGACTTTCCGGCTTCTCAGGTTATATTTGATACACTAGCAATGGGAATAGAATGGATTTCGGTCCAGGACTTCCTGCAAATGAGCGGGAGGGCAGGAAGGCCGGATTACCATGACAGGGGAATTGTTGTGCTTATACCAGTGCCAGGAAAATCATATTCAAGTTCCCAACCCGATACAGAAGAAGAAATCGCAATTAAGTTGCTGCAAGGAGAAATGCTGTCCATGGGGGTTGAATATGGAGAAGCTGAACAACTTGAAGAAGTTCTTGCATCTATTGCAGTCACCTCATCTATCCAGGATCTCAAAAAAATACACGGCCTTATGTTCGGAAGCTTCGATCTGGATAAACTGATCTTGCGCCTGCAAAGCTACCGATTTTTAGAAAGAAAGGGAAACCGGATAACTCTTACGCAACTAGGAAAAGTTATTGCATCTCATTTTCTACCTATATCCAAAGCTTTCCTTATTCGGGATTCTGTGCTTGAAGACAATGATCCTCTAAAGATTGCAACAAACCTGGAATTTTTCGATGCTGCATATTTTAAGCATGCAAAACATATAGGAAACTCATTGCATGTGAATATGCCTTCAAGAATTTTCCAGGGAGCTACCCTTGACATAATCTTTGATGGAGAATCTCTCGATCTGCTTGACACAAAAATCAGGGAGCTCATGTTGAACTTTGCTTCGGACTTTTTAACATGCACATGCAAGGACTCCCCTTACTGCGGTTGCGCAGAACAGAAATTTTCGGAAAAAATAATCCAGCTGCGTACTGAAGAACTGGATCCGGCACAAATCATAAAAAAACTTGAAGATAATTACGGGATTTCCGCATACCAGGGTGATGTTTTCGGATATCTTGACAATGCAGTGCGTAACCTTGATGCTGTGGAACTGATAGCAAAAGTGTACTCAAAAAAGAGAGTTGCAGAAGAAGCAAAGAAGCTTAAAAAGAAAATCCAGGGTTGAAAAACAATAAACTTCTTTGTAGACAATTTTTTGAAATACCAAACCTTATCTGTAACTATTCAATCAAGATAAAAAACACCAACAACAATTTTTCAAGATTCAATGGCCACATTTTTGGAGTTAATTTTTTTAAATTTCAGAGAAGTTAGAGAACCTCTATCCATTTGAGAATTTGTAAGTTTAAATTTCATTTACTATTAACTTATGCTCATAAAAATTTTTGCTGATTTTGCGATTAAAGAAGAATACAAAAGTCTCCAGTAAGTTGGAGACAAACCTACTGAAATTGGATCCTTAATCGATTATAATTATTTTTTAGTAACTATCAATCTGACAAAACAAATTGCAATAGCGATCTTTACTAAAATTCGCTGAGCAAAATATTGGATGGCTTCTTTTATGCAACTGTTAGCTATTTGTTAGTTTATCATTTTCCCATCAGTCAAAAAGCAGAAGTATCCTCATATTCCCACAGACGTACACAAGAATATCATCCATTTTTCCAAGATGACAAAAACTTAAAAATTAACATAACTTTCAATGAATTATGATTGGCAAATAGGTAAACAAATTTTACATCTGTGTGCACCTGCAGAATGTTGGAACGATTGCAGGAAATATATAGCATTAAACTGATTTTTACTAGGCTGAATAATTATGTCCTTTTTACGTTAAATAAGATTGATTAAAATAAGAGAAGAACTGCTAGATCTACAACAGGCAGGTTTCAGCCTTTACGCGGGTAGCAAGTATTTCAAATCTTCTGGCTTTCAGTTATTTATATTCTGCATATTTCGCTCTTTTTGAGCCAGTCAATATCGGACTGGTAAAGAAGCCTCAGGTCTTTAAGCCCGAGTTTAAGCATGGCGAGTCTGCTGACCCCTAGTCCCCAGGCAAGAACTGGTTCTTTGATCCTGAAAGGTTCAGTAACCTCTTTTCTGAAAACCCCTGCGCCTCCAAGTTCAACCCAGCCGAGGCCGTCTACATAAACCTCTGGTTCCACACTCGGTTCAGTATACGGGAAATATCCAGGACGGAAGCGAACATCCTCGAATCCCATCCTATGGTAGAACTCTGTCAGCAGCCCGAGCAAGTCTGCAAAGGACATTTCTTTATCCATAACAACTCCTTCAAGCTGCTCGAATTCAGGAGTATGAGTAGGGTCAATTGTTTCCCTGCGGTAAGCTCTGTCAATGCAGAAGGCCTTTACGGGAGGTTCTGGATTGTCAGCAAGATACTTTATAGTGACTGCAGTTGTATGGGTCCTCAGCACATTGCGCCTGGCAAGATCCCTATCCCAGATCCCATCCCACCCACATGAATCAATATCTCCTCCGCACTCATGCATTGCAGCTACTTTTTCTGAATACTCAGCTGGGAGCTGACAGGTACTATCCAGATGGAAAGTATCCTGCATGTCTCTTGCTGGGTGGTCCTGGGGCTGGAAAAGGGCATCGAAGTTCCAGAAAGAGCTTTGGATGATTTCGCCCTTGATCTCAGTGAAGCCCATTTCCAGGAAGATCTGGCGCATCTTTTCTATAAGGCGCCTGTAAGGGTGTATCTTAGCCCCGTAGAGAGGGAGTAGGAGTCATATCAAGTCGATAGGACTTGAATTTTTTTCCTTTCCAAGATCCGCTCTTAAGTAATTCAGATGTGATCTGGGCAATTTCCTCTTCAAGGACAATACCCTGAGCTGCGAGAGCACTTCCTGTAGACGTTATGGAAACAGTCCTGAATTTTTCCTCGTGCTTTGTGACAAGTTTGCGCTTGAGAAGGTCTTTTACTGCTCCTTCATTGTCCACAAATTCTCCAATAATTTTTACTTTGCCTTTAAAAGCTGCAAGGGCTTCTTCATCTTTTCCAACCTCCGCTTTTCCAGATGGCACCATTAATCCGTTTTCAACTTTTGCCCAGCCCTTTTTTACGACCCATCCGACTGCAATACCTACCATCTGCGGAGAAAAATAGCTTTTTAGTTCTTCAAGAGAAGTAGGGGCTTTTAGGGCTGTCAATAATCTGGCGCTCTGGAAGCCCA
The DNA here is from genome assembly GCA_963833425.1 of uncultured Methanosarcinaceae archaeon. Classification (GTDB taxonomy): domain Archaea; phylum Halobacteriota; class Methanosarcinia; order Methanosarcinales; family Methanosarcinaceae; genus Methanosarcina. The sequence continues at coordinate 16,275 of CAWHXP010000005.1, read as the reverse complement.
TTTTTTGTGTATTCTTCTCCTTCTTTTGTAAGGGAGTAACTTTCAAGCACCTTTTCGGAAACTGAAACAAATCCCTTTTCTGCAAGCATGAAAGCTGCCTGCATTGCCGCATCTACCTGAAGCCCTGATTTTTCCTCCAGTCTTTCGGGTGCTGTAGACCTTAGTTCCTCAAGAGCAAGCAAGACTTTTTTCTCGTTAGTTGTGAGGTTTTCCTGAAAACTCATTCGTGATCACATTCTTATAGTCTAAAAATATTGAAACTTTGAGATTACAAGCATTATATTTAATTAAGATATTCAGTTTTTGTATATGATATTATATTCATCGAGGTGTTCACGCGCAAGTTCCCGTTTTTCCCAATGATCCTTTAATAGCTCATATATTTTTTCCGCTGCAAGCTGTTTGCATGGGCCGCACATCCTCGTTCCTGAGATGCATTCCTGCTTGACCTCCAGCAATTCTTTATCATCTTCAAGCAGATGAAAGAGCATGAGTTCGAAAACTGAGCATTCCTCAGGATCTCCGCCCTTTTTTTTCTGTTCTTCGAGAGTTACACAGCCTCCAGTCTTTGCTTTCTTCACTTTTTTTGCCCCTTCCTTGGGATCATCAGTGAGAGCTATATAGCTGTCTGAGACGCTGCTAGACATTTTACCTCCCTGGAGACCACTCATGAAAAGGTGGTAGGTAGACGCAGGAGGAATGAAAGCATAGCCCCCAAATTCGGTAGCCACCTCGCTTACAATTTCGTTTAACAGCCTTCTGAAAAGCTTCGATATTTGTTTTTGAACTAAATGTTTTTCGTAGTAAATGAATGTATAAGGGCTAATTTCATTAATAAAGACAGATACTTCTTCAATTTTATTTAAATAATACTTTCGCCTATCTCGTTGACTAATTTCTAAACCAAATTTTTCTAGCAATGAGAAATCAGGGATCTCGAGTAAATCTAAGTGCTCTTCATATAGCTTTATTTTACACGGAATACGAGTTATTGAGCTCCTGTAAAGCCTCTTTAGATGCACTCTTTCCACGGATACTCAGATATTTTCTACCTGTCTTTGCATCTTCCCGTTCTTCCACTCTAAACATATTCATCTTGCCTGCAAGTCCTCTAGTTAGCCTAATGTGAGGATCCTGGTCAGGCCCGACAGGAATTACAACTGGTTTTGTCCCTCCGAACTCTTCGAGCTGGGGCTGAAGAATATCTGCAGCCTGGGTTGTTACACTTAACATGTGAGAGAGGTTAGTTTCTCCTGAAAAACCATAAATAGCCCCCAATTCCGAAAAATTAACCTTGACCCCGAGTTCAAATGCCAAATCCTTAACGCTATTGCAACCTGACTGGAAGTAAATCAGTCCATCTGGCTTGAAACCGAAAGCAATAAGACTTAATATATATTCTTCTACCCCTATTTTTCTACATTTCTGCCAGGAAAAACCACGCACTGAAAATGCTTCCCTGTCCGCAATTCCAACAAAAGCACTAGCTCCCCTTTCCTGGTGCCAGATTATCTGGTCCATAACCATTTTGTGTCCCAAGTGAACTTTTCCTGAGGGCATAAAACCGTCCATGACCGAAAATGGAGCACCTGTCCGCATTGCTTCTACAATTTGTTCGTAATCACGGTGACCGAAGATAACTTTCCTACTCATGTACTTGTGCGGGCAAGGAATTTCTGGAAGCAGGTTTTCAAAAGGAGAAATCCCGAATTCTTCGAATAACTTGGAATAGTCAGTGATGTCGCTTGAATTCCACGGATCAAGTTTAGTATTCATGAAATACCTCATTGCTGCCTTTTTGGTGAAATGCCTTCACAAGGCGACTTTCTCTTGTTAAACATAGTTGAGGATATAAAATTCGTTCCAGCAAAATTGCTCTTTAAAAATACCTGCTCATATGTAAATGTTTATCCTCGGAAACCAAAGTCCGATATCAACACTAATTAATTATCTAATCATCGAATTTAAGCTTAGGTCATTAATTTCGGTTCCGTTGCAAAAAATCTGGCTATTTTACAAAACCAGTGAAAAACATCACAAATAGGATATTTATATGCTCTAAATAGATCAATAAAGATACAAAAAACAATAATTATAGCCCAAAAAGGCAGTAAAATTATTTTTGCAACGGAACCCTTAAAAGGGTATCTGTAGAAAACAGGTAATTAATACATTTATTTTGGCAAAATCTGTGCATTAATTCTTAAATTCAACTAAAAAATATCCTGCAATTTAGGCTGAAAAAGGGATTAATGCACAGATTTTAAGCTAAATACTATGCATCAGCTAAAATTAAGAAGCTTTGCGAACCTTATGCGCCTTTTTGCCGCCTTTTAATGATTTTTTGTATCCTTTATCTCCCTGAGAACCTTTGTCGCCTAAACCGTATTCTTCGCCATAGCCGATATCTGGGGAACCGTAGCCTTCAAGACCATATTAGCCGCCATAGCCGAGAACGGGAGAACTGTAGCCTGCAAGACCGTAGTCGCCGACATAGCCAACGGGATAACCGTAGCCGCCTTCCCAACCTTCGTCGCCTGATCCACCATAATAGTTATGATGGTCACCAGAGCCACTATGGCCAGATGATCCACTAGAACCGCTTGAACCGCCGCTAGAGCCGGAGCCATTACCGCCCCAGAGCCAGAATGGCTACCCCCAGTACGTCGTATGCTACATAATTAACTCTGAAAAGGCTCCCCCATGCCTTATCAGAGTCGTAAGCAAAATACTGGTGACCTAAAAAGCATTAAAGGACGCGTAACAAGAAAGGGCGACCAACCAGCCTAAGACCGTGGGTTCGGTTGAACGAATATGCGTGTCGGTCAGTCGCATAGCAAAAAGATAACCGGATGCGGCAAATACGACATCGATGAAGTAAAGAAAGTCATAGAAGTAGTTGTAATAATCTTGAAATTCGTGCATGTCACTGATGCCATTATAGACAAATTGTGACAGATCCTGGCATAAGTAAGTAAACATCATGGGAAGGAAAAAGCCTTTGACGAGCCAACCGAGCAGATGTTGGATGATGAGTGGCCCATCGAGATCTCGCCATTGCAGCGTGAGCAGCCGTCCCATATACCACAGCCCATCCTCAGGTTTCTCCACGCGCGAATCTACCCACCAAATATAGGGTATCGCCAGCAACTACCCAGCAGGGACGATGACTGAAAGCAGTATGAAGTACTGATCGTAGAACGAGCCCCTATATAACGGAAATAGCCAGTAGATCAGCCCACAAAACCTAGGCTGCCAACCAGGCCGACGCTCTTGGTCAGTATGCGTTCCAAAGAAGGATTAAGTGACCTAGATCCATCGCCCTGTAGGCGCGTTTGAACTTTATTCCACAAGATATCGGGGATAAATACGCCAAGGGCCGTAACAATCATCACCATCAGCCCAAGGTAGGCAATTTCGCAGTCAGGTTTAACATTAGTGACGATATGCTGGGCCGTGATTAATGCGACGAAAAAGGCGACTAGCTCACAAATCCCGACAATAAAGGATGAAGCTGAAACTGGGCAGCGAATGGAGGGAGATGAAGTAGTCATAAGAACACATCCTAGAAACGGTGGATAGAAGCGTTTGACGGATCACATCGAGGACGAAATAGATCATCAAGTACCCATATAACGATCATTGTCAATAGCAACGCTGCCCAAGAGTTCTTTATCCTTTTTCGTGTAAACTTTTATCCAACAGAACTTTAAAAAGAATATTTTGGTGCTCCGGCCGGGATTCGAACCCGAGTCTTCGGCTCGAAAGGCCGGAATGATTGGCCGGACTACACTACCGGAGCACGTTGCATCTTAAGCGAGACTTCCATTATATGTTTGAAATATATAAATCTATCCATCATAAAGTTATTCTTATTGACTTTAGAGAATTTCGATAAACTCCCTGCTATTGAGAATGGTTGGCTTTAAATTTGTAAATATTTATGTATATTCATGAAAACTCTTACTGATTTTGCTCTTAAATAAGAATATAAAAGTTTTGAATCTGTTGGAGATAAGCTTGCTGAAATTGATTCCTTAATTGATTGAAAAACTTTTCGTATTATTCTTTAGTCTATGTATATTAACAAAACCGTTTCATGAGGGAGACCTGAAACTGATGTCATTGTGATGTTCAAAATGCTTGTTTTACAACAATGGCATGGGCTCTCTGATTTTGAACTTGAGAAACAGTGTATAGATCGAATTTCTTTTAGGAAATTCCTTGGATTTCCGGAATACATACCTGACAGTACTACTGTATAGCTATTTAGGGAGAGAATTATCGAGAATTTCAAAGAAAATATGGGGAAAGTTGCAAAGCCAACTTGATGCTCTGAGTTTACAGATAAAGTAGGGAATGATTCAGGATGCTACTTTTATCCATTCAGATCCAGGACATGCAAAAGCAGAGAGATGAGGCAAAAACAAGAAGAATCAGAGACGGAACATGGACAAAGAAGGGAGGTAAGTCTCACTTTGGATATAAGCTTCATAATATAATAGACAGAGATTCTGAGCTGATCAGAAGATTCAAAACAACAACTGCGTAAGTACATGATTCGTATGTAGATTTGACAGAGGAAAATGAAGTGGTTTATAGGGACAGAGGATACTTTGGATCAAAAATGAAAGGGTATAATGCAACAATGAAAAGAGCAGTCAAAGGACATACGCTGGGAATAAAGGATATATTCAGAAATAAGAGAATTAGCTCAAAAAGATTACAAGGGAAAAGAGTTTATTCAGTAACGAAAGAAATTTTCAAAGCAGGAAGAGTTTTTGTTACTATTGTTAAAAGAGTAAATCTAAAAATGTTGTGTACGGCTTTTTGTTATAATCTCCATCAATTGAGGACATTGAAAATAAAAAAAGTATAATGAAGATGGCGGAAGCTATCTTTAAAATCAAAGAATTGAGAATGAGCAAAGCCAAAAAGAGGACTTAAATAGAGAAATTGAGGGGAAGATATGAGAAATTCCTGCTAAGAAATAAAATCCGAAGTTTATTGAAATCCTCTTTACATTTAGACAGAATATTTACAAATAATAGTCAAGTTAAATTATTATACTCCATAGTTTTATTTGACTTATCAGTGAAATCTATTTCAAGCCAACGGCGTATAAAAATTCAACACTATGTTTCGGCCAGGATAAAAATCTGAGTTTTCTGTTCAAAGGCTAGAATGATTGGGTTGGACTACACTACAATTTTTTGTGTATTTGCATTTTTTTAACCTTTTTTAAGAGTATTCTTCAACAAGGAATATAATTATAAAGAAATTATTAACTTTCGATATTCCAACTACATACCGTGACTTGTAATTACAACTATTTGTATCTATCAAGCCCGTGAAAAATAATATCATAATATTCATCTTTACCAAGATTCGCTGAGCAAATTTATGAGGGTGTATTTTATTTAACTGTAGCTATTGAACATGTTTTGTAGTTATCCATCATTTAGTAATCAGAAGCATTAAATTATATCTAAAAATACCATTTAACTGATTTTCTGTAAGCTGAATATTTACAACAACTTTTCAGATATTTTCTCCAGCTTCGTCAATATTTTCAAAATTTTCTTCTATTTCATCGAGTTCTTCCGAGTTTTCTAGCTTCTTCTTCCATTAGTTTTCCGATCCATTCGCTTAGCCTCCCGCAGTATTCAGGCTCACAGTCACAGGTACAGCCAGTACAAGCTGAAAACATTTCCCCTGCAAGTAGGAGGTCATATTTCTCCTTAATCTCTTCTTTTGCTCTCAGGAGATATGTTCTTGCCCCATTTGAGACACCAACTTCACGGATAATAAGGTCTTTATCCAGAAGCTTCTTTATGATTCTGGAACATTTTCTGCTGTCTATTTGCAGCTCTTTCCAGATGACATTCTGGAAAACTCCTTCCGTGTGTTTTTTTATGATATCGTATGCTTCTTCTTCAAGATCCATGATTCCACACTAATATATTCCTTATGAAGTTTTATTCTTCGACAGGAGTAATCAGTATGATGTTATTGCCCCGAAGCACTACAGAACCAAGGGAACGAACTTTTTCTCCTTTTACAATTTCCATGGTGTCCACTAGATGCAGGTTCATATAATCATCAACACTCTTAAGAGTACCTTCAAGCAGATTAAAATCGCCTTTCATTTCTACCTGGATCCTGGATCCAACAATTTTCTGAACTTTTTTATTTGGGAACAAATTTAAACCCTCGCTTAGTTATTCCTGGTTCCCGTACTTTCGGGTTCCTGCTTTTTACTTTCCAAAGCCGGTGCGGGCAAACATCGTCAAAGTAATATCCACTATTGTCAGCATGTTGCCCTTATCAAAGGTTCTGCAAGCAACTGAAAAATTATTCTGAATCTTCACTTCACCGACTTTGAGAAAAACTAAAAATTACATACCCTTACAGAGATATATAACCATCGATATCCATAGTTCTTTAAATACGTGTCAGTTCAAGCGGCTCTATTCAAAAATAAGATCTCAAAGCATTTCAGGCGTAAAAGCAACTATTGTATCTTTTATTTGATCAGATATAACCCTTAATTTCCGTACATTCATCAACATGCTTTGTAGATTCTTTATTCGCTCTCGGAATCGCTCTTGCGATGGGTCCAAAGACAGATTCGTATTCATTTATATGCTGAGTAAGCCAACGGTTAAGTTCAAGAGCAGCGACGGGAGAAAGAATTACTTCAGTTTCAATACGCCTTTCAACAATTCTAGAATCTGGAACGTCCCCGAACATCTTTGGAGTATCGTTGTAAAAACCAATCCTGAAATCATATGGACTATGCCCGCCTGCGGCTCCAATTGCATATATCTGCTTGAAACAGTCAGCTTTCACAAATTCAATTATAATACCCTTTTTATCATTTTTGGAAGCTGCGTTTTCGATATTTTCTTTTGACTCTGAATCCTCTGTCATAAAATTACCTCTATATTTTGTCTCAAAACTATTTCTTAGATTAAGCTCTTAATCTCAGATAATATTCGATATATATGGTTTACATGCTTGACTGTCTAAGCCGAACTACAGTAGATATATAATTAGTCTCCTACGATTTACGCAGTTGCACTTTTTTGCTATTTTTATACTGGTAAATTTCGTTATAAAAGGCTTTCCATATTTCAAAATTATAATTTACCGCCGAATTTCGCTCGTTTTATTTGTCATTTTTATACTAAGATCAAATTAAAACATCGATCGATTATGTGGTAACATTTTATTATTATCTCTGTACTATTTTATAGCTTATAGCTTAATTGCAAATGCACTTTTATAATTAATTGAACAAAAATAAAGATTATGAATACAAGTGAAGATAGAATATCCCTGCATAGCATGAAAAGGACCATAAAATAATATGTCCCTGTTTGTATACTTGGTTCAGTAACCATAATAAGGATTGATGCTATTGGAACACACATCCCATAGATGAATACATATGCACATAAATGTATAATTTTTTATTTATTTGACTACTATTATTCATTGGTCATCGGTTCAGCAATTTTCTTGCTTGATAGTCTCGATTTCAACAAAAAAATTATTTACAAGTCTTGATCATTTTAAAGTGAAATCGGTATAACATTACAAATATATATTATAAATAATTTAAAAAATTCTGAAAATCGATGTAATTTAGCACGATTCCTCACTTAACTGATAACATATGAAACTCAATTACAAATTAAATTTATAGGATTGTTCTTTATCCTTGCTGTAGAATCAAATTTAATTTGAAGACATTCTCTAATAAATAAATAATATTTATATATAGCTAAAGTATCTTTAAATTTCAATGCTTCTTTTTGGACATATTGACGTCACGCTGGGAATATTCTTTGGACTTTTATTTCTCATACCACAATTGCAGACTATTATAGATCCAACATATCTGGTCATTGGATCACTTCTTCCAGACTTAATAGATAAACCTCTAGGAATAATTATATATTCTTCTACCATTGCAAACGGACGAACGATAGCTCATACATTACTATTTTCTTTTACCCTCTTTCTGAAGGTTTATACCTATGCGATAAAAGAGGAGATACCAAAGTCCTAACCCTTGCATCAGGTTCTATTTTTCATCTCATGGAGGATCAGATGTGGGCACTGCCTCAAACTTTATTTTGGCCTTTTCTAGGATGGCGGTTCCGCAAACACCCGCATCACACTGGACTAAAATACTTATTAATGCTTTTTAAAAGATCTTTTAGAGAATTATAATAAGACTAAACTTATCATTTGCCATCGGAAAATATATTTTATGTGCAGATTTGAATACTATGTAGAGAGAAATATAATATAATTTGTAGACATATAAATAAAAATGACGCTGTTTGACGTTTTGTATTTTGACCAGATCGGCAGCGTGCCGAAAGTTCTGTAAATTAGGAAATACTAAGTATCTTTTTTTTGACATCAACAATAGCACTTATCTTTTTTTACTGATGTAAGGCTTTAACAAAAACCTCTGCATCAATGAAACAACAAAGACAAAAACATGATCATCATAACTATCTACATTCATGACAACGAAAAAAAAATATTAGCTTTTTTACAATAATGTCCCTTAATTTTCACCTCAATATCTTTTCCATCTCTAGATTTGAAAGGTCAAACTTTGCGGTTTACTGTCAGCTCCAGATTCAACAAAATCTGAAAATGAAATGCTCATTCCAGAAAGTGAGATGATGATAACCTGAGCGTACATAATAGAGTTTTTGATAAAATTCACTACAGAGACTTAAGTAGAATATCTTCTTCTAGAGTAAAATCTGTTTTTATCCCATAAAAATCAATAATTGAGAAGAAAGTTTAGATGATCTCAATGTTAGATTGTGTCAGCATCTGTAGAATGTTGAGATGGTCTCATATTCCATGTACCATCTGCTGTACTAGGCGTTTGAATAGGAATGGTTGAGCTTGGTCCCAGCATGATTTTTTACTGTCAATTCGCGATATCCTGGCGATGTTCTAAAACTATCATATTTTCGTGATTCATGACATTATTGAAACTTTATCGTTGGTGGGTCAAGAGATGTTCAGCCAAAAAACAAAAGGTTGCTTTAACTAAAAAATAAAAATGTTTTATGACAAAGGTTGTTGTTTTAGTAAGTATGGAATTTATTGATAATTTGTGATATTCTTTAAAATTATTAGAAAACATAAATAATATTAAACGGTTATTAAACTTTCAAATGCTTCATACAAAAATAATTTATCTATTAATCTTAGCATAGAAGCTGTAAATGTCAAACGTTAGTTCTATTTTAAATGTTCTTTATTGAACTAAAATTAATACACAAAAATGCCATCTATTTTTCTCATCCAGAACTGCAGCAAATCTGAAATACTACCTTTAGAATAAAATATATATATCACAATTCCTTTATGGTATAGGTCGGACCATATGCTTTATGCCGAGGTAGTCTAGTGGTAAGGCGCAAGCCTGGAAAGCTTGTGGGGCTTAGCCCCTCGGGAGTTCGAATCTCCCTCTCGGCGTCGTATTTCCTACATAATTTTTAATGCAAGTTTCTCAATATTTTCATCTATATTTCAGCACTTTGCTCAAATACTCGATCATCGATCATTTTTCCATTTAATCCTGCTGGAATTCGTGTTGAATAGAAAGCAGTGAAGATAAAATTATATACTGGTAGTTTCATGTAACTGAACTCATCAGTATATGCTGTAAAGAAGCTCCTTTAGAGAGCTGCTCCTGAGTTTTTCGCATATTTATTTTAGGTGTTCGATCAGGGGCTACAGGATGCTGTATGCACTCCATTGGAGGAAGTATAATGGTAGAAGAAAAAAATAACGAAGAATTAAGGCATCTTGTTCGGATTATGAATACCGATCTGATGGGGGCAAAGCCGGTACAATATGCCCTCACAGGCCTTCCGGGAATAGGGAGGCGCACTGCAATACTCATTGCAAGAGGAGCAGGAGTGAGCCCAACTGCTATACTTGGCTACCTTCCAGACGAAGAAGTGTCTAAATTAGACAATTCTATCGAAAAATTTGAGGATATTGTTCCTAGTTGGATGTTAAACAGGCAAAAAGATCTGGCAACAGGACAGGACAAACATCTACTCGGAACGGATATCTTGCTGACCTTCAGAGAAGATATTAATACCCTCAAAAAGATCCGCGCCTATAGGGGTCTCAGGCACGAAAGGGGCCTTAAGGTGAGGGGACAGAGAACAAAATCTACAGGCCGCCGTGGATCAACTGTTGGAGTCAGCAGGAAGAAGTAATTTTTCGATTAGGTGATTCTACATGGGATATCCAGGTAAAAAAAGAAAAAGTTATGAGACTCCGAAGCATCCATGGCAGGAAGCAAGGATTGCTGCCGAAGTTCAATTGGTAAAGGCATACGGCCTCAGGAATAAAAAAGAAGTGTGGAGGGCAGCCAGTATGCTCAGGATGTATCAGATCCGAAGCTAGGATCCTGCTTGCAAATGTTGCAAATGGTCAGGAAGAAGGACTTGAGGGACACCTAAAAACCCAGTCCGAAGAAATTCTTTCAAAACTTATCCGTTATGGTATCATCAAGCCGAAGTCTGACATTGATGACATCCTATCCTTAAAGACTGAAAATATCCTTGAAAGGAGGCTCCAGACCCAGGTTGTTCGCCTCGGGCTTGCTAGGACCGTCATCCAGGCACGGCAATTCATCACTCACGGGCATATTGCAGTTAACGGAAGAAAAGCTACTATCCCAGGGATGTTGGTTTCAAAGGAAGAAGAGATGCATATCGGGTATTATGAGACTTCTCCACTCATGAGTGAATCTCATCCTGAAAGGCCTGTCCAGGTGGCATCCTTCCTTGCAGACAAAACTACTACTCTCAAAGCTGCTGCCGATGCAAAACAAGCTAGAGAGAAAGTTCCTGAAAGGGGCGGCGGAAGGAAGAAGAGAGGGAGAAGGTAAAGATGGCAGATATGAAATGGGCCGTGGCTCACATCAAATCCTCGTTTAACAATACGATCATCACTGTAACAGATATTACAGGAGCTGAAACCATTGCAAAGTCTTCTGGTGGTATGGTCGTAAAAGCTGCAAGGGATGAAAGCTCTCCCTACACTGCCATGCAGATGGCCAGCCAGCTTGCGGACCAACTTAGGGATAAGGGCATAAACGGCATCCACATTCGTGTAAGAGCACCCGGAGGAAACAAGCAGAGGAGCCCTGGCCCTGGTGCACAGGCTGCTATCAGAGCTTTTGCAAGAGCAGGAATCCGCATTGGTAGAATCGAAGACGTTACTCCTGTTCCGCATGATGGTACCCGCCCTAAAGGCGGAAGGCGTGTATGAGAGAATTTTCAAAATTCTATTTTTTGAATTGATAAAAATATAAGGGAAATTAGGGTATATGACGATGGAAGTAGACATTCTGGAGTTATCGGAAAGATCTGCAAAATTCGTGCTTTCCAATGTAAGTACATCTTTTGCCAACAGCATTCGGCGTGCCATGATCGCAGATGTACCAACTCTTGCGATTGAGTATGTAAACCTTTATGACAATACCTCGGTACTCTATGATGAGCAGCTAGCCCTCCGTCTGTCCTTAATACCGCTCATAACGGATATAGAGACTTATGTACCACAGGCAGAATGCGATGTCTGCGGAGGAGAAGGCTGTCCTGCCTGCGAGGTGTCATTAACCCTTAGCTCAGAAGGCCCAGCAACTGTTTATTCACGGGATCTTATTTCTTCTGATCCAAAGATCCAGCCAGCTGATCCTAACATACCTATTGTTGAGCTAAAAAAGGGACAAAAACTCGTGCTTGAGGCCATTGCCCATATGGGATACGGTAGAGATAGCGTTAAATGGCAAGCTGGTGTAGCCTGCGGTTACAAGAACGTACCTATCATAATTATTGAAAACTGTGATGCATGTGGCCAATGTGCTGCAGAATGCCCAAAGGGTATCATACGAATCGAAGGAACAGGAGCTAGAATTGCTGAGGATGATATCATTAAATGTTTTCTCTGCAGGCTCTGTGAGCAGGTATGTGACATTCATGCAATTAAAATAAACTTCAATGAAAAAGCTTTTGTGTTTACCATGGAATCAGATGGTTCTTACACAGCTAAAGACCTTGCTCTAAATGCAGCAAACGTGATTAAAGGTAAAGCTGAAGAAATATTACACATACTGGACCAGCTCTAAGCGACTGCTTAGATGCAGTCCATAATCAACTTTTGTCATAATTCAAGTCTTCTGACTCTGAAAGTTTCAATTGGAGATATTTCTCTGAACTTTTTTATAACTGAATACTTTATCTATTGTCTTGCTCTATCAGGTCTTTAAAAAGTATTGCAATGATCTTTTATGTCTCGAAATGTTTATATATTATCCATGATATTGTGAGGAATTGCCGGGTGCAAAGCACGCATATATATCAAAATAAAAAGAGATTTAAGGGTTGCCTAGCTAAGCAGAGTAAGTAGTCTGAGGACAGTTCTTATATTTTTGAGTAAAACTTCGTTTGCTAACAAAAAAATAACACATTGATAAATGCTTGATATTAAGACAGATGAACATTCTATGTGCGAGGGTTGCCCAGCCAGGTCAAAGGCGATAGGTTGAGGGCCTATTCTCGTAGGAGTTCGTGGGTTCGAATCCCATCCCTCGCACTAAATTTTATAATTATCTAATTTCAAGCTTTATTCATTTCTACAGATTTTTCTTGTGAATTACACTCAACTGAAGACTAAGTGGCTTTTTTGGTTCATTCCTTTCTCTTTTGAGAACAAGTCCCCAAGCCCATTCCCCGCATTCCACGGGTATCAGATTCAAATTCGATTTTGATCAATGAGAAAAAATTTTTTGATGTTAATTGCAGCATTAAAGTCTCTATTATTTTTTGTCTTGCAATCAGGACATTTCCATTCTCTATCTTTTAGTGTTAGCTCAGAGTTATGGTATCCACAAAAATGACAGATCTTAGATGATGGTTCAAATTTACCTAGCATAGAAATGGTTTTTCCTGACCATTCTGATTTATATTCTGATTTTGTTACAAAACTACTCAACGCCAAATCACCTATAGACCTGTGCTAAATGGTTATTGCTTACATACTTTCCTGTGCTTTTTACCGTAGTCTTTGGATATATAGTCGCCTATAATTGAATGCATAGCGTATATTCATCACCATTACTTGATATACTGCAAAGTGCTGATTCTCTTGTTTCTGCTATTCGTCTTATTGAACCTCAGTTTTTTCTGCCGCAGAGATTTGTAATAGACTAGCATCAATTATTTTGATTTTCATAACCCAAGTATGGAATATTGTATTTGCCTGGTATCAATCACTTAAGAATATACCCATGTAGCTACTTGCAGCAAGCACTATTTTCCGCTTCCACGGCTGGATGTGGGTTAAGACACTGGAACTACCCTTTGCCTCCATAATCTTAATCTGGAATAATATGATGAGTTGAACAGGAGGATGATTTTTCTTGATGGCTGTAGAGATATTCACCACAAGTCAGCGTGATTTCATACTTCTAGGATTAGGCAGCAACCTTAAGGAGACGGTAAATAAGGGAGATTTAACAACTATCATTTTGGGAGTTGTAACCCTTGTTTTTGTTATTGTGGTTCTTGACCAGTTAGTAGGTAGCCGTTATTAACATGGGCAGATCGATTAAGCTGGAGACAGTTGAAAGCAGGTTCTCATACACTTCTTGGTTTTATGATGCGTGTCACAGTTCACCCATTATTCGCTGCTTTGCTCAAAACTTATTCTCCACAAAAATCGAGCAGATGGGTAAAAAAATCTTTCATCGTTTTCCTATTACCGAACAAAAAAGATTTTAAGCCTTCCTTTCTGAAAAGTAATTTATGCTAGTAATTCTTTTTTGTTTGGGTTTAAATGAGAGAATTTGTTAAGCCGAGAGTTGTGGTTAGTAAATGCCTTGAGTTCGATCACTGCCGATATAATGGAGATATGATAAGCAGCTTAATCGTGGCAAAGCTGAAGGAATATGTTGATTTTCTGCCTGTTTGTGCGGAAGTGGAGATAGGGCTTGGTATTCCAAGAAGTCCAGTGAGAATAACTCTTGAAAAAGGAGAACACAGGCTTATACAGCCTACCAGCGGCAAGGATGTAACTGAAGATATGAAGGCCTTTTGTACTGATTTTCTTGATTCACTAGTAAATGTTGACGGTTTTATTCTTAAATTCAGATCTCCTTCCTGTGGGCTGAAAGATGTAAAAGTTTATCCTTCTGTCAATAAGTCAGGAGCAATTGGGAAAACGTCGGGATATTTTGGGGAAGCAGTCCTGAAAAGATATCCTTTCCTTCCAATTGAGGATGAAGGAAGGCTCAGAAACGCCCGTATAAAAGAACATTTCCTGACAAAGCTATTTATATTTGCAGCTTTCCGGAAAGTAAAATCCGAAGGGAACATAAAGGATCTGATCAGGTTTCATACTGAAAATAAGTATCTTCTCATGGCTTATAGCCAGGCAGAACTCCGGAAAATGGGGGCAATTGTTGCAAATAAAGAACAAAAACCCTTTTACGAAATAATTTCAGATTATGAAAGACACTTCTACAATGCTTTAACCAAACCTCCTCGATATACTTCGAGTATTAACGTACTCATGCATTCCTTCGGGCATTTTTCAGAGAATCTTTCAAACGATGAAAAAACCCTTTTTTTTGACTGGATTCAAAAATACAGGGACAGAAAAACCTCTCTTTGCCCAGCAATAAACACAATCAGATCATGGATAGTACGTTTTGAGGATCAATATCTTCTGCAGCAGACTTTTTTTGAACCTTATCCAGAAGGCTTGTTGTAAGTGGATCTTATAGCCCCCAACTTAATAAAAGATCTCTGGAAATAAGTTATAGATAATTTCGATAAACTCTTATGCATTATGACCATTGGAGAGTTTAGATATCTTTGAATAATTTTTACTCGTGAAAAATCTTACTGATTTTGCTCTTAAAGATAAATAGAACCTTATTCAGCTAGTGTAAGCAAAATAAGGAAACTAATCGTCTCATAAATCATCTAGTTAGTTATTCTACATATTATGGGTTAATATTGATAGGTACATAAACATTATAATAGTAAATATAAATAAGTGATAAGCCACTGATAGGTTCAAGGTAATGTTCTCATTCGTTGGCTGGGAATAGCTACCCATCACAAAATCATTTCTAGAGTCGCTAAATTGGTTTCCGTGGCTTCGTTGGCGAAGGATTTTAGTGACCGTGGTGAGTATGGCAGCGGTCGTGATATAGATCCTGAAAGAGAATATGACGGTTTCCATGGATTTGTTGGTCGCAGCAATTTATTTGATGATTTTCCGTTAATTATAGCCTTTTTATGTTAATTAATTGATTTAATTCGGCATTTGTTGGCTTTTTTACTGCTTAAATCGAATTAATTTTGGAATTTATTTGTCAATTTATGTCTAAAATTTGTATTTATTTGAGAATTAACTTTGACGAAAAAGGCAAATATGTACTGTTTTAGAGAATAAGAAGAATCTATATAGGCAATAGATCCAAGAAAGAACAGTTTAATAGCAAAAATTATAGGCTATTGGTAATCCTATTTTATCACGAGTAGTTACGTTCTCATCTGAAAAATAATTGAAGTTCAGAAATATACAATCCGAGATCAAAGAGATTTGATATTGGAACCACTAATTGTATTTTATGATTTTATCTTGTCATTCTATGGAGTAAATTCTTGTGACGTATTGGATAGGTGGGTTTTTTGGGATAGATTGCTGCTAGGCAATAGCAGATGAGAACGTAAGTTATACTAAGTTCTTAACGTATTTATTATCTTTAATGTATAGGATTATTTTATATTTATATTCATTCGATATTTTTTTTATAACAGTATTTTTCTTTCATCCAGTTTTGTCAGGTAAATACACTTTAACATACAATTGAAACAGTGTAGACCAGGGTTTTAAATTATTTTGAACTGGAACATTCTCGTATTTTATACCAAATTCATTTAACCTTATTTTAGTGGCAACGAAAGCTCCAACATTAACTTTAACATCCTGAGGATGTGATGCAAGATAATTCAGTTCTTTGTTTAACTGCACTGTCCCTATTACTTGATAATTATAGTAAGTAAATGAAATCATGGTTCCGTTGCAAAAATATTTGGCTTTCTTCAAAATAATTAAAACCATCACAATTCGGAAATTTGATCATTTTCATTCGGGCGAAAATGACACACAAAGGTGAAAATTATAGTGTCAAATTGC
>CAWHXP010000004.1:0-85680 GCA_963833425.1 uncultured Methanosarcinaceae archaeon | reverse complement strand
CTAAGTTCATCTAATGCTTTTGAAATAGTTTAAATTATTGCATTTAGATCAAAGTAAATTTTTTCAAAATTACCTGTACTAGCTCTTTTTTGGATTTCCAGATATGCAGGAGAATATCACTTTTAAGATTTTGAACTCTCGATAGCTTAAATACCCTTATCCTTGATTTCCGTATGTATATTAAGAAAATCTTTTTCTGGGCTATTTAATAGGAGTATAAAGTTGATGCGAAAACTATCCAGATCTAAAATCAGTTTCTTTAATACCGCTTTGGCTACAAAATTAAAAACTAAATAATTTTTATTTTTAATTAGTTATTGGAAATCATGGACGTGGAACTCTTTTGATTTTTTAAACGAATTAATGCATTTCTTTTTTAGAATTGATAAATGACTTGCAAATAAGATCCATTTTGAGCTAAAATGTTATGGATTAATGTAAAGATGGGTTTTTAATCTTAAAACTTTCTCGAAAAAGCATAAGTAATAAAGTAATCAAACTGGTTAAACTAATTAAAAAGTTACTTTACAACTAAAATCGGAGAAAAAAAATCAGTAAAATATTGTTAATAGCCGCAAGAAATTTTCGATAAGCTCCTTATTTTCACGAATCTATTACATACATTTTATATGCGGATGACAAAATATTGGGTTTATCGAAATCCTCTAACATCTTATAACTCGTATAATTCCATCCATTATTTAATATAAAACGAACATTAAATTCTTCAAAAAACAGGCTTAAATAAATTAAAGTACTTTCTACAGTTTTTTGTTACTTGATTCTACGATTAAATTGAACAGGAAGGTTGTATTAATTTTAGTTTTTAAAAATTTTATGAAATTAATAAATTAGTTGCATCAAAGGCCAAATGACACTATGAGCACGATTATTAAATTGATCTTTTAGGCAGTTCCACTGCCAAATGAATTGGTGATTTAAATCGACAGAAATCGTAAACAGGGTTTGCGGTTTACATATCAAAAAAGTTCTCCATTGCTACTCTCCTAAGTATATCAGGTAAAAAAACAGCTGCGATTTTTCGCTAGATATGTCAATTGAATTTTAGCTCTCAAAATTTTTGCCGTCTCGGAATAATGTTATATTGTTGTATGTGAATCAATACATGCGTCTTGGTCATTATTATTATTATTATTATTATTATTATTATTATTATTATTATTTATTAATAAAGCATCTACAAGTTCTAGTTGGAGAAGCATGAGATGCAAAGACATTTACGCGTGAAAAAGCAAATAAAATAGATTATACTTCATTGAATAACTCGCGCTTTATAAAGTGATTAAGCTTTCAAGAATTATCCCAATAGACCATCGAGAATTTTGTTCTTATGTCAGGTTCAAAAAAATTTGTATGAACAAAGACTAATATGTATAAAAAAGCTCATTCTATTCTTCTGTGTGTAAATTTTTGATCTAATTGTTGTATTTTTTTCTTTTATGCAAGGTGGATTGGGCATTGGAAGTGATCAATGCATGCTCAAACTGCAGAAAAAAAATTCTATTTTAAAAAAAATTAAAATTAGTTCCAGAAAAATATTTATCTACAGATAAATTTTTTGATTCGATAAAATGATGTGTAATTTGAGTGCTTTAAATGACCAGCGAATTACAAAAAATACTTTTTGATGGATGAAAAAAAGAACTGGGCCACATTCAATCCAATTGCATACAATTCGAAAAGAAATCCACATTTTATGAGAATTCTAAGAGAAGAGGGTAAATAGTTCTCAGTTCGTCTACTACAGGAAAAAGGTTTTATTTATTGTAAGAAATTCAGTTATATGTTTCAAGGTGGATTCTCAAACAAATTTTATGAGTTTGTATTAATTTTTTGATTATATATTTTTAACTATTTTTCGCATTAAATCACAATTCCAAAAACAATACTCACATTTCACAAACAATATGATTTAGATAATATATCGGTGATAAGAATGACAGAGTACATGAACATAAAGGTAGGGGAAGCTGCAGGAGTGCTATACCACAAGTTAGAAGAAGGGGTATGCAGTTTGAACCAGATAAAGAACCACCTGAATATGAATGGTTTCGATTCCCAGACGGCTTTAATGGCTATTGGGTGGCTTGCCAGAGAAGACAAGATCAGCATCAAAAAGGAATCTAATAGATGGTCCGTTTGCTTAAATGAATAATTCCTCCAAGGTTCTTCTGTCATCAAGTGTTTAATGCTTTCATAATCAAGTTTCCAATATAACGGATATTTGTGTTTGCATGCGTGAACTACCACTCAGATGAAGACTAAGTGAATTCTTGGTTCATTCCTTTCTCTTTTGAGAACAAGGCTTAAGTCCATCCCCAGCATCCCACAGGTATCAGATTTCAATTAGATTTTGATCAATGAGAGCGGATTTTTGATGTTAATCGCAGTATTAATGCCTCTATCATGTTCCGCCTTGCAATCAGGACATTTTCAATCTCTATTTTTCAGTGCTGCCTTTGAGTTATGGTATCCACAAATATGACGGATCATAGATGATGGTTAAATTTACCTATCATAAGAAATATTTTCTCTGACCATTTTGATTTATATTTTAATATTGTTACAAAACTACCCATGTCGAATCACATATAACCTCGCTAAATGATGACACTCTCAATCATACCTTTAACATTCAGAATCTCAACAGTTATTGCTTGGTTCTCGCTAACAAGTTTAAAGGATAGTTTGCGTTGGAAATCCTTTCTCTGATTTGTTATTTTCTCGTGAAGTACGTCAAATTTTTGTTTGGTTTTTTTTCTCGTTTTTTAGTACCATTTTGTTTTCTGCTGACTCTTTTTGGAGTACATTAAGTCTATTAAACGATTTTTTTAAAAAACTTAGAATCTTCAACCTTTTCTCAGTCGGAATAATGACAAAATCTTTTATCCCGACATCTACACCAATATCACAGATTCAGAAAACATTTGTCTTATTGGAAATTCTTATTCATCTTCCACTAAAATGATGATAGTACTTTCCTGGGCAATACTTTAAATCTTTGAGTTTTTTCAATTCCCCTTCAAATGCTGTGAAGAACTTGTTTGATTTCTCATATCTTAAGAAGTTAGCAGTGTTGGTTTCAAAATCCGCATTTTAGGTTGTGGTAAGTGGTATGACTGAATCTGATTCTTTTTTGATTTAAATTTAGAAAAATTGTTTTTTCCTCTAAAAAATCTAGTGAATGCAGATATTACCTTTTCAGTCACACCCTGAAGTGATTTGGAATTGACGTCTCATAACTATTGATGTTGTTTTTTAAGACTCGGAATTAGTCTGAATAAGCCTAACCTAGAAATTGATTTCCTGATTTGCATATAAATTTTTACTTTTTGATCAAGCGCCCAATCATAGCCAAAACTACAACACCAATATGTTGATTAGGTCAGTTAGATTGGTCAATTATTGAATATAGCCTAAAATTGAATGCTCCAATCATAAAATACTCAATCCGATTTAACAATAAATATATATTTTCTAAATATAGGATACGAACATAAAAACATAGCAAATTTTTGTTAATTTATTCCATTATCTCCGGGTGCAAGTAACAAAAAAGATACTATAACCGATTGATTAAGAACTAAAACAGATAATTCGTGACATAGAAAAAGAAGAAGATTTTTAATTACTAAAAATGTAAACGGACAAAGACCACATCCATCTACTCGTTAAGAGCGAGCAAAAAATCAGCACTCTTGAGATCATTCGAAAACTGAAACCCGAGACAATAATTAGGTTATAAAAAAACTAAAAAAGAGTATTTTGAAAGAATACTATTTGAAAGAATATACGCATTGGAGTGATGGATATTTCACATATTCTATCGACAATGTCAGCGAATAAGCAGCTTAAAATAATATACGGAACCAAATTTGAAGTTGATACTTACATCCACTGGGCTGAAGACTCGGTAATTTTACGCTATGTCTTATAATATCAAGGGGATATCGAAATAGAGCTCCTACAAGGAATCAATTCAAAAATCCAGCTTAAAATAATCTTTCAAAAAGAACATTCCACCTTAATAGTATTAATTGAAAAGAAAGCTGAAACAGGTTGGAAGAGATCATTTCACTCCCCTAACCTGCAGCAACTGGAAATCAATTTCTTCCGGAATTGTGGCTAAGAAAACAAAAGCATTGTATCCAAGTTTCTGAGCTTCTTTGATTGCATTTGCATGAATTTCTTTCAATTCTCTCGAATCGCTTAAGATGCAGAAAGATTTTCCACTTCCCGTGTTGACAAGGAAATTAAAGATATTTCCATGAGTGTTCAGAAATACGACCATATTTTTGAGTTCTTCCCAGCTATTGCACATATGAAGATTCTTGGAAGACATATTTTCGACATACCAGTCCCTGCTAACATAAGAATAAGATGCATATTGTTCGTTTAGTTCATCAAAAGCTTTGATGATCCTATTAAAGTCTTTTTTCAGATTTACCCATTTCCAGTTTTGCGTTGTAAAATAGCGCGCTGCAGCTATCTCAAAAACTGCTTCTTTGTCTTCATTTTCGAGTCTCATTCTCTCACGTCTCTCATTTTGTCTGCGTTTTTCTCAGAATACATCATCTTGAGCATAACTTCTGTTAAAGTACAAAGCTAGCTCGGCTTTTTCTAATTCTCTACCCAGATACGCTGCATGATCCAAACAGGAGACAATTTTCATCTCAAGCAGTGTATCCATAACTTCTTTGGCATTTTTTCCTACTATTGAGGTTTTTTCGTGCTCAGCTACGATTACTCCACCATTTCCACTTATGTTATTCTGTACTATCCAAATGTGGATAGGACCTGCAGGATCTAAATGCCAGTTTTTAGAAGCTCTGGCTAGGATTGCATTTTCCGGGAGGGAAAAGTCAGGACGGCGATGTTTTTCCTTAATGCAGAGCAAGTCAAGCCCGATATCTTTTGGAGAACTTCCCCTGATACGGGAAAGCTGCATCATCTGAGAAGCCCTTTTAAGTTCCCGGATTGAACCCTGCGCCTTGTTGCTGAATTCAGGGGTAAAAAGGATACTTGCTCCTGCTTCTGCTCCTATCCCACATAATGTAGCGTTAACTCCTATGGTATCCGCATCCATAAGTTCCACAACATTACCAACTCCTAGAAATACAGGTATTTGGGGATACATCCTGTGAAACTCATAATAACGAACAATGGATTCAGTTATATTATGACCCACAGGATCAAGGACAGGATCAGCTATAATTTTCTTAATTCCAAGCCTACCAGCAGTTTCTATATTTCTGATAAGGCTTTCCAGACGATTTCCTTCATCAGGGATTATCACTGCTGCAGTTCCAGTTCTTGCTACAATAGGGCCTGCAAGGTCCATATTTGTGCTGTTCAAACTAAGGATAATGTTTGCTCCTGCTTCGACTCCTTCAGTTATCAACTCAGGGTCTAGAGTATCGATGCTTATTGGGACATTTGTAATGGTTTTTACAAAGGATACGGTTTTTCGAACCTGCTTAGGCTGAGTATTAAGTGTGGTTCCTAAGTCGATAATATCTGCCCCACGGGCGATAAAAGCTTCTATCCTTATCTGAAGCATGTGGGTATCTAACTCCATGGCCCCGACAACCTCAGCCATAACTTTCATGCAAGCCCTTCCTCCAATTTTTATTCCCTCTAGTGTAAGGGGCGAATAAGCTTCTTCTTCGGTTTTTTTTATAAGCTCTAAAGCTTTTTCCTTTCTAATCTCGATAAGGAATTCACAGGCTGGAATTTCTTTGGAAAAGTCTATTTTTTCAACAAATTGCAAGACGAAACCAAGGTCATAGGCTTGCTTTGGTCCAAGTCTTATTTTACATCCCAATTTTTCAGAAGCTTCCGAAAAATCTCCTGTCACAAGCCCTGGAAGAAGAATAAGATCGTAATTTTTTGGAATTTTTGCTTCGTGAAATGCTTTGATAAGTCTTTTAGGGTTAATGAAAGCTGCGATGTCGATATCTACTACTAAAACATCGGCTTTTTTTCCAACTGATTTCCTGACGATATTTTCAGCAAGCCGCCCTGTTGGAATCAAAATTTTCATACTTTCAGATAGAACCACTAATTAAAAAGAGTATCTGTTATAAAAAAATTGGCAAAAAATATCCGGTAGAAAAGCCCGGATTTTCGGCGTCGGTGATCATAATTTTTGCCTTCTGCTTGATTAATTTATGAAATCAATGATTGATTCGTCATCCTTTTGTCTGCAGGCACCTGAAATATCTCCTTTTTGACTTGCGCGCATCATTTTTCCGAACCTTCTTCCCTGAATGGGATCAATTTCGGATCTGGACTCCAGGATTCCTGATACTGCTTGAGGACCTAATATCTGGGCAGACTGAACACCTGTCATAATTGCCATTACCCTCACTTTGCCTTCATAACCTTCTCTTATCCTTGCGCCCCAGATAACATTGGCATTTGGGGAAAGTTCATAGGTAAGCATGGAAGCGATTTCTTCGGCTTCCTTCAGGCTCAGGTCAGACCCCCCAGTTACATGGATCAGGCTTCCAGTTGCACCCTTGTAATCAACATCAAGCAAGGGGTGATTTAGAGCGGTTCGCACTACTTCAGTGCTCTTGTCTTGGTTCTTTGACTCTCCTACAAGCATTACTGCAACCCCACCACAGCTCATAATAGTCCTGATGTCTGCATAGTCAAGGTTTATTAGAGAAGGCACTGTTATTGTCTCTGTGATGCCTTTTACTGTTTCGGCAATTAGCTGATCCATTACGGAAAAAGCCTGTTCAATAGGAAGGTTGGGTACATAATTAAGCAGCCTATTGTTGTCCAGTACAATTACAGTGTCAGCTGCCCTGCGAAGATCTTCGAGGCCTTCTTCTGCCTTAAATATACGAGCCCTTTCAACTCTGAAGGGGCTAGATACCATTCCTACGACAATTGCTCCCTGTTCTTTTGCCACTTCGGCAACCACAGGAGCAACCCCTGTACCAGTACCTCCACCAAGACCTGCGGTTATGAAAACTAGATCTACATCCTTTAATACTTCTTCGAGGGTGCCTCTTGCAAGTTCGGCAGCTTTCTTACCAGTCTCTGGATAACCACCTGCTCCCAATCCTCTGGTAAGTGTTTTTCCCACCAGAATCTTCTTATCGGCTCTGACATTATCAAGGTGCTGCTTATCTGTATTGATACAAACCGTTTCCGCACCTTCAATTCCGATATTATAGAGCCGGTTTACTGTGTTGTTCCCGGCACCCCCACATCCGATAATCATGATTCTCGGCTGCCCAAATTCGTCAAATTCGTCATCTGGAGAGAAATTTTTTCGATATTCCTTCTCTTTTTCACTGAATTTCATTGCGTCCTGTACTATAGATTGCAATCAATCCCCTCAACTGAATTTGTGTCTAATAAATATTTACTTCAACTTTCCACCCTTTTGATAAGGGGGTAAATATCTGTTATTACTTTTAAGCAAAATTAAGAGACAACCTTCAAAAATTAAGAATTATTTTTATCCGTCATCTTTAATAGGTTGATACTCCACTGAACTTAAACATTTCTGATATATTTAAACAGTGTGTTTAAATTGTATATCAACTTTAAATATGTCACTCATAAATCTCATATATTGACTTGTTTCCTTTGTTTATCATCTGGAGATCAAACAGAAAAAATGACATGTGCCATAACTTATATATACATCCAAAATATATTTAATATACATTGTTGCATCATTATATTCCTAAAAATCTGATTTCCCGATAAAGCTCGCTAATTATTTGAGTCAGGGCAACATTTAGATGTTGGTTTCTCTTTTTTCTTTATTTTATGGTCACATTAAAATATTAGTGATGTAATCCTTGTAGTCCATTTTCATCGTGTCTTTTGATCTAAACTTTATAGAATTCAATGAGACTGTTTATGTTATTACTTTTAACTAGAATTCTCCTCTTAAAAACATTTTGGTATTATTCTGAAATTTTGAGACTCTTGTTAATTTAGGACAAAAAAGAGGTCATCTTTCTCATGTAAACTCTTCACTTACTCTTTTCATAAATGATAATCATACTGCTATTTATTTTTATACGTTTATCAACCGAAAAGTACATGCCTTAACAATCTTCCTCCTTTGAATTTCTCTCTTTCGGGATGTTGTTTCATTTTCGTGTATCTTCCATCTGTAATCAGATGCAATGTAAGTGTGACAATTTCCTTACCAGAGCAATAATTACTTTTATATGTTAAATTGATACTACGTTATTTTTAAAAAATATTTAAATGTACTATCTTTGCTTCTTGCTGCCACCCGAGTAAGCTATATCAGGATACATCTTGCTACTTTTGGTCCCCTTTTTATGATGCTCACGTTGCAAAATTTATTCAATGTTTGTTATACTCCCAAAGTAACTTCAAGCCTTTAAGGAGCTTATCTCTAAATAATAATCCTTTAGATAGCCTATTTCACAAATTAGAGTCGATTTCGATGTGCTTCTAATTTTTTTGTGGGAATGCTGGCAAAATTTTTCCCCTTATATTTCTGTATTTGACCTTGTTTTTTTCTCTCTCATTTTTCTTTGATTAGTAAGGCAACTTCTGCTATCCTTAAAATACTCCTCTAATTTTCAATATCATCAGTTAATAGAGATTACAAACAAAGAGTTCAGAACATCTTTAGATTCAATCGTCGGCCGTGTTGAGAAGAACTTTTTCTGATTTGTATCCTTTTGGATATTAAATAAATTCATTATCCTGGGGATAGTTTTAAACGATCCTCTTGCTTCTTAGTTATACTACTAATTCCAGAGGATGTTTTTTTACAGATCTTTTCATTGTTGCATCACAGCCTTTCAATTTTGCTCCAAAGTATTCCTGTCTCTTCAAATCACTTCATTTTTGTTCTGATAAATCTACATATGAATTATGGAGTGATGAAGTTGTTGTTTTGAATCTTTTGATCAGCTAATAATCCTTGTCTACTATGCTATGAAATTTATATCAAAAGTATAATTAACTTATTTGATGCATATTTTCGTCTACAATTCTTCATATTTTTGCTTCATTTACTCGAGGTTTATCTGCGTTTGCATGTCACGAATCGGAATGGATCCAAATATTTAGAATGTGGTAGTGTTTTATTGTACTCAGGAAAATCATAAGTTTCCTGAAAGAAATTTATTAATATATTGTTTCTCAAGTTCAAAGTCTAAAATGCAATGCAATTGCTACAGAAAAAAAATTTAAGCATAACTATGATATCAGCTTCAGGTTTGCTCCAAAATATTGTTTTGTTAAAATATATATACTAAAAAAATGGTACGAAAAAAATTCCAAATAATTAAAGAATCAATTTCAAGAAGTTTGCCTCCAAATGACTGGAGGCGTTTGTATTTATCTTTAAGAACAAAATCAGCAAGAGTTTTATTAGTAAAAATTATTTTAAGAAATTTAATCAACTTCATTCATATTTATATAATGATGCTATATGATTCCTAAATATGACATAAACTTAAAAATTAATCTAATGTCTTGTAATAACTATTCAGTTTACCAAATATCAGTTGAATGATAGTTATTATTATGTATTAGATACCTCTGGTTACTAACCTATGGGAAATAACGCACGAGATAAATAGTATGCAGTTAATAATAAGTCCACCGAAATTTGCTCAGCTAAGCTCAAACAGGACGGCTAAGAAACTCTTTAGCTCGATCTGAATAGTTACTTTGAATAATAGTGGAAAAATATGTTAAAAAATTTGTAGAAACTCTTTAGCTCGATCTGAATAGTTACTTTGAATAATAGTGGAAAAATATGTTAAAAAATTTGTAATATGTACAACTGCAGGATCCAATTTTATGTTGAACGGAGATTTTCATATTTAAAAGGACTGAAGAGTAATTTTATGGTCAACAAAATTTTGACTCATTATTTATGACTCTATTTTGCAGATAATCCTTTTTCAATTGACTGCTATTTTCTCAAATTTTGATCGAATTTTTTATAATGAAGTTGGAAAATTATGTGGATTAAATAAAAAATTATTTAATACTGTATAAATAATTAGATAGTAAAAGTGCTAAAATGAAGCAAAAAGTCCATACTAGTTAATTTTATAGGCTTTGTAATTGGAAACAAGCAAACATAATATAATTTTGATGAAATTTATGAATTTATTTTTGATGAGAAACAAGTTATTATTTAAAATTAATTTATACTGGTTAATAAACTTTTGAGTAAAGATTGATCATGTGAGTACAAGAAGAAATTTAATTTGACAATTTCAATGATAGTACGGTGGCTAAAAAAGGCGAATTAGTATCTATCAAAAACTTAACATATTCTTGATTTAATACTAGAAAATTCTATTCCTATGGATTTATATTTAATATAAGGTATTTAAATGGGAAAACATATAGTATTTGTAGAAAGAAGGTGATTGCTGCCTTCTATCTATTTGTATTTTCGTTACAATCTTCAGATGGAAAAACATATATTTATAGAGATACAGGATTCCTCATACTAATAACCGGGGGGAAAAATTATCCATAAGGCAAAAGAGTACAAAAAGTTTATATAAATAATAACTGTTTACGTTTTCGTCGAAAATGAGGCGTTAACGATTAAGAATCTCGGTTTATTTTTAAAGATATTGTGAGAGAAGTGATCGGCTAAATGGAGATTATAAACGAAAATAGAGTTGCTAATGCGATTTTTAAAGGCTTGTTTAGCTTAGCCATTCTGTCGCTAACACCGGCAATAGCTGCTGCCAGTGAGGCAAATCTTAAGATTCCAAATTTGAGCCAGGAGCAAAATAATTTACTGCTCTATGGTATTGTTGTCTGTGTATTAGGTATGCTATTTGGTCTTCATCAATTTCTAAAGGTGAATAAAATTCGTGCTCATCAGTGTATGTTGGATGTAGCCGATATCATCTACGAGACCTGCAAGACTTATCTTATTCAACAGGGCAAATTACTGGGCATATTATTTGCTTTTATCGGTTTCTGTATAGCTTTTTACTTTGGTTTACTGCAGAAAACATCTCTAAGTGGGGTCTTGCTTATCCTGACCTGGACTGTAATAGGGATATTAGGTTCATACAGTGTTGCTTGGTACGGTATTCGCATGAACACTCTGGCTAATAGCAGAGTCGCATTCACTTCCTTGGAAACAAAACCCTTGGAAATGTTAAACATTGCTCTTGATGCAGGAATGAGCATAGGAGTGCTTCTAGTCTGCGTTGAGCTGATAATGATGTTGATCATTTTGCTGTTTGTTCCGAGGGAGTTGGCCGGAGCAAGCTTCATAGGCTTTGCAGTTGGCGAATCTCTAGGAGCCAGTGCCTTGCGTATCGCTGGAGGTATATTCACCAAAATTGCTGATATAAGTGCTGACCTAATGAAAATAGTCTTTGGAATAAAAGAAGACGACCCACGTAATCCAGGTGTTATTGCTGATTGCACTGGGGATAACGCAGGTGACAGTATTGGACCAACTGCGGATGGATTTGAAACTTATGGAGTAACTGGTGTAGCTTTAATATCCTTCATCGTCTTAGCTGTGCAACCTGCCCTGACAGGCATCTTGCTTACATGGATCTTTGTAATGCGCGTGCTTATGATACTTACTTCCATAGGCTCGTTCTACTTAAATAAAACCTTTAGCCACGTAAGATTCGGCAGCAAAGACGAATTCGATTTTGAACAGCCACTGACCAGCTTGGTATGGATTACCTCCATCCTTTCAATCGCTGTAACCTTCGTCGTAAGCTATTACATGTTAGGGCCTGGTTCTGGAGTAACTGGCCCGCTGAATAAACTATGGCTCGTGCTCTCAGTAATCATAAGCTGTGGTACTCTGGGGGCAGCTTTGATCCCCGAATTTACCAAAAAATTTACAAGCCAAAACTGTCTGCATGTAGCCGAAGTTGTCAAAATTTCACGAGAAGGCGGTCCTTCACTTAACATTCTGTCCGGACTGGTTGCAGGAAACTTCAGTGCGTTCTGGATTGGCATTGTATTCATGGCACTGATGTTCTGCGCCTATTATGCTAGCAGTTATGGTTTGAGTGGAATAATGATCTATCCCTCCATATTTGCGTTCGGATTGGTAGCATTTGGAATGCTGGGTATGGGCCCTGTTACAATAGCAGTCGATAGTTATGGGCCTGTAACAGATAATGCCCAGTCTATTTTCGAGTTGTCATTAATAGAAGCTATTCCAAAGATAGATGCAAAGATTCAAACAGAGTATGGCTTCAAACCGAATTTCGATAGGGCTAAAAAGTATCTGGAAGCTAATGATGGAGCAGGAAACACTTTTAAGGCCACAGCCAAACCAGTTTTAATAGGTACAGCGGTTGTTGGCGCTACAACTATGATATTTTCTCTAATTCTGGTTATTAAGAATGTTTTGGGGGTACAACCGGAAGAAATTCTAACTTTGCTTAATCCTTATACAATTTTAGGTTTTATAGCAGGTGGTTCTGTAATCTTTTGGTTTACTGGAGCATCAATCCAAGCGGTAACCGCCGGAGCCCATCGAGCAGTTGAATACATCAAGACTCATATCCGACTGGATGAAGATGCCAGCCAGAAAGCTGCCATGGAAAATTCAAAAGAAGTGGTAAAGATCTGCACACAGTATGCTCAGCAAGGTATGTTCAACATATTTATCGCCATATTTTCCTTTACATTAGCATTTTCTTGCCTCTCAGCTCCTGTAAGCGGAAATCAATCTGTAGCGCTTTTCGTTTCCTACTTGATCTCCATTGCTGTATTCGGATTGTTCCAGGCCGTATTCATGGCCAACGCTGGTGGATGCTGGGATAATGCCAAAAAAGTCGTGGAAGTGGACTTGCAGGAAAAAGGCACTCCTTTACATGAGGCAACGATTGTGGGAGATACTGTAGGCGACCCTTTTAAAGATACATCCTCGGTGGCTTTGAATCCAATCATCAAGTTTACCACATTGTTTGGTTTGTTAGCCATGGAAATAGCCATATCCGAGTCATTCAGAAGCGTTGCTCCCTATGTTGGCAGTGTATTCCTTTTGGTTGCGTTACTCTTTGTATGGCGCTCATTCTACGCTATGAGGATCCCGAACGATTAGGGAAGAAAATCAATTTTTGGTTAAGAATAAATTATATGACCTCCAAAAATCTCACTATTTAGCCGATTGTCGATAAAATAGCCTATGAATGATTCCTTGGAATTAGAGGTTTATTGAAATTCTGTGGATTTGGTTATAAAAAAGCCAATGTTATGAGGGTTTATCTACTGAAAGTTTTCAGGTCATGTTCTGAATATTTTATGCTTAAAAGAATTCGTTTAATAATGTTAATTTGAATACGCTTAAAGTTGTGGAGTTTAATGCTAGAAATATCAGATGAATTTTCGCTCGAGAGAAGAATGAGGTGAACATAACTTCACATTATACAATATCTAGGAATCCTAGCTCATCGAGTTTAAAACATTTTGAATGAATACTCTGATGCTCTTATCAAGAATTTTATTATCAGCGAGAATCTTGCCCGGACATAAAAATGTTATCTGATGGCAAAATATAGCTAATTGTAGTTAGCTTAGCAGTTACTTATATTTTTATATTTGTTCATTAAATATCTCTAATTAATTCTGAGCAAATGATTCTGATTTAGCTAGCTTTGTATATTTATCTCTGCCAATTCTCATAGTTATGTAGCTGGTTAGACGGATTCTTTCCAAATATCTTTCTCTAAACTTTTCCAGATAAATTTAAGTTGATTTTGTATAGGTTGTTTCGGAACTAAAGAAATTCTCATAATATCGATTTCAAGGGGATTTAGTTATTATGTATAATGATTTAGTAGCTCTGATCATTTCAATGGATTCAGAGTTCATTTGGGCGACCAATGATTAAATTTCTTTGATATCAGTATGTTCATCCCACCTAATGTAGTCTTGTCTCAAAATTAGGACTCTTTCTAGACTGAGCTATATTCATGTGGATAGTAGGTGCTCAGATACCGTTTTTCTCTTGAATACCGACGATGTTGAGATTTTTGAAAAAGTAATATTTTTGATAGAGTTCATGATTCTCATTGTCTCTCCACAGTTTTCTTGTATATATTCTCTATTACATATTCTGCAACTGCGTTCCCGACATCTTTAGTTCTTGCCGTGCCTTTCAGGTCTGGAGTGATAATCTTTTTTTGAAGCACATCATTAATTGCCTCGTCAATAATCAGATACTGCGGTTCACCCATCCATTCTAGCAACATCTTTATGCAAAGGATCGCAGCAAACGGGTTTGCAGTACCTTTTCCTGTAATATCTGGTGCACTCCCATGTACGGGTTCGAAAAAAGCATATTTTTCCCCTATATTGGCGCTGGGAACGATGCCAAGGCTTCCGACAAGAGCTGCACACATGTCACTCAAAATATCCCCGAAAAGGTTAGTTGTAACCACAACATCGTATTTTTCTGGATGTATCATAAGGCTATAAGCCATTGAATCAACCAGAATGTCGTTATACTCTACGGCATGATCACTGGCAGTCCGTCTGCAAACATTAAGAAAAAGATTATCTGATTTAAGGACATTAGATTTGTGGACAATAGTCAGTTTGTTCTTTCTTTGTTTTGCAAGTTTACATGCGTATTCTGCCACCCTCTCAGAACCTCTTAGTGTGACGATTCTTTTTGTCCAAGATATCTCAGGTCCGATTCCTTCAATTCCAGAGTACAGTCCTTCAGTGTTTTCCCTTACAATAATAAAATCGAAGTCGCTTTTTCCGGTAATGCCAACTATTCCAGGAAAAGGTTTTATAGGCCTTATATTGGCATAAAGGTCCAGTTCTTTTCGGATAGTCAGGAGCAAACTTCTGTAATTTTGCTCTGGTACAGTGGTTACTGCCCCAAAAAGAACTGCATCACATTCCTTTATGATTTCAAGATCTTCTTTTGACATTGCAGTACCTGCTCTCTCCCACCTTGCATAACCCAGTTCCAAAGGTACTTTTTCAATATCAAGCTCGAAAGCATCCAGAACCTTAACAGCTTCTGGAATCACTTCTCTGCCGATCCCATCACCTGCGATTACAGCCAGTTTCATGCTAACTGCATCTATAACTTGAGGTATATGAATTTGGTGTAACTTTTTCAGATATCTAAGATGTTTATCGAAATTCTCTACATGTCTCTGTACTCCCTGTTAAACATCTGAATAAACTATTTTGTGATTTTTATGTTAGTTATCTTTTTAATTTATATATCTATTAAATCGAATTAGAAGTACTAAATTCCTTTATCGATTAAATTTTATTAACCACTTCAGGAATGATCTTTCTGGACTATTGTATAATTCCTCTATTTCATCTGTTACTAGTTTAACAATGTCTCGAATGATTACTGATTTCATTTTATATGCTGTAATCTCAAGGAATGACTTTAGAGGATCTAGATAAACCCTACTTTTTGGTGGTTATTTATAATGGCTATATAAAGATTTATTGAATTCTGTGGTTTAATAGAGGTTCTTTTTAATCTATTAAAAAAATTGTACATTAGTACCTAAACCTAGGTATCTTATATAAAATAGGGCTAAAAAGATGTTTTAGATGCAAAATTCCTCCTTGATCAAATTTATATTCAAGCATATTAGACCTATTTTATTTTTCTTTAACGCGTTTTTCAACAACTCACTTAATTTGTTTATTTGACTACATTTATCAATTTCATTTTATTCTCATATCTCTTCGATATAATTTACATGTTAAGAATCCTCTATCTACGTAAGGTTCTTACTTCTGATTCCTTTATTTCATCTCTTCAAATGAATATTTATAGGGGTCGAATAATATTTGCTTAACCTATTTGCGCCAATGCATCAAATTTTAGCCTGTATCTTTCAATTATATCTTAGATATAGGACAAATGTCACCAAAGTTCCATTCTTCTATTTTAATTTCTTATATTTGGAGTGCTTCTCTCCATAATATCCAATATGTGGAACTCGATGGAAACGTCTTGAACCTTAGTTTTAATATCCACCATCTTAAAAATTTCATCATTTTATTTTCTTCAATGAAAAAGAATTTCTTCAACATAACTAAATTTTATATAATCAAAAATAATATAAATTGGAATAATTCTTATTTTTGGTATCATGACCTTAGATCGTTAGTTGCAGATTAAGAAGATTGTTAGAAGATGTTTCAGCATAAAATAAAACATTAAAAAACTGATTAAGAGCCATATTTTACTTCATCAAGTAAAGTTATTATATCAACAACACTACATAATCCAGAAGATACATACAGTAAATTTGTTGTATTTATGCCAAAATTGGAAGTATTTTTCTTTGCCAATAATCAACGACTTCATTAACTCAAATAATTTATTTGATATTTTTCTAATTTGTAGAAATGATTTTGGAACTAACTGATTCGGAAATGCTGTAATTAACAAAAACTATATGTTAGAGGATTGTTATTATCGCCTTAAAATTGCCATACTTTGCCAAACTTCATCATCATTTCATAATTGCCTTATTTGCCTTTAAATATTTCAGGTGAGTTAGTGAGCATCAACATAAACAAATATAAATGCGGATACTGTGGTGCCTGCGTGGGAGTCTGCCCTAAGGGATCACTCGAACTTGTAGAAACCTGGATTGAAGTAGATGAAAATAC
This sequence comes from uncultured Methanosarcinaceae archaeon, assembly GCA_963833425.1. Taxonomy (GTDB): domain Archaea; phylum Halobacteriota; class Methanosarcinia; order Methanosarcinales; family Methanosarcinaceae; genus Methanosarcina. The sequence continues at coordinate 69,018 of CAWHXP010000004.1, read as the reverse complement.
GTGCATGACATGTGGAATATGCGATCGCATTTGCCCTGTTGGAGCAATTGAGGTAACTAAATGAAGGACAGGTATGATGTTTTAGTGATCGGAGCCGGTCCTGCGGGTTCAATTGCTGCAAAAACCGCGGCTGAAAAAGGACTAACTGTGCTTTTAATCGAGAAACGCCAAGAAATAGGCGATCCGGTGCGCTGTGCCGAAGGCGTGAGCAAAGAGTATCTCAAAAAACATGTGGAAATTGACAAGAAGTGGATTTGTGCTGACCTCAAAGGTGCTCGTATTTATGCACCGGATGGTACAAAGATAGAAATGGCAGAAGAAATTGCTGGTGGAGAGGTTGGCTATGTCCTTGAGAGAAAAATTTTCGATCGTGCTCTTGCCGAAAAGGCTTCAAAAGCCGGAGCAGAGGTATGGGTAAAAACCAGAGCTATTGGCTTGATAATTGAAGATGATTTCGTCAAAGGAGCTAGACTCATGCAACTTGGAAAAGAGTATGACGTATATGCCGGAATAGTCATAGGTTCTGACGGGATCGAATCAAAAGTAGGACGGTGGGCAGGCATTGATACTTCTCTGAAGCCTATTGATATCGAAACATGTGTTCAGTACTTGGTAGCTGGTGTAGATATAAACCAGGAATACTGCGAGTTTTACATCGGAAACGATATCGCGCCTGGTGGATATATATGGATCTTTCCGAAAGGTGAAGGAAAAGCGAATGTCGGAATAGGAATTCTCGGGAGCAAGATGGGCAAATTCAAGCCAAAGCCAGTAGATTACCTCAATCATTTTCTGGAGAAAAAGTTTCCGCATGCCAAAGTAGTCGAGATGATTTTTGGAGGAGTACCTGTTTCAGGCAGTATTGAGAAGACTTCCACTAATGGGCTGATTCTCATAGGAGACGCTGCACGCCAGTCAGATCCAATCACAGGCGGTGGGATCCTTAATGCTATGGATGTAGGGAAGATCGCTGGAGAGGCCGCTTTTGCGGCCATATCCGCAGGAGATGTATCTCAACGGGAAACTCGAGGAAGTTTATGAGAAGCGTTGGAGATCAACCACTGGGCATGCTATAGACCTGAGCCTAATTGTTAAAAACTGTTTTATCAATTTGAATGATTCGGATCTGAATTCCCTTGCCTTTTCCCTAAAAGATGTAAAATTTGAGAGAATGAGCCTTCTTGACCTACTACATGCTCTCTTTAAAGCTAACAAAAAGCTTCTCTGGGACCTTCGGGTGCTCTTCAAGGACGCAGCAAAAGAAGTGGTAAAAAGTAAAATGTAATGTCTGAAAGTTCAGTCATTTTTCACTTTTTTTGAATCTCTTTTTCTGATATTTTTAAGGAGAATCTCTTTCTCTCAAGCTATTAGGAGTTATCGTTTAATATTATCCCAGGAGACCAGAACATCATTATATTGTTTGTTCTTGTCCTGCGTCTATGCTCACAGCTTTAGGGCATTGACTCTCGGATAGGTGCTTAATAATTAACCAATGAATTGAGATTATATAAAATCCAAGTCAATAATTCAGGGACAAGGCCATTTTTTATTCTTTTAAAAAAGGAAGATCATTTCAAAGACATTTTAAGCTGAAAACTTAAGAAAAGATATCCAGTCTTCATTATTCAAACATGTTCTCATGATCATTCTCAGTCTGCCCTTTTAAAGAAAAGCCATCCTTTTTCCCCTTTTCCATATTTTGTCCTGATCAAGATATAATTCCCTTTCATCTCCTCTCCATGAAGTGTCACAACGATTTCTTTTTCATCGCATTTTTGAAGCTCAAAAGTTCCTTTATCCCATATCTCAACCTTGCCAGCTCCGTACTCTCCTTCCGGAATTTCCCCCTCAAAATTAGCATATGAAAGAGGATGATCTTCAGTCTGGATGGCAAGTCTTTTGATATCTTTATCTTTTGGCGGTTGCTTTGGCACAGCCCAACTTTTCAGAACTCCATCTATTTCCAGGCGAAAATCATAATGTAAATTGCGTGCATCATGGCGCTGTACTACAAAAATATGTTTGTTGGAGCTTTCGAGTGACCCATTGGTAAAAGGCTCAGGTGTTTTTTCAAAATGTCTCTTTTTCTCATATTCTTCGAACATAGAAGATCAATAGAATATATGGTTCTAACAGGTATAAAGAATTCATTCATCGATTAAGGAATTTTCTCGCCTGATGATCTCGATTTCAAAGCAAAAATTAGCTTCGATCCTTGAACACTGACACTGAAATCGAGATCAAAATCCAGCTTTATATTATAAATCTTTTGGAGGAATTTGTGGTAAGCAGTGGAATTTATGACGATTCCTGACAGATGCAAATCTCTCGGAACTTTTCTCCCTTCCAGTAAAAGTCATTTAAATAGGGGGGTTGCTATCAGAGTCTGGTCTTATGCAAATTATTCTGCAGGCAGAGTTGCAATTCTCCAGATTGAAACCAAAGCTTATTTTGCAAAGTGCAGAGAGCAGTTGCATCCTTTTTTCCGGCAACACAACCGATTCTTTAGGACTTAAACGCTTGAAGTACGAAATTAACCATAATAAAATATTGTGTTCAAATTTACCATTTAAACATTCTGAGGTTTAATGCTACTTATTTTGTACTTCAGGTCCGTACTTCAGATCTCTATACTATATTCGGCTCTTCGATGTTTTGTATGGGTTGAAAATAGTTTTCCAGTTAAAAAGTAACTACACAAATAATAAACATAGATAATGAGTGTGATTTTCCTAAATAATTTTTTCCAAATATCGCATATGTTGTGTTGAATTTAGGAAGTGATTTTAAATTATCCACTCAAAATAATGATGAGCCTTATTATTTCTTAATCCGATACTTCAAATCACTCTCTTATGACCTAGCTAACTTGGGTATTTATGTAACGATTAGTTTCATTTTTTGAGGGTATTAGGATAGATACAGTTCCTTCACATCATCTGCTGCAAGTATCATCCTTTGGATTCAACTCAGCAAAGTTTACAATTTGAGATTGGCTAGTTAGATTACGTATTCCCATACGAACTCTTCTGCGGTGTATAGGGATTAATGCCGTTGAAACCTTTTTAGAGCTTCCTATCCAAGTCCAGTTCAACCCATAGAATTTATTGGATTCTTTTATGGGTTCTAAGTAAAATCTTCTCTATTCAGGTAACTAGTTTTCAAAATCCATGTGCTTAATAATGGGAAGGATTTATTTTGCTAGGCTTCTTCAGCTATTTTTTCTCTCTGATTTAGTAGTTTCTTCTGCAGATCCCATTCCCTTGGATTTGGAGGATTCTTTTTCACTCCCTTTTACTATAGATTTTTTCGCATTGGCGGCCTTTACCCTTTGGTTTGCGATCTCTTCCATCTTTCCTATCCGATCATCTTCGAGCTTGGTAAAGAGAATTTCGGGTTTTGTGAGTTTTGTACCTGCTTTTATAGGCACCAAAGCTTCACTGTACTGAACTTTATGCAAGTCTTCTACCTGTCCGAGCTCTTTCCAGGCGAGTTCCATAATTTGTGGGATCACGGGTTCAAAGATAATACTGAGAGCTTTTGAAAGATGAAGGCAGTTGTAAAGTACATTCCCACAAGTTGCTTTGTTATCTTTAATCGATTTCCATGGCTCTTGAGCCTGGAAGTAGCTATTTCCAAAAGATGCAAGAGCCATTGCCGTGTCAACGGCTTTTTTAAATTCATACTCAGCAATTGCTACATTTACTTCATTTATTGCTTTTTCTATCTCTTCCTTGATTTTAGGTTCAAGCTTTCCCTCTGGGACTTTTCCATAGTTCTTGAAAGCAAAAAGAATTGTCCTATAAAGGAAGTTTCCGAGAACGGCCACGAGTTCTGTGTTTATTTTTTCCTGAAGCACGTGCCATGAGAAATTCAGTTCCTTAGTATGGGATGTGTAGCTAGCTAGATAGTACCTAAGGAGATCTGGATGGAAACCTTGGTCAAGGTAATCTTCCCCAACCCAGACTACATAACCCCTGGTTTTAGAAAATTTTTTATCTTCGATTTTAACCATACCTGAAGCTACTACAGCAGTCGGTACTGAGTAGCCTGCTCCTTTAAGCATGGCTGGCCAGAAGATGCAGTGGTGGTAAGTGATGTCTCCGCCTATGAAGTGGACAATTTCTCCGTCATTTTTCCAGTATTTCTCCCAGGAATCCCCTACCTTTGCAGCCCACTCTTCCGTAAATGCAATGTACCCTATGGGAGCATCCACCCAAACATAGACAACGAGATCTTCATGTCCTGGAAACTTTATCCCCCATTCTAAGTTTCTTGTAATGCACCAGTCTGTAAGCCCCTGCTTTACCCAGCCCAGTGCATAGTTCCTGGCATTCGTGGTTCCTCCAAGGTCGTTTGAGAGATAGTCCATTAGGTAATCACTAAACTCGGAAAGTTTGAAAAAAAAGTGTTCCTGCTGACGATATTCTGCAGGCCCGCTGCAGATAGTGCATATCGGGTTTTGAAGTTCTCCAGGCTCCAGATGCTTTCCGCATCCCTGATCACATTCGTCCCCTCTAGCAGTTTCCCCGCAGTGAGGACAGGACCCTTCAACATAGCGATCAGGGAGAAAACGGTTGCATTTAGGACAGTAGGCAATTTCAATAGTTTTTGGGTATACATAGCCTTTTTCGATCATCTTATTGACGATATCAAGGGTCCTATTGTGATTTTCAGGGTCATCCGTTGTCCCAAAGGCGTCAAAGTAAATTCCTAGTCGCTTAAAAGTCTCGTCAAAATGTTTGTGATATATTTCCACAAGCTCTTTAGGAGTGATCCCTAGTTCCTCGGCGTTCACGACAATTGGGGTACCGTGAGTATCCGAACCGCAGACAAAGGTAACTTCTCTTCCTTCCTTCCGCAGACAACGGGCAAAGATGTCAGCGGGCACATAGGTTCGCAGATGTCCGATATGTGCAGTGCCGTTCGCGTAAGGCAGACCACAGGTGACAAGTATGGGTTTACGAAAAGATTCTTGCATTTTTATCTCCTTATAGTTTGTGTCAATATATTCTTCTTCGATGATTTTAACTCTAAAATATATTTCGCTTGTTGTTTTTAAAGGGTAACTTATAATCAGGTATGGTTGTTTTTTTGTCTTGAAATGATTTAGTCTATAAAATCGTTTTAATTTATTATATTTTCACAACCAAAAAAACATAAATCTATTCTATAATTCTGCTTCTACTTGCAATCCGTTCCAGAAAAGTAGTTTCTGGATATTCCAATTTTTCAATCTTCATAGCTTTTTGAGGCCTTCTTTTGTATCATTGAATGAACTTCGCTAAGCTTTCAAAATTCTCTACTTGATCTCTTGCATGTATAGAATTATTTCTGAATATTCTAGTTTCTCCTAGGATGTCTTACCCTTGCAAGTATCGGCTTAATCCTTAATTCTCAATGTACTTTTTGAACTCGTTGTCCTGTGAACTATCATTATAATCAACTAGCAATTAATTACATTTTTTATTTGTTCATCAATATTTTCATTCAATAATTAGAAAATAATTTTGATTTAGATAATTCTTTATATCTACCATACCAATTCTCTGAGTCTCGTAACTGATCCGATGAATTCTTCTGAAATGTATTTCTTTTATACTTTTCCAGAATAAATTCAAATGGATTTATATCGGGTTAATATAGTGGCAGGATACTAATATCACACTCAATTGTTTCGCTTTTTTGATCTTAATTTTTGCATAATTTGTTTTTGATTTATCTAGTAAAAACGATGGTATCAAAATTATTTTCATAATTATTTTCTTCACTTAATCTTTCTGAAAATTTACATGTATTTTTTGCCTTATAACTCTCTTCAAAATGGATACTTTGTTGCCATTTTGAGCATAGAAAGAGTTAGAATTTGCTTTTATTCTCTATTCATTTTTGAATATTTTTAGGTTTTTCAATAAACTACAAGAGTTTTGGTTTTCCTGGGATTTACAAGACAGTATCAAATGTGATTACTCATAAAAAGAATTATTGATAACTGCAAAAAAACAAAATATGAGGACATTTGCAAAACCAACTTTTTGCTTTAATTTGAAAATAAAACGGGACTGATTCAGGGAGCTACTTCTATCTTTCAGATGCTGGATATGCAAACGTGGATAATAATCAAGAAACTGGAGCAAAAACAAAAAGAAACAGAGATGAAACTGGACAAAAAAGGTAGTAACTCACATTTTGAATACAAACTCCATAGCGTGATAGAAAGACATTATGTGCTTATCAGAATATCAAAACAACAAATGCATCACTTATTATTTCAGGTAGATCTATCAGAAAAAATGAAGTGGTTTAAAGGGACACATGATATCTTGGGACAAAATCAAAAGGTTCTGCTGCAACAATGAAAATAAAGTAAAAAATTTTCTGGGAATTTGTGATATATTATGAAACAAGAGGATAGATTAAAAAGGAAAGGAGAACGAGTTTATGCAGTAACTAAAAATGTTCAAAGGAGAGGAAGAGATTGTCACTATAGTTCAAATAGTGAGCCAAAAGATGTTATGTAAGTTTTTTGTTATAATCTCTATCAGTTGACGACATTAAATATAAAAACGGTATTCTAATGATAGGGCTATCTTTATAATCAAAGAATAATGAACCAGAAAAGAAAAATTGGGTAAAATATCGAAATTAGCAAGAAAGATATGACAAGATTTTCCGCGAAAAAAAAGAGGTGTATGGAATCCTCGATATGATAAATAGCAATTTTTTTATTCGATTATTGTCGATTAGATTTTCTTGATATTTAACATCAACTAATGTAATGGGGCTCTAACAGTATAGCTATAGCTAAAACTGTTTAATTCCTATGCTATCATCTCTGTTAGAACTGGGGGACCACCTCTAATCATAGCGCTAAAAATGAAATGATTTTACAAATAGGCGATGATTTAAAGAAGTAATCTGAGTCAAAACAGGGTGGATTTCACTCCCTACTCTGCATAACGGACTAGGTATTCATGATCCTCTGTACGCCAGAAGTAATTCAAAGAAGAAAAATTGTATTGCTTTCTTCGGTACTCATTTTATCCTTTTTCGTTCTCAATAATACCTTAACTTTTTCTTGAAATTCTGGCTGCAGATACAGAGGAATCAGATTTGGATATTTTATTTTTCACTCCAATTATTTTAACAATCAACATGCTGATCTCAAAGAAAATTGTCATTGGCACTGCAAACATCATCTGGCTGAAGACATCTGTTCCGGGGGTAATAAACATTGCAATAACTAGGATGATGACATAAATATGCTTACGGTAGGTCACAAGGGTATCATATTTTACAAATCCGTTTCTGATAAGGACGGTGAGAACTATTGGAAGTTCGAATACCAAACCGAAGATTGCTGTGGTTGTTGCTATAAATGAGATGAAATTGAAAATAGAATAAGTTGCAGTTACCCCTGAGGCTGCTGCATCAATGTAGAGGAACTTAAGAAAGATGGGCAGCATGAAAAAATAAGAATATGAAGCTCCTAGCATGAACATGGAGAGGATAGCTATACTCAATAAAAACAACTGACCCTTTTTGACTATATATTGGAATTCGAACTGGATATCTCTTCGAAATGGCCCGATAAATGTAAAATCCAATGAAAGGCAGGGTAATGAGCAGCCCTATGATCATCGAGATCTTTAGCTGCAGCATCATTACCTCTAAAGGAGACAGATAAACCAGCTTTGCACCCTCAGGCAGGAGGTCGTGCTTTATTCTATTTATTAGAGGACCAGTAAACTGTAACGAGATTATAACACCTATGCAGAGAACCGTAGCGATTACAAGCAGTTTTTTCCGCAGGGCCAGTAGTATTACACTCAGATTTTCAATGGTTTCAGACATATGGAGTACCTATCCGGAAAAGCAAGAGGAAAATTTGTTGTCATATTTTAGGAAACTCTATCCATTGCAGATATATATTAATGTCAATTTTCCCTTTATCTATTTTGTTTTTTCCTTTCAGTTTATTCAAATTAGTTGAATTTTTTATTTTTTTCACGTGTCTTCCTAAAATTACTTGCAATTCAGGAAGAAATTCAATTGATGGAAACTACTTATCTGTTCAGATTGGGCAAAAATCATTAGCTGTTGTATTTTAAGATTTAATGGTAAGTTATTTTAAACTTTTTTCAGTGAGCAAATTTAGATGGATTGATTTTATTTAACTGTCATCTATTGATTTTTTTGTTTTCATCGTTAGTAATCAAAGTATCATATTTCATCAAAATATATCTTTATGACTGATTTTTTTTATGTTGTTTCTTCAGTTTTTTTCTCAGTTTTTATGGGTTTGCAATTACATATTTTTGGCAACTCAAAGCCAGAAACTTTATCATTTTCTGGATTTTTGATTGATTGCAGGCAGTTGCTGATAAAATTGGTGATAAATTTTGGCTACTATATATCCGATTAAAAAATCTCCAAAAAACATCAATAAGCTTATTTATAATAGCTAAATAATTCGGAAACTGCATAGCTAGAGAGTGAGAAACAATGGGATCAACTGCCAGAATCCGGTAAATAATGGTATATTAGCTAAGTTATATTAATTTCTTGGTTAGATCGATTCATACTAATTTAACTACATAATAATTCAGATAATTTATCTGTCAGATAATGTGATATAGTATAAATGTATTTTCAAGATGCGTCACAAGGTCGATTTTGGATATGTACTTCATCTGAATATTAAGAATCTCGAGAAGGTTCCATACTAGTAAATTAACGTTATATTTAATTATCAATATATTCACTAATCAGGTATAAAAGCTGAGAAAAAAATGGATCCAGAATATAAAGCCAGCGGAACCTCCTCTACAGAGGGTTCATTGGGAATATCGTCCGATTCTTGCGTCCAGGGCGATACTGAAGAACCTCTTATGGCCCACTTATTTGAGCTTAGAGATCGGCTGGCAATTGTTTTAATCTGGCTCTTCCTGGGAGTCTTTATTGCTTATCCTTTTTCGGCGATAGGGTTGATGCTGATCTGGCAGGAGTTCATGAACCCTAATGTGAACATGACAGCGTACTCGCCTCTTGAATGGATGCTCGCTCGCCTCCAGCTATCCCTAGTCTTTGCGCTGGCTATCTCAGTCCCACAGTTCTTTTTCCAGCTCTACAGGTTTGCAGGTAAAGGACTTTATCCTAATGAGAGGCGCTTTTTTCTCAAGGTTATCCCTGTATCTTTCCTACTCTTTATTTTAGGATCTGCAATAGGCTACTTTTTAGTTCTTCCTGCAATGTTCAAATATATTCTTTTCTACTCTGGAGAGACGGCTACAGCGCAGCTTTCCGTCCAGGGTACCCTCTCAGCTGTGACAACAATTCTATCAGGTTTCGGAATAGTATTCCAGCTTCCTATTTTAGTGATCTTCTCCGTAAAGATGGGGCTAGTAAAGTATCAGACTCTCAAAAAGCAGCGGATGTTAATCTACAGCGCAATTGTAGCGTTTTCCCTTTTCCTTTCTCCTGATCCTACTTTCATTGCCCAGATTGTTGTAATGCTGTTATTAGTAGTCCTGTTTGAGTTCAGCCTAGTGCTGATCAGGCTATTTTAAATACAATTTGTCGATTTGAAAAATTGAATTTTATTAAAAAAGCAAGCTTTTTAATAAAATTTCCAGATAGGTTTGTCTGCCAATCATTTTACAAGAATTTTTATATTTGAACGCTGATAGTAACAAATAATGATAGGCTATACCGAATTGATCGTAATCCTAATTGCTGCTCTCTTCCTATTCGGTCCACAGAAGCTTCCGGAGCTTGCGCGATCTCTCGGGAGTGCAGTAGGGGAGTTTAAAAAAGCACAGCGTGCTAGTGAGATGCAACTGACGGAATTCGATGCCTATACTCGAAAAGCCGAAAATAAAATAACTCTCAACAATAAAGAGGAGGACAAAGAGAAATACGAAACTAACCTCCAAGAAAAAGAGAAAAATGAAAAAAAAGAAATTGAAAACAGCATAAAGCAATAAATTAAAAAATAGGTGTTGTCCACCAGTTACAGAAAACAGTGAGTATATTAATCTCTTTTCGTTTCCCCCGACTCAGTGAATAGTATTCGTTTTTCACAATCTGTCAATGATTAATGGACACTCCAAAAATCAAACAAGGAAAATACATTAAAGGGGATTGTCAATAAACCCTAATTTTTGTACACGCTTATAAATGTGGGTAATTGGTCTGTGAAAATTAGAAGTTTATCGAAATCCGATTGAAGTAATTCATCTAAAAAATGGGGAAATTCCTGAACGACTTGAATTCTGGGATAAAGCTAAAATGAAAATTTATACGACGGAAAAATTAAAAAATTACATATAAAGGAGTATTTAGTATAAAATATTGCCAAATAATAACTCAAAATAAAATACTTCAAAAATAGAAACTACATTAAACTAAAAAAATATTAATGCAACTTGATGGTATCAACAATTTTCAGATCAGAAATCAACCATCTAAAACATTAAATCTATTTAAGAAAACGAAATATTTGAGGTCAAGCTATGATCGGATCAACTGAACTTATAGTGATTTTTGGAGTAATTATACTTCTTTTTGGGGCAAACAAACTTCCAGAACTAGCCCGATCAATGGGAAGCTCCATGGGAGAATTTAAAAAAGCCCAGACGGAATCCGAAAGAAACCTGAGAGAGTTTGAAAAATCTTTAAGTGAATCCACAACTTTAAAGAAGACCAAATTACAGGAAACAGCTGAAAAGCTTGGAATTGATATAAAGGATAAAACTGACGACCAGCTTCTTGACGAAATCCAGAGATCCGCTGAGAAGCCAAAGGAAGTTTCTGAACCCTGAGAAATGCAGAAAAGTGGGTTCCTTTTTTCTTTTAACGGTATTTATTCAGCTTCAATTGTTTATATCTACATTCTGCAAATGTACACATATGTATAATTTATTTGCCCATTTTCACACCTTGATTGATTGGAAGCTAGATTAATTTTTAAGCCATTGTTATATTGAAAAATAGATAGCATTCTTGCTTACTTCTGCAGAAGTGGGTTTATAGCGGCTTTTCTCATTTATTTGAACCGAAATTATTTCTGTTCTTAACTGAAGTAATATGAAGAAATAAATTTATCTGGATAAAAATATATTGTATTTCTACTTGAGAGGAATCAAAACGATGTGATAAATTATCGGACTGTAGTCGTGGATAAAATTGTTTAATTCAATCTATCAGTCTCTTTAAGGGATGATAACACAACTTGGACTATGCGCCAAAAACAAACTAATCTTACAAAGAAGCGATGATTCAGAAGGTCAAAGAAAAAAGAAGTATCTAAGGATTCTCTTCATTCCCTGCCTAAAAAATGTTGCATTCGTGATTATCCATAATCTAGAGATAAAAATGGAAGGCAGTAAAAACAGATCCTTGAGGGGAATAAGGTACTTAGTGGATAATATATTATGAAATTCCCTACAAAAGATTCTTTCGAATATGGTTAGTGATGCCAAGTATCATTATAGAACAAAAATGGATAGGAGATGTGAAGCTTGGTTTTGTAGCTTTTGGAGTCAAGTGATCTCCAAATGGGATTATTATGGTTTACAGAAGAAGATTTGCTATTAAATCATTGTACAGGATAGGAAATGTATTTAAACCAAGAACTTTATCTAAAATGCAACTTTCATATATTTTATGCTATGATATCTTTCCTACTCAGAAACATATGGTTATACCTCAATAAAAAATATATTGTGTTTATCGAACGAGAACATAATGCAGTAGATCACAAAAAGTTTAGATTTGATGTGTTTGTGCTTTTCATTGAGAAATGGCTGAGATTACATTTAAAAGGTCAGATAGTAGATGAATATATGAGGTAAATGGATGGAGTAAAGGTAAGGATTAGATTTTAGTGAAATGCTGAAGATTCTTTCCAGAAAAGTATTTCCCTGTAGAATTATAGTTTGACTTAGCAGAGTATTCTGGTATTTATTAGCATGTAAAATAAATAGAAGTACAAATTTAATTCGCGATAGATTTTGGAAGGAAATGTGAAGAAGTCAAATTCTGCTTTACGTAATTCGAATTTCGTAACTATCAGCTTTCATAAAAGCTGTTTAAGTTATCCATTTGACGCTATAGATAATTCTGAATTACTAACTCATGAGGTAATAAAATAAATGATCAATAGCTGACTGTTGAAGAAAATCAGCCCACCTAAATTTGCTCAGTAAATCTTCGTAAAGAGGGTATAGGAATTGTTTTGCTCAGGTCGAATAGCTATCAAATTTTATTCAAAAATTTTATATCATTCGAATAAATGAAATAAAAGTATTGAAGATCCGCAAATACATTCTATCAGTGATTTGTTCTCATCATCACCTTTAATTCATCGAGCAGAAAGATTGATAATGATCAAAACTGAAATTACTTATTCTCAGGGGAAGGACCTTGACTATAATTTTCATAGCTCATTTCAGGAGTTAATATATTTTATGGACGAATCTGTATCCGAATCCACAGAAAGCGTTGTTTCTGTCGAGATGTCTAAGACTCTCTGATAATTCAATGAATGCCTGAAGAAACTGAGGTTTCTGTTCCGGTACTCACAGTAAAACCAGAGAAGATTGAAGAAAGGCTTAATAATAGCTCTGAATTCCTTTCAGAACATCTTCCTGAGTCGGCTTCGGAAATTTCAATTTCTTCAAGTACAAAATCTCTTGATGGATACCAATGTGAGTCTCAGGTTTCAAAAATCGTGCTCGTAGGTACAGCCCACGTTTCGGAGAAGAGTATTGCCGATGTTAAGGCTGTTATCAGAAATCTAAAACCAGATGTCGTAGCTGTTGAGCTATGCAGAGGACGTTATGATTCTCTAGAGGGAAATGAGCAGGAAGACCAGCTTCTGATTAAGGAACTTCTTTCTGGTGGGAAGATCTATTACTATTTTATTCACTGGTTACTTGCCCAATTGCAGAAAAAAATAGGGGAGGATATGAAAGTAAAACCCGGTGCTGAGATGCTTTTAGCGATGGAGGAAGCAAAGTCTATTTCTGCTGAGGTTGCTTTGGTTGACCGAGAAATTCAAGTGACACTTCAACGTTTTTGGGGGAAGATGATGTTCTTGGAGAAAATAAGAATGATCGGCTCACTGCTAGGCGGCCTTATAGAGATTGGAAAAGGGACAGATATCGATATAGATCATATTACAGAGCCGGATTTTGTAGCTGAACTTGTTAGTGAGCTAAGAGGCTTTGCTCCTACTGCAGCCAGTGTTCTAATTGATGAAAGGGATGCATATCTTGCAGGAAATATCATTAAAGCTGCCGAGGGCGGAAACAAAACTGTCGTTGCAGTAATCGGAGCAGGACACAAAGTCGGAGTGATGAACTATCTAAAAAATCCAAAAGATATTCCTCCCCTGGATACTCTCATGGAAATTCCCAAGAAAAGCTTTGGCATTAGTAAAATAATTGGCTTTATTTTTGTTGGTCTTATAGTTGCATTTTTTTTATTAATGCTTCTTTCTGGCATCCCACTTAAACTTTTTTTGATAGCTTTTGTATGTTGGTTCATTATCACCGGAATCCTGAGCGCATTGGGTACTTTGCTCGCCGGAGGCCATCGTAACTCTATTTTGACATCCTTTTTGGTTGCATGGATAACAACTCCACACGCAGGTTGGTTTGCTGGCCTGGTGGAAGCGAAACATCAAAATCCTAAAGCATCAGATATAAAAGCTCTTTTAGCAGTAGAATCTTTCAGTGATATATTCAAAAATAGGGTAATGAGGATCCTTCTCGTCGCTAGCTTCGCGAATATAGGAAGCATAGCTGGTGCTTTACTTGGAGGCTATGTCATAATGCAGATTACTGGGATTGATCCCAGGGATATTATCTCTGTCGGTTTAAAAACTCTTGGATTATGATAGCTCTGGAAGGCTCTTTATCCTAATAGTGCTTCATAAAGTCTCAGAAGAGCCACCATGAAAGCCAATTTTTCCTTGCATTTCAGATCCTGATACTCCTGTATCAATTTGTTATACAGATAAATTATTTTGTTGTTGTGATTTTAAAAAATTCGAAATTCTGCAGATGTACACAAATATACAGAGAATTTTGATAAATTTCGATATTTAGCAATATACTCATTAGTAGGTCATAAATTAATGGTAAAAATCAATGGTTTATCGAAATCTTCTGCAGTCTAACCCCATGTCAAGATAAGAAACTAATTCCTGAGTATGGTTTTTTTTTCGTCTTCTACGATGTATACAATAATGCAATATATTTTCTCAATGACCTTTAATACGGCTGTTGCCTCTTATTCACAGCTTTCTGCTACTATCTTAAAAGTTGTCTTGGAAGGTCCCAAGAATCATGGTCTTTGGATCTTGGTGTATTGAATATTATGTATAAAATTATCAAAGATTTGAAGATTATGGGGTAAATTTCAGAATGGGCTTTGTGAAGAAAGAAATAAAAGATCCAGAGAACCAACTATAAAGCATATCCTAATACTGGCAAACCAGAAAAGGGTCACATAGTTAGGGGAGATATAGGTGTTTATAGGCATATTGCATTGAAAGATCAAAATTTTGTTGGCCACTCCGCTGCAAGCAATTGTGTGTTCTGAGCCACCGAAGTTTTGATTCATTTCTTGTTTTTTGTATTGATTGCATTCAATTATCAGTGATATTAGTGGTAAATTTTGATGATTTCAGAAGATATTAAAATTTATAAAAAAATTATGACAACAACTATTATTATACTTGGAAACAATCTCCAATTGGGATTCGTGTGATAAAAGAAGCCATGTTGTACGAAAAACTCGAAGACAATAGGGTACACTGTAGTCTATGTGCTCATAGTTGCAAAATTTCACTCGGAAAAAGAGGTTTTTGCAAGGTCAGGGAAAACAGAGGAGGGAGTTTGTATTCTCTTATTTACGGTACTGTATCAAGCGAAGCAATTGATCCTATAGAAAAGAAGCCCCTGTATCACTATTATCCAGGGTCTTATGCCTATTCAGTCGGGTCAATAGGGTGTAATTTCCGCTGTAAACATTGCCAAAATTGGTCGATTTCTCAGGCTTGCCTGGAGGATTCTTACACAATTGATATTCCTCCTGAAGAGCTGGTAGAAAAGGCACTTATCACAAAATCAAGATCAATTGCCTGGACTTATAATGAGCCTACAATCTGGCACGAATACACTTATGAGTGTTCAAAATTAGCAAAAAATGTAGGACTTACAACAGTATATGTGACAAACGGGTATATGACTCCTGAAGCTCTCCTTCATATAGCTCCCTATCTAGATGCGGCTAATATCGATATCAAAGCATTCAATGAAAAGTTTTATCACGATGTTGCCAGCGCAAAACTAGGGCCTGTACTTGAGGCTTCTGCCTTTGCAAAAAAGCTGGGAATCCACATAGAAATTACGACTCTTATTATTCCTGGAATCAATGATTCCTTAGAAGAGCTGAGGGGACTTTCACGGTGGGTATACAAAAATATGGGACCTGAAACTCCCCTACACTTTACCCGTTTCCATCCCCAGTATCAGATGCAAAATCTCTCTCCGACACCTGTGCAAACCATGCAGGAAGCTTGTCAAATTGCAAATGAAGAAGGATTGAATTATGTCTACTTGGGCAACGTTCCAGGGAGTGATCGAAATAATACCTTCTGTCCTAATTGTGGGAAAATATTGATATCACGCGGTTTATTCGCAATAGAAAAATACGAGATCACACCTGAAAAGACATGTCCCACATGTGGAGAGAATATTCCTATAGTAGGGGAATACACAGACTAAAGTCGTGTATCGTGTGGAGATTGATAACGAAGCCAGGATACTCACGTCCAAATTTTATATGTTAAGTAATAAGATGTCTTTATTTGTGCTACTCTGTTGAATGGATCCAAACACAGAGCAGAGAACCTATTGTGGTAGTACTCAAATGTTAAAAATTTATGCAAATTTCACGGATAAGGGAATCAATAACAGCATTTTTGAGAAATATGGACTCAAAACAGAGATGAAAGGCACGTTACAAGAGAGATGCACCTGATGTAATTATGTGCTAAAACTAGGCGACAAATTTAGTAGTCAATGTGCTCTGGTTCTTGATCAAGCAACCGGCCTAAAACTAGAAAAAGATACAGAAGAACTAGATTTTTTTCATTCTTAGAAGTTTCCGATGCCGATCCAAAGTATTTGGAGGAAATAGCCATGCAAGTCAAAAAAGTCCTATGCAAGTAAGTAATTAGGCAGTATACCCAAAGTTCTGTAAATCTGATTGACTTTATATCTTTTTTCTTTCGCCATAAAAAGTCGGATGCAGAGTCAATAGTTGTGATGACAATGTTTATGCCTTTGTTGTTTCATTGATGCACAGATTTTGTAGCAAAGCGTATGTTTTCAATTTCCGCATTTGTAACAATGTCTTCTTTCCAGATTTTTCAATTGCCAAAACTTTTGTTACTCATGATCCTGTATCGTGTCCAAAAAATATAAATCTGCGGTCCTTTAATCCTCGAGTATGTCTGTGAAGGAAGGTTCTTATAAGCCCTATTCAGAAGTTGTAATTAGCAGTATTATCTACGGTTCTATAGGCGTTTTCCTAAATAAGTTACAGGGACTGTCTATTGAATCTATCATTTTCTCAACATCTTTTTTTGGCCTCTGCATGATTTTTGTTTACCTGTTATTCCGTAGGGGGCTAGGCCAGCTTAGGTTTAGGGAAAATAGACGGTACCTAATTCTACTGGGTCTCCTGAATACAATTACAGGCATATGCTACTTCTCTTCCATAAAATATAGTGGGATGTCCGTTGCAGTCCTTCTGCTTTATACAGCTCCCGTGTATGTTAGTCTGCTTGCTCCCACGATTCTCGGGGAAAAAAATAGTAGAAAAAGCTTTTTACCGCTTCTACTTGCTGTTACAGGAGTGTTACTTATTGCCCGCCCTGGAGAAGTTCTAATGAGCGTGGATACAGGATCCAATTTCCCGAAAGGCATTATTTTCGGTCTACTGGCAGGGCTATCATTTGGTACAACTATAATCATGGCCCGTTACCTGAGGCACGATTACACAGCGATAACTCAGACTTTTTGGATTACTGTTATAAGTCTCCTCATTATGCTTCCAGTCTGCACTTTTCACTCCTCTCCCCCTTTTCATTGAAAATCTTAATACTCTGGTGATATTCGGTTTTACTATTACATTCGCTGCTGTTATCTATCTCAGAGGAATTTCAAGAATAAATGCACAAACAGGTAGTATTTTTGCTCTTTTAGAACCAGTCTCAGGAATCTTTTTTGATATTACTATTTTAAAAAATTCAGTATATCTCTCAACTCTTATAGGCTGCTGTTTAATTATCACAGCTGCTTATATTGTAAGTAGAAGGGATCGGAGTAAATAAAATATTCGATATTTGAAAAGCAAGAGATCTGCCTTGACTCAAGAGAGTTTCGGTATAAATATCCGCCCAAAAGCTCTTTACTTAAGAGATCCTCTATTTTTAATACAATGGTTTTGAAGACGTGAAAAAAACATGCCAGAAGAACGTTCAATTATCTAGCTAAAGAACGTGCACTAATTTATAAATATTGAATTGAATTTAGTGTACTTGACGATGTGAATCGAATAATTAAAAAGAGGGATTCAAGGTAATTATTGAGTTACAGATTCAGGCAAGAGCATTCTTATTCATACGATATGCCAACTGGAACTCTGAGTTATTATTGATCAATGAGGATAAAATATGGAGTATGCAACATGTAGAATAGGCAGGGTCTTTACAGTCAGGATTGATCATAAAGATGACCTGATTATGGAACTGATCAAATTTGCAGAACTGGAACATATTGAGTCAGCTTTTTTTACACTGATCGGTGCATCAAAAGAGGGTAAACTTGTTACAGGCCCAAAAAAAAGCGTTATACCTCCAGACCCTCTATGGTCTGGTTTTGATGATGTACATGAGATTCTTGGAATCGGGAACATATTTCTTGAAGACGGAAAACCGAAGATCCACTTGCATGTAGGAGCAGGCCGTGAAGATAGTGTCAAATTGGGATGTTTGAGAGGTCAAACCGAGGTTTTTATGGTCGTTGAAGCATTTGTCCTCGAGGTAGAAGGCGTTTCTGTTAGAAGAGTTGCAAATAAAGAAAAGGGATTTTCACCCGTGAAATTTGAAAAGATCCAAGGCTTGGAATAATACCTATCGTGCGTGTCGTAGTGGAATCCTCAATCTGCCCTTTTAGTAGTCATTTCAATGCGATTGTGTTTACAACGAACCTAGTGACTGAACAAACTAATTAACACATAAAAGTGCCTGATATCAAGTTTATAATCCAAAAAGCTTCAAAAATGTGGATATTTCTTTCAGTTTTTCATCCTCTTTTGGTTTCCAAGCTTTTATATTTATTGTATATATAAATCCCATAGCTAAAGCCACAATTCCTATTAAGCTGTGGATTAAAATCAAAGAAGAAATTATGTGAGAAATTATGACGAAGTATGCAAAATTTATCATGTATGAAGGAATAAAATTATTACTAAATATGCAAGTATAAATTTTTAATATGCAAACATATCAATTTGTGAAAGAAAACTGTAAAAAGAGGTAATTGAATGAAAGAAGACCAAGCTAGCTTCACTGCGATGTCGGTGGCCTACATGCGTGCCTATCACTCTCTGCATGCTAAAAACAAAATCTTTGATGATTACCTAGCTTATAATTTGATACCCAATGAAAAAATTGCATTAATTGAACAATATTGGATTGACCAATGTTGGACTTGGGATCAACAGTTAAATGATACTGAGACTACTGCATCGCACTCAGGACAAACAATTACCGTAAAATCGTTAGAACAAGCAGCTCATGAATTTGCTGGCACTTTCAGCAGCCGTGCGCGATATGCGGAAGATGCCCTAGAAAAAGCCGTCAATCAAGGTGTAAAACAGTATGTAATTCTTGGAGCGGGTATGGATACCTTTGCATTCAGGCAATCTGAAATGATGGAACACTTGGAAGTATTTGAGGTTGATCATCCTGCCACACAAGAATTTAAGCTTCATCGACTTGTCGAATTGGGATGGAAACATCCAGCAAAATTACATTTTATTCCCATGGATTTCACGAAGGAAAGCCTAGTAACAGCACTGACTAGCTCATCATCGTATGACCCCAAAATTAAAAGCTTTTTTAATTGGCTTGGTGTCACTTATTTCTTGACCCTAGATGAAGTATTCAGAACACTGCGTTCCATTTCTGGGGTTGCCCCTGCAGGTAGTATAGTTGTTTTCGATTACTTAGATACCTATGCGTTTATTCCAGAAAAAATGTCTCCAAAGATGAAAGAATCATTGGAATTTTTGCGGAATATAGGAGAACCAATGTTAACTGGTTTCAATCCATCAACTTTAGCCGAAGACCTATCGGGTTTAGGATTCCATCTCCTTGAAAACTTGAGCCCAGAAGACATCGAGGAGCGTTATTTCCAAGGACGCACTGATGGATATCATGCACAAGAGCATGGGTATTTTGCGTGTGCAGTTGTCAAATAATTAGGTATGATGTATGCGGCCGAGATCTACTAATAATCTAATAGAGGATTTTGATAAACTTCGGATTTTATTTCTTAGATGTAATTTATCATATCTTCCCCTCAATTTCTCTATTTAATTCCTCTTTTTGGCTTTATTTATTCTCAATTCTTTGATTTTAAATATAGCTTCCGCTATCTTCAATATATTTTTTTTTCAATTTCCTCAATTGATGGTGATTATAACAAAAAGCCGTACACAACATTTTTAGATTTACTCTTTTAACAGTAGTAACAAAAACTCTTCCTGCTTTGAAAATTTCTTTAGTTACTGAACAACCTCTTTCCCCTTTGACTCTTTTTGAGCTAATTCCCTTATTTCTTAATATATCCTTTATTCCCAGAGTATGTCTTTTGACTGCTCTTTTCATTGTTGCATTATACCCTTTAGTTTTTGCTCCAAAGTATCCTCTGTCCTTATAAACCACTTCATTTTCCTCTGTCAAATCTACATACGAATCATGTACTGACGCAGTTGTTGTTTGAATCTTCTGATCAGCTCATAATCTCTGTCTATTATATTATGAAGCTTATATCCAAAGTGAGACTTACCTCCCTTCTTTGTCCAGGTTCCGTCTCTGTTTCTTCTTGTTTTTGCCTCATCTCTCTGCTTTTGCATGTCATGGATCTGAATGGATAAAAGTAACATCCTGAATCAGTCCATGCTTTATCTGGAAACCCAGAGTATCAAGTTGGCTTTGCAACTTTTCCCATATTTTCTTTGAAATTTTCGATAATTCTCTCCCTAAATAGCCATACAGTAGTACTGTCAGGTATGTATTCCAGAAATCCAAGGAATTTCCTAAAAGAAATTCGATCTATACACTGTTTCTCAAGTTCAAAATCAGAGAGCTCATGCCATTGTTGTAAAACAAGCATTTTGAACATCACAATGACATCAGTTTCAGGTCTCCCTCATGAAACGGTTTTGTTAATATACATAGACTCAAGAATAATACGAAAAGTTTTCCAATCAATTAAGAAATCAATTTCAACAAGCTTATCTCCAACAGATTCAAGATGTTTATACTCTTCTTTAAGAGTAAAATCAGTAAGAGTTTTCATGAATATACATAAATATTGACAAATTTAAAGTCAACCATGCTCAAGAGCATGGAGGTTATCGAAATTCTCTATAATATAACATAAGCGACTGTTCCAATTAATGTAACGAAGTCCTTAATCCTAGTGACAGAACCGGTGGATGTAGAGTAACATTAATCTTAAATGCACTAAATTATTTCACTCAGATATTAAAAAACTTAAATAATTACTGCCGAATGTTAAAAAGCTAGGAAATAAAAAGAGATGGCCCTCCATATTTCAGTACGTCCATGTTAACAGCATCTAACATAGTTACGGCCAGCGTACCTGTAGAACATCGCTCCTTATGGAGGCGCAGTCAACCCAAATGGAACAAAGGTCATGTAACGTGGGCACCAAAAAGAAGATCAGAATTACGAACTAAGGAATTTTAAACCACAGAAAATAGTAAATTCTTAACCGTCGTTGACAAAAATTTTGCTTTTGCAGAGTTTTAGTAAATTAAAATATGCGCAATGAAAAATATTCAAGTGTTTCTTGCTTCATAGCTACATTTTTACGAACTGGATCATTACATGCTTATGGGAATATACAATTTTTCACCGACTTAAGCACAGCATTTACAAATAACGTATGTTAAAAACATAAATGGAATCAAAAATACTATCTTTAGAACCTTTTTCAGGATCTATATCTTTGAATTATTTATATCTTTACATGAAGAAAAAAATGTAATCTCTTAAAATTCGATGTCTATATACAGACACAAATATTTACAAAACTTCGTTCCATGTTACAGTGCGAAAGTAACTTAAAATATAAATCATTTAGTTAATAATGATATTTTGGAAAAATATTATTTCCTCAGCAGCTACTGGTACTCTACTGGAGTAAAACGTATTATATTTTTTTATTTTTGGAGCATTTTTTTTGAGCAGTTTGTTCTTCAACAAGCTCCCTTCTACATCTCTTTCATCATCTTAAAGCTTTGAGATTTGATCCCTATTTTATAATGATCGTACAATGATATTTAACTAGTATTTAGTCTAAATTGTATAAAAAGTTAATAATTTAAATAAAAAAAATAAATACCTTCTGGCAAGAAAAAAAATACAATCTTTATATTCCCTAATACCGAACTAAATTAGACCCACCCACTCTTACACCTTATCAAATAATAATTTGATCGGATCAGAACGATTAACTCTCTATTTTCTAATAATCATGAAGAACAGAAATATCCGTTAGCAATTATTTTTTTTTCTTTTCCTTTATAAGCTTCTTTTTGGCGTCTTTGCTTCCTGAAGAAGCCATTTTTTCCAGCTCTTCCATTTTTTCCTTCTTAGCGTTCTTTTTCTTATCCATATCTTTTTTCGACATTGCCATGTACATACCTTCATAAATTTTAGTAATTGCAATATCTAGCAAGCAAGATTGCAGTAAGGTATCTCAATAAATAGTACCTCGATAGATATTCGCTTAATCAATCATTTCAGTTTCAAAAGTATTTATTAGTTTCCCATGAGATGAAAATCTCTAGCTCATCGTCAGTTTCCATGAAGAATATCAAACACTAACAGGATGCTGTAACTTCTTAATGGGGTTTGTGAAAAAGACACATTCAAAACTAGAGAACTAATTAAAATAGACACTATGCGACTGTAGATATAACCAAAAAGCCTCTTAAGTGTTATAGGGCAGCCAAGATTTGATTAACCACAAAGTTGGACAGAAGAGAATTCCTATTGACTTCCATCTTTCATGGTATGTCTATAGAGAGCGCATATAATAAGTGAAACTCAGAGGTTCATCTAAATTCTAGCTAATTTAAACGAATAATTTATGCGCTATTATACGAATCTGATGAAATTTAGAAATTAATCAAAATTTTCTTTTTGACTTGTAACAAGTGTAAATCCATGAAAAATATCTAACAACTAAATTAAAATTTTGATGGGGCCGTTGAGATTCGAACTCAAGTCGCAAGACCCCCAGTCTTGCAGGATGGACCAAGCTACCCTACGGCCCCGCAGAGAAGACTATATTTTTGGGTGCTACTTTTTGTCTTTTCTGACATCTTCAACTATTGTAATTGAATGTGTAGTATAAATGTATATCGGTAAGAGAAAAACGGTATTTCCCCCGGGAAATCGTTCGCATTAAATAATTTAGGTTGAATCCAGTTCTACTTCGAAGATCAACGGTAGAATATTCGACGGATCATTTCTCGGACTACGAATTGAGACGAGACATTCAACATAGATGAATCAAGAGATATCATCTCACCGAATTTAATTGATAGTGAAAAGAACACGCTGAAGACAATTAACAGCCTCTTATGGGTGCAAATACGGGTCAGCTAAAAAATATTTAGGACTGAATAAAGCTAATTGAACAAATTTATTGCTATCAAAAGTTTGGAGCCTGTTAACTTGAGCAGGTCAAAGAACCTAAGTATAGAGGACTAAGATTAATCTAGTATTCTTTTCTCGAAGGAATCCTGTCCAAAATTTGTCCCGCTTATTTCTGTGTTTGATCTTATTTTATTTTTTCTTGCCTAGTATTCTTTGATTTTAAAGATTCTCCCTCCATCATTAAAATACTCCTTTTATCTGGAAGGTCATCAACTGTTAGAAATTATAACAAAAAGCTTGACACAACATCTTTAGATTCACTCTTTGAATATTAATGACAAAAATTTTTCTTACTTTAATATTTTTTTAATTAATGCATAAACTCCATCCCATGATATTTATTGAGCATAATTCTCTATCCTTAATACGCCTCTTATCCCAGAAAATATTCTTTTATTGCTATTTTCATTTTACATTATAACATGTTGATTTTGCTCAAAAGTATTCTCTGTCTATGTAAATAACTTGATTTTTTTCAGAGAAATCTAAAATCGAATAATGAAGTGATAAAGTTTCTATTTGAACCTTCTGATTAGCTTATAATTTATGTTTATTATGTTATGAATTTCACATCCAGAGCTTGAATCACCGCTCTTTTTGTTCAGGTTTCGCCCCTAATGCTCTTTTATTACTCCATTTTGTGAGGTTTATCATTTTTGCATGTCTAGGATTTGAACAAATAAAAGTAGCCTGCAGAATAATTCTCGCTTTCATTTTCAAATCAGGGAAATTAATTTTGTTTCGAAATTGTCTCTATATTTATTATTCTTAGAGTAATCAATAATTTTTTACGGAAGTAAGACTGTATTTTGTCTGGTATGTGCTCAGGAAAACAAGAAATTTCCTAGAAAATTCAATCTATCTATTGCTTCTCAAGTTAAAGTCCGAAAGATAATACATTGCTGTAAAAAAAGCATTTTAAACATAAAGACTACATCATCTTAAGATCTGCCTCAAAAAATATTTTGTTAAAATATATAAGCTCAAAGATGATACGAAAAAAATTTCAATCACTTACGGAACCAATTTAACCAAGTTTGTCTTCAACTTGTTGAAGAAGTTTTTATTTTTTAAAGCAAAATCAGTAAGATGTTTAGTCAGTAAAAATTACTGCTAAAATATTTAAACGCTCAAATGCATAGAAGTTATTCGAAATCCTCTGGAATTCTAAGCTAGAGTGAAGATTACGAAAATGAAAAAATGAGATACTTATGATTGTAAATACTGTTTCCAGTATTTGTATGCTTTTACATAACCTTCCCAAAGTGTAAAATCATCTAATTCTTCAAAATCTTCTTCCACCGCCCCCAAGTAGACTCGGTTCTCAAAAGCCGAAAAATCCATATCGTATTTTTGCTTCATTTCGGCTATTTTTTTGCCATAGTAATTAATCTTTTGCTCAGCCTGATTCTGCAAAAGCCAGTGTAATACTTCTCTTTCGTCTTTATATATACCAGCTTTTACTATTTTGCTAGTAGGCTCAAATATTTTTCTGGGGACTTTTGCTTGTTTAGTAATGTCTCCCAATATTACCACCAAACTATCACTTTTTAAACCCATATTAAATATATTTAGATAGCATTTCGAATTTTTTTCCTTAACTTAGACCCTAAAGCTCAACAAAAAAAAAGTAAGAAATTGGGAATTATTAACTTATCCCTCATTTCACACTAATTTTTTACAGACTGTCCAACACTATTTTATGTCCTGTAAACTTTATATATTTTTTGGTAATAAACTGCTTAGGTGTAGGGATTTCTGTCACTTACCAAAAAAGAAAATGTATTTCAAGACAAACGTATAAAGAATTATCTTAATTATTCAGGTATTTTCGGAACCTTTGGAGCACTGTACAAAATAATTTCATTAACAGCTTCACATTTGTCATCATTTTATAACTGATTCCTCTTTTTCTATTCGATTTGACATTTGAGTAGAAATAAGCATACCTCTTTTGTTATATTTCTTCCGAAGAGTAAAAACAAAATAAATAAAGCATTCCCTTAAATTCCTAACAAAAATATATACGTTTCTATCAAATTAATTTTTGTTATCAATCGTCTTATGAAAAACTTAAATTTTGTGAGATTTTTAGCAAGTAGGAAGGAGAGTAGGTGGATCTCAATAATCTATCGAAAGGCTAGTGAGCTCTAAACTCGCAGATAATTTCGATATCACTGAGCTGACAAATAGCTAAATAAGAAGAAATTATAGACATCATAAAAATTGAAAAATCTATAAAGAGCCTTTTACTGACTATTGAAATCATGGGGCAAAAAAATACAAAATATTCTGAGCAATTTTCCTCTGTTCATGTCATGAGAAAATTGGTCCAAATTTGGATTGGACAAGTATAGTTAATCAACACACTGAATCTAGACTTGGACCAGGAACACGGTGGAGATCATAGACCTAATAGTCAATAAAAACAGTTGGAGTGAATGAACTCAAGAGACCAACAGAAACATCTAGTTGAGTTACATTGAATAGAGGTAAATTTCTCGATTTACAGCTTTTTTGACGTTATAATTGGGTAAAAAATTGACATTTAAAGGGCTTCCTCATCATTTTTGACTATGATCTAATAGGCAAATTGGATTGGACTTTTGCAAAAAAAGAAGATAAGTACCTTAATTCATGAAAAGGAATACATGTGACGATGTTAATTAAAAAATTTGATAAGAAAAAGTCTAACATATGGATGCCTGAAAAGACAATATGAGACACAAATCGTAAAATTGAGTAGCATTAATCACTTTTAGTTATCGGAATCTTTGCAGAAAAAGCAACTTGAAGCAAAAGTAAGAACTATTTTGAAAAAGTTGCAGTAAGAAAAGGAGATCCAAAAGTAATCGTAAAAAATTGGTGGAATTCTACGGAGTATCGGAGCCGATTTACGAAGTATGAACTCGCTTATTTTCTGGCTGTTAGCTATGCTTCTCAATTTTTTCGGAGATAATAGTTTCAAATATCAAGTTTACAAAAATATATTATTGAGCTGATTCGGTTTGCATTCTCATTCCTACTAAAGAATGCATAATAATCCCTCTTAAGGTCATATATATTCCAAAAATAGCCAATAAACTCATCAGGACCATAGGACCGACCCTCAAACTACCTATTCCAAGAAAATAAGCTTCTAGAAACTTGAAGGCCATGTAAAAGCTGCATGTTGCAAGAGCAAAACCTGGCACTGAATTGTAATACAGTAATTTATTTGCCTCTATATCCTCTACTACAGTTTTTAAGAATCTCACAATGCGCTTAATCGGATTTCTGAGAGGACCTTCAAAATCGTGACATACGCCAATTTCAACTTCTTTTATGGAGATGCCAGCTTTTCCCGCTTCTGCAAGCATTTCGCGCTCGATAGCCATGTCTTGAGAATCAAAGCGGAAAATATTTTTTGAAGAGGCTGAGAAAGCTCGAAAGCCACTATATTGATCAGTGATCGTAAGGTCCGAATTGATTTGAGCAGTAGTATTTTGAAGAGTATGATCCATATGGCAGTATATAGAAGCGGTTTTGCTTATACCATTTAGACACCGACTACTAGTAACCATTTCAGCTTTGCCTTCAATAATTGGCTCAACAAGCATAAGAATGTCAGCAGGGTTGTGCTGCCAATTTGAATTCATAGTTACAATAATGTCAGCTCCAGTGTTAGATGCTGCTTTAAAGCCGGTCTTAAGAGCCTCACGTTTTCCTTTCCTTTCCCCATGAGCAATAACATTAGCTCCGGCTTTTTTGGCGACCTCTGCTGTTCGATCGACACTCCCGTCATCAACAACGATCACGTTGTCAGCATAAAGTCTAGTGAGCAAAATGAGACTTCCAATTGACTCTTCTGCATCGCAAGCTGGAAGTATTATAGTTATTACTTGAGAGGTTGCCCTCCGATTCCCCTTATTTTTTTGTATATTTAAGCATTTCGTGGTAAGCATCTCGTCACTCATTTAGAATTACCTCTTAATTTGATTCCAGAATTAATTTATCTATCTCAAAGGATTACAAACCAAATGAAATCAACACTGTTAATATGCCTTACAAAATAAACTCCCAAAAATTAATAGGAATGACAGTTATTTAAATCTATTGTAACCAACTTGGCAGCAGAGTAATGACTGAAAAGTAATTGAATTAGCAGAACCTTTGATAAAAACGGTTGAACTTATGCTTTTGGGATAAAGAGCCCAGGAAAATACCTTATAATTTTGAACAAAGTTGATATATTTTTTATAAGTTATCATTCTCATTTCAAAAAACACTTCCATAAGGTGAAAATTAGTCTCGCTTGTTCATAGGTTCCTGCATCATAACAATTTGTCACACCATACAATGTAAATTTTACACACTAAATCTCCCTCTTAGAGTACTTGCCGCAGCTCTTCAAGAAGAAAAATAAACCGAAATTTTGAAAATTTAGTTTTCCTGTGTGTCAAATATTGCCAAAAAAAAGTTAAAAAATATGGATGAAGAGAATTACAATTTTGATATCAAACTCCTCTGTGAGCATTAGATATATTAGCACCACTTCTACATAAAGGAATTATCCGAAACCAAGTATTTCCCATCGCTTCATAAGTTTATTTTTACGCCAGCTTACTATTATTCTAAATATCTTTTCGATATAGAAATGTATAACAGCCTATAGTAGAATATGCCTACTTTTTTGCCTACCTGACGCTATTATTCACTGAACGTTAGATTAATTAACATAAGAAATAATGAAACTGATTTCCCAAGCACAATATTCATCTTCATTTTTAACAATTTTTTGTTTACAAGTCCAATACGAAATGTTGTTTTATTTTCATGATTATGAAGTAGGATGCTCCCTCTTCAGATTTGGATTCACTGCCTCGTTATCTTAAATAAACAAGGAATAAGACAATGATAAGCCGAAACTAAGATTCTCATTCTATGTAAATAGGAAGAAGTTAGACACACAAAATTATTTCTGAAGTCGCTAAATTTATCGGTTTTTCAAAAAATAAGGGTTGTAAGAGGAAATTGGAATAAACCTAGATCCTTCGATGAACATCACGGGGGTTCAATACTTTTTACATTTAAAGGCATTTAATCGGTCACGAGTAGCATATTTCAGATGAAGCGGAATGATTGAGTTTACAGGCACATGAACAAAGAAAGGTTATACCGAGGAAACACGAAAGCTATCAAAGTAATCACTGACTGGCAAAATGATCTGCTTTTTATTTCAGATTGTTAAAATCAGAAAGCTAATTTTATAAAAATATAAATAACTTAAATTAGAGTAAAAATATTACTGATTTTGCAACTCCATCAAGGTTGCTTTCTAAAAAACTTTGGACACAACAGTGTTATTTTTTTGTGTTAATTACAGAGATAATGTTGCAGTTCAATTCGAAAAACATACTTTCGTTTCATCCGGGGTTACTGTAACTTTATAAAGCCATGGTCCTAATTTACTGAGGCTGTAACTCAATTTGATGTTGAGTCATTTACAAAAACATTGTTGCTGCTAAAGTTTGGAATATATACATATGGAGATGCAACCGTAGTAATACCAACATTAAAATCATGCTATTGAAACTAAAGTTATTGAACACAATTTGTGTTTATCAACATTTATTTTAACTCTTTTATCCAGGTTACCAATTTAAAAAACTCGACGATCATTCTGTCTGAATGAGGATATTCGTCAATCCGATTAAATGTGATGTAGACGTTAACTCTTCACATAAATTAATTAATTTATGAAGTTATAAATAACATTAAAACGTAATTATGATTAAAGACAACGGGTACGGATGAATGCAAGAGCTTCTCCTTCAATGAAGTTCTCCCTGCGGGGAACTTTCGTCCAAGCGAACAAACTACTGATCAAATGGCAAGTCTCACGCATTTTTTGGCCAATGCCCGGGAGATCGGATTGCAATCAAGAAGAACCAAATCCGATGAATTAACATCAATATTTAACAAAAAAATTGAAATTAAACCGTAGAATTAAATAGCTGGTACAATAAAAGGGACACACTAAACAAACAAAGTAAGTAAATGAAGCCATAAAAGCATTTAAAAACCCCGTTTTGAATATTCAAATTCATATCAAGAGGATTAAAATGAACGAAACTAAATGTAATAAAGCAAGTAGAAAACATACGATCATAACAACTCTAGGTATCACCGCACTGGCGCTATTGATGCTAGTGAGTATTGCAAGCGCGGCACAATCTACAAATGTTTGGTACCATAAAGGAAGCGAGCTAATGAGCTCAGAAAAGTACGATGAAGCCATAAAAGCGTATGAAAAAGCAATTGAAATTAACCCACGGAATTCAGATGGTTGGTACAATAAAGGACTTGCTCTAGCTAAATTAGACAAGTTAGATGAAGCAGTAAAAGCATTTGACAAAGCAATTGAGATTAACCCGCAGAAATCATATGCTTGGTACAAAAAGGGGAACATTTTAAGCAAATTAGGTAAGTATACTGAAGCCATAGAAGCATATGACAAAGCAATTGAAATCAAACCGCAGAATTCAAATGCTTGGAACAATAAAGGTGTAACTTTAGATAAAATAGGCAAGTTAGATGAAGCAGTTAAAGCATATGACAAAGCAATTGAAATCAACCCACAGAACTCCGATGCTTGGAACGGAAAAGGCGTTGCTTTAGGGAAATTAGGCAAGCCCTATGAAGCAATACAAGCATATGACAAAGTTATTAAAATTAATCCGCAGAATTCAGAAGCTTGGTACGATAAAGCAGTTACTTTTAATAAATTAGGTAAGTCAGACGAAGCGATGGAAGCATATGACAAAGCAATTGAAAGCGACCCTCATAATTCACAAGCTTGGTACAGTAAAGGCCTAGCTCTGGCTAAATTACGCAGGTTCGATGAAGCAATGAAAGCGTTTATGAAGGCAACTGAAACTAACCCACAACAAAGAAGCTTGGCACAATAAAAATAATTTATTCAAATAAAATAAATCGGATAACAGGCGACTGGTCCACTAAAAAAACTTAATCTAAATAGATTGAATAAAACCAATTTGCAAGTTGAATAGTTGCACAATTTTAATTTATTTTTATCTTTCACGAGGTAAAATAACAACTTTTTGGATTTTACATAATACATTTTTAATAAAAACTACTTATTTTCTGTACAATCAGGTAAAAAATCCAATTATTTCAGCAGAAAAATAAGAAAAGCACAGATTTTGACAATAAAAACAATATGTGTATTATGATTATATCAATCACTACTTTATCAGATGAGGAAAATGGATCTGTGAAATGTCAAAATTTTCTTTCGGATTTTAAACTTGAAAATGAAGCATAGAAGATACAAAAAGTACTAAATAAAAAGTTTTTCCATATAGTTCAATTTTTTTGTGACCATGGAATTCCGAGTGTCTTAAGTGTAAATAGTTGAATTTATTCTTTATTTTTATTTATAATTTCTTAAATTGTTCATTCGTTAACATTCCTAGAAAATCACCATTTTTTTTTGTGGTGTGTTTACCAATGAATAAAATTAGATGGGTTTTTTAAATTAAAGTTTATCGATCCTTAGTATTCCTGAGAGAATAAATACATACACAATTAAACCAAAAAGTTAAACAATTGTGGTCAATTTCAATTACTTTGACACAGATTTGTATTGCTTCATCCTATTTACTTAAATCATCTCGAGCAGCTCCTGTATTGGTTCAAACAATTGAAGTCTCGTGCCTGAAGATAAACTTCTACAGGATTCTTTGTATTAGAGTCCTCACAATAAAAATTAACATTTCAAAAACTTGGATAAACATATTTATCGTCTAACAATGTATCTCTCTGCTAATCATAAATGCAAACTGGAAAGTAGTAAAGCGCAGGGGGAAAAAAATGAAAGAAAAGGAATCTTTTTACCTCTTCTTCATTTTTTCATGCTTTCTGCAGTAGTACAGCCTAGACGACTTGATCAAAAAAATATCCATATAAAAAATAATTATGTTTTTTATAAATATGAATAATTAATTAAGTCCTACAATAAAAGTATAATGGCTTTGCCTAGATAACTCCGATTTTCCAACTGGTGCTATACGATTTCTCTTGATCATACATCCAATTTAGAAAATTTATTTGAGAATTTCAAAATAAGCAACGAGAAAAGAATATAAAAAGACCAGTTGCATATGAAGTTAACACTAATTTCAAATAATATCAATATGGATTTTTGACAGAGATTTAAGATTAAGTAGCCATTGAGAAACTCTATTTAAAAGTAATTCAGGAAAAAGAAATATTGCACAATAGATTCGTATTGCGCAAGCCATTAATTTCATAGGGTGTTCTGATGAGAGAAAAGCGCTTTGTTTATATGGATCACGCAGCCACAACTTTCACAAAACCTGAGGTGGCTGAATCTATGCTACCTTTTTTGAAGGAACGTTTTGGAAATCCTTCTTCAATATATTCAATAGGCAGAGAGGGAAAAGAAGCAGTTGAAAAAGCTCGCGAGCAGCTCGCAAAAGCCCTAGGAGCTAAACCTGAAGAGATATATTTCACTTCAGGAGGAACCGAATCCGATAATTGGGCTGTTAAGGGAACCGCCTTTTCCAAGCGAAAGAAAGGGAAGCATATAATCACTACAACAATCGAACATCATGCGATGCTTCATTCCTGTGAGTATTTGGTAACACAGGGTTTCGACGTAACCTACCTACCAGTAGACAGCTACGGGCTTGTAGACCCTGAAAAGGTGGGAGCTGCGATCAAGAAGGATACTGTTCTTATCTCGGTCATGTATGCAAATAATGAAATTGGAACCATAGAACCGATTCAAGAAATAGGTGCGATTGCAAAGGAGAATGATATTTTATTCCATAGCGATGCAGTGCAAGTTATTGGGAGTGTACCCCTTGATATGAAACATAAGCACAGAAACATGGACATGCTCTCTTTGTCCTCTCATAAATTTTACGGACCAAAAGGAGTTGGAGCCCTTTATCTCAAAAACGGAACTGAGATAGATAATTACATTCATGGAGGTGGACAGGAGCGAGGAAAAAGAGCAGGGACTGAGAATGTAGCAGGCATAGTAGGTACTGGAAAAGCAATTGAACTTGCAACAACAAATATTGAAGATCACAATGAAAAGATCAAAAAAATGAGAGACCGTCTGTCATCTGGAATCCTAGAGATTTCCAGCTGCAGGTTGAACGGGCATCCGGATAAGCGCCTTCCTGGGAATCTCAACTTCAGTTTTGAATACATTGAAGGGGAATCCTTGCTTCTTATGCTTGATGCGATGGGTATCTACAGTTCCACAGGCAGTGCCTGCTCTTCCGGATCCCTTGAAACCTCGCACGTGCTAAGGGCGATAGGTTTGCCACCGGAAATAGCTCAAGGATCTCTTCGCCTGACCCTGGGGGATGCGAACTCGGAAGCAGATATAGATTATGTTCTCAAAATACTACCTGAAACTGTAGAAAAGCTGAGAGACATTTCCCCGTTCTATAAACCTACAAATATGGACATTAGTTCCGATTTTTAGTAGTTATGAATGACTATTCTTATTTGGTTACAATTTTTGTTCTCGATACCCACAAAAAACATCAGCTATAAATCTTAATTCCATTTTTTTTGTAGTCATCTCTAGAAAATTCAATGGTGTAGAATTATGATGTCAAGATCATGGATAGAATACACCGAATTATTTTGTAATTTTTGAAACATTGTGTTAAATTATAATAAGTTGCTAGATTTCGTTCTATGCATATATTTGGTCTATATAAATTCCCTTGGAAATCAAAAATTTATCGAAAATCCTCTGTGTTCATTTGCGGATAAATACTAAATAGTAAGTTGGAGAATTCTCATCGGATTCCAGAGAAGTTGTCTTTATTTCAGAATTGGTAACTCTAAAAATCCAGAATTCTTACGAAATCCGATCCCGGGATAAATATTTTTGGGATTAATCTGCATGTTACCCCGTGAAGGAGATATGATATGGCCTGGATAGAACCGGAAATAACCAAAAAACCCCAAAAACCTATGTTTTTATGCGTGCTGTCAAATACTAAAACCGCGCACATCCCGAAGATATCAGCCGCAGGGAATACGGCTGAACTTACAGACTTTACACCTGCAGGTGATGCAGAACTTATAGAAACTGGAGACATCATAAGCGTGCCAGTGCTCCCTATGACTCCTCCATATGGCACGCCTACCCCTGCAATAATAACTCGTTCGGCACTGGAGCTAACAGGCGTTCCATACAATTTCATTAATTCTGGCCTCATTGTAACACCCTATGTCCCGTGTATGGATATGAAAGCGAAACCTGGAGAAGACATACGCGAGCAGATCGCAGTAAGAGGTGCACAAGAAATCTTTGAAAGGGCAAAATTACTATCCAGAAGACTTCGAAATCAGATAGATTATGTAATCATCGGAGAAAGCATCCCAGGGGGCACAACAACTGCAATGGGAGTTCTAACGGCTTTAGGATATAAAGGAAATGTTAGCAGCAGCTCAAATGAAAACCCCATCGAGATCAAGAAACAGGTTGTTGAAAAAGGCATGAAAGCATCAGGCCTTAGATTTGGTTGTCTGAAAAACGATCCTATGAAAGCCATTACCTGTATGGGGGATCCCATGATGCCTGCTGTCATCGGCCTTGTAGCAGGCTTTCAGGGTACAGAAATAAGTATTATTCTTGCTGGTGGGACTCAAATGGTAGCAGTTTACGCCTTGATAAAACACTTGAATTTTAATACTGAAAAAATTGCAATCGCTACTACCCGTTACGTAGTAGACGATAAATCTGCAAATTTTATTGAACTCACCAAAATTCTTGGTGTACCTACAGTTTATGTCGCTGATCCAGGTTTCGGGAAGTCCTCCTTAAAGGGGCTTCAAAGGTACGAGACAGGCACAATCAAGGAAGGAGCAGGTGCCGGTGGTGCCATGCATCTTGCAGGCCGATATGGAATCTCCCAGGATAATTTCAGAACTGAAGTAGAAAATATCTGTAGGTTACTCAAAACTGGACATTAAAAAAGAAAAACTAATTTTAGACTTGCTTCTATGAGGGGAGTTAATTTTTTGATAAGACATGTTTATGCACATGATTATCATTTTTGGAGGCTTCCGATAAACCCCCATATTTCGTAGTATGCATACAAATAGCTTTTATATGACTCGCGAAAATTAGAGCTTTATCGGAATCCTCCATAATGATTTTATTGAAATTAACATTTTCCTTGCCATTTCCAAACAAAAACGAGGTAATGAGCCGATGACTTAAAAACGAAGGAAGAACAAAAAGAACTGGGCTTCAATTAGAGTTGAAGTGCATTAACGAAATACTATGGAGCCTACTGATCAGATTCGGGTGAAAATATGGAGAAATACGATTATAATGAACTTGGACTGAAAGCCGGGCTTGAAATTCACCAACAAATTGATTCAAAGGAGAAACTCTTTTGCAGATGTCCGACTATGATCAGGTACATAGGGGATTCGGACTTTGAATTTTTCAGATATCTCAGAGCTACAGAAAGCGAGATGGGAGAAAAGGACAGAGCTGCTGTAGAGCAGACCAAAATAAGGAGGAAATTCATTTATAATAGCTTATGACACAACCTGCCTCATAGAAAACGATGAAGAGCCTCCGAGGGAACTCAATAAGGAAGCCCTTGATATTTCCCTTGGGATTGCAAAGCTTTTTCATATGAAGCCTGTCGACCAGATGCATGTCATGAGGAAAATAGTGGTGGATGGATCAAATACTAGCGGTTTTCAGAGAACCGCTTTTCTGGCAAACAACGGATATATCGAAACGTCAGAAGGTCTCTGTGGAATTGAAAGTCTCTGCATAGAAGAGGAAGCTGCCCAGAAAATAGAGGAAATAGAGGACTCAATCGTATATTCCCTAGACAGGTTGGGAATTCCATTGGTGGAAATCGCAACTGCGCCGGATATCAAGTCCCCTAGACATGCAAGACAAGTTGCCGAACAGATTGGAATGGTTCTCAGATCAACTGGAAAAGTAAAGAGAGGGCTGGGCACAATCAGACAAGATGTAAATATCTCAATTGCAAAAGGCGCAAGAGTAGAGATAAAAGGAGTACAATCTCTTGATCTTATAGAAGATATCGTTCGCAGGGAAGTTGAAAGACAGCTGAACCTTCTTTTAATCCGGCAGGAACTCATGGAAAGAAAGGCCTTTGTCTGTGGGGATATATATGATGTAACAGAGCTGTTCATAGACACAAGGTCTAAAGTCCTGCAAAAATTTGTAGATAAAGGAGCTATTTTGGCTGCTCTTCTAAGAAAATTCAAGGGGCTCATAGGCAGAGAAGTTCAGCCCGGAAGAAGGCTCGGCACCGAACTTTCAGATAGGGCTAAGACTGCAGGTGTAGGAGGCATTTTCCACACTGATGAACTTCCTAATTATGGAATAACTGAAAAAGAAGTTCATGCTGTAAGAAATGCGATCGTTGCATGCGAAGATGACGTCATAATACTAGTTGCTGAAGAGTCCGAAAAAGCTAGGCTTGCAATTGAATCAGTTATTACAAGAGCAAGAGAAGTCATTGAAGGAATCCCAGAAGAAACCCGAAAAGCCCTTCCAGATGGAAACACTGCTTATATGCGTCCTCTTCCAGGCGCAGGAAGAATGTATCCTGAAACCGATGTTCCCCAAATAAAAATATCTCAGGAGTACTTCGATTCAATTGAAACCCCTGAACTCTTGACAGACAGAGCAAAACGTTTTGTTTCAGACAATGGTCTGAATAAAGAGCTTGCAGAAAAAATAGCTTATTCAAGATATCTTCCCCTATTTGAAAATTTAATTGGAATCTACAGCAAAGACCCTAACGTAAATTCAACCCTGATTGCCAGGACTCTTGTGGGGATAGTCCCGGAAATTCGGAGAAATGGAGTTGAGACAGATAAACTTAGAGACGATCATTTCAAAGGACTTTTTACAGCCATTTCAAAGCAGGAAATAGCTAAAGAAGCCATTCAGGACCTGTTGACTGCACTTGCAAAAGAACCTGAATCTACCACTCAGGAAGTTATTTTAAAGCTCGGAATCGGTATCTTTGATCCTGAAGAAGTTGAAAACTTCATCAAAAAAATGGTACGAGAAAAAGGAGATTTCATCAAGGATAAAGGCTCAGCAGCTCTCGGCCCCCTCATGGGTATCGTTATGAAGGAGTACAGAGGTACATTAGATGGAAAAATTCTTAGCCAAATGCTGAAAAAGGAGATAGATATTTTTATTGACCAAGTATAACACTCTGTCCTTTATCTCAATTGGGAAGAAAGTACATAACTAATTGGTCGTCACATACTTTCGAGTTTATGTTTTTGTATAATATGCCGTATTTCAATAAAACAATCAATCGTCTGAAACATAGCATTATCCGTGTTAAGACTCCCTTTACCTATTCCAGAAAAATCTAAATGATAAACGTCTCGCAGGTTCCTTCTAACTATTTTTCAATTTGTCGTTAATTGAGCAGGTTCCGGCCTGCATCCTTCGCTTTTTTCATAAGCTCTGAATCATTCTTTACTTCTTCTGGAGTATGGTACCCAGCTGCAACAAGAGTATCCTTTACATCCATTCCCATGAAACGGGAAATTTGTTCCCCGAATTCTTCATAGACCCCTTTATATGCTGCAGGATCAGGCATACCCTGAGCTACCACAATTATGGCTTTTTTCCCAAATGGAAGGCGGGCAGAATGATCTGGATTTACCAGAGAATAGCAGCGGTCCAGGAAGAGCCTCATCTGACCTGAAAACTGACCAAAATAAATAGGAGCCCCAAAAATAACGCCATCAGCCTTTCCTATTTCTTTTAAAAGCTCTGCAATGTCATCTTCAAGTTTGCACATCTCATGTGACTTACAATAGTCACAGGCCTGACAGCCACTGTATTTCATTTCGTTGAGGAGAAAAGTCCGAGTCTCTGCCCCAGCTTCGACCGCTCCTTCAAGAACCTGCTGGACAAGAGTGTTCGTGTTTCCATTTTTGCGGGGACTTCCTACAATACCTATCACTTTCATTCCATTATACCTCTCATTCTTTAAACAGAATAGAACTATAAAAATATTTGGAATAGTTCTAAGTAAATACTGTTTTTGAAGATGTTGCTTACACTTACGTTACTTTCTAAAAGCAATGATAGTACCATTAACGGGTGATGTCTTCATGATTAAGCTTTCAGTGTAATGAACGCTATATATTTATTTATTGTAGCATCTCTGCCTTTGCCTCACAGAAGGTGGAATAATAAACACTAAAAGATTATGAAAAATTTAAGTGCCTTTGAAAAAATAGAAAACTTCTTTGAATATATTGGTTAATTTGGTTCAGAATTGATGTAGTTATTTATTCAAAAATTCAAAATTTCATAAAAAAATGAGCATAGAAGTTTATCGGAATTATCTATACTTAAAATGCAGGTACGAAATGATGATCTTTAATTAGGGGGGATCAGTGCAATTTAGAGCATTGACAGAGCATGATTTTGGATATCAACTATTCAAGTCCCAAAATGCTATGCATCTATACCAATTGATTTAAGTATTAAAAATATACTTGAGTTAAGACATTATATGCAAGCAATTGAAGTATCTCATCTCATCAAAAAATTCGGCTCTCTCACCGCGGTCAATGATATCAGTTTCTCAGTTGGCGAAGGAGAAACCTTTGGTTTTTTGGGTCCCAATGGTGCCGGAAAAACTACTACCATTCGTATTTTGACCGGCGTATCAAGACCAACTTCGGGAACTGCAACCATTTTTGGCCATGATATTGAGCACGATACCATCAATGCACGACAGTCCATGGGTATTGTATCCGAAAATTCAAACGTTTACGATGATCTGACTGCATGGCAGAACATGATGTTCTCCGCTGAACTCTATCATGTCGGACGAAATGAGAGAGAAAAAAAGGCAAACGAATTGCTCAAAAAGTTCGAGTTATACGAACGTCGCAATGACAAAGTGCACGGTTTTTCAAAGGGGATGAAAAGACGTCTGACTCTTGCAATGGGGCTAGTCAATAGCCCGCGTCTGCTGTTCCTGGATGAACCAACCTCAGGGCTTGATGTACAGAGTAATCTCATCATTCGTGAAGTGATCTCAGATCTAATCCTCAACAGAGTCACTGTTTTTTTAACTACACACAATATTGAGGAGGCAAATGTCATGTGCGATCGGGTGGCTATCATCAATAAAGGAAATATCATTGCAATCGATGCACCGGAATCTCTGAAAAAGACGATCAAAGGTTCGCAGTCCATAGAAGTATCTTTTGACCATAACGATATTGATCACCTGGGCGCATTAAGCCGTTTTTCCATGGTTAATGACGCACAAAAAAAAGGTGACAAGTTTAAGCTTTATACTGAAGATCCAGCTGAAGTTATTGATGCCGTAGTAGCTTATGCTCACATGCATGATCTTAAAATAATCAGTATCACTACTCTAGGACCTAGCCTCGAGGATGTATTTGTAAAGTTGACTGGTCTGCAGCGGGCTGGTGATGGAATCCATGCAATCGATTAAACCTGCGAGATGGGGAAAACATCTTTCCTGCCAAATATCTGCTGCATGGGCAATCGCCAAAAAAGACATGCGGATTTATTACCTTAAGCCAAATATCATCGTTTCCGGTATATTCTTTCCGCTTTTTATGTTCCTAGCTTTTGCTATTGGAAAGAACACAGCTCCAGGCACCCTTATCCCGGGGCTGATCTCGATTACTCTCTTGTTTTCGGCTTCATCAATAGAGCCAGTTTCAATACCTATCGAAAGGCGAGTAAAAACTTTTGAACGTTTGCTATCGGCACCTATTTCATTGTATTCGTTGGTATCAGGTGAGAGCCTGAGTGGATTTTTTTATAGTCTCGGCATAGCATGTCTTCCTCTGGTCATTGGTGTGACCTTCTTCGGTACAACTATTGTACATACAACTGTCCTTGTGATTTCCATGATCCTCACAGCATTCTGTTTTGCTACGCTTGGAACACTGTTCGCTGCATATCCTACAGAGAATGTGGGTGAGGTTATGTCTATGCTTAATACAGTGAGGCTACCGCTGATCTTTATCTCGGGTGTCTTCGTCCCAATATCTTCTATGCCTCAAATAGGTCAGAAAATCGCACTTATATCACCGCTTACATATGGAAGTGATCTGATCGAGTATGCATATACTGATAAATCGCTATTTCCCCCGCTTATGGACATGATAATGCTATTGATCTTCATCCTAATATTCCAGATAATCGCAAACTATCTTTACAGAACGTTTAACGAATGAGAAATCAAAAAATTTTAACTGGCGAAGACATCTGAAATTAACGAAAAAAAAATAATCTCATAGTGGAATACCATTTTTGCCAAAAATGATCTTGTTTGGTTGAATTCATCCTAAATCTACATTTCTGTATTTAGGGTTTCCTTCATCTTGGACTCAAAAAAATATTTATCAACACTCGACATGGAGAATTTGTGAAACAGGAAAAGGATTTCATAGTTTTTCACGGTAATCTGCAGCAGTTAATGGAAAAAGTGGAAACTGGAGAGATGATCCCCAAGCTTCAGGCTTCCCACTCTCCAATGTGCAAATTTTTTTACAGCCTATTACGTCATCAGCGGGATC
Organism: uncultured Methanosarcinaceae archaeon; assembly: GCA_963833425.1. GTDB lineage: Archaea > Halobacteriota > Methanosarcinia > Methanosarcinales > Methanosarcinaceae > Methanosarcina. Next base: position 29,300 of record CAWHXP010000004.1, on the reverse strand, counting down.
CGTCATGTAGTTCCCCTGGTCCACGGTCCGACCGGGTGTCCGCTGTACATGTCAGATTTTGTAAGGACACGGGAATGCTGCGAGATCCGTGGAGTTCCATTAGAACCCACAGCTTGCACCTCGCTAGACGAAAGCTATGTCATACGGGGGTGAGGGAAAACTACTGGAAGCAGTAAAGGAAGCATACGCTAAGTACCACCCAATCTCATCGTCATTCTCTCTTGCTGCTGCTCCGGGATCATCGGTGATGACGTCGAAAGCATTGCTCGCGAGGCAGAGAAGTTGGTTGGCTGCCGGGTGCTTTGACTGGGGACAGAAGCTGGGTGACTTGATGCAAGAACGGTTTTCGGCATTCCTTACAGCCAGACTGGGCAGCCCTACGGCCCTGAGGCTACTAAGGAATGGCTGCTTGGCGTGGCAACACCTCTTGGCATGGAGGCAGCAGCTATTAAAGTGATTAAACGAGAGATGCAGGAAGTAGAACCGGGAATTACATATTTAAGACAGGCTCTCTCCGAAAAAACGGCTATTGTAGAAATATCGGAATTTCCAGGGCCTATACGAGCGCTTTCCATGCACTGATGGCAGCAGAGTTTGGTGCCCATCCTGTCGTGATCAACGTCCATCCATATACAATCAAGGAACGTATGCCCAGCATCAAGTTTCTCCTGGAAACCGGGGTTAACCCGGAGATTATTCTGACAAAAGGACTCTTCCGGCTAGGGAGCCTTCGATCGTCCAAAGAGACCGAGGCCGAGCTAGAGGCGATTGTTAAGGAATATGATAACCCTATCTTCTTTGGGAATTCAGGCCGGTTTCCTCCCTGTCCAGTGGTGAACTTAACACTCATGAACCCATCGTTTCAGCCCCAGTACGGCTTCCGGGGAATTAGGAACATCTCCGCTCTAGTCAGACAGGCACTTGAGAACAAAGATCTCCTCCGCTCTCGATTGTTTAAGGGGATGCTCTATGGAACAAGGAAATTTTAAGGAAACTGCTGGGCCATCAACGTCTTCCTCGGAGACGCGCACCGACCCATACCTTCGGTGTGCTTTCAACGGTGCCGCCCTGACTGCACTTGGAGTCTCTCGTTCTGCACTCCTTGCTCATTCCCCGCAAGGATGTGAGTATCTAGTCAACAATGCATTTGCCTCGCAGGAGTGCGACTATATGGAAACAATGACCATCTGTACCAAGCTCTGCGTGGACGAGATCGTGTATGGTGGAGAGGACATCCTTGCCCGCACAATCCTGGAGGTAAAAGATCTCTCGATCTCTGCCTTTTTCGTGCTTAGTGTATGTGGGCCCGAAATTGTGGGCGACTATATTGTAGCGGTATGCGAGGCCCTGCAGCCAGAAGTGAAGTTCCGACTAGTTCCGATTGAATGTGCAGGGTTCCGAGGATCGCAGTACGATGATATCGACATCGCGATGGATACGATACTAAAAAAGCTGGTAAAAGACGACGTAGATAAAGTATCTGGTTCTGTCTGCCTTGTAGCTCCCCATGCCAATGCCAATCCGACATGGCCAGCAGGTCTGGCATGGGTGAAACAGGTTCTTTATCGGATGGGCATTAAGGTTGTAGCCACGCTCACACACCAGACTCCAATTTCTGAAATCGAAAACATCGCATCCGCTGAGCCCTCCTTCCTGCTGAGCCATGATGCTGGTCAGAAAGCATCAGATTACCTTTTTGCGAGTATGACATCGAGTAGATATGTAAAGGGATACCCTTGCCAATAGGGATGACAAACACGCAGCTTTGGCTGACAGTTCTAGGAGAGCGATTCGATGTGGTGAAAAAGGTGGAGGAGATCGTTGCAGAAGGCGAAAGGATGGTGATGGCAACTTGTCGACGTAAGTGGCCGATGGCGAGGTTTCTGTACCGGACTCCGATAGCTATTGTTGCCGATGCAACAGTCGGGATTCCTCTAGTCCGGTTTGTCACCGAGGAGATGGAGATGACCCCGGAGCTTGTTGCCTTGTATACCTCGCAGAAGCCGAGTCGGGAACTTCTGGAGTTGGAACTCCAGAGCCTCGGGCTCAATCCGAAAATCGTTTACGGAACAGACGTGTATAAAACACGGAAGAGTCTACTTGATGTCAGGCCACGGGTTGTGTTCGGTAGCACCATCGAAAGGCATGCCAGTGAGGGACTTCCCGTGGCCTATGTTGTCGAGGTAGTTAGGATGATTCGCCAGTTTAGGATGATCAATCGGGAATACTTCGGATATACAGGCATATTAAATCTATTCGAGTGCGTTCAGAACGAGTGGACTATGGGATGGCGTTCGAAAGAAAGAAGATATGAAGCAAAATGGTGACGGCATATGAGACAGATCGCTATCTATGGCAAAGGGGGGGCATCGTGAAGAGCACGATAACTTCAAACCTGTCTGCCGCATTACATGCGATGGGGCACACGGTAATGCAGGTAGGATGTGATCCAAAGAGAGATTCGACGAAGGATCCTTCCAGAGGGAAAGTTTATTCCCGCGGTACTGGAAGAGCACCGAGAACAGCTGAGGTTAGGAAAAGACGAATATGCAATAAATTTGAACAAACCAGTCTTCAAATAACCCAGTCGGATCTACCTTGTCGAAGCGGGAGGACCGGAACCGGGTATTGTGTATGCTGGTCGAGGTGTGCTTACCTCACTGCAAATCCTAAAGGACCTCAAGGCGTTTTCGACCTACAACATCGACGTGGCAATTTACGATGTCCTCGGTGACGTCGTATGTAGTGAATTCTCGATGCCTATCCGCGAAGGGTTTGCAAAAGAAATTTATCTCATCTGTTCTGGCGGTTTTATGAGTATCTATGCTGCAAACAACATTGCTAGGGCGGTGTAGCGCCTCGCAAAGCGGGAGGATACCGGCCTCGCAGGGATTATCTGCAACAGCAATGGTAATGAAGCATTTGAGCATGCAGTCATCCCAGCTTTTGCAAAAAAGCTGGGGACCCCATTTGTCCAGTTTGTCCCCCGGAGTTCCGTGATCCAGGCATGTGAACTGGAAGGGAAACCTGTTGTGGAGCATTCCCCAGATTCACTAGAAGCGAAAATATTTCGGAACCTTGCAAAAGCGATAATGGAAAATGATTCGCTGGTGATCCCAACGCCAGTGAACGACTTTGCCGAGCTTGAAATGATATACAGGCAGCATCTGGTGAAAATATAATAAGTAGAGACATTAGATCGTTTCACGGGGGTATCATGCATTAAGTACTTCGATGTCGACAGAATTTACCAGACAGTACCGCTCGATAAAATTCCCTGGAATAGTGAGACACCCCCAGATAAGCTTGTTGAGCTGTGCAAAGTGGGAAAATCCGGCCCTGCAAGACGATTGATCTCGGTTGTGGCGCTGGTAACTATGCAATATACCTAGCAGGGCAGGGATTTGAGGTAATAGGTGTCGATAGTTTCCCCACCACAATAAAGATCGCTAACGAAAACGCACACAAACAAGGAGTCAAGTGCAAGTTTATTGTCGCTGATCTTCTAGGTGACCTGCATGAAGTAAAAAAGACATTTGATTTTGGCTACGACTGGGATTTTTTGCACCATATATTTCCAGAAGACCGAGAAAAATATGTAAAAAATGTGTATAATATTTTGAAGCCAGGAGCACAGTACTTTTCAGTCTGTTTTTCTGAGAAGGATCCACAGTTTGACGGTGTGGGTAAATTCCGGAAAACTCATCTTGGGACAGTACTGTATTTCTCTTTGGAATCCGAAATACATGATCTTTTTTCACCTTATTTTGACATACAAGAACTGAAAACGATAGAGTTCAATACTAAATTTGTGTCACTCTATGCAATTTATGCATTGTCTGCGCGACGCTGATTATTGTAAAATTGGTATTTATGAGACTCAGTGCCAAAAATCCATTGATGAACATAAAATTAAGCTTCACAGTTGGCAAAGTAGAAACTTTTAGGTTTTTGTGTTCCAATGGTGCTGTAAAAACCATTATCATTTTGTATTTTGATCGGAGTATCAGACCGACATATAAAACCGTAAATATTTGAGGCCATTATATCAGCTTGATACCATTGCTAAGAGTCAATCCATGGGTATCGTGTCTGAGAATTTCGACATCCTTAGTTAATGTAGCCACATATACTGTTGAATAATCTATACTTGTTCCAATTTCTAATATTTTTTATGGTTGTACGAAACGTATTAATAGCTGAATCATTCTTGAAAGTCTCTATAAACAACTGTTCCGACTTTATTTATCTTGATCATTTAAATATATTTTTTTGATTGTTAGCCGTTTTCTTATAGAGTATCAATATATGAAACGGCTTATTTCAAAATTGATTTTCATGTTCCCTACTTTCCTTTCGATCTAAATAAAGAGTTGGTGAAGTCACTCAATAAACTATCCTGGTATAGGCAGGCATCAGATTTTTTGGTTGGTAGGGTAATAAAACGTTCTAGTTCTCCTAAACAAATATCAATGAGAAATTATTTAAGGATTTTACAAGGAATAATGATTATGGAAAAACTTGATAATCGCGAAATGATGCGAACTATCACTCTTGAAGAGCACTATGCTACCCCAGCATTTCTGGATGGCCCGGGAAGAAAGCTCAATGAACAAGTCAAGATGGCAGAGCACTTTGGCTATGGGAAGATTATCGAAGAATTGTCCGATCTCGGCGATAAGAGAATCGCAGAAATGGATTCCGCAGGTATCGACGTGCAGGTATTGTCTCTGACCGCTCCCTCAGTGCAGCAACTCGACGCAACAGAAGCAGTAGAGCTGGCTCGCGAAGCTAACGACTATCTCGTAGAGGCAATGCAGCGTTATCCAAAGCGTTTCGCTGGATTCGCCACTCTACCGACCGCTGATCCCAACATCGCTGCCGAGGAGCTGGAGCGCATGGTTAATGAACATGGCTTCAAAGGAGGAAATATCAACGGCCACACACGAGGCCGCTATTTGGATGACAAATTCTTTTGGCCGATCCTGGAGCGGGCTGAAGCGCTCAAGGTTCCACTCTACATCCATCCAACACTGCCACCGGAACCAGTGATTGAGGCTTACTATGCAGGCTTCTCACCAGAGGTGACAAGCGGGTTATCCAGGGCTGCATGGGGCTGGCATATCGAGACAGCGGTCCATATTCTCCGCCTTATTGTCAGTGGAGCTTTCGACCAGTTTCCGGGCCTTCAGATAGTGATTGGCCACATGGGTGAGGCTCTCCCGTTTATGATGCCCAGAATCGACAAAGTTTTATCTCCAAACGTAACGAAGCTTAATCATCCTGTTGCAGACTACCTCCGAGATAATATTTACTATACGTTCAGCGGTTTCAACTTTACTCCGACGTTCCTCAACCTGTATCTTCAAGTCGGAGCCGACAGGATAATGTTCTCTGCCGATTACCCCTATAGCCCGATGGCGCAAGCACGCAACTTCCTGGATCAACTCCCTGTGAGCCCTGTGGACAAGAATAAGATAGCACATGGAAACGCAGAGCTCCTCCTAAGACTATAATAACAGGATGAAAGTGTACAAGTAATATAAATAATGAGAGTTAACCACGTTAACCATGGTGAAGCGGAAGGCTTTAGCCACTAATAACGCCTTCTTGACGATGGATAGATTACCAAAGAAAACTTGTTTCCTTAAGGAATATAGGAGAAACAACCTATCACTCACAGGCAGGGTATAGCATATTTCTGCCAGTCGGTGAAATAGAACATTTAACGGTTCGACCATGAATATATTAGTGCGTCAGATAAAATGGTAAATTAACATATGAACGAAATAAGAGTATAACCGTAAAAAAGCTCTTGCTTGACCATGAACCTGTGGCAATTCTCTGGAGCAATGCAAAACCCGAAGAAGCACTGCATCAAAACACACTGACAGTCATGCAACATGCCATTTTTTTGCACAGGTTACAATGGAGAGAAAGACAACACTGTTTGACCGGGAGAATCGTGGTTTCCCAGTGCCTGTGCAAAGCTTGGCTTTGGAAACAGCTATTGAGATTCATTCAGTTGTGATGGTGTTGAATAATGTCAGCATTCTTAGTAAGGGGTAAAAAGAGTAGTGAGAACTCAGAGACCTAGTTCGCTACAGTGCAGTATATCCACGGGCAATACTTTGGGTAGGTGGACCTTGCCACACGGGCGAACGTGGAAAAAAAATCATCCCAAAGAACATGTTAACGTCTGCTATGCCATTTTCGCTCTTTGAGGAAACGGAAGAGAAGTCAAAAGATGGTATATTCGACGCCAGATTTGAAAAGAGCTCGCTGAGAGCATGAAGTGCAGTGATCATGACAGACACAGATTTCAGGGAAATAGGGGCAAAGCTGAAGGCAGCATTCAGGCTTTCGACCCGCCCTCTTGCAGTATACGGATCGGAAGTCCTGCCAGTAGATATTTCCCCGATGACCGTAGTGAATCGATGCTTTGCTGTTTCCCTGTACCGGATGGCCACAGGAAACGAGGTATCAGCAATTTATGTCAGTGACAACACAAGTGAAAATTGCTGCCTTGGTGGACTCTACCACGTGGGATATACTCCGGTACCTGATGAAATCAAGTATTTTATATCGACCGGCAGGAAAGATATTCGTGGCGGAGCAGCTGAATACCTGAAGTCAGATCCGGAGCTTGTAGAACGCTGTATGTTGGCGGCTGGACCGATCCATCCACTGGGAAAATATCTTGTCGTTCAGGACTGTGAAACCCTTCCAGATCCTGAGCCTGCTATCAGATCCCTGTGCTGCTTTGGCACAGCCGAACAAATCAGGAATATGGCAGCGCTCATTCACTTTGATCGGGACGATCCTTTCTCACCTGTGGTCATACCATGGGGATCAGCCTGTTCAACATATATCACATTTCCGGCGGGTCTTGCTGACAAAACACCGCACGACACCGCTTTCGTGGGTCCGCAGGATCCCACTCAGAACCATTCCCTTCTTCCAGAAATGATGGCGATAGGTATTCCTGCTGATATGGCCGGAAGAATGGTAAAAAATCTCGACTCCTCGTTTATCATTCGGAGACCGCAATTGGCATTTCCCAATCGTGAAAAGCAATAGAATCTGTAGACTACCGAGAGCAGAAGGAACAACACAACAGAAAAACACTTTTATTGGATTACAGTGCAATGGTTTTGCCCCTCATACTGAGTATACGGAGGAGTACCTTAAACGATTCCAGCTCCGGCCCCTGCAACTTCAGCCCAGGGAGATATTCAAACAAGCTCCAAACCGAGCTCCAGATCAAATTTACTAAAAGCGCGGAATTACATTACTCAAAAAGCGTAAATATGAGTAATAATAATTAATATATATTTAAGGTGGGTATAATACAAAAAAAATAATTGATCCAGCCTTAAATTGTTGATTATAGTATTATCGATGGGTTCTGTTGCAAAAATAATTTTACTTCCTTTTTAGGCTAGGACTATTGCTTTTTGTATAATTATTGATCTGTTTAGAGTGTATAAATATCCGATTTGTGATGTTTTTCAATGGTTTTGTAAAATAACCAGATTTTTTGCAACAGAACCTTGTAAAAATATCTATTCATGTTCTGAATTTCTGTTTGACCGTATGTAAATGGTTACTATCTGGTTAAGGTTGCTTATTTTATAAAAAAATCATAGGATAGATCCTACTCTTATCTCTAGATTCATGTATGTAGCTATATTCTCGAACATGTGAGTCTAAATAACAAGCTCAATAGTGTCGAGAAATACATTTCCATTTCCAATCTGATACTAAATATTGTCTCATTTTTCAGCTATTTTTCCTTCATAAGGGAGTTCAGACTTTAAAGCTAATTACAAAATCACCTTCATTTATATAATCCTACATATAATTAATTCATACTTAAATAAGGAACAAAACATACTAGTATTATGCTCTACTAAAAATAAATTTAGGATCATAAACTGTTTAAATAAAATTTAGGTAGTCCGTTTATCGATGAGAAATTGAGTTTGAAAGAATTATTGACATTCACCAACATTTGAGTGTTTCCAGTATTTTAAAAACATAAATTGTATCAGTATATGAGACAAATTATATGCAAGTATTTGACACAATTAAGGATTATATTGAACAACTAATTGTAGGACTTTTAGCGGTGTTAGTTACATATTTAATACTTTTGCCGTGGTATGATAAGAAAAAAATAAAAAATGATATTGATTCTGATTTTCTTCAAGCAGATAATCTTTTGAAAACAGGCCAATTTAAAGAAGCAATTGTTAAATATGACAAGATTTTAGAATTATCACACAATAAATTTCCTAATGAATATGCATCGGCTCAAAGCAATCTTGGAAATGCATATTGTTATTTAACTGATGTTAAAGATGCAGAAGTAAATGCTCAACACGCTATTAATGCCTACCAAACAGCTCTAGAAGTATACACACTTGATAAATATCCAGTTGAATATGCAAGAACTCAAATTAATATTGGAGCTGCATATTGTCCGTTAGCTCGTGTTAGGAATACAGAAGTAACTGCTCAAAATGCTATTAGTGCCTTACAAAAAGTTCTAGAAGTATACACACTTGAAAAGTATCCAGTTCACTATGCAAAAACTCAAAGTTATCTTGGAAATGCATATAGTCGTTTAGCTGGTGTTAGAGACATGGAAGTAAATGCTCAGTATGCTATTGATTTTTACCAAAAAGCTCTAGAAGTATATACAATTGAAAAATATCCAGTTGACTACGCAGAAACTCAAAATGATCTTGAAATTGCAAAAGGGCTTTTACTTTAGAGCTGGTATATTTTTTCCAAAGTATATGGCAGTGTGAATAATTTTCTGTAAAATCTGCTCTGTACCCTAATTTTTTTAGTTATCATTTTTATTACTACATGCGAGTTTCCTATGATCCAAGATGGAGCTTTATTTCAATTTGACAGTAAGCTTTTAGTTAGTAATTATCAATTGATTTTAACAAAACATATGTATTTCTCTTAAATTCATATACAAAATGTACTATCATTTAGGCTAAAATTTGAAAAAATATAGTGGTTTTAGATACAAAATCTATGCATAGAATTAGAAAGACTCAATAAAAAAATAGGACAATATCGATTGCCTTAAGGAATATCATCATTTCCATGGAAACTAGGTGGCCAACCATTTCAGAATATACATGGAGATTCCAAATATCAACATGAAATTAACAATAATAAAATATTATTTATGTAGTTTGTTAGATAATTAATTTGTCTATGCATCGCAGATTAGTACTAGCCACCGTCAGTTTCAATATCTTAATCTATATACTTCATTTACATATTGTTCGTTTGCTACTTCTTCATTTCCAGGTCTTTAATCTTGTTCTTCAGCTTCGTTTCCTTTCTCTCAATTTCCCTTTCCAACTTTTCTGTCTTCTTTTTTTTCTCCATTTCCAGGTCCTTAATCTTATCCTTCAGCTTCGTTTCCTTTTTCTCAATTTCCCTGTCCAGCTTTTCTTTCTTCATTCCCTTCTTTATTTCCTTCTTCTTTTCCTTCAAGTCCGTGTTCTTCATGTCTATATTCTTCTCTTTAACAATAACAGGTTCTGAGCTTATTGCGGTTGTATCTGTCTTCTTTTCAGTCTTCATTTCCTTTTTCTTTTCCTTCAAGTCCATGTCCTTCAAGTCCGTGTTCTTCAGATCTATGTTCTTCTCTTAAACAACAACAGGCTCTGAGCTTACTGCGGTTGTATCTGTCAATAATATGATCAATGCATAAGTCTTAATTAAATTAGTTTTTTAGATATGGTACTGATTATATATTATTTAGTTAAAAAATTTTATCAGAATAAATATATTGAATATGAAATATTCATTGATAAATTTCTAATGTTAGTTTTGAAGTCCTTAATTGACTGACGGAGAAAGGCTTCATTAGTTGTAATTCATGCGATCAGGTAGACATAATCTAGGAACCATGGAGTTTAAGAAAGTACTATATAACATATATGCAATAACTATATAATAAATTAAATCTAGTTCTAATTTATGGGTTCTCCCGTGGCTCCAACCCAGCCCTTCTATCGGACTGCAGGCATCTGATCACCTGCAGTTCACAAGATCAACTTTTTGACATTTAATATCAACTGTACAACATGAGTTAATAATAAGAAAAAAGTTGGTCTCAAACAAGGCCATTATTACATTAAAAAGCCAAAAAGTTGCTATATAATCTAATTATGTAAAAAAATAAATTAAATTTAAAACGACAATCATTATTCTGTTAGTAGTCTTAGTTTAATTTCATTGGCAGCTACAGTGGTTAGTGTAATCCACAGCAATGGTAAAAGTAGCTTCAGTAGCAGTTTCCGGCATGTGGTGGTCCAAGTTATGGCGCCGCCCTTTATATTCTATCACATTATTTCAAATGCATTATCAAATTCTGACAAACCAATCAGACTTCATAGAATAATTAATTAATTATATACTTAACTGGTGTCAAAATATACTAAATATATTTCTATATATTATAATTCTTTTTTGCTATTTACTGAGCAGGTAACTAGTCTATGATTCAGTTTATTCATACTTCTAGTTTTGAATACTATGTGATTGTTTTTTTCTCTTATTTTTTATTTATAGTTGTTTTTTAGGTTAATTAGTTCCAAATGTTCCATGAGCTCCATATGCTCTATTAGCACACTCTCTCCAGGTGTCATATATCAACAATATTTTCTTATTTCAGATGGAGCTTATGAAATTCAGAGATTTGATCACAAAAACGGTGCATTTGTGAAATCACAGAGAATACAATTGAAGTCATTGATCTGAGATTCTACTCAGAGCTGTTAATGCAACATGCTGCGAAATTCCTTGAACAGACCTTTATCAAGAACGTTCAAATAATATGAAAGAAAACTTGCAAATGGCTTGCTCTTGCCATAGATGTATACAAAAATTTCGTATTCATACGCTAGATATAAATATATATATGTGCAATCATATTTCCTGAAAAAGATACAGCTAGGTTGTCTATCATTATTTAATAAGGTTAAAGGAAGTATATCTGCTTTTGAAATTATTGGACAAGGGTTAATAACTTACTGTAGTTGTTTATTCAAAGATTTGGGATTCGTAAAATGCAAATTTCTAATAAAAGCAGCTTTCAAATTATATTACAGCCAGATAAGGTAGACAATTTGTCAAAATATTGACAAGATCAATGTAAGCGTTTTTATGATGAAATATATATGGTACTGCCAGAAGGTTCAATAAAGCCATTGACTTTAGAAGGTGTTGTGGGGAAAAAAGACTTTAATTGTAAATTATATAATCAATTAGAAGTATTCATGAAGCCTTTTGCTGCTGAATATACGGCATTTAAATTTTTTGAAGCCTTTAAAGAAGTACTCAAAAACTGGTCTGAATACCAACCAACTGCTAATATTATAATAATATATGCCGATAAAAGTATCATTAGAATTACACAGCAATTTGTCTCAAAATTAATAGAATATTCTAAAGAAAATCAGCAATTATCCATCCTTCATGTCCTAAATAATTTCAAGAATTTTACGGAATAATATATTTACGTAGGGATCATTAGTAATAAAAGAATTGGTTTTGTTATTAGGAATAATCATTCAAATTCTAATTAATAATTAAAGTTTGCAATAGTGGATGCTACCAATATTAAGGAAATTTTTGAATATGGGTATATTTTATTTTTACAATCTTATTCTTCAATCATCGATTTAATTAATATTCTAAGTCAAGTTTTTGTCCTGCCATATATTTGTTACACTGTGTGTAACTGTGTTTTTTTTAAAGTACTGTGAATAAACACACAGAATGTACAGTACAGCATTTAAAGTCAAGCTCGCTCATTATACAATTGTAAAAGTTGATTTTATTTAAAGGCACGCTCTTATTTGAAAGATTGATATCATTTTTGATCCTTGAGATTCTGCAGCTATCTGACTTTGCACGGATACCCTAGAAATATGGAACTCAAGCCGTAACAAGACAGAAGCAGTGAATAACTGAAGGGTTATGAACAACAGTGAAGTATAAAAAAATAGATCTTATAGTTGTGGGTAAGATACAATATTGATCGAAGAGATCTTTGACAATTTATTTACTTTTAGATACATAATTACACTTCTAAAGTCAAACATTTTATTTTTGGATCTATGCAATCGTGCATTTATGAATCAATATGTATTAATTGGACGTAGTAGATCATATATTTTTTGCATATATAATATATAGTAATATTTTTAACTACATACTATATCATATACGTAATTCCGATCCCAAGGACTATTACAGCAACTTTTTGGGATGAAAGATTGTATTCCACTGATATCTATGTATAAAAAAGTAAACAGTATGGCAAAACGTATTAAGAAGCTCATTTTTACAGAAAGTTAAATGATGATGAAATTTGTTAGAAACTTTTTAAATAAGACTATGGTACCAAAAAATCAAGTTCGAGATTCAGTTTATTCATAGTTTTAGTTCTGTTTAAAGTACTTAATAATTATTTTTATTATATTTCTATTTATGATAACGATTTAGGTCAATTAATTCCAGGTGTTCCACAAGTTCCACATGTTCTATGAGTCCCATATGCTCTATGAGTAATAGATCAGCAATTTTTCTTATTTAGAAGGAACTGGAAAAATTCATAGATTTTTATACAAAAATAATGTATTAATCATCAGATAATAAATTAGTTCCTACAGCAAACGATCCTGCTAAAAGGATTACACAAACAAATCAATATTCACTAATTTTTTGTGATCCAATTCATCTCTCCAACTAAATCTTCTTATAAGATTATAAAATTTAATTTTTATATAACTAAACATTATTTTATTTTGTTTGTTGCAAAGCTAGAACTTAATTTAATCTATTCTCATCACATATCCCCAGAATCCTATTCAGAAATGATACGTAGGGCATTCTCACCAAATAAACGAATCAAAGAACTCAAAAGTACTGTAAAATATTCAAAAAAGAAATAGGGAAACATAGATTACCTTAAGGAATATCATTATCTCCCTGGAAATTAGATGCCCAACTCTTTTAGATTATACATTGAGATCCCAACTATCAAAATGAAGTTAACAACAATAAAATATTGCTTATATAGTCAGTGAGATGATCAACCAGTGCCCTAAAGCTTATTTTCCCTAATTGTTTAACTCATTCTGCTGACAGACTTAGCAACTTTTGTTTTTATTATATTTCCCTGCATAATGTCTGAGAAAGATGAAATTTTTTATTTTTTACTCCTTCAGCGGGATGTACCCAACTTTACTCACAATTCTCTGCCCTTTTTGGCTCAACATAAAATCGCAGAATTCTTTTGTAAGTCCTGATGATTCCCCATTCGTATAGATCTGGAGTGTTCTAGAGATTGGGTATTCACCACTTAGAATGGCTTTAGGAGTCGGCAATACAGAGTCTTTTCCGTTATCCAGCTTAACACCTTTATGTCTTTATTGACTATGCGAAGCCAATGTACCCGATTGCATTGGGGTTTTGAGTTACTTCACTGACTATTCCTCCCGTAGTAGGTTGGGTAAGCGCATCAGGTCGGTATTCTTCAAATCCAATATCTTTCTTGAAGTCTGCATGAGTGCCAGAACTGCTGTCCCTAAAAATTATGGCAATTGGTTTATCCTCACCACCAACTTGCTTACAGTTACTGATACTTCCATCATAGATACCTCGAAGCTGATCAAAGGTAAGTTTAGAAATAGGATTTTTGGGATTTACAATCACTGTAATGCCGTAATAAGCAATTATATACTTTACTGAGTTGATTCCATTTGCGTTAGCTTTTTTGATTTCATCTTTTTCCATCTCTCTGGATGCAGTAGCAACGTTTACCTGCCCGTCAATAAGAGCTGCAATTCCAATGCCAGATCCGTCCCCAGTAACTGAGACACTTTTCCCGGGGTTTTCTTTAATAAATTCTTCAGCTTCAGCCTGTGCAAGAGTCAGAACGCTATCAGAACCTTTCACCGAAATGCTATGTGCTTGAGATGAAGTAGCTTTCTGCTCAGCAGCCGCTACACTACACCCAATTCCTAAAACTACAAGTCCAATAGCTAGTAATATGAAGATCGTTTGATTTGTAAATTTTTTTACCATGTTACATTTACTCCTTATAATAATTACTGTACAGTATAAATATATTAATAATTAGATCGATATAAATATTATTATAATCTCCTATATAATTATATATAAGTTTACTCAATATGCTCAATATATGTATATATTCTCATAAAGTATTTAGTAAGAGTAAAAAAGAACATGCATTTTGTACATTTTAAATAACATTAAAGTTATCTCCTAAAAAACTAAACGAATAATTAAACAGCAGGTAAAAAGTTAAAAGTTGTTAGGATTTACACCCCTGAGTATAAAAACAAGTTCAGCGAATTATATTGTCAATTTCACTATTTACACAGTTTGATGTTTAATGCTATTTATTTCCCAGTTAAAGTTGGTAGTGTCGTTATTCGCTGTAAATCCAAAGTTAAATTTTAGCATACTGTATATTATTAGGTTCTTCATACATGGGATCATTTAACCATCAACTTTTTGGAATTCTGATAGTCCTATGAATACTTTAAATTTCGTATAAACATTTTTATTATCTTCTAATCGTTAGAGACATCTTTTCTAATTTTCAGTTCATAGATAGATTCATACTTAATATACTTTTTTGTTTTTACTATATAGTATATATGCAAAAAATATATTAACATGTCAGTATATTTATAATTGTGTAAATAACCGTTCTTGTAATTTGTAGTTAATACCAGAAAACAATATTTAGTGAAAAAGGAAAGGAGTTATGATATGCAGGAAATTGTGGAAATTAACATAAATGAGGCTAACTTTACAAAAGTTAACCGTAACAAGAGTAACTTTAAGAAAGTTAATCTTATAGGAGTTGACTTTATAAAGGCCAACTTAAAAAAGTCCTGCTTTGAAGGGGTTAATCTCAGAGGAGCTAACCTTGAAGGAGCTAACCTTGAGGGAGCTAATTTTAGAGAAGCTAACCTTAAATGGACTAACCTTAGAAGAGCTAATCTTCAAGAAGCTGACCTTAGAGAAGCTAATCTTATAGAAAGTGATCTTAGAGGAGTTAATCTTAGTGGAGCTGATCTTGATGGAGCTAACCTTAAAGGAGCTAATCTAAGAGAAGCTAACCTTGAAGGAGCTAATCTAAGAGGAGTTAACTTTGAAGGAGCTGATCTTAATTGGGCTATACTTAGAGGGGCTAATCTTTTAGAGTCTTATATGGCAATGACTAACCTTACAGGAGCTAATATTGAATGGGCTAATCTTATAAGGGTTAATCTTGAAGATGCTAACCTTAGGTGGACAAACCTTGAAGGAGCTAACTTCGAAGGAGCTGACCTTGAAGGAGCTAAATTAATAGAAGCTCACTATTTAACATTTGAACAACTTTCTAAAGTGAAAACACTTTATGACACTAAATTAGACGAAAAACTTCTCATACCATTAAAAGAGACGTACTCTATCCTTTTTGAAGAACCTAACGAATGAGCGGATATCAATAAACTTTCCAAACTGGCTCATCATTTTTTTTTTGACTATTTGATAATTAATGCATATGCTTTACAGCAAAAACTATGTATCAATATTATATTAATCACTATTTTATCAAATGAAAAAAATTGATTTATAAAATGTCAAATTTTACTTACTGGTTAAAAATTTAGTTCTCTGCTATTTTGTGTATTTTGAAAATAATTATCCAATCGAACTAAGATTTCTTAAATAATAAAAAATCATTATTAATATTTAATTGTTTCTTGGTTGTGAAAAATCTGATGCGAGATTATTTTTTGTTTTTAAACTATTTTTTGTATAATTAATTTAAAATAATCGGGAAGGTAATTGTAAATTGCACTACAAAACGATTTTAAATACTAATCATGATATCAGAACCAAAGAATCCCCATACTAATTAGTGTAAGGTAGTACTATTTAGAATATATACAAAAAATATATATCAAATGAAATCTAGTTATAATTTTGAGGTATTCCCGTGCCTTGCAGTAAACTTTCCGGCTGGCTGCAGGGATCTCGTCACCTGCAGCTCATAAGATCAACTTTTAGACTTAAAAAATCAATAATCTCACATCAATTAATAGTAAAGAAAAAGTGAATTCTGACGTTTTACATATCCAGACTATTTTTACTTCTCTTTAATTTTCCAGATGCCCTTCAAGCCAAAAGGTGAAATTTGAGACGGGGAAAAAGTATCCTAAGAAAATAAAAGGGAGAAAAAGAAATGAGCAATGATGATACACTAAAATCAAGAAGTAAAGAGCAGATAATCAGGAAAACAGAGCCTACTGTTGCAATGGAAAAAGTAACAGAGGCAACAAAAGAAGCATTTGAACACAAAACAGCAAATGATATACTTACTTTAATGCAAAATTCGGATGAGTGTGAGGATGCAGAAACGTTCATAATGCTTTACATTAAGACATTAAACAATACCTAAAATTCCATACAGCTTATTCTTTCCTATTTTTATATAATCATTCACGCTTTACTTATCTTTGTTTCCGTGTTAGCGTTTGAACATTAGCAGCGTGCTTACAAGCATCTCATTTAGATTCCGTTGCAAAAAATTCAAAAAAATATGTAAATCTATAAGTAACGAATAAAAATCAAAATATTCAAGAAAAATGTACTAACATTATAAAACTATACCAAACAATTGATTAATGTATTTGACTTCATTAAAAATAGAGTAATTTAGATCATCTACTTGTCCTTTTTTGATCATATTCATAGCTTCAATTCCTTTTAAAGTCTTATTAGCAGATCGAAAAGACTGAAATCCTAACATTGGATTAACGATTCGCTTTATAGATCTGTGATCTTGTTCTATAATGTTATTCAAATACTTGATTTGTCGAATGCCTACGTTTTTAGGTAGTATTTTATCATTTTTCAGTTTATCTATAGCAGGTGAATAAGCTGGGTTCTTATCAACAGTTATTACTCTTGGAATTTGATTGTGATTAGAACTTAAAGCTTTCTTAAAGAATCTCTTTGCTGCTTTTCTATCCCGTTTTGAACTTAACATGAAATCAATTGTATCTCCATTTGAGTCAACTGCTCGGTAAAAATATTTCCATTTACCTTTTACTTTGATATAGGTTTCATCAATTTTCCACGAATCATTTGTTGGTCTCAAATGTCTTCTTATCTTCTTTTCTATTTCAGGGGAATATTGATGTACCCATCTCATGATTGTTGTATGGTCGACTTTTACTTCACTTTCCGCCATCATTTCCTTTAAATTTCTATAACTTAATGCATATTTTAAGTACCATCTTACATTTAATAGGATAATTTCCCCTTCATAATGCTTCCATTTAAAGGAATTAGATAGCATATTACTATCTTTGGTTTTCTTTTTATTCTATTGTATCAGTAGAAAGGATTTTTTGCAACGGAACCCATATGTTCAATCATAGAAACTATGCATGGATGAAAAGACAAATTTGAATTTATTTTGATATTCTTGCAACGAAACAAGTATGAGTACAGAAGGTAGGATTATAATACGATCATAATGAATAGCGAATTGATAAAATATGAAAATATAGGAATTTCATTTGAAAATAAAAAAATCCTTTCAGGTTTCAATCTAAGCATAAAGAAAAATCAAAAAGTTCTCTTGCGAGGAAAATCTGGAGTTGGGAAGACAACTCTTTTTAAGATGCTGCTTGGCTTTATAAGACCTACTGAAGGCGCTCTCTATTTTCAGGATCAGAAAATTGACTCAAAAACATGCTGGGAAACCAGAAAGAGGATATCTTATGTATCACAGGATACAGACCTTGGGGAAGGTAAGGTAAAAAATTTGTTAAATGATATCTTTTCTTACAAAATAAATAAAGAAAAACTTGACCACGAAAAATTGCGGATTTTCATGCAGGAACTTGAACTGGAAGGCAGTATTCTTAACCAGCATTTTCAAGAGCTTTCGGGTGGAGAAAAACAGAGAATAGGAATCCTTATTTCATTACTCCTAAATAGGAACATATACCTGCTCGACGAAATCACTTCTGCCTTTGATATGGATTTAAAAAAGAAAGTCACAGATTATTTTCTTGCTCGGGAAGACTTGACACTTCTGGTCATCTCCCACGATAGGGAATGGGAGCGCAACTGGATAAAAATAATAAATTTTGAAAACAGGTCTTTGAAAACTTCCGAAATCAATTATCAAACAAAAAAAGAGAAACACAAATTTCAAGAAGACTAAAAATGCCGACTGATATAAGTTATATCTCGTTAATTTTCTGTTTATTCTTACTCGCAATCCCAATTATTATAAGTCGGGAAATTCGGCTTGAACTCGAAAAAAGTACTCTTGAAGCTGTTTTCAGGATGTCAGTCCAGCTCTTCTTTGCAGGTCTGTTTCTAAATTTTATTTTTAACCTGAATAATAAACTTTTGAACCTTGCTTGGGTAGGATTAATGATTTTTTTTGCGTCTTATACTGCAATAAAAAGTGCTGAGCTGAATTTAAAAAAACTCTTTATACCGATTATTTTGGCCATTGCCTTTTCAAATCTGGAAGTTCTATTATATATCAATAAATTCGTGATCGATCTGGAGAACCTTTTTGATGCGCGCTACCTGATCCCTATAGCAGGTATGTTGCTAGGAAATACACTTAGTGGGAATGTAGTAGGAATAGGTGACTTTTATAAAGAGATTAAGCGAAACGAAAATCGTTATCTTTATAGCCTCTCTCTTGGAGCAGGTCTGTACGAAGCTGCTCTCCCATACTTGCGAAAAAGCCTTAAAGCTGCAGTAAAGCCTACCTTGGCAAATATTGCATCCATAGGTATTGTCGCTTTGCCTGGGATGATGACAGGACAGATTCTTGGAGGAGCAAGTCCACTAGTTGCAATCAAGTATCAAATTACCATCATGATAGCAATTTATGTCTCAACTCTTCTAAGTGTAACCCTTAGCATTCTCACAAGCTACAGGA
Organism: uncultured Methanosarcinaceae archaeon; assembly: GCA_963833425.1. Classification (GTDB taxonomy): domain Archaea; phylum Halobacteriota; class Methanosarcinia; order Methanosarcinales; family Methanosarcinaceae; genus Methanosarcina. The sequence goes on along the minus strand of CAWHXP010000004.1, from coordinate 10,255 downwards.
CAGCATTTAATGAGTATGGGGACTCATAGATAATGACCTATACAGAAAAAATACTTAAGAATGGTTCTGGCACAAAAAAATCTGGCTCGGTTATAAAATTAGTTTAAATATTCATAATTAGGTAAGTTGAATGTATGAATTCTAGTATCAAACTGCGAAAATATTATTTTTGCAACAGAACCCTGTTCCACTACTAATTGATTACTTCGCATAACAATTTAATTATCATAATCAGGATTAGTGGATGATTCTTCTTCAAATTCAAGCCAAGAAAAGAGTTGATTAGTGATACCTTCTGCTATTTGTTTTTGGCTAAGATTAGTTAAATTTCTATTTTTGATATTATCTTTAACCCAGCCAGCTATTAAATAAACTAGCGTAGGGTCAAAACGGCTGGTTCTGTCCCAAAGATCAACCTGCACATTAAGGTTAGTTATTTCATCATAAATTTTACCAGATAGACTATAAATATAAGAGACATCACTATTTCTAGGAATTTCAGATAAATATGTTGCATAAATCATTTTGATACGTTCATTGTATTTCATTTGAGTAACTTTATCGCATTGAATAAACGACAAAATTTGTCCAGTGATCCCTTCTGCTATTTGTTTTTGGCTGAGATGGGTTAAACTATCATTTTTAACATTATCTTTGACCCACCCAGCTATTAGATAGACTAATGTATGGTCAAATTCATTTTGATTCTTCCAAAGATCATAATCAATGTTTAGATTGAATATCTCATCATAAACTTTACCACATTGCCCATAAATATAAAAAAGAGTACTATTATCAGGGATCTCTTTTAAATGTCTGGCATAACTCTCTGTGATATATTTATGATATAATTCTAGATTAAAATCATCAAAATTTTCATTCATATTATCACCGGTGATATTTTCAAAATGAGACATGCCCAGTTTTCTATAAAGCAGCGTCCCAAAAGTTATGTAAAATCTGCTTCCTTGAGATTCTGCAGCTTCTGATACCACAGTGATACCCTAGAGAAGCCAGCAGTAATGAATAAATGAAGTGTTATGAGCATTAGTGATGCACAAAAAAAATAGATCTTGTAAGTTGTGGGTAAGACTTACTATTTATCGAAGAGATCTTTAATAATTTTTTTGCTTTTAGATGCATAACTACACTCTACATTCAAACGTTTTATTTTTGGATTTATGCAATAGTGCATTCATGGATCATCGTATAGTTGAATGTGATCTAATATATATCTTTTGAATCAAAGATACATATACATATTTTTGACTATATAGATTGTAGGTATTCTAATATATTAGGCCTATGACCAGTGGCAGTAACGTTTTGAAGTTTTACTATCTATGACGGCGCTTTATATAAATTAGTTTCAAATGTTCTAGAAGCTCCATAAGCTCGATGAGTGCCATGAGCTCCATGAGTCAGAGATCAATAATGTTTCCTCATTACTGATGGCATTTAGGAAATTCATAGATTTTATTACAAAAGTTGTGCACAAATTAAAATAACAGAAATAGAAGCTTTACTCTGAAATTAATAATAAGTAAATATGAATATAAAATTATTGTTGGATGCTGAAATAATTTATAGGAAAATAAGTTTTATTTAGAAAAAAATTAGCCTTTGAAGGCTATGTGAATAGGTACATTAATTTGGTATTTGAGACAATTTATACAGAACTCAATTCTTTTATCTTCTTCTACTGAATTTATTTTTATTCTTCAAGCATTTCCTGAATTTTTTTAATATCAGCGATAGCTTCTATTTTAATCTCTATCATCTTTTCCATAGCAGAGATTTTCATTTCCAAAATTTTTAATAACTTATCCATTCTCATTACTGCAACTTTTTTTTTCTGTTCTTCACTCAGAAGCTCCCATCTCTTCCATAGCGGTTTCCATTATAGATCCTGGTTCTATCATAGAATGTTCTTGACACATGTTGAAATATCTCCTTATTTTACAATATTTTTTGGTAATAACCCAAACTCCTGAAAATAATTGGTTGTGTTCTATTATACCAAGAAAGTTTAATCTTGTAGCTGCAGAGGGTCTTTGCCTGCAGCCTGCTGGAAAATCTACAGCGAAGTACTGGATACCAATGATTACGATAGAGTTTACTAAATATATATTTTTTGCATATATTCTAAATAGTAAAACAAAAACTAATTAGTAAGCGGATTAGATTCTGGTCCTAATATTAAGTCTATTTCAATAAGTAAAAAAAGCAAATAATCCTACTAAAATACTCAAAAATACAACGAAAATAATGACTTTAACTATAAAATCTACTGTTTGCTTCATCTTAATTTTGTTATCGAGCATGAAAATAAAAGTCGTTTTTATTGGTTTTTTTCAAATTTTTTTACAGAATTGCAAATTTGAATTTTGGACTGTGGTTAGTTTAATTAGTTTCACATGTTCTATGAGCTCTACATGTTCTATGAGTCATATAAGCTCCATGTGTTCTACGAATCCTAGACTAGCAATGTTTTCTTATTACTGATGGCATTTAGGAAATTCATAGATTTTATTACAAAAACTGTGCATCACTCAAAATGAGAAAATATTGCTAATCTATTACTCAGGAAACTCATAGAACTTATACAACTTATATAACTTATAGAACATATGGAGCTCATAGAACACTGAAATTAATTAGCCTAAATTCTAAATATAAATAGGAAAAATAAGAAAAAAATAATGTTAGAGTATTTAAAAAAAACTAAAAGCTAGGCTTTCAGGATTCTTGCTCTTAAGTAAGACTTTAAAAGTAATTGAAGCTTTGGATGTGATTAAAAAAGAACAAATCAATAATTTAAATTACTCTGTTCTTGGTGAAGTCATATATATAAATCAGCTATTTGGAACAGGTTTATAATATTGATAAATTTCCCTCGGATATTTTGACTTTTGTTCGTCATCCATAATTTACATACTTGTACTGTAATTTTTACAAAGGGGCCTAACCATGTTACAACAGATTACGGTCTAAAAATCTAACTTTAATATTATTTTTACTTAATCAAAACGGCAGCAATGTAGAGTCTACCACTTTATCAACTTGTTTTTTAAGTGAGTTTTCATAACAATATAAAAAACTTAACAAAAATTTAATATTTTTACTATAACTATTCAAAATGGTGTACATGATAAATGCTCTTTCGCGGTCTTCTTGGGTATTAATCTCCATTCCTGTAAATTTAATGAGGTTAGAGTCTTCAATAGAGTTGGGCTCAGATTTTAACTTTTGAATTATACAAAGAAGATGATGCCAACTGTTGTATATAAGCTCCCTCAGTATATCATTAACTTCTCTATTACTGTTTTTGTTCAAATAATCATTTAAGAATGGACTCACATCATAAGTATATTCCGCCTTTGAAGCTTTAACATACGACTCGTAGCTTTTTATTATATTTTGTTTTTCTGATTTAATATTTGTTCCAATCATAAAAATTTCTATCACTTTAAAAATATAGAAATAATGACCAGTGCTTTGAATATCACTAAGTTCGAATGCTTTCTTTGAGTAAAACTCTAAAACAAAATCTCTATTTATAGGTGCACCAATTTTATAAGCAAGCCAAATGTAGTCATTAAGTTGATTAATGTCCCTATAACAACTTAAAAAACGATTCATGATGTCATGCTTTAAAACGTGCTTAATTTTTGTTTGCTCACTATTAAGTCTAAAGGTAAACGTCGCTATTATTACAGTTAATATAAGTGATACAATTGAAATAACATCTTTTAGATCCATGCCAGTCACCATAACCGAAAGTGATGCTTGTTCTGGAATCATTGGTTTTGAGAAAAGTCTTTAGATGTCCATGACCAAAATTTGAAAAATACAGGTAAAGGTATACCTGTACTTAAGTGTTATATGCGACTTCACCATGCTGTGTTTGGTCAAGTCCGATGTTTTCTTCACTTTCACTAACTTTGAGTCCCATCGTTTTATTGATCACAAATCCGATAATCAATGTGCCGACGGCTGCATATACAGCTGATGCAACGATACCTTCAAGCTGAGTTATCATTTGACTAGAATTACCAAAAAGGAGCCCTGATGCCCCTACACTTGCAAATACACCAGTCAAAAGTGCCCCTGTCATTCCACCGACCCCGTGGACGCCGAAAACATCCAGGGAATCATCGTATCCAAACTTTCCTTTGAGTTCCACAGCTTTATAACATATGATACCTGCTATTAGACCAATTGGAATCGCTGCTGCGGGTGTGACGTAACCAGCTGCAGGGGTGATTGCGACTAATCCAGCCAGAACTCCTGTTGAAAAACCAAGCGATGTTGGATGACCTAAGTGATGCCATTCTAGAGCCATCCAACAAAGGCCTGCAGTTGCTGGTGCCACTAAAGTGGTCAAAAATGCAACTGCTGCGATCTCGTTTGCAGCAAGGGCAGAACCGGCATTGAACCCGAACCATCCGAACCAGAGTAGCCCAGCGCCAATTAGAGTGAATGTGATGTTGTGAGGTTTGAGCGAATCCACTCCATATCCCCTTCTCTTGCCCAGATAAGTTAAAATTGCAAGGGAGGATATACCGGATGATATATGGACAACCGTGCCACCTGCAAAGTCAAGGTCCTTTCCCGTGAGAAATCCACCACCCCATACCCAATGAGCTATAGGAGCATAGACGAGGATACCCCACAATAAGATGAATGTAATATAAGACTTGAATTTGATACGGCCCACAATAGCACCTGAAATAAGGGCGGGAGTAATTATTGCAAACATACCCTGAAACGCAATAAACGCATATGTTGGGATGGTACCTGTTAAAGTGTAAGGATTAATGCCTCTTAAAAAGATATTGTCAAGGCCGCCTATGAACGAGTTTCCCGGCGCAAAAGCAAGCGAATAACCTAGTATCACCCATTCAACAGCTATGACGCCCATTGCAACAAATGAATGCATCATGCTGCTCAAGACATTTTTACGCTGGACTAGCCCTCCATAGAATAGTGCAAGCCCAGGAAGCATTAATAATACAAGTGCTGAAGAAATCAATACCCACGCAGTATCTGCTGCTACAATAGTCATTTTCGATCACCACTTAAATAGCATCGGATCCTTTTTCACTAGTACGAATTCTGATTGCATTCTCTAAAGGCAGTACGAATATTTTTCCGCTCCCGACATAGCCGTCTTCGTCTTTTGCTCCTCTCTTGATTGCGTCCATCGTCATTTGAAGACTAAAATCATTAACTGCAATCTCAAGTTTGATCATTTCAAGCAGGTGTGCTTCGTAATTTTGAGCTTTATTTCTATCCAATTCCAAATATCCTCTCTGAGAACCGTAGCCTGAAACGGATGACACTGTAAGTCCATTTACTTCAATTTTTTGAAGCTCGTTTTTGACTGCATCAAGCTTTTCAGGTCTTATCATTGCGATTATATATTTCAAAGAAATCACCACCAATAGATGTTCTACATACGTAGTTTGTACTTTATAGGATACAGACAATAAATCAGAAAATTATTTAAATTTGTTGTTACTTTAGTGGTAACAATATCTGCAAATAAATCTTCAGTTAATTCGTATCTTCAAAAGCTCGAGCAAATCGAAAATGAAGCAAAAGCGTAGGTAGGACTTTGAGTTTGAGAGAAGCTACAGCTCGTGAAATTATAGACGGAATTAGGGAAGAATTGATTATCTTTTACTAGTCCCAAATTTTTGCAGGAGTTTGAGCCCAAAATAAAAAGATAGGAGGGTATAGGTAAGGGAGTAACCTTAAAAAAATAGTTCATAGAGTTCTGGTGAAAAAAACAGAACTTGGTCGATATGTTCAATATTAAATTTTTCAGCGCAATAAGTGATCTTTACTTATTTAAACTGAGTAAGTCCTAAATAGCTAGAGATAGCTCTCCATGATTAATAGATATAACCTGCGTAATTTGGTTGGTTTGCGGCTGTATAATCTCTGTAAGGGTTCCCAGCATAATATAGGGTATTATAAATACCGCCTTGGCCATAATCGCTACTATACTCAACCATACCCATCTCCATAACCGTTAGTATATCTAACGCCGCCATGTGCACCCACTGCCATTGCTGTCACAGACTAAACAAAAAAACTGCCAGCAAAATAGCCAGTATCTTTTTCATTTTACTAGATGATTGTTTCAACATTCATTTCACTCTCCATATTTTTATATGCTACCAGATATCGAGATTTAGTTTCATTGAGTATGCTGACAGCTTCTTCGAGACCTTTCCAACCCATAACTATCACTTTTTTTTTCTCTAATTTCTTATAATTTTCAAAAAAGTCAGTGATTTTCGCTAATAAATGCGGGGGAACTTTCTCAAGCATTTCTACAATGTTACATAATGGATCATTTTTTGGAACACATAGTATCTTCTGGTCTCTTCCGTCATAATCTTCCATGTCAAACAATGCAACCGGGTACACATCTATTTCACATCCCGGAAATGTAGGTTCCGATGTTAAAACAAGTGCATCTAAAGGGTCTCCGTCAAGTGCTAAAGTATTTGGAAAAAAACCATATTCACATGGATACACAATTGAAGAAAAAAGCACTCTATCGAGTTTGAAAACTTTTTTGTCTCTATCATACTCATACTTATTCCGACTTCCTCTTGGGATTTCGATAACCACATTTTCAACTTGTCTTTCAGCCATGTTACCACTTCCTATTATCTCTACTTATTAATTGAGAGGTTTTTCGAAAAATACAGGTAAACCTTTACCTGTAGTCAATCAAATATTATATGCGACTTCACCATGTTGTGTCTGGTAAAGTTTGATGTTTCTTTCACTTTCACTAACCTTGAATCCTACCACTTTGTTTAGTTTATACTAATAGGATACAGACAATAAAACAGAAAGTTATTTAAATTTGTTGTTACTATGGTGGTAACATGCATCCACAAATAAATCTTCAGTTAATTCGTAATCTTGAAAAGCTCGGGCTAACCGAAAATGAAGCAAAAACATATGTAGGACTTGTGAGTTTGGGAGAAGCTACGGCTAGTGCGATTCATGAAGTTACAAATGTTCCGAGATCTAAAGTCTATGAGATTCTTAACGCGCTTGCGAAAAAAGGCTATCTTGAAGTGAGGCAGGGATCTCCAACATATTTCCGAGCAGTTGATCCCAAAAATGTAATAGAAGAAATAAGAGACGATTTTTTAAACTGCTCAATCGATACACTTAACCAGTTCAAGGAACTAAACTATGAACTCCCAAAAAATTCTCCTGTTTGGTATATTCAGAGTGACCGTGTACTGAAGACCCGTATACGTGAAATCATAGACGGAATTAGGGAAGAATTGATTATCTATTCTACCAATCCCGAATTTCTAAAGGAGTTAGAGCCCGAGATAAATAAAGTAGAAAAAATTTATAGTGTAAAGCTTATCGTTGATAAACTGGACAAGTTCACATCAATGTCTCTTGATTTCAGAGAAACTTCAAAAAAGTTTACAAGTTTTATGAATAAAATTGCAATTGACGGTGTTCAGTATAAAGAAGAATTTTTTATGATTGCTGATGGAAAGGTATCAATAACAGTTTACAGACCAGGGAACAAAAGAGAAGGCTTGATAATTAACTTGCCTATGGTAGCCTATTTACAAAAATCAATCTATGAAAGACTAATTGAGCCAAGTTATATCATAGAAGACAGGTAACAGCTATTTTTAGAGTTAACCAAATTTCTCAAATTTCTTAACTCTTCTGCAAGTGTTTAGTTATAAAAAATTATGAGAGGAATTCACTGAAAATAGTAAGTTTTGCAGGAGACATTTGAAATAGGATAGTATTAGTAGGGAAGTAACCTTAACCGTGACTAATCTGTTCTGGTACAAAAAATCTGACTCTATTAAAAAATCAGTGTAAACCTTCACAATAAGGAAAAAAAATAATAATTCTCATAACCGGAAAAATAAAATTTAATGGTAAGAATTATGGTACAAACAGCCGAAATATTATTTTTGCTACAAAGGCAAATTAATACATTTGATCCGAATATTCAAGTAAGCTAAAATCTCCTCCCAAGAATTCTGCCAACGTATTTTGTTCATATTTTTAACATCTAAACTGCTACATTTTTTTCTTCATTTTCGGTTAGCTCGAGCTTTTCAAGTTTACAAATTAACTGAAGATTTATCTTAAAACAAATGTCACCACAATGGTAACAACATGTTTAAATAATCTTTGTTTATTATTTTTATCTATAGCAGGATTAGAAAGTTATTGGCCTATTGCTGTTGATTATATATCTAAGCGCGTAAGTCCTGCTGTAGATTCAGTGTGTGAGAAAATTGAAACTATATGGAGATGATTTTATGACAGAAACAGAAAAATTAGGCTTCCCGGAATATCTGAAATTTGACGCAGAAAAGACCCGGAAGGAAATCGTTGAATTTGTTAAGAAAGAGGTAAAAAATTTTAAAAAAGATGGCGTAGTGGTTGGCCTTTCTGGTGGGCTTGATTCATCGACAGTTGCGTACCTGTGTGTTGAAGCACTAGGCAAGGATAAGGTTTTCGGTCTTATACTGCCCGATCGTGATACTAAGCCACAGAACACAGACGACGGTATGAACTTGGCTAAGAGCCTCGGAATACCTCACCAGAAGATCGTTATCTCACCTTTTCTAAAAGAGCTGGGTGCGTACGACATCCTTTCTCGCGAAAAAGGTCTTGACATAGAGCAGGCCTTCAAAAACGTTGCCATAGTCAGTGATAAGGTGCCTGAAAAATTCAACCAAGCGGCTACTGTAGGTGCATGTTCCACATCTGTTAAGGACTATATGGCTGTTGGGGCAGCAAAAATACACTTTAGGATGACTATATTATATTTCTATACCACTCTCAAAAATTACCTACTTGTGGGCACCGATGACAATTCCGAGTTAACTATGGGCGTGTACGACCGGTATGGTGATGGTGCCTGTGACATTTCTATCATGTCGCATCTATACAAAACGCAGATTAAACAGCTGGCTAAGCATATTGGGGTACCTGATCACATCGTAAACAAAGCATCTTCTGCTGACCTGTTTGGGGACAGCATGCCAAACGAAAAGTTAATTGGTTTATCTTATCTCAAGTTGGACGACATACTCGTTGGCATCAGAAAGAGCGGCTTAAGTGATGACGAAATTGCCAGAAGAGCGGGAGTGAAACCGGCTGTAGTGCAATCTGTCAGGAAAGGTATGCATGATGCTAGCTTTGTTGCAAATTTACCGGTACAAGTAAAAACAATATAAAAAAGTTAGAAGATTCATAAAATAATGCCATAAATAAAACACGCATTAGAGAGTATGTGATTTTATCAGACAAATATATACTTGAACATAAAATAGCAGATGTAACTATTCAACCTACAAAAAATCAGTTGGTTAATATCGATTTTGATATAACAGATAAATTTGAGTACAAAATGATGAAAAAATAAAATAGGTGAAATAAATGTTGAAACAATCGTCTAGTAAAATGAAAAAGGTACTTGCGATTTCGCTGATAGTACTTTTTGTTGTATCGTTGACATCAGTAGCAGTTGAAGCACGCGGCGGCGGCTTTGGCGGTCGTGGTGGCGGCTATGGTGGCTGGGGTGGTTTTGGTGGCTATGGTGGCTACGGCGGCTGGCCTTGGTACGATCCCTGGGGCGGCTACGGCAGTTGGGGCTGGTAACCGATTTAAATGTTAAGTCTCGGCTACGAAATTATATAAATTATTATAAATTGGTAAAAAATAAGAACTTAAGAACGCGAAAACCCAAGACCAAAATTAAAATCAAACTGGAACTCAAACGTGAGCTCCAGCACCTGGAGCTCCAACCAAATAAAAATTCAACAAATTTACAGAGGATTATACCTCTGATTTATTTTTAATAGGATTCTTATTCAAATCTTTCTCTTTAATCTGTTCTTTGAAGCTTTTTATATTAAATTTCAGACGTCAGTGTTTAGTTACCTTGACTTTGAAAACAGCAGCTTAATTTCAATTGCTTTGTCATATGCTTTTATGGCTTCATCTAATTTGCTTAGTTTACTCGACTAATTCCTTTATTATATCAAGCTCTCGAAGGTTGTCTGATGTAGCAGAAGCACTTAGTAGTGTAAGGATAAGAATTAAAACAGTTTTCAATGCAAATTGATTAAAGGTAATTTTTGTCATGCTTTTTTATCCAAGCTGAATTGTTATGACTACCGTTTTCCTGGATTAAGTTTTGAATATAAACAGCTTTCTTATGCATAGA
>CAWHXP010000003.1:0-624181 GCA_963833425.1 uncultured Methanosarcinaceae archaeon | reverse complement strand
ATACGTAGGCGTCTTTCGCCGCCGCCTTGTCCAGGTGCAGCACTGGGCTGCGCCCGACACCGTGAGCACACCGACGCCAAGTAGGGCGCGCGCGAGGGCCTTTTTCATCGGCGTAGGCGAAAAAGAGAAAAGTTCTCATGGGCATTTGCGCAGCGGTGCGGAGGATATCAGGTCGCTATACCGAGCGGCGATGTCGACGAGCGATACCATGACGGAGAAGTTGACGATTTTGCTGGATCTACCGAAAAACCGTGGGTGACGAAGTCATCGTCGATGATTTTGCCGCCTGGAGCCCGCTCAATGATGTCGGTTCGCGCGTCCGTCTTTGCCCTGCCTTTCGGGGCCCTGCTCACCGTCATCGCCTGCGGAGACGACACTGCCACCGTGCGTCAGAGGCTCGATGCCGGGTCGGCGCTCGAAAGCGATGCGATGCTCGGGCGACGGGAGCTCCGGTGGCCTCTCTGCGGCGCACGCCATACCCGGCGGCGGTGCCAGCAGACGTGGCGACAGACGATGCCGTCAAGCTTGCGCTCGCCGCGCAATACGACAGCTCCTTGCCGAAGATAGGCGCTGCCCAGTGCCGATGCGGGCGCGGTTACCTCCGCCGACTTCGGCGCGATCTTCAGCAGCGGCGCGCCGAGCCTTCGGGCCGTGTCGACGGCATCGATGCAGACGCTTGCGGACGGGTCGTTCGACGCGCTCTCCGCTTCGGTCGGCAAGGCATGGACGCCCGACGACGCCGACACCGACGGCGGCGCAGCGACGGGGGGCACGTACGGCGCCGGGTACGTCTCCGCCATTGGCGTCGAGTTTCGAGAGAACCTCGGCGCGGCGCTCTTCAGGGGCGCTCCTCAACGACGTGCTCGGGGTGACCTGCCGCTCCGATGACCCCTTCGTCCGTCGATCGCCTGCTCGTGGCGTTCGGCGCGACGCCGGCGCTCTCAATCGGACCGACGCCGACGCCGGGGCCGATGCCGATCAGCGGATGGCGGCCTTCGCCTCGAAGTTCGACACGGCGGGCGCGGCTGGCTTTGATCGGACGATGAAGGCGGTGCTTTTGCGATGAAGGGAGCGACGGCGGGCGGCGATGCCTGCAAATCGGATCGCGATGCGGCGGTCCGCTTATATCTCACCGAGTGGGAAAAGATCGCGTTTGCCGTCGTCATTCACGATTTGAACGCGGCGGCCCTCGCCGCGACAGCGGCCGATGGCCCGGGCGCGCTCACGTCGTACGCGAGGGCCCTCGGCTTCATCCAGAGCTTCGGAGGCCTGCCGCAAGACAAACGCCAAAATACCGACGGCGCAGATCGCTGTCATTCTGGATGCCATCGGCGCCGCGTCTCCGTGGAAGCTCGTCAGTGCACGCTTGATCAGCGTGCCCAAATTGAACGATGCGATGACGCATCGCGCTTTACGAGGGCTTTTCGAGCGTCGCGATGCAGTCTTTCAAGACCGCGTTCTAGACTGGTACCCGTACCTCGCGCCTTGCAGCGATGACGACGCAGTTCCCTGTGCTCCCGACCGATGGCGCCGCGCTCCCACTGCGCTGGTGACCGCTCGTCGCCGCGATTCTCCGCGAAACTGCCGATTGGGACGGTCCGAGCTCTTCTTCATTCGTCGCGCCGAGCATCCGAAAGACCCGTGGTCCGGCCACATTGCGTTCCCGGGCGGCCGCTACGAGCCATCTGACGCCCACCTCCTCGCGACGGCGATCCGTGAGACGCGAGAGGAAGTAGGGATCGACCTCACGCGTGAGCGGCTGCTTGGCCGGCTGCCCGACGTGTCGGCATTTCACCGCACGAAGAAGTCTGATCTCCTGATCACACCGTTCGTGTTCGCCGTTGGCAGTGACGATGGACGTCGTGGCGACCGAAGAGGTCGCCGGGCACGCTCTGGGTGCGCCGCGCAGTGTTCGAACACCCTGACGCGTAGCTTCCTTCGTAGCTCATTACGACGGACAGAGCTACGAGCTGCTGCGCGATCCTCGAACCGGGCAAAATTACCCGCTACCTGGGAATCACTCATTCGATGGTCGAGATGCTCCTCACGTGACTGGCGCCACGCAGCCCCCATTTCGTCATCGCGCACGCGCGCTTTCCATGACGCGGAACTGAGCTCGTGCATGCGCGCGTGCGTGCCGTCGGCCGTCGCCGGAGCTGGGCCGTCGTTTGCATCATCGTGATCCGCACTCGGCCTGTTTCGACACGACGCTGGACAACACGTCTCTCGGTGTCCTCCGGAACGTCACGATGTTCATCGCATCGTATTCCACAATGGCGAAGACGCGAGCGGTGCTGGTCACGCTGCTGTCGCTGGCGACCGGCAGCTGTGCGGGACACCGGACAGGCTGTCGAGATCCGAGAGGTAGAGCCTGAGACCGGCTCCCGCAGAGAACCGTGACGTCGAAGGTGACCGTGGCGTCGATGCTCCTGTCGTCATCGTCACATGGACGATGGTGCGCGGCAGGCATCTCCTGGGAAGCCGATGCCACACGCATGAGCTCGGCGCATCTCCAGGACGCGCGCTATTGCCCAATCTGCATTCTCTCAGAAACGTCGAGGGGCCTTCGTCGGCGCCCCGGGGCGCGGTGTGCTCTCCGCATCGGGGCCGAACTTCCTATCGGCTCCCGGGATATACCGAACTTCTCGGCGGTCGATCACCGCGCTGCGCCGACAACGAATGCGCGCGTACGTTGCTCCCGTCGCTGCTCGATGAAGCGCGGAGTGTCCGCGCGAGGGTCGCGGCGTTCGCCTCGTGGGAGAAGCTCGACCTTGCCCTCACGGCGACGCCGGGCGCATTCATGTCTTCGTGTTGACCGGGGAGGGGCGACCCGCGATCGATCCCTGGCCGGGGCACCCGATATGGTCCCATCGCCTCGCGACGGCGGACGCGGCGCTCGCGTATTACGAGGCCGAGCAGCCGGACGTCTTCTTTCTCGGGCTCGGTGACCCGGACGAATACGCCCATCGTGACGACTATCCCGGTTACATCGGGGCGATTCGTCAGGCGGACGTCGTCGTTGGGCCGACTGCTTTCGCTCCTCGACCGGCCTTTCGGCCCGCGGGGGCGACAAACCCACGTCGTCGTCACAACGGAGGTACCACGGGCGCGCCGTCGACTTCAAGGAACACCACGGTCGTATGCCCGAGTCGGCGCGCGTTTGGATGGCAGCGTCAGGGCCGCGCTTCCAAGCACGCGGCGACGCCACCTCGGATTATGGTCGCCGCCTCGCCGACGTCGCCCCGACGCTTCGTCTCGTGATGGGCCTGCCACCGGACAACTCGGCCCTCGCCGGCGCGCCACTCGCCGAGCTGTTCTACTCTCGATAGTCAACCTAGACGACGCCGATCGGGCAGCTCACGCCTGTGCCACCGATTCCGCAGTATCATCCGGATTCTTGTGGAGGTATTGCTGAGGTAATCCTCGGCATAATCGAACTCAGGCGCTGCAGGATCTCCGTCCTGTGATGGCGCCTAGCCCGCCGCGCGCAGCTTTTCCTGATAGGCCGACTTGCTCGCCTCCGCCGCTTTTTTGCTGCGCGTCGTCGTAAACGTAAATGCCTGATCGGTATTGCGTGCCGGCGTCGTTGCCTTGGCGCATGCCCTGAGTCGGATCGTGGTTCTCCCAGAACGCCTTGAGGAGATCCTCGTAGCTGACCAGTTTCGGATCGTAGAAGACGCGAACGACCTCGTTGTGCCCCGTCATGCCGGAGCAGACCTCGCGGTAGGTCGGGTCCGGCGTGTGACCTGCCGCGTAACCGACCTGCGTAGAGAGCACGCCGGGCACGCCCCAGAACTTCCGTTCGACTCCCCAGAAGCATCCCATCCCGAAGATCGCCATCCGCGCGCCCGGCGGAACGTCGTCATGCTCGAGCCGAGCACGGCGTGGGTCTCGGCGACGGGCACTTTTCGGCGCGGCCGGGCAGACTCGCTCCGCGCGCAGGCATTCGGGACTTGTTGGCGTTGAACATGGCGTTGTCTCCAGGAAGACGTACGCCGTACAACGTAATCGGTATCGGGGCAGCCGAAAACCGAGCCCGCCGAACTATTGGCCGGAGGCGGAATTTACGCAAAGCCCGCGCCGTAGCCGCGTCCGCCGTTGTCGTCGACGTTGGGCACGAGGAACATCGCCTTGAGGTCGACGGAGCTCGCCACCTGATAACCCATGCCGAACCCGAGAAGCAGGTGCGCGCGGTAATCGCCCGGCCCGGATCGATGAAGCTCAGGCGGAAGAGCGGCCCGAGCCAGAGTTTCGGCGAAGCCTGAAACCGAGAAGTACGCCGGGAACGAAAAGCCGCTGAACGTCGGATCGTTGAAGACGACCGGAACGTAAACGCCCGTGTCGATCCGGAGGATGTCCGACACGTGGAGCGCGATCGGGCACGCCGAACATCATTCCGAACTTGGTGTTCGTTTCGACGGGGAGGTACGCGCGGCCGTCGAGGCCGACTTCGGCGACGCTGCCGGTGTACGGACCCAGCGAATTCGGAGCTCGGGGATTGCGCCGCGGTGTCGCCGCCCGTTCCGTAGGTCTCCGTCCACGTGGTGCGCCCCACTCGTCGCCGTGCGTGCGGCGTCCGTCGTTGCCGAACCGCACGCCGGTACGAAAACCGAGCTCGCAGACGATCGGTTATCCCGAGCGCCGCCTCGAAGTTCATGCCCCCGCCCGTGACGCCCGGTGCCGGATTCTGACCCACGTAGTGGCCCACGCCCATGCCGACGTCGCCCGCGAACACGAGGCGATGAAGCGTCATCGGCCGATCGATCGACACGGTTCGGCGGCGGCGCTCGTGGCCGAGACCGCCGAAGTCAGAGCGAACGCCTGCGGCTACGGAGAGCGAGCCTCTCGACATGCCTCACGTTACCGCGCATCGCGGCGCGACATCAATCGACCGATTCCTCATGCGGTGCCGGACCGCAAACTCCAAGTGCAACCACGGTGAGCGACCAGTACTGCGCGAACGTGAGGCCGCCGTGCGAACCTCGTCGCGCAGAAAATCGAGTCCGAAGCGAAACGTGCCGTACGCCAGACAGAAGGTGACCGTGTACGAGCCGAGCGCCATCGGCTTTTTCCAACGAAGCGCGAACGCCGATGCCAGCACGGCGAGAAACACGAATTCGAGGAGCCCGAGGTCGAAGCGAAGATCGCTACCGCCCGTGATCACGTGAAGCGGTCCGTAGAATGTGGTCGATGCCGTCGTCCGCGGCGCGTGGAAATCCGATCGGCGCACGAGCGATCCGAGCGTGCCGGGGACGGCGCCTCGCCCGACGTGATCATGAACGAGCGCGCAGCCGAGCCGGCCGATGCCCAAGCCATGGGCCATGTCGCCAAGATGACTTCGCTGATGGGAGCAGCGCGAAGCTCGGACGCCGGCCACGACACGCATCGCGCCGCCCTCCGTCTTCGCCAGTGTGAACCGCGACCAAATCACGGCCGCGATCGTTGCGCCGAGATCGCGCCGTGGAGCTCAAGCCCTGGAGCGACGAACAGCGCCGTCGTCGGTCTGAATAGAGAAGAGGCGGTCGACAATCCACGCGAACGACCAGCCGAAGATGCCGATGAGCACGGTGAAGACACGAAAATCGGCACGGTCGAAGCCGCGACGCATCGCCATGTTCATGCCCACGTAGTCCCAGGCGAAGAACGCGAGCGCGCAGCAAACGCCGAACGGATGGAGCGGCGGATCTTGCTCTCGTCGATCGCAATGAGAGGCAACACGGCGAGGACCTAGCGATGCGAGCGGGCTTCGATGGCGGTGACGGCGTCTTCGAGGGCGCTGTCTTTGCGCATGCATGGTCAGCAGTCGCGCATCCCCATGAACCCGCACCCGTGGGCGACGCGCAAATCCTTGAGCTGCTTGAGCATGCGTGCGTCGCCGTCGTCCTTGGCCCGCTCGAGTAGCTCGTGACGATCGGGACACGATCTTCGCGGCGTGAAAATCCAGCAGGATTCGACGCCGCGGGTGACGCGTTGGTGCGAACCTCCGCGCGCGCGATGCTCTTCGCGGCCCGTCGTTGAAGGGCAGGCGGCACGGTGCGTGTCGTCGACAGTCGAGCAAGACGTCGAAGCCTCGGGCACCGAGAGGACCTTCGAGCAAAGCGAAGGCGTCGTCCGCCGTGCTGTCCTTGCGCGCCGCATTCGCGACCGCGTCGACGAGCGGGGCGTCGACGGAACTCGGGTCGAGTGTCGCCAGCGTTCGGATCTCTCGGCGAGCGCGTTGTCGACGCGATCCGCTTCGAGGAGGGCCTTCGCGAGCTGCTCGTGGACCGCGGGTCGGATGGGAATTCCGCTGCGAGGTGTTCGAGCGCCGGCGTCCCTTTTCCCGTCGCCGACCGCAGTGCCTCCGGGGTTGCACGAAGCGCCGCGACTTTCGCGGTCGTCGCGATCGTGCCCGGCGACCCGTCAGCGTCTCGCGCGACGTTCTCCGACCAACGGTGCATGAACGCGAAGGTCGCGAACAGGAAGAGGGCGCCGGCGCCAAGACCATGCCGAGGTCCGAGGAGGATCCCTTTCACCCGTTCGATGGAGCCGGATGTTGCCCTGGCGAACCTCGACGGCGCTCGGTGCGGACAAGCCCAAATGGTTGGCGCGAGGGCATCGGTTCGCTGCCAGCTTCGCGTCCCGGAAGTGACGTCGCTCCCGGAGATCGGCGCCGCCACCAAGCTGATCCGGAGGTCGGCGACGGCAGCGAGATCCCGCTCTCGGCCATGGCGCGATCGATGCGCTCGATTAGCGCGCGAGCGGTGTTGGGGACGCACCTTCACATCTTTTTCGAGAAGGGCGCGAACGAGGTCCTCGATCGGCTTCGGAACGTCGATCGATGGGTTCCGTTCCTTCATCGGAGGTACGGGCGCGACGATGTGCATCGAGAGGATCGCCATGCGATCCGTCGGCCTCGAAGGGGTGACGCCCCGTGAGCATTTCGTAGAACATCACTCCGAGCGAATAGAGGTCTGCGCCGGGGCCGACCGTTTCGCCGAGCGCCTGTCCGAGGCCATAGCCTCGAGATCCGCGCCGATGTTGATCGTGTTCGCGATCACGAGCAAAGAGACTGTTATGTACAGCACCCGCCTCGAATAGTTCTCGCGAATGACGCTGGCTAGTCCCTTTCCAGTCACCATCCCGATCCGGCCGCACATCTGCAGGATGACGATCATGAATGGACAGATGAACCAAACGAGCCAGAGTTGACCGTACCCGAAGATGGCTCCAGTTTGCACGTAGGTTGCGATACCGGAGGGATCAGCATCGGTGATGACTCCAGGGCCGATATTTCCGAGCAGCCGTTTAAGGGTCCTCAGGAGCATAAGGCCTTATTCTCCTTGTCTCGCCTTATAAGGGGCGATGTGGATTGCGATGATTTGGTCATACTGCCCTGAGAGAATGAAAACCAACAATAGTAGATGACATGAGCATTCAACCGGCATTTTGCATTTCATATTGTTACATCCAAGATATCTAAAGGATATTCATTGGTCATTGGTCATCGGTTAACATTTAAAATGTTATTTTTGCCAAATATTTCATATTACTTAAATATATTAAATCCATTCGATAGAGAATTTTGATAAATCCCAATGTTTTGCTGATTGCTCATAAAGTATAAATATAAACAATTTGTTGAAATTGGAGGTTTATCAAAATTCTCAATAGTGTTCCAGTCGCTCCTTAGTTTAAAAACACGATCTGTAATATTTTCCCTGAAATGTGGTTGAATAAAATTGCCAAAAAACAGATATTATAAAACGTGAACTTGAAATTAAATCGATGTAATTTTTGGGTCTTATTTCGTGGTTTTTGTGTCCCTAACCAATGTACAATTGCAGGTTTATATGAAATAAGCAAATACCTAACTAAGCGACCATAGATGGTACTACCGCTTTACCCTGAAACTTGTTGAATTCCTTCATTAATTTGTGATTCACGGTAAGGAGGAACAATTCTGGTTCCTCCTTACCGGATTACCTTATCAGATTTATAGTTTAGAACTTACGCACGTGAGGTATAATTCCAAGTACAATAGATATTGTGGTTTAAATTTACATTTAGGTTTAATGCCATTGATTCTTCAGTTCAACTGAGTAAGTCCTAAATTTATATCCATTACTTTGTGATATTATTCTGTCACCTGAAGAAAAACGTGAGAATTGTAAGTATAATAAAAATTATGATGAGCCACTTTGCAATCTCCATAGAGAAACCAGCAATTCCCCGTGCGCCCAATATAAACGCAATCAGTGCTAATATTAATAAATCTAACCGCAAGTCCTATCAAATCCGCCATCATATCAGACAGTTACTCCATTTATGATCATCGATTTCACTATGAATAGTATATTTGGCATATGAGATCTAATTTTACAATTTCTTTGTTGGAATACAGATTGGGGCGTGTGTGCAAGTTACTGAAAAATAATAAACATAATAATCTCTCACAATTATCCCCTAAAAGGGTAATATGCTTGTTTTTTAGATTTTATCAATAACCCACTTCCACTACCAGTCTCTTTACTTGCAGGTATCCAAAAGGCTTCTCTTTTTACCTCCCCTTTCTTTTTCAGAGGGGTGTATGGACTCAACATTAGCTTTTTCTGTTTCTTCTTTTGGTTCTCTGCCTTCTTTTCTATCCGGACCATCCTTTCTGATTCTATCTCGTCTGGTCTCTCTTTTTCTGTCTGATCTAAAATCTCTGTCTGCCAGTAAGGCTTGCACCATAACAAGTGAAAATATTGGCTAGCCACTCACGAGTTGAAGTTGCGAGCTGCTCACAAGTTACAGGCCAGTCGTTCTTATCAAAGTCTTCTGCCCTTTTCAGGATTTCCTTGCTAACATCAAGAGCGAAAGCGTGCTCATGTGGCCTCACTGAAAGAGTTTCCCAGGGGAAAGCAAACAGTTTATTTCCAAAACCCAGGAACCCACCAAAAGAGAGTACTGCATATGCTACTCTGCCATTTTCTAGATCAATCATTAGGTCTTCAATCTTTCCCAGATGTTCTCCAGCCAGATTGATGACTTTGTCTCCGTTTATCGTCTTTGTTGTCAAAAATAAAGGAATATCTGCAGTTACCATAGTTTTAACTCTTGATACTTAGCTCTATATATGTTAGAACTTACGTACTTGATGATTAAATCAAGTACATGAGACAGTGTGATTAAATTCACTATTTGGATAGCTTGAGATTTTTAAGCTTATTGATTTCTCAGTCCAATTGATCAAATCATTCGGATATCTATATTTTTGATTTTATTTCAAGTTAAAATCACCTTTTTTTGGATCACTGAAAAATTTTCTGAACCTATCATTAGTGTTGTACCCATGATGGAAAGCCGATACAGCCAGATAGGTATGCGGTATAATGCCACGTTATCATTCAATAGCTTAAGGTGGTCAACTTTTACTTCAGACAAATTATTTGGAAGGAAATTAGCGATGTTTCGTATTTTGGGATAGGTAATGTAGTTGTTTAAAGCTTCATGGAAGGCAGTAGTATATTCGTTGCCTATGTTTCACCATATCATTTTTCTGCCAAAATCGTATGCATTTTGACGCACAATATTACACTTTTCTGGATTTTCAATTAAGTATAAAAGAGAATTTTTAAAGCCTTCAGCGTCTCCAAAATCTATAAGTAACCCACAGTTATCGGAAAGCATTTCCTCAGCATACCAATAAGGAGTGAAGACGATTGATTTTCCCATGCCTATGGCATAGGTCAGAGTCCAGCTTACGATCTGTTCTCTGGAAAGATAGGGAGATACATAAATATCACTTGCAAGAATATAATTGCAGAGTTCTTATTTTTCAACAAACTTATCATGGAATACTATATTATTCTCAATCTCAAGTTCGGAAACAATGTTCTTAAGATATTGCCTGTATGCTTCTCCATATTTTTTTTTGATCATGGGATACGTGGTGCCCAGAATAAGGTAAACAAGGTCAGGATGTTGATTTATAACATCCGGAAGGGCTTTGAGCATACTTTCGACACCTTTGTTTTGGCTCAGCAAGCCGAAAGTGAGGATAAGTGGAGACCCGGAAAGATTCAGCATCTTTTTATACTTATCACAATTGCTGAACGGATAGTCCGGCATCCCATGGAAGATGACTTGGATTTTGTCTTTAGAAACTCCATAACTATTTTTTAGTATGTTGCTGCAGTCTGACTCTTTACACCAAATTTGTCGGAATACATTACTAGCTTTTCAGTAGATACTCGGTACTCGTCAAGTTCAGACTCCAGGATCACAGTGTGCATTGTTGTTATTACAGGCTTGCTTATTCCTGATAGAAGAGTGAAAATATAATCTCCTGCGTCACCCCCAAAAAGACCGAATTCATGTTGAAGACAGATAACGTCTGCATCGGAATGATTTATAAAATCTGCAGCTCGGTAGTAATCTTCGAGCTTGTTCCTTTCAATTTGAAAAACAACTTCTTCTGGATAATTAAAATTTTCAGAAGGATCGCTCACAGCAATAACTTCACAATAGATGTCGTTGTTCCCCTCATGAACGAAGTAAACACGAAGCAAATGTTTTCTGATATTATGAAATTTCTTAAAAAAGGAAATTATGATGGTATACCAGAATTTCTCGATAAACTTCTAGAAGAGGGCAAACTAACAGTTTCTATGTTGCATGACTTCTTGAATAACGAATACCCAAAGGTTCCGTGGAAAACGATAATTGCGTTAGTAGGTATTGGCATTTGTATTGGTGTATCCCTCATCAGGGAAATAAAAAAAGTTGTATTTGTAGATGATCTCGCTGTGATTTATATAGCTACTAAATTAATTGTAGCTGACTTACGAAATTATCGAGCTTGGAAAGAGAGTCGGACTTACACAGTTGAACATGTTAAACTCTCAACTGTCTAATTTTTTAGAGAACTATTATTGACTAAATGATTCATGGTTTTTAGATACTTTTATAATGTAAATTGAACTGATGCATGCAAATCAAGGAAACAAATAAAGAAAAAGATGGGTATTTGGCATAAAATAACTTTTTTGATGTTTTTTTATCTTAACCAAATACAAATAAAATTCATATAGAAAGATCACCTTTTTACTTTCCAACATGATATCAAATATATTTTTTACATGCATTTTACAGAGTAACTACTTAAACTAAATTGCATCGAATATACGTAATCCTGGTTCCATGGACCGTGACAGAAACTTTTGGGATGAACGATTGCTATTCCATTGATATCTAGATATATTAAACGTAAACAGCATAGTAAAACATAATAAAAAATCATTTAGAGATGACTCGACAAATCTCCCAAAATTCGAGTAGTGCCTAACTGAAAGTGGGGTGGATTTTGTGAAGATGATAAAGGCAATTAAATGCTGGGAATTGAAGTGGAAATTTCAGAATGAAGAGTGGGAGAAGGCCATTTGTATGTACTGTGACCATTGAGTGAGTTGAATTCAGATAGAAAAACAAGCAAAGAAGTATAGTAGAGTTGATTGTAATAGAGATATCGAAAGTTCAATGTTAGGATTTCAGTCTTTTCGATCTGTCAATAAGACTTTAAAAGGAATCGAAGCTTGAATATGATCAAAAAAGGACAAGTAAATGATCTAAATTACTCTGTTTTTAATGAAGTCAAATACATTAATCAATTGTTTGGTATAGTTTTATAATGTTAGTACATTTTCCTCAAATATTTTGATTTTTATTCATTACTTATAGATTTACATGCTTATTTTGAATTTTTTGCAACGGAACCGCATAAAAATCAATCTAATTTTCAATTAATAACGCTCAAATAATTTCAGGTTATGAATTTAGAGTTGAATATGGCGTTATTGTGGAAAATAGTGGATTTAGAGATCCTTTAAATCTCGTAAAAATTTTAGTTGATATTTTGGTGCCTCATTTACATTCCGATGATATTATATATTGAATTAAATAATTAACATTTAGGAGGCTGTCTTAAAATTCAAACAATTTCTGCCATTGGATAATAAGCAACGTTAATGTTAAATTAAGATCGTAAATTTTTTCGAAATTCAGGATATATTGAACTCAAGAATAGTACTTTATCCCGAAGGCTTACGCACCAAGATATCAAATCAAGTACAATAAAGATTACGGCTTAAATTTACGAAATATTTAACAGTTTAATGATACTTTTTTCAGTTCAAATACATAAGTTCCATCTCAATTGCAGAATAAAATTTAATTTTAAGACAGGCTTTAGAGAATGAATTCACACCAAAAGATGTGACAGCTCCGTCAAGTCACAAATATTAAGTACAAGTTATTCAAATAGAAAATTGAAGATCATTGGAATTGGTTTTGTTTATACTTATCCTTGTTTTTTTGCTGGTGACATTCGCAGCTATTCACAGTCTTATGGCAAGTCTGTTTTTCAAACGCTGTGTCACTAAAATCTTGGATTCCAGGGCAGAATTGTTGTATATGCCAGTATTCAGCCTCATCGCACTGCTAACTATATTGCCGCTCGCATACCTGCTCTACAAAAATCCAGAAACTTTTCTCTACATAATACCTTCGCCCTGGAGCTGGCTGATGATCGGTGGACAATTTATTGCTGCAACCATTGCTCCTAGAGCTTTGCTGGATGCGTCCAATAGATTCAAGATACTCTTACAGCGATTCCGTTGCAAAAAGTTTGGCTTTCTTGCAAAATCAGAAAAAACCTTCACAATTAGGAAAGTTAATCATTTTAATTAGGAAGAAAATAACACATAAAGGTGAAAATTATAGTGTCAAAATGCAGAAATATTATTTTTGCAACGGAACCTCCTATATTGATGTAAAGAGCAAAATGAAAACGGGAAATTAGAAATGAAAAGTGCTATTTTCAGGAAGATAATGGTTTCAACCGACTGTTCGGAATTGGTAAAACAAGCAGTTAAGTCAGCAGTTGAAATTGCAAAATTAAGCGAGGCAAAACTATATGCTGTACACGTGATCACACTAGGGAGTCATTCGATAATTCATTCCTTGGATGAAGAATGGGAAAAAACAATGAAAAAGCAACTTACAATAAAGGGTGAGGCAGCAATAGCTTATGTCGAGAACGTTGGAAAAGCTGCAAATATTGAGGTAGAATCTGTAATTCTGGAAGGAAAACCTACAAATGAGATTATCAGTTTTGCAGAAAAAATCGACATCGACCTTATAGTTATGGGCACACACGAAAAAACTGAACTCCAGAGATTCCTGGTTGGAAGTGTAGCCGAAAATGTGATTAGACACTCGAGAAAAGCAGTACTTATTATAAAAGGGGAATCTGCTGATTTATTATTAAATGCTTTGTTAAAATCCTCAGGCTCAAAGACATTATGAGCATTAAACTGAAAGATGATAGCGTTGCTGCCACCAATCCTTTTTGTAACCTTCTGTGTGATTTATTTGCATAACATTACAACTATCAAAAATTTTAATTATTAATTTAAAGCATAATTTGTATTAAATTAAATCACCTTTATATCAAAATTCATCTTTTTTTTTGAAATCAGTCATAATTAGGACTAGTAAGAATATTTCAATAGACCCATCTGAAATAGAAATCATTGTTGATATATTACTCATGGAGCTTATGTTACTCATAGAGCTTATGGAGCTCATGGAACAGTTGAAACTAATTTAACTAAAGCATAATCATAGATAGAAAATTTTAGAAGTTTGGAATTAGGTATTTGGAGCAAAAATTAAACACTTTAGATATTATTGTCGTATAATTAAAAAAGGATATTAAGGGGTGAAGAGCAGATTTTACACGAGATATGCATAATGCTATCATTTGAATTCAGCTTCTGATCTTTTTTTGGTGGTAATGTTATGACTTTAAGCCAAAAGTCTTCTATGGATCTAATTACTTTCATAAATTCGTCAAAGTCAATAGGTTTAACGATATAGGCATTGGCATTAAGATCATAAACTTTGATTATGTCCGTTTCAGCGCTAGCAGTAGTTAAAATGATTGCAGGTATGCTTTTAAGGCTACTATTCATTTTATTTCTTTAAAAACTTCACTTCCATCTTTTTTTGGTAAATTCCAATCCAAAATAATTATATCGTGGTGATGATAACCTAAAAACTCATCTTTACTTCATAAAAAACGGATTGAATCTACTCCATAAACTGTAATAGTTGCTAAGTTAAATTGATGGTCATATAAAAAAATTTTATATTTTTGGCAGAGTTTTTAAACTGGGGTTCTCTAGCTGAATACCTTTTTCTGTAAAGAATTCTAAAGCTGTTTTACTCATATGGAGTAACTGTCTCTGTTGCAGCGATTGACGCAACAGAATTTACGTGTTTATATGCAAGTTTTATTATTCCAGAAGAACAGGGAAGCTTCGAAGAAGCTTACTGAGAACTTCAATATTAGTAATCACAAGTAAAAAGGCAATATTGGGGTGGAAAATTAGTCAAAAAACAGACCATAAAATCAAAAATGCAAATGCTCTGATAAAACAATCAAATAAGACGAGAAAGTCTGATTGTTATATAATGGATAGAGTATACGATTCAGAAAAAATATATTCTATAATTAGAGAAGAAATAAAGCAGATTCAATTATATCTGTAAGAGAAAGCAAAAGGGGAAAATACGGGGAAAATATAGAAAACAATTGAACTTGGTCTTTGACAAAATTAAATATAATTAAAGAAATATTGTGGAGACAGTATCCTCTGTAGTTAAAAGAAGATTAGGAGAAATACTAACGGCAGGGAAATTCTGTTATCAAGTAAAAGAGATTAAAATTAAATTAATAATATCTATCATAAACAAAAAAGTTATGGAGATAATTTGCATCAAATTAAGGATTTCTACAGGACCTAAATATTAGGAATTTATTTTCTTTGAGTACTCGTTTTAATGTGATTATGTTAACAGTAAAATCTAGTGATGGCACAACCTCACTAATCCATAAAAATACCTAATATAAAATTTATAATCCATAAAGCTTCGAGAATTCGCATGTTTCTTTTAGTTTTCCATTCTCTTTTAATTCTCAAGCTTCCTTTATTTATTACAAATACAAATCCCATAACTAGAACCACAATTCCTATTAATCCATGGATTAAAATCAAAGAAGAAATTCTATGAGAAATTACGATAAAGTATGCAAAATTTATCATATGCGGAAGAGATAAAATTATTAATAAATATGCAAATGTGAATATTATATCATGTATTTTTAATTTGTATTTACTTAATTTACCTAGTCTCTTTATCATTGCAACGAATCCGATTATCACAATAAAAAAAGCTATTTTCTGTAAATTATATGATATCGAAGTTGATTCAAATATGTTTATATCAGGTATTCATACCACCTCATTAGCTAATAGATAATTTAGATCAACCCTTATGTTTTGTCATATGCTTATATATATGAGTGACTTGTGAAAAGAAAAAGTTTGTCGAAATTATCTTGTATTTTAGACATTTAAACCTTTAATGCTATTGATTTTTTAGTTCGACTACATAAATCTTATTAACGATGTTTTCAAATGCTTACTTAGGAGACATTTCATTATGGATAAAAAGATCATTCAAGATGATAAGATTAGCATCTAACCGGATGAAGAAACGAAAATCGTTTCTATTCAAGATGCTGCACGTATGCTCATTGGAGAGAAAGGTTACGAAAAAGTGGCTAGTTCTTTGATAAAAGCTTTGAGACTGGCTGCATTGGCTGATGGTGAAATTGTGGATGAAATCAAAAAGATAGACTTGAAAGACTATGATCCTTTGGAACTCCTTATGTACTGGGAAATCATGGTAAAAGGCATTCTTTACCTCACTATAATCTACCCAATGCCTTTCATGAATGAATAAGTACTGACGGATTTAATGGTTGATTTATCTTTGACAATATGGGGTTACCAGAAGATAAAATAAGCTTTGTCTTTCTAGAGCCGT
This sequence comes from uncultured Methanosarcinaceae archaeon, assembly GCA_963833425.1. Lineage (GTDB taxonomy): Archaea > Halobacteriota > Methanosarcinia > Methanosarcinales > Methanosarcinaceae > Methanosarcina. The sequence continues at coordinate 608,263 of CAWHXP010000003.1, read as the reverse complement.
TGAAAAGCTATCAACGGCAAAATATATACTTTGCAGAAATCCAATCCTGATGCGAGTTTAGATATTAATGATTAATAATAACTACGAAATATAAATTGGTAATTCTTTATCTCCAAAATGAACTTTTCTATTGGAAATTATATTTTTTAATTTATCGAAATGGTTTTCATATTACTTTTAATTCTCGAGCTTATATAAATCTTCATAACATTTTAAGTACAATAATATTTTAACAGCAAAGAAGCCATACTGGAGGAAATAATTCTAGTATGAATTTTGATATAAGCCCAAAAGGCTCATTATGAGGTAGAGAATGACTATCCAAAAAACAATGTGCATGTGCTTTGTGGTTGAAAATATTTTTTCAGTTGAAAAGTGACCACACTTGGAAATTTGTTTTTATAAAATATATAGTTTTACTCTTCGGAATATACGGGTTTGAAAGAGGTCATTTGGTTAGTTACTTCAAAACAATAACTGCAAGAATGGCTCTTAAATAAGGTTGATGTGCTCGTTTAATCGTATTTGATCAATAATCTAACTCCATTACCTATAATTGAATATTCAAAAATTTTTCTACACAGTTAATCAGTCCTTGCCTTTATTGATCTGCCAGAAGACTTTCTATAAATCCATTCTGCAGAGAAGCAGAAAAAAATCGTGATTATAAGCAGTACCAGAGTGAGCTTCGAATTAGCAAATTCGTAATATACAAGCACTCCAAAGAAAATCAAGCTGCTTAGAAGCAAAGTCTAAATTATCCAGGGTCTTGCTCCAGTTTCTTTTAATAGGAGTAGATGAGAAGCGTTAACAGCTATGTAAATTATGAGTAAGGAAGTACTCACGAGCATGCCTATTCAGTCACTGGAGAGAGAGTTAGAGACAAGGATTACAAGGCTTGATGTAATAAATAGACCTTCTGTGCTTTTTTTCCACACTTTTCTCTCAAAAAATGCAGGTAGCTGTCCTTCCTTTTAAGCAGATAATTTATGTTTGCCCTCCGTAAAGAGCGGCATTTATTGCTGAAGAAGTTGAAATTAGGGCAGCAAAAGCCATGATTTTAAAACCTATAACTCCCAGAAAAGGTTTTAATGCTGCTGCAAGTGCATAATCTTTTGAATTTTCAATCTCGGAAATTGAAAGATTTCCGATTACCATTAGGCTGACTAATACATAGATAAAAGTGACAAGCACAACATTTAGGTAAAGTGCTTTTGGAAGAGTGATTTCTGGGTTACTGACATATTCTGCAGCATTGGTTATCAATTCGAAGCCCTGGTATGCAAGAAATACTATGCCTGAATGAAAAGGATGCTTTTGGAAGTTGGCCATGTAGAAATTGCGAGATTTTCCGTATTCATGCAAGCAATCCCAGCAGCTGCAAAAAGAAATAATATGCAAATTTTATCGAAACAATAAATAACTCCGATTTTCCTACGGCTTTGGCTCCAATGAAATTTATGATAGTAAAGATTAGGATAATTACAGTTGCAAAAACTTTTCCCCATATTTGTGCCGAATCTGGAGGTAGAAAAGTTATTGCATAAAAGAAAAGCCTTTGGAATAAAGGGCAAGTACAAAAACATAACTCACCCACAGTAAAATGTTTAATCCACCACTCAAAACGCCGTCTCCAAATCCTTTTAGGAGAAATTCTACAAGTCCGCCAGCAGAATGAATTCTGACAGCGAGCTTTGCACAGGAATAAGCGTTTAAAAGAGCAACTATCCCTGCGATGATAAAAGAAATATATACTGCGTTTCCCGAAATTTTTACAGCTGTCCCGAAAATAGAAAAAATTTCAGCTCCAATCATAGCTCCAACACCAATTGAATTTGCAACATAGAGTCCCATTGATTTTAAGACAACCATAAAGTCCCTAATTTATATCGAATTTTTTCAAATATCAATCCAAAATCCAGTAATTGATGCTCACTGTAAAATAACTTGGTATTTTTTTAACTGTACTCGCCAATTTTCACAATAAATTCAGTTGATTTAATCCCAAAATGAATATTCTTTGCCTAAGTTATTTCCCTATTTATTTCGAATACTTTTTTGCATTTCCTGCGACTAACAAGCCATAACAAGTAGCTATAACAAGCATATTCTGATCTAGTTTAGAATAATTGAGTTTACAGACACATAGGCAAAAACAATCAGATTTTCATTTTTGAGGTGGGATCTCGGGTAGTTGAAATATAATTGTTGGGCCTTACGCACCTGATGTATAAAAATAAGTCTAATAAACGTAATGGTTTAAAGTTTTTTGCATAATAACAGGGTTAATCTACTTATTTTCAAGTTCAGTCGCGTAAGCTTCATGTTGTTTTTCCAGCTCTCTATTGTAAGTTTAAAACGTGGCTAAACTAATATAATCAATTCACGAATTAATTATATTTTTAAAAAACTAATTATAGTCGCGAGCATAATTATTGGTACATAAATAACTCGAAATTCTATAAACACGGAAAAACGGAAAGACACAGATAAACAGTGTTCTTATAGCCTTTATTTTTTGTTCTCCATGCTTTCCATAGTCCAATTTTACATTTAAGTTTAGTAGAAAAACGTAAGTATTTGACGAAAAATCCACTTTTCATACAATTAAATGTTTAATCTCAGCATCGTAAATTCACTGTAAATTCAAAGTTAAATTTTTGTGTACTTTATGTGATTAGATCTAAAGATGCGTGATTTCCTTTCACATAATTCATTGGAATTTTTGATTTTGCAGCAAAATCGGCACACTGTCGATTTAATACTATTAATTCGTAGTTTAACCACATAAGTTCTAAATTTAACACTCTTAGATTATCGAGAATTTCGATAAATCTCCGATTTCAACAAATTGCTTATATTTATACTTTATGAGCAATCAGCAAAACATTGGGGTTTATCAAAATCTTCTATCATGAAGCACCGCAAAGAACTAAATCCGTTATATTATTTTTCATTAATTTATTTTTATAAAAACTTCCATGTTATAATTTTAGACTTTTTGATATCTTCTGCCATTGTAAAAATTTACTATTAATTTTATTAGCAATTGACTACAATTAATTGAAATTTTAGAAAATAGTAAAAAGTTTCTAATTTACATAACTTTCTCCCTATTAACTGTTTGAGAGTTGTGATTTTACAGAGAAGTAGGCATACTACCCTAGGAGGATCTATCTGGATATCCTGCATCTGCTGCCCTTTATAAACTCCTAGAAATCTTGTGGTCATCAACGACAGTATAATGTCAGAAAAATTGATCTTGTGAGCTGCAGGTGAAGAAACGCCTACAGCTAGATAAAGGGTCTACTTGATGTAGTAGGAAACTTATAAATTAGAATTAGATTCAATTATTATATATTTTTTGTATATTTTCTAGATAGTACTAACCTAAACTAATTAGGACAAAATTCATATGATCACTCTACCAGATCACAGGCCTTTCAATCTCTGGTCTGCATAGTTTATCCACTGACTTTACGCTCGGGAAAGCCTTGTAAAACTCAGACACATTGAAGAACCAGATCACAGGCATTTCAATCTCTGGCCTGTATAGTTTATCCACTGACTTTACGCTCGGGAAAGCCTTTTAAAACTCAGGCATATTGAAGACAACGCCGTTGACCCTAAACCTGCTGGGAGAGTGGGGATCAGTAAGTGCTTGCGTCCTCAGGGATTCATTAGTGTCAGATTCCCTCCACATCTGGGCGAAGCTTAAAAAAAAACCGCTGATCACCAGTGAATCCATCTATCATCTCCGGCTCCCCTTTTAATGAAAGCTTATAGGCATGGTAGGCTATGGTCAATCCGCCGAAGTCTGCTTTGTTCTCTTGCAAGGTCAGGTTGCCGTTGACTTGCAGGCCGGGTAGGACTTCAACCCTGTTGTACTCATCCACCCAAGTTCCCGTACTCTTGTTAAAGCTATCAGCGTCCTTTGGCGTCCACCATTCAGTCAAATTCCAATTTATGTCGAACTTCCTACCCTGGCTATCGAAGTGATGAGTCATCTCGTATCCTATAATAGCACCTATGGCACCGTAGTTGACGGCATCATCAGCATTTTTATTGAAGAATGGGGGCTGGAGAATGCCTGCCGGGAAGACTATAAGAACCTTATTAACGTCAGCATAAGCATTAGTCTCCTGGGGTTCATCTCCCATACCTTACGATCTACGGGCTTGCCTATACTATCCAAGCCATCTGGACCGTGGTGAAAATTAAATTTAGAGGCACGAAGGACATTCATGAAATATGAATCATTCTTCACTTCTAGCTCGTATTGATTCAGCCATTCTTCAGGGTAGCCTGCCTGAACATCTAAAACATCAAGCTTCATGAGGGCTTTTTTCTTGGTTTTAGGCTCGATCCATGTCAGATTTTTAATTCTTTCCCTGAAGGCTTTCTTTAGGTTGGATACCATCTCCTGCATCCTGGCCTTGGAACTTGAGTCGAAATACCTTTCCACATAAATGCGGCCTATATCCTCGCCTATGGCCTCATATTCTGCGTCAAGGATCCTCTCCCAGCGGGGCTTCATTACCTGCTAGCCATTGAGTTTTTCTCATAGAAATCAAAGTGCTCCTTCTCTAGGTCGGAGCTAAGATAGGGGACGTGGCTGATATCAGCTTCCAGCGAAGAAAAGTTTTCCAGTCAGCTACACTTTCTCCCTGCAGATAGATGCTTAGCTCCTTGAAGAATGAGGGGTTTCTGACGTTAACCTCGGCTATGCCTGGCTGGCTCAGGACATTGAAGATACGAGACCAATTCATGTCTGGGGCAAAGGTCTGAGGCTCCTCAAGGCTCATTTTATTGTATGTGTTGACCTCATCTTCGTCGGACACGTTGGTGAAAGATGCGTTGGCTAGCCTGGTCTCTATCTTCATCACGGTTCTGGCATTACTCTCAGCGACCTCTTGGCTATCACCGAGAAGGACAAACATCTTGGTGACGTGGGTTCAGGTACTGCTCTATGATCTAGATTGATTCGTTTCATCTTGCATTAGATAAAAATCTCTATCTGGGAGGCCTAGACCCCCCCCCTGAGTGAGGGTGGCTATCATGAACTTGCTATTTTTTTGTCTGGCGCGGCATACATGGAAAAGAAAGGACCCATGCCATAGTCCATCATTTGAGTCGATGCGACCTGGACATCCGAGGCGTTGGAAATATTGTCTATCATTTTCAGCTCGTCTTTGATGGAATCCAAATGCTGTCTTTTCAGGGTAGCATTATCCATTCCCACAACTTAGAACTTGCTAATCTTCTGTTCGAGACTTCCCTCAGGAGCAGAGGTATTATTGGCTGCACTTTCAACTATTTTTTTTACGCGGTCGTAGATTCTGTCATCTATGATCTCAATCTCTTCATATTGAGATTTGTCCGCAGGCACAGGATGGCTCTTTATCCAAACTCCATTGGCATACTCATCAAAATCGCCGCCAGTTTTACTGGGAGGTCCATGCTCCAGGATCGAAGGCTTCCTATATCCTGAGATGGTTGTATTACCCATCGAATTTTCAGGCGAACCAAGAGCTACGAGGTTTAAAGCGATAATTAGTGCAATTTCAAAAGCAAATAGACATATTAATCCAGTTCTTTTCATGCGCCCTCAAATCCTATGGATTATAAGGAATCTCTTACACTACAGCATATAAAGGGTGCTTACTTGTATGCTATTAGTCTCCCAAGAAACATTCTATTGACAAGAATTGACATCTGATGGTAGGCAGTTCTATGAAATCTTAATAATAATGTAACTATTTGGATTCAAAACTACAGTTTTCTCCTGAATAAGTGTAGATTTTAGAATCAATGCTCTAGATGAATAAATATTATAAATTTACTGATTATTAGGAAATCATGTTTTTACAGGATTTTAGTAGATCGGAGGATAAACGATCAACGAAGGAAATAAAATTAATTTAATTTTATATATTTTTTATTATCTGAATATTTAAAAATGAGTATTTTAATTTTTTACATTATATATCCCTCTAACTTTTATAAAATCATGTATCCATACCTAAAGCATTAGGCATCCTACATTATAATCGTGAAAAGGAAACAACGTTTAGTATAAATATTTGTAAACAAAAAAACAGATAGGATTGAAAAAAACAGATGTGTTTAAAAATAAAAAGATGTTTGTATTTATCTACACTCTTAATCTTGTTAGTGAGTTAATAGTGCAAAAAATTGCAATATAAAGTTGACGTTGAGAATATAAATATATTTTATAACAAAAACTATGTTTGTATTAATATTATATTAATCATTATCTTATCAAATAAGAAAATGGATTTATAATGTACCACAATTTCTTACTGATCTTAAACTTGGAGATGAAGCTCAAAAAAGAATATCAAAAACGTTTTTCCTATTTATTTCTCAAATTTTTTTACTATATTGAAAAATTGAGTTTCTTATTCGGTTTATTCATATTTTTAATTTTGTTCCAAATACTATCTTTTTATTTTTTTTATTTATATATTTAGATGTACACAAGTATGAACAGATAGATAAATTGAATGAAAATATACATAGGCAAACAGTCCCATTCAAACCTTGATCCAGAAAATAGCAGATTAAACACTAAGCTTCTACCGGAGAAAACGGAACCAAAAAAGACCTGATGGAAATTTAGGTAATTTACGTAATGTCTGACAGGTGTGAAGCCCCAATACCGTGATAATATTAGAATACTTGTGAAAATATTATAGTAAAATGCATAGATACATCGATTAAAAGAAGTTGAAGGTAGTTTTGAAATAAGCTCAAAATATCCAATTCACTAAGTCATTTTTATTTGCCTATCCTTTAAGTAAAAATGTAGGTTTCTCTAATTTCTGTGTTTCAATCAAAAAAACAAAGATAGGTAGATTGTGGTACATTATATAATATGCAATATTAAGGGGAAATGTTGATTGACATTCGATCTAATTTATTTGGCAAAGATGAAAACCATGAATTTTTAAACGCGTGTAGATTAGGGCAAATAGAAAAAGTAGAGAGATTTCTAAAAAGCAATAAGATTGATATTAATTCACAGGACGAATATGGTAAAACTGCTTTGATATATTCGGCGCAAACTGGGTATAAGGATGTGGTTGAGTTGCTTATCAAAGGGGCGCCAATCTCAATATTCAAGAAGAAAATAGCAACACCGCTTTGGAGATTGCAGCAAAAATGGCGTTTAAGGAAATTGTAGAGTTGCTTATTAATGGCGGTGGCAGTTTCATATCATAATTTTATTTGAAAAGCACACAGATAGCTAATATTTCCATTTCTGAAGTTTATTCGGCACTTGAGAAAACGCAGAACCAAGAGCTTGGGGTGCACAATCTCTCACATCGCTGTTTTAGTCATTGCTCAGTTTATATGAATCGTTCCAAGCCTGTTGTTTATATAGTACTTAGAAAACAAAGAACCAAGAGCATGGACTGCGCGAGATCTCATGTGTTGTCTTCATCATTAGTTAGTCTATGTAAGTCTTTCCATAACTGTTGTTCATCTAGCACACATTTTATATTTATGTTATTAGTGAATAGTTTTGTAAATTATACTTCAAAATAAAATCCTTTGGCAGTAGATAGTAAATTTTATATAATGCAATGGGGCGTAGAGCTAACAGTTATACTGACAAATTTTGTGTCTTTTTTGTATTTCACTGATGCATAGGTTTTGGCACAAAAAAACTGTGCATGTTTGAAATAGTATAAAATATACGCGAAGTTATCGACTGAAGGAGACAATCTACAGTCTGTTATAATTTACTAGATCAGGGCTACATGATCATCAAACTAATTAGTTTAAGTTAACACTATTTAGAATAAATCAAGAAATATATAATTAATTAAATCGAGTTATGCTTTATAGATATTTCCAGTACCTTGCAGCAGACTTTCCGGCTGGCTGCAGGTATCTTGTCACCTGCAGATCACAAGATCAACTTTTAGACATGCAAGATCAACAGTATCACATTAATTAATAATAAGAAAAAATAGTCTCAAACAAGACCAGTATTATGTTAAAAAGCCAAAAAGTTGCTATATTTATTTAACAAAAGAAAAAAAATAAAAATTTAATGAATGTTCAACATACAAACTTAATTTAAGTAATCATTAAGATAAAGTTCCTTTATTGTATCAAGCTTTTGAATCAATTTCCTTTACTTTGGCCCAAGATTTTTGTGCTTCATCGGACTTACCCAATTTGCTTAGAGAATTTCCCTTATTATTCCAAGCATCCAAATATTTTGGGTTAATTTCAATTGCTTTGTCATATGCTCTTTTTGCTCATCATGACGAGCAATGCAGAGCAAATCTTCGGCTAGTGGTCTTCCTTCTTCTTCACTACGATCTGTTCCCATTATTTCCTCTTAAGTGTTCCCTTTCTTATCAAGCGCTTGGTTGAGAGAAAGAACATTAACATAAGTTCCAGTGAATGGAGAATCGATAGATTCTGAAAGCACCAGTTTTTTGAGTTCTTCTTCCGGAATGTTTCGTGCCTTCGCCACAGTAGATACCTGTACAAGTGCGGATTCTAGGCTTATATGTGGATCAAGCCCGCTTCCCGACGCCATAACTAGATCAGAAGGTATCGGGCCAGTAACTCCTGCTTCCTTTAGTGCACTTGTCCTATTTGCTACCAATCCTAAGAGAGCTGGGTTTGTCGGGCCTAGGTTAGACCCTCCTGAAGATGTCGGATCGTATCCACTTCCACTAGCTGAAGGCCTGCTCCGGAAGTACTTAGGTGTGGTAAAGTTTTGACCGATGAGCTTCGAGCCGATGATTTTGTTGTTATTGTCGATGATAAGGCTCCCATGAGCCTGGTAAGGAAATAAGCTTTCTGAGACTAGCGTCACAGCAAAGGGATAAACAAATCCTGTGATTATAAATAATACTCCGAATAGCAACGTGGCTTTTTTGAGAGATGTCACGATCAATACCTCCTCAGATATGCAGTAAACCGGCTAATATCAGGTCTATTACTTTAATTCCTATAAAGGGAGCAATAACTCCTCCAAAGCCAAAGATGGTTAGGTTGTAGGCAAAAAGTTTCGAAGCCGACATAGGCTTGAACTTTATCCCGGCTAATGCAAGTGGTATAAGCATTGGAATGATCACAGCATTGAATATAACCGCAGAAAGGATGGCGGACTGCGGTGTTGCAAGATCCATGATATTCAGTACCTTAAGCTGCGGATATATCCCTATCAGAGCAGCGGGAATAATTGCAAAGTATTTGGCAATATCGTTAGCTATAGAAAAGGTCGTCAGAGCTCCACGAGTCATCAGGATTTGCTTACCTATCTCGACAATGTCCAACAGTTTGGTTGGATCGCTATCTAGATCAATGATGTTTGATGCTTCTCTCGCAGGTTGCGTGCCATTGTTCATGGCCACGGCTACGTCAGCTTGAGCAAGAGCGGGAGCATCATTTGTTCCATCCCCTGTCATGGCAACCATATAGCCTTCCTTCTGGTATTCCCTTATCATCATGAGTTTCTCTTCAGGTTTTGCTTCTGCCAGATAGTCATCTACTCCGGCTTCTGCTGCGATAGTAGCAGCTGTAAGAGGATTATCTCCTGTAATCATAATCGTTTTTATTCCTATCTTACGCAGATCTGCAAATCTTTCTCGAATACCAGTTTTTAAGATGTCTTTGAGGAATATTACACCGAGAATTGTTTCATTGCGAGCGACAACCAGCGGGGTACCTCCTTTAGATGCAATTCCGTTTACTTTCGTTTTCAGATCTGATGGAACGGTACCTTTATGATCAAGAACAAACTTAATTATTGCATCGGAAGCCCCCTTCAGGTAGATTATCTCACCACGTTGTGCACTACTCAATCTAGTTAAAGCCGAAAATGGTGTGAAAGTGACATCCTCTGAAGAAATTGGGATTTTTTCGGTCTTTTTTTGTATAAGATCAATAATGCTTTTGCCTTCTGGAGTATCGTCTGCAGTAGAAGAAAGCATAGCGGCTTCCATCAAATCATCCGGCGACTGACCATCTACTGGTAAAAACTCAGTCGCCTGTCGATTACCTAAGGTGATTGTGCCTGTTTTGTCTAACAGCAGGACATTTACATCTCCAGCAGCTTCGATTGCTCTTCCTGAGAGAGCAATGACATTCAACTGGAACAACCGATCCATTCCTGCTATTCCTATTGCTGAGAGCAGGGCTGCAATTGTTGTGGGTGCCAAACAGACAAAAAGTGCAATAAGTACTGTGAAGCTTACATGGGAGCCTCTTCCGCTTGAAGAAGCGCTATACTCAGAAGCTGAGTACACGCTAATCACAACCGCAAGAAATACAACTGTCAACGAAATGAGTAGTATTCCAAGAGCTATTTCGTTAGGAGTCTTCCGTCTCTCTGCACCTTCCACCATGGCAATCATACGGTCCAGGAAAGTCTGACCGGGATCAGCGGTAATTCTGATGATTATCTCATTTGCAATAACTGTAGTTCCTCCGGTCACAGCACTCCTATCGCCCCCGGATTCACGCACAACAGGTGCTGATTCCCCGGTAATTGCGGCTTCATTGACTAATGCGACTCCCTTCACCACTTCTCCGTCTCCAGGGATCACTTCATTTGTCTTTACGAGTACGAGATCGCCTTTCCGTAGATCGGAGGAAGGTACTTCGGTGAAAGGACCATCGACAGATTCTACTGTAAGCTTTCTGGTGAGAACGCTGGTTCTGGACTGCTTGAGAGATGCTGCCCTGGCTTTTCCACGTCCTTCAGACAGGGATTCCGCAAAGTTGGAAAAGAGCACTGTGAGCCACAGCCAGAGAGAAATAAAGCCGATGAAGAATGAGGACTCAGTGGTAGCAGAGAAGAAGCTAATGAGAAAAGCTACAGTTGTCAGGATACTTCCTATTTCCACTGTAAACATTACTGGGTTTTCGATCTGCTGACGTAAGTTCAGTTTCAGCACTGAACTAACGAGCGCTTCACGAATAAGTTTCGGTTCAAAAGCGACTAACCTGGAAGATGAAGCTCGTGGCATTATTAATTCCCTCCCATCATAATCAGGTGTTCGATAATCGGCCCGGTGGCGAAGAGTGGGAAAAACGTGAGTGCACCGATGATCAAGATTACTAGGATTGTCCAAATACCAAATGAAATCGAAGCTGTGGGAAGAGTTCCTGAACTTGATGGAACTTTTTTCTTCTGCGCCATCGATCCTGCTATTGCCAGGATGGCAACAGCAGGGACAAACCTGCCTATCAACATTGCTAAGCTCCCCCCATATGTGAAGAATGGCTTTGTTGCGTCGATTCCAGCAAAGGCACTACCGTTGTTGTCAGACATTGAAGCAAAAGCATATACCACTTCTGAAAGTCCATGTGGACCTGGGTTTCCCATTAAATCTCCAATTTTTGGTAGAATCAGTGCAATACCCGAAAACAGTAGAACAAGGATTCCAGGGACAAGAACTGTTATGACGGCCATCTTCATTTCCAATGCCTCTATCTTTTTCCCGAGGTATTCAGGGACTCGTCCGATCATAAGTCCTGCAATGAAAACCGAAAGCACCACAAATCCGATCATAGTGTAGAATCCAGATCCTACTCCACCGAAGACAACCTCACCGAGAAGAATCAAGAACATGGGCACCAGACCACCAAGTGGTGTAAGCGAATCATGGGCACAGTTTACTGCTCCACAGGAGGTTGCTGTAGTAGATGTAGTAAAGAGTGATGACCCCCATAGTCCGAACCTTACCTCTTTCCCTTCCATGGATATTCCGGAAACACCAAGTTCCTTTATCAGTGGGTTTCCTGCCAGCTCTGCAGCATAGAGTGTGCTGAATCCTAATAAAAACAGCACTAGCATAATAGCGTAGATAACCCATCCCTGTCTCATGCTTCCGATCATCCTTCCAAAGACCAGAGGCAGAGCTGCAGATATTATGAGTATAAGGAAAATTTCTATTAGGTTAGTCAAAGGAGTTGGATTTTCGTAGGGATGTGCAGAGTTTGCATTAAAAAATCCTCCTCCATTGGTACCGAACTCTTTTATCGCTTCCTGGGAAGCCACTGGTCCCATTGGGATCGTCTGGGGTCCTGCTGAACCGTATCCTGTGGCTTGTACATAAGGATCTATATTCTGAATGACACCCTGGGAAACAAGCGCGAGAGCAAAAATAAAAGCTATCGGTAGAAGGATGTAAAGGGTGCATCGAGTCATATCCACCCAAAAGTTGCCGATCTTATAGGTCGACTGGCGAGTGATGCCTCGCATCACTGCAATAGCTATACAGATACCTGTAGCTGCGGAAAGGAAGTTATGAACTGTAAGTCCAGCCATCTGGGTAAAATAACTTGCTGCCGTTTCACCACTGTAGATCTGCCAATTTGTATTAGTGACAAAGCTAGATGCGGTGTTGATGGCAAAACTTATATTAAAAGCCCCGAATTTTTGTGGGTTAAGAGGCAGAGAATCTTGAAAAAGAAGAATTAGAAGGAGAATTACAAAACCTATTCCATTGAAGATGAGCATATCGCGGGTGTAACCCCGCCATCCTTCTTCTTTATCAGGATCGGTATCTATTGATCTGTATATTGCATTTTCGATCTGTCCCGGAATTCCTCTGGACAAATTTCCGTCAAAAACGCGTGCAATGAAACTGCTGAAAGGAAATGCCACCCCGGTAACGAGAACCAAAAAGAGGATTAGCATTATACTATCTGGAAGTATATCTGGTGTTGTCATTTTATAATCAAGTACCAAAATTTCTTTACTAAATTTAACCTAAACATGAACCGCTGAAAACAGAGATATGGAAAAACTATTTTTGCATTTATCTTTTTAAGTGTTTTCAGTGGTTATTGAACCTCAAATGAATCAAGTACAAATTTTTAGTCCGAAACCACAGTTCACAGCTGTTATATTAGTTTGAAATTTTATCCTATTGCCTATAGGCAGCAATCGGAAACCGATTGACTATTAAAATATAAATAGTTTATTCTACAATAAATTCAGCTTTTCCTAAAGTCCAGACAGGCGACATATAATTTCTCGATGAGGTAATTATTTGAAAATATTTCTCATCCTTTGATGGATAACATTGGCAAATAGGCAAATAAATTGTATATCTTTTGAGTTTAGCGATATGGAATACCTGAAATTATTGGGCTAAAGTACTTGAACTGAAATATAAGAAGCATTTAAGCTTTTAACTACCCAAATTTAAATTTAAACAATAGTCTTTATTACCCGTGTTTTGCATCTTCGGTGCTTAAGTTCTGATATTTCCAATCCAGAAACTCAAAATTTGTATTTTTGGAAAATTTCGATGAATTCTTAAATTTAGTCAAATGCTCATAAATTGGATATCCAAATTCGTGAAAATCAAAGGTTCATCTAAAAACTATGGGAAAGAAGATCAGGCTTGTGGACAGATATATCCAAAAAGGCAAATGCAGAGTTTACTGAAATAACCAGATGATTTGCATGCATGAGAGGGCTCTTCGGTGTTTTGTGTAATTTGAAAATAATTTTTCACTTAAAGTGACTAAACCAAGGATAATTACCAATTCAGACTGCTATTTTTCACACAGAATGTTTTAAAATATTTTTTTGCGCTATTCACATTTAAAAAGTGATTTTAAATTCTTACTCGAACTGACGAAGAGCTTCATTATTTCGAGCAGAATTTCTATAACAATACTTTGGCTGAGGCATAATGGCATATCTAGTATATAGTTGTTAATTTCCTTGAAAATCTCGAGATTCGTTGCAAAGTTCAATAGAAAAAAGACTTTTAAAATAAAATTTTGTATAGGGACAACTATAAATTCTATTAGAAGGAAAGGGGACATTGCTTGCTTGTAGAATATCCTTATTTGAGTCTATAACCTATTTCATCCCACAATTTAATAGGTAGCACACTAGGTGATATAATACTTACAAGCAAGCCAATCCTCCAAAGCTATTCTTCGCGTAATCCTAAAAGCTTTCCGAATTGTTTTCAAGATCAGGATTTGATCGATTATTCGGAATATAAGATTCGAGAAGCAAATTCTGAGTTATGACATCAGCTCATTTAGAGTGAAATAAGTTTAGGGATCAACTCGATATTATGAATTCAGGAAATTTTAATTGATAATTAGGAATAGTTAAAAACTTCCTGAACCGAGTTTATAGAAAGTTAATGTTAGATATTTTTATTTCAATTTTCATATTTTTTTATACTACCTCTCAGCTTTATTTGCTCAGTCTATGGGTTCACATTTGTGTAGAATCTATTTATCGATTGTTTGGTGTATTTTGTGGACTTTTGAGAAGGTTGTACTTAACGAAGAGCAAAGTATTTAAAACCTAAATCTCCATACGCTTTTATATTGCCGTTTATAGGCAATAGAATAAAATTTCAAACTAATCAATAGCTGTGAACTGTGGTTTCGAACTAAAAATTTGTACTTGATTCAACAGAGGAGAGAGGGTATGGATGAATTGGATTTTAACATAGATCCTGAACTTGACGAATTAGTAGGACAAGTGAAACGAGATACCGATCTCATGAAAGAGATAGGACTGGCAATTGCTACAGTTCTTGTGCTCCTCGAGATTGCATGCATAGATGAAAATACACACAGTAAAATAGTCAACATATGCTTGAAGGACGAAAAGCTTGCAAAAGGTTGCTGTGATGATGTGTATTTGCAGAATCTTATAAAAAGCGAGCTAATGAAGGCGTTGAAAAACGGTGGATGAAAAGTCTTCGTGACAATATCGCATATGGGCCGCACATTCCATGATTTTGATAAACAGATTGATAGCGGAGCTACTAGGGGATATGCTCATATTTAATGGTATAGGTTTTGTAGTTCTCCTGTAATTCTTCTTTTTCAAGATTCTCTGCCTCTTAACCCACAAAAATTCGGGGCTTTTAATATAAGTTTTGCCATCAACACCGCATCTAGCTTTGTCACTAATACAAACTGGCAGATCTACAGTGGTGAAACGGCAGCAAGTTATTTTACCCAGATGGCTGGGCTTACAGTCCACAACTTTCTTTCCGCAGCTACAGGTATCTACACAGCGATTGCAGTGATACTTAGCGTCACCCATCAGACGATAGTGTTTGTTTTATTTCACAATTGTTAAAGGACAAAAATTCGTGGTAAATGAAGAAGTTATTTAATTATTGATCTTACAGAAGTTAGTCTTGAGAAGGCTAACTTTAAAGGGGTTGATCTTAAGGTAGCTAACCTTGAAGAAGCTAATCTTCCAGGCTAACCTTTGGTCTTAGAGATGCTCACTTTGAAAAGGTAATCTTGTGGGGGGTAACCCCCTCATGATGTATAATCTTGAAGAGGCTCACCTTAAAGGTGTTCACAAATTAACAATTGAACTGCTATCTAAAGTAAAAACACTCTCTAATGCGGAATTATACGAAGAAATTCTTGATTCATTCAGAAAGAACATGCTTGTTTATTTATAAGATAAACCCTTCACCTTTTCAGAGGCCCATAATTGTCACCTATAATGGCAAGAACATAAAATAATTGCAGTGTAGCGGCGTTACGAGTTAAAAAGTTGCTATCTTTTATATATTAACGATTGAAGAAAATATTAAAAGCGTAAGACTTCTGTTAAAGATGATAGTTTTAACTTTTATTGAATATAGTAATTTCTAATCTTTTTTTATTTGTCATGTTATTTTCTAATTCTATTACTTTAAGGAGCTAATCTTAGAGAAGCTAATTTAAAAGCAGCCTATTTGATAAAAGCTAATTTTCATGGAGCCAACTTTAAAGGAGCTTACCTTGTGTGGGCAAACAATGAGAGAGCTAATCTTAGAAAAACTAAATCACTAGAGAGCAGTTTCTAGAATATCAGAGCGACCTTTCAGAAGCTAGCGTAGATAACTATATCTAGAGAAACTAGGCCTATAGAGGATTTCGACAAATTCTTAAATTCAGTCGCATGCTCATAAATTGTATATAATAAATTCGTGAAAATCAAAGTTTTATTTAAAAGCTATTTCAAAGAAGATTAAGCTTGCAGCCGGATATGTAACAAGTAAAAAGGCAAATGCATAGTTTACTGCGGATAACCTGGTGATATGCATACATGAGATTGCTCTTCGATGTTTTGCGTGGGTTGAAAATAATTTTTTACTTAAAGTGGCTAAACCAAAGACAAATTACCGATTCAGAATCTATTTTTCGCACAGAATGTTTTCAATTATTTTTTTTGTGTTATATCACGTTTAAAAAATGATTTTAAATTGTTCACTCAAAATAAAGAAGAGCTTTATTATTTTGATCAGAATTTCTGTAAAATCCTTTGGTTAATGCAGAACTGCATATTTCTTACCCAACATTAACTTCCTTGGAAATCTTGAAATTCGTTGCATAGTTCAGTCTGAAAATGTATTTTGAAACAAAGTTACAATTTAAGATAAATATAAATAGTATCACAAGGAAATGGGATATTGTTTGCTTGTATATGTGTTTTATTTGAAGCTAAAACCTATTTCATCCCACAATATAATAGGTAACACAATAAGTGAAAGATACTTACAAGCAAGCAGATCCTCCAGAACTATTAATCACGTAATCTTAAAAACTTTCCGAACTGTTTTCATGATCATGATTCGATTGATTATTCGGAATATAAGATTCGATAAATAAATTTTGAGTTATGATATATCAGCTCATTTAGAGTGAAATAATTTTAGGGGTCAATTCTATATTTAAATTTCCTGAACCGAGTTTATAGAATGTAAATTTCAGATATTTTCACTCCAATGTTTATATTTTTCGTACCGACTTACAGCTTTCTTTGCGCAGCCTATGAATTTACATATATGCAGAATTCATTTATCGATTGTTTAATGGCATTTTTGTGGACTTTTGAGAGGGTGTACTTAATGAAGAGCAAAATATTTAAGACTAAATCTTCATGCGATTCCCGATTGCTGCCAATAGATGCTAGGACAAAAGACTCAATTAAAGTCAGCAAACAAAAATTTGACTTCGAATTTACATCAAATTTACAATACTGTTCATTCTTGTGTACATAGGCAGACAGTGATCTTAGATCATTAATACACAATGATACATTTTTTACATTATTGAATAGAAATCTATGTGCTGAGGTTTAAAAATGAAAAAAATGAGATGGGATAAAATACACAAAGGACATCTCCTTATAAAAATTTTAGGAACAGCAGTGCTGGTGCTTTTAATACTAATGAGTACCTCAGGCGCATTGCCATTTGCTTATATTACGAACTCTGGCAGCAATACAGTCTCTGTAATTAACACATCCACAAACAAAATTACAGCTACGGCAAATTTAGAATCTCCTCACTTTCCCTTCGAAGTTGCAATCATCCCTGATGGAACAAAGGTATATTTTACAAATCCCATCGAAAACGCCGTTTTTGTAATTCATACGGCAAATATTAACAATTCTATAGGCGTGGTGCCCGTAGGAATCCATCCTAGGGGAGTTGCTACTACTTATGATGGAACAAAAGTATATGTAGCGAACAGCGGTGATAATACTGTCTCTGTGATTGATACAAACGTAAACAAAGTTACAGCTACAGTGAAAGTAGGCACCAATCCTTTTGGAGTTGCAGTTAACCCAGCAGTAACAAAAGTATATGTGGTGAACCACGGTAGCAACAACGTATCTATAATTGATACAGGTACAAACAAAATTACAGCCACCGTAGATGTCGGCCAAAAACCTTCGGGAGTTGCAATCGTCCCTGATGGAACAAAAGTATACGTGACGAATTCAAACATCTACAATACTACAGGTACTGTTTCTGTAATTGATACAAACACAAATAAGGTTGTATCTACGGTGAAGGTCGGGAATGAACCAAAGGGAGTTGCCGTGGGTCCAGATGGAAAAAAGGTATTCGTGGCCAACTTCTTCAGCCAAAATGTTTCTGTGATTAACATTGTAACAAATAAGGTTACATCCACAGTGAAGGTGGGAAACTTTCCTCTTGGAGTTGCAGTGGATCCAGACGGGACAAAGGTATACGTCGCAAATGCTGGAGAAGCTACTGTTTCTGTAATAGATACAGCAACAAACATGGTTACATCCACAGTGCATGTAGGGAGAAGGCCGGTAGGAGTTGCAGTCACCCATAATTAAAAATGTATATATGGAGAACTATGATGATGACAATATTTCCTGTCTGAATCTTATAAAAACATCTTTACTAGAGGTCGGAACTTTTGGGGAAGAAATTTGTAATTATACTTATGGAAAAATAATAGTTATATGAAAATTTTAATGTTAGTTTCTGATATTGGAACAATAAAATATGAAATTAAAAAAACAGTTGATTTTGGAACTTAGACTATCATTCAGTGATACTATCAAAATAATACTCGAAAGATTGTGTGTTAATGGAAATGATATTGGAATATTCTTTGTATTAATCAGCACGATTTTATTGTCTGCAACTGCACTTCCAGAATCCTCAATCATGAAATCAGCTGCAAAACCGTATTACATTTGTCATCTCAAAACGATTATCTGAATGTTGAGCGTGCATAAGTACACGAAGAAAATAGTTTTGTAGGCTGGCCAGCTTGGTAAATCTCACTGCAAGTCATGTAATTATGGCTTACAAAGCTGAACTGTAAAAAACATCAATAAATACTTAACTATCTATAGCCTCAATAATCGTCACAAGCTCGCATATAAATTATTTTGTCCCTCGTCCATATAAATTCAAAAGTTAATTCCCGCCTCTCACAGAACAGCGAAGAGAATTTTTCTTCTTACCAAAGGAATACCAGAAAATACTTATAGTTTTTCTGAACCGAACTACTTTTGGAAGTATGTCCTCTTCTGCTAATTATTTCCTACATTTTCCTTTCTCTCTTTTCCATAACTACATGCTTGCTATCTATATATACAAGATCTTTCGATACAATGTTCCATGAGACTAGACGCATACCTTGTAGAATCGGGCCATTTTAAGTCAAGAGGGCGATCCAAGCTTGCTATTCTTGAAGGAAATGTTAAAGTTAATGGCTTAAAGGTAACGAAAATATCAAGAGATGTATCTGCTGACGATATTATTGAAGTTGCTGAGGGTCTGGACCATCCAAAGGGATATTTCAAGCTCAAGCTTGTTCAGGAAAAAAGTGGTATTCTAGATCCGGGTGACATAGTTCTTGACCTTGGATCAAGTGCAGGCGGATTTCTTCTTTTTGCGTCTGAGATTGCAGGTCGTGTAAAAGGAATCGAATTCAGTCAATGCTTTAGAAGAGAACTTAGAAATATAACGTATGAAAGGGAAAATGTTGATGTAATGTTTGGAGATATCTTCACTGTACCCCTTAATTTACTCTCAAATGAATTGGTTGATGTTATTCTTTTTGACATAACAATAGAGCCTGAGGACTCTATTAAGGTGCTTTCTCGAGTATTGCCCCTGCTTAGAGGAAATGGGAAATTGCTTCATGTAATCAAGAGTTCTAAACAGAAAAATCTTAAACCCATCCTGAACAAAATGAAAAACTTGGGACTTGAAATTCAAAAAATCATTGATTCGGAAAAACAAGAAATTTATGTTGTAGCGAGAAAGTTTTTACCAGGTGACGAAGAATCAAAAGTTAATAAAAGGAGTGAAGTTTGATCTGATAAAAGGTTTCTTTCCATACTACTTGAATATTATAGATATGAACAAATATAACTGGGTAAAAATTAGATGAAAAAAGCCCCATAAAAACTAATTTATGAAATAACTAGAGAGATATCTAAATAAGGAAAGGTTCTTGTAAATATCTTTCAAACAGTGAACTTGAAAACGTTGTGCAGGATTTTTGTTACAATCTCTACAATTTTATTAAATTGAAAATAAAAAAATATTTTAAGAATAGTGGGAGCTACTTTAAAAACAAAGAATTATGACAAGAAAAGAAAAAGAGAGGGTCAAATACAGGAATTGACGAAAAAGATTTGAAAGCGTTACCGCGAAGAAAAAAATTGGAAGTAAATCAAAATCCTCGCAAGAATATGTACGTTCCTATCATGTGAATTTTGTCTTTTTCAATCCTTTTATCAAGAATCCCATAAATATACCTATCAGGGTTAATAGTGAATAGATGGAACGTTCTTTACCTACAGCATTTTTTTGAGCACCTATAATTAGGTGAAAAATTGGCTCAAAAAAATCTACTTATCATTTTTTTACCAAAGGAGCTAGTACGCATATAATGTTGAACTTTTGTAAAACGAAAGTATTGAGTCTCTATTTTCATGAAACTGAGTGCAAGTGATGATATAAAGGATTCAACTAACCTTCTTAATTTTATATATATGTCTATATATGATATATAAAATAACTCGTGAATATTAGAAGTTTGTATGAATTCTCTAAGATAATTGAAATATCTGACAAGAAAAAGTTAAACATGTAGATTCCGAAAAATGGATAGATGGGGCTAAAATCATCAAGTTAAGCATCAATTAACTTTTTTAGTTTTCAGAATATTTATAGAAGAAGTTGAAATCAAAAGCAAGAACTTTTATGAAAAAATTATATAAGGCAAAAGGGGTCAAGGTAGTGATCATGACTCATAAAGGGCTTTCCAAGAAATTTAGACTCAAAGTGAGTTATCTAAATTGCTTACTCTTTCAGGACTCGCTTGAAAAAATTAGTTATTAGAGGTAATTGAATTCCATAAATATTCGATAATAAATTGAAGAGAATAATTTTTTTGTCTACAATCAAATGAATATTTGATCTTGTGAAAGTATCTGGAATATATAAAAAAGGATTATACTAAGGAGGTATTCAACTGATTAAAAATTCGTTTAAACCATTAAGAATGGGGTCATAAAATAGTGTTTGTGGAGCTATTCTCTTGGCTTTACTACACATACTAACTAATGATATACGAATTCGCGGAGATTAAACAAGGGTCTACAAAATTCATAAAAGAATGAAGGACTTGAAACTTACAATCAACTTCATAAATAAAACTCAGAAAGTAAATTTTTGCTAAATTTGACAATATTGGTAGTTTAATTGTAATAAAAATGGGAATTCTTTTATGGGAGAAGTGTGAGCTTTTTCTATTAAAATAATTTTTTCCAAATCAACTTAGCTAAATGAAGGATATTTTTTCATTAGCGATTAGTGGATACTGCCAAAATTCGATCGCGATTAGCCCAAAGACCAAAAATGAATCTATTGATAATTATTTGAAATTTCTAAAAACGTTTAATTGACAACCCATACTCAAATGGGAAAACAATTTCAATGGCCGCAATAATTTAAAAGCACTCCAAAAAATTTGCCCTGCAAATTTTCAATAGAAAGGCTAATGATCTTATTTTACCAAAGCTGGAGTTTAGGTAATTAAACCAGCAGTATAAACTTAAAAATCGAATAGGGAACTCTGGTCTAAATATCCATTCTCCAAACATTTACTTTTTTCCAGAGTTTTCATATCACTCTCCTTTTTAGAGGAATATTTTTCCTTTTCCGGTTTTTTTACTTCAGATTTCTTCGCCTCAAAATCAAAAATCCCTTTTTGTCTAGAATCATAGTCAAGTGACTGTTTCTTTGTTCCAAATACCTCAAAAATGCGGTCTACAGGGGGTAAAATTTGCTTTTTTATATAATAATCTACATCTATAGGCACATTGTGCTCCCTTACATACTCTGGATCCTCAGCCCGATCTACGAAAAGGCCTTTTCCTGCGATAATGACAAAAGGAATCCTTGTCCCTATCGAAGGCATGACACCAGTCCGTTTCATTAGGTTTTCTGCAACAGTTAGATGTGGTTGTTTATTTTTGTAGCTGTCTTTTTTTCTTGTAAGTGTCCTGGTAAGCACAAGATATTCAATAGTTTTCGAATCTCTTCTTGGGTCAAGATTCCTGATCTCGCTGACTACCTTACGGACGTGTTCTACAGCTCTATCAACATCACCTGCTATAAGTACAAGTTCAAGAACCCTGTTAAGTGTCATGGATGTAAGTTCGCACCAGTCCCTGCGGACAGTTTCCATACCCTTAACTTTGATGTGATCCGACCAACCAGAATTCGTTGGCTCAAAAAGCCAGAGAGCATAGCGCTTTTTTGCGATAAGGAGAGCTCTTTTTGCAATAGATTCAAATTCTAGCTCCATAGGGTCAGGCAGAGATGCAGAAACGATATCTGAAAGTCTGTTCCCAACAAGACTAACCTCTTCAAGAGAAAGGGCTCCATTAGACGTGCATTGCACAAAAACGCTATCTGTATCCCCATAGGCAACTGACAGTTCTACTACTCTATCTGAAGGAGAAAGTTTTCCGGCTTCATTAAGAAGTAGTGCTGTTGTGTCCATGAGTACTATTTTACCTATAGAATTATTAATAATATCCCGAGTGTTGAGTATGTTACTTCTTCCGAAACTGGTTACTGCATTCGCGAGAGTTAAACTATATAACCTTGCCCTAGCATATCCAGAATATCCATAGAAACTGTTGAGGAGGATTTTCAGGGCAAGCTGAGTAGCGTCAAGTACTTCATAATCATGCTCATTAGATACCTCTTTCATTTTATTCTTTGTCTCAATCCTCTGGTTAAGCAGGTCTTCGAGAATTGAAGGTATGATCCCCCTACTGACCTCAGGAGACACAAATTCTCCTCCCGAGGGAGACTGGATGATTTTACCATCAGGCCTGTCTCCTGTAACTACGGTGGTGTAGCAGAGGTTATGTGCCATCATAATAGTTGGGTAAAGCGATTTGTAATCTAGAATTAACACATTTTCCAGAAGACCTTTCTTTGGCTCGAGTACTTCACCGCCTTTTAGCCCCGAATTCAAGTCGTACCTCTCAGCTGAAAGTTCGTCCCCAGGCTTTGGAAGAATTACCCTATCCCTAAGAGCGAACTCCCTTAGGAGGAGATTTTCAACCATTGAAGTTTGCCCTCCATCAACAATCTCCTGTAGAAGACTCCCACTTACTCGAGCAAGAGCGATATATTTGTCAAGAAGCTTAAGCTTAAGGATAAGTTCAAGGGCAAGTTCAGAGTCTCTTCTTGCATAGTCGACAAATTTTTTGAATTTAGCTCCTGAATCGATCCAATATTCTTCCATCTCCAGGGGAGGGACATCAAGCTTCTCACGGTTCAAAAGCTCCTTTGAAACAGCTCTCAGAGTATACTGCTTCAGGCTGAAAGCTCTTCTAACAAGAGGAAGAGCGTCCACAACTACCCGGCCTCTGATTTCAGTTCGAGTAATGAGCCCGAACTTTCGGTACCCGATCTGGCTACCATCCTTGCCCACAAATGGATTGATTGTCTCTCCTTTTACAATAAGCGCTTTGACTCTATCCGTAATGTAAGGGATATCGAAGTCTTGGTGATTATAGCCTACAACTATATCAGGATCGTATTCGCAAAAAATTTGAAAAAAACGATTTAGCATTTCTGTTTCATTCTTACAGGGCTCAACATCTTCATCCATACCTTCTACAGTCTTTGCCACCAAAATTAGAGTTTTATGGTCTTTATATGCGGGCTCGAAGGAAAAGCTGATCATGATTATAGGAGACAAATCTGGGGAAGGCATTCCTCCATCAAGAGGCAGACATTCTATATCAAAAGAGAGATACTTAAGAGGAGCAATTCTCATGCTTTCGATTTTCTTCAGCTCGGATGCGAGTACTCCGGCATTACATACATAGTTCTCACAAAGAGAATTGCCTGCAGAACCTGTCCTGGAGTGTCGAGTGGGGTTTATAGGTTTTCCTTCCGCAGAAATCCAGACCATACCACCAAGACCTCTATCAATTAAAAAACGATTTCTGAAAAGGATATCACTTTCATAAATTTCCCATTTGCCTTCAGCTTTCACGACTCCTTGTATCTTAAGAATCTCAGTTCTGATTTCTGCCACATCCCTTGGCAAATGGGTAGTAATTCTGAGAATCTTTTTTTTTGATTTTTGGTACCCTACAGGCTCAAATTTTTCTACTATTTCCACCCTTTTGACCTGGTCAAAAGTATCCTCTATAAGTCTTGATATGTCATGCAGGTCTCCAGAAGCTTTGAGATAAAAATAAGGCTCAAAATCAGGGACAAAGCAACAAATACTATTTCCGTCAGCTCCCCTGCCAAAGAGGCGGATGACAGGACTACTGTTATTAACGATTTCATAATCTGCGTCCAAGATCTGAAAATCCATAGACATGGTTTAAGGTTTTAGATAACAAATAGCTTTGGTTGCATTTTGAAAATTAAATAATATTTTTCAAAAATTTGTCAAGTCTGAAAATAGGCTACTAGGATGGATTAGATCAAAAAATCCATCGAAAAATATAAGATTTAAAAGGATTGAAAGATTACCGGAACCGAAAAACTTTAACTATCGAATCTGCTTTCATTCCTTAGAGTGCCAGATACATAATCCGAGTACATTAAAATATTGGTTCTTAAATGCAGTTGTATTAAGCAGGATAGAATAGAATACTCTTAACCAGAAATTTTAGGTTCATATCTGCTTTACATTCATATTTATTGAAACTTCTGCAATATCGGCGCTATACTCGGCTACCCTTCGTAGGCTCTCAAGGATCATACTAAGTTCAACAGCACTTGAATATTTCTCATCTTGTGACTCTAGAGAAACACCAAACTGGGACACGTTCTTTGCTTCCACAACAATTTTGTTGATAGCCTGCAGGTCTTCTTCTGTCATTGAGTTTATTGAGCTTTCGAAAACTTTTCGTGAATTCCCGGCCATTTTAAATATAGAGTCATTGGTATCCATTTCTGCACTCATTTTCAAGACGTTCCTAGCTATTTTTACAGCGTGGTCTCCTATACGCTCAATACTTTTTGTAATAAGCCTGTATCCCAGACATTCTCGTGGATACCGAATTCCTATTTTATTAGAGAGTTCAATATCTTCAATTGCAGCTTTGAGCTGGCGGACAGCAAGAAGATAAAAGCGATCTACGTCGTCATCTCTCTGGATTACGTCTTCGGCAATTTCCAAATTATGGTCCTGGAGGGCAGTCATAGAATCTTCGAGCATGGAGATTACAAGGCCATA
This sequence comes from uncultured Methanosarcinaceae archaeon, assembly GCA_963833425.1. Taxonomy (GTDB): domain Archaea; phylum Halobacteriota; class Methanosarcinia; order Methanosarcinales; family Methanosarcinaceae; genus Methanosarcina. The sequence continues at coordinate 583,204 of CAWHXP010000003.1, read as the reverse complement.
CATGTTTTTGATTACTCGGCTAAGAGGAAGGTCATTGTAATTGAGCAAGCACTGAAAAACCAGTTCATTTCTGGATTCTTCTACAAGTTCAAGACCTATCAATTTCTGACGCACTGCGTCCTTGATAAACTTACGATCATAAGCGCTAAAACCTTTTTTGGTAGTCAATCTTATATTATCATATCCAGCAAGGTAATGGGATATAAGGATTCTGAGATTGTTTTCCGCACCTTCCGAGTGAATATAATCGATTGTTGCTTTGATAGTAGCTTGTTCTCTTGAGATTTCACTGGAAGAAACAATTAGAGTTCTGTTAGGCATGGGTGTAAGAGTAAGCGTGTCTCCGGCTTCAAGCCCGATATCCCTTACCCATTTGATGGGGAGAGATACAATATAAGTAGAATTTCCAGTAAACTGAACTTTTCTTTTATCCTTAGTAATAAACAGTCCCCCTAAAGTTATTCTAATTAATTTAACAAGATCTATATAGACAATAGTAATACATAAAATTATCTCTAGAATTAATAATTCAAAATCTTGTCAGTTCCTAAACCATTTCCACAAATTAGAATAAAATCAATAAAAATTATAGAAGGTCATGAAGTCGTTGTCTATGGCATCAAACTGAAGTCATTGTCTATAGCATCAAACAAATGACTCCATTCTAGCATATAATGGTTATTTTTCTTTGCTAGGATCAAATCCTTCATTACCTAAAATAATTATTCTATATTCTTTAATTTGAGTAGATAGTTTTCATAACTACTTTCTATCGTCATAACTCTGATCAAAAATATTCAGATGTCGATTTGATTAAAGCTGACACAAGCTCTTTTTCAATGTTCTAGCATAAACGACTATACAGGGATTATTCATATACTCAATTCAAACAATAGGTTAAAGAATATCCTGGAAAGCTCGTGACACAATCATTTTAAAAAAAATCTTAAAGCTGTTATAATAAATAAATCGCCAAATGTTTGTTGAACAAATTAAACCTTTAATCAAAGTGGCAAAACGCATGGATTTGCTGCTGTTTTCGCAGAGGATCAATATTCTAGTAACAAGAATGCTGCTATGTATTATGTGGGACTAGAAAAGCATTATCTAATTACTTAATTTCATTTTCAAAGTGCCATTTAACACAATGGGGAAATAAATTATACTCGCGGACTGTTATAATACCCCTCGTTATTTTGTAATTACATACCTAAAAATCAGTAATGAACTTGGAATCTAAGTTAATCAAGGTTTTGTGTGTTTATCTGGAATTCTATATATTTCCAATGATAAACAGTATATTATCAATGAATTTCAACTGAAAATTTTTGTGACTTTCACCATCAACTTGAACTCAAGAATAACACTATGAAAAAATAAAAAATAAATATTCAACATTACTTTTCTGTGAAAATCGTAAAAAATGGTGTTATTTTACTGATTAACCAAGCTAGTTGGTGAAGATAGTATTTACAACAAAATAAGGTTTCAAAACAGTTTCTAAATAGCAAAATATTATTTCAAAACGAATATATATAGGTTGCATATAACTATAAAACACACTACTTTATTATCCGGAAGAGCATGCGAAATCTTGAAAATAGAAGTTAAAAGAAACCCTTATAATTTGTGAAGACACTTCATATGAGACAAAAAGTTAAAAGGATATTCTGCCCTCGAGAACAGGTAGATTATAGTACCTAAATGTGATCTAGATGTCACTCTTTATGGAAAATCCAGTTTTATACGTGCTTCTCTCATACGCAAAGATTATTATAGGGGTAGATCCATATCGAGATGGGGAAACTCCAGATTGGTGGTGTGTAAAAAATGAAATCATTTGCATTAGTCCGGGCGGATGACTCGGATAAAGTGAAAATAGCATTACATGACCTGGAACGATACGGACATATTCAATTTTCAGCGACTCCCAAGTGCATAGAACCAAATTATGCTGATGAGCTTCTTGTAAGCATAATGGGAGTATCCCTCAGATCAAAATGTAACTCTGCAGCACTAGTAGAATTGAATAATCATGCAGGTGCAGCAATTAGTAGATTAAAAAAAATTCATCCTCCTGCTCATATAATCATAATCAGCCCAAGACATAAAATGTTTGAAGAATTGGCTGTCAAGTTTTCGAAATATCCGGAATTTGACCGAACATTCAATCATCAAAAAGGTCCACACAATGTAGAAATGATTCAAGAGAAAGTGGAACCTTCGAACCCTATGCACAAAGATTAAAACCTCCTCTACTACAAGATATCCATGAAAATTTATAGCTTTATAATCAGCTAAAAATTAGTCGGGAAAAATTTATTTTGATGCAAAAGATATTTCTATTGCCAACCGATGGGAAAAAAAATCAAAGTTTAGTATCAAACTCTCTGCGAACGACTTATTTGTTCTTGTCACTGTGGGTATTAATGGATTCTCCAAAATATATTATTTTAATTATCCTATTACGCTTCTTTTTCTTCTGATTTTCAACAAAGTTTTTAATTATATCAAAAGTTGTAACGTAATCCGAAGTTCAAATATAATCTCTATTACTCCACAATTCAATATTCTAGAACTTGTTTTCAACCTCGAAGTACTCTTTAAAGATTTTTTTACTGTGGTATTTTTTATAGAGAAGTTTGATACAAATTTGATTTTCAAGAGTATTTATGCACCATTCATAAGCGTATAACTAAATTATTTGGTTATCCAAAATCTCTCCAATCTGCATCAATTTTTTAGTAGAATATTTTGGGTTAGAACAACTAAAATTTATATGATTATCACTAGTACCGATAGCATCAAACTTAAAATAATGCCTTTTACCAATCTCAAAGCAAATAGATTCCAGAGAATTTCGATAAACTCCAAGGTATTTTAATATTTGGGAGTTTATATCTCTTGACATTAATTTTCATTCATGAAAACTCCTTCCGACTTTGTTCTTAAATATGAATAAAGACGTCTCCAGTCAGATGGAGAGAAGCTTACTGAAATATTTTATTTCAATTTATTGGAATTCTTTTCTTAGCATTTTAGAGTCCAGATATTTTAACAAAAAACTTTACTTAGGCCGATCTAAAGCTGAAGTAATTAGTAAGTTCAAAATCTTGTTTTACAACATCTTTGTGGTCGTTCCGACTTTGAACTTGGGAAACAATGTATTGATCGAATTTCTTCAGGAATTTTTTGGATTTTGAGTATATACCATAAAGTACCACAGACTAGTCATTCAGGGAAAAAATATTGATAATTACAAAAAAGAAAAGAATATTGGACATTTACAAAGCTAACTTAATTACTTTGGTTCTAAAATAAAAACAGTGAACGATTTAGGAAGCTGATTTTATCCGTCAGATACTGGCCATGCAAAAACGGATAAACATCTTGAAAATTAAGCAAAAACAAGGAGAAAAAGAAACAGAGATAAAAACCTGGCCAAAAGATAGTTCTTAGTCATGTTTTGAATGTAAGTTCAATAGCATAATAGCATATTATTCTAATCAGAAAATTCAAAAACAATAACTTTATCACTCAATAATTTTGGTGTAGATTTTCATAAAAAATTAAGTGATTTACATATAAGAGGATCTTTTGGAGTCAAATAAAAAGTTATGATTCAACGATGAGAAGAGTAGTAAACGAACACCCTCTGAGAATAAGAGACATATCAAGGAACAAGGAAATTAGTCAAAAAATTAAAAATTAATCATTTAATGCAGTATCAAAAAGATATCCTAAAAGGGAAAAGTCCTTATCAGCATCTTTAGGAATGTAATGGGATTCGGTGTTTATTAAGATGAATAATCTTTAATTGTTGTGCTACTATATTTTGAGAATTTCGATAAACTCCATGCTCATGAGCATGGTTGACTTTAAATTTGTCAATATTTATCTATATTCATGAAAACTCTTATTGATTTTGCTCTTAAAGAAGAGTATAAACGTCTTGAATCTGTTGGAGATAAGCTTGCTGAGTTTGATTCCTTAATTGATTGGAAAACGCTTCGTATTATTCTTGAGTCTATGTGTATCAACAAAACCATTTCAAGAGGGAGACCTGAAACTGATGTCATTGTGATGTTCAAAATGCTTGTTTTACAACAATGGCATGGGCTCTCTGATTTTGAACTTGAGAAACAGTGTATAGATCGAATTTCTTTTAGGAAATTCCTTGGATTTCCGGAATACATACCTTACAGTACTACTGTATGGCTATTTAGGGAGAGAATTATCGAGCATTTCAAAGAAAATATGGGGAAAGTTGCAAAGCCAACTTGGTGCTCTGGGTTTACAGATAAAGCAGGGAATGATTCAGGATGCTACTTTTATCCATTCAGATCCAGGACATGCAAAAGGAGAAAGATGAGGCAAAAACAAGAAGAAGCAGAGACGGAACATGGACAAAGAAGGGAGGTAAGTCTCACTTTGGATATAAGCTTCATAATATAATAGACAGAGATTATGAGCTGATCAGAAGATTCAAAACAACAACTGCGTCAGTACATGATTCGTATGTAGATTTGACAGAGGAAAATGAAGTGGTTTATAGGATAGAGGATACTTTGGAGCAAAAACGAAAGGGTATAATGCAACAATGAAAAGAGCAGTCAAAAGACATACTCTGGGAATAAGGGATATATTAAGAAATAAGAGAATTAGCTCAAAAAGAGTCCAAGGGGAAAGAGTTTATTCAGTAACAAAAGAAATTTTCAAAGCAGGAAGAGTTTTTGTTACTACTGTTAAAAGAGTAAATCTAAAAATGTTGTGTACGGCTTTTTGTTATAATCTCCATCAATTGAGGACATTGAAACTAAAAAAAGTATATTGAAGATAGCGGAAGCTATCTTTAAAATCAAAGAATTGAGAATAAGTAAAGCCAAAAAGAGGAATTAAATAGAAAAATTGAGGGGAAGATATGAGAAATTCCTGCTAAGAAATAAAATCCGAAGTTTATCGAAATCCTCTTTAATATAATGGTATGTATACATGGAGAAGTTTTCAACTTATATAATAATACATCAAGGAATTGTTTAATGGTGAGTAAAAATTAATGACGTACTGAAATTGCTTGATCAATTGATACCTAAATATATTGCCTAAAATACGAAAACTGTTCGTATTTAGAAATATTCCTTCACTCTGATCTTTAACCAGTTATTGATTTATAGGATTCCTTCAAAAAGGTAAAAATATGTCTTTCGAACAGGCAATAAGAGATCTGGATTATGGTATTATTGTTGATATCGAAGTTGTTCCTGGTTCCAGTTTGATCTCAGTTCCGAGTGGTTACAACGAATGGCGCAAGAGAATTGAAGTAAAGATAACCAAAAATGCCCATAAGGGAAAGGCAAACGAACAATTGGTCGAATGTTTTGCCGCACTCTTTGGAATTCGTAATTCGGATATTCGGATCTTCAGTGGTGCAACAAGTAGTAAGAAATCTTTACTAATAAATGGAATTTCTTACAAACATGCTGTTTCTATTTTTGCAGCCTGTTTTAAAAAATAAAAAACATATTCTTAAAATAGGATAGTTTTAAGAGTAATTTTTCCTGATTTTAAAAAAAAAATCAGACTCTTATTAGTCTAACTATTGAAAATAAAGTTAAAGGTTGTATACCACCGTGGTTGATCATGAAATTTACAGAAAAAAGCTTGAAAGAATTGAAGGATTGCTATCTGAACTTTCCGAGTATTCTGGAAGGGGAGCAGTTATCATCGTGGAAGGGAAAAGGGATGTCTTTTCATTGAGAAGGCTTGGAATTGAAGGTAATTTTGAGCTCGCAACCAACACATCTCTTTATAATTTTGCGGAAATAATTGCGAAAATTGGAACTGAAGTAATCGTACTAACAGATTGGGATAGACGGGGTGATTTGCTGGCTGCAAAACTTTTAGGATATTTCAAAAATTTTGGTCTGAAACCTGAGCTTCAGATACGCCACAAAATAAAGCTTATATGTTATAAGGAAATTAAAGATGTAGAGAGCCTTTATACCTACGTTTCCAGGTTAAGATTAAAGACAAATTATTTTTATCTTGATTCAAAATAATTATTTAGCTACTTAATGTCAATCTAAAAATGTTGGTTTTGAGTTCTGAAAAGTATGTAATTTTCAAGATATTCTGGAAGAAAATACAATCGAAGCTAATAATTAAAGAAAATGAGTTTCAAAATACTTAATCACCAAATTTTAAATAAGGATGCTCTGAATATTTTTCCATAGACTTTAATAGCTAAGATTTAATTGGATTTTGTTAAACCCCTAAAATTTATCATATACTTATTAGTGTACATATATGAATCTTGAAAATCAGAAATTTATTGAAATCCTCAAAATAAATGGTTCACTTACAGGTGGAACATCATTTTATACATTTCTAATTGGTTATCTGATTTTTCAACATTGTTTTTAATTACATCGCAAGTAGTGCCATAACTCACAGTTCAAATGTAATCTCTAAACTTATTAGCTCATAAAGCGAAATAAGAAATATGGTTAAACTAAGTAATTCATTTGAAAATTTCAAAATCATATATTTATGCTAAAGTATATACCGACTATAAAATACACGAATAAACCTCCTGAAAAACGTTTGAGTATCTCAAAAGAGGATCTACAGCTATGGATGAAAAAAATTCAGATTTGGTATGTTTGTATTACTCATTGAGGAATTGCTGGGATTGCAATTAGGGTTGGGGTAAGTGTGAAGTTAGTGATGTAAATGGATAGGATAAAATTGGAAGTAATATTTGGCGAAGTACTGAACATACCAAATATAACCCTTGAAACCATAGAGAATAGCGTTGTAGCCCGAACGCACTAACTCCGAAAGTTCATTCTCTGATTTTCCGCAGTCACTTTCAGTTACCCTCGTGTCGGTCAATGTCACACTATTGTGTACCGCATTGGGGTTGTCTGTACACTCACAGTCAGGATTTCCCATTACCTCGTGCAAGGACCTATACAATGCGACTGATGATTAGAACATGTATTTATATATATAAATATATGTATCTAACAGTAATTTTGAATTTCATCAGTTTCGAAACCATTTTTACAAATCAGAATAAAATAAAAGTTGCAGTAGAAAACCAGCTTCAAGCAACTTGGTATGTTCGTATTCAATATTTTGGATAAAGGAATTATTCAAAATCAAATATTTTAATTTATCTATAGACTTCTTTTCGTCCTATTTTCAAATCATCTCTAATTTAATCGGAAGTTGTACTAATAACCACAGTTCTAATGCGTTCTCCATTATTCTAAAGTTCACTATACAAAAAATATTTTTAATCTCAGGTTATTATTCAAAGATTTTTCTTGCTGTGGTATATTTAAATAATTTGCGTTACTCTTGAAGGATAATATTTTGGCTCAGCACTAACTAAAAGATGTATATGATCTCCATCACTACCTATTCTGTCAACTCAAAAAAGTACCTTTTACCAATTTCAAAACAGATATATTTCAAACAGTTGATAATTCATTATTTGATAAATCTTTTTCACAAAACTCAATAAAAAACAGTAATATCTTAACAAATTTTTATATATTTCTTTGAATTTAAGTATCAAGGGAGTTAAGGGAGTTTAAAATTTCTTTACAATAATTTTTACTCATGAAAACTCTTACTGAATTTGTTCTTGATAAACAATTTATTAATAGAATTTCTTTCAGGAAATTTATTGGTTTTCCTGAGTACATACTAGATAGTACCAAAGTCTAATAATTCAGAAAAAGAATTATAGATATATGTAAAAAAATATATTGACAGTTGTAAAGTCAACTTTATCGACTTGGTTTTTGAGAATTAAAAGTGGATGATTAAACACAGAATTTTAAGTACATATACTGACAGAGCTTTAATTAACTGGAACTGAAAAATAGACCAGATGGAATACATGATTAATAAATTTCAGGCAATCCCAACATCCAGGTAGAAAATAGCAGTTACATGGATCAACCCTATGGACACAAAAGTTGATGAGGTCCCTTTCAAGACTCTCGATAACTTTGGGATAATTGATGAGAGTGCACACATAACTATTTTTCCAGGAAAAACTATGTAGCAGAAGCTTACCTAGAAATCTTAATGGCCTCTCAACACTCCACTAATACTTGTCCTGACAGGGTAGAAGGGCAAAACACTGCACGATAGCTACTCTCAGCTTATCAGTTCATTCCTATGACCATAGCTCGTACATGGTGGAAAGTATTCGACAAGTTGTGAACTGAATCCCTAAAGCTAAATTTATAATCATTACAAAAAACAAAAACAAGCCACCTTAATTTTCGGGGGAAAAAGTTTAAAATAAAAGTAGGAGAGCTATGATATATGCGTGTTTCTATTAGCAAATCATCAGTTAAAGGGGAAGTCTTTGCTCCACCCTCAAAGAGTTATACTCATAGGGCTATAACCATAGCAGGTCTTTCGAAAGAATCAATTGTACGCCACCCTCTGATTTCCGCTGATACCCTTGCTACAATCCGGGCTTCAGAGATGTTCGGGGCCTTGATTGAAAGGGGGGAAGAAAATCTCGTTATCCACGGAATTAATGGAAAACCCAATGTTCCAGAAGATGTAATTGATGCTGCAAATTCAGGGACGACGCTCCGCTTCATGACGGCGGTTGCAGGCCTTACTGATGGGCTCACAGTGCTCACTGGAGATAACTCCCTACGCACCCGGCCAAATGGTCCTCTTCTTGATGTTCTTAACAAACTGGGTGTCCACGCCTGCTCCACTCAAGGAAACGAGCGGGCTCCACTTATAGTCAAAGGTGGATTTAAAGGGAAGGAAGTGAATATCGACGGTTCTATCAGTTCTCAATTCATCTCTGCTATTCTTATAGCCTGTCCACTTACTGAAAATAGCACAATTCTTTCAATTATAGGGAAATTGAAGTCAAAACCCTATGTAGACATAACACTTGAGATGATTGAACTAGCAGGAGCTAAAATTTTAACGGATAGTAACTATGGGACTAGGTTCATTATCCCCGGGAAACAAAAATACGATCTCAAAGACTATACGATTCCCGGTGACTTTTCTTCTGCTTCTTATCTTCTTGCAGCCGCAGCTCTGACAGACAATTCGAAAATTACAGTCAAAAATCTCTATCCATCTAAACAGGGGGATAAGCTGATAATTGAAATTCTGAAACGCATGGGAGCAGATATAACATGGGATAAAGAAGTTGGCACTGTAACTGTTAGAGGAGGTAAACATTTAAAGGCCGTTACCTTTGATGCCGGGGCAACACCTGACCTTGTCCCTACAGTCGCTGTTCTGGCTGCAGTTGCTAAAGGGATAAGCAGGATCGAAAACGCAGAGCATGTTCGGTATAAGGAAACGGATCGCCTTCATGCCCTTGCGACCGAACTTCCAAAGCTTGGAGTGAGCCTTAAAGAGGAGAAGGACAGTCTGACTATCACCGGCGGCAAACTTAATGGAGCAGTGGTTCACGGCTGGCATGATCACAGGATTGTGATGGCCCTTGCAATAGCAGGGATGGTGGCAGGGAATACTACCATTGACACAACTGAATCTGTATCGATTTCTTATCCTTACTTCTTCAAGAATATGTCCAATCTCGGAGTAAAAATCAAGCAGATTCCAGAATAGTGAGTTAGCATCCGTAACTAGAACCTGCAGAATCTCACATTGCAAGATTCGCCTAATTTTGAATTTGCTAATCAGAAAAAGAAAAAGTGAACTATTATATTATCCTATAGGACAGCTAAAATTTATCATTTATTCTACTAACAATTGACTCGGAGGATTTCGATAAACCTCTGATTTTCATGAGTCTTTTATAGACTATTTATAAGGATATGACGAAATTTAGGGATTTATCGAAATCCTCTCTAGTCAACAAATAGCCCAGAAAATAATAAAGAGTCTCAAAAAAGAAGTTCACTTTCCTTGCTTTTGTACACTTATTTGCCTACCTTTCAGTTTTTTGTTTGTTCCTCTAATTTAAAGCTTTCAAGGATATTAACTTTATTTATCGAAGTTGATAGTTAACCTTCCAGATGTTATAGAACAAAATATTCAATCATATTTGTGAAACTTGATAACAAAACTTATGGGAAAAGAATGCAAACGAAATATTTTTACTGTATTGATGGTCTGAAAAGTAATCTAACGGGACTGTTTATTATTTATTATAAAGTATTCACCATGTCCATATACAATGATTGATAAAAAAGTTTTTCTTGAGAAGATCCTTACGCTGGAAGTCAATTTAATTGTTGGTAGTGGGTGAAGTTATGGCAATACCTTACTTTAATTTGCAGTGTTTAACTTGGTAAGGGTGCGTTTGTTCAATGTAATGTGAAACTAATAAGGCTTTTGTCTGTACACCGACAAAAATTATGAGAAATAGAGAAACAATATCTGAGTTTAGTCTTCTGAAAAGAGCTAGAGCAATGCTGCTAATTACAAGGAAGCTACTCATGCCAAACCTGGATGTGTGTTGTAGGTTACATAAAAATATAACGTAATCCTTAAATAAGATGGATATTTTCTATAAAAATATAGAATCGTTATCAAAATTCACATATGGTGTGGAGATAAATTTCGTTGAATCATTATTTTATCCCGCTCCTATCCAGAACTCACTTTTTTCGCCTCTCTTCTTCTAGAAGTTTTAGAACATAATCCCTTAAACGATTAGCTTCGGGACCAGTCCGATGTCGTGGCCTGGGAAGATCTATATCTACAATCTCCTTTATCCTTCCTGGCCTTGATGTCATAGCTATCACCCGGTCTGAAAGAAAAACAGCTTCATCAACACTGTGGGTCACAAAAAGGAAGGTTACATGTTTTTGCTCCCATATCTTAAGGAGTTCATCCTGGAGGATATTTCTAGTTTGAGCATCGAGGGCTCCAAAAGGCTCGTCCATCAGAAGTACTTCGGGCTCATTCGCAAGAGCTCTTGCAATGGCTGTCCGCTGCTGCATTCCTCCAGATAGTTCAAATGGATAGCTATTTTTGAACTGCTCCAAGCCCACAAGTTCTATATACTTTTCCACCTGTGGCCTGGCTTCAACCTTTTTAATCCCTTCCATTTCGAGTCCAAAGGTGATATTATCCATAACGGTTCTCCAGGGAAAGAGGGAATATTGCTGAAAAACCATGCCCCTTTTAGGATCTGGGCCTGTTATAGGAATCCCGTTTAGAGTAATTTCTCCTGAGGTAAGGGTTTCAAGTCCCGCGATGATTCTAAGCAGTGTCGTCTTGCCACAACCAGACGGTCCCAGAAGGCAGACAAACTCTCCATCCTCTACATCGAAGCTCACATTTTTTAAAGCCTCTGTCTTAGACTCATCTTCTTTTTTTATAAATGTTCGCGAAACATTTATTACACTCACTTGACCCATTTTACACCACAGTTCCCGCTGTCCACTTCAGTAATTTTGCATCCATGTAATATCTGAAGAAATGATCGATGAAAAGCCCCAGAAATCCCAGCAGGAGCATATACACTACCACAAAATTCATCCTATGAAGGTAATAATTAAACCAAAGCTGGTACCCAAGTCCCCTTTCGCTGGCTCCGAACATTTCTGCAGCGACAAGGCACATCCAGCCTACTCCCATGGCAATCCGGATTCCTGCAGCAATTGAAGGCATGGCTGAGGGGATAGCGATAAAACGTATGAGTTTTAAGTTTTGGGTGCATCCAAGAACCTTTGCTGCCTCAACATTAACTTTCGGTACGTTTTTGAAGCCTGTGTAAGTATTGATAACAATTGGAAATACCATTCCTACGAACACAACAAAACCTGCAGCTTGATGTGTAAGTCCGAACCATACAATTGCGAATGGAATCCAGGCAAGAGGAGGGATAGGTCGCAATGTTTCGATTATAGGATCCATTGCTCTGTTTATTTTTTTGAACCATCCCATAGATATTCCGACTGGAATTCCGATTATAAGAGCTGCAGTAATCCCGACTGAAAAGTGAAGTAAACTTATTAATATATCCATAAAAACTAGTCCATTTTTGACAAGAACAAAAAAAGAAGTTATTACATCATAAAAACTAGGAAGAAGAAAATTATTATGTACAATTATATCCGCTACAAGCTGCCAAACCACGACTACAATTATGAGAGACAATACTTCGATATTGTTTTCTTTTACTATTTTGATGAAACTACTTTTCATGTCTAATCAAAAGAAGTCTTACTTTTTTATCTTTCCGGCAGACTTCATCGTTCATTAATACGTTCAAATCACACATTCGGAAAGCAGTGGCAATTGAGCGTCATATTTTAATTTTTATTAATAATTTTTCTGTTTTGTTTAACATTGATAGCTTTCTCATAGAAATTCGTATCGGAGCTATCCTTTTTTGTAAGAGGATTCTAGTTTAATTAAACTCATGTGGAACATTTTCAAGTTAAGATATACGGTAGCCTTATGTGGGGTGAACTATTACATCGTTTACCTATAGCATCTAGCTGGCTTGATGACCATAACTACCATAATATCCATGACAACCATAGTGTCCATGGCCACATCATCATCGGGTAGCCAACACCTTTTGAACTTGCCATTTTTGTACTTTTTTTGAAAGTAGCCATAATTTACTTGTCATTGCGGCTATGGTGTAACAAGGCTTAAATTCGGCTTATATGGATTTATGGCTTACTGTTAAATCTAAACAAAAGGCAACGAAAATCGAAGACAAGCATAAACAATTGTAAACATTCCAAATTCGCAATCGAATATTTTCTTCCTCCCCAAAGTTACTCCATCCACACATGCTTTTACATTTTACAATTTCAGGGTGCGATGGTGTGAAAAAGTTCTTGAGCAACTGTCTTCCATCAGGCCAAGGGCCGTGTCCTTATTCTGCACTAATGTGTCCGTGTCCAGTGTTCACAAAAAATGCTTTCCAAGCCTTTGAGAGGCTTAGAAAGCTATCAGTGGTTGAATAATGGTCATTACTACTGGCAACGACAACAGACTTAAATGGCAAGGCTTCTTTAGGCATTAAAGTGAATGAGCCCATCAACTGGGAAAGCTCCCCATCTTCTTTGATTAAATAATCAATGTTCTGAGGAGCTACCAAAAAAGCCCAATAACTTTTTTCGCTAAGGGCTTTGCTTCAAAATAGGCCACCAAAGAGCATCCGAGGCTGTGTGCTACAAGTAGGATATGAGGGTTAGACCTTTCCACCACTTCGCACAAAGTCGCAAGCCAGTAGCTCGCGGCTGGTTGCTCCCAATCGTGTTGAACAACACGACTACAATTGAGAAGGTCTTTCTCCCAATGCGTTTGCCCATGGTCTTTTTCGGAGTCACCAAGCCCCGAGACAATCAAAATATTTCCACCCATAGTTTTTCTCTTGTTCTTGCAACTGAAAAAATTCGGGAAATACCATTATATACCAAATGTATTAATACATCAGGATATCTTTCAATCTGGTCCAAACTCCCTTTAGGTGCAAAATATTTATACCTATTGAAAGTCTTTACAGAATTTCAGAGGTTGAATCTCATGAATGCTGCAGATAAAGTTATCAAATCAGCTTTCGAATCAGATGCTGTATTTCAAAAAACATTTTCGATTGTTATTAAAGAGGACCTTAACCTCACAGCCATAGATTTTGCCAAAAAAGCAAATATCCCTCCAAGCACCCTATATAAAATCCTATCAGGTAACCGAGATCCAAATATCAAAACCCTCCGTCAGATAGTGAAAACAATTCGGGATATTAATGAATCGGACAGGGAAGATTTTATAGCAGTAATTGCAGCTCGTTCGGTACTTGACAATATCGTAGAAACTAAAAAAAAAATAGCTGGCAGGCTGGTTACAATAAGGGAATATTCAGCAACATCAATGGAAGAAGCAATAATAGCAGCTGTTAACGCTGAAAGAGATGGAGCAAAAGCCCTGGTATGTGCTCCAATAGTAAGCCCAACTATAGAAAAAATTATCAATATCCCTGTGACAACCATCATCCCGAAAGACAGCCTTATAGATGCCATCGAACTCGCGCTTAAAAAAATAGGATGAGACTTAAAAATAAAAATACAGATCAAGCCACTATATCTGGGGATAAATGAACTAAATATCATTTTACAAAATACCTATAAATATTGTACGAAGATCTCAAACAACGCTAATTCGATCATAGTATTCACGTGAAAAACTAATACTTCATGAAATGAGAATAATGGATTTATCGTAGCATACCTATATTTTACCTACGAAAAATTTCAAAAACTCCTTTACATTTAAGTATTGGAGAATTTAAATATTAATAATTATTTTTTTACATGTGAAAACTCTAGCTCATTTTTATTTTAAAAAATTGATACAAACGTCTTCAGTCAATTAGAGACAAACTTTCTGAGATTGATCCCTTAATTACTTAGGAATCATTTAGTATCATTTTTGAATTATATATTTTAACAAAACAGTTTCTTGAGTAAAACCTGAATCGAAGTAATAATTATGTTTAAAATGTTTTTTACAGAAATGGCATCATCTTTCAAATTTTGAACTTGAAAAATAATGTATTGATTTTTTTTCCCCAGGGAATTTTCTTGGTTTTTCTTGATACATTCAGGTATTATCGCAGTCTGATCATTCAGAACTTGGTTTTGAAAATAAAAAAGGGATTAATTCATATATCTATTTTTATCCAGTCAGATCCTGGACAGAAAAACTAGATAAATGTATAGAAAAATAAGCAAAAATAAGGTAAATCAGAGACAATAACTACGCAAAAAAGGATATTGAGTCATACTTTGGATATAAAATTTATAGTATAATAAACTTGGATTATGAATTTATCTGAAGATTCAAAACAACAACTAATCTTCATGATTCGAGTCCAAATTTGTCAGAAAAAGTAACTCTTTTAAGAGAAACAGGGTACTTTGGAGCAAATCAAAAAGTTTGATTCAATAATGAAATGGTCAGTATAAAAAGATACATCTGTTGATGAGTGATATATTAGGACACAAGAAGATCAGTTCAAAACGGGCCCCAACTAAATGAATCTATGCGGTAACTAAATCAGTATTCGAAGCATGTAAAGTTCTGATTACTGCTTTCCAAAGGATGAATCCAAAGATTTTGTGTTCAGCTTTTTTAGAATCTTTATCAGTTGATGACATTAAAAATAAAAGGAATATTTTGAGAAAAGCAGAAGCTATATTTAAAGTCAAAGAATGATGATCAGACTAGAATAAATATGGTCAAATATAGAAATTAGCTGGGAAAATTTGGACGTGATTCTCGCGAAATGAAAATTAGTGATAGATTGGAATCCTCTTCAATAATTCAGGAATATCTAAAATTGAAACTGTTGTGGATAGAAAACGCTCTATCCAGCAATAGAGACGCTTTTAATGTTTTTCCTTGTAGATTTGAGATTAAGATTCATGGGGAGTTTAGCTCTTCGGTAGTACTCCATTCTTTGTTTGAGCTAATTCCAAAATCCACTTAGTAGCTTTTTCAGATATTGTTGCTTTATTTTATTGAGGTTAGTTAGAGCTGATATACTTCAGTGCATGAAAAGTAAAACATATGTTGCGATGGAAACTTTAATAATGAAAATATCAAACACTTGACAAAGATGATCTAGATCCTGAATGGACTAAAAATCAAGATTCGCCTTTTCACTTGATGTCATAATTATCATGTAACGTTACACTGGTATTAATTTTATTTATGTAGTTATAATCTGTCATATCAAAAATTGGAAATAATAATAAAGCTTTGACTGATTTTTGTACTGCAACAATTTTTGTCCATAAACCTAAATTCAGCATAAAGTGGCAGAATAATACCATTAGGCTTTAATACCTTCATTGATAAGTACTTGATGTCTTTTCAGTCATTTTTGGATGTAAATTACACATATAATTATTACAAATTTGGAGGATACGCCAACAAATGAGCAGCGGAATGTGCCCGGTATGCGGGCTTCCA
Source organism: uncultured Methanosarcinaceae archaeon (assembly GCA_963833425.1). Classification (GTDB taxonomy): domain Archaea; phylum Halobacteriota; class Methanosarcinia; order Methanosarcinales; family Methanosarcinaceae; genus Methanosarcina. Next base: position 567,232 of record CAWHXP010000003.1, on the reverse strand, counting down.
AAAGAACTTTGCGTATGCGAAGAGGTTGCAAAAGAGCAACAGAGAATTACAGTGAAAATAAATAGAAGAAGATATGGGAAAGAAGTTACTGTTGTGGAAGGCTTCGACGCTAGTGAAATTGATCTGCACGAACTGTCTACTTATCTTAAATCAAAGTTTGCATGCGGTGGCACTGTAAAAGGAAATACTGTGGAACTTCAAGGAAATCACCTGGCCCGCATGAAAGAAGTCCTCATGGAAAAGGGTTTCTCTGCTGAACAAATTAAAAATTAAACTTTGACAGCCTTTATAAGAAAAGAGGCATGAGAAATGAATGTACTATTTCCAGGTTCGAAATTGTATTTACTCTTGCAAGTTTTGCGGTAACATGCGTTGTCTATATGGTGCATTGAGGGAGACCTAATTTCTACTTGAATATTAAAAACAACGGTACATGTATAGTAAAGTTTACTTTATTATTTAGATCTTGGTTCTTATGAAAACAATTTGTGAAATTATGGTATAGAGCATCTTGCCTAAAATCCGGGCTAGCTTACGAGAACAATGATTTTTCTGGAATAATGTATACATTGCAAGTTTTGGCGGATATTCTGGAATATTTAAAGTTACAGTATCTCAGAAGTCGGTGAGAAACTTGAAGCTGAAGTTGACTTTTATGAGGACTCACAGAGATAAATTTAAAATTTTGCTTTGATACTTTTAATAGAAGCTTATTTTCGGAAAAAATAAAAAGCATGTACTTTGTTTGTAGTTTTGTTCGGAAATCTTATTTGCTATATAGGTAAGTTCTTGAAGTTAAAGCTTGCATTCAGATGTGAGGACATGGATTCAAAGTGAGTGGAACGCTGTGTATCAAATGTAAAGGGAAAAGAATTTGCGGGCGTCCTCTTTGTCCAATTTTTGAAAAATATAGGTCCTTACAATCGATCGCTCCCGCTATCTCAGGATCTTCTGTTTTTGGAGTATCTCCCCCGTCTGTTTTTGTTGGTAGTTATGGCTTTCCTAAGATTACAGCAGGTCCAATAATTTCCCCGTTGACAAAGGAAAATGAAGCCTTTTTCCTGGAAGATCCTTCAGCCTGGGCAAACATGCAAATTGAAGATATAATCTTCATGCGTTCCCGTATGGTTAGGGCAAATACAAATTTCCACGTAAAAGACGCACGCAGAAAAGAAAACCCCCTTCTTATAAAAGCTCAGGAACTCGCTCTCTCCCGAAAACCAGTAGATACTGAGGTCTGGTTTTACAAAATTCCAAAGCAAGAACTGAATTTTGATACCATTCTCATGCCTATGGGTCCATCAGGCCTTGTAAAAAATTTTGAACTTACAGAAAATCCCAAAGTTCCACGAAAAGTAGATTACCTCGTCTATGATACTGATTCTCTGGCAAGAGATGCTATTACCGAACTTCTGGAAAATAATGTCACAGTAGAACACATCACGCGCCTTTTTTCAATCGGCTTACTCGGGAAAGAAAGAAAATTAGTTCCTACTCGCTGGTCAATAACAGCAGTTGATGATATGGCCGGAAAGGAACTTGCAGATCACATAAAGGACTTTTCCTTAATTTCCGATATTTTGCTTTTCAGCGGGACTCATTTCGGGAACCACTTTGAAGTCCTCATTCTTCCTCGAACTTATTCTTTCGAACTTATTGAGATGTGGCTCCCAAATACAATCTGGTCTGGGGAATCAGTTTGGATTGGTGAAGACAGTGAAGGGCCCAACGGGAAAAAAGGATATTCTATTCTAGCAGGAGGTTATTATGCCACAAGGTTGGCTGTGCTTGAATATCTTACTGAAATCCGAAAACAGGCTTCTGTTTTCGTTCTAAGGGAAATTACTCCTCATTACTGGGCTCCTCTTGGGGTGTGGGTAGTTCGGGAAGGCATGAGAAAAGCTCTTAAAAATCCCCCTCATAAATTTGATTCTCTAACATCAGCAGTTTCAGACCTCGCAGGCAGGGTAAGCATACCGAAAACTGAATGGTTGAAAAAGGCGATCATGCTTTCAGACTTACGTTTTCAAACTACGTTGGATTTTTTTAATGTATAGTTAACATTATTTTGTAACTTTTTTTCCTGCATCTCAATCAGAGCAGTATTTTATTCTTATATATTTATGTAGTTGGAAATAATCTCATGAGACTTTATAGAGTCAAACGGCTATTTGGGCAAAAATACATTTCTGAAACCTCACTTTGATATTTTAGTTTTTTTTGTATATATGATAAAATTAAATATAAATAATTGATATATAATTCATGCTGAATTTAAATGATCTGTCTTTATTCATGGACATTCAATCCTAATCTCTGCAACGGTCCCAACCTCTGAGTCTCTTAAAATGTACGGATTGGTCTGAAAAGCTGCTAATTGCTTGAAATCTGAAATTCAGAGTGGAAAAGATAATAAATATATCCAAATTTAAGGAAGATTGAAAAATAAGCCTTGGTATCGATTTTATAGAGTTAACGTTGTAAGCTGTTCTCTTCTACTTTTGAACTAGACTATTTATTGGTAGTAGGTTAAGTAAATGTTTTGAGAATTTGATTTCAATGAAGTAATTACTTTTCTTTTGGGAATGCTATAATGGTGAATAAGCAAACTACGAAAATAAACAGTTGGAGTTCTAGGTCTGAAAACTTTATATAAATTCAATTTTTAGTGTCTCATGATGTTGGTACTAATTTCAATATATATTAACTTTTTTATACAAAAAACTTATTAAGCTCCAAATAATCATTAATAATCATGGTAAAATCAATTCTATATATAATATCAGGAGACTTAACATATGGAATCGAATCTAACAGAATCAAAAGACCACTCGCTATTATACTGGCAATCTTGTTTGTAGTAACAATGACAGCTGCAGCAGTAAGAGCATATCTTTGTATTTCCTCTAATACATTAAATTCTCACAAGCTAACACAGCTTTACACATCTACGTTAAATGATGTAGAGCTGATGCACAACTAGCGAATGTTGATAGACAAAATGTTTCACAGAAACAACAACAATTTTACAGACGGTAAGTAGTATATCTAAAATGTATGAAGAGTCCTCAATGGTGGTCATTAGAAAATTTGGATATTAAATATGTTAATTTATTAACTAAAAATAAAAGTTAAACATTATAACACATTTACAGTTTTATAATAGTGGCAAATTATTATGCTTTTAATATCATCAATAATCATTATTAAATAAATTATATGAGGAGCAGCTAATAGGAACTGAACTTCCGTGAACATAATACTAAAAACATCGTCTTGTGCAGTGTTTTATTTACAGTAAATCGACGAAAGATAATCTATATGCATGGAAAACCTTTTTCAGATCAACTTTTTTTATTCATTTCATTTGTTTTAATAGAAGGTTATATGTGTGAGAAATTATTTTTTGAGGGAAAGCATTCAGACAGAGGCAAACCAAAAATTAGGAAAATATCTTTACAGTGATGCATTAGTCACTGATTAAGAGCTCGTAAAGAAGGTAAATGAATTGGGGTTAAAATAATTGTCACGGACAGCAAGGGCAAGATATCTGTGAGAAAAAGTTTTCTGATATGGAAAATATCATCAGTCGAAGGGAAGATCACCAAAAGAAGAATACTTTATGCATCACTGAAAATTACGCAATTATTGAACTCAGGAATGTGAAAAACATTAAATTTACATGGTAAAGGAAGCAACTTCATAGCTTTTGGAAACGACTTTATCAAAAATGTCATCAATAAATGCTTCAAGTGCGATTGGATAAAAAACTAACTTTAAGGCCTCTGTAAAAATTACAATGCTCTGCTATATTAGCTATATCCATAAACTTCATGTTAATGAGCAGTTCTTTCTAGTCGCGATTTATTGTGATAATTAAGTGGGAATGAATATTTTACTGACTCCTGCAGTTCTTTTATGTTTATTCCTTTGCGAAAAGCTCGACAAATTCGAATTTTGTTACATCGAATAACCCCTTATCTCCCAGTTTAAGTTCAGGAATTACCAGAAGCGACATAAATGCAAGAGTCATAAAGGGGGACTTCAGCGAGGTTCCAAGTTTCCGAGCTTCTTCATTCAGTAGCTTGTATCGAGAAGCTACTTCTTCTCCACTCCGAATGCTCATAAGGCCTGCAACCTCTAGCGGAAGATCATGTAGATCTCCTGCAGTTCCTACAACTATTCCCCCCTTATTTTCCACTAGCCTATTGACAGCTTCCACGATATCTTTGTCAGTGGTCCCGACTGCAATAATGTTGTGACTGTCATGAGCAATGCTGCTCACAATAGCGCCTTTTTTCAGGCCTATGTTCTTTATGAAACCAATTTGAACAGGATAATTTCTATACCTGCTCAGGAAAACCAATTTCAAAATATCCCTATCTGGATCTGAAACTAGATTACCGTCTTCTACTTTTGCCAGGGCTAATTCTTGGCCTGTGACAAGTTCTCCATCCTGGGCAACTATCACCCTGATATTTCTCCTCTGCTCCCTTCTATTGTCTGCAGATGGCAGAGATATTTTTATATCTTCAATTGAGATTTCATTTCTGTTGAAAACATTTTTTGCAGAAATTTTTTCAATCGGGAAAAGCACCTTCCCGTCATCATAAACACAATTTCCATCAATGAAGGTACTCAACACATTGAATGATTTTAGATCGTCTACGATAATGAAATCTGCAGAGTCTCCCTTGCGCAAAAGCCCTACATTAAGGCCATAGTGCTCAACAGGATTGATCACTGCTGCTTGAATCAGGTTATAGATATCAAGTCCTTTTTGATATCCGCTTCGTATTAGCCTATCGATATGTCCTTCATGTATCAGAGTATTGGCATGAGAATCGTCGGTGCAAAGCATAACGGATTCTGGGTATTCATATATCAAACGATAAAGGGTTTCGAAGTATCTGGCTGAACTTCCCTCTCGAATCTGTATCTTCATTCCGAGCTTTATTTTCTCAACCGCTTCTTCATAAGTAAGGCATTCATGATCTGTGGAAATTCCTGAGCTCACGTATTTCTGTAGGTCGGCACCTCTCAAACCAGGCGCATGACCATCTATAACTTTGTTATATTTTTTGGCTGATTCAATTTTCGCCATTAATTCAGGAGATTCCGAGACCACGTCTGGGAAATTCATCACCTCGGCGAGGTAGTATAGATCCGCCCTTGCTAGCAAACGGTTCACAGCTATTGCATCTAGTACTGATCCTGCAGATTCGAATGGTGTGGCTGGCACACAAGAGGGGACTCCAAAAAAGATTTTCATAGGGGCTTTTCTGGAATCTTCCAATATGTAATCTATGCCTTCTTCTCCCATCACGTTTGCAATCTCATGAGGGTCACTAACCACAGCAACCGTACCTCTTGCAACAGCCATTCTGGCAAAAACCGAGGGCATGGTCATAGAACTTTCTATATGCACATGGGCGTCTACAAGACCTGGGAGGATGTACTGCTCATTATCATGCTCCTTCTCTTCTAAACGAACGATCTTTCCATTTTCAACAGCAATCTCACCTTTGAACTGCTTCTTGGAAATAGCATCGACAACTATTCCCTGGTATGTTTTCATGCTGATTCATTGCAACTTCATGGTATAAAGGATTTCCAAAAAGCTGACGTTTAAAAGTTATTGATATTTTGAAAATTGTGTAAGAATGTGTAAATGAGCGAAAGCAGGTATTGATGTGAAAAAAAATCAATTCTAGAGTTTTCAGGATTAATAATTAATACAACTTATACAATTGTTCCTTTAATGTCTCCCAAAGCTCAATGGCAATTCTGGATAGACCGAGGAGGCACATTTACTGATATTATAGCCTGCAGCCCTGAAGGAAAACTAATCACACACAAGCTTCTCTCTGAAGATACCTACCGATATAAGGATGCAGCGATACATGGAATTCGTCATATTCTGGGGCTGGCCAAAGATGCCCCTCTGCCTTCGGAATTAATAGGGACCGTGAAAATGGGGACAACAGTAGGTACCAATGCTCTCCTTGAACGGAAAGGAGAGCGCACTGTTCTTGTTGTAACTCAGGGTTTTGGGGATGCTTTAAGGATAGGGTACCAAAATCGCCCAGATATTTTTGCTCAGAAAATTGAACTCCCAGCTCAGTTGTACGAAAGGGTTATCCAGGTGTCTGGAAGATTAGGAGCAGATGGAAAAGAGTTTGTGCCCATAAATCTTAAAGATGCAAAAAAAGAACTTTTTGTGGCCTTCAAAGCCGGAATTCGATCAGTTGCCATCGTCCTGATGCACGCGTATAAATATCCGAAGCATGAACTTAGGCTTGGAAGACTTGCCAGAGAGATAGGTTTTACACAAGTATCCCTTTCTCATCAGGTGAGTCCACTGATAAAACTCGTGATTCGAGGAGAAACGACTGTTGTAGATGCATATCTATCTCCTGTTCTCAGAAAGTACGTTTACATGGTTCAGAGAACTCTGAATGAAGGGGTAGAAGAAATAGAAGGGGAACAGGAAGAAGAGGGGCAAGAAAAAATAGAAAAAGGAAGGAAGGAAGGAGAGGTAAAAAGAAAAACGAAAGACTGGCAAGGAAAACGAGAAAAAAACCGAAAAGAACGACAGGAGAAAAGAGAAAAACGAAATACCAGACTCATGTTTATGCAATCCAGTGGAGGGCTTATCGATGCAGAAGGTTTTCAAGGTAAGAACTGTATTCTGTCCGGGCCAGCGGGTGGAATTGTTGGGGCCGTTGCAACATCTCTAGTGGCAGGGGTACGAAAAATCATTACTTTTGATATGGGGGGGACATCTACAGATGTAGCTCAGTACAGCGGGGAGTATGAGCGCAGTCTTGAAACCGAGATCTCGGGTGTACGCTTGCGATCTCCTATGATGCGCATCCATACTGTTGCAGCAGGTGGAGGTTCCGTACTTAATTACGACAAAGGTAGGTTCAGGGTAGGTCCAGAATCTGCAGGTTCGGATCCTGGTCCTGCATGTTACCGAAAAGGCGGACCCCTTACAGTTACCGACTGCAACATAATGCTCGGAAAATTGCGGCCCGAATTTTTCCCAAAGCTTTTCGGGCTCAACGCAGATCAATCTCCTGACTCAGAACCTGTGCGCAGGAAATTCGCAGAGCTTGCAAAAGAGATTTCAAACGAAAGTGGTTTTCGGACACCTGAGCAGGTTGCAGAGGGATTTCTTTCCGTCGCAGTCGAGAATATGGCAAACGCCATCAAGAAAGTCTCGGTCCAGCAGGGGCACAATATAACAGAATATACCCTTTGTTGTTTTGGAGGAGCAGCTGCACAGCATGCCTGCAGGGTTGCAGACAGTCTTGGTATTAAAAGCATCTTCATTCATCCGTTTGCGGGCGTTCTTTCAGCATATGGTATAGGACTTGCAGATCAGAGATTGATAAAAGAACGATACATAGGGGGTGAATTGTCGGACAAGCTGATAGAGGAATTGAAAATCGTATTTTTAGAGCTTAAAAAGGAAGGATTTTTTTCGATGCTGGCGCAGGGAGTGCAGGAGAACCAAATTATTATGCTCTTCAAAGTACATATGCGTTATGCAGGTTCAGACACTCAATTACTTGTGAATTTTGCTGATAAGGATACTCTCAGGAAAGGTTTTGAGGAACTTCACAAGAAGCACTTCGGGTTCGTGATGGAGGATAAAACCATTGTTGTTGAGACTGTTTCCGTAGAGGTAGTAGGGATTATGGAAAGATTTCCTGACACTGCACTGGAAACTGAAATAAATACTGTTTTCTCACCTGTATCTACAGGTCAAATGTATAGTTATGGGGAGTTTCATGAGACTTTTATTCTCAAGAGGGATGAGCTAAAATCAGGGGCTTGTGTAAATGGACCTGCAATTATAATCGAGAAAAATACAACCATTATTATTGAACCTGGTTGGGAAGGGAAGGTCACTGAACTTAATCATCTTATCCTGAACCGCAGAATTTCGCTCCCAACCCATAAAGTCCTAGGTACGGATGTTGACCCTGTAATGCTCGAGATTTTCAGTAATAGGTTTATGTTAGTTGCCGAGCAAATGGGGTATACTTTGCAGAATACTGCTCACTCGGTAAATATAAAAGAGAGACTAGACTTTTCCTGCGCTATTTTTGACAGGCATGGAAACTTGGTAGCAAATGCTCCCCACATTCCTGTGCATCTGGGGTCTATGGGTGAATGCGTAAAAGCTCTTATCAGGACACAAATAAAAAAAATGCAAGCAGGAGATGTATATCTGCTTAACTCCCCGTATAACGGAGGAACTCATCTCCCTGATATCACAATTGTTACCCCGATGTTTGGCAGCTCTGGAGAGGTTTTTTTTTACCTGGCTTCCAGAGGTCATCATGCAGATGTAGGAGGGATCAGTCCTGGATCCATGTCTTCTGGCAGCAAAACTATTGAAGAAGAAGGTGTACTGAACGAGGGCATGAAGATAGTCAAAAAAGGCCGTTTCTGCGAGGAAGGGTTAAAAGTATGGCTGAATTCGGGGAAATACCCGGCAAGAAATCCTGACCAGAATATTGCTGATATTCGTGCACAGATAGCTGCAAATGAGAACGGTCTTCAGGAACTTCGCAAAATGGTCGACGTTTTTTCCGTTGAAACTGTTGAAGCTTATATGGGTCATGTGCAAGATAATGCTGAAGAAGCCGTAAGAAGAGTTATTGGCAGGCTTACGGATGGAGAATTTACTTATTTGTTAGATGATGGAAATGCAATTAAAGTTAAGATCACAATTGACCGCAATAACCGTGGTGCTAAAATCGATTTTATGGGTACTTCCTCTCAGCTTTCAAATAATTTTAATGCTCCTGCATCTGTTTGCATTGCTGCTGTTCTCTACGTTTTCAGGACACTTGTTAAAAGTGATATCCCTTTGAATGCAGGTTGTTTAAGGCCTCTTGATATCGTTATCCCCGTTGGCTCTATGTTCAAGCCCCAACCTCCTGCAGCAGTTGTTGCAGGCAATGTTGAAACTGCACAGTATATTGTTGATGCTCTGTTCGGTGCCCTTGGCACGCTTTCGGCTTCTCAGGGTACGATGAACAATTTTACTTTCGGAAACGCTGATTTCCAGTATTATGAAACAATATGTGGAGGTGCAGGCGCAGGCCCCAACTTTTCAGGAACAGATGCTGTCCATACTCACATGACTAACTCAAGAATTACAGATCCTGAGGTTCTTGAAGCAAGGTTTCCAGTTTTGCTTGAGGAATTTTCCATCCGGCAAGGAAGCGGAGGAAATGGTAAATTCAGGGGTGGAAATGGAGTTGTCCGAAAATTTAGATTCCTGAAGGATATGGATGCTGCTATCCTCTCGAGCCACAGGAAGCTTCCTCCCTTCGGGCTCAAAGGTGGAATGCCTGGAAAATGCGGAAAGAACACGCTTATCAGAAGATACGGCAGAGTTATCGAAGTTGAAGGATTGGCTGATTTCAAACTGAAGAAAGGAGATCTTTTTGTAATCGAAACCCCGGGGGGTGGAGGTTATGGTAGACATGTACCGCGAAGCTATGAAAAAAAATCTGGTTCCGTTGCAAAAACTTCAAAAAAAATATGTAAATCTATAAGTAATTAATAAAAATCAAAATATTCAAGGAAAATGTACTAACATTATAAAGCTATACCAAATAATTGATTAATGTATTTGACTTCATTAAGAACAGAGTAATTTAGATCGATTACTTGTCCTTTTTTGATCATATTTATAGCTTCAATTCCTTTTAAAGTCTTATTAGCAGATCGAAAAGACTGAAATCCTAACATTGGATTAACGATTCGCTTTACAGATCTGTGATCTTGTTCTATAATGTTATTCAAATACTTGATTTGTCGAATGCCTACGTTTTTAGGTAGTATTTTATCAATTTTTAGTTTATCTATAGCAGGTGGATAAGCTGGATTCTTATCAACTGTTATTACTCGTGGAATTTGATTATGATTAAAACTTAAAGCTTTCTTAAAGAATCGCTTTGCTGCTTTTCTATCTCGTTTTGAACTTAATGAAATCAATTGTATCTCCATTTGAGTCAACTGCTCGGTAAAAATAGTCCCATTTACCTTTTACTTTGATATAGGTTTCAGCAACTCTCCACGAATCATTTGTTGGTCTTAAATGTCTTCTTATCTTCTTTTCTATTTCAGGGGAATATTGATCTAACCATCTAATGATTGTTGTATGGTCGACTTTTACTCCCTTTTCTGCCATCATTTCCTTTAAATTTCTATAACTTAATGCATATTTTAAGTACCATCTTACATTTAATAGGATAATTCCCCCTTCATAATGCTTCCATTTAAAGGAATTAGATAGCATATCACTATCTTTGGTTTTCTTTTTATTCTATTGTATCAGTAGAAAGGATTTTTTGCAACGGAACCGATCAAAAACACTTACTTAATATGGTTCCGTTGCAAAAAAATCAAAAAAATATGTAATCTATAAGTATGAATAAAAATCAAAATATTCAAGAAAAATGTACCAACATTATAAAACTATACCAAATAATTGATTAATATATTTGACTTCATTAAGAACAGAGTAATTTAAATTATTGATTTGTCTTTTTTTGATTATGTTCATAGCTTCAATTCCTTTTAAAGTCTTATTAGCAGATCAAAAAGACTGAAATACTAACATTGAATGAACTATCCGCTTTATAGATCGATGATCTTGTTCTATGGTTCCATTATCCTTTTGTTAGAGTCGTAGGATGCGTTCCGCGTTTCCATGTGCTATCTTATGCTTATCTACAGGGCTCACAGGAAGTTGATCCAGGAAGTTGCGTGCTTGAGCCATAGGACTATAGGGGTAATCGGCAGAAAACATTATTCTGTCAGCTCCAACCTGAAGATACAAATTGAGGAACGTCGGAGTAAAGTTGAAACCGCTGAACGTATAGTAAATATTCTCTCGAAGATAGTCTACTACAGGATGATTCAGCTTCGTTATGTTTGGAGATAAAACGTTGTCTATCCTGGGCATCATAAACGGAAGAGCTTCTCCCATGTGGCCAATCATGATCTGAAGACCCGGAAACTGGTCAAAAGCTCCACTTAGGATTAGACGGAGAACATGGACTGCGGTCTCGATATGCCAACCCCATGCCGCTCTGGATAAACCGCTTGTCACTTCTGGTGAGAAGCCTGCATAGTAAGCCTCAATTACTGGTTCCGGTGGTGGTGTTGGATGGATATAGAGTGGAACCTTGAGCGCTTCGGCACGCTCTAGGATCCGCCAAAAGAATTTGTCATCCAAGTAGCGCCCACGAGTGTGGCCGGTGATATATCCTCCTTTGAAACCATGTTCATTAACCATGCGCTCCAGTTCCTCGGCAGCAATGTTTGGAGCAGCGATCGGTAGAGTGGCGAATCCAGCGAAACGCTTTGGATACCGTCGCACAGCCTCTGCAAGATAGTCATTAGCTTCGCGAGCTAGCTCTACGGCTTCGACAGCGTTGAGTTGCTGTATTATGGGATGCGACAATACCTGTACGTCGATACCTGCGGTATCCATTTCTGCGATTCTCTTATCGCCGAGATCGGACAATTCTTCGATAAACTTCCCATAGCCAAAGTTCGTTGTCATCTTGGCTTGTTCATTGACCCTTCTTCCCGGGCCAGCCAGAAATGCAGGGTGTGTAAAGTGCTCTTCAAGAGTGATCGTTCGAATCATTTCGTGATTATCAAGTTGAGCCAATTTTTCGAGAGCTTTATTTTCCAGAATCATTATTCCTTGTAAAGTCCTTAAATAATTTCTCATTGATCTTTGTTTAGGAGAACTTTAACATCTTATCACCCACCAACCAAAATTTGATACCTATCCCGAGGATGGCTTCTTAAGTTACTGTATACAACTCTTTATTTAGATAGAAAGAGAAGTAGAAAACATGGAAATTAATTTTGAAAAAGCTGTATCATATATTGATACCTTATATGAAAACGACGAAGCATCTAAAAAAAATATATTGAAATGACAGAACTCACAAAATTCGGAACAGTGGTAGATAGCGACGTTTCAAGAATGATACAGCTATTAATACGTTTGGTACGACCACAAAGGATCTTAGAAATTGGAACAAGTATAGGTTATTCAACAGTATCTATGGCTATCGTTGTTAAAGAATACGGCGGCAAAATTACTACGATTGAATATAATGAGCAGTCAGCAAAACAAGCCATAAAAAATTTCAAGCATGCTGGTGTTGCTGAACTTATCGAGGTAATAATCGGGGATGCAAAGGAAATAATACCAACTCTAAAAGAAAGCTTCGATTTAATATTTCAAGATGTTGGAGATAAAACACTTTACCCTGTATTATTAAATAATTTAGTCACCCTTCTGAAACCAGGTGGAGTATTCTTGGCCGAAGATTATCTTTTACCGGCCAGAGATATGAATTTATCAAAATATGAAGAGTTTGATCAAGCAAATTGCTCGCTGTCAATATTTAAGCAGTACAATACTTCCTATTGGCGAGCGATTGACTATAGGCATCAAATTAGGTTAACAATTTCCCACCCAGCAGATATCTCGCATGAAAGAAGTTTTACACCTCCCTCCTGATTAATCGATTGCATGGATTTTTCATTGTGCTGTTCGTATAACTAAAACTTCTTGAGCAGTTAATTTGCCTTTTTTCTCTCTCATTTCATCCGGCATGATATCCTCGTGAAATGATATGATATCTTGATTTCTTTAAATCTTCACCAGATGCTGCCTGTATATCATTTCAAGCTCGGCAAAGTCGTTCACTGGCGTTGGGATCACCAGCGAATCATTTTCCATTATCGCTTTTGCAAGGTTCCGAAATATTTTCGCTTCTAGTGAATCTGGGGAATGCTCCACAACAGGTTTCCCTTCCAGTTCACATGCCTGGATCACGGAACTCCGGGGGACAAACTGGACAAATGGGGTCCCCAGCTTTTTTGCAAAAGCTGGGATGACTGCATGCTCAAATGCTTCATTACCATTGCTGTTGCAGATAATCCCTGCGAGGCCGGTATCCTCCCGCTTTGCGAGGCGCTACACCGCCCTAGCAATGTTGTTTGCAGCATAGATACTCATAAAACCGCCAGAACAGATGAGATAAATTTCTTTTGCAAACCCTTCGCGGATAGGCATCGAGAATTCACTACATACGACGTCACCGAGGACATCGTAAATTGCCACGTCGATGTTGTAGGTCGAAAACGCCTTGAGGTCCTTTAGGATTTGCAGTGAGGTAAGCACACCTCGACCAGCATACACAATACCCGGTTCCGGTCCTCCCGCTTCGACAAGGTAGATCCGACTGGGTTATTTGAAGACTGGTTTGTTCAAATTTATTGCATATTCGTCTTTTCCTAACCTCAGCTATTCTCGGTGCTCTTCCAGTACCGCGGGAATAAACTTTCCCTCTGGAAGGATCCTTCGTCGAATCTCTCTTTGGATCACATCCTACCTGCATTACCGTGTGCCCCATCGCATGTAATGCGGCAGACAGGTTTGAAGTTATCGTGCTCTTCACGATGCCCCCCCTTTGCCATAGATAGCGATCTGTCTCATATGCCGTCACCATTTTGCTTCATATCTTCTTTCTTTCGAACGCCATCCCATAGTCCACTCGTTCTGAACGCACTCGAATAGATTTAATATGCCTGTATATCCGAAGTATTCCCGATTGATCATCCTAAACTGGCGAATCATCCTAACTACCTCGACAACATAGGCCACGGGAAGTCCCTCACTGGCATGCCTTTCGATGGTGCTACCGAACACAACCCGTGGCCTGACATCAAGTAGACTCTTCCGTGTTTTATACACGTCTGTTCCGTAAACGATTTTCGGATTGAGCCCGAGGCTCTGGAGTTCCAACTCCAGAAGTTCCCGACTCGGCTTCTGCGAGGTATACAAGGCAACAAGCTCCGGGGTCATCTCCATCTCCTCGGTGACAAACCGGACTAGAGGAATCCCGACTGTTGCATCGGCAACAATAGCTATCGGAGTCCGGTACAGAAACCTCGCCATCGGCCACTTACGTCGACAAGTTGCCATCACCATCCTTTCGCCTTCTGCAACGATCTCCTCCACCTTTTTCACCACATCGAATCGCTCTCCTAGAACTGTCAGCCAAAGCTGCGTGTTTGTCATCCCTATTGGCAAGGGTATCCCTTTACATATCTACTCGATGTCATACTCGCAAAAAGGTAATCTGATGCTTTCTGACCAGCATCATGGCTCAGCAGGAAGGAGGGCTCAGCGGATGCGATGTTTTCGATTTCAGAAATTGGAGTCTGGTGTGTGAGCGTGGCTACAACCTTAATGCCCATCCGATAAAGAACCTGTTTCACCCATGCCAGACCTGCTGGCCATGTCGGATTGGCATTGGCATGGGGAGCTACAAGGCAGACAGAACCAGATACTTTATCTACGTCGTCTTTTACCAGCTTTTTTAGTATCGTATCCATCGCGATGTCGATATCATCGTACTGCGATCCTCGGAACCCTGCACATTCAATCGGAACTAGTCGGAACTTCACTTCTGGCTGCAGGGCCTCGCATACCGCTACAATATAGTCGCCCACAATTTCGGGCCCACATACACTAAGCACGAAAAAGGCAGAGATCGAGAGATCTTTTACCTCCAGGATTGTGCGGGCAAGGATGTCCTCTCCACCATACACGATCTCGTCCACGCAGAGCTTGGTACAGATGGTCATTGTTTCCATATAGTCGCACTCCTGCGAGGCAAATGCATTGTTGACTAGATACTCACATCCTTGCGGGGAATGAGCAAGGAGTGCAGAACGAGAGACTCCAAGTGCAGTCAGGGCGGCACCGTTGAAAGCACACCGAAGGTATGGGTCGGTGCGCGTCTCCGAGGAAGACGTTGATGGCCCAGCAGTTTCCTTAAAATTTCCTTGTTCCATAGAGCATCCCCTTAAACAATCGAGAGCGGAGGAGATCTTTGTTCTCAAGTGCCTGTCTGACTAGAGCGGAGATGTTCCTAATTCCCCGGAAGCCGTACTGGGGCTGAAACGATGGGTTCATGAGTGTTAAGTTCACCACTGGACAGGGAGGAAACCGGCCTGAATTCCCAAAGAAGATAGGGTTATCATATTCCTTAACAATCGCCTCTAGCTCGGCCTCGGTCTCTTTGGACGATCGAAGGCTCCCTAGCCGGAAGAGTCCTTTTGTCAGAATAATCTCCGGGTTAACCCCGGTTTCCAGGAGAAACTTGATGCTGGGCATACGTTCCTTGATTGTATATGGATGGACGTTGATCACGACAGGATGGGCACCAAACTCTGCTGCCATCAGTGCATGGAAAGCGCTCGTATAGGCCCTGGAAATTCCGATATTTCTACAATAGCCGTTTTTTCGGAGAGAGCCTGTCTTAAATATGCAATTCCCGGTTCTACTTCCTGCATCTCTCGTTTAATCACTTTAATAGCTGCTGCCTCCATGCCAAGAGGTGTTGCCACGCCGAGCAGCCATTCCTTTGTGGCCTCAGGGCCATAGGGCTGCCCAGTCTGGCTGTAAGGAATGCCGAAAACCGTTCTTGCATCAAGTCACCCAGCTTCTGTCCCCAGTCAAAGCACCCGGCAGCCAACCAACTTCTCTGCCTCGCGAGCAATGCTTTCGACGTCATCACCGATGATCCCGGAGCAGCAGCAAGAGAGAATGACGATGAGATTGGGTGGTACTTAGCGTATGCTTCCTTTACTGCTTCCAGTAGTTTTCCCTCACCCCCGTATGACATAGCTTTCGTCTAGCGAGGTGCAAGCTGTGGGTTCTAATGGAACTCCACGGATCTCGCAGCATTCCCGTGTCCTTACAAAATCTGACATGTACAGCGGACACCCGGTCGGACCGTGGACCAGGGGAACTACATGACGGATCCCGCTGATGACGTAATAGGCTGTAAAAAAATTTGCACATTGGAGAGTGGGAAGCCTGAAGCTTGGGGATCATCTCTCCAGTTTCCACTTTTTCCATTAACTGTTGCAGATTACCATGAAAAACTATGAAATCGTTTTCCTGTTTCACAAACTCTCATATGTCGAGTGTTGATAAATATTTTTGTGAATTCATGATGAAAAAGCTCTGATGCAGCAATGCAGGCTCAAGATGAATTCTACCAAACAAGAGCATTTTGGCAAAACTAGTATCCCACTATGAGATTATTTTTTCTGTTAATGTTTAATATCCTCACCAAATTATTTTGTTGTGATCACTCATTCGTTAAATATTTTGTAAAGATAGTTTGCAGTTATCTGAAATATCAGGATGAAGATCATCAGCATTACAACATCCAACAGCGGTGAAAAAAGTGATTTACCAGTATACGCATATTAGATCATATCATTTCCATATTTAAGTGGGGGTATAAGTGCAATCTTCTGACCTATATGTGGCATAGAAGATATCGGCAAAAAAGCACCCGAGATAAAGATGAGCGGTAGCCTTACTGTATTAAGCATAGACATAACCTCACCCACATTCTCGGTAGGGTATGCAGCGAACAGTGTTCCAAGCGTCGCAAAACAGAATGCTGTGAAGATCATGGAAATCACAAGGACAGCTGGGTGTACAATATGGGTGCTGAAGATGATCACACCAACTACAAGAGGAAGACATGCGATGCTGAGAATATAGAAAAATCCACTCAGGCTCTCACAAAACACCAGCTAATAAAGAGAAATTGGTGCCGAGAACAAACGTTCAAAAGTTTTTACTCTCCTTTCCATAGGTATTGAGACTGGTTCTATTTGTGATGATGAAAACAGAAGTGTGATCAAGATCAATCCCGGAATCAGGGCATCTGGAGAAGCATTCTTTCCAATGGCAAAGCTAGGAACATAAAAGGTGGAAATAAGATGCCAGCAACGATAATATTTGATTTAAGGTGGTAGATCCGCATGTCTTTTTTGGCAATTGCCCACGCAGCAGGTCTCTCACAGGAAATATGTTTTACATACCCCTCCTGGTTAATCGATTGCATGGATCCCATCACCTGCCCGCTGCAGACCAGTTAATTTTACAAATACATCCTCGAGGCTTGGGCCAAGAGTAGCGATGCTTATAATTTTAAGATTATGCGTATGAGCATAAGTTACTACGTCATCAATAACTTCAGCTGGATCTTCAGTATAGAGCTTAAACTTGTCACCTGTTTTTTGTACTTCATTCACCATGGAGAGGTGGCTAAGTTCATCTAGGTGATCTGCAGAATTCCGGTCAAAAGATACTTCTATGGACTGTGCACCTTTGAACGTCTTTTTTAGAGATTCTGGTGCATCGATTGCAATAATATTTCCTTTATTGATGATAGCCACCCGATCACACATTACATTTGCTTCCTCAATATTGTGCGTCGTTAAAAAACAGTGACTCCATCGAGAATGAGATCTGAAATCACCTCACGAATGATAAGGTTACTCTGTATATCAAGTCCTGAGGTTGGTTCATCCAGAAACAGCAGACTTGGGCTGTTAACTAGCCCCATTGCAAGGGTCAGGCGTCTTTTCATTCTCTTTGAAAAACCATGCGCTTTGTCATTGCGACGTTCGTATAACTCAAACTTCTTGAGCAATTCGGTAGCCTTTTTTTATCTCTCCTTTCGTCCTACATGATAGAGTTCAGCTGAGAGCATCATGTTCTGCCATGCAGTCAGATCGTCGTAAACGTTGGAATTTTCGGATACAATACCCATAGATTGCCGTGCATTAATGGTATCATGCTCAATATCATAGCCAAAGATGGTTGCTGTTCAAGATGTTGGTCTTGATACTCCGGTCAGAATACGAATGGTAGTAGTTTTACCGGCACATTTGGACCCAAAAAAACAAAGTTTTCTCCTTCGCCAACTGAGAAACTAATATCATTGACTGCAGTGAGAGAGCCGAATTTTTTGATGAGATGAGATACTTCAATTGCTTGCATGTATATGTCCTTCGTTTTTGAAAGAAAGGTTCTATATAGCTGTTATTATATTGATGACGGATATAATCTTAAATAAAATAATCAGAGTATTCTAATTCTTATTTTATAACACTGCAGGAAGTATGACTAAGAATCTAGTAGTAGGTATGAATAATTTATAACTAAAAATAAAATTAGTAACATAATTTTTAAATTTGATATAACAAATTCCCGCGAAGAAAAAAAATCATGGTAAATTAGAATTCTCATGGGGATATGTTATACCTAATCATTTGACAACTGCACATGCAAAATGCCCATGCTTGTGAGCCGGATATTCATCTGTGTGCTCTTTAAAATAATGTTTTTTGGATTTGTGGGGACGATTTCTCAGGAATAAATGCATCGGCATCTAGATAATCAAAGACAATAGTGCTATTTTCAGGAACAATTTCTTTGATAGAACGAAATGTTGTGAATACTTCATCTTGGGTCAAGAAGTAAGTGACACCAAGCCAATTAAAGAAGGTTTTAACTTTTGGATCATAAGATGATGAGCTAGTTAGTGCTGTTATCAGGCTTTCCTTCGTGAAATCTATAGGAATAAAATGTAATTTTGTTGGATGTTTCCATCCCAACTCAGCAATGCGATGGAGCTTAAATTTTTGTGTAGCTGGGTGATCAACCTCAAACACTTCTAACTCTTCCATTATTTCAGGTTGTCGGAATGCAAATGTATCCATTCCTGCTCCAAGAATCACATACTGCTTTACTCCTTTTTTGATTGCATTTTTTAAGCATCTTCAGCATATCGTGCACGGCTATTGAAAAAGCCTTCCAATCTACTGGTTGCTTGTCTTAAAACTCTTGAATAATTGTTGGCTCAGATTGCAATGCAGTATAAGGAAAATCATTCAACGGTTGATCATAGATCATATTTTGTTCAATTAAATGTTGTTCAATTAGTGCCTTTTTTCCTCGGGTATCAACTCATAGGCCAGAAAATCGTCAAAGATTTTTTGAATTGCATGTATGGAATGATAGGCACGCATGTAGGCTACCTTCATTGCGGTAAAGCTTGCTTGATTATCTTTTATTTTTATTGTCTCCTTCATTTAACCATCTATTTTTAATGTAACCTCTCCAAAAAAAAATATCCAGAAAAAAATTGTAAAGTAAAAAAGTGAATAATGTTTTACAGAACAGATCACAAAACTTTTCGAATGGGCTCTAAAAAAGTTCAATAAACTCTTCAGGTGTCAAGCCAGACCACCTGATTATTGACTGCAAAGTTCAACAGGAATTTCATTATACTCAGGGATAATGACTATACGTGTTTCTTCCGAAGTTTTCTTTTTCATTTTGATATGGCTGCCCTTTTGTGGGACCACCTTAAATCCTTGACTATTGAGACCTTTTATAATCTCATGTGCTGACAGTATTGGAAGCTTTGTCATGGGAAACCTCAATTATTGTGGTAAGGATCGAGCCTGCAGTAGGGATTTGAAATCTTCATCTTCAAGAGAAAGTGTCACAGCCTTTTTAAGGTTATCGATCGTTTTTTCAATAGTTTCCCCCTGGCTTGCCACGTCAAGTTCTGGGCACCATGATACGTACCATTTCCCTTCTTTATGAATTACTGCTGAAAACTTATAGGTCTCTTGCATATATGAAAAAAGGTTATATGCGCTATTAAAGATTTTCTCAAATAGCATGTATTTTGAGAAAGTAATCATATCAGCACTCATGGCTTACAAAACTGATATGTTAATGCACAGCTTTTGCTATAAAACCGGTGCATTTTTTCAATTACAGTCAAATTTAAAATGATTTCAATAAAACCTAATCTTTGGCTGGTTGCTTATATAGCTATATAAGTAATTTGTTGAACTCGGATGTTTATCGAAATCCACTAGAAAATTAAATAAAAAATGAAAAGAGATATTTCGATAAATCTCGAATTTCAACAAACTGCTTATATACCTTCTATAAACAATAAACCAAAAAAATGGGGTCTTTAGCAATCCCCTAGATTAATAGAGTTGTATCTACTTAAAAGGGTTCAAGGATGCCTAGTACCTTAAAATCAATCACCTGTTGTAAACGAGTTTGATCCTTGTGACGATTTTGTTTCAAGCCGTATCTTGAAAGTTTCAGGAATCAATTCTGTTTTCACAGTTGACCCAGCCTTAAATGCTCTGAATATCCACGGTATAGACGGTTGGCTACTGATCCCATGGATATTAATTGCCATCTTTTCCATAGAAAGTTGGCCTCCTGTGTATTGAGTGAGTACATAGCACTGAATTCCTTCATAGCTCCATCCATGATTTCCAGCCCCCAGCTCACCCCAATTAGTAGTATAAAAGTGGTCACCGATTCCAGAATTCCAGTAGCGGTATAGTGGAACGGTTCCTTGCTGTTGTTGTGAGTAGACATAACATTGAATTCCCTCATAACCCTATTCATAATTTCCAGTCCCCATCTCACCCCAATTATTAGTATAAAAGTGATCGCTGATTCCAGGATTCCAGTAGCGGTATAGTGGAACGGTTCCTTGCTGTTGTTGTGAGCAGACATAACATTGAATTCCTTCAAATCCCCATCCATGATTTCCAATTCCCAACTCACTCCATTGAGTAGTATAAAAGTGGTCGGTGCCTCCAGGGTTCCAGTAGCGGTATAGAGGGACAAAAGTCGGAGTGATATTAGTAATGCATATATTCACATTTAAGGTACTGGTTACTGAATGGATTGGGCTGGCTATTGAAATAGCTGGGTCTTCGTTAGAGCCTGTGAAGAGTAAACCAACTACCTCTGACGCATCGTTAACTACAACAGAACCTAAATCGCCGTGGTCGTTGAATTTTGGGTTTAGTGTATTGATGGCACGAATAGTAAACTGATTCGTAAGTGTTTTAGTTCCTATACCATCACCGTAATCAATGTCGAAAGACAAGCTGATGCCATCAAACGAGCCATAAGTCAATCCTGTAGTGCGGCCGCGTTTTCGAACAGTCATATCATGTATTACATATGCGGTACGCTAACATTGCCGATATCTATTATATCACAGACTGAATTACGTGCTGTGATATCCGCAACTGCGCAGTCTATTTGTCTACCTAGAGAAGCTCTCGATAGTGTACCAACAATCTCAGCCTGACAGTTTCCTCCATCCACTCTGCTGGGCTGGAACATAGTGTCTCCCTGCTTCCATCCATTATCCAAACACATGACATGGAAATTACTTAGAAGCCATTGGTTTGCCAGTTGCATTGTCATTTACGATAGCACAGTGTGCCAGCGTAGACATATCCATTGATAACTCTACACGGCCCGACGCTAATACCTCCCCTTAAAGGATTGTAGTTCCCTGCATCTGCTTGAGGAATAATCTCTGTAACTGGTACTCTTAGTGATTGCAGGACTAAAGTGCGCTGGATAACATCCGTTCGAACTCCCTCTATAGTTTCCGGAATTCGCTCATTAAAAGGGACATCTTTTTTCTCTTCGACAAACACACGTATAGCAATTTCGTCTGTTTTCTTCCCATCTACATACTTAAAATCGACATCTATACCAGTAACACCTGGTCGTTGCAATAACTCGGATTCTATTCTTTCTTTGCCAATATTTAGCTTAAATTATTAGCCTCAGTTACCTTTTTTCTTAACATTTCTCCCTAACCTCCAGTTTGGTTTACTTTTTGGAGTGAGGATCGCGAGAGACCCCAATTTTTGGCTTATTATTTATAACAGGCATATAAACAGTTTGTTGAAATTCGAGATTTATCGAATTTTCCTACAATTCATAAAAATATTTTTTAATTCTTTAAATTAACTGTAAAAAAATAATTTCTGAATAAAATTTACTTGCCATAGAATTTAACGATACAAAAAAAGTGTTTGAATAAAATTATTAGATCATAAAATTTTCTGAAATTAAAAAATGTTTCTGAATAAAATTTATTTTGCCATAGAATTTAACGATACAAAAAAATAGTGTCTGAATAAAACCCATTTTCAGCACGAAACCTTTTAAAAGTCAACTGCAATTTGATATTTATTATATTTTTTGATTGTTGCAAAAGATAAGATGCTGAGCCAATAACTTTGCTGACAAAATTTCATTTTATGTTATTTTCACTTATGCACAGTTTTTGTATCAAAACGTATACATTGCCTTGGATATTTCCAGCAATTATAGCTTGTTCGTCATCCATAGATTTACATGCTTATTCTGAAATTTTTGCAAAGTAATCAAATTCAGTAATAACTATAGTAAGGGAAGTTTAAGTAAAAAGTAATTATTATTAGGCAACGAGTCTAAAAAGAAAAATGTATAATATTTTTATACTTTTATTTCGAGCTTACATTATACTCAGTAGAACATTATTTCAATTTTATTCCTATATTTCTCAAGCAAGAAATATACTAAAAGTTAATTGTTACGTCATAGTAATCTAAAATTTTGTCATAACTGAGTTATTCTTATTTAACCCTTAATGGCTTCCATTTGTTGTTCTAACTCATCAACAGTCATACCTAGTGGAGTCTTACCTGTAATAGTTACCCAATCATTACTGACTATACTATATGTTTCATCAGTAAATGTAGTAAAGAAATCCCACGTCATTTTGTACTTTCCTCCCCAGCTCACGCATGTAGGTCCTTCCTCATCGTAGGCGCAAAGTATTACGCAATGACCTGCAGGGTTACCATCTTCCATAATCACATTCGAGTTGTTAGGATCTACTCTCCAGAAGGGAAGTGCACCTTGGCGAGGATCATAGTTTTCGAACATACAATAAGGTACATTGAATCCTATATACGCTACTCCACAGTCATCGATGCAACGCTTAACGTCATCTATGTTACGAAAATCAACCTCAAAGAATGCTAGAATCTTATCTACTGAGCCATTATCTAGAGGTATACCATTAGTCATAATATACGTCAGTACATCCTGCTCCACTCCACCTTTATCTGTAGATGGGTTATCAGGCTGATAACCGCATGCATCTTCATACAGAGTAAGTACTGTGGGATCTGACTCCGTTCGTTCATTAGTTGTGTTAGCAGTCCAGATCTGACGCGCATGATAAACGCCTGCACAAGTACAGTCACCTAGTTTATCATTCACCATCATGCCAAACTGAGTAATACCTTTAGTGTAGTCTACACGGTCAGGTACTGGAGGGAGTGAGGTTATTCGACTAGCCATTGCACTCATATGAGGTATCTTAGGGTTATACGTCCTAGCCTTACGTCCAAACTTATAGATCATGAAATCACTTCTTAACAGATTTTGTGTTTAGAATTACATATTTTCGCATACATATCCTGGTAAATTTTTTAATTTATAAAAAAAATTAAAACTACAATATTTCAATTATTTTTATAGTTTAAAAATTTTAGCAGGATGAATATATAAAATATGTTAGTAAGTTTATTTTATTATGATAATGAATCATATGTTACTTCCTACAATTATGCACCAACTTAATCCCAGTTTCTACTGCTTCCAGGCTCGACAGAAAAAACTAGATGCTTTTATGAATTATTTTAACGGAAAGCAAAGTGTAACTACAAGTAGAATCAGAGAAAAACTATCAAGTGATTCTTTCAACGAAATTAAGAAACGCATAGATTTTGTGGCAAAATCTATGGATCAAGGATACCTAAAAATCCTGTTTTTTATACTTACACATACTCTATATCCTACATAATATATTGCAAATTAAATAGAAATAAATATATATACATATATATATATATATATATATATATGTTGTTAATTCAATGATAGTTTAAGTTATTGCAATATTCCTTATTTTTATGTAAAGTCTAAATCTCTGAATCTTATGTACAGCGTATGAGAGGGAAGAAAGATGAAAAAAAAATCTTGTTTAATATCTTTATTTTTAATTTTAACCTTGCTTTCGACAGTAGCATCATCCACACAAGTAACAAAAATAGGTAGTGGATCTCAACCTGCTATCGACGGTACTAAGGTAGCGTGGACAAATAATGGAGTTATTCATATCTATGATCTGACCACTAAAAAAGACACTACAATTAATTCCTCCAAAGCATCATACCCATCTATCTCTGGCAACCAGTTAGTATGGCACAACGAGAGCACTAATGTGCCGGAACTTACTGTATATGATATCAAGACTGGTACAAGATTTTCTATTAAGCAAAACGTAAATAAATACAGCAAACCTGCTGTTTATGGGAAGAAAATTGTTTGGGGTACAAATAGTGGTGCTGATATAAATGGTAATATCTACATGAGTGATATATCTACACTCAAAGAAACTAAAATAGGAATCGGTAGTGATCCCAGTATATACGAAAACAAAACAGTATATTCATATTCTGGTAATGATACTCCGCAGATTTATATGTATGATATCGCCACTGGGACAACAATAGACGTAAGCAGAGATGGCTATAATCTATATCCTAACATATACAAAAACAGGGTCATATGGTCAGATTTCAACACTAGAATGGGCAACATTTGTATGTATGACATTGCTACCAAGCAACAAACAGAAATCACAACTGGTAATGATACTAATGGTTATGACACCGGAGGTTCTACTAACATATATGATGACAAGATTGTGTACGTAAAACACCATAACGAAGAGCCACAAAATCCGTATATCGGGATAGGCGATATATATGTGTACTGCATTTCTACCGGAAAGACTACTCAATTATTTGCCAGCAACACGGCGGAAACACCGAGTGTGTCCAGCAATATTGTAGTCTGGTCAGATTCTGGCGATATCTATATGACTGAATATAGTTGCAAGCCATTAAATCAGTAGCTACAGGTGGTAAATCCACTAACAAAATCTGAATACACCACAATTAAAGAAAGTAGCAATTCTGCTACTTTATGTTTTTCAAGGTTGAGCCAAAAAAGAAGAAATATCTTCTCCCATCTGGTTTTTAATTTTCTTCTAATATTGAATTAATTGGTTCTTTTGCTTACTTTTCAAGATCGATTTTTGGCTCTGTAGAAATCCTTTAAAATTTACCACAAAGGACAGGATTTCGCGTGTTACTGACGCACCTTTTTTCGGTCTAAATCTCTGGATCTCCTAAATGCCATCAATAATAAGAAAACATTGTTGATCTATGACTCATGGAACTTCTGGAATTCATAGAGCATATGGAGCTCCTGGAACACTTGGAACTAATTAAACTAAAGCACAATCAAAAATAGAAATGTCAGTAAATTATTAAAAGTTTCTAATATTAAGACACACACTTGAATGATTAGAGAAAAACTAGGAGAACAAAAGATGATAAACTGTCTCATAAATAATGTTTTGTCTCGAAGCTCTTTGTGATATCAATGGTAACATTTAAGGTGGTATTTTTTTTGTAAGTAATCTATGTAAATATTACCTAATACCACCAAAAATATTTTAGAGACATTTAATTGATTTTGTTAAGCAGTGTTTCTGCATCATCTATTCATGCTATTTGTGCTATTGTTGCTGGTGTTTCCAGCCCCATTCATAGAGCCGCCATCCAAAAAGTACTGCCAGCAAAACCGCAAGTACTTTTTTCATTCTACCAGATGATTGTTTTAACATTTAGTTTACTCCTTTCTAGTGTCAAAAAATAACACTATAATTCTTTATAACGCATGTCCCATTAGCAGATCCACCGCTGAAAATCAGCTTGTCAACTAGTTATCTGTCTTAATTTTTGAATAATTAGTTTGATTATTAATAATATTGTTCGTGTATCTACCAAAGAGCACCATTTTTTTATTTACTACTAGGTAATTGGTCTTCAACTATTATAATATATATGGAAAGATTGATTACTATATGTTTCAAAATATATTTGAAAATATATGTTTACGATACCTTTTTCATCTTTGCACAGTTTTTGTGCTAATTTTCTGGATCCATTAAGTTCCAAACGAAATAAGATATGTTGCTAAACTATGACCCATGGAGCTTATGAAACTTATGTAACTCATAGAACATATGGATCTCATAGAACATCTGGAATTAGTTGACCTTTATCAGAATCATAAATAGAAATAAAAGAAAAAAATAATCATGCGGTATTTAAAACAAAACTAAAAATCCGAATAAACTGGATCAGAAATTCAATTTTCAATACTGTAAAATAATTATAAAAATGAGCTAGAAAAAACGTCCTTGATATTTTCACGCTTTTTCTCTAGGTCTAAGACCAGTAAGAAAATTCTGGTACATTATAAATCCATTTTTCTCATTTGATAAAATCGTGATCAATATAATAGTGATGTATACATAGATTTTGCTATAAAACCTATGCATAAGAAAACTATTTATATTCAAAGCTTAATCCAGGAAAACAGTAATCATAACGATTCAGCTTGGATAAAAAAGTCATCAATAGCCATATTTATCCAGATCAAATTGATAAATTTTAGCGAGCGGATTCTCTTCAATTGTTGGCTATTGTTTATGCTTTTCTACATTTATGAGTTTGTTGCCTATTAATGATGTTTTTTTCCATGCAGGTTTCTGCCTCAGTAATATCCCTATCTTCTCATTTCATTTGATTTGCTTCCGTTTATATTTAGAAATACTGTTTTAACTGATTCCATACAGTGCTGCTCCCAGTGCTCCAGTTATTTGCGGCTCCGGAGGCACATAGAGCGAGATATCCAGTTCTTTTTCCAGCGCTGCTTTAATACCAGCATTTTTAGCCACACCGCCCACGAAAGCTACATTTTGTTTTAGCTCTAATTGCCGGGCCATGACAGCAACTCTCCTGGCAATACTTTCAATGAGTCCAGCTGCGATATTTTCTTTCGTAAAGCCTCTTGCACGAAGAGATATAACTTCAGACTCTGCAAAAACAGTACACATGTTTGTTATGGTTGCGGGTGTTTTTGAAGCAAGTGCCAGACTCCCCAGCTCCGCTATTGGCACTTCAAGCGCTCTTGCCGTGTACTCTAAAAATTTGCCTGTGCCAGCTGCGCATTTGTCATTCATTAAAAAATCAGTTACTTTTCCCTTATTCACTGAGATAACCTTGCTGTCTTGGCCTCCTATATAGATTATCCCATTAACATCCGGATACAGGTGGTAAACTCCTTTGGCATGGGCGGTGATCTCGCTTATAGCCCTGTCGACAAATTTTATGCTGTTCCTTCCGTATCCGGTTGAGTACACTAAATTCACATTGTCTTCGTTGACTCCAGCATGGGCAAGCACATATTTATACGCTGTTTCTGACGCTGATAAAAAAATCGAATGCTGTGGGGCTTATATTATGGGAAATAATCTGGTCGGCAACGACCATGACTGCCTTTGTAGTGGCTGACCCTGCGTCTATTCCCACTGAGATCATGAAAGCATCTCCAGAAAAGCATCCACACGAAGTCTGATCTGCTCGAGATCAGAGTTGCTATAGTCCGTTTCTATTGCAAACATAGGTATCCCAGCCTTCTTAAGTGCTTTTTGTATCTTATATTTCTCTATATTGTACCCATGGCAAAATTACAGGGTATAGTACACTACACCCTCGACTTTAAACTCCCTCGCCAGCTCTAGAATATTGTCTATACGCCTGTCGTTCGGACTCATACATGAGCAGGGTATTTTGATATAGCGTTCAGCCAGCGCCAGCATCGGATCCTTGTCTTCGTCGACTGGCTACCAGAACGATCTTGTGCCAGTGCAGCTTTCCTCAGCGACGATAACGCCGCCTTTGCTCTCTATTATTTCAGGTACTTTTGTGTTACCTCCAGACATCGGGCAGCCGGAGATCATTATCCTGGACTTGTGAGTCCAGTCCACTCTAACCTGCTTCGCTTTAGATATGGGCATGTGAATTACTTTTTTAAATTCCTCTGTCGATAGAAAATACTGCTTTTGCATGACCTTTAGCACACCAACACCACTAATGGGTGTTATGTCCATTTTTCTCAGGTCATAAAGCTTGTGGAGTAGCTTTCTCGTCTCATTCGAAGATTCTATTTCCGTCTTTAATAGTTCAACAGTGACCCTATTGCCTGTCAGCTGTTCCATGGCGCCCTTAAACTTATCAAGCTCTTCTAAAAAATAGTTTAGGGCTTCTGGACTATCGGGTTTTGTGGAAGATCTACAATGTAAGTAGGGACATAATCTCCCAATAATTCGTACATCTTTTTCTTACCATCGCAGGTATTTTCTGCAACAATCATGGCTACCATGTCGAAATGAGAACAGGATTTTATTCCCGAACAACCGTATTAACAATCTAGCCAAAGGAAGATTTGACAAGCGGACAGATGTTCCTGGGTAAATATTGCTCCGCTATGGATACAGTGTAATCCTTACCCCCACAGAGTATTACACTGTCAGCACCTGCCGCAAAGATAATTTCGTCAGGCACGAAAAGACAAAAAATGCCGACTAACTTCCTTCCCGTTTTTCTTTCATCTACGATCTTGTAAATCCGTGTATTATATGGATTTTTAAGATAGTCAAGACTGTTAAACCGTTGCAATTTCACAACAAAATATTCGTGATAAATATATTAGATTGTATTCTATTCCTGCAAAAGAACTCCGATTTTATGCAGCTCTCCGGAATTTTTGAATATATAAAAATATACAAGGTTTGCTTCATTTGTATTTGGTTAAGAGATAAAATGCCTAAAAGTATTATTTTTGGACTAATACCCTAATTTCAAGTCGAAAAAAATCAAAATACATGGTATTCAAAGTTTTACCTTATTTATGAAAAATTAATGCGTGTAATCAAATATTTTGACGGTATCCTCAAGTTTCCTAACGATGGCATCTTTCATTACAAAATAGTATATATTGGTTTCATTGATACATAGGTTTATATAGCAAAAACTGTGCATCAACAAATTTCACAAAGTCAAATTAAGCCATAGTTGAGATATGTTATCCTAACATTTACGAACAACCTTTTTACCAAAAATCATCTAATTTTTCAGACGAATCTTGAAAGGTTTATTTTTGTTTTAGGGCTATTTCAGCATTTTCCTTAACCAAAGTGCCTTCTAAAAAATTGTATACTACAAACTCGCATGTGGAGAATCTGATTTCTTTAATATTCTTGGCAGAAATATCTTCTATATACTTGACCAGAGATCTCAAACTGCCTTGATGGGCATAGATTATTATATTTTTAACCTCTTTTACTGCAGGCATAACTTTTTGCTCGAAATAGATCACGGCACGCTTATAGACAGCTCTGAGGCTTTCACCTTCAGGTGGGCCTGGCTCAAAATCCCAGTGCCAGGAAGTGACCTTTTCTGTCCCATATTTTTCTTCCATTTTTGATTTTTTTTCTGCCCTGGAGCTTCCCATAGTAAAGTTCGTTTAAAGCGGCTGTATAGTATATTGGAATCAAATTTTTACTAAGTTCTATAGGGTAAGAATAGCATTCAACTTTCCCTATATTACTTTTTTCAACGGCCTTTTCATGGACAAAAATACCGGTTTTGTTTTGGCCGGGCAGTATGATGAAAAGCGTTTCTTGCGCACGGACAAGATTTGAGGTAAAAGCAAGATCAAATTCTATATTTTCAAGTTTTATTGCACAACTAAGATCTTCTTTGATTCCTTTCTTGGTGAGCGAAATAGCCATCCAACCAGCAAACCTATCCTCAGGATTCAAACCTGGTGCTCCATCTCTAATAAGTATAAGATAAATAAGTATAAGATAACCCATGGAATTATACCCCATCTTGATTCACTAACATAGAATTTCGCTAATAAAAAAATATCAGTACACAATTTGGTTTTATGCTATTAGGACACTTAATGTGTTATGAATCGATACGATTTTAAAAGCTAAATCCTGAACAGCAGAAGATATCTTCCTAGTATAGTAATGCTTATTTTAGTTTAAAGCCAATAATTGTTCATGGATATTTCAGAGATAAAAAACCTCCAAGGAGCTAATCTTATAGGGGCTAATCTTCAAGGAACTAACTTTGTAAAGGCTAACCTCACAGAGGCCAACCTTCAAGAAGCTAACCTCCAAGAGGCTAATCTTCAAGAAGCTGATCTTCGAGGAGCTAGCCTCGAGAAAGCTAATCTTATAGGAGCTAACCTTCAAGGAGCTGACTTTTCAAATGCTCACATTTTGGATAAAGGAGCTAATCTCCAAGGAGCTAACCTCCAAGGAGCTAACCTTCAAGGATCTATCCTTCAATTGGTTAATTTACAAGGTTCTAACCTTCAAAATTCCAACCTTCAGGGATCTAACATCCAGATAGCTAACCTTCAAGGATCTAATCTTCAAGGAGCTAATATGCAAATGGTTAATCTTTATGGAGCTGACCTTCAAGATGCTGATCTTCAAGGTGCTGACCTTCAAGGTGCCGATCTACAAGAGACTAACCTCCAAGGATCTGACCTTCGGGAGGCTAACCTCCAAGGATCCAACTGTCGAGGGTCCAACCTTCAAGGCTCTAGTCTTCAAGGAGCTGACCTCCAAGGAGCTAATCTTCGGGAGGCCAACCTCCAAGAGGCTAACCTTCAAGAAGCTAACCTCCAAGAAACTAACCTCCAAGAAGCTGACCTTCAATGGTCTAACTTGTATAGAGCAAAAAATTTATCCCTTGACCAGCTTTCTAAAGTGAAAACACTTCGTGGTGTAAAATTAGAGGAAGAGCTCCTCATAGCATTAAAAGAAAAGTATCCTGCACTTTTGGAAAAACCGGAATGAATTTTTTTATGACTATATTATTATTAATAGATCCAGCTTTCATAAATACATAATTTTTGTCACAAAAGCTCTGTATAAGCTGTAGAGTAAAATGGACAAAATTATTGGTACACCGCAGAACAGCTTTGTTAGACGAGCTTTGATCTAACATTTTAATGTTTTGTATATAAATTATGCAACGAAATCACTCAATACCGAAAAAAACAAAGTTATTTATTTTGAAAAAACAAATTGATTTATGTACCACTGGGATCCAAAATTTTATTCTTCTAATTCATCAACTCAAAAAAGTTGGGGATTTGAACTTCTTGCGAAATTGAGTTTTAAAGGGAATGAAAGGATTCTGGATGTTGGTTGTGGAGATGGAAAGCTTAGTGCTGAAGTAGCAAAAATCCTACCGAAAGGCTCTGTTCTAGGGATCAATCTTTCTGAAGATATGATATCCTTTGCCAGAAACAACTATTCTCAAGATAAGTTCTCAAACCTTACTTTTATGCAGATAAACGCAGATGAACTTACTTTTAATTCTGAGTTCGAGATTGTTTTTTCCAATGCTGTTCTTCACTGGTTAAAGGCTCCTGAAAATTATCTTAAATGTTTTTTTAAAAGTCTCAAACCTGGTGGAATATTTTTGGCTCAGTTTGGTGGAAAGGGAAATGCTGCAGAAATACTTAAAATCGCTGACTTTATGCTTGAAGTTGAGAAATGGAGCTCTTATTTCAGAAATTTTGTATTTCCATTTGGTTTTTATGGACCTGAAGAATATAATAAATGGCTCAAAAAAGCAGGTTTTTCAGTTAAGCGCCTAGAAATTATTTCAAAATATATGGCCCTTGAAGGTGAAAAGGGACTTTTTGCTTGGATTGCTTCAACTTGGCATCCTTATATACAACAAGTATCCAAAGAGTTGAAAGAAGACTATATAAATGAAGTTATAGCTCATTTTATAAGTAGTAATCCACTGGATAACAAAGGATATGTCCATCTCCAGATGAAAAGGTTAGAAATTGAGGCTTTTCCTGAGAAATGATCAGAGATCAGTGATCAAAAACTGTATAAATTTACAGATCAAATCTATACTTTTTTCTTTGCCACAGATAAATAGGATTTTTCGTTTTTATGGATGCATAGATTTTATAGCAAAACTTATGCATTTATGTAAAAAAATAGGAACAATATAAATTAATGAAATTCCTGATCGATTGATACACCATTTTTGTCAAGAATATCTATCAAGACTTCATTTATCTGAAACATTTAAGCAGAAGGAATACACGGACTTCATTTTTAAATTTGTTCTTTTTGTACAAGTTTGCGATGAAGCCGAACATAAGATCTAAATTTGGGCAAACTTTCTTCCCAAAATAACGATGATTTAAATGTTAAAAAAAATGAAAAGATATAGTACTTTTGTTTATTTGAGCTTTATATTCGAGTAATTTCATATTTATTTTTAGATACCAAGTTTAATTATATTGTATTGATATTATACAGGTAGTGAATATTTATGATCAAGGCTGGAATAATAGGAGCGTCAGGATATACAGGAGGAGAACTCCTGCGCTTGCTTGTGAATCACCCCAATGTTAAGATAGAGCTGGCAACTTCTAGAATTTTTGAAGGGAAACCCATAACAAGCATTCACAGACATCTTGAAGGTTTTCTGGACCTCATTTATGAAAATCCCAATTCGGCAAATATAAGGGAACGCTGTGACATTGTTTTTTTAGCGGTACCGCACGGATCTGCAATGGGCTATGTCCCGGAGCTACTTGATGGTGACACAAAGATTGTTGATCTTAGCGCGGACTACAGACTTGAAACTTCAGTCTTTGAAAAAATATACGAGACTACACATAGTGATCCGAGGAAAGCAGTATATGGGCTTGTAGAGCTTCACGCTGAAGCTGCAGAAGAAGATCTTGTTGCAAATCCCGGGTGTTTCCCTACAGGGGCAATACTTGCTGCAGCTCCACTAGCTGCAGCAGAGCTCATTGATATTGCAGTCTTTGATTCCAAAACAGGAATTTCAGGAGCTGGAATCTCACCGACAGAGACTTCCCATTACCCGAACCTTGCGGAAAATATCACTGCTTATAAGCTCACAAACCACAGACACAGGGCTGAAATACTTCAGGAACTAAACAGGCTGGACAAAAAACTTCTAAATATCAATTTTACTCCACATGTTATTCCTTCTACTAGGGGCATTTTTACAACTGCTCATTTCTTCACAAATAAGCTTCTCTCAACAGAAGACTTAAAGTCGATTTACGGAGAATTTTATAGGGATAAGCCTTTTATTAGGTTCCCTTCTAGAGTTCCCTCCCTTACCGCAGTACGGGGTTCTAACTTTTGTGATATAGGCTTTGAAGTTGATAAGGAGAACAACAGGGTTATAGTGTTATCAGCAATCGATAACTTGGTCAAAGGTGCATCAGGACAAGCGATCCAGAACATGAATCTAATGTTCGGGCTGGACGAAACGCGTGGACTCTGGCTGCCTGCAGCAGCTCCATAACACTTGATCCAAAACTGGTTAAGGGGCAAGTTATAAAAAATTGTGAGCAAAAGAATCTTTTAAGAGAAATTTTATAAGCCACTAGAATTTCTCATGCACTTATAAGTGGTATATGTATGACTCGTGAAAAATCAGAATTCATCAAAATTCGTTTTAATTACGCAAAAACTTAGGAGTGTTCTTTTCTGTTAGATTTGACCACTGACTAACTCATTTATCTGAAAATTCATAATCTCATTTTTCAGATACTAGTCAGATAAGAAACCTACAAGCTGAAAGGCAAGCGAGAACATATAACTGGTAACTAACTAAAGTAAGGAATAGAATTTGTCTCAAGAGGTATTTAGATGAAGGTAAAAGATATCATGAATCCTAACGTTGTCTTCTGTAAGCCTGACAATACAGTCCGGGAAACTGCAAAAATCTTGAGAGAAAACAATATAAGTGGAGTCCCTGTCCTCGAAAGCGATGAGCTTGTAGGAATCATAAGTGAAGGCGACCTACTTAAACTGCTGATAATCCCAGAAAAAGGAGAGCTATGGCTTCCAAGTCCTTTTGAGGTTATAGAGGTTCCTATCAGGGAACTTCTCAGTTGGGATGATACAAAAAAGATGCTTTCAGATGTTGGTTCCATAAGGATAGAAGAGATCATGACTAAGAATGTGCACACGATTTCTCCCGAGGCATCAGTGGAAGAAGCTTCCGAACATATGGTCAGGCACAAAATTAACAGGTTGCCTATAACCGAGAACAAACACTTGGTAGGAATCGTTACTCGAGGCGATATCATCGAAGGTCTTGCAAAACTCTGATAGATAGGGAGAATCTTTCATGAAGCAAATAGAAGGTGGAATATGCGCTGTAAGGGGAGTATCTGCAAACGGGATCAAAGTTGGGAAAACTGGAATTATGGTTATCCTTGCGGAAGGACCTGCAGCGGGTGTCTTTACAAAAAATAAAGTTGTTGCAGCCCCAGTTATTCTGAGTAGAGGAGTAATTGATACTAAGCATTGGCTTTCGGCTGTTATTGCAAATAGTGGCAACGCAAATGCCTTTACAGGTGACGAAGGCTTTCTTGATTCCATGGAAATGGCATTAATGCTTGCTGAAAAGCTTGACATTGATGTTGATACAGTTGCTGTGGCCTCAACAGGAATAATTGGCCGAAGGCTTGACGTCTCCGAGATCAGGGAGCATCTTCAAAAAGTAATTAAAGGACTTGGCAATTCTCCTGAATGCAGTCAAGCAGCTGCAAAGGCAATCATGACAACTGATAAATCTATAAAAGAGTCAGCTGTTGAGCTCGACTGTGGAATAAGAATAGCTGCAATTGCTAAAGGTTCAGGAATGATCGAGCCAAATATGGGAACCATGCTGTGTTTTGCTTATACAGATGCAAAAGTGCCTGCAGATGTTCTAGATGCGGCTCTCAAAATAGCTGTACAAAAAACTTTCAATATGGTTGTGGTAGACGGGGATACAAGCACCAATGATATGGTACTTTTTACTTCTACCTGTGAGTCAGGGATCAAGCCTTCCATGGGTTGCCTCGATGATTTTCAGGAAAGTCTAATTTATTTATTTACGGATATCGCAAAACAGATAGCTATGGACGGAGAGGGCGCCACGAAACTTATCGAAGCTAGAGTTATGGGAGCGAAAAAGTATGAAGATGCCAGGCTTGCTGCAAAAGCAATTGTTCGTTCGCCTCTAGTCAAGTCTGCAGTTTTTGGAAAAGATCCTAACTGGGGCAGGGTTATAGCCGCTGCTGGTTACTCAGGTGCTGAACTTGAGCAGGAGAGGATCTCTCTTTCTTTCTCAGGAGGAGACGAAGAGATCGAGCTTGTCAAATTTGGCGAGGTTTTCGAGCCTTCTGACCAAACACTTCTGAAGAAAATAATGGGAAATGATGAGATCGTCATTACTCTTAACCTTAATGCTGGAAAGGAGAATGCGATTGCCTGGGGCTGTGATCTGAGCTATGACTATGTTCGAATCAATGCTGAATATACAACTTAAGCTACTCTTTTTTTAATGCGTTGGTTTGATTAGCTTTTTATGTAAAGGCCCAGATTAATTTCAGTTCCTAATTTACACAAAGTTAAATAAAACGTAAAATGGAACTATATCCTATTTTACGCATAGTAGACAATTATGCGATCTATTTTCCCAATCTGAAAGTGCTTAAAAATTAATCTAATTTTCGATGAAAAATAGTGGATAAATATGTAATAAAATCATAGATAATTTTGATGAACTCCTATCATTTGAGTATTAGATAGTTTAAATCTCTTAAAATTAATTTTTATTTATTATAACTCTTCTAATTTGCTTTTAAAAGAATATGTAATTTTTTTCGATCAGCTGGAGACAAACTTGCTGAAATTGGTTCCTTTAATTGATTTGAAATCTTTTCGTATAATTTAAGAGTTAATATATTTTAACAAAACAGTTTGATGATGCAGATCTGAACCTGAAATAATAATTATTTTTAAAATGCTTGTCTTAAAACGATGGAATGCTCTATCAAATTTTGAACTCACTAAACAATGTATTGACCTAATTTCATTTAAAAAATTTTGTAATTTTCCTGAGAACATATCAAACAGTACCATAGACTGATAATCCAGAAAAAGAAATAGCTATAAATGCAACAAAGAAGAATTATGTAGAGAGTTTGGAAGTTGGCTTTATTTTCTTGGTTTGAAAATTAAAAAGGAAATAATTCAGTACGCCACTTTATACATTCAGATTCTGGACATGCAAAATTGGATAAACCTAGAGGAAATGATGCAAAAATAAAGGGAAGTAGAGAACGAATCTAGATAACAAAATTTAAAAGTTTTACATTTTGTATAATCAACTTTGTAGCATAATTACAGGGGGTAGCTACCCAAAATTGGGCTCTGTGAATATATATTAGCTGGCTGTTAAACATGTGCAAAGAACATTCAATTATACATTATGTACCAATACCTAAGTTTTGAGAACTTTAAACTGAATAATACAAAAGAAAAATTGCAGTAATGAGAACGGGTTTAATAATAAATAAAGAAGATTTAATAAATCCCTTCATTTTGTCAATGTGTATAAATTTTACATTAATGACTCATTAAAATCAGATGTTTATAGAGACCCTCTAGAGAAGGACGAGGGGAGATTCTAATGTCATAGCTTTATAGCCCAAACATCAGAAAAATAAATATTATGTACTGGATTAACACTCTAATTGCCAAAATTGAAAGCATCGGGGATTTCGAGAAACATCTGATTTTCACGAGTCATTAATGTAAAGTTTATACACATTGACAAAATGAAGGGATTTATTAAAATCAAACATAATATCAGAGAAAACCTCTAATAGGAAATAAATAATTCTCATAAATAAGAGGATCATTTAACTAATCAATTATTCTGAAATGTATGATTTCATTTACTAATGATTGAATTCTTTATAACTGTATATATAAGCCATTTTGGGCTTTGTTCTCAATAAAACATGATGAAGTTTATTAATAATTTTCACATATAAATATTTTTAATATATACTTTCATAGTCGTTTTAACAGGCCTGGGATTTTATGGTAGAGGTAGTTAAGGAACTGGAAACTTTAAGGCAAAATTTACTTGATCTGTCCCTACGAAATAACCTTCTAAATTACCGATTTTCCCGAAAAAGGACCATCTCAATTGCAGGTAGAAACCCCGAGGAAATTTATGAGCTATTAGTTCTCCATGAAAAATTAATGAAATTTAAGTCGAAAGTTAGATCTAAAAAAATAAATAAAATTGAAAACGGAGAGGACATAGAAAGAGATATCTACGAAAATGACAGCACGCTTTTGAGAACAATAGGGAAAATTCTTGATTCTGGAGAAAAAAATAAATCCAAAAATTCCTGTTCCGAACATTTTCTGGAAACCCCCGATGATAGCGAAACTCTAGGTCGGAAACTTTTTTATGTCTTTAACCAATCGAATTCCATCTTTGAGGAACAGGGATACCCTGTGCTTTACCTTGCGATAAACTTCCTGCAATGGAATGATAGCAAGTCGAGCATAAAATATCTAACTGCCCCTATCATCTTGATTCCTATTGAACTCAAAAGAATAGGAAAGGGCCGAAACTTCAGTATCCAATGGACAGGAGACGAAATCCTCACTTCAATTACCCTACAGGCAAAAATGAAAGAATTTGGAATCCAGATTCCGGATTTTGAGATGCCAGAGGAAGCAATAGGAATTAAAAAATATTTCAATGCCGTATCTACAACAATCTGCGAAAGAAAAGACTGGAAAGTTCTGCCTGGAATTTGCCTTGACCTCTTCAACTTTAAAAAGTTTGTTATGTACAAGGACCTTGACCCTGTAACCTGGCCAGAGGGCATATCGCCTGCAGAGCATCCTCTTATCCAGAAAATTTTTAACCCGCAAGATCCCGAATGTGAAGTTTCTGGTTTCCTAGAACAAGATGTTGATATGAAGCTATCAGCAAAAGATACTTACCATATAATGGATGCTGACTCCTCGCAGATTGCGGTCATCGAGGATGTAAAAGCGGGAAAAAATCTTGTCGTTGAGGGACCTCCGGGAACCGGAAAGTCCCAAACAATTGCAAATACAATTGCAGAATTGATGGGCCATGGAAAAAGCATACTTTTCGTGAGTGAAAAGATGGCTGCTCTTCATGTTGTAAAAAGTCGACTGGATTCTGCAGGGTTGGGAGAACTCTGTCTGGATATCCACAGCAACAAAACACGAAAAAAGGTAGTTCTTGAAGAGCTGGAAAAAAGTATGAACCGCATATCTCCAGCATTCACAAGTCCTGAAAAAGACATCAAAGAACTCGAAAAAATGAAAAAAGAACTTAATGAGTATGCCATGTCTCTCGAAGAACCTGCAGGAAAGCTCTATCCAAGCTTTTATACACTCTACGGGATAAGGGAAAAGACAAAGGCTTATTTTGAGACAAAAGGTTTGAAAATGCCCCGTTACGAATTTCAAGATCCTGAAAATTGGGAACCTGAAGATTGGGCAGAAGCAAAGTCTATATTAGAAAAATTGGGTCAAGTACTCCCTTGCCTCGGGACACCAAAGAAAAATCCCTGGTATGGCTGTGAATCCGGACTTGTACTTCCTTCAGATATTTTGGATATCGGATCTCTCATAAGTGAATGCACTAATTCTCTTGGATACTTAGAAGCATCTATAAAAACTCTCAACGACTTTTCTGCAACCTCAAAGCCCCATACCCTTGAAGAAATTACAACAATAATTGATGCCGCAAAACTTCTCGAAAGCTCAAAAACCTGGCCTGAAAAAATGCTACAGAATCTAGAGTGGGACTCTGAGTCCTCAAGAGTTATCGCTGAGACTTTAATTGCGAGGCTAAGGCAGTACAGAGAGCTGAAAATTTTTGTAGACAATACATTTTATCCTTCAATTTTCGACCTTGATACCTCAGGATTCGAGGAATTATCCCGCAAATTCTTAAAGGTCATAAATCCTAGTTACCGAAAACTCAAAACAGAAATTTCTTTCTGCTACATTTCAGGTGTGCCCTCTCAAAACGATAAAATTCTTCTTGATCTTGCTCACCTTTCTAGATATAGATCCTGCATGCTGGAGCTGGAAAGTATTGGGGTAAATGGTGAACGATATTTTTCAGAACACTGGAAAGGTCTTGAAAGTGATCCTACTATTCTGGATGAGTATCTAAGGTGGATTATTTCCTTCAGAAAAAATATAACTGAAGGCGTTTTCACTGACAAAATTTACGGGCTTGTAGAAAATGGGGTTGACAGAGTTGCTCTTGAATCCGAAATAAAAGGGGTTATGGAAGCAAAAAAATCTTTTTTAAGGTTAATTGAAAAAATTGGCATCCTTGTAGGTGCAGATTTCAGAAAAATGTTCGGAAAAGATCTAGAAGCCTCAAAGCTCAATCAGTTAAAATCCCGTTTAACTATGTGGGAAACAGAAACATCATCCTTGGTATTCTGGAGTCAGTACCTTGAATACAAGAAAGTCTGCATGAAAACAAAAGCAGCCCCTATGTTGGATGATATCGAAACCGGAAAAATAGAAGTTTGTGATATGATCCCCGCTTTCGAAGGTAACTATGCCGAGAATCTCCTTCACCGTACCTTTAAGAAAAGGCAGGCACTTTCTACTTTTATTAGGGAGCTGCATGAAAGCAAGATAAATAAATTCATAGAGCTTGACAAAAAGGTCCTCCTGGGAAATAGAAAAAGAATTACATATTCTGTTTATGACGAAGCTCCAAAGTTAACTTATGGAGCATCAAGAGCTTCAGAAGCCGGAATTCTGCTCAATGAATTTAATAGGAAACGTGGTCATATGCCTATCCGCACACTCATGAAAAAAGCAGGTGGTTTAGTGCAGAAAATTAAGCCCTGTTTTATGATGAGTCCGCTTTCAATTGGTCAGTATCTTGATCCGAGAAGCACCCACTTTGATGTGATCATTTTTGACGAAGCCAGCCAAGTCAAGCCAGAAGACGCGGTAGGAGCTCTACTGCGCGGAAAGCAGGTTGTAGTAATGGGAGATTCAAAACAACTCCCACCTACTGAATTTTTTGATTCTGTTTTTGAATCTCCGGAAAGGGATCCTGAAGATTACGCTGCATCAGGAGATCTTGAAAGTATTCTGAATGTTTGCAAGCGTAGTTTCCGAATAAAGACCCTTCGCTGGCACTATAGAAGTAGACACGAGTCTCTAATTGCTGTTTCAAACCAGGAATTCTACAGCAATCGACTTTATGTTTACCCTTCCCCCATGCAGAAAGATGAGCGCCTTGGGTTGAAATTTGTGCATCTCAAGGATGCGGTCTATGATAGGGGAAAAAGTGGAGTCAACAGGATAGAAGCAAGGGTTGTTGCAAAGGCAGTTTTCGAACACTTTAGCAAGTACCCAGATAAAAGCCTCGGAGTCGGAACCTTTAATGTAAAACAGCAGGAAGCCATCCAGGAAGAGATTGAGAATCTTCTGAAAGCAAACC
Source organism: uncultured Methanosarcinaceae archaeon (assembly GCA_963833425.1). Classification (GTDB taxonomy): domain Archaea; phylum Halobacteriota; class Methanosarcinia; order Methanosarcinales; family Methanosarcinaceae; genus Methanosarcina. Next base: position 527,050 of record CAWHXP010000003.1, on the reverse strand, counting down.
CCGGGTTTGATTTGACTCCAGGAAATGAGAGAGGAGAGCATTTTTTTGTGAAAAATCTTGAAACCATCCAGGGTGATGAGAGAGATGTTATTCTATTGAGTGTGGGGTTCGGATTTGATAACAGCAGAAAATTTTCCATGAACTTCGGCCCACTTAACAGGGATGGAGGAGAAAGGCGTCTAAATGTGCTTATCACTCGGGCAAGAGAAAAGTGTGTTGTTTTTGCGAACTTTACATCAAGAAATTTGGACCTCGATGAAAACTCATCCTTTGGACTTCGATCTCTCAAAGTATTCCTTGAGTTTGCAGAGACTGGGAGGCTCACACCACCAGCATACAACAGTGGAGACTTCGAATCTACTTTTGAAGAAATCATTTATGATTTCCTGGTAGAAAACGTTTGTGAGGTCCATAGAAAGATCGGATGTGCCGGGTACCGGCTCGACCTTGCAATCCCAGATCCATACCATCCAGGAAGATACGTGCTTGGAATTGAGTGTGATGGGGCAAGCTATCATTCATTTCGTGTTGCTCGGGATCGTGATCGTCTACGTCAGCAGGTGCTTGAAGGGCTAGGCTGGAAAATCTATCGGGTTTGGTCAACGGACTGGTACCTTCACCCGAAAGAAAGTAAAGAGAAACTACTTGAAGCTATAAAAAAAGCTGTAAAGCGGGAAAATCTCCACGCAAAATCCGAACCAGAAGTTATGACTATAAACGAGCCTTCTGCCTGGATTAAACAGGCACACAAAAATTCTGCACAAAAGTTAATGAGTTGGCCTGCAGAAATATTTTCATCTATTGATAATGTAGAGAACAAAGCCGATGAAAATTTGCGATTTGGATTCCTAGAAAATAAATCCACATCAATAGCTGTGTCCAAAGCTGAAGACGACGGGCCTTATTCAGACTTCTCTCTTGGACTAAAAGAGGGACTAATAGACTCTTCAAAAGAGGATTTTTTTCCAGAAATGGCTTTAAGATCAGATTCTACGGCTTTGCGGGCAGACGAGAACATTAGTAATAAAAATATAAAGAAACTAGGTAAATCAAAATCCTTGAAATTCGATGTGAATTTCCGCTCTGAAGAAGAAAATTCGTCAGGAATCATACCTGAACCTGAGCCTGAAAGAGGAAGTTTTTTCCAGGCTTATCCTGAAATCGATTACAGTTCAGCTACCTGTGAAAAAAAGAAAAACAAAAGGCTCAATGAATTTGCTTATATTTACGGCTCAGTAGAGTATTTTGACCCAGAGTCAGATTTTGAGGAGAACAATTGCAATGGTAATGTGTGGAATTTAGAATCTGAAATTGGATCTAAAGTTAAATTCGTAATTGAGTCAAGAAGTCAATCAAAGCCTCATTCCAGAGTTGATCTATACTTAAAAAACAAAAATAAAGTTAAAAATTTGGATGAATCGTCACTCTTGAAAGGTGCTAAAAAACTTTTGGGGAAGAACGAACTTCTCGAAGCTGCTGCCCCTCTTTACAGGGTCTGCTACTCTTCAGGACTACCGCATTCAGGAGACCTTTTTGAGCTTTCCGATGAAAAACTTACGGAGGCAGTTATAAAAATTATAGAATTTGAAGGCCCTATTCATGCAGAGGCTTTGATGCAGCGGATAAAAGGGCATGTCGGAATTTCCCGTATGCTCGGAAAAATCAAACAGCGTATATTAGATTCGGTTGTACTTGCAGAGAGTTCCGGAAAGATTCGAGTTAAAGGCGAATTCTTCTGGCCATCTTCAGAACCTGTATGCCTACTGCGCAGGCGCAATGGTGAAGTGCCTACAAAAATTGAATGGATTTGTGACGAGGAAATAAAAAAAGCTGTCAGCTTTGTCTTAAATTCCCAGTATTCTACTCCCCTTGAAGATCTTATTGTTCAGGCTTCGAGGGTCCTCGGAATAAAAACAACGCACAAAAATACATGGGAAAGGATCGAAAAGCTTGTCCAGTCCGGAATCGAAAATAGTGAATTAACCCTCATGCCAAATGAAATGATTTATTTTGTTGAGTGAAAGAAGTTCTTCAAAGAATTATTTGTTTTCTAAAAAAACCTTTTATTTTTAAATTTAATATGAAAGTACATGATGAAACTAGTTTCTCAAGCACTCTATTCATTCTCTTTTTTGATAAATATGGTTATTTCACAATTATTTTTATACCTTCATCAGCTGAAACTATTTTAGCTTCAACAATGTTCCTTTTTTGAATTTATCCCTTTTGTTATTCGATTAGGGTATAAACATTTAATTACATACTATATATACTTTGATACTTAAAGGCTTATGCAAGCACACAAAATAAAGATATAAAGGCCCATTTTTTTTGAATAGTTTTTATTTTGTAGAGTTATGATACTATTCGTGTATGATTTTCAAATTTAAGTCTCTCTATTTTTTCCATACCAAAACAATCTTATGATTTTGAAAGTATTGACTCTTGATAATCTACAAATCTTCAATTTTGTGAGGATATACTGATCATGAAGTGCATCTGGGACGATCTTAGCAAATGCACAATTTTTTTTGTGTTATTTTAAACCTATGCATGCTCTTAGCTTCAACCAAAATTTGAGATCATCTTTACACCTATTCAAATGGGAAAGCCTACATTTTAATAAAATCAATGTAATTAGTAAAAACCAAAATTTTGCTATTTTATTTATTGCAGAATAATGTACATTTCAAAATTAAATACAAACCATAACTATTCAGCCGGGTTAAAGAAGATCAATAGCCTTTTCACATGAATTTACAGCGAATTTAGATTTGTTTATTTTATTTGACTGTTAGTCGTAATCTGTTTTACTTTCCATCGGTTAGTAATTGGAAATATCTATTCTGCTAGAATAGATATAAGCTAACAATTTTTGATAGACTGAAAGCTACTTTTTCGTGTTATACTCGCCAAACAAACGTTAGTTGACATATACTGTATATATATTTTTTATTCACCCCCTACAGTCTTAAACCGATAAGCTATGATTCGAACCTATATCTCTTTTTTTAGCTTTACTAAACAACAATGAATCAGGATAGCTGAAGTAGTAGCACCACTAAAAAAATAAAACAAAAATTTCGGGAAAGTTTTTGGCTTTATTAGGTGATACCCATACAAATGACTTACAACACATATTTCATCATACTGCACGGATTTAATAGAATAGTAATCAAAACGGAAGATTAAGGGGTACATAGCAGATTTTGCATAAAACTGTGCACTCCGTCAAATTATGTGCATTAAAAAGATTGGAGGAAAGCGTGAAAAGTTGTCTTTGCTATCGGAGCAGAGACAGCCACTTCGAATATATACCACAGAGATATTTAATTCAAAATAAGACCAACATCTCCATGCAATTCTATTTTACTGTTCTTGATCTCTTTTTATCTATTCGTGATGTGATATGGTGGTGCAATATACAATTATCGTAGTAATTATTTGAAATTAATCGTAGAAAAAAATGGCTTATAAACCAAAAATAATCCCGCATGATATTTTCCACATCAAAATACAATTAAATATTAATAATGATTTTTTTATTATTTACGAAGTCTTTAAAATTGAATATTATGCTTTTCATAAAGAGGCAAGATCGATTAATTTCATACGCTCTTTATAATTTTAGGTAGAAAGTCATTCGCTAAGAACCCGATTTTCGACAATATGTCTGTAAAACTCGACCATTCCATAGGATTATAGGAATATACAAGTTTCTATCGATTACGAGCCCACAATAAATGCAAAAAGTATTAAAAATAATAAGCTTGTCCAAAATCAATGAGTAGAGTTTCTCTTACGTTCTTAGGTTTGGGAGCTAGGTAATAGTGCAGTAATAACAATGGTAAGTTGAAGTTGAGAATGTACATATATTTTTACTTTAAAGTCCTTGTTCAATGGAAACGATAGAAACAGAATATTTTAAGTAAAACTATTGACTTCCTATTAATTACAAAAAAATATCGACTGACAAGTGCTACGAAAGACTCAAAAATAGATCGATAGCGATTATCTGAGGAATTCCATTATTTCCCTGGAAATTAGGTGATCGACCCATTTAAATTATACGTGAAGATAATATTTATCGACTTGAAATTAACAATAATAAATTATTGTTTGTGTAGTTAGTGAGATAATAAACTCGATGCTTTTAGCTTATTTTTTTCCGAACTGTTTAGCTGTTCTGCTAACAGGCTAAAAAAAAATTCTTATTTTAATTAGAGAAAAAAATACACCGAATCAATCATCTTTTACAGAACTGTTGGCACACTGTCCAGATTGTCGAATTTAGCCACTAATTCCACTTGTATTAACTGCAATTAATCAAAATTACGATTCTATCACTACTGCTAGATAATGCCAGACAATTTTCTTATTTCAAGTTTTTTTATTTATAAAAGTTTAAATTTTAAAGCCAGTTACGCTCTCAAAAAAGGAATTGAATGCTATTCGATTGTTTCGAATTATCTATAACAATTGTTTAAATTATATAATACTGAATATTATATATACACTTTCAATGTAATATTCATGCCATCTACAAGATGGATAAATTTGTAAAAGATAACTAACGCTTCAGTGGAACTTTTTCAGAAGATTATCAGGCTTATAACTTGCAATAGGATTTTTTTACAGTTATCAACTGAAAACAAAATGAGCTCAATAATAATAAAAATTGGAACATATGGAGAAAAGGATGACGAAAATTACCCGTAGTCAATTTACATCGACAAGTTTTAGAATACCCATTTTCACATTAGGAAGTGCTGCTGCTATATCAGAAAACCCGCATGATTCATTGACTTGGATCAATAACGGAAACGCTCTTTCTGATCTAAATAAATCCGATGAAGCAATAAAAGCATATGACAAAGCAATTGAAATTAACCCGCAGAATTCAATGGCTTGGAACAATAAAGGTTTTGCTCTTTGTAAATTCAATAAATTCGATGAAGCAATAAAAGCATATGACAAAGCTATTGAAATTAACCCACAGGATTCAGTGACTTGGAACAACAAAGGAAATGCTCTATCTGACCTAAGTAAATCTGATGAAGCAATAGCAGCATATGACAGAGCAATTGAAATTAACCCACAGTATTCAATAGCTTGGTACAATAAAGGTAACATTCTTTGCAAATTAGGTAAATTCGATGAAGGCCTAAAAGCGCTGGACAAAGCAATTGAAATTAACCCACAGGATCCAGATGCTTTGTATAATAAAGGAATTGCGCTATATAAATTAAATAAATTTGATGAAGCAAGCAAAACATATGACAAAGCGATTGAAATTAACCCTCTTTCAAATACATGGGCCAATAAAGGAAATGCTTTAAATAAACTTAATAAATTCGATGAAGCGATAAAAGCTTATGAAAAAGCAATTGAAATTAATCCCCAAAATTCGGTGGCTTGGTACAATAAAGGAAAATCTCTAGATAACTTAAATAAATCCGATGAAGCATTAAATGCATTTGACAGAGCACTTGAAATTAACCCGCACGATTCAGAAACTTGGAACTGCAAAGGCTATGCTCTGCATAAATTAAATAAATCCAATGAAGCGATAAAAGCATTTGATAAAGCAATTGAAATTAATCCCCAAAATTCAATGGCTTGGTACAATAAAGGAAATGTTCTATCTGACCTAAGTAAATCAGATGAAGCAATAAAAGCATATGACAAAGCAATTGAAATTAACCCGCAGAATTCAATGGCTTGGAACAATAAAGGTTTTGCTCTTTGTAAATTCAATAAATTCGATGAAGCAATAAAAGCATATGACAAAGCTATTGAAATTAACCCACAGGATTCAGTGACTTGGAACAACAAAGGAAATGCTCTATCTGACCTAAGTAAATCTGATGAAGCAATAGCAGCATATGACAGAGCAATTGAAATTAACCCACAGTATTCAATAGCTTGGTACAATAAAGGTAACATTCTTTGCAAATTAGGTAAATTCGATGAAGGCCTAAAAGCGCTGGACAAAGCAATTGAAATTAACCCAAAAGATTCAGATTTTTGGAAAAATAAAGGATTTGCTCTATATAAATTAAATAAATCAGATACAGCAATGAAAGCATTTGACAAAGCAATTGAAATTAACCCAAAAGATTCAGATGCTTGGACAGGCAAAGGACTTCTTCTAGATGAATTAAATAAATCCGATGAAGCGATAAAGGCCTACGACAAAGCAATTGAGATTAGCCCGGGGAATTCAGATGCTTAGGACAATAAAAGAATGCTTTAATAAATTAAATAAATCCAATTTGTAGGTCAATAGTTATTTAACTTTCATTTATTTTTTATGATACTGTACCGGAAATTCTGTAAAGTCTAACTTATTCTGTATTCTTTTCATTCACTTCATAAAAAGGATGCTGAATCAACAGTTAGCTAATCAAAAGTACTTTCATTATTTTGGTTTTTTGTACTTCTGCTATTGCCAAAATTTACCATTAATTTACTAGCAATTAACTGCAACCAATTTAAAACCAAAAAGGGTATAAGGTTTCTGATTTTTTTCAAATAGCTATTTTGCCAGCTAAAAAATTGTTGTACTGATGGTATTATTAAAAATTCTAAAAGTTTGACAACAAAAGTAAAGTGAAAATGATTTTAATTAATTAAAAATATATTTTTTGAGTAGAAAAGTTTACTTTGTAGAACGAAGTATTATTCATTTGTGTTTTTGTAATTATCTTTAAGTATTATATCTAAACAAACATCGAGAGATCGAAAATGAACGAAGCTAAATGTGAAAGAGCAAATAGAAAGCGTACAATCATAACGATTTTAGAACTCGCTTCACTGTTGCTATTAATGCTAGTGAATATCGCAGTCGCAGCGCAATCTTCAAATGATTTGGTCCGAGAAGGAAGTGTTCTAACCAGCTCAGGTAAGTACATGGATGCAATAAACATCTATGACAAAGCAATTAAAATTAACCCACAGGATGCAAGTGCTTGGAATGGTAAAGGAATTGTCCTAGATGAATTAGGCAAGTACGATGAAGCAATAAAAGCATATGACAAAGCAATTGAAATTGATCCGCAGTATTTTGACGCTTGGACCAATAGAGGAGTTGATCTGGTGAATTCAAATAGATACGATGAAGCAAAAGCAGCATATGAAAAAGAAATTAAAATTAATCCAGCTTGGGAAGGTAACGGTAATTAATCTAAATAGATCAAATAAATCCTATTTGTATATTAAATGGTAATTTAATTCTCATTTATTTTTATTATTCTCGAGAGAAATACAGCAACTTTTCGGTTTTTAACTTAAAATGTATTTTAGAGAATTTCGATAAATTTCGGATTTTATTTCTTAGCAGGAATTTCTCAGATTTTCCCCTAAATTTCTCTATTTAATTCCTCTTTTTGGCTTTACTTATTCTCAATTCTTTGATTTTAAAGATAGCTTCCGCTATCTTCAATATACTTTTTTTATTTTCAATTTCCTCAATTGATGGAGATTATAACAAAAAGCCGTAAACAACATTTTTAGATTTACTCTTTTAACAATAGTAACAAAAACTCTTCCTGCTTTGAAAATTTCATTCGTTACCGAATAAACTCTTTCCCCTGGGACTCTTTTTGAGCTAATTCTCTTATTTCTTAATAAATCCTTTATTCCTAGCGTATGTCCTTTGACTGCTCTTTTCATTGTTGCATTATACCCTTTCGTTTTTGCTCCAAAGTATCCTCTGTCCCTATAAACCACTTCATTTTCCTCTGTCAAATCTACATACGAATCATGTACTGACGCAGTTGTTGTTTTGAATCTTCTGATTAGCTCATAATCTCTGTCTATTATATTATGAAGCTTATATCCAAAGTGAGACTTATCTTCCTTCTTTGTCCATGTTCCTTCTCTGCTTCTTCTTGTTTTTGCCTCATCTCTCTGCTTTTGCATGTCCTGGATCTGAATGGATAAAAGTAGCATCCTGAATCATTCCCTGCTTTATCTGTAAACCCAGAGCAGCAAGTTGGCTTTGCAACTTTCCCCATATTTTCTTTGAAATTCTCGATAATTCTCTCCCTAAATAGCCATACAGTAGTACTGTCAGATACGTATTCCAGAAATCCAAGGAATTTCCTAAAAGAAATTCGATCTATACACTGTTTCTCAAGTTCAAAATCAGAGAGACCATGCCATTGTTGTAAAACAAGCATTTTGAATATCACAATGACATTAGTTTCAGGTATCCCTCCTGAAACGGTTTTTCTCTGTAGTCTAAAAAAAATTTCAATAAACACCTAAACTTTTCCAGACGCTTATATAATGCTATATGGAAAACTCGTGAAAATTGGAAGTTCATTGAAATTCTCTGATTTCTATAGATATTTCAATTAATTCACGACTCTCTAGAAAATCTATTATTTAGACAATGAGATGAATTTTCTCTTTTATTAAATGGTATTTCGACAAATGAGTTGAGAGTCATCTCATCTATTTTGTGTTCTGCAATTTGGTGGTTTTAGTAGATTATGCTCCAATACATGAAAATGCGATCGTTTCTAATTGGAAACTTAATCCTGAAGATATCAACTAGCTAATTGGGCACTACTGAATATCGAATATTGTATGAAATTTACCATTGAGCTTTTTCCTAAAAAAGCAATCCATTGTAATCTTAGATCAAGTTATAGATTTATAAAGGCTGATAAGAGCTGTCATCAACACCATATGACTAAAATATAAAATATTAAATATGTGGGTATATCCATGGTCGTTGAACAAATATAAAAAATGATTATGTCCACCATCTTTTGGAAAATATAGATAGATTTTTGTGCTTGCTATTTTCAAGAACTTACTGCCATTATCGAATGATGAACAGAATGTAAATTCCATAAAGCTATAAAATCCATGCGGAAGATATGAATATAAAAACATTTCATGAGTCTTCGGTTAAGTGAGGAATCATGATAAATTATATTCATTTTCAAGACATATATCCCAAATTTAAATAAACAGTTTACTGGGAAATGTTTAATTTTAGATAAAAAGGCTTAACTGTGAAGCCAATTTTTGCAACAAAATCAATAGTCTTCATACAAGAAAATTCCTTAATCGATGACCAATGAGAACTCATTTGAATATCATATTCTCAGTTCTTTCTCAAGTGTTTCAATAACTGTTTTAAGGATTTTTATTCTGGAATAGCGCTTATCATTTGATTCTACAACAGTCCACTGAGCATTTATTGTGCTTGTTTTCTGAAGCATCTCGTCAACAGCAATTGCATATTCTTCCCATTTGCTCCGATTTCGCCAGTCTTCATCTGTTATTTTCCATCTTTTTTCAGGATCATTCTGCCTACTTTTGAAACGTTCTAACTGAGTATCCTTATCGACTTGAAGCCAGAATTTGAGAATAATCGCTCCGGTTCCTGTAATAATATTTTCAAATTCGTTTATTTCCCTATAAGCGCGTTTCCATTCTTCTTCACTGCAAATCAGCTCTACTCTTTCTACCAGAATCCTGCCATACCAGCTCCTATCGAAAATTGTTATGTGCCCTGTTTTAGGGATTCCTTCACAGAATCGCCATAGGTAATGATGAGCTTTTTCATTATCATTTGGTGGACCCACGGGTACCACTCTGTAGATCCTGGAGTTCAGCACTTTAACCAGTCGGTGGATGTCTCCCCCCTTGCCGGCTGCGTCCCAGCCTTCAAATATTATAACTATGGAACGCTTTTTCCTGAAAAGTTCGTACTGTAAGGTTTCAAGCTTCTGCTGGTAAAGCTTTTTGGATTCTTTGTATTCCTGAGAGGAGATAGTTTTTGACAGATTGACTTTATCCAAGACAGAGATACTAAGTTCGGAGAGCTGTGATATTTCTCTATCCAGAGATTTAATTATATGCTGTCCTGGAGTACGGGTCATATGCTCAATATGAGTTTCTATGGTCTGAATTGCAGTAGTTATAATCTTGAGGGTTGAAAAGTTTCTGTCATTTGCCCCCACTATAGTCCATGGGGCATACGGCATGTCTGTTTTTTCAAGCACTTTTTCTATAATTGGAAGGTACTCATCATATTCATGAATGAAATCCAGTTCCTTTCCATTATCCGTTTCTTTTTTCTGTTCGTATTCATAAAGTAGTAGGGGGGTACCTTTTTTCTTGATTTCTTGGAAACGATTTTCTTGCTCTTTTTCACTTATATGGAGGAAAAACTTTAGTATAAGGTATCCATCATCTGAAAGCTGGCGTTCGAAACAATTTATTTTTTCCAAGCATTTATCATGTTTTTCTTTGGATTTTGTTTTCCTGAAATGTTTTATGATTGTCCTGCTATACCAGCTCCGATCAAAGATTGCAATTTTACCTCTTACCGAGGTAAGATTCCAAAAGTGTAGAAGGAAAGGTTTGAGCGCATCTTCGTGGCAGTCAAAAGTCATTGTGTGAAAATCGTATCCCCTCGGGTCCAAAGGCAATATGAAACGGTTGATGTCCTCTCCCATACCCGATGTGTGCCAGCCTTCGAACACAAAAATAATGGGGATATTCAATTTCCAAGCCTCACGTTGGAGCTCACCGAGCTTATCCTCAAGTATTTTCATACTTTCTTTATACTCATCGTTATTTACTGACAGCAATAGGTCTATATTTTCAAGAATGACATAACCTCCATTTATCTTTTAAAATCGTACCTATTTGTTCAGGTATTTAGTTTTTATTTTTATTAGAATTTGCGTCTTTGAATGAAAAATCAACAGCATTAAACCGATAATTATCTAAAATCCAACTTAATATTACAAAGTCCTTTAATTTGTAACATTTAACAGGGAAGAATAGAATGAACTTCATTTTTTAGATATGTTTTTTTGCACAAGTTTGATATAAGCTCAAAATTGCCTATGGTCTTTTGAAAAAACTCTTGATGTCTAAAACATATTATTCAATTCAATTATTACAATGGATTGTGAATCTACTTTACCTGTATTTTAATGCGTATTAGGCCTTCATATCTGGTGTATTTCTAATTATAACAGGTAGATGCTTTATCAATAAATCATGACTAAAATCCCAAAAATCACTTGTTGATTACATCCAACAACATCGAATTTTTCAGCATTGTCATAAAAGTTATGTAAAATAATTAAAATTGCGCTGATTCACCCCGCTGCAAGCAACTGGGTATGTTCGCGCCAGCGTTCTTGATGTAGTTTTTTACTGAAAATCAATTATTTTCATTTGCCTATTGCTTGCTTTTCTTCCTGATCTCCTGGCTTCTGAACATAATTTGTTATAATATCGGAAGTAGTTCCGTCTCTAACTATTCCAATATATCCATTATTAATCCATAGTTCTCTATCCCAAAGCTGTTTTTTAATTTCAGGATATTTTTTGAAGATTTTTCTAGCAGTTAGCTTTTAATAATGTCATCACTCTTGAGGATGAAAACTTTGGCTCAGCTCCAACAAAAAGGTGTACGTGGTTACCGTCGCAGCCAATTGCATCAAATTCAAAAGAGTATCTTTCATCAACCTCAGAGAATACATTTTTTAAAAAATTAACTGCGTCATAATTTAAAAGGTTTTTACGGTATTTCATACAAAAAAACAATGTGATATCTGATATTATAGACACATTGGTTTGCATGTCTTAATTCCATCTACGACAAAAGGTGATTAAAAATATAAATCAGTTATTTACCACGGTTACCGGGGAAGTTTCCATCCCCGGAGCAAGCTGCGGGGCATTCGAATTAAATAACCAAAGAAGTTATCCGGAGCATGATCAAGCACTTTATGAACTAAAAGGCCTTGAAATTATTCGCATGAGCCTTATCCTTAAAATAAGTGTTGATGATGGAGTGGTAAAGGTGGTGTATACTTGCTTGCAGATCACGGGTTGCTTAGTCAATCAAGGAGAACATCACAGAAAAGCTGGGTCTTTGTTGAGATACGAAAGGGTAGACTTAGTGTTTACAACATAAAACAGGAATAGAATAGAATAGAATAGAATAAATAAAAATTGAAATATTTACGGCAGAATTTTCCTTATCAAAGCCTTTTTTATTCTGCTTTCTGTAAGACACAGGCAGACATGCTACAATGAATAAAAATGTAGTATTTATTACAATGAGAACTTAATAATTAAGACTTCAACATTAATGGTGTACTATCATTGTTTTTAGAAAATATCATAAGTGTTAACAATATCTTGAAAAACAGTAGTTTCTTATAATTATTTGAAATATATTTCTAGTACCAAAGGAATTAAACGATTCAAGTAGACATGAAAGGATGTGACCATATAGTCAAAAAGAAAAATAAAAACATGGATAAAATGGAAAATTCAGAAGAGAAGCATTTGCATACTACAGAAGAGACTCTCGTAAGTGAACTTCCGGATTCAGATGCAAACTCAAATAAATACCCAAAACATAATTTTTTCATTGTGGGCATAGGTGCATCGGCTGGTGGGCTAGTTGCATTCGAAGCTTTTTTTTCAGCCTTGCCCACTAACTCCTATCTAGGAATGGCCTTTGTCGTGGTGCAGCATCTAGACCCTAACCACAAGAGCATTCTCACTGACCTTATTGGACGCTATACACAGCTGCCGGTTTACGAAGTCACGGACGGGCTGATTGTCCAACCTGATAGGATCTACGTAATCCCACCTAGCTATGATATGATTTTTGAGGATGGAATGCTATTTTTGAAGAAACCGATCGAAATGCATGGTTTTCGCCTACCTATTGATTCGTTCTTCAAATCTCTGGCTCAGGATCAGACAGATAAGGCCCTAGGCATTATACTCTCAGGTACTGGCAGCGACGGCACATTGGGGATGAGAGCTATCAAGGCCGGAGGTGGCATGATGATAGTACAGAGTCCTGAATCCAGCGAGTACGACGGCATGCCACGCAGCGCAATAGCCACAGGTCTAGCAGATTACATCCTGCCACCGGCCAAGATGCCAGCCCAGCTCATTGCCTATGCCAACAAAGCATTTGGAAAAAGAATCATCATTGTCCCCAAGAACGAAGATGTGATGACAAAGATATTCAACTTGTTGAACACCAACCTCGGTCACGACTTTTCCAATTACAAGGAGAGTACTGTCAAACGCCGAATCGAGCGGCGCATGGTCGTCAAGAATTTCACAAATGTGGCTGAGTATGTGCAATATTTAGAGCAAAATCCTGCAGAGATGGAAGTGCTATTTCATGAATTCCTAATTGGTATCACTAGTTTCTTCCGCGAGCCCACGGCGTTTGAGACGCTCCAGGACAAAATCTTTCCCCATCTATTTACCGGTAAGAACTCAGATTCAGTGATACGAATCTGGGTACCAGGCTGCTCTACGGGTGAGGAGGCATATTCCATTGCCATCCTATTTCAAGAGCAAATGGACACTTTGAAGCAAATTTTCAAGGTACAAATTTTCGCAACCGATATTGACAGCCGAGCTATTGAAGTGGCCCGAAACGGTGTTTATTCCTCTAACATCTTCGCTGATGTCCCATCGGAAATACTTGCTCGCTTCTTTACCAAGGAATCAGAGAATAATTACCGCATTAAGAAAACTATCCGTGAAATGATAATTTTTTCTGAGCAGGACATTATCAAAGATCCACCGTTCTCAAAACTTGATCTGCTAAGTTGTCGAAACGTGATGATCTATCTGAACAAGGAACTGCAGAAGAAGCTCATTCCCCTTTTCTATTATGCTTTAAAGCCAGGTGGATTTCTCTTCCTCGGTTCCTCCGAAACAGTGGGTGATTTCGAAAATCTGTTTGAGGTTGTGGACCGCAAATCGAAGCTGTATCGCAAAAAAAATGCTAGCAATGAACTCCTTCCTGTCGGGACATTTATTCCACTACAACTGCAAAGTAGAGGAATCTCAAAATTGCCCATCGAAGTTCCTATTGAAAACAAATTTAAATTTCGTGAGCTGATCGAACAGACTATGCTACAATATAACACCCCAGTAGGTGTGCTCGTCAATCAATACGGCGATATCTTCTATCTTCATGGCCGCACTGGCATGTACCTGGAATTAGCTTCCGGGGAGGTTGACCTGAATATCCTGAAGATGGCTCGAGAGGGATTGAAGTCGGAGTTGATCACGGACTTGCATGAAGCTGTGGTCCACAAAGAGCCAGTATTTCATCCAGGGTTGCGGGTTAAAACAAATGGTGACTTCACCACAGTCAATATGGTAGTACGACCTGTGGCTGCAGATCCTGACGCAGCAGCTGGACCAAAACTGTTCTTGGTCACATTTGAGGAAATGACGGAGTGGGAAAGGAATCAAAAAGGTAATATCATCTCGATAGGTGCCGGTGAAGGCACCTTTGATAGCGCAATTACCAATGGTGCAAATATCTTAGAGCTGAAAAGGAAGCTGCAGATAAAGGAAGAAAGCCTCAAAGCTTCCAATGAAGAACTTGAGACCTCCAACGAAGAACTCAAATCCTCCAACGAAGAGATGCAGTCAATCAACGAGGAACTACAATCTACCAACGAAGAACTAGAGACCTCTAAGGAGGAATTACAGTCAGTTAACGAAGAATTGGCTACGGTCAATACTGAACTGCAAAACAAGATAGTAGATCTGTCACAGGCCATTAACGATATGAACAATCTGCTGGCCGGAACAGGTATAGGCACTATCTTTGTAGACTTTCAATTGCGTATACTTCGCTTTACTCCTCAAGCCGCAAAGTTGGTCAATCTGATCCAGACAGATATTGGACGGCCTCTTGGGCACATTGTCTCAAATTTTGTTGGTTATGATCATCTAATAGAGGACGTAAATGATGTTCTGGTCAATCTAATGCCCAGAGAGACTGAAGCCCAAACACAAAATGGCTCATGTTACCTGCTGCGCATCCGGCCCTATCGCACTCTTGAAAACGTGATCATGGGAGCTGTGATCACTTTTACTAATATCACCAAGATAAAACTGGCAGATGAGATTATGAAGAATTTTGAGTCTATGCATCGCCTGGCCATAGTAGTACATGACTCTAGTGATGCTATAACTTTGCAGAATTTGGAGGGCCACATCACTGCCTGGAATCCGATGGCTGAGAGAATATATGGCTGGAGTGAAGCCGAGGCACTAACGATGAACATTAGTAGCCTGATCCCAGAGAGCCAGAAAGAAGAAGAATTGGCCACGCTGAATAAGCTTATCCGTGCTGAGTCCTGGAACCTTACCGCACCCAGCGGCTTGCCAAAGACGGCCGGATCGTGGAAGTGTGGCTGACAGCTACCTCATTGGTTAATAAAACTGGTGAGGTATATGCCATTGCTACCACTGAGCGGAAGATCACATCAGAAACAGTTATGTATAAAGGTCATGACTAAAAAAAATACCTTCTCAACCGGTGGTCGACCTTCGCAAAAGGAGGGAGATCACCGAATAATTATCCTGTTTCGTACTGCATCGCTACTTAAGGAGAAAAACTTACAATTAACAAGTGTTTATGATAAATATTATGACCCACTTTCTATAATTTGAATCTGTTTACAAATGGGTTGGTATTCTTTTAAACTCATGATAAGTACTACTTACATCAAGTCCAAGGATGTTGCGTTACATAACGGTCCAAATTTTATTTAGTGTTGTGATTTTTACATTTGAACGTGCTATCTGATGTCGCTAACAAAATATATATGTTGAATAGTTAATAAAACTGGAAGAATGAGGGATGTGCTCATTTTTGTGGACAAAATAGAGCGATCCTTATGCCTAGATTTTTCAGCGAAATTCTCAAGAGACAAAAAAAATGAAAAGCCGAAATTATGAGGCAGGGAGAGGGAAGGCACACATAACTTGGAGACAGCGAATGCATCTTCAAAGTCGGAGAATATGTAGACTGAATGAAGAACTGAGAAAATCTGGAATTGATATCATTGGAAACATTCCCTGGGGAACTCAAGTCTGCCAATTTTACCAGATACAAGATGATTTAATAGATACCCTTGTTCCCTATTTCAAAAATCGGCTTGAAAATAATGAAGTTTGCATATGGATCACATCCCAACTCTTGGAAGTAGATGAAGCACAAGAAACCTTACAGGACTGAGCCTGATTTAGATACTTATCTGGAAAATGGGCAAATTGAATTCATCCTTTATGCACAATGGGATTTGAAAGATGTTAATTCCAATTCGAAAAATATCTAAAATGTCTGAGTTGAAAAACTAACCAGGCTCTGACTAATGGCTACGAAGGTTTGAAGCTTGCCAAGAAACTTTTTAGCTTGAAAAAAAGGTTTGGAATGATTTTGATGATTATGAGGAAGAAATATCAGAATCATCGGCAACTACCATATGATAGTTCTCTGCACCTATTTTCTTGACTGGTGCAACACAAATAAATCCTCGATTTTATTATCAACAACCAATTTGCTTTGATCTAAATGGAAGGAAAATGGAAACTTATAGAAATCCCAAATACAGCAAAAAAGAAGATGCAATTCAGACGCTGGCGAGTATGGTGGAATCTTCTGCAGACGCCGTTATAACCAAGTCTCTTGATGGCATTATTACCAGCTGGAATAGAGGCGCAGAGCAGATTTATGGTTATTCAGCTAACGAAATATTGGGAAAGCCAATATCCATCCTGGAGCCACCCATATTAGTCGAAGAAACAAAAGAATTAGTTGAATTAATTAAACAGAAAGATAGAATTCACCATTATGAGACATTACGGTTAAGAAAGGATGGTAAGATAGTAAATGTCTCATTAACTCTTTCCCCAATTTTAGATGCCTCTGAAAATATAAGCGCTGTTTTAATTATTGCCAGAGATATAACCAAAAGTAAAGAAGCAGAAGAAAAACTTAAGAAAAGCGAAGAACGGTATAGGATTGTCACAGAGCAGACAGGACAGGTGATATATGACTATGATTCCAGAACAGGTGAATGCACATGGGATGGTGCCATAGAAGAAGTTACAGGATATAGCTTTGAAGAATTGCAAAAATTTGGCAAAGATTTTTGGGTCAATAATATCCATTGCGGAGATAAAAATTATGTGGGTGAAACATTTCAGGATGTGAAAACTACCAAAGGCAGATTTAAGGAAGAATTAAGGTTGAAAAAAAAAGATGGAACTGTCATTTCTATCGAAAACAATTGGGTCACCGTTACGGATCATGAGGGTCAGCCTTACGGAGCTATCGGAATACTGAAAGATATTACAAGTGCCAAGGTTGCGGAAACTCAACTTAAAGAAAGTGAGAGGAAATATCGCTCTTTCATAGAAAATTTTCATGGAATTGCTTTCCAGACAGATAAAAACTTTGTTCCTATATTTCTACATGGCGCTGTTGAAGAGATCACCGGATATAAAGAAAAAGACCTTATGTCCCTGCTTAAGTGGGAAGAAATAACCCATCCAGATGACTTGTCTTTCGTTCCCAAAGAAGATCAACAGAGTCAAAAATTGTTATCTGCAGATTATGGACAAATTGAGTTTCGTATCAAGCACAGGGACGGAAGAACCAGATGGCTTAATGAAATCTACCAGAAAGTTAGTGGGAAGAGTGGAAAGACGGAATTCTACCAAGGTGCTATTTATGATGTGACCGAAAGAAAAGAGGCAGAAAAGTTCCTTAAGAATATCGAAACTGCCCGTAAAAAGGAAATTCATCACAGGATCAAAAATAATTTGCAGGTGATCTTATCCCTTCTTGACCTTCAGGCTGAAAAGTTCAGCAACAGAGAATTTATTAAGAATTCGGAAATCATTGAAGCCTTCAAGGAAAATCAGGATAGAATAATATCCATAGCCCTTATCCATGAGGAACTATATAAAGGCGGAGAATTTGATACGCTGAACTTTTCGTCGTATATTAAGGAACTAGTTGTGAATCTTTTCCAGACATACAAGCTTGGAGATACCAATATTATCTTGAATATGAATCTGGAAGAAAACATTTTTTTTGATATGGATGCTGCAGTTCCTTTAGGCATAATCATCAACGAACTTGTTTCAAACTCTCTCAAACACGCATTTATTGGCAGGGATAAAGGAGAAATTCAAATTAAACTCCATCGAGAAGAGCGAAATAATAAGGACTTAAAGGGTAGCAGTTTTATTCTCACGGTTTCAGATGACGGGATAGGCATATCTGAAATTCTTGAATTGAAAAATTCTGATAGTCTTGGTATACAACTGGTAATCATTCTTGTAGAACAGTTAGAAGGGGAACTTGAACTTACAAGGAACAATGGAACGGAATTCGCTATGAGGTTTACAGTAAAAGGAAAATAAAAAATTCAACTAATTAAAATTGCGGTGGCACTCCCCGCAACAAGTTGCGGGATATTCGAATGAAATAGAAGGGGATCACTTTTTTTGCATTTGCTCGGATGCAATGGCCACAAGGGTTACATTTCTAATGTAATGGCATGATTGAGTTTACAGAAGCATAGCCAAAAAAATGGTTATTCACTGCTTTTTGTGGATGGAAATAATTATCCAATTGAATGAAAACTTCAAAAATAATGTGAAATATAATTATTATTTAACTGTTTTTTGATCGTGAGAAATCTTATGTAAAATTATTTTTTGGTTAGAAACTATTTTTCGTATAATTCATTTAAAATAACTAAGAGGAAATTGCATATTGTAGTCTAAAGAGGATTTCAATAAACACCTAAACTTTGTCAGACGTTTATAAATGCGATATGTAAGACCCGTGAAAATCAGAAACTTATCGAAATCCTTCATGATGAATCAAGGACACGATCAGAATTTATATGAAATTAATCCGCATTGCCTTTTAGGGACTAAATTAGTACTGATTTTGAAAATCCCAAAAGTAATAAAAAAACATTATTAATTTTTAATTGTTTTTTAACTTAAAAAAATTTTATGTCAGCGTAACTTTTGTTCAGAAACCATTTTTCATACAATTAACTTAAAGTAACTACACCAACAAATTCAGAATATTGGTTTTGTACAGATTATGCCAGAAAACAAGAGATTAGTACTTGAAACACCTTTAATTCTATCTATTTGGGGCACAAAGCCACATCTATACTAATTCTTCAAGATTGAAATGAAATTTTAGAAAAGGGAAGTGCCATGAAAACAAGCGCTCGGGACCAAGCAGAAGGTAAGCTTCACAAAGTTAAGGGAGAGATCAAAGAGACAGTAGGGGAACTCATCAATAATCCCCACTTGAAAGCCGAAGGTACTGTTGAAAAGAAAGAAGGCAAGGCGCAAGAAAAGGTAGGTAAAATCAAGAAGTTCCTGGGAAAGTAAAAGAACGGCATATTAGGCGTCCGTACCCAACAATTTTATTCATTTTTCTACCCTTAGCTTCTTTCGGATGAATTAAAAGGCTAGATTTTCAAAAATGGGATAAGTCCATTACACATTGAGACAGTCTATGGGCGTGTACCCAAAATTCTATAAAATACAATTGGCTCTGTATCCTTTTTCTTTCACTACAAAAAATAGGCTGTAGATAGATGGTTATACTCAAAGATTTCTGTTTTTATTGTTTTCATTGATTCACATGTTTCGTAGAAAATCTCTGTGTGTTCTCATCTTCAGCTTAAATTAGGACAGTTTTTGCCTGAATTCGAGAAAATGCATAGATAGGTACAAGAGAGTTGAGGATCATCATCTTGAAGCTGGCAATTCAGTTTCAGGAATAAATCTATGATCTGATCTAAAAAAGAGCAGACTCCATGTTTGTGAATAATATCGATAGCAATTTGTGTGCCTATACGTTTCAGTAACTCTCTCCCATAATTATATTCTTACTCTCTCTTAGAAAGGTATTCCTTGGAGAACATTTCTAAGGTCAGGATGAGATAAGAAAGGAGAAGGGGCCTATAATGGTTCCTATAAATCCAAAAAGCGATACTCCTATGATAATCCTAATAAGGGATCAGAAAGGATGAATTTCTCCAAATCTTTTCTGGATTATGGACCTGAGAAAACTATCCACGAGACTTACAAAGAGCCCCGCAAAAAGAATAGCACCCCCAGTATAGTCCCCCAGGAGGAACTAGACAATGGTTGCGGGAACCCAAACTAGGGTTGATCCAAAAACGGGCATAAAAGCAAGGAGTGTTGCGATAGAACCCTCGAGAAAGGCTCCCTGAACTTTTATGATCAAAAAAGTGATAGTCAGAATAACACCCTGGAAAAGGGCTACAGCCCCGCTGGAAATTATAGTTGTCCTGATAATTCTTCTGACCTCGTCCAGCAGAGTGGCTGTATATTCTTCATTGAATGGAACTACCACATAAATTTTATGTACAAATGTAAAATCTTCTCCTGTTAAGAGGTAGTAAAACAAAAAAATACATAATTAAAAGGCCTATAGAATGCTGGCTCAGTATCTGAATTGAACCCAGAATGGACTTACTTGTGTAATTGACGGTTTCAGAACCAATACTAGTAATCCTCTCCTGTATCTGTTGTTGGAGAATATCCGTCGGAATACCCAGCCCTGAAAGATAATGAGTGAAAAATTGGTTTTAAGATTGAATAGATGTAACAATAGACGCCTGGTTAAGTAAAAGCAGCTGGATTTCATCAATAATTATACCTAGGAGAAAATACAATGGAGTGAGTACAACACATATTGAAATAATTAATACTAAAACTGCAGCAAATTGTTTATTAAGCTCGGCTCTCCTTATGAAAAAGTGATAAAGAGATCTGAATATAATGTAAAGGATAACAGCCCCTAGAAAATAGTTTATAGGGGAGTGTTGCATAAACAATAACCGCGGTTAGGATGAGAATGGTTAAAAGAGCCAGTATCATTTTTACAATTATTTCCATTGAAATCTAATTGAATCTTCTATTATAACAATTCTATAAGCTTAACAGTTCCATCTTTCTGCCTAAAACTTCTATTTCTAATATTTTCTGGAATCGTCAAAAATGCGACTTTTTGAATAAAAATAACAAATTTAGATGTTTGGTATCTTAACCGAAAACAAATTAAGGTAGTTTAAAACTTGTAATCACTTCAGGGTTTACAACATTCTGTGGCTTCCCTTCAATGAATTTTTCTACTTTTTGAATGCACACTCGAGTGCATTCCTCGGATGATTCATTTGATAAAAAAGCTACATACTGTGCGAGTGCAGCATTTTCAAATTCCAACAACGAACTATTCAATGGCAGCCGTTCTCTCTCGAAAACATCCAGACAGCGCTTCCAATCTGTTTTTCTCCCAAAGTTTTTATAAGAGCATCTTCATCAACAACTTTTTCTCTAGAGGTATTTATAAGAATCACACTTTATTAATTTCTGCGAACTATCTTACGCTGATCATTTTTTTCGGTAGAGGGTGTGAGTGGAACTTACTTGGATGATCTGCAAATGCAATTAAGTTCGTATTGAAACCATGAGCTATTTGAATAACTCTTGTTCAGTACTACCGATGCCTACTGCTCCGATTGTCTTCCCCATGAACTGATTGCCTATATAGTTGCGCCATTCAAAATTTCCATTTCGCTATCTTATGTCTGCAAGACGTACTTTTCTCATGAGATTCAGGATGAGAGCAAAGACCATTTACCAACTGAATCATATGCGTAATTAGGAAAATTGGATCCGATTACACTTTTTTCATTCGCAGCCGTAATATTTATTTGGTTATAACCAGTTTGTCATAAGAAAATCATCCCCAAATTTCCGGTGGCTATGAATGCCTTTTCAGAAAATCCATATCTACTAGCAATGACTATATCTGCACCTGCAACCCTTGATATAAATTCTTCAATGTGAGATGGTATGTTCTCAAAAATAGTGAGGTTTCCAAGACCTTCAAGTCTTTTCCTGTATTCTTCTGGTAAGAACATAGGATCAGAGACAACAACTTTCATGTTATCAACCGAAGTACTGCTTTATTTATTTTCCCAATATGCTCGAAGTCCATAATGCATGTACACATTAGCTAACTCATCGCGAGTTGAAGAACATTCTTCTTTATCAAAGCCGCTTGTTTTCTCTAGGACAGATTTGATAACTCTAAGAATATAGTAGTCTCGATTAGACTCAAGAGCTTTCATGGGATGGTAAATAATTTATTACCTATACCAAGAAAACCGCCAAAAAAAGTACCACATATGCTATTCATCCTATTTCCGAATCAATTCTCACTTCTTCAATTCAAGATTTCTTTCTTGATATCAAGATAAAATGTGCTCATAACCCTCAGTTTAAGATCCTATCAAGGAACAGCAAACAATCTCTATTACCCACAACCATAAATCCGCCAACTAAAGCGCTACACATCCTATCCTTCAATTTTCCGAATCCAATATAAATTCTTCAATCTTTTCTAGATCTCCTTTCTCTAGATCTATCGCTAACCATTATCTCCTTTTAGAGTGCTACTGACTAATAATTTAAAGCATATATACTTTCCATATCCCCAATTATCTAAGTTCCCTCGTATATTTTTTATGTAAATGAATTAGAATTTAGCGCCCTTATATCCCCCTCATGATGTTGACTTATTTTGACATATACATGCCCTTTGGGTTGTTTATCGAAATTCCCCATTATATTTATGAAAAGAATTCATCAAAAATTTCTATCAGATCTATACTAAATTTCAGGAAGTTTAATTTTTTTAGAGCATATAGCAATTTAAGTTGGTCTCTATAGAATTGACTGATATTATTCTCAAAATATCCATAATGCCGTTTACATATCCTTTTCCTTCAATTTTAGGGATATACTTAATACTTAATTATGAAAACTATCTAAAATAACGACATATTAAATACTTAATATTTAATTGTTGTTCTTTATTGTATATTTGACATGTGAAAACAATATTTGTTCATATGCATTTTTTGTATCAAAAATTAGAAATAAACTAGAAAATATTATAATCATTTGATATATACTGGATTATATATTTTGTGATATATACCTTCTAAATTAAGAAATAATGTTAACGCCAGATAACCCATCTATAACTGTTAATTGGTTATACAATATTTACGTAGTAGATCTGTCGAAGGAAAATTTACTTAATAGCAAGCAAACGGTCAACAACCAAATGGTCTAAAAATTTTATCTAAATGAGCAAACGCATAGAGATAGCAGGACACGTACAAGTACATGAAGGCAGTCATTACCGTGACCACCATGCTAATGACCACTACTACAATGGCCAGTACTACCCGAACTGTCAATGGTTTTGGAATTTCTACGACAACAGTGAGTATGGAGCAGTCCACCATAAATTAAAAAAACAGTCCGGAAAAATTAAAAGCCGAATCTAAAAAGTGACTTCATAGAAGAAATAACAATCAGAAAAATGATTTTGAAGTTGTAGTGAGACCATGAGCTTCAAAATGATATCTTTTAAAAATTGAGGAATTGGAAATATGGAAAGTCAAGAAAGTCAAGAGAATTCACACTTTGTGCCAGCAAATACGCTAAAAGATCATAAAGTTATCAATAAATCTGGGGAAGATTTAGGGAATATTGAGGACCTAATGATTGATTTGGAAAATGATAGAATAGCATATGCAGTACTTTCTTTTGGTGGATTCCTTGGTATGGGCAATAAACTGTTTGCTGTTCCTTGGCGGGCTTTTAAATTGAAGCTTTATGAGCACACTTTGATAATCACTCTAAATGTTGATAAAGAGGTCCTCAAAAAAGCAGATGGTTTCGATAAAGATAAGTTGCCATTAACTTATGAAGAGTTATTCAGAGTGTATACTTACTACGGATATCAACCTTACTGGCAGACAGGGGGTTTTGAGCAAATGGAATTTTCGGAAGAATATCACTGAGTGGGGGATAAACTTGGTTGATTTGATAGGAGTTTCAGTATCTCTGTTGATATATCATTTATTGCTTATACACTAAGCTACAGATAATTGTAGATTTTTCTATGGAGATTACGATGTGGCTCTTAATAATCTTTATTATACTTGCAATTATCGCGTTTTTCTTCAGGTGACTGAAATATCTAACAAAGTAATGGATATAAATTTAGGACTTACGCTGTTGAATTGAAAAATCAATTACAATAAACCTAGATGCAAATTTAAACCACGATGTTTATTGCACTCAAATTTGCACCTCACGTGCATAAAGTCCTAAACTATAAATCTGATAAAGTAATCTGGCTAGGAGGTATAAGCTGCTGTTACTTATTTAAGTATTTACTTTATATTATTAGATATTTTAAATTGCAATTGTACGTTGATTATGGACACAAACTACATTTCAGATAAATATATCAGATCTTGTTTTCAAGATTAAGAAGCGACTGGTATACTACCTAGCAAATTTAATTTTTTTAATAATATAATATAAATGGCGAAAATAATCTTTTAAACTTCAACCGATGATCAATGAATATTCTTCAGATATCTTGGATGCAACAATACTAAATGCAGAATGCCGGTTGAATACTCTTGTTGTCTCTTATGGCCAGTTTTCATCCTTGCAAGCAGCATGCCCAAATCGTCGCAATTCACACCGATACTGATCATGGCGATAGAAGGAGAACATGGCCATACGTATACATTAAGTGCGTAAATCCTAATATTATGGAGGATTTCGATAGACCTCTGATTTCATGAATTATTTATAGAATATTTAGAAAGTTTAGTAGCAGCACTCACTCGTTCACCATCTTATTACCCACTGATCAAAAGTTTTTTTAACTTACTTGGGGTCTCCACGTGCTTGACCAAAAAAAATGTGTATGCGACGCTGCATTTCATCTATGATGTTGTTCTTGCTGCCAGCACTCTGGTGATCGATCATATAGATACTAAGCTAGTTATTCCAGAAAAATTCTCTCCACAAATTTAGAGCTATTCTATTTTTTGCGAAAAATAGGCAAGCCAATGATAGATAGAAGCTCTAATATGGCAAAGTTGGCTGATACCACGATAGTTTAGGATCTAGCTGAATGAGGACCTGAGCCCTACAGGCATCGAACAACATTACTTACAAGGACGCACGTATGGACATTTGAGCATGGACACCATGCATGTGCAATTGTCGAATTTCACGGATTGTGTAAAATCTGTCTTTTGTGTGCATATGTGGGAAGTGGAAATAAATAAACTATCAATCTCATTTTCATTCTTTATCCACCACATATGATTTAGACCATATGGTTCTACTGGGTGAATTCAATTAGATAAATTTTGTTTAATAATTTAAATAATTATTTTAAATTAATCACATAACTATTGCTTCTTAACGAAGGTACTTCTACATAGTATATATCCAAATTTAACAATGCTTAAATATTAAGGATGTTTTATTATATTAAGTGCCGTCTACGGCGAGTTCAGCAGCTACAGCATTAACTATAATGTGATATTGAACCCGTAATTTGTTAATTCATGTCTTGAGTTCTTTAAATATGAAACTAGAATATTCAGTATATTACTACAATCCAGATAAAGTACTAAAGTAGATGCTCGGGCTCTGCAGATAACAAAGAATTATGATTAGCAAATCAAACAGAATGAGGAAGATAACATGATATTGGAAGGTCATGGAGAATTGTTACAGAGATGTGAGGCCAATCCTACACTTACCTTTGAAGATGTGCCATACCGGGCACACTCAGATGAAGGTAACATTATATTGAAAGCCCCCGGAGAGTTGTTCCATAGGTATAAGAAAAATCCTATACTTACCGCTGAAGATTGGCCATATCGGGCCCACTCAGTATTTAACCCTGCAGCAGCTATAGTTAATGGTATTACTCTATTACTTGTGCGCGTCGAAGATCACAGGGGCTTTTCTCATTTTACGGTGGCAAGGAGCAAGAATGGAATTGACGGTTGGGAGATTGACAGCCAACCAACCTTTGCCCCAGATCCTATAAACTACCCTGAAGAGATATACGGAATTGAAGATGCGCGTATAACTTACATTGATGAGATGGGAAAATGGGCTGTAGCATATACGGCTTTTTCGGATTCAGGTCCCCTACCAGCTCTTGCCTTTACAGAAGATTTTCGTAATTTTGATAGAGTGGGAGCTACCCTGCCTCCTGAAAATAAAGATGCCGCTGTTTTTCCTGTGAGATTTGATGGCATGTGGGCAATGTTACATCGGCCTGTATCTCGTATGACTGGTTCGAAGGCAAATATATGGATATCCTTTTCTCAAGATATGAAGTACTGGGGAGAACACGAGGTTCTTCTGTATGCTCGGGAAGGTGGATGGTGGGATGCCAACAAGATAGGCCTGTCTCCGCAACCAATCCGCACATCTGACGGATGGTTAATTATGTACCATGGGGTCCGCCAGACTACATCTAAGGCAAGTTATCGACTTGGGTTGGCTCTTCTTGATCTTGAAAATCCCAGAAAAGTACTTCATAGATCGGAAGGATGGATTTTCGGGCCTCGTGAGATGTATGAACGTAGTGGAGACGTTAATGATGTTGTTTTCCCTTGCGGCTGGGTTTTAGTAGATGATGAAATCCGTATTTATTATGGAAGTGCGGATGTATCAGTATCAATGGCCAGTGCAAAAATGAGCGATGTCTTGGAGTATATACATGGGTGCCCTGAGACACAATGCCCTGATGAATACTGCAGATGGTTTGAAGAAAACAGGGATTTTTCTAGATACAAAAATAGTGATTTTAAATGAAAAAGGATTTCGATACACTTCTTATTTTCACGAGTCACCAATCTACCATCCATAAACATACGACGAAATTAAGGAATTTATCAAAATCCTCAAATAACAATGAGCAAGAAAGAAAAAATGAGGTAAAATACAGAAATCAATTAAAGAAAATAATGAGCTATCTAAGAAATTCTAGATTAATAACAAAGTCATTGATATACGCTATTTGTATCAACTCAAATTAGTTAAAATGAGTGAGGAAGAGACATTAGAACTCCTTGAAGATGAGATTATCAATGGGAAAAAAGATTTTCTTAGTACTCTAATCCTTCTAGTTTAGGAACACTAGTTTCCTCAAAGCCTTGAACATCAATTATTGCAATTTCACTAACATCGTTTATCCATATATTTGTCTCATTTTTCGCTTACAAGGCAAGCCATCTTGTAAAGCTTACAGATCTCTTGTTCAAATATTGCGTTAATCAAATAAGTATTATTAACACAGGTTTTTCCCGCCAAACTATATTTCATTTAAGGCCTTCAAATTAAATTTGATTCCAAACTTTCTTTACTTTTTCAGAGTTTATTGCTATCATGTATGACGAAACTATATATGCTAGTGACGGACGAGAATCTTACCAAGAATAGCGAGCAGGTAAATTTTAATCCGTCGAAAATTTGGAATGATTTACTGGCTCGACAATATGAAAGCTGTTGGAATTTTTGTTGTAATTGGGAGCCTGGGGGCCACCTCTGAATCGGCTCCCAATGTGTGATTCAACCCTGCGATTAAGAGATAAAAACTTCTTAACTCTTAATCATTAACTTATTCTATATGTTGTAGCTGTATATAACATGAACGAATCTTAGATTCTCTTTTCATTAATTTATAATTTTTTTCTTAAAATATGGCCGACTTGCCATATTATTTGGTTATAACTTTTTATAAAAGAATGAAAATAAGTTAGATATGTATTTTTTTAGAGTTATATTTTAAAATATATAATTCTCCGCTAATTACTATCAATAGCCGAGTTTTTCAGAATAAAAGAACAATACATCCCTTAATTTGTAATTTTTTTTTTCAGTTTCGAAACAATTTCTACAAATCAAAAAATATAACAAAAATTATTTAAAGTAATGAAGTAGTTGATTATGGCAACGAAAAATTACTTCACTTCTGGTAAAGGCAAAACCAATTTACTTTCTTTATCTCTGAATTATGTAGTATAGTTAATTTAATAACTTTAACTAACGAAGCTAACTACATGTCGCAAAAAGTTTTTGATTTTTTGATTTCGTTCTGCAATATCTTTGACTAATTCTCTTGAATTTGCGACAAAAGATATATAGTCAAAGATAACAAAGCATAAAAATCATTTCAACTTATTTGAAATTAAGGTTCACGAAAATTCTGTTGGCTTTCATGTTATTCCACATTATGGAGTGGAGGCACCAAATAGATAAGGGAATTAAAATCAAAAAACAGAATTTTATGGAAATATTAATTCTAGTCTTTGAATATATTGAAAGCTCTAAGCTAAAATTTGATGTTATTACAACAAACAGGTTAGGCAAGGAATATTCAACCCTTATGCAATACTTGAGGATTTGATGAATATCTAATTTTAACGAATCATTTATGAACCTCATACACTAATAGAATTTTTTTACAGGTAAGCTGTCTCGAAAATGAAGAAGACCAGCTGAAACTGATGTCGTCTTTATGCTTAAAATGCTTTTTACAGCGATTGCATGATTTTTCCGACTTTGAACTTGAAAAACAATGTATTAATCGAATTTCTTTCAGGAAATTTCTTGATTTTATTGAATACGTACCTGACAGTGTCCAAATCTGTTCATTTAAAAACGAATCTAAAGATATTATGTGCAGTTTTTTGTTAGAATCTCTAGTCATTGTAGCACTGGAAATAGAAGGAGTATTTTAAGGATAGTGGAAGCTATCTTTAAAATCAAAGAATAATTTACTAGAAAAAAAGTCGAATGTAGAAATCAGTGGTGAAGATTTGAGCAGAATTTCTGCAAAAAATCAGAGGTAAATTTGATATTTGCCATTAATCACTAGATTTCCATTTTCATAAATATCACCAAATTCTCATTCTGGATTGGACAAAAACTTGATTAAAGCAGAAAAATAATGAACTTTGGTTTTGTTCATCTTTTTTCCATTAATAATATATCTATCTCATTATGGAGCACTATTTTCCAGAATGCTGAAATTAGCTCTTTCGAACCTTTCAATTTTGAAATTCATATTCCGAAAGTTGTCTGAGAAATTGTATTTTCAATTTTAAATTTCAGCTCATCGGGTATTCCCCGAATTCCAACATCCAGGAATCCGCGAACTATCATACCAACTGCTTCTTCTTCGGGTATTCCCCTAGCCATCAGGTACTCCACCTGATCTTTAGCAATTTTTCCTACTGCTGCCTCGTGAGTAAGCTCGATATCAGCTACATTTGCTTCAAGGATCGGGATTGCCAGTTGGCTTCCTTTGTCAGCAAGAACGAGTCCCTTGCATTCCAGATGGCCTTTAGCGCCATTTGCATTGCCTATCATCTCACCACGTGCAACTATTCTTCCGCCGATCGTAATCGTCCTTGAAACAAGTTCAGCTTTGGTTTCAGGAGCATTGAAAATCGCCCTGCTTCCAAGATCAAGCTCGGAACCTGAATGAGCAATTGCTATGGTATTGAGCCTGGCTACAGCTCCTTTTCCTTCCAGTCTGACAGTTGGATAGGTCTGCACAGAACGAACGGGCTTGAGACAAATGTAATTGCTTATATAAGTTCCTCCTTCCTCCACATGAACGACTGTTCTGGGACGGACTCCTATTTGCTCGGCCCAGTTGTGAATCATTGTAAAACTCAGAGTAGCTCCTTTTTTCACATACATCTCGGAAATTCCAAGATGTAGTCCTTCTTCTACTCCTTTTTTGGAGGTACAACCTGTGATAATATCAAGACTAGCTTCTTCCTCAACGATTATAATATTATGCACTGTCTGAGATATCTTTTTGCTGCCCAGCATAAGACAGGTCTGAACTGGCATAGAGGACTTCTTGCCAGCAGGGACACGAACAAAATAGCCGTCAGCATCTTCGAGATAGGTTTTTGCAGTGTATTTGTCAGTGTCCACCTGCACGAGTTTCCAGGAGTAATCTTTCAACCACTCGTATTTTTCCATGGCTTTGTGAGTGGACATAAGTTCCACATTTTTATCGCTAAGGGAAGAGTGGGAGATCGCGTTGTCCAACATAAGGAAACTTCCAGACCTTCCTTCTTCGTTTGGTATTACCCCTACTTGTAGCATAGTTTTTTTGCTTTCCTCGTCAAGTGTCTGGAGGTTTTCAATAGGTTTGCTGACCTTGGAACCCTCCCCAAATTTTTCCAGCTCAAAGTCCTCGCCATAAACAGCTTTTTTATTGGCTGAGCTCTCAGCTCTCTTTTTCAGGTTCACATCATCAGTCTGCATTTTATACACTCCTCATACCCTTTATTTTTGATCTCTTCCAGCATTTTGAGAGGATTTCCGGAACACATAACTGTCCCGTTGCAGAGGATATATCCTCTATCTGCTTTTACATAATTCAGTATCTGACCAGTGTGAGTAATAATAAGAGCAGATTTTCCCATCTCACAACTTTCACCTGGGCAGTTTAGACCTTCTTCAAGTAGGCTTTTTATTGTCATGCCAACCTGTTCTATGCTTACAATGTCAACTCCAGATTCAGGTTCATCCAAGAGATAGAAACTTGGATCCTGGGCTGCAAGCTGCAGAAGTTCGGAACGTTTGATTTCTCCTCCTGAAAAACCCACATTTATATCTCGGTCCAGAAAAAGCTTCATAGAAAGCTTTTCAGAAAGCTTTTCAGGATTTTTCATCCCCTTGGATGCTACTCTTATAAGATCTTTCAATTTAATCCCGGACATATCAGGAGGACGCTGCATCATAATCCCGAGTCCACGACTGGCTCGTTCATCAACTGGTAAGTCGTTAATTTTTTCTTCATTGAACAGAATCTGGCCTTTCACAATCTTGTACTCACTAAAGCCCATGATCGTTCTCATCAAAGCTGTTTTCCCAGCTCCGTTTGGCCCAAAAAGCACATTAGTATACCCTTTTTTGACTTCGAGGTTTAAGTCATGAAGTAAAATTTTTCCGTTGACTTCGACAGTCAGATCCTCTATTTTCAGCATCTATATTTCTCCCTTTATTACATTTTTGATGCGGCTCCATTATTATTTTTGGTCGTCTCTTTTTATCTCGAAAAAATAATAATTCAAAGTACCTTTTTATTTAAAATATGAGGTTTTTAATCATTTTATGGATATTTGATTTATTGCAGTCAAATGGTCGTGGAATTAATGGTAAATTTTGGCGATCCCAGAAGATATTAAAAAATTTCAATCATATAGATGAGGCAGAAAAATTGCAAAAATTGGACGATTCTAACATATTAATTGAATTATGATTTCTTGCCTGATCTCTATTATTTTCCACTAATTTCTTTTTCCATTTGGAAGATATTCTATTTCTAATTAAACATTTTCCTCAGAATATATATCTCGTTTGAACCTTGGTATTAAAATGCAACAATATTTTGAAACAACTAATTTTAAGTTTTATCCTTGAATCATTGATCAAGATAGAAAGTGAAAGAATAGAACTTTTAATTTCCTCCAACTATCCAACTGGAGGAAAGAATATATATCTATCTTTTCTAAGATTCACTTAACAAATTTCAATTGGCTTTTTTTAACTATCGACTATTTATCATGCTTTCTATTTTCCCATCAATCCGCGATCACAAACATCTATTGTGCTAAAATAGATATCAAAAATTGATTTTTTGCAGCCAAACTAGCTACATTTTTTATCCTTTATTCCGGTTCGCACCTTTTATTATTGATCAAATCGAAACAAAAATAATATATTTATCCTTACTATTGTGAAGCTTTTTGAAAATTTTTCTTCTATCCCCCTATACTTCTAATACCTATAGATATTTATGTAAGTTCTTTTGCTTAAATAATAGTACCTCTTTTTCAATTATATAGAAAATTTCGATGACTCTCTGATTTTTACGGTCAATTTATACCGTTTTATGGCATATGACGAAATTTAGAGGTTTATCAAACTCCTCTATATTTTTAAATATTCTGAAAAAAAGCTTCATATATGGTTCCATTGTCTGTAGGAAAAAATAATTTTTCGGATATATAGAGGGTAAATATGGAGCTACCTCATATTTTTGAAGAGAAAATGTTCATCCCTAAATATATAGAAATGAAAGAGCTGTAGATTGTCGTAACTAGAAATCAAATCTCCAGTTCTCTACAAAACTCTATCGGCGTTATCATATATTACAATAATCTAAATACCTGTTCTCCTCAGATTTCTGACATAGTTTTATATTCCAAAACTGTAGAAATTGGATTTGTTTCGATTCTAATTCCTGTCTCTTCAAGGGCGCAGATTCCATTAATTCCTCCTACGATTGCAATTCCGAATTTTCCCATTTCAATTGGTGCCCCAAGTAAATATCCATCAATCTCCCCCGGAGGGAAAAAGCCTCCTAACCCCATTTTTTCGGCCTGTTGAATAATTTCTATGACTCTATCATAAGCCGATACATTTATCTGTCTAATATTTGCAAGAATTTTACCTACTCCCGTTTCAATCACTTCGAGAACTGAAGTGGGTCTCCGTTTCATAAAAATTTGTATTGGATCAATTGAAGTTCCACTATAAGAAATTAGATCCAAAAAGTATGAAGGCTTTCGATTTTCTATCTGGAGAATTCCGCCGTAGGAAGGTTCTACAGGAATGCCTGATTTAAGAAGAAGTCCATCAAAAGTAACACTGCATACTGTAGCTATTCCGACTTTTCCCGGAGGCAGAATAATTAAATCTTC
Source organism: uncultured Methanosarcinaceae archaeon (assembly GCA_963833425.1). GTDB lineage: Archaea > Halobacteriota > Methanosarcinia > Methanosarcinales > Methanosarcinaceae > Methanosarcina. Next base: position 494,510 of record CAWHXP010000003.1, on the reverse strand, counting down.
GTCTTCTTCAAAAATTCTTACTTTCGAACTTATCATGTACCCTGAATGTGCGATATAAGAAATCACATCAATAACGGTTTCCAAATCCTCTTTAGCAAAGTAAGAGATATTTACTGGTACTACCCCATCACCGGTCTTTGGATTAATGGTAGTTCTAAATGCCATTTCTTCTATCTGAGATATCACAAAACCAAAGCGATCTCCAATGAGAGCATCACTCATTTCACTTTCTCCCAGTTCAGTAAGTGTACGCCCTGCATATCCGTGTTTGCGTGTGAATCCTCTCTCATCCAGAATCCTTAGATGATATCGGACGGCACGCTCTCCGATATCATACCCCCTATCGTTTAGTTCGTCAGCTATGGCTCTGGCACCTATAGGTTTGTCATTTTCATTAATAACCCTCATAATTTCAATGAGTTTTCGCTCGATTTGCGGGTCCATCATGTATAACACCATTATTCTTTTATCATACGATACTACTTCATTGATAATCTTAGCAAAAAACTAAGACATATATTTTAATTTTTTTTAAATATTATATAGAATTTTGATAATTCCCAAATAATGTTATATGCTTATAATTGTATTATTAAAGACTCAGAAAACGAGAGGTTTATCGAAATCAACTTATTTTATAGACACATTAGTTTACGTTACTTAATTCCATTTTATAGTACAAAGATAGCTTAATATATAAATCAGCCAGTTAATAATGGTTCTTTGGAAATTCACCATCCTCTAAGGAAATGGAAAATATTTGACTGAAATAAAGTTGAGATATTCCATATTTTTTATTCTCTTATCACAGGCCTGAAAATTTGTGGCAAATTAAAATAATTGGGAAGCCTTCAAGATTAATGGACAAATTCGAATTTCATACGTAAAAAAAGCCTTTCCTGATAAAGCAGATTTTAAGTTTACAATCTGTCATTTATTCAAGAAGTACTTTTAAATTTTAAATTGATCTAAAAATTTAATAATAGCTAATTATAAGTCCTTCACATAAAAATGCATATATATTTTTTTACATAGGACTTAGCAGATGAATTCTGAAATGAATTCCTATCAACTTTGATGTTAAAGCCATGCTTAAGGAACTTAAAGATTTAATACTATTGATTTCTTATTTCAATCGCGTAAGTCCTATTATGTTACAAAGACTTTTGACTATTTGCAAGAATACTTGATATGATATGTATGATCCAAATTTCACCTGTAATATGCCTGAAATTCTTGTTCCTGTAGGCAACCAAAAAGCCCTTTTAGCCGCGATCAAAGGAAGAGCTGACGCTATATATCTTGGGGTCGGCGAATTTAATGCCCGCCAGGGTATCAATAATTTTACCCTCAGAGAACTGGAAGACGCAGTTGATCTTTCCCATTCGCATGATGTTTCTGTTTATTTGGCACTGAACATCCCTATAAAACAAAAAGAACTTCAACAAGTTCTTGGAATAGTAGATCACGCATACTCTGTTGGAGTTGATGCAATTATCCTGCAGGATTTAGGTCTCCTAAGTCTTATAAAAGAAATTTATCCCAACCTTGAGCTGCATACAAGCACGCAGATGACTATCCATAACAGTAAGGGAGTTGATTTTGTAGCAGGTCTAGGGGCAAAAAGAGTTATAGTCGCTAGGGAGCTCACTGCAGACGAGGTGAAAGCCATTGTGGATTGCTCAAGAGTGGGTATCGAGGTTTTCGTCCACGGATCTCTTTGTTATTCATATTCTGGGAAATGTCTCTTCAGCAGTTTATTGGAAGGCAGAAGCGCCAACAGAGGGGCCTGTGCTCAGCATTGCAGACGTCGCTATAGATTTCTGGTAAATGGTATAGAAATCGATAACAGAAATATTAGAGGAAGCTATCCCCTCAGCTGTGCTGAGCTTTCTACCCTTACTGGACTTGAAAAAATAGTGAATACAGGGGTTGTAAGTCTTAAAATTGAAGGCAGGATGAAAAAACCAGAATATGTCACAGCGAGTGCTTCTGCCTACAAGACCATAGTTGAGGACATTTGCAATCCAGAAAAAAATCCGACAAAAGAAGAGCTTGAATCAAGAGAAGCAGAGATTGCAAAACTATTTTGTAGAGGCTTTACAAAAGGGTTCATACTCGAGGAGAGAGATGTATCACACTCCAAATACAGCTCAAATTACGGAGCTTTCCTAGGGAAAGTTCTAGATATTTCCCGTTTAAAAATGAACACAAAACTTACAGTCAGGCTATATGAAGATATCCACATCAAAGACGGAATCAGCATCTTCATGGGGGAACGAATGATTGGCTCTGCAGTTGCTGGCATAATCACAAGTAAAGGCGACTATGTAAAAAGTGCAAAAAAAGGCGAAAAAGTAGGGCTTGAAATCAGCTCGAAAACAGGAAGAACAATACGGATAGGAGACGAACTCTATCTTACAACAAGTACCCAGCTCCTAGATACCCTCCAAAAAATAAAACTGAAAACTTACCCCGTAGACCTGAAGGTAAGAGCCATAAAAGGAGAGCGATTCACAGTTGAAATCAGAGAAAATAAAGAAAAAAGAAGTGTAAGGAAAGATTTCTCAATTGCGAAATTTTCAGATGACTATATTGTTCAAGGAGCCGATAAAGTTCCAACTACCTGTGAGCAGATAAGAAAAACAATGAGAAGCCTTGGAAATATTTCATTTGAAGCTAAAGATATCTCAATTGAAGCTGACGAAAATATTTTTATCCCAGTTGGTGTGCTGAAAAATACAAGGCGAGAGGCTGCAGAGCTTTTGTTAGACAAAATTCTTAAGATGCATAAAAAAGAGCAAAAACATCCGCTTTTGGATAATTTCAACTACCTGTGTGTTTCCAAAAATGTTGAGAATAAAATAAGTAATAGTAAAGAAAGTAATATCAAAGATGGCGGGAGCAGGGACATAACTTCAAATAAACTATTCCTTAGCGTCGAAGTTGATGAAATCTCCTCGTTATTTGCGGCTGTAGATGGTGGTGCAGATATTATTTATGCCCCAATTTCAAGATTTGAAGAGCTGAATACCCCTGAAAACGCAGAAAGATTTAAGAAGCTCATAGCGAAAAGAAATGAGATTGTCTTTAAGATTCCACTCATTATTCATGACAGAGAACTGGTTGGACTCAAACTCCTTATGGAAAAAGTAAGAGATGCAGGCTTTAGCATAGCATGTTCCGATTTAGGGGCTGCACAGCTAGCAAAAAACCTTTCTATACCTTTTGTTGCTCAGAAGGACTTCAATATTTTCAATTCTTTTACAATCAGTATTTTCTACCAAGCAGGAGCGTACAGGGTAACACTATCAAGCGAACTGAATCTGAGTGAAATAAAGAATATTTGTGAAACACTTCATAAATGTGGGGCTGTAGGACAAGTTGAAATTCTTGTTTATGGCAGAGAACTTATGCTGATTACAGAAAATGATCTTTTAAAGCCTCTTCTTGACAAAAAAATCGTAAAAAAAGACAGCGAAGTTCATCTTCTTGACCAGACAGGCTCCAAGTTTCCCATTAAACGGATGGGTACTCGGACTCTAATCTATAACTCGAAAGTACTCAACATGTTAAAATATATAAAAAATTTAAAAGAATATGGAGTGGATGTCATTCGGCTTGATCTATCTCTAAACAATGATATCGAGATAAAAGAAATCGTAAAAACGTACAAAGAAGCTTTTGTAGGAACAGAGAGAAAACTAAGGACAAAAGGAGTTGAGTATACAACTGGATACTATTTCAAAGGAATTTAATATAGAATTTTGGGTGAGTATTGAAGAGAATTCCAATAGATAGAGACACAATGTATATAGATTTATCAAGAAATTTACTCAATTCAGTTTTCTATGAGTGTTGGAATGTTTATTAACTTGTTAAACTCCTCGATTTTTAAGTTTGATTTGCAAGGGAAGGCAAAACTCAATTAAAAATCTAGATAAGTCTATTTATCCTCAGGCTTCAAAGTTTTGTTATCATGGAAAGAACTCAAATTAACTGTTTTAAGTTGAATTCACATTCTATTGATATATCTTGAAGGAACACATTTGTACTAATAATAAATGTTTTTTGGCATGAACTTTGATTGACCAAAAAAGTTATCTGACGATGAAATAAAGTTAGTTGAACAAATTTAATCAGATCCAAACCAATTCCAACTTGAATTTGAGTTTGTTGCTTTGAACAAGTCATAGAAGCTGAGGACATAAAAAAATCGAATGCTAGAATACATAATAACCTACTCAGTATGACCTCCCTAGCCAAGCGAGCAAAAAATGTCAATATCAAACTAATTTCTAAATTTTTATCGGTTTAAATCACCACCTTTTAATATAACCCACTTTCTGCAAACGTATGCAAGGATACCATATGTTATTTCAATATAACAATAGCTTAAAAATTAATCTAACTTTAAATGAATAAATTTACGAAGGTGACGAAAAAAACAACTTATATATCTGTATGCATTTGTGGAATTTGAACTTAATCATTATACAAAGATTTACATCAAAGGGAAAAGTTGCAGGTTGAAAGAAGGAATGGAACAGGATATAAAAGCATCAAATTTCTCCAGTAATTTTGAGATAATTCCGGAAATATTAGGCAAATTTTATGTCAAAAGGCTGAGAAATTTAAACCGAACAAAATTGGAAAACTCAAATCGTCATTGACAATACTCAATCTGTAAATTTTTCTCTTAGTCTCATGAAGTAGAATACAAATATTTGCCAATTCACCGTACTCAGATTAAATTAAATCAAAGTTTTGTTTTTGAAAATTTGAAATCCCTATCAATTTCTTTGCCCATTTCAATTTTTTTTTCTTTATTGGGTTCACAAAGGGATCCTCAAAATCAAAACCAACAAGCCTGATTTTATTAGCTCCAAATTCTCTAGCTACAAAGACACACCTATCTCCATCGCTAAATCCGCCGAAATTGTACACCTTATTTATGGGTCTGGCCTGGGTTGTAGCAATAAAGCGCTTAAAACGTGGCACGTATTTCTCAAGCTTATCGATATTTTCCCCGTGGGCATGGATTAGGACTATTGAGGCCTTTTCACAGGCAAGGATTTCTTTTTCAATATCAATTTCTGAATTGCCATCAAGGTCGGTACAGATGACTTCAGGCACACGGCCTATATCCATCAAAACTGCAGCAGCTCCGTCAGCTGCTATTATCACAAACGTAGAGAGATCTATTTCTGAAAGTTCGTTACTCAGTTTTTGGGCGTTTCCGCATATTAGGATTGATTTTCCAGAAATTGCAGCTTCAAGTTCAGAAAGGTTGACTGTGTTATTTTTAATCAACATGCTTGAAAGGAATCGTGCAGCTTCTTCATCGTCTGCTCGGTCAAACCCAAAATCTTCAAGAATTTTTTCATAAATCGGCTCCCAGGCAGCGAAGTACACATGAATCACTTTTGTTCCTGTTGGTGAAATTTTTTGAATTAGAATTTACATGAAAATCCTTCTAACATGAGGTACTTTCATCAATTTGTGCATATTATTCGAAGGATTTTATGTCCATTTTCTTTGAGTTTCAACCTTTTGGAGTTATTTCTTTGCAATTCCCATCTTCATAGCAATGCCTTCAACGTCCCAGTTCTTTAAAAGAGTCCCTGAAACTTCAATGTCACTGCCAAGATCAAGGAAATTGACTCTTACTTCTTCTGCAATCAGTCTTTCCATGGTTTTAACTAGATTTAAAACCCGTTTGTCTTCGATCATAACGGATGCGCAAATATTTTCATCTATGACAAGATCGAGTTCTTTTCGCATTTCTTGGAGCCTGCGTATGACTTCCCTTGCATATCCTTCAGCCTCTAATTCTGGAGTGAGGTTTGTGTCCACATAGACAAAGCCTGCATTTGACTCGGCACTTGCTATTCCTAAAGGAAGGAGATCCTTAAAGTTTGCCATTCCAGAAGTAACTATAGCAGTCGACCCGTCTGCAAGTGTTAGTTCGAACTCGCCGGTTTCGGAAAAAGCTCTCTTTAGGGCAAAGCCATCGATTTTCTGAAGAGCAAAGATAACTTCTCCTGCATCCTTTTTGAAAAAGGGCCCTATCTTGCCAGGGTCTGGGATCACTTCAAGCCCGAGTTCGTCCCAACACTCACCCACACCCAACAGAATAATTGCCCTGGAATTTGTCTGATCCATAAGTACAGAGGATAAACTCTTGACAGCCTTTTCCGAATCCTCACTGGAAGGAGACACTATTATTCTTGATATAGGCCATCTGAGTTTCCTTCCTTTCTTCTGGCGAGCGTTTGACGCCGCTTCCACTATGGAGCGAACAATATCCATAGCTGCTTCAAGACCACTGTCAAGGAAAGCTTCATTTACTTTAGGCCAATCGCACATATGAACCGATTCAAGTGCATTTGGATCCACATTCAAGATGAGGTTCTGGTACATCTCTTCAGCCAAATAAGGCATAAAGGGAGATATCAGTTTTGTAAGAGTTGTGTAAACTTCGTAAAGCACACAGTAAGCTGCAAGTTTATCAGGATCATTAGCTTCGATCCAGGTTCTTGGCCGGATGAGCTGGATATACCAGCGAGAAAGGTCTTCTACAGTAAATTCCAGGATTTCACGAACTGCTTTATGCAACAAATAACCTTTCATTGCTTCTTCTACTGCTTTGATAACAGATTGAACTCTTGAAAGAATCCATCTGTCTTCCTCACGGAGAGCGTTTTTTATGGAATCAATGCTGACTTGCAGAGGATCAAAGTTATCAAGTGCCATATATGGCAGTGGGAATCTGAAAACATTCCAGAGAATATTTATTGAGCGATGGATGGTTTCTACTTCTTCGAGGTTAAACTTCAGGTCATCCCATGGAGCGCTTGAAGAAAGCACATAGGCGCGAAGGGAGTCGGCTCCGAACCTGTCGATAATATCCAGGGGAGAGATCACATTTCCATAGCTTTTGGACATCTTCTTTCCGCCCGCGTCCAGGGTAAATCCATGCATAAGTACGCTTTTGTAAGGAGCTTTTTCAAAGCCTACTATGCTTGCTCCAAGCTGAGAGTAGAACCAACCGCGAGTCTGATCGTGACCCTCGGTTATGAAATCAGCAGGCCACCATTCATCAAACTTCTCCCGAGTCTGAGGGAACTTGAGGGTTGCCCAGGAGGCAACAGCCGAGTCAAACCAGACGTCAAATACATCCTCTATACGCATTTTTTCTCCGCCGCACTCACAGAGAATGATGATTCTGTCCACGTAAGGACGATGAAGTTCGATATCTTCGCCTAAGTTTGCCTTTTCCAACAATTCAGCTTTGGTTCCTATTATCTCAAGTTTTCCGCATTTCTTGCACTTCCATATTGGGATAGGGATTCCCCAGTATCGCTGCCTAGAAATACACCAGTCCCGAGCGCCTTCTACCCAAGTTCTGAAACGTGCTGATCCTGCCCAGTCAGGGTACCAGTCTACAGCATCGATTTCCTCGAGCATTTTTTCCTTTATCTCGGTAATTTTGAGGAACCATTGTTCTGTCGCAAGATAGATTATGGGGGTCTTGCAGCGCCAACAGTGCCCGTACCTATGCGTGACTGTTCCTTCTGCAAAGAGCCTGTTACGTTCTTTTAAGTCTTTAATTACAATTGAATTTGCTTCCCTGACGTTTTTACCCTCGTATTCCCCCGCTTCGTTTGTATAAGTACCATTTGATCCTACGGGGCAGAGAATCGGAAGGCTGTATTTCACACCAAGGCTAAAGTCTTCCATACCATGCCCTGGTGCAATGTGCACGCAGCCTGTATTTTCTATGGTTACGAAATCCGCGATATAAATCCCGTGTTTAATCTGATTTTGTATAGGTACCAAATCTCCAACAGGACTTTCATACTCCAGTTTTGTTAGATCCTCTCCGGCCATCGTCTCAAGTACCTCATAGTCAACATACCTGCCTTGCTTGAGGACATTTTGTATCATGTCTGTAGCTGTAATGAGTATCTCTTTTGAACCATTTTGCCTGATCGCTCTGAATTTTGAGTATTGCACGTGTGGGTTCACAGCTACAGCTACGTTTGCCGGAATTGTCCAGGGAGTCGTTGTCCATATAACTATGAAGGCGTCTTCGCAATTTCTGATCTTGAATTTTACATAAATTGAAGGGTCTGTCCGCTCGGAATACTCAACTTCTGAATCTGCAATTGCAGTCTCACAGCGGGGGCACCAGTTGACAGAACGCTTGCCGACATCCAGTAGATCTTTTTCATAGGCCTTTTTGAGTGTCCACCAGGCAGCTTCGATGTAATCGTCTTTTAAGGTCATATAAGGATCTGCCCATTGCATCCAGACACCAAGTCTTTGGAACTGTTCAGTCATTGCCTGCTTCTGGGTGATAGCGAATTCCTTGCACTTCGAAATAAAATTTTCCACCCCCAAGCTCTCTATATCCTTCTTGGATTTGAAGCCGAGCATATCTTCGACTTTGACCTCGATTGGCAGACCGTGCATATCCCAGCCAGGACGCTCAAGGATATAGCGGTTATTCATGGAATAATAACGGAGAATGGCATCTTTGATGATCTTGTTCCAAGCAGTCCCAAGATGAATATGCCCTGTAGTATATGGGGGACCGTCAACAAAAAAAAACTTTCTCCCGATCTTGCGGAGCTCCCTGGTTTTCAGGTACGCATCACTGTCTTCCCAGAATTGCATTACTTTTTTTTCTATCCTTCCTGCATCGTACTTGGCAATGATTTCTTTTATCATATGGGAGTCTCCCTGATGAAAGATTAGATAAAGTGAGAATTCGATAAGTTTAAGTTCGATCTTGTAATCTCTCTATAGCTACTGATAATTAAGATGAATTGCTGAATTAATCTTTTATCTGCTGAATATATTCTAAATCTCAAACAAATTTTTGAATAGAAAAATATCCGTATCCGATAAAACAAACTTTGTCTTTAGGGGATAGAACAGATCTTCCGCATGGCAATCGATTTATCCAGTAATTACTGTACATAATTTAAGCTTTGTTATAACGTAAACAGAAAAATCATTCTTTTGTTTTCTGGTCGTATCCGTAAATTATTGATTGATTCTAAAAGAACACATACATCCCTTGGGATACATGGAGGCATTTTTAGCATGTATAAAGGTGTATTAGTGCTTCATTTATGAGAAAGTGAAAATTATTAAGTTACTGAACAAGTTAATGCGTATTCTTTTTAGGATGAAACAAGTTGCAAAGTTCTAAATAACGATGAATTTTTTTGATCCCATAAGATATTAAAAAAATCTTAGTTTTTTTATTTCCATAGCCAGTTTGCATAAAGTTCTCATTTATTTTACATGCAGTTTGGCAGGAAGTTCAAGCTCCCCAACTTTCCTGGGCTGAATAATTGGAATAATAAAGTTTTGAATCCTAGTAGCACAAGCTGATTTTGAAATTTTTATTTTATATCTCAATTTCAGGAATATTACTTCTTTTTTAGAATTGATTAATAGCTTATGAACAAGACCAAAGTGCGTAAATCTCACCAAATACATAGATAATTTCTTTCTCTTATTTTTTGACCGAATCGAAAAGTTTTAATCTTATTGACTAGTCATGCATAAATATCTCATATGGAATCGAGTAATTTTATATGGGTTGAGTGTATAATAAGAAGAGAATGCTAGAGGTATTTTAATGAAAAAATTGTTAAAGATCATGGGAATACTTATTGTTATAGGTGTTGTTGTCTTTTCAGCCGGATGTGCCAGCAAAAAGACAGAGACTACAAATAAAACAAACATTACGACAACAAATGTATCAACTGAAAGTGGGCCTAAAACCCCAGTCACAACTGAAGTTCCTACTGGAAATGTGACTACTGAAAAAGCGACTACTACTAACGTAACTACTACTAATAAGTAGCTCATCAAGACGTAAAGGAGTCTGCAGTTGATTACAACTTAACTGCCGACAAAACATTTGAAGATGTAAGCGCAACTCAATAACTGAAAACTTTGCATCTGAAGATGAAGAAGCCGTAGCTCAAATAAACAGTAGAATTAAGGAACCATCTTAGCAGACTCTGCAGTGGTATAATTTTTGTAAAATCTGCTCTATACGCCTTAATCCGACATTATGCAGATGTACACATCTGCATAATTTTTACCTATTTTTCTATTTTTATGCATTAAAAGTTAGATTAATTTTAAAGTTCTTGCATATGAAAAAGTAGATGGCATTCTAGTGTATATCCACAAAATGTCGTATGATATTTTATTTCACAATAATAGTTCAAGTGTCAAAGATGATGAATAATTCTTCGTTTTCGTTGTATCAAAATTTAGGTCTTGTCCTTTAATCATGATTAAATCTAAAAAATGAGTATAATTCCATTTTTGGAAAATTTGGGCAGTAGTATGGCGGTGATTTCTAATAACTAATGTATACAACCATTTTGATGAACTCATCTAAACAATATATAAAATCTTTTAATAACAAGCTAAAATAGGGGAAGTTTTCTCCAATTATCAATCTTTGAACAAAATCGTTATAAAACCAATTTATGACTCACTATCTAAGGACTAAATGTGACTTTGCTCACGGATATTAAATTGATTTTTGAAGCAATTTCAATGGTCTATGAATTGGTAATTTTAATTAGAGAAATCGTGGATAAATCTTGTTATTTAGCCAGACACAAGCATTTTTTCATTACTACAATCCTCTTTATATCCTGTGAAAAACAGTAATAATGTTTTACTATAGATGATAATGAAATTTTGCCCTTAAAAATAGGCTTAGGTCAGAAAATGTAATATTTTGAATATGAATCTACAAGCGACTTATGGACTTCTATTTATGATTAATTGATCAAGTATTTCCTGTTATAGGGAAATGCACTATATATAAAAGCATTTAGGCATGAAAAAACAGATACTTCAGATTCATCAAGCAACTGTCGTTGAATAAGATGATTCGGCCATCAAGAGTTTTCCCAAAAGATCATAGAATAATTCGATATCGTGTTGTCTTTGCCATAACTTTTTATAAAAGAAAATAAATATCTAAAATGAGCCCATGCTATACTTTTCTATGAAATGCTTAATTTAAATAACGTTTCGACAGATATTTTTGGTCAAAACGATTAGAACTCCTATCCTAATCTTTTTAGATAAAATATTTGACGAGATAATCTATATCATCTTACCAAATATTTACAAAAAATTATTAATAGAAGACAGGTCCAGGACAGAAAAATGCCTCAAGGTGCAGAATTTAGGCTTCAGAAATATCTGAATCTTATTAAAACATCTTGGAGATGAAATCGAAACTTTGGTAAGATAAATTTTCAATTCTTCTCCTTGAAAGCATAAAAAGGAGATGGAAATTTTAATGTAGGTTCCAAGTATTGGATAAATCGATACAACAACTTTAATCACTGAAATAAGCAATTTAAATGATCATTATTCAGCAGAGCAGTTTGCTTCGTAGCCTGGGATAGTCCCGAAGTATATCAATCTGCTAATAAATTATACAACAAAAGAATATCAAAGAATTGATCAAAATTAGCAATGTGGATCCCAAAGCAGATTGCTAAGACAGCAACAAGAAAGAAAAGTAGTAAGGTAAAAGAATTCTTTAAACGGGAGAAGATTCATTTGGACAAGCAAAGATAATTAATTGTACTGCAGAGATAAATTGACACAATAATATGGAACCTATTACAAATTACAGGATATGGAAATGAAACGGATATCAAAAGAGCTCAATTCAAACGAAGAAATTATTGAGGCTGAGAGTTTTTCTATTGATTTACATATAAGAATAATTATAGAATAATTAGATTCTGGGGAAAAGGATGGAGAGTGCTTGAAGATGAAGAAGTTTAGTGACACACATTCACGCTGAAATAGATAGCTAAAATAAAAAGGCACAAAAAAAATGTACATTTTCTCTTTTTTGTTAGAATTTGTGTTCAAAACTGATACATAAGTAATAATTTTATGAAATTTTTGAAGGATTTTAAATGGTTTCCGACGACAAAATTAGGTTTTATACCAATGGAAATTGTACCACCAAACTATGATTTAAATACGCTTCACAATAATTTGAAGATGTAGGAATGTAACCTTATAAACTAATTATTTTACCAACGTATTTTATCTACACTATTATATAAAAAGAATACGAAATTCTTGAGCTGGATGAATGTAAACTGTAATGTTCAGTCTTTAGGAATGAATCATAGAGCAATATATATGACTCCATTGGTTGGCAAGATAATAATAAAATATCGACGTTAGAAGCTATCTTTTCCGAATTCCTAGTTTTTCATATAAAGTTAGTAATAAGATCCATCCTCCTGTATAAAATCTCAGGAAATCCATTAAAAAGATATTCGGAGCACAGACTTGGAAACTTTTTCAAAAATTGCTTCGATATCGCACTCGAACTTTCTTGCTGTAAAGAGTGCTACGATCCGGATATCCACAAGGTAAGAAAGCCTTTCCTGCATGGAGTTAATTTCAGATACAAGCTTTTGTCGGTTTACTCCTGTATTCTCGGCGATGAACTCTAGGACTTGCTCAAAGGAGATATCTTCCTCGAGAGGAGACAGTTTACCACCAGAGTTATTTTGGCTTTCAAGAAAATTTTCGGACGGTTTAAAGGTATTAGGTAGCCTTAGGCTTTCAACATCAAAGGCAGGCGTAAGAGCACCGTTATTAAGGGAGAGCAGGCCTACTTCAAGAGCACGGTATTTTACTTTAGAAGCGATTTTCGGAGAAAACCATTTCAGGTCAAAAGCCAGTGTAAACTCGAAATCCTTTTCTGAAAGAAAAATTGTATTATTTTTTTTAAAGGGAATTGAAACTACAAGTCTAAGTTCTTCCATTCTTTGCACCATTAAAAAAACTGATATTTTGAAGTAGATCAAAGTATAACAAAACTTCGGTATAATAGATTCATGATACAATCGACAGTACAATAATCAATTATACCGTTAATAGCGATATAACAGGTTTCTTAGACGCAGTTCAGGGAAATTTTAAAAGCTCTGGTGAGAATTCTCATTTTGAGCTTGTGCCGAAGAAAAGATTTTTCAAAATTTATTTAACTACAGTTGATTATAGTGCTATTTCGCACAAATTTTAAATTATTTTTGATGTGACTTCTGTATTACAGTTGTAGAAGCTTGCTTTTCTTGTCAAGGAAAAGTTCAAAGTGTTACAAGTTTGGCATTGAGTATTCCAGGAATCCTTCGTACTTCTTCAAGAATCGGAGAAGAGACTTCAGAGTCTACATTAAGTACCATCATGGTAACGCCTCCGATTTCAGATCTACCAACTTGCATGCCTGATATATTAATGTCATTTTTGCCTAGAACCATGCAACATGGTCCGATTACGTTCGGCTTATTGATGTGCTTGGCAAAAATCATACGCCCTGCAGGGAAAATATCCATCTTGTCCTCGTCAACTGAAATGATCTTTGACTCGTCTCCGACAACAGTTCCAGCAACCAGTTTTGTCAGCTCACTACTAATAAGCCTGATACTAACGGTCGAAGAGTATTCCTCAGAAGATTCGGATTTACTTTCCACGACTGCAACTTTTCTGGACTTTGCAAGGGTAGGAGCATTGACATAATTAACTCCCGACCCAAGAGCCATTTCAAGCAACCCTTTGAGAGCAGAAACAGTAAGTGGTCTGGTATCTTTCCCTGAAATTTCTCCATTGTATGCGATTTCCACCTTTTCATAATTGCCATCTGCAAGCTGCCCTGCAATTTTACCCATGATCTCCGAGAGCCTAATGTAAGGAGCAAGGATCGCCATAGCTTCTGGTTTTATAGATGGAATATTGATTGCATTCTTTGCCATCCCGCCTGTAAGGACAGATACTATTTCCTTTGCAATATCCATTGCCACGTTGATCTGAGCTTCCTGTGTGGAGGCTCCAAGATGTGGGGTTACTATGACATTGTCAAAATGAAGGAGAGGATTGTTAAAAGGAGGTTCCTCAACGAATACATCTAACGCTGCACCCCCTATTTTTCCGCTTTCAAGAGCCTTTGCTAGGGCTTCTTCGTTGATAATGCCACCGCGAGCGCAGTTGATGATCTTTACACCGGGTTTCATCAGATCAAACTGTTCTTCATCGATAATGTTTTTGGTCTCTTTAATTAAAGGAGTGTGCACCGTGATATAATCAGCCACCTTTGCGATTTCATCAACTGTTGAAAGTTTTACACCGAGTTCAGCAGCTCTTTTTTCTGAGATAAATGGATCGTATCCTATAAGGTTCATTTCGAGTCCCAAAGATCTTTTTGCGACTTCGGAACCAATTCTTCCAAGACCTATGATCCCCAGGGTCTTACCCTTGACTTCAGTACCCGTAAATTTATTGCGCTTCCATTCTCTTGCTTTCAGGGATGCATTTGCCTGCGGGATGTTTCTGGACATTGCCATCATCATAGCAATAGTGTGCTCTGCGGCCGAAATCATATTGCCCTCTGGAGCGTTAGTCACAATGATGCCTTTTTTGGTAGCTGCATCCACATCAACGTTGTCAACTCCAACCCCAGCCCTTCCAATTACTTTCAGGTTGTCGGCAGCTTCGATAATTTTCTGAGTGACCTGAGTTCCACTTCGTATTACAAGGGCATCAAATTCTTTGATTTTTTTCACAAGCTCTTCCTCTGAAAGCCCTAAGGACACTTCAACTTCAAAATGTTCTTTTAATATCTCCAATCCTTCGTTAGAAAGTGAGTCGCTGACCAATATTTTCATGTCCATTTCTCCAATAAATAAGATAAACTTGATCCATTAAATTTTAACAAAGAAATAAATCAACTTAATCACACTTAAGCATTATCACCTATGTTTAAAGAAAGTTAGAATCATCTCGGTATTTATCAAAGTTAATCTGGACTACACAATCAACTGATGAGTCTGATTATTCCTATTTTCGGTTCGTAACACTGGCCATCTGCAAGGAGAGAACGAACAACTTCATCTATAGATTGGTAAGTAATCCCATTGGAAATTGCTGTGTTCACAAAAGCTGCGTAGTCAACTCCTCTGTGTCCACCTATTTCTCTAAGTAGCTCAAGCACAAACTCTTTCTGATCAGCCTTGGATCCTGCATTACCCTCTTGATCAAAATTTAAGGATCTGGAGACTTTCTCTGATTGAAACTCGAAGCAATTTCATAAATTCCTGAGGAGGGTGTTCCTTTTCGAGTTCGATGGAAATTCCTTCTGCAAGATCTGAAGAAATCCCTCTCTTGATCAAGTATTCCCTGATTTTTTTTTCTCCATGATATCCGCTAGCCAGAGCTTCAGAAAAAGCCTCGAGTCTCTCAATTGTCTGCTCTGCAGTCTCGTGATCACTCCAACAATGAATACACGATTGAGAATGAGGCCAACAGGGCTAATAAAAAGATTCGGATTTTTTGAATCAGCTGCTTCAGAATCAGAGATTACTGATTTTTCAAGCTCTCTAAAAGCTTCAAATTTTCTTGCAAAAAGAGTTTTTGCAACCTCTCGTTTAAACAAAGCCTACTCTCCCACTGGAAACCTGTGAATTCCTGTCCTGCACATCTTCTTCATCCGGCCAGAGCCTGTGAAGCAATTCCAATACCCTTACCACAAGATCATCTTCAGGTACCCAGGCTTTTTCAGCTACTAAGAAAATTCCATATTCGCCTTTAGAGGAATTCCCACTAACTGCAATGTAGCGGCCTGTAAGGGAATATATTAAGTCTTCGTAGACCGCATCTTTAGAGACATCAGAAAAAATTAGCTTTTCGGTTTCTTCAAGGGTTTTTCCATAAATAATTTCAGAAAATTCTCTAGGGAACATAACTGAAATGGATCCTGTTCCGTCATCAAGTATGGCGTTGATCCGCATGTCCCTTAGGCCTTCTACCTTGTCATGAGCCCTGAAGCTTGCTTTTTGGATCGCACGGTCACATTTTGGGCAGCGGGAGGTAATACCTGAGCTTGGTTGGACTAAAATCACATTTCCCGCTGTGATAACATCGAACATAATGCCTTTTGAGACAATTTATTCGATTCTAATAGAGCAGGATCTTTTCCTACGGATTCGAAGGTGAAGGCAAGTTTTCTGGCCTCTTCCAGCTCAATAGAAGAAACTTTTGTGCAGTCAGGATGTTGACTGAAGGTATTCCCCTGAACATCGGATCTGAGCTCCTTCTATGTGGATTATACTCCCGAGATCAATCTTCGGAAGCTCAATCCAGGATGTGAAAGGCACTCTTCCAGTCTCATCCGCGAGAACACCTTATACAACTCTAAACCTATGCCCTCCTAACCAGCACCTCCTTGTTTGAAAGCTGAAGAACGCAGGCTACAGTCCCAAAGGAAGAAATCGTAGCTCCGATATCTAGCAACTTTTTTGACTGGCTCTCGGAAAGCTTAGATAGTTTCATAAGCGACGAGTCAGCAATTTTCGATACAAGAGCTTGTTTCCCGATAAAAAGTCTGATCTTTTTCTGCCAAGCGCGTATATAAGCGTTTTTGATAGTGACTATATCTCCTATCGAACCTGGGAGATATTTCCATGATGAAAACATAACCGAACCCGTTTCATCTGCAAGGCCCCAAATATAAATCTTATAAGTTTCTTCCTTAGTTCTATCCTGAGGACGGATTGTTTTTTCTCCAAGGTCCAGGATACTGCCGGTAATTTCTAAATTCTTCAGGTTAGCTGAAAGATCCTTTACCTTTAGGACTTTCGTTTTTTCTCCTAAATTGCGTAGGATACTCTCTTTTGAAACATCTTGCGGCGCGCGGAAGGCAAGACATTTATTATACTCTGCACTGATATCATTTTTTTCAAAATCGTTGAGTTCTCTATTTAACTCCTCAAGGCAGAGCACAATTTTTTCATCCATTTTTAAGCCTCCATTCGAGACATTAATAAAATAATTCTATCATGCAGCTTCGGAGTTTCATGATATTTCAGTTTTTATTGCAAACTCCGAAATGCATCTTTTACAATAAATTAGGTTCAAGAGGTGATTTAGATAACTTCTTATTTTCACGAGTCACTTATCGCATAGCACATGACAAAATTGAAGGTTTGTCTAAATTTTCAAGAGGGATACTAATAAAATACAGATCTTCAGCCAAACACAAATTTCAAGTCGTTACAGACATTCAAGTTCTTATAAAAATAATTTTTTGCAATTGCTGAAACCTGAGGCTTTGTAACTTATTAGATTCAGATCTTGTTGGATTTATTCTCTTTGTCTTGAGGACCCTAACTGGAGAATGTAATTTAGTAGTAATGCCCCTTTTCTTCAATATCTCAAGAATGTTATCTATTTTCTCAATATTACCGTAGCTTAGGAATTAATCCAACTTTCAATGAATGATGACGAATAAATGGCCAAATAAATTGCTTATCTGTGTATATCCCAGAATTCAGGTACGATAAATTGCAAACTAATAGCTGCAAAATTGTAAGGAATAGGGGGATTCCAATGTATCTCTAATTTTTTATCGGAAGTAATCCTTTCCCTTTCCCACTAATTTCTGTATCTAACTCTATTCTTTTCTTTTCGGATTCATTATTCTTTGATTTCAACTACAGATTCTGCTATCCTAGAAATAATCCTTCTATATCTAACGTCATCAAAGATAGAGATTATAAGAAAAAGCTGTAAACAACATCTTCCGATTCACTCTTTGAACAGTAATGAAAAGAATTTTTCCCGCTTTGAATATCTCTTTAGTTACTGCATAAACTCGTTTCCTTGTAGCTCTTTTTGAGCTAATTCTCTTCTTTCTTGATGCAGCATTTTTTCCCAGCTGATATTCTTCTACTGCTCTTTTCATTGTTGCATCATGACTTTTTGATTTTGCTTCAAAGTATTACTCTGTTCTATAAATTGCTTTATTTTTTTTCTGAGAAATCTGCATACGAATCGTGAAATGTTGCAATTGTTATTTTGAATCTTCTGATCAGCTCATAATTCCCGTCTATTAGCTATGGAATTTATATCCAAAGTGAAACTTACGATTCATTTTTGGTTGATTTCCATCTATGCTTTCCTGTTCTTCGCTTCACTTTTCGAAGTTTATCAGCTTTTGAATGTCAGGATCTGAATGGATAAAAACATCTTCCTGAATCATTTAATTTTTTTTATTTTCAAAACAAGGCAATAAAGTTGGCTTTGAAAATGCCTCCACATTTCTTCTTCTTCGCTGTTATCAATAATTCTTTTTCTGAATGAATAGCCTGTGTTACTATCTGAAATGTACTAAGGAACACTAAGAAATTTCCTTAAAGAAATTCGATCATAACATTGTTTCTCAATTGCAAAGTCGGAAAGACCATGACATTGCTGTAAAAAAATAAGTCTAAACATAATATAATGTTAGCTTCAAATATGCTACATTAAATTGTTTTGTTAAAATAAATCGACTAAATAATGATATGAAAGTATTTCCAATCAATTTAAGAAATCAATTTCAGCAAATTTGCCTCCAGTTAATTGAAGGAATTTGTATCGATATTAAAGAGCAAATCAGAAAAAGTTTTCATGAGCAAAAATTATTGTTGAGAGATTTTAAACTCCACATTTTTCGACTGTATAGGGTTTATTGCAATTCTCTCTTAATTTATCACGATTCCTCACTTAATAGAAGACGTATGCAAACGACTGCAACAAAAGATTATAGGAAGATTGATACGTATTTCCGGAAAGAATTGGAAGAAGATTGAACAATCGAAGCAATAATCTTGATGTATGATTTGAATCATGTCTCCGTTGTAAGCGAAGATTTCCTTAAAATGCGTTGCATACGGGCAGTAAGGAACTTATTTGATTTATGTATATTTTAGTACCGCTCAACCATACGTTACCAATTATTGGAATTTCTCTTTAAAATCAAGGAATAATGAGCGAGGAGAAAAAAATAAGGAAAATAAATAAATTGACGGGAAAGATTTTGATAAGGTTCCCATGGGAAAAAATTCGATGTAAATCGGAATTCTCTGTAAAATATCTCTGTAAAAGATGTCATTTGATCTAATGTTATTTTTGTAATTAATAAATTTACGACTTGTAATTCGCCGTTTTATTGAGGTAGAGCTGAAGTTGGAGCCATCAATATGAAGCTATGTAAGGGTAGTTAGGGTAGTTTGGATAACTAGGGTAGTTAGGATAATTAGGATAACTGGGGTAGTTAGGATAATTAGGGTAACTAGTGTAGTTAGGATAATTAGGGTAACTAGTGTAGTTAGGATAACTAGGGTAGTTGGGGTAGTTTGGATAATTAGGGTAACTAGTGTAGTTAGGGTAACTGGGGTAGTTGGGGTAGTTAGGGTAATTAGGGTAGCTGGGGTATACATAGGAATAGCCATAACCCCATCCAGATCCAGATCCTCCCCAACCATCCCAGGCGTCACTTGCATTAGATGCCACTGCTGTCAACGATACTACAAAAAGTAATGCCAGCAAAACTGCTAGTATCTTTTCCATTCTTCCAGATAATTGTTTCAACATTTATTTAACTCCTTTTTTATGAGGGATTCACACAATTTTTAGGATTAATTGTATAAGTACAATGTTATAATTAAACCAATATATAGTTTACTAATATATATCTAAATTAATTTTATATTTACGATATCGAGAATTCCGATTGATTTCTATGCATTTGATTATTTGAGATATTAAATCTCTTAACAATAATTTTTACTCTCGAAAACTTTTCTGATTTGCTCTTTAATATCGATACAAATTCCTTCAATTAACTGGAGGCAAACTTGCTGAAATTGATTTCTTAATTGATGAAACTCAATTAAGTCAAAATTCATCAATGCAGCGAGAAACGACTTTCCACCTTATAATAAAGTACAATTAATAGATATTTTGAATAGCAGAGTTCCGTTGGCATTTTATCCGGATGTAGTTTTTAAAAGCACATTTGAGCTATGTGCTGAAGAATCTGCAAATGATGAAGGTGATGCTAGACGAGCAATTTTCTTACTACAGACAGCTGGTAATATCGCTATAAAAACAAAGTGTGAAAATGTTTAGCCTGGTTATGTAATGATGCAGCATAAATAAATAAAAGAAAATGTCAGACTGCAGTTTGTATTGAACATGCCTTTTCATGAAAAATTTATTTTGCTGGCCATGTTGAATGCCGAAAAATATCTTAAAAAAGAAAATTCATTGTTATCGGTGATGTGTACTGGATCTATGCAGATATGTGCCGATTTGGAGAAAAACAACCACGTTCATTAGCCTCCATATCCCACAAAGTGTCGAAATTTAAAATGATGGGCATAATCAGCGCAAACAAATTTAGCTGTGGTCGTGTGGGTCTCACAAGCGGAATTGTATTTTATTGGCGATTCAGCCCAATTGGCCAAAGTTATATATCAAGAGGGCAATTTGCAAAATTTTTGGTTCTGTTGCAAAAATATCAGAATAGGAATGTGAATATATGGATTATGAACAAAAGTCAAAATATTCGAGGGAATGTACCAATATTCATAGAACTATTCTAAATAATTTATAAATATTTTTAGCTTCATTAAGACCAGAATAATTTATATTATTGACTTGTCTTTTTTTAACCATATTCATAGCTTCAATTCCTTTTAAAGTCTTGCTTGTGAGCGAAAAGACTGGAAGCTCATCATTGGAGCAATTATCCGCTTTATAGATCTATGATTTTGTTCTATAATGTTATTCAAATGTTTTACTTGTCTAATTTCAACACTTCTAGAGAACTGTTTTTATTTTTCAATTCATCAATGGCTATCGGATAAGCTGGATTCTTATCAACTGTTATTACTTTTGGCATTTGATTGTGATGTGAACCTAAAGCTTTCTTAAGGAATCTCTTTGCAGTTTTTTTATTTCGTTTTGAGCTTAGCAAGAAATCGATTGTGTTTCCATCTGAGTCAATTGCTCTGGAAATATATTTCCATTTACCTTTTACTTTTATATAAGTTTCATCAACTCTCCATGAATCATTAGTTGGTCTTAAGTGCTTTTTTATCTTCTTTTTTATTTCAGGTGAATATTGGTGTACCCATCTCATGATTGTTGTATGGTCGACTTTTATTCCCCTTTCTGAATCATTTCATTTAAATTTCTATAGCTTAATGCATATTTTAAAACCATCTTACGTTTAATAAGATAATTTTCTCCTTCATAATGTTTCCATTTAAAGAAATTTACTGGCATAAGATATACTCCTAAATTTTCACTTATTTCAGTAAATCCCCCTCATAATTTTTTGCAACGGAACCAGTTTAAGCATTAATTTTTACTGAAATTTAGGTGTTGGACGATTGATAAATTCAAAGAAAATTCACAATCCATGCTTTAGCAGTGATCAAGAGCTAGATTGTCTAATCAACATGGATATCAATCAAAGTACATACCTCTACTAGATATATCTATATATATATATATATATATAAAAATTATTTTACATTTTGATTTGCTTGCTTAATCCTTTATTTAATGGGATTATGCTTAGCAGAGATCGCAGGAGCGACGCAGGACTCAGATGCTTGGTACAATAAAGGATCTGCTGTTGATAATTTGAGCAAGTATGAAGAAGCAATAAAAGCATATGACCAAGCAATTGAAATTAACCCACATGATTTTTTTTTCCTTGGAACGGAAAAGGTAATACTCTATATGGATTAGGAAAATACAATGAAGCACAAAAAAATATCTGATAAGGGAAGGGACATTTAACTAGAAAGCTTGAAAAAATCCAATTGATAGGTTGAATAGTTATTTAATTTTCATTTATTTTTTATCCTTCGCGATCTTATCTAACAATTTTTGCTCTCTCATATAACATCTACTTTTAATAAAAACGATGTATTTTTTTTGTCCAATCAAGTATAAATTACTTCATAATTTAAGCTATACAATAAAAAATACATAGGTTTTAACACAAAAAAACGACTATGCATAAAAATGGCAATTCACGTTAAAACACTGCCTAATCAAAGGCAATTAAAAGCCCAGCAACTAAAAAATTTTGTGGAGATTCTAGTAACCTATTCTATGTTATAAAGAACAATCCGAGAGTTATGGGGTCCAATTATCCAAGTTTAATCTTAGGAATAATCTGTCTCGTCCTTGTCCATATCCATTCTTCCGATATTCTACAAATTCGAATCCAAATTTTTCGCGGTAAATATATAGAGCACGTGAATTGTTTGGATCAACAGTTATAAAAACAATAGATAATCCGTTCTTTTTTAAGTGAAATAGAGATTGTAATAATAGATAGCATCCATACCCTCTTCCTTGACTTTCTTCCTCTACTGCTATTTCTACTAAATAAGCAAATCTGGGATTATCCCATTTTTTCATAAATATAGCAAAACCTTTCAAGGAATTACAAGCAAAGAGACCTAAAACATGTCCATATCGGATATAAGGTACTAATGACCAATTATTAAGTAAATTCCCATTGAAAGCATCATAATCAATTTTAAGTACTGCTTCTATATTTTTTTCGTTTTTCTCGATTAATCGAACATTAAATTTTTGCTCGTTTACCTCATTAATAAATTCAACCCCTTTATCATATATTTCTATCCAAGCAATTCGTTTCTTAGTCCTTGCCAATGTTCAATCATTTTCTAGAATTCTTTTGCTATGCTCCATATTATTATATTTTATTCATTTACACTTCTTCACTTTAGGATGATGATTTTCGTCATGAATTTTTTATAAGCTTTATATGTGTCTAAAGTGTTCAAACAACTTATTGAATTTTCCTTTAGAGATTGGTTGTAATGAAGATGTAAAAGAACAGTATAAACTCTGTCTGGAAACTAATCTCAATGATACAATTAAACGCTCAATTTATGGAAATCTTCTTTTCTTCCGAATATTCAGTATCTCTGATTTACCCTTTTATTGCCTGCTAAAACAACACCATCTTTGCATTCGACATCATTTATTCATGCCACCAGATTTCAGATAAATAATCATATTTATTTATTTCTTTATAATTTCACTGGATTTAAAATCATCCAAATCCGTGTTTTAACATTATAATTTTTAAATAATTTTAATATTAAATCACTATAACCCTTAAAGAAGCACTACAGTTTTCTCAACAAAATCTCCAAAGTTTTTACAACTCTATTTCTAAGGGTCTATCCCCGAAGACTTCACAGAACCGATGCACATAATCTTTATGTACTAGAAATGTTATTCAGAACATACCAATTCCGACTTATCACTTGATTTTTAATTCACCATTTCCAAGCTTAGTGTTTTAGAATAGACACTATAGAAATGTTCGAACGCGAAGGGAGTTTTTCCCGCGTGAGTAAGGTTTAAATATAAATTACAAATCTTGCGGAGGAACATACATTGAGTAAAAATTCGCTGACAAAACTTACGAGAAAAACAAATCCAAAAATAGTGTCCCTCATTCTTACTCTGAAAGATAGGGCAAATACAGATGCTGCCCCAATCTGGAAGGATATCGCGAAACGTCTCGAGGCACCATCAAGAAATTATGCAGCTGTGAACATAAGTAAAATCAACAGGCATACTGCAAATCATGATGTCCTGCTCATCCCAGGAAAAGTTCTGGGCGCTGGTCTCATTGATCATCCGGTAACTGTTTCGGCTGTAACCTTCAGTGGATCAGCAATTAAAAAAATCACTGAAGCAGGTGGTAAATGTCTTAGTCTCGAAGAAATCATGGAAGCAAATCCAAAAGGGTCCAGTATTAGGATTTTCCGTTGAGAGGTTTGAGAAGATGAAGGTTATAGATGCAAATGGGCTTATTTTGGGACGTCTTGCAAGTAAAGTTGCAAAACAGCTGCTTTTAGAAGATAAGAAAATATATATTATAAATGCCGAAAAAGCTGTAATTTCTGGCTCGAGGGCAACCATCCTTAAAGAATACAAGGAAACCCGGGAAAGGGGGGCTACAGAGTTTGGCCCCTATTTTCCCAAGCGCCCAGACCGCATCCTGAAGAGAACTATTCGTGGAATGTTACCCTATAAGAGAGCTAGAGGCAGGGATGCAATGTCCAGGCTCAAAGTCTATGTAGGTGTCCCTTACGAGCTAAAGAGTGCTGAAGTGGTTACCATTGAAGATGCCGATAGGAAATTTCTGAGTTCCAACAAACATATAGAACTTGGTGAAGTGAGCCAGAAAATGGGTTCAAAATTTAAAAAGGTGAGTCCTCATGGTCAAAGTAGTTAATTCATCCGGAAAGCATAAGACTGCAACTGCACGTGCAACAGTTACCAGGGGAAATGGGAGGATAAGGATCAATAAAATTCCACTCGAGTTATACACCCCTAAGATTTCGATGATGAAGATCTCCGAACCTTTGATGATCGCAGGAAACGAAATAGTTTCCGGGATTGACATTAATGTAGATGTTCGAGGCGGTGGAATTGTTGGGCAAGCTAATGCAGTGAGAACAGCTGTTGCTAGGGGTATTGTGGAATGGACGAATGACACAATTGTCAGAGACAACTTCGCAAACTATGATCGAAGTTTACTTGTGAGTGATTCCAGGCAGAAAGAATCAAAGAACTTTGGTGGACCTGGAGCAAGGGCCAAATATCAGAAATCTTACAGGTAGAACTATGATCCCAGTCAGATGTTTTTCATGTGGAAAAGTAATCTCTAACTATTGGGATGAGTATAAAAGACGCGTCAACGATGGAGAAGAAAGTGCCTTAGTACTGGATGATCTAGGGATCACCCGCTACTGCTGTCGCAGAATGATCTTAAGCCACGTCGAACTTGTTGATGTGCTTTCACCATACCAGTAAGGGACCGTAGGGTAGCTTGGTCCATCCTTCGGCGTTCGGGACGCCGGAACCTGAGTTCGAATCTCAGCGGTCCCATTTCCCTGTTTAAAGGGTACTGGTTTTCAATCATGTATGTGCTAAATATCAAATACATCACACTTTTAGATTATTGATTTTCATGTGTGCATTTTTGAGTTTTCAGGGTGATCAGTTGGTCAAGGAAATATATACTAGGTTCGAACGTGCGCGTATTGTAGGTGCAAGAGCGTTGCAAATTGCAATGGGAGCTCCTGTCCTTATTGAAGACGATGGACGGCTGGATCCTCTGAGTATTGCTATTGAAGAATTAAAAGCCGGAGTTATCCCTATCACAACCAAGCGTAAAATCAAATAAAAAAATAGTGGGATTCATTTTAATATATCGAATATTTTTTATTCTATTTTATGAGGTGACTTTATGGAGGAAATTGAGGAAACAGTGCAGGAGGAAAACGAAGCACAGCATTCTCCTGAAGAGAATACTGTGGCTGAAGCAAAACTTGCACCTGAAAGGGAAGCCACAACAAAAACCAAATATGTACCTGTAGAATCTGACGACGAAGCTTCTGCTAAAGAAGGGACTACATCCCTTGTGCCCATTGACGAATACCTGGCAGCAGGTGTTCACATCGGAACCCAACAAAAGACCCAGGATATGATGCGTTTCGTATACAGGGTTAGAACTGATGGATTATATGTTCTTGACATCCAGTCAACGGATGAAAGAATCAAAGTTGCATCAAAATTGCTATCTCATTATGATCTATCAAGAATTCTTGTTGTTTCTTCAAGACAGTACGGTCAACATCCTGCGAGGATGTTTTCTAGAGCTCTTGGTACAAGGGCAATGCTTGGAAGATTCATTCCCGGTTCTCTGACAAATCCACAGATCTATGGCTTTTTTGAGCCTGATGTTGTAATTGTGACTGATCCTGCAGGAGATGCCCAAGTTCTGAAGGAAACTTCAAGTATTGGAGTACCTGTTATAGCACTTTGCGATACTAACAACCTTATTTCAAACGTGGATCTTGTAATTCCCACAAACAACAAAGGCAGAAAAGCTCTTTCCATTGTTTACTGGTTGCTTGCAAGGGAAGTCTCCAGGCTCAATGGTACTACTTTCAATTACGAGTTAACCGATTTTGAAACTCCTCTCTGATACCCAAAGACACACCTGCATACTGGCAAGGATATATAAAAAAACATCCATATCCAATATGGTGATTTTAAATGAGACGGCCAGCAGTCGCAGGGCAGTTTTATCCCCTGAATCCTGGATATCTAGAAGAGGAACTCAAGAGATGTTTTAAAGGTCTGGAAATCCGAGAACGAAATATTCTCGGAGCTGTTTGTCCACATGCAGGGTATGTATATTCTGGGAAAGTAGCTGCAGATGTCTATGCAACCATCCCTAAAGCTGATACCTATGTCCTCATTGGTCCAAATCATACTGGATACGGCTCACCTGTATCTGCATCCAAAGATACATGGGAGACTCCCTTGGGAATCGCAGAGGTTGATGTAGAACTTGTTGATGGATTATTAGGGAGCATCGTTGACGTGGACGAGCTTGGGCATAGATATGAACATTCTATTGAAGTGCAGATCCCTTTTCTCCAATATCTTTTCGGAAGATCTTTTAGGATACTACCCATTTGCATGGGTATGCAGGATGAGGAAACCGCAGTTGAGGTGGGAAACCTTGTTGCCAATCTTGTTTCCAAAAGCGGAAAAAAAGTCGTTTTCATAGCTTCGAGCGATTTTACCCATTATCAGTCTGCACAAAGTGCGAGGGAAATAGATAATGAAATCATTGAGGCTATTTTGGATCTAAATGTATCCGAAATGTATGACCGTCTCTACAAGAGAAACGCATCTGTATGTGGATATGGGCCTATTGCTGCGATGCTCACAGCCTCTGGAAAACTTGGGGGAAGTCGAGCAACTCTTCTTAATTATACTAATAGTGGAGCCATTTCAGGAGATATGAATGCAGTTGTGGGATATGCTGCGATTATTGTAGAATAGAGATTTTTAGGAAAATTAAGCCCACTAGTTTTAGATTCTACTAACCGGAATAGTTCTATTCATTTATGCTGGGTAAGTTTTTAGGAATATTACTTTTATCTAACTGCATACTGCCTATAAAATTCAATTCCAAATTCAAAATAATAAATTAATTTATTTACATGTTTAAATCAAAAATAAGAATTACAGAGGAGTAATATGGTTTCGTGTTCTGCGCCTGGGAAAATCTATCTTTTCGGAGAACATGCAGTAGTTTATGGAGAAACTGCAATAGCATGTGCAATTGATCTGAGAACACGAGTGAAAGTAGAACTTAACGATTCCATAATAATTCAGTCGCAAATTGGTAGAACAGGTATCGATTTTGAAAAACATCCCTACATCACCTTAGTTATCGAGAAAATGAAGAAAAATGCACCGATAAAGGGTATTTTCTTAGAAATTGAGTCTGAAATCCCCGTGGGTTCAGGACTCGGATCATCATCTGCGGTGACGATAGCAAGTATCGGAGCTCTCAATGAGATGTTTGAATGCGGACTTTCTCTCGAAGAGATCGCAAAACTTGGCCATGAAATAGAGCTTCAGGTCCAGGGAGTTGCAAGCCCAACTGATACTTATGTCTCTACATTTGGAGGAGTTGTTATAATTCCTGAAAGGAGGAAACTGAGAATTCCGGACTGTGGTATTGTGATCGGAGACACAGGTATTTTTTCTTCTACAAAGGAGCTTGTCGCAAATGTCAGGAAGCTCTATGGAAGTTATCCAGAACTTATCAAGCCTCTAATGGCTTCTATTGGTAAAATATCTCGAATGGGTGAATCTCTTGTCTTGGCAGGTGATTATTCCTCGATCGGCAGACTTATGAATATAAATCAAGGACTTCTAGATGCTTTGGGAGTAAATATTATTGAGCTTTCTAGTTTAATTTACTCATCTAGGAGAGCTGGAGCCTTTGGAGCTAAGATTACAGGCGCTGGCGGTGGAGGATGTATGTTTGCACTCACGGCTCCTGATAGATGTAAACAGGTTGGTGAAGCTATTTCAAAAGCAGGAGGGTACGTGACCATTACAAAATCAACGAAACAGGGCCTGAAATTACACTAGCAGTTCGAATTTTCATTTAATTATTTTGCGATTATTCATAAAAGAGATTGAAATTTATTTAATATATTAAGTGATATGGCATGGTAGTACTAACAGAAACTGTTATCCTGAAGCTCGGAGGCAGTGTCATTACCGACAAAAAAGCAGATGAAGGAGTTGTAAGGGCATCTGATCTCCTAAGGATTGCGCAGGAAGTTTCCGAATTTAAAGGGAATATGATTATCGTGCATGGTGCTGGTTCCTTTGGGCATGCCTACGCCAGAAAATACGGGCTTGACAGGATTTTTAATCTTAAAGGAGCTATTGTAACCCATGAATCCGTCAAAAAACTGGCATCCATGGTGGTAGATTCTCTGAACCACTTTGAAGTTCGGGCTGTAGCTATACATCCTATGGGCTGTGCAGTTTGCAGAAAAGGACGGATAGAAAGCATGTACCTTGATAGCATGAGGCTCATGCTAAAGAACGGTTTTGTCCCGGTACTGCACGGAGATATTGTTATGGATCTTGAACTCGGGACCTCTGTCCTTTCAGGAGATCAGATTGTTTCTTACATTGCAAAGGAGCTTGGAGTAACCAGGCTTGGACTGGGGTCTGCAGAGGATGGAGTGCTCGATAAAAATGGAGAACCTGTACCTGAGATTACACCTAAGAAATTTGAACAATTAAAAAATTATATAGGGAGCTCAGAAAGCACTGATGTTACAGGCGGCATGCTTGGGAAGGTACAGGAACTTCTGGAGCTTACCAAAGCATCTTGTATTACTTCATATATATTCAATGCAGGAAAAGCAGATAACATACACAAATTCTTAAATGGAGAATCCATAGGGACCAGAATTAGTCCGGATGAAATGGTATGAAATATGATCAATAATACCTCAAGGCGAAAGATCGAACACTTGAAAGTATGTGTTAAAAACTCAGTGGAATCACAAAATGTCAGTGCGGGATTTGAGGATGTGACGCTTATCCATAGGGCACTTCCGGAACTCGATATGGATAAGATAGATCTGTCTGTGGATCTTCTCGGAAAACATCTAAAAGCTCCTTTTTTGATTGCTTCAATTACTGGAGGACACCCAGATACTATTCCAATAAATGCTGCACTTGCATCTGCAACTGAAGAACTGGGAGTGGGAATAGGAGTTGGCAGCCAGAGAGCAGCTATTGATGATCCTTCCCAAGAAGAATCTTTCAGAATTGTAAGGGAAAAAGCTCCCAATGCTTTTGTCTACGGGAATGTGGGCGCTGCTCAAATCCGCAAGTATGGTGTTGATGGAGTCGAAAAACTAGTCGAAATGATTGATGCCGATGCTATTGCTATTCATCTTAATTTTCTACAGGAAGCCATCCAGGCAGAAGGAGATACAGACGCAACTGGTTGTCTGGATATGATTAGAGAGATTTGTTCTGTACTGACTACTCCAGTAATGGTTAAAGAAACAGGAGCTGGAATTTCAAATGAAGACGCTCTTCTTCTCCAAAAAGCAGGTGTGTCTGCAATTGATGTTGGGGGTGTAGGTGGCACTAGCTGGGCAGGAGTTGAAGCCTACAGGGCCAGAGAAAGTGGAGATTTTGTCTCAGAACATATGGGGGGACTTTTTTGGGACTTTGGAATCCCCACTGTTGCTAGTATCATAGAATCCAGGGTTTCCCTCCCAATTATCGCAACTGGTGGGGTCCGGACAGGACTCGATATCGCGAAATCAATTGCTCTTGGGGCCAGTGCTGCAAGTGCAGCTATGCCTTTTGTAGGTCCTGCATTTGAAGGAAAAGAAGCTGTTGTGAGCGTCCTTTCTCGAATGCTGAATGAGTTTCGAGCCTCAATGTTTCTTTGTGGTTGTGCAAATATACAGGATCTGCGTAATGCCCCTGTGGTAGTTACTGGTTGGACTCGTGAGTACCTTGGTCAGCGCGGTTTTAACTTAAAAGACTATGCCACGCCAAGAGAAATATCTTAAGGTACTACATAGGTATTATTGCCTTTTATCATATTCTTATTGAAATTTACATCATTAGGTAAAATATGATGCCGATTGGTTCAACAAAACTTTTCACATGACAATATTTATACATACTATGAAAGTAATGTTTCTGAATAAACCGTTAATACAAACTGAGCAACAGTTCATGCTTATCAGGGGATTATGATAGGCAGTTTATGTTCTATACCGTGGAAAAGATCAATTTGATCATTATATTTAGGGATGCATAAAAAAATGAAATATTCATCTTTATTACGAATTACCTGTGTATTATTAGAATATTTAGAAATTTGGAAAGTAATTTCTTTAAAAATTTATTGATCCTTATAATCTCGATTCATCATAATTATAATTTACAATAAATAGGTAACAGCAAAGAATTAATCTTATAGTTCTCGGGCTCAGATCATTGAATAAGCGTCACTTTTTAGTAAAGCACGTAATTCATAAAGGTCATTAATTAAGAATTACCTTAATAAGTCATCAAAATAAGAATAGTTTAAGCAAAAATGGTTTAGGAGAATTAATAATTGAAAAATAATATAGGAGTTCAATAAACTCCAATTTGTAGCCAGTGTGTATAAAGCATATATAGGCAACTTGTTGAAATGAGAGGTTTACAGAAATTTTCAATAGTTTTAGGGGAAGGTACGCAAAAGAGATATGTTAATGGACTTAATATCTCGACACTTATCTTTGAAGGTAGTGAAAATTTTTTCACAATAATTACAAAAGTATGGATTGAAAGTGGTTTCTAAAATCTGGGAAAATGCTTGAAAGTATGTGTCAATTAAGAAATATACATATAGTTAAATATGTATACTATGTAAATCAGCATATATTTGCATATATATATATTTATATTGTAAAATCACTCTGCAAGATATTTAGTAAAATTCATTCAAAAAATGAATGATTTCTTCCCAATAAGTGTTATAATGAATGGCTTTTCTAAGGCTGATTCCAAATTATCGTACTATATTGCTTATATTCAGAGTCATTGCTTTAGACCGTTATCTGATATCTGTTTTTAGGTTTCGGTTTCAAAGGGATAAAAATTAAAATAAGAGGTTAAAAAATATGGCTGAAATAGGAATTGTTGCAATCGGCGGCTATAATGAGATGGGCCGGAACATGACGGCAGTAGTCGTAGGTGAAGATGTTATTATTTTGGACATGGGACTTCGACTTGACAGAGTCCAGATTCATGAAGATGTCGAAATTGACAAAATGCATTCTCTCGAACTGATCGAAATGGGTGCAATTCCTGATGATACTATCATGAAAGAAATCAATGGAACTGTTCGGGCAATTGTGTGTACTCATGGGCATCTTGATCATGTAGGAGCGATTCCAAAACTTGCTCACAGATACAATGCTCCCATTCTAGCTACCCCATACACTGCGGTCATTATCAAACAACAAATCGAGGCTGAGCGCAAGTTCGAGGTTTGCAATAGGGTTATTTCTCTCAGTGCTGGTGGGACTTACCAGGTCACAAACGAAATTTCCATCGAATTCATCGGCGTTCAGCACAGTATCATAGACTGTGTTATTGCAGCTATTCACACGTCAGTTGGAGCAGTCCTTTATGCCTGCGACTTCAAACTGGACAGGACTCCGACAATTGGTACAGCTCCTGATTTCGAACGCCTTAAATCTCTTGGAAAGGAAGGTGTGATTACAATGATTGTAGAGAGCACAAATGCCGGACGGTCAGGAAAAACTCCTTCGGAACAAATTGCAAAAGATATGGTAAGGGACGTACTGCTTGGAACAGAAGAAGCTGATGTCGGAATGATAATTACAACCTTTGCCTCCCATATTGCCAGGCTGAAAGCTATTATTGAAGCAGCTGAGGAAATGGGCAGAATTCCTGTACTTATGGGTCGTTCAATGGAACGCTATTTTGGAGCTGCCAAAGATGTTGGCTATCTGGAATTACCCTCAAATGTGGAAATCTACGGTCTCAGAAAAGACATCGATCGTGCTTTCAAACGCATCATGCAGGAGGGGAAGAACAAGTACCTCCCAATCGTTACCGGCCACCAGGGAGAACCAGGTTCAATACTTGTGCGCGTTGCGAATGGAGAAACTCCCTATGCAATAGAACCAGGAGACAGGGTCATTTTCTCAGCAAATGTGATTCCAAGCCCGATGACTCAGGCTAACCGCTACGCCCTTGAAACCAAACTCAGAATGAGAGGAGCCAGGATCTATGACAATGTGCATGTATCAGGGCATGCTTATAGAGAAGACCACTGGGAACTTCTGAGAATGGTGAATCCGGAGCATGTAATCCCTGCCCATGGGGATCTGGAGATGCACGGGCACTACATAGAGATGGCTGAAGACGCTGGGTATGTACTAGGAAGTACAGTACATCTTCTCAGAAACGGTGAAGTGCTATATATCGAAGAATAATTGCATAGAAGTATATTCCATATCCCTGTGATGATTATGACGCTAATTGATGAGATCAGAAAAAGAAGCATCCATGTCGATGCAGCAATTGATGAGCTCCTTCCGATAACTCATCCAGAAGAACTTTATAAAGCTTCTCGCTATTTAGTGGATGCTGGTGGAAAACGTCTTCGTCCAGCAGTCCTTATTTTGGCAGCTGAAGCTGTAGGTTCAGATATGAAATCTGTTTTACCGACAGCAGTGGCCGTTGAACTTATACACAATTTCACCCTAATTCATGATGATATAATGGATAAAGACGATATCCGTAGGGGGATGCCTGCAGTCCATAAAATATGGGGTGAAGCAGGAGCAATTCTTGCAGGAGATACTCTTTATTCTAGGGCTTTCCAGATTCTGTCGAAGGTTGAAAATGAATCTGTAAGGATTTTGAAATGCATTGATATTCTCTCAAAGACCTGTACTGAAATCTGTGAAGGTCAGTGGCTTGATATTGAGTTTGAAAAGAGAGAAAAAGTTACAGAATATGAATATATTGAGATGGTGGAAAAAAAGACATCCGTTCTTTACGCAGCTGCAGCCAAGATCGGAGCTCTTCTTGGAGGAGCTTCTGATGAAGTTGCAGAAGCGTTATCTGAGTATGGCCGCCTTATAGGAATCGGTTTCCAGATGTATGATGATGTTCTGGACATGGTCACTCCGCAAGAAGTGCTCGGAAAAGTAAGGGGTAGCGACCTTATGGAAGGGAAGTATACTCTTATCGTAATTGATGCATTCGCTAAAGGTATAAAACTAGATATATTCGGGAAAGGAAAAGCTACCCTGGAAGAAACAAATGAAACCGTCAGGATTTTAACCGCGTGCGGATCCATTGATTACGTAAAGGATCTTGCAATTTCATACATAAACGAGGGCAAATCAAAGCTAGATGCTCTGGGAGACTGCCCTGAAAAAGAGATTCTCCTTCAGCTTGCAGACTATATGATTACAAGGGAGTACTAAATCGGAAACTCGCAAAATAACCGGAGCTCTCGAAGAATATGTGACTAATTGGATCTTCATAGCATGATATTGGGTTAACTTCTGACTATCGATTTTAGATTGCGGGGAAAAATAAGGATAATTTACAAAAGAGAATATATATATAACTATTTGTAGATATATATGTACCCTGCAAATTTTGACAAAATATTATATGCCTGACGATGCCAAGCATAAAGGTACAAGTTTTTATTTATGCATCCATATTTGTGCCATAATTGATGAAAGAAAATAAAATTTTTCAAAGTCTTTTCCTAAAAACAAAATATCCTGCTAGGATCAGAGGCAAGGATATCGCCATTAATATTTTAGCTGCGTCTTTTGCTTGTTTTGCTCGATTATTATTGTTATTATTGTTATTATTATTATTATTTGAACTTCCTTTTATTGCTACTTTTCCGGCTTTTCCCCGACTCCTTGAAGTATCCTTTAATTTTGATTCAGCTTGAGCTCCATTTTGTGTTACTTCTCCTGTATACTCAGTTACTACAAAGGAGGAAAATCCAGGTGTTTTGGATCTAAAATATGTATAAACATTATCTTCTCCAATCTTTTCAGTGTATAGAGGTTCCCAACTTTTATTATACCTTTGGAGGACTATCAATGATTCTTTGCCTTTTTTATCGTGAATCCATGCTTTTTCGACTCTGAATCCTATTAACCCGTTTTTGAGAGATATAGGGAGGTCTCCCCCTTCATTGCCTATCCATATATTTACATGTTTATATATTCTCCCGACAGGAAGTTTTGGAATAAAGACGGATTTGCTCTTGAGTTCTTCCACCGTTGTTGTCGCTTTGATAGGTATTCTTTCTGTGTCATATTCGACAAATATAATGCATGTACGGCTTCCAGGGAAACTATATATTGTATGATTACCGCTTGTAACATTCTTGGCGGCTAATTCCTTTGCAGCAACATTGCCTTCTGGCTCTCTGGAAACAAGGCTCATCCCTGAACTACTAGAGTATCTGAAACCCACACCCTCCCAGTCGTCTCTATAGCTCGAATTTAAGATATTTGAATAACCTTTACTTGGATTTGTAGTTTGTGAGTTTCTAATACTTGGATTTACCGCACTCTGATTACCTGTTCTTAGATTATTAGTACTTAAATTAAAGATGTTTGAATCCCAGTTGCTTGAATTTTCAGTATTTAAAGATATATTACTTGAATTTATAATCTGTGAATTTCCAGCAGTTGTATTTTTTTTGTCCAAATATCTGTTGTTTGTGTACCCTCTGTCTGAATATCCTCTGTCTGAATATCTTCTGTTTGAATATCCTCTGTCTGGGTACTTTGTATCTAAAAAATATTTATCTGAGTGCGCTTTGTCTGAATATCCTCTATCTTGAGACCCGTTGTATGAAGATCCTGTGTCTAAAAAATCTGTATCTAAAGAACCTTTGTCTGAGTATACTCTATCTGGAGACCCGTTTTCTGAAGACCTTGTGTCTAAATAACCTTTGTCTGAGTATACCCTGTCTGGAGACCCGTTGTCTGAAGACCTTGTGTCTAAATAACCTTTGTCTGCGTATACCCTGTCTGGAAACCCGTTGTCTGAAGATCCTGTGTCTAAATAACCTTTGTCTGAGTATACCCTGTCTGAAGATCCATTGTCTGAATATCCTCTGTCCTGAGCGTTGTCTGCGTATACTCTGCCTGAATACCCGTTGTCTGAAAATACTCTGCCTGAATACCCATTGTCTGAATATACTCTGCCTGAATATCCACCATATCCCAACTGTCCATCTAAAGCGTATACGATACCTGTTATCATTCCAAGAATCAGTAGTACCGTTATTAATACACAGATTGCAGAGTTGATAAAATTTGCTTTCACTTTCATTATCCACCGACCCAAAGTCCGTAAACAGAAACTTCTAACATATAACTAACTAATTTAGGACCTACGCACTTGGAGCACAAAATCTAGCTCATTAGACTTAATAATCAAATTTAATTTGTATATAATTAAGGTTTAATGTCATCGAGTTCTCAGATCAACCTGTTAGATCCCGAATTGATAATTTAACGCATATAGGACTTACGAAGCTTAAAATACAGAATTAAGTATAAAAAGCACTATAGTTCAAAATTATATTTCGGGCAATTAACGGATTAATGCCATTAATTTTTTATTCAAAGTACGTCAGTTTAAATAGATTGTGATTAAGGACTATTAGCTGAGGAAACTAAATCAAAAGTGAGACGATTTAAAATAATTAGTACTTCTGCAGTAGTAGGATCTAAACATTGTTTTCATAAACTTATTCTATATTGTTATATATTTAAAAATATATCGATAAATATCTGATTTCTTACAAATAATTTATGCACCATTCTATGAGCATATGACAAAATTTTGAGATTTATCAAAATATTTTTGAATTGTATTTTAGTTGGCTCATATATCCTTTGCTATCACACTGTGAGTTTTGTGTTGCTCTCAAAATCAATAAAGACGTTTCTGATTTTTATATAACTCCAGCCGCAGAAAAACTCCCACTTAGTACATTATATGTGCTCTATGTGACTTTTTTATTCAGAATTGATACTCTTCGATAAACTCAGAATGCTTTATTCCTCCACGATATTCGTCAATTTTCATGACTTGCTAAAGATCTTCACCCCTTGATTCCTCTTTATCAAGCATATCTGTAAACTAGTATTGCATGTCTTCGTTCTTTGATATGTCTTAAATACTTTCACAAATCCATATGCTTTCAGATGAACCACCATTTTTTTTTCGTGAAAGGGATTTAGGCTGTTTAAAACAGCATATTTCTTTTCTTATCAGAATTCACCAAAAGATTTGATTTCAATCTTGTCGGAAATGTCAATGTTTTTCCCTGATAGCTTCAAATGTTCTTATCTTGCGTACCACGAATCAAAAATAATGAATTTTCGGTTTAAATCCACATTTTTTGGTTTCATCAAGAATATCAAGGAAATGGCCTTTCTTTGTTTTATTGTCTTTACCGATATGTACATATTAAAATGAAAGCAAGATGCATTATTTTATATAAAATCGCAAATCTCACAGGATTTTGATAAGCAGCAATTTTTAGTTGTTTGATTACGACGTATATATAAACAATTATATATATAATCAATTTGTTAAAATAGGTAGTTTATCAAAATTTTGCTCAAATTTTTTTTGAGGAATTAATTTTCACATCGAAGAATCAGATTACACCAATACACAAAAATTTGCTTTTGAATTTACAGCAAATTTGCGACACTACCAAAATAAAACACTCAAAGGTAACTAAGAATTCTACAAATTTGCTTTTGCAAATGTAAATAATTTCTGTGATAAATATAATTACAAAAACTGCACGGAAAAATGAAGAATTTTTTAGACATTTAATTAAATGACAAAAATTCTAATTGAAATATTCGTCATTTGAAACCCGAATGGAAAATCGATCCCAAAAGATACAACTATTTTACCCTTTTGAAAGTTTATTCGTGCATAACAACGTTGAACCACCCAAAACTTATATAAACGATGATGTTTCTATGCAGTTGTACTTTGGTGCAATAAACAAAAATCTCACATCACGGGCTCGTGGTCTAGACGGTTATGACGTCGCCTTGACATGGCGGAGGTCCTGAGTTCGAATCTCAGCGGGCCCACTGAAACGTTTGGATATTTTACATAGGATCTTTTACATGAAGTTGAGAACCCAATCGTTTTATGTAGTAGAATATATGTAGTTAAGTTTATCTGTTTGCCCAGGTAGCTCAGTGGGAGAGCGCTGCCCTGAAGAGGCAGTTGCCCCCGGTTCGAATCCGGGTCTGGGCACCACATCACATCAGTAGTGTAGCGGTCATCACCGGGCGTTGCCAACGCTCGAACCCGGGTTCGAATCCCGGCTGATGTATACAAAAGGTCATTTTTAGACTTTTTATTCTTCATTTTTTTAAACTATTTATTCAAAACTTATGTATTTATTAACACATATTTTTATACTGTAATCCAGTTCACTACAAATACGTTACTGCCTGGATAAATTTAATCTAGTTTCATTTTATTATTGCAATGTTAGAATTTCATTCGTTAACTCTTTAAACAAGAACATGCTCATTGTTAACACATCTTTTTTATTTAAGTTTTGGCTAATAGTGGTTAAGGGACCGTGGGATCAGATTTGTTAACTATCAGATAGTTAACCAAAAATTAATTAAAACATTAAATCGTCATATTAGTTGGATATATATCTCAAAGAGCCAAAAAGTCTGATTGACGAGATCTATACCAACTATGTTGCAGACCTGAAAAGTTATAGGAGAGCTAAAAATGTCCGGAAAGTTCCAGAAACGAGATGCAGAACGGAAAGGTATCAAAAAAGAATATGAACTGGAGCAGAAGTTAATAAAAGAAATCGTAGATGAAATTCAGGTAAGCGGCGGTGGATCTATTAAGTGAGTAAAAAGGTACACATAAAAATCCAGGCTGGAGATATTTCAGAGCAGATTGTAGAAATTGATGAAAATGCTACATACGAAGATCTGCTCGATCGATTGAAAATAAATCAGGAAACTGTACTTGTGTTAAATGGAGGTAATGCAGTTCCCCTTGATGGGACCATAAGTTCCAACGAGATAACAATCCTGAAAGTTGTAACAGGGGGGTAATTTGTTTAAAAATAAGGGTGCTTTGCATTCTTAATTATACTTTTTTCACTGTAGATCGTTATTATAAATTTTCTCGCTTGCAGACAAGGTTTAGAACTTTTTTTCCCATATCTATAACATTTATCTATTTTTATGTCAGTAGGTTCATGGTCTTCAACGTGATGCCATTTACTACGCTTTTAGTTCGTCAAGATACTAAATGGTGGGCAAGTAATTTTTTGTCGTTCATTTATATACTGATGATGTTTAAAAAAATCCAAATGTCAGCAAATCCTCTGATTTCCATTTTGAGTCAATAATTTAATATTTTCTAATAAGTGTATTAGATATTTTACTTTTTTCGCTTTCATAAGCGGATATACAATGCTCTCGAAAGAAGTTAAAAGTGATTTTAGAAGAAATTTATACGGTTAATGCGTTACTCTATTTTTTAGAAAACCAACATTAAATATATAAACAAGTTAAAGTAATTTTTACCTTATGTTTTTTGACTGTTGATAGTATAACTACCTCGGTAATTAAGGTTATATTAATTTTTGAGAATTTCAATAAAACTCTAATTTTCACGAGTCTTTATATACTAATATATACGGATAGGATTTAATTTATGGATCATCAAAAATAATCTCTAGTTTTTAAAATATGTTGTAGTACTAATCAGCTAATTGCCATCGAAATCTCAACTGTGACGTTGATCAAGAATTTTATATGAATCATTTAGGCAATTATACTACCTAATGAAATGGTGATTTAAGTTAGTAGAAATGATAAACAAAAATTATTATTTAGATACTCACAAACTTTTTTTTCATTTTTGATATCTTCATTATAACCGATGAAAAACAGTAGCAATATTTAACCAGAAATGATGATGGAATTTTAGTTCTTTAAAGTTTAGAGTTATTTCTGAAAATTTTTTCTGTATATGAATCAACACACGACTCTTATGTTACTGCATATAATTCTTTGCGAAAGCATATCATTTTATGGTTGGAGTTTCACGAGGTATGAGGCCATTTACACATAAAAGACAGGTAAGATAGATTCATAAATAACTGCACAACTTGCACTTAATAAAATGATTCAGCCATCAGATTCTTCCCAAAAACTATAGTGTATCTCGTATATACATTCGTTTTCAGATAAAAGGGATTCTGGGCATCGAAACATCTCTAGCACTGTAGTTAAGCTTCAGAAATTTCTGGACATCGTAAAACATCTTGCCGATGAAATAAAATTTTAGATAAATAAATTTCCAATTATTCCTATGTGAAACATTAATTGGGAATGAGTACTTTAATGTCGGTTTCGGGTATTGAATAAATTGATGCAATAACTCTGATAGCATAAATAGACAATTTCGAGGACTTTTCTTCAAGGACAATCTTTCTTCATAACTTAGAATAGTCCATAATGTGATAACAATCACTGAATAAATTCTAAAATGGCAAAATCGCAAAAAGATTATAAAACACAGAAAATTGGCTGAATACAGTTTGCTCATGAATTAGCATTAAAGAAAAATAGCACGTTAAGACAGTTTTTAAAGTGGAAGAAGAATTCAACTGGACATTCAAAAACAGTTATTGGTCTAGCAAGAAAAATTGCAACAATTAAATGGCATCTGATTACAAATGGCCATGTATACTTAGATGAAACAGAATACCAAAGGTAAAGACTCACAAAAAGACAAATTTTAAGACTTAGATCTTTTCGATCGATAATAGTACAAAAATAATTAGTGAAATAATCACAATTATGGCAAAAGACAATGGAAAGATTATGTGAGAAACCATTTTAGCCACTTACTTTTATGTTGAGTGAAATCTAAAATATAATAGAAAAAAAGCTCAAAAAATATTCTGCGAGCTAATTATCTTGAGATTATCTTCTATAAACCTTTTCAAAAGGATAGGGCAATTTTGCTTCTGCAGGAATTCTATCAACGAGTTCCATAAACTCGGGGTCATGCATAGGAGTCAAGTTTTTCTGCCTCTGGAAATAGGGGTAACTCCTGATTTTCTGCCAGATTTCTTTCAAGGGTTCTTCTTTTACATTCCCAAAACTGAAAGGGAGATACGGACTGGGCTTTGCGTCTCCATATGCTGTTATATGCATCCAGCGCCTGCCTGCCATAGCACCCAGCATTTGCCCTTCAAAATAAGTGTTTGAAAACATTCGAAGGCCTTCACGACTGGAATTTATCCTGTGGTACATTTCTAGTATGTACTTACGGTTCTCTTCAGTGAGTACAGGTTCGGCCCTGGTTTTTGGCATTGCTTCCCAGACTGAGAATTCATGCACCCCCAACTCCGTTGCAAGGTCATATAGAGCAGGAAGTTCGTATATGTTTGAAGGAGATGCGTGCGTTGTCATTACGACCATGAGTCCAGCTTCAAGTGCCATTTTTATGGCAGACGTTGCTCTTTCATACGCTCCTTCAGATTTCCGTATCTCATCGTGTTTTTGAGGATTAGTTGAGTAAATGGCCACCATAATGGAATGAAGCTCTTCTTCTTTCAAACGGCAGGCGATTTCTTTTGAAAAATCAGTACCCCATGTTGAACAGTTCACTATAGCACGTTTTTTATCCACATATTTAATAAATTCAAATATATCTTCCCGCAGGAGAGGATCATTCTCTGTAAATGTAATAATAAAAGTACCAAGTTCGAGAGCTTCGTTAATGACCCTCTTAATAGTACCTTTATCCATCTCCTCTGATACTGTTTTAGGCGAATATCTATAACTATTCTGGCATGTAAGTTCAATTGATATAGTTTCTGGGATATATATCCCTAAGGCTATTTGCATTTCTGCAAGAATGAGATGTTTGAACACAGAACTCGGTATTGGTGGAAGCCAAGCCGAAGCAATTACCCTGTCTTCCTGTACAAGGGCTAGTTTTTCCTCCTGCAGGCGAGAATTGATCTTCTTCAAGATAGGGTTACAAACTCCTTTCAGGGTTCCGGTTGCTGTAAGTTCCAGGGTATTTCCAACATGCTGGAGGTTTACAGATAGTCCTGCAACGGAGAAAATTTTTATATTTCTTTCATCTAATGGAATACTCTTCAATGGGAAGTCTGAGATATCCTTTTTAGCAGAAGTCATTTTTTTTCTCACAAATTCCTGATTTACTGCTGATATCCGTAATAGCCTTTCATTTTCTAGCTGAACTCCAGAAGATTTATGATTAAAAAATCAGCTGAACATTATTTTAGAATTTCAAAACTGGATGTGTATGGTATGAGAGTCTGAAGCCTGAAAATGAAGACTTAAGTTATCCAGGCACGAGAAATGATTACAAAAGTAGTCCGCCTGGATTTCTCTAATCATGTTTAAAAAGCTTAAACCTCAAACTTTCTCTGAAAAGGCAAGATTTCCACTAATCTTCTTTATTTTTACCTTGACGACGTCGCCTTTTGCGGCCCCAGGCACGAAAACAGTGTATTTATCTATTTTTGCGATTCCGTCACCTTTGGATCCAACTGCATCAATCCGAAGTTCATAGATTCCGCCTTCTTCGATAGCATCCCTGACAACCACATTGCTTACCTTTCTCTTTTTGACAGGTCTGTGAGCTCCACAAGCAGAACATTTCAAGACAAGCACTCTCTCTACCCTAACAAGTTGGGTATCGGGGCGTTCGCATTCCGAACACATGACATACTCATCCACATAAGCATGTATGTTATCAGCAATCTGACCTCTCGTAAACCTCCCCTGAAAGACTGCACGTGTGCCTTCAATCTTACCTGCAGTCCCCAGCTCCCTGGTGAGATATTTCATCAGGTGATCAGTGTCCCGGTTAAGGATATCTGCAATATTTCCGAAGTTATCCAGAATCGTGGTCTTCCCCTCTGAAAATACTTTGGGCTCGGGGATTACGAATCGAGCATCTGTAGTCTTAATATCAGGCATTTTTGCAATTGCACGGTTCAAAAGCTCTTCGTAATCGTACATTAATATGCTCCTTTTGATGTTGACAGTTTAACTGGTTACTGTACCAGCTCTGCCCCTTGATCAACAACTATTCTGCAAGGGGTAGGCAGTTTCTGTCCTGC
This sequence comes from uncultured Methanosarcinaceae archaeon, assembly GCA_963833425.1. Classification (GTDB taxonomy): domain Archaea; phylum Halobacteriota; class Methanosarcinia; order Methanosarcinales; family Methanosarcinaceae; genus Methanosarcina. Next base: position 452,407 of record CAWHXP010000003.1, on the reverse strand, counting down.
ATGCCAGAGAGCTTTCTTCGCGGCCTCGAAGTTTTGCTTTTCAACAGCCACTGTGAAGATCTTCTGCATTGTATGTACCCTTGCTGCTGTACCTACGTTCTTTCCAAAGGCTCCGCGCATTCCACTGGATACACGGTCGGCCCCTGCGCCTGTTGCCTGCTTATTTTCCCTGAGTACTTCATGGGGGTATACACGGAGCTTCATATAAAAACCCATTTTTCCGGTATCTGCAGTCAGGTGCCTGTTTGCTGTGATACGGGCTGCCTCAAGAGCAGTGTGCCTTATCTGGCACTTTTCTCCAGCAAGCAGGGATACTTTAATTGGAAAAGAGTTATTTGCCTTATCTCCCATGTCATAGTGAATTACCTGACTGCCTGGAACACCGCCCATATATTTTCGTCTAGTAAATGAGCGCTGTCTAACATTTCTGTACATACTTCCTGGTTTTCGTACCATAAGCTCGATTCTCCTGAAAAATAATAAATTTAATCAAAATCTATTGTAACGGATTTGCTTTCACATATAAATATTCGCATCCCTTTTGAAAAAAGCCGTTTTGCAAACCATTTCGTGTGAAACATGTGGATATTAAGATACCTGCCTATATTTACATTTATCTGCAAATTGGCTCTGGAAAACTTTAGCATGAAATTATGTGTTACAGTTTCTTTGAAGATGATTCCAGACTTGAAAGAGTACGTGCGTCTTCCAATGACAGTGAGAATTGCTTGAATGTCTAAAGTTGCATCTCTTACTTTTAGAGCTTCTTTTTTCTTGATCTCATTAGGTTGAATATCCATAGATGTTGACCAATAATGGAGTAAGTTATGACTGTTATTTAGATTGTCAAATCTTTCAAGAGAGTAGATACCACTCAATCTTATCTCTATTTTTCGACTTCCTAACTGATCAACCGCTTTAGTGAAACGTTCAGTTATCTGGCCTTTTTGAGCAACTTTGAGATTTTTCCAAGCAAAAAAAATTCCAATTGCAACTGCACTACCACCAAATATTTGGGCTAATGTAGTTCGGTGACTATTTCACAACTGAGCAACTTCGGTTGAATTATTTATCTTAAATTGCGCTACTTGTCAATGTGGAACAAGCCTTGACAATGGCCACACAGGTTGACGGTGAAATTATGGATGACTCAAAATGATAGACTTTAAAGACTATAAAGCTGCATCCGAACTTTTCTCCCGTTTAAATAATGTTAAGATAGACAATAAAAGATCATTCTGGACTCTTATGTATCTGAACATCATGGTAAAAGGTACTGTTCTCCTTAATATGGTCTATCCACGCTCTCGTGGATGAAGACGTTCTAACGAACTTAATGGTTAAATTATTTTTGAAGACATGGGATTATCAGAAGATACTGTAATCTTTGTCCTCTAAAATGATTTAAAAAGCTATCAATAGCAAAATTTGGACTTTATAAAGATTACATCAAAACGCCAGCATAATTATTTCCAAAAATTATAAAATTATGGCCTCTTTTTATTTTATCATATGTCAATTTTTTCATTTTCAGCTTCATGATGCGAATTCAGATATTAATGACTAAAAATAAATTATTGATATGTTTTGTAACAGATCATGTTTTCCTAATTTAATTTTTACAAAAATTATTGCTCCTAAAATTTGCTTCCTTATATATTATATTCCATTATATTGATGTTAAATATGGAATCCAGAATTCAATAAAAAGGATTTCAAGGATATCTTCTGCAGAAGTAATACAAAATAAATAAATACAAAAAATAAATACAAAAAATAGATAAATTTGCATAATTTAAGGGGGTATAAAATAAATGACCAAATCTAAAAGAATAATTTTTGCATTGTTAGCCACTTTTTTTGTAACTTGCATGATAGGATCCGCCGCTGTAGCGCAGCCGCTTACAACTCCACCACTGACCTTGTCACTCGAAGACTATGCAGCAACGGTTGGTCTAACTTACGTTAGCGAGATCACTCCAGTTAATGGGGGAGCAGCAGCTGTTGACATGAGTTACAGTATGCTAGCAGGCAATGATTTCCAAGTTCCAGCCGATTTGATTCTCAGTTCATTGACAGCAGTTCCCTCAGTTGGTGGCGCACAAACAGATTTTAGCATTTGCCCTTGGATCGAGGTAGGACCTTCAACAGTAGGACTCAACCCTACCCCTGATAACCCAGGTGAAGGAAATACAGTCTATTTACTCGATAGTAGCGGCAATGTTAATCCATACACTCCAGGTCAAACACCATCATATACTACTAACTTTTTCACCGCAGATCTGTTAAAGACGGGTGCTACTGGGACAAACATTGTCGTAGCGAACCAAAATGTTATCTTCCACGTGTTAGTCCAACCTGTTGTTGGTACAGCAACAGCAGGGGAATCACTAACCGTTGGTGGTAATGTGGTTGCTTCAGGCAATCTCTAATTAAAAAGAGAAAGTTGAGTTAGTATCAAATGTTTGTGTCTTTGAAAACAAAATCAATAAATTTAAACTCTTATTGACAAGAATAACGAACTTAAATACAATGTTTGATGTATTGTTTCTGTTTTCAAGGTCTAAATTTTTTTTCAAGGAGCTCTTTTCGAACTTTTCCTCTTGTTTCTTGATATATAACTTTTTGTTTTATTTTCTCAGCCTGTTGCAACTAATATATCCTGCTTACTTGGCAAACTGTCAAATGGATTTTCATCATGTTATACTTCAAGCCATCAACAATCAAATTCCAAAACCATTGTGTCTATAAAATTAGATATCACATGGTTTTTTTTGTATGAAATATCGTAAAAACCTTCTAAATGATTTTGCGGTTAATTTTTTAAAAAAAGTATGCTCTGAGATTGGTAAAAGATACTCTTTGAATTTGATGTAATTGGTTGCGATGGTGATCAAGTACATCTTTTTGTTGGGGCTGAGCCAAAGTATTCTCCCTCAAGAGCGACAAAGATTATTAAAAGCATAATTGCTAGAAAAATCTTCAAAAACTGCCATGGAATTAAAATACAGCTTTTGGTGGAAAACTATGGAGCGTGGGAGGATACATTGGAACAGTTGGAGAGGGAACACTTACGACATTATAACAAATTATGTTTAAAATCAGGGAAATCAGGACGAAAAGCAAGCACATCAGCAAATGGAAATAATGAATTTTCACTAAAAAACGATATCATTAGCTTTGATACTAACATAATGCGTTGCTTGCAGCCGGGTGCACCAGCACAATTTTGATTTCTTTCTTGTTTACCCTTATGCATAAATTTTGTGATTAAATGTGTTACATAAGTGATAAAGATAAATACAAAACTTTGTCAGCATAACAATTGACTTTGAATTCTGTTTTTTGTTTTGAAATAAAGGGATTGAGTAAAAATCAGAATTTATAATGCTTTCATTTATAATACATACTATATATTATAATAATCGATTCATCATTGTTTTTTGTTAGTTCTATTTTATCTTACAATGTAGTTTTTTTTGAGTAGTATCTGAATCCGGATTCAAATCTTTCTACTGAAAGATGTCTTGCAATTTAAAATGTTATTGTACTAATTGAGCTTTAAAAGTTTTGCTAAGATCTGTCATAAAAATAATATCACATTTTTTCAATAAACCAAGAAATATAATCTTAAAGGGAAATGTTTATTTTACGGAATGAAGTATTGAACTATGTGTATTTATTTAGACACTTTTTGTCATTATTATATAAACAAATTCCAGGAGACTAAAAATGAAAAAAGTGACATATAATAAAGCAGGTCGAAGGCATACTATCGTAACGGCATTAGGCGTCACTATGCTCGTGTCTTTAATCCTGGTGAGTATCGCAGGTGCTGGGTCATTTGCAGATATTTCGAACTCTGGGAGCAGCAAATCTTTGAATTTAACCAATCTTGCTGAAACAACAAAAGCATATGACAAAGCGATTGAAATTAACCCACAGAATTTTGAAGCTTGGCACAATAAAGGACTTTCTTTATATATATTAGGTAAATCCAATGAAGCAATAAAAGCATATGACAAAGCAATTGGAATTAACCCACACGATTCAATAGCTTGGTACGGTAAAGGACTTGCTCTAATTAGTTTAAAGAAACCAGATGAAGCAATAACAGCATCTGAAAAATCAATTGAAAGTAATCCACAGAATTCATTTGCTTGGTTTGGTAAAGGACTTGCTCTAAATAATTTAAATAAATTCAATGAAGCGATAAAAGCATTTGACAAAGCAATTGAAATTAACCCGCAGAATTCACAATTTTGTGATGCAAAAGGCGCAGCTTTAGCGAAATTAGGTAAATCCGATGAAGCAATAAAAGCATTTGACAAAGCAATTGAAATTAACCCACATGATTCAGTGGCTTTGGCCAGTAAAAAAAATTATCTAAAAAAAATTAAATAAAAATCTGATTGGGAGGCCAGTTAGTTAAAGTTCTGTAAAATATGATTGCTCTTTATCCTTTTCTTTCACTGTAAAAAGCAGGATGCAGAGCAAATAGTTTTACTGACAAAGTTTATGTTTCTATTTTCTCACTGATACATAAGTTTTTAGGCACGATCTATACATCGGTGAAGAAGATAAAGACAAAACTTTGTCAGCAGAACAATCAACTCGAAATTGTGTTTTTTTGTTGCGAAAGACTGGAATTGAGAAACAATCGCAATTTATAAAATTTTGTGCATAATACCAAAATCTATTAATCATTATTTTTTTTGATAGCTATGTTTTGCCTTAAAATTAAACTTTTTTTAAGTAGTGTCTGAATTCAGACTTGAATCTTTTTCCTGATAACTGCCTTACAATTTAAAATGTTATTGTACTGATGGAACTTTGGTATCTCTTACATTAGATGTCTCATGCTATTTCCAATCCAATAACAAACATTGTGCCGAAAGTTTTGTAAAATCGCTAATATCAAAAAATTATTGCATATTTTTATACACAGGTTTTAATCTTAAGCATGTGCATCAGAAAAGTCAATAAATCCTGTTTATTACGGTAAAAATAGCTGTAATAATCTTTATCCTATATATAAATTTCACAATACTGCCTGATTTAACGTGATTTATCATTCAAATAATTTAACAGATCTGCAGTTTATTATAAAAAGAACTTGGCTAAAATCCCTATCCTAAAAGTCAATAAATTCATAGTCTACAGAAGATTTCGATAAACCTCTGATTTCAACAAATTGCTTATATACACTTTATAAACTATCTACTAAAAAGTGTGGTTCATCGAAATCGTCTACAGTTCGACACTGACTTGGTAATACACAAACAGAATCAAATTATTTAAATAGTATTGTGCATAAATTAGTCTTCGAATCAAATTTTTTACTTAAATAGATTTTACCCAATACAAAGTATCAATTCAAATTAAAACATCAAATATATAAAAAAATTCAAACTTTGCCATAAATTTTAACATACTTTAGGGGAAGTCTAGCGAATTAATAATTCTACTAAAAAAATATAAAGGAGATTAAAAATTGATCAAAAATAAAAGAACGATTTTTAATATTTTACTCATTTTAGTTGTGATTTGTGGTCTGGGACCTATCACTGCTTTAGCAATGACTATTTCATCACAACCACTTTCTATGAGTCTTACCATGAACGTGGGAATTCTTGATGCAAATTTCGGAATCAATCAAACCGAAGGTTCTGTTCCACTTGATGTGCAGTTCACTGATAGAACTACAGGAGGACCAACGTCTTGGTACTGGGACTTTGGAGATGGAACTACTTCTACCCTACAGAATCCAGAGCATACTTACAATACAGCAGGGATCTATACCCCTATATTGACAGCAAGCAATGAAGTTGGTACAAGTACAAAAATATCAACAGTTACAATAACTGCAGAAAGTTCGCTTGATGCACATTTCAGAATCAATCAAACCGAAGGCTCTGTTCCACTTGATGTGCAGTTCACTGATAGAACTACAGGAGGACCAACGTCTTGGTACTGGGACTTTGGAGATGGAACTACTTCTACCCTACAGAATCCAGAGCATATTTACAATGAAGCAGGGATCTATACCCCTATACTGACAGCAAGCAATGAAGTTGGTACAAGTACAAAAATATCAACAGTTCCAATAGCAGTTATAATAACTGCAGAGAGTTCGCTTGATGCACATTTCAGAATCAATCCAACCGACGGTCTTGCTCCACTTACTGTGCAGTTCACTGATAGAACTACAGGAGGACCAACGTCTTGGTACTGGGACTTTGGAGATGGAACTACTTCTACCCTACCGAATCCAGAGCATACTTACAATACAGCAGGGATCTATACCCCTATACTGACAGCAAGCAATGAAGTTGGTACAAGTACAAAAATATCAACAGTTACAATAACTGCAGAAAGTTCGCTTGATGCACATTTCAGAATCAATCAAACCGAAGGTTCTGTTCCACTTGATGTGCAGTTCACTGATAGAACTACAGGAGGACCAACGTCTTGGTACTGGGACTTTGGAGATGGAACGAATTCTACACAACAGAACCCAGAGCATATTTACAATACAGCAGGGATCTATACCCCTATACTGACAGCAAGCAATGCACTTGGTACAAGTACAAAAATATCAACAGTTACAATAACCACAGAGAGTACGCTTGATGCACATTTCAGAATCAATCCAACCGACGGTCTTGCTCCACTTACTGTGCAGTTCACTGATAGAACTACAGGAGGACCAACGTCTTGGTACTGGGACTTTGGAGATGGGACTACTTCTACCCTACAGGATCCAGAGCATACTTACTATAGAGAAGGGATCTATTGGGCTACACTGACAGCAAGCGATGAAGTTGGTACAAGTACAAAAATATCAACAGTTCCAATCACTGCAACATAGTCGGCTCCTAATTAGCCTGAAAAACTATTAACCAGGTAAAAGGTCAACTAGGTAGGTGATGTCAACAAAGAGAAAAACATTAATGCAGTATTAATACTGTAATTGATAATTTAAGCAATTAAGTTAGGTAAAAAAGCGATTATTTGGAATAAGTATCCAAAATACCTAAAAATAAATAAAAAGTAAGGAGCCAAAAAAACTCCTTGCTATTTTTAAAATAAATGAAAGTAGATCATGCCTTTAATTAATTATTCAATGCCGAAATTTGCCTATTCTTTTTTAATTAAATTATTCCATTGCATGCAGGGATATGCATGTTTCCATCGATTTATCTCAGTAAATACAAAAAAGTATTAGAAACTCATAGGTAAAATTGAGAAATTCACTTGATATACATTTTTGTTTGCCACAAAAAAAATAGGATTTATCATTTTTACTGATGCATAGTTTTTATAGCAAAACATATGCATAATCCAGAGATTAACATTCAAAAATTGATCCAGGATAACATAAGGTTAAATATTAAGTTACTTCCTGAAAATCCAAAAATAAAAAAGCCCTAGTGGAAGTTTTGGTAATTAACATCAAATTCTTCCATATTTTTTATGCGCTTGTTCAGCGATCAGAATATCAAAATGTACACTTATTTCCATTTGTATTTATATTACGAAAAATGGATTCAAGCTATAGGAAAGTATATTCAAAAGGGCTCAATTACTTGCTTTAGCATCTGGATTTGTGGCAGGGAAGCATATTGGATATATTATAAGAAACTGGGTTTGATATTGTGCCTATTTGAAAGAGAGTAGCTGGAAGGAAAACGGAGTGAAACTCTTCCATGGCACTTGGTATTTTGTTTTAAAAATCTGAAACTTTCTACCTATTTTCACTAATTCCATCACCACAGGGAATTCCAGCACAATAGATTCGATGAATAGATTTCAGACCTTCTTATTTTTCTAGAGCTTTTGAATAGACATTTGAATGTATGACAAACTCATATTTATTATTTTTCTTTATTTTTTTCATATTTTATGATATTAAACTTAATAATAATATTACTTACCAAATTTCCATCAAAAATAGTAATGAAGAATTTAAATTGAGAATGTACATAGGTTTACACACTAAAACTGTGTATAAATAAGAATAAAATAACAAAAATTTAATTAGTATAACTACTACTTCAGCATCCTGCTTTTTTGAAGTGAAAGAAAACGATACTGAGCTCATCAGATATAACAGAACTTCAGCTAAACCATCAAAGAAACATATCTAAATTAAATGCAAAATTTGAAGAATAGCAATATTTTATGATAATGGTTGTTTTCTAGTAAAATTTGTAATTTGTTGATAACCTTGTGATGTTATCTAGAAATAATAAAAAATAAAATTAATATTAAATTTTTGTCAATTTTAAAATGTTTTATACCTTGCTTATCAAAATCCTATACAATGACTAAGGGTAACATTATTCACACTGTTTTAATCACGTACTGGGAGAAATTATCTATGTTGACGCTTTTTTTGGAAATATAGCTAGTCCCGCATCTGGACCTAGATCCGGAGCCGCAGGAGCTGGAGCTACAGGTGTTGAATTTTGAATAGTGTATGGCATTCCCGATGTAAAATTGAATCCAGGGCAGAGCCAATTATCACCACCCACCCACCTACAACCAGTACCATAGCCCCAGCCACCCCATCAGGGTCTGCCCCAGCCCCAGCCAGGATAACCCCAGGAACCGCCGCCATGTGCTTCGACAGCTACAGCTAACAAAGATGTTACGAAAAGAACCGACAGCAAAATAGCAAGGACCTTTTTCATTTTACTAGATGATTGTTTTAACATTTACTTCACCTTTTATATTTTGTTCAAATTAATAATATGTTGAAATACAGAAAAATACAACTTGAAAGATCGGTTGATTTTACTGCAACTGCTAATGTTTTTGTATTTTTTTTGAATTGACATATAAATTATGACAACTTTATATTTAATATTTTCTTTAATCTTTTTTATATTTTATAATATAATACTAAAAAATTGTAATACTCATCTCAATTTAAATCAATTTTTTTTTACTGTGATATATGGTAATTAGTTCAAATGTTCCGTAAGTAAAATATTTGCAATGCTTTTTTACTCTATATAGAAGTCAGAAAATTCGGGGACTTCAGCACAAAACATGTATATGAATTGAGTTTAAGCCAGTAAATCATTAGTTACCCTTGAGAACTGCAGTCTATTGGTATCTATGGGTTCTGTTTTCTTTGTGGGAATAATTCGAAGTAGGAATACGGATTTTGCTTTACTTATGAATAAAATTATAATTTGTCCAAAAAAGTAATATAAATTTATGCATATGTAATACTCAACAATATGGATTTATAAGAACACTCTATGCCTTATGCAGTTGAACTAAAAATAAAATTAAAGATTTAACTGTTTAAAATAAAAATTGAACAGACCGAGTATATTGAACTCAATTTTGTTTCCAAAGCGTGTTAATTTTACATATTTTAGAAACAATGAATGACAAATTTATTTAAATATTTCAGAGAGCAGAGTTGTCTTCGAAGATACTTTAATAAATACTCGCCTAAGCATGTTCGTATTCTTCTCATAAGGCTAATTTTTAATGTCATGAAAAATTACTCAATCAACATAACCATTGTAATCTTAAAACCATAAGAAATCAGCTAGGGGAAGAGAGACAAATGCACATTCCAGACGGATATTTAGGGCCGCATACATATATTGCGTTCTGGATCATTATGATCCCGATATGGTATCATGCAGGAAAGAAGCTGACCGCAGAGTTAAAGTCCAGACAAGTCCCTCTGCTGGCGCTATCAGCCGCATTCTCATTTGTAATAATGATGTTTAACGTCCCTGTTCCAGGAGGCAGCACAGGCCATGCCGTGGGAGGTGGAATTATCGCCTTAGTCATAGGTCCATATGCAGCAGTTATAGCTATTTCTGTAACTTTGGTATTGCAGGCACTCATTTTTGGTGATGGAGGAATAACAGCCATAGCTACTAACTGCTTCAATATGGGAGTGGTGATACCCTTTGTCGCTTACTACGCTTATAAGTTGATTAGTGGTAATTCAGTGATTACATCCCGTACGAGAGTTATTGCTGCGGCTATTGCTGGGTGGCTTTCTCTGACCATGGCATCGCTTTGTGCGGGCGTTGAATTAGGGATACAGCCAATTTTGGAACACACGGCTGAAGGAGTCCCGATTTATATGCCATATACCTTGAGCGTGACTATTCCTGCCATGGTACTTGAACATGCTATGGCATTCAGCATTCTTGAAGCACTGCTTACAGCAATTATTTTTACCTATATCCAAAGAACAGATACTTCTGTATTTTATGGAGAGAAATCTGAAGCGGGGATCAATAGAACCGAACTGAAAAGGGAAGTCACATTCTGAGGTGAAAATGTGGATAAGATGGTAAGAAACTTAACAATTGGTTTGGTATTATTGGTAATTTTTGTGCCTATAGGTCTGCTTGCAGCAGGCACTGCATATGGCGAATGGGCACCAGATGAGCTTAAGAATAAGGTTGGGTATACGCCTCCTGGATTGGAGGAACTCTCTGGCTTATGGCATGCACCAATGCAGGATTATAACATCCCCAACGGCCCTTCTTTCGCGGATTCGAAGCTCGTAGCTTCAGCAGCATACATCATGTCCGCAGTAATAGGTGTAATAGTTAGTGGTAGTCTTTTATATTTCATAGGAAAGAAGGCTGCCAAAAACTAAGAAATAGATCCTATTTTGGATTATTATGATCAAAATTTTATTTTTTAGGATTGAAATGAGAATCCTCTTGTCTAGAATGGTTTAATCACTTGATTAAGTGCCTGGATTTGCAACAGGCACGTATATAGATATACTATAATTATACATCATAAATTTAAATTTAACCTCTTTACTTGAAATTTATTGGATTATAATCCATAACTAAATAATTTATATATATTAGTATATAATTTTATTAACAAAACAAACATAATTGCCCTATATGACCAGGCCATTGCATGTCAATAAGAGCAATATATTGAAGGTCTCGTATCACGGTTAGTTTTGATATAGGTGTTCTCAATACCTTTTCCAATATATAAATATCAAAAATACACAATTTAATGGAAGATTAGATCATTTTCGGGTTTTGATCTTCTCCCTACCACCATAAGTTAGTAGCATGAATGCCATTGAAAGCTGACTGCTAGCCTTGGCTCAAAAGAGGTATTAAATGATATAAAAATGTTAGAGTGTTCTTTAATAGAATTTAAATTTGGAAAAACTATTCGTTTGAGAGATGTACAAATGTTCCAAACTGAACCTATAATCTACCTACAATCCCATGGAACTCAATGTATTACAGATCACATGATTCAGATAACTCAAATGGGATCTTCATCATTCTTAGTTCCTATAATAATTATAGCCATTTTTGGTGTTGATTTTAAAAAAGGTTTTCTTTTGTTTCAGCTGTTTCTGTGGACAACCCTGTTTACTGAGACTCTAAAAATATTAGTTGGATTTCCGAGACCATATTTTGTGGACAATAGGGTCATGAACTTAGAAGATGGAATAAAAAGTATATCTCCTTTTACTGGGAATAGAATAAAAAGCATTTTCGCTCTTCCTGACAAACAGATTCTTACATCATTTCGTCTTCATGAAGCTTTTAAACCTGATTCTTATGGTTTTCCTTCAGGACATATGTCTAGGACAACTGCACTATGGGGAAAAATTGCCACTGTTTTTAACACTCGGATACTCAAAATATTAACTCCTTTTGTGATAGTATTAATGGCTTTTTCAAGACTATACTTAGGGAAACATTTCATAGGAGATGTATTAGGTGGGACTATTGTAGGGTTAGTTTCCCTAGTCGTTTTTGCATATCTTCTCAAAAGCCCTCTTAAAAATAATTTTTTCAAAAAAAAGAATTTTGAATTAGCTTTCAGACGCCAAAATTTATTTTTTTACGGTTTTATGTTCGTTATTCCTCTCGTATTCCTAGTATTGTCCCTGATAAAATCCGATACGGTAGGATATTTCTTTGGCGTGAATGTTGCATATCTCCTGATTATAAGAAAAGGAATACCAGATGACATCGGCAATATAGAGCAGCGGGCTACAAGAGCATTTATCGCACTCCTGCTATTTGAAGTGTCCCAAATTATTCTCGGGTGCTGGTTTGGGACAGCAGGAATGACCAATTACCTACAATTCACAAACCAAGAAATAGGGTTTCTGAAAACCTTCATTCCTGTATCTACAATCTGGGTTTCCGTAGTTATCTGCAAACAACTTAACCTATATCGAAGAAATGAAGGAAGTTTATGAGTAAGCTAGCTGACTTAACTCCAAAGTTCAGCAAAGAATGGAAAAAAAGGAGTCTTGCAAGTTTGTTGTAATTTCGAAATTAAATTTTTGTTTAGTACTTCTAATTTTGTAATTATTTTTTCATCAGAATTCATACATAGTTTTTGTAAGAAAATCTATGAATTTCCTAGGTTCCATCCAGAATACAAAATTGCTGGTTTACTCCTCGTGAAACTTATAGAGTTATGTAACTTTTGGAACTTATAAAGCTCATAGAACACCTGGAACCCATGGAACATTTGGAATTAATTTAACTGAATCACAATCATAAATAAGAAATCAGAAAAGCTAATTGTGAATCATTCATTTTTGCAACGGAACCAATTAGATACCATATTACTATCTTTGGTTTTCTTTTTATTCTATCGTATCATTAGAAAGGATTTTTTGCAACGGAACCTAATATATTGCATTTATATTGGAGATAAACATGTCGCAAAATCGACCTTTACACCCCAAAGCAAAGGGAGAACAATCCGTTGATGAACCTATTGGCCTTTCGTATGAAAAAGCTAAAGCTCAATTAGCTGTAGGCGTGGTCGTGACCGAACTCCTATCGCTCGTGGGATGGTATCTTACGGGCTCCGTTGGAGCTTTAATACCGCCAGCATATGTCGCATTAAGAATTTATGGGGACATACGTAAGGGAAAGAAGCGTCTCCCTATAAACCGGAGGAATTGAAAGGTTCGTTACTTACAAGTTTTGTGAGAGCAAGCGTTGCCAAGATCCTCACAGAAGCTAACATACTGTTATCGGCTGGATATGTGTTTATGACGTTGGACACGTATCGTAACGAACAAGTTCAAAGAGCTCTTTTTGAAAATTACAAGAATAAACTCAAAGACTCTTCTTTCAATCGAAGCGAAGTGCAGGTTCTGTGACCAATGCAGCATATGCAAAAGGCTTATTCAACAACAACCCAATAAGTTCACCATTAACAGTTGCGTTAGTTCGCTATAAACAGCCAACCAAGAAGGAAGAGCACAATGAAGACGATCACATTGGTGACAGAAATAACTATGGCGGACCTGGTTATGGTGGTTATGGCGGTACTGTAATTCCTATGATCCCTGGACCAATGTCTAGCAGCCCGATGTTTAGCAATTAACCTAATGGGTACGGCGGTGAACCCAATGTGTATACTAGTGGACCTTCTACAACCGAAATCCAAAATTCTACATCATCAACAAATTATTTTAAAGTAGTTTCGATGTCCAGGTTTTTTACCTGGATATTCTAAATAAATGATCTATGCAGCCTGATAATCGTATTTATAGATCCAAGCATCTGTATTTTGTGGGTCAATTTCAATTGCTTTTTCAAACGCTTTTATTGATTCATCATATTTATTTAAATCAAAATGAGCAAGTCCTTTAGTAACCCAACTCGCCGATTCTTGCGTCGCACCTGCGATATAATATACACAGTTTTTGTGATGAAATCTGTGTATTACTTTGGATATTTTCAGCAATTATGGTTAAAGATGTAAGTCAAAAATTTAATATTCTGTTCTTGGTGAAGTCAAATATATAAATCAACTATTTGAAACATATTTACAATATTGATAATGTTCCTCGAAGATCTTGATTTTTGTCCATTAGTCATAGGTTTATATACTTATTCTCAAGTTTTTGCAACGGAACCCAATATTTTATTAATATGACTGAAAGTATTTTCTGAGGTATGCTGAATGTTTTTAATTATGAGTTACTTAAAGTTGTTTTTTTTGTTTGCAGCTTCGGTATGGACATACCACTTTTATTATGGAATTCTATTAGAGAAAGTATCTTTATTGGGAATTTATCATAATGTTAATTTACCAGGAAAACGATGGGATTTCTTAGATCTTAAAAAGATGGACTAGAATCGTTTTCTGAAAAAAATTCACAAAGTGTTTACAATTAATCTATATTTATCCCCTATTCTTATGATGACCTATTCTTTTTCAGTTTTTAATATATTTGGACAAAATAAAATAGACCTATATCAAATTAGTTATCCATCCTATTTTCTAACGCTTGTGACTCTAGCAGTAATCAAACTCACAGCTAATTTTCCATCAGTTTTTCCGATTAGCTCTGTACATTTACAAGATACAGAAGACTATACTGAGTCACTGAAGACATATAAACAAGAAGTAATATCATTTTTTTATTCTTATATATATGCGGCTTTTTTCACAATGGGAAACTTTTTTTTAATAAGTATTTTAATCAATGGAATACCCATTATTGCTCCAATAGATTATAACATTAGTCATATAGTTTATATTTTTTGTATATATCCCATATTTATGCTCATCTGTACAGTATTTATAGAAATGACCATGCTTATTTTTCAGTCCTAATGCAAATAAGTAGTATTGAAAAGAAAACACAAGACTCCAAGGGATACTAGATTTAAAGGATAAGGCGATGATGTGGAGAAAGGATGCATTCTTGGCTGAATACAGCGTATTAAAAGTTCTGTGAAAATAACTGTTTTCCATACTATTCTTTCATTACAAAAAAGGATCTTTTTGGTTTCACTGATGCATAGTTTTTGCTATAAAATCTATGTATTTCTCAGTTTCAGCAAAAATAATAAGATTTTTTTATTTAAGGATTTATGAATCATCAGATAGTTAATTACAAAATTTGGAGCTTTTGCAAAGCTAGGTTGATATGTACTTTCATTTGTTTGTACCTGTTATTCGGAGAATTTCATGGTAGTTTTGGAACTGAGTAATTTTGATGTAAACTATAATATTAAGAACGGATCATGGTTAGAACCATTTTGAACCTTTCAATTGCGTTGAGTGCGTGAGCTTCGTTGGCAGGTAATATAATCATATCCCCCCTTCTCTAGAACATTTTTATTCCCTGAGATAGTTATTTCGGCTTTTCCATCTATTACCTGAACTATGGCATCGAAGGGAGCAGTATGTTCACTTAATCCTTCTCCTTTATCGAAGGCAAATATGGATACGGTTCCTGTGTTTTTATGGATAATTTCTCTACTTACAACGGACTCTTCTTGGTATTCAATCAAATCTTCTAGCTTTAGTTTCTTGGCTTTTAATTGTTCAGACATTATTTCACCTGTCTACTAAGTTCTAAAATTTAGTGATTTTTAGCTTTTTAATTAAGAATTGAATTTATAGGTTCTCACATGTTCTAATACTTACTTAGAAGTACTAAAACCAAAAGATTGCACATATTCTATCAATGTTTTCAGCCGTTGTCAAGGCTTCTGAAGGTTAGTAATAAAGTCTCTGAAAAATCTTCTGAAATACCAGGTTTGATGAAATTTCATTTCTGGCTAATAGTGAAAGAGTTGCTGCCCCTGTTCATAGACCTAATATATTTATAGTACAATATCTATAAACTATATAGTTGAAATTTTTATATGTATCTTTAATCCAAAAGATATATATTTTATCACATTCAATTATACAATGATCCATAAATGCACTATTGCATAAATGCAAAAATAAAATGTTTGAATGTAGGAGTGTAGTTATGCGTCTAAAAGCAAAAAAATATCAAAGATCTCTTCGATAAATAGTATGTCTTACTCACAACTTACAAGATCTATTTTTTTTTGTGCATCACTTATGCTCATAACACTTCATTTATTCACTGCTACTGGCTTCTATAGGATACCCCTATGGTGTCAGAAGCTGCAGAATCTCAAAGATAAAATTATGATAGCAATCTTTCAAATAAAAGCATGGCTTAAAATGAAATCATTTTTTTTCTAATTGTATAATAAGCAAGCTTGAATCTAAAGTACTGGGTTCTGTTGCAAAAAATCCTACTATTGAAGTAAAAACTTTAGTTTACAGCAAAAAAACATAAAAATGCAAAATATTTCTCAGATAACATTTAGATTTAGACAGTTATTCCAAATAACTTATTTATAAAATTTACTTCAGAAAGAACACATCGATTTAGAGCATCAATCTGTCCTTTTCTTATCATATGCATGATTTCAATTCCTTTTTAAGTCTTGATAGCTGTACAAAAAGACTGAAAGCCTAACATTGGACGAATTATCCGTTTTATAGATCTATGATCCTGTTCAACAACATTATTCAAATACTTGATTTGCCGAAGGTTTACGTTTTTAGGTAGTACTTTGTCATTTTTGAGTTCACTTATTGCAGATGGATAAAGCTAGATTTTTATCTACAGTTATTACCTTTGGAATTTGATTATGATTAGAACTCAAAGCTTTCTTAAAAAAACGTTCCGCAGCAGTTTTATCACGCTTTGCACTTAGCATAAAATCAACTGTGCTTCCAGTTGAATCAACTGCTCTGTAAAGATATTTCCATTCACTCTTTACCTTGATGTAGGTTTCGTCAACTCTCCAAGAGTCGGTGGTTGGCTTTAAGTATCTACGCACCTTCTTTTCGATCTCAGGAGAATATTGATGCACCCATCTCATTAGAGTAGTATGATCAACTTGTACTCCTTTTTCTATCATCATTTCCTTTAAATTCCGATAGCTTAATGGGAATTTTAGATACCGCCTTACGTTTAATAGGACAATTTTTGCAACGGAACCGTATATAACTCATATAACTCTAGATACAATTTTTGAGATTTTTTTCTCACTTATTTAGTCTCACGTTTTTTCTAAGCATTCTAACACAGAGTATTGAAAATGACACTAAAATGAATATAGAATATTTATCCAAATTAAGTTTATAGATTAGTGAAATAATTCACTTTCTTAATTTTAGATTAGGGATGGTCATGCACAAAACTGTCTATAAAGTTATTGAACTATAACTCTAGAAAAAGAGAATATTTTAATATAAATTAAAGAGATTTCAATTATAGCCTATAAATTATTCTAAATCTAATATGCTCTAATAATTCTACTGGGGAATCAAAAGTGGAAGAGTTAACAGATAAATCTAAAATAATAGAATTGACTGAAACTTTAAAAGAGATGGCTCTGACCCTTGGAGCCTTCAAAGTAGGCATTGCAACGACCGAAACCCTTTTAGGCGGTCCTCCTTCTGCCGACCTGACCTATGTGCTTCCAGAAGCAAAATCTGCTGTCTGTTTTGCCCTGGCTTTTGATCAGGACCTTATCGAACCTTATTTCAGAAAAATGGATCATGAATCCCTTGAAACTAATAAGGTACGAACTACTACCCTTGCAAATGGAATAGCACTTGAGATGGCAGATTTCTTGAAACAATCTGGATACAAAGCTGTCCCACAGTCTGCAAATTTCGTTTATCGAAGGGATACAGAAAATTGGCTTCTAGATATGCACCCCCCCATTTCTCATAGGTATCTGGCAGTACGCTCCGGGATCGGGCATTTTGGATATTCAGGGAATATTATTACAAAGGAATATGGATCCGCTATTGTTCTGGCCTCAGTAGTTACGGATGCGGAACTTATCCCAACAGACCCCTTGCCAGAAGAAGAAAACTATTGTGACGAATGCAGGCTCTGCCTTTCAGTATGTTCATCTGGTTATGTGGATCCAATTGAGAAAGTTACTGTAACCCTTGGTGGAAAGGAGTTTAGTTACGGAAAGCGAAGAAGTAATAGCCGCTGTTTCCTTATCTGCGGCGGTCTTACAGGTTTGAATGCCACAGGAAAATGGTCCACATGGTCTCCAGCACGCTTTAAAATCCCCGAAAAAGATGAAGATTTCATTGCTGCAATACCCACTGCTACACAAGCATATCTCGGCAGACCGAAGTTCAAAGGTGGATTTTATATATGTTTGATTCCAGGATCCCGGATGGAATACACCTGTTCCAACTGCCATTTAGTCTGTCATCCTGACAAGGAAGTCCGAAAAGCAAGATACAAGATGCTAATAGAAAGCGGTGTGATCATACAGGAACCTGATGGAACCCGTAGAGTTGTATCTCCGGAAGAAGCAGAAGAGTATATCAAATCCATGCCTATAGAAAGAAGAAAACTGTATGAATCCATTCCAGAAGAATAACAGATGTGAAATAATATGGTAAAATGTGGAAGCTCCTGCCAGGACTGAAGTTACCACTTCTCATACCACAGTCATCGGCGCTACATTTACCGTCGCTGTAGCTTAAGCTTCATGCTGTAGCTGCAAAATAAGCTATTACAAAATCTATTATCAAAAATGTAGTTGTCTTTTTAAATTTAATTTATTCTTTACAACATCCTTCACTGCAAAAATCAAGATTTAGAGTCAATAGTTGTACTGACCCAACTTCTGTTTTTAGAGTTTCACTTATGCACAGTTTTTTTTTGTGCCAAAAACTCTGCATCTTCTACTTTTTAACCCTAAATCCGGGGATATTTTTACCTGATTGTGCAGGAAATACATAGCTTTTTTTAAAATATATGTCAATTCAAATAGCCGAAAAGTTGCTATATCTATATTCTTCGTGTTTTGCAAAATACCTATCAGGGTAGAATACATCATTTTTTACATATTTTTATATCCAAAAATTAATATTAATAAAATAATAGAAAACTACCGATTTTTCAAATCACTCGTGGGTAACATGAACGAACAAAATAATGTTAACAGAATAATATGTAGATTCCTTCTTTGGTAAAAACATAGATAAGTATATTATCTATAAATTCTTAGTAAATGTAAAAAATTTTATAAAGTCAATCCTTTTCAAGCCATCACTTCTAATTTAATTATACTATCCTTTCGATTGATGTTGATTTTAATCAAAATAAATGAATGAATAGTGAAATAACAAATTTCGTATTTACAACCAGATGACGACTAATTTATTATCAAAAGTAAGAGAGTTGGAATATATGATCCATAAAAACAAATTGTTTTCGATAGCCATCGTTTTAATAGTTTTGGTTTTTATGCTAGTGAGTACTGCAGGCGCAGCGCCATTTGCATACATTACAAATTGGGAAAGCGATAATGTCTCTGTAATTGACACAGCCACAGACAATGTTACAGCCAGTGTATCTGTAGGAACCTTGCCTGAAGGAGTTGCAGTCACCAAAGATGGAACAAAAGCATATGTGACAAATTGGGGAGACTGGACTGTCTCTGTGATTGACACCGCCACAGAGAATGTTATAGCCACAGTGCCTGTAGGATATATGCCTATGGGAGTTGCAGCCACTTCTGATGGAAAAAAAGTATATGTGGCGAACGAGGCCAGTAACACTGTTTCTGTAATTGATACCGGCACAGAGAATGTTACAGCCACGGTGCCTGTGGGAAGTGGTCCTGAAGGAGTTGCAGTCACACAAGATGGAACAAATGTATATGTGACAAATTGGAACGACGGCACTGTTTCTGTAATTGACACAGGCATAGAGAATGTTACAGCCACAGTGCCTGTTGGCAGCAATCCTTTTGGAGTTGCAGTCAGCCCAGATGGAAAAAAGGTATATGTGGGTAACTTTATGAGTAGCAATGTTTCTGTAATTGACACTAGAACTATATCAAATAATGTTACAAGTATTCCTGTAGGTAGCAATCCTTTAGGAGTTGCAGTTAGTCAGGATGGAAAAAAAGTATATGTAGCGAATGCAGGCATCAATACTGTTTCTGTAATTGACACCACAACTACACCAAATAATGTTACAAGTGTAAATGTAGGACATTGGCCTGAAGGAGTTTCAGTCACTCCGGATGGAAAAAAGGTATATGTAGCAAATTGGGAAGATTACCCTGGAGATGTCTCTGTAATTGACACAACAACTACTCCAAATACTGTTACAGACACCGTGAATGTAGGAAGCTATCCATATGCTCTTGGCCAATTTATAGGCCCCAGGCTAATAACTCCTACAATTACCTGGGATAATCCTGCTGACATAGTCTATGGAACACCATTGAACAGCACACAGTTAAATGCAGATGCTTTAGATCCAATATCTAGAGCTTTAGTACCTGGAACCTTTATCTACACTCCACCATCAGGAACCGTACTAAATGTGGGCATGCAGCAGACCTTAAGTACTACTTTCACGCCAAATGATACTGTAAACTATACTACAACGTCAGCGAATGTGTCGATCAATGTTATCAATACAACACAGTCGACTCCTACTATTACCTGGAATAACCCGGCTGATATAGTCTATGGAACAGCATTGAACAGCACTCAGCTAGATTCAATTGCTTCAGTACCTGGAACCTTTATCTACACTCCACCACCAGGAACTGTACTAAGTGCAGGTTCGAATCAGACATTAACTGCTACTTTCACACCGACTGATATTGCAAACTATACTACAGCATCAGCAGATGTTTCGATAAATGTAACAAAGGAGACTCCTACAATTATCTGGAGTAATCCCGCTGATATAGCCTATGGTACGCCATTGAGCAATATTCAGCTAAATGCAGATGCTTCAGGAACTGGCGGAGGACATGGAGAACGGCACTTACAGGGAACCTTTGTTTACATTCCACCATCAGGAACTATACTAAGTGCAGGTTCGAATCAGACATTAACTGCTACTTTCACGCCAAATGATACTGCAAACTATACTACAGCGTCAGCGACAGTTTCGATCAATGTAAAAGTGGCTCCTACAATTACCTGGAGCAATCCTGCTGACATAATCTATGGTACACCATTGAGCAACGTTCAGTTAGATGCAAATGCTTCAGTCCCTGGAACTTTTGTCTACACTCCACAATCAGGAACTGTACTAAGTGCAGGTTTGAATCAGATATTAACTACTACTTTCACTCCGACTGATATTGCAAACTATACTACAGCATCAGCGAATGTTTCGATCAATGTTACACAGTCAACTCCTACAATTATCTGGAGTAACCCTGCTAACGTAACTTACGGAACAGCATTAAGCGACACTCAGCTAGATGCAACCATATCCCCTGCAGGCGGCGGCAACCATAGAGGAGGCAGAGGACATGGAGGATGGGGCATACAAGGAACTTTCGTTTACACTCCACCTTCAGGAACTGTACTGGATCTAGGTACATATACATTAAATACTATCTTCACGCCAACTGATATTACAGACTATACTACAGCATCAGCGAATGTTTCGATAAATGTAACACCTGCGACTCCTACAGTTTTCTGGAGTAATCCTGCTGATATAACATATGGAACAGCATTAAATAGCACTCAGCTAGATGCAAATGCTTCAGTTCCTGGAACCTTTTCCTATAATCCAGTCGCAGGAACTGTATTGAATGCAGGTTCGCATCAGGCATTGAATACTACTTTCACGCCTAATGATACGGTAAACTATACTGCAGCATCAGCGACTGTTTTGATCAATGTGCTCAATACAACACAGTCGAATCCTACAATTTTCTGGAGTAGTCCTGCTGACATAACATATGGAACGCCACTAAGCAGCGTTCAGTTAGATGCAACTGCTTCCGTACCTGGAACCTTTGTCTACTCTCCAACGTCAGGAACTATACTGAATATGGGTTCAGGTCAGAGACTAAATACTACTTTCACACCCACAGATATTGCAAACTATACTACAGCATCAGCAAATGTTTCGATCAATGTAACACAGGGGGTTCCTATCATTAACTGGAATCCGCCTAATGTATACTATGGAACACCATTAAGCAACGATCAGCTAGATGCATCTGCTTCAGATCCAGTATCTGGAGCCACAGTATCTGGAAACTTTGTTTATAGTCCGCCATCAGGGACTGTACTAAGTGGAGGTACATGGATATTGAATACTACTTTCACGCCAAATGATACTGCAAACTATACTACAACATCAGCGAATGCTTCGATAAATGTATTAAATCCACTTGTTCTCACCAAACAGGTACCATTGAGTGCATACAACGGAACTTCAATGACATATTGGCTGTACTACACAAATTATACACAGATACCTGTTTCAAATGTAATTCTTACAGACACATTACCTAACAATGTTACGTTTGTGTCTGCTTCAAATAACGGAAATTATGACTCTTCTACTGGAACGATTACATGGGACATAGGGTCCACTCTAAATAATTCTGGTTACCAAAACTTAACAGTTGAAATACCGGAAGATGTTCCAGTTGGAACTGTGATTACTAACAATGCCAACATTAGTGGGTCATATTCTGGGTTCTACGCATCCAATAAAGTACAGGCCAATACATCTGTTATTCAAAATCCACTTCCACAAAACGTTACAGTTGAACCAAATAATGGAGGAATAGGCCAACTTTCTGTTTATTGGGGTAATCCGACAACCTTTTCGTATAATAGCTGTGCTGCTGCGACGGGAGTAGACATAGATATTCTATTTGACGACGGTACGAGTGTTGTTGGAAGTATGGCTGGAGGATCACCAAACTGGACCTACACAACAACGTTCTACCCACAACATCATGGCAATGCAAGAGTAAATTATACAGTGTATGGATGTAGTGTTCAAAATGTGACCTTTAATATTTATGTTGACCCAGCGGGATATATTTATGATGCTAATACCTTCGAACGTATAGCTGGTGCATCTGTTTGGCTGCAGCAGCCTAATGGTACAGCATGGGAGAATGTTCCTACAGGTGAATCTCCACCTATTGCTCAACCCGATATAAATCCATTAACTTCTGATGCAGATGGAATGTATCAATGGGACGTTATTCCAGGCTCTTATCGTGTACATGTAGAAGCTCCTGGATATGAATTTAATAATAGTATTGGGGTATCTGTCCCACCACCAGTTACTGATCTAGATGTCGGTTTGGTTCTTACACCAATTTATCCTGTTGCCAACTTTAGCACAGATGTAAACAGTGGTTATGCTCCTCTTTCTGTGCAGTTTACAGACCTTTCTGAAAATGCGACCGGATGGAATTGGGACTTTGGTGATGGAGCGAACTCAACTCAGCAGAATCCCATTCATACTTTTGCAGCAGGAAACTACAACGTCAATGAGACTGTAAGCAACGCAAACGGCACAAGTTCAATGACATCTCAAATATCTGTACAGCAAGCGACTCCTACAATTACCTGGAATAACCCTGCTGACATAGTCTATGGAACACCATTGAGCAACGTTCAGCTAGATGCAAGTGCTACATTCAATGGAAAACCATTAGCTGGGTCATTTGTTTATACAAATTCAACTGGAACTGTAGTAAAAATAGGAACTGTATTAAGTGCTGGTAAACAGACATTAATTGCTTCTTTCACACCAAGTGATTCTACAAACTATACTAGTGGAAGGATAATTACTAATTCGATCACTGTAAACCAGGCGATTCCCACAATTATTTGGAGTAACCCCGCTAACATAACCCATGGAACAGCATTGAGCAACACTCAGCTAGATGCAACTGGATCTGTACCTGGACCTATTAGCTATAATCCAGTAGCAGGAACTATATTAGGTGTAGGTACCCATACCTTGAATGCTACTTTAACGCCAACTGATTCTGCAAACTATACTATAGCAACAGATAGTGTTTCACTAAATGTGACACAAGCTACTCCTACAATTACCTGGAGTAACCCTGCTAACATAGCATATGGAACAGCATTGAGCAACATTCAGCTAGATGCAACTGCTTTAGATCCAATATCGGGAGCTTCAGTACCTGGATTCTTTTTTTACACTCTGCCAGCAGGGGATGTATTGAGTGTAGGTCAACAACTGCTGAATGTTTTATTCCTACCAGATGATCTTGTAGACTATAATATAACATCTGCTACTGCTTCAATCAATGTACTTGGTATGCCTTCTGCAAATTTCGGAATCAATCAAACCCAAGGTCCTGTTCCACTTGATGTACAGTTCACGGATAACTCTAAAGGATCACCAACATCATGGTACTGGGGCTTTGGAGATGGAACTAATTCTACCCTACAGAATCCAGAGCATAGTTACAATACAGCAGGAATCTATATCCCTACACTGACAGCAGGCAATATAGCTGGTACAAACACGATGATATCAACAGTTCCAATAACTACAGAGGGTATTCTTGATGCACATTTCAGAATCAATCAAACCCAAGGTACTGTTCCACTTACTGTACAGTTCACGGATAAAACTACAGGAGGACCAACGTCTTGGTACTGGGACTTTGGAGATGGAACTAATTCTACCCTACAGAATCCAGAGCATAGTTACAATACAGCAGGAATCTATATCCCTACACTGACAGCAAGCAATGTAGTTGGTACAAGTACAAAAATATCAACAGTTCCAATAACTGCAATGAGTATGCCTGATGCACATTTCAGAATCAATCAAACCGAAGGTCCTGTTCCACTTGATGTACAGTTCACTGATAGAACTACAGGAGAACCAACATCATGGTACTGGGACTTTGGAGATGGAACGAATTCTACACAACAGAACCCAGAGCATATTTACAATACAGCAGGGATCTATACCCCTACACTGACAGCAAGCAATGTAGTTGGTACAAGTACAAAAATATCAACAGTTACAATAACTGTGACATAACCAACATAGTAGACTCCTAATTAGCCTGAAAAACTATTAACTAGGTAAGAGATCAACTAGGTAGGGGGTGTCAACAAAGAGAAAAACATTAATACAGTATAATACTACAATTGATACTTTAAGCAATCAAGTTAAGTAAATAGAAATTATTTGGAATAAGTATCCAACGTCCTAATAACAGTTAAAAAGTAAGGGGTCAAAAAACTTCTTACTATTTTTAAAATATATGTAAGTAAATAGTGCCTTTAAATTATTGATCAATGCCAAAATTACGGATGCATAGGTTATATAGCAAAACCTATTCATCAATAAAAATAATAAATCCCATTTTTTGTGATGAAGAAAACAGATACGCATCAATCAAAATTTACATAAAAAAACCGTAATCAGCGAAAACTTATAAAATAAACTGTGCAGATTCTACATTCCTAGCATCTTCCAATCTATAATCTTGGTATAGCAACTCTTTAGTTTTTATTCCGAAGGAATGTCTAATTCGATCCCTCTTCCTGAAGCACTTTTCTCTTTTCTGAGAGTGAATTCTTTGATTTTTGTTGTAGTAGTAGTCTTCTTATTATGAATTATCAATTATAAAATCGCAAGCAATACTATTTTTGTGTGAAACGCCATTATGGGAACTAATTTTTCAAATCTATCCGCATCAACTGTATCAAACACTTTATCTATGTGTTCTTGAAGAACTTGTGAAAATCCATTTTCTTCAGTGTATATCGCAGAAGCTCTTAAAAGTTCAATTGCTTTCCTAGCATCTTCATGTGATTTAGCTGAGATTGCAGCACATAGATTAATGGTTTCTTCAATAATTGATCCTTCATTAAATGCCAATTTAACACGATCACACAAAATCATTCGTTTTAATAGGTATCATACAACGGAAGGATAAAATCTTTGAACTTCGGCTCTGTAGAAATTCTTAACTTTATGCAAATTATTTCTATTACTTTTTTTGTTTATGTTGTGTATTATTAATTTAATTTTAATCTCTTTTACTTGATAACGGAATGTCCTTGTCCTAAGTGTTTCTCCTAATTTTCTTTTAACTATAGAAAATATTGTCTCCACAATATTTCTTTGTTTAGATTTAATTTTGTCAAAGATCAGGTTCAATTGCTTTCTATATTTTCCCCTTATTTTCTTCCTTTTTCTCTCTCTTACAAGTTAATTGAATCTGCTTTGATTTCTTCTCTAATTATAGAGGATTTCGATAAACTTCGGATTTTATTTCTTAGCAGTAATTTCTCGTATCTTCCCCTCAATTTCTCTATTTAATTCCTCTTTTTGGCTTTACTTATTCTCAATTCTTTGATTTTAAAGATAGCTTCCGCTATCTTCAATATACTTTTTTTTTATTTTCAATGTCCTTAATTGATAGAGATTATAACAAAAAGCCGTACACAACATTTTTAGATTTACTATTTTAACAGTAGTAACAAAAACTCTTCCTGCTTTGAAAATTTCTTTCGTTACTGAATAAACTCTTTCCCCTTGGACTCTTTTTGAGTTAATTCTCTTATTTCTTAATATATCCTTTATTCCCAACATATGTCCTTTGACTGCTCTTTTCATTGTTGCATTATACCCTTTCGTTTTTGCTCCAAAGTATCCTCTGTCCCTATAAACCACTTCATTTTCCTCTGTCAAATCTACATACGAATCATGTACTGACGCAGTTGTTGTTTTGAATCTTCTGATCAGTTCATAATCTTGGTCTATTATATTATGACGCTTATATCCAAAGTGAGATTTCCCTCCCTTCTTTGTCCATGTTCCATCTCTGCTTCTTCTTGTTTTTGCCTCATCTCTCTGCTTTTGCATGTCCTGGATCTGAATGGATAAAAGTAGCATCCTGAATCATTCCCTGCTTTATCTGTAAACCCAGAGCAGCAAGTTGGCTTTGCAACTTTCCCCATATTTTCTTTGAAATTCTCGATAATTCTTTCCCTAAATAGCCATACAGTAGTACTGTCAGGTACGTATTCCGGAAATCCAAGGAATTTCCTAAAAGAAATTCGATCTATACACTGTTTCTCAAGTTCAAAATCAGAGAGACCATGCCATTGTTGTAAAACAAGCATTTTGAACATCACAATGACATCAGTTTCAGGTCTCCCTCTTGAAACGGTTTTGTTAATAGACATAGACTCAAGAATAATACGAAACTTTTTCCAATCAATTCAGGAAGCAATTTCAGCAAGCTGATCTCCAACAGATTCAAGACGTTTATACTCTTCTTTAAGAGCAAAATCAGTAAGAGTTTTCATGAATATACATAAATATTAACAAATTTAAAGTCAACCATGCTCAAGAGCATGGAGTTTATCGAAATTCTCTTTAATAAATACTCTATTTCCTGCACAATAAAATAAAAAACTACACATAAAAAGATACACTATTTCAAAGATATTGTTCAAAAATATAGTTAAAGAGGATTCAAAAAATCCTCTGATTTTCACGAGTCACATGTACACCATTTATAAGCATAAGACGAAATTAAGGAATTTATCGAAATAATCTATGGGCCTAGCTTCTCTCAAGATTGTTGTCTACGTTAGCTTCTAAAAATTTCTTTGATACTCTAGAAACTGCTGCCCTAATGAATTATTTTCTCTAAGGTCACTTCTCAAGGTTTGCCTCCATAGGGTTAGCTTCCGCAAGTTAGCCCAATCTAGAGCAGCTTCTTGGGAGTTAGTTTCTATAAAATTAGATCATCGGAGCTCTTTTCTCTCCGAGTATCCATGAGTGTTGATTTGTTTGGAACTAAAATAAACATTATTGGATTAGGAAGATATCTTCTAATCTCCAGGCTGACAATGCTTGTTATTATGATATGGAGTTGGATCTGGCATCTAATATTGAAAAATATAAGACTTTTCCCCAAGATTGCGAATATGTAGTTGGAACTTAATATTTCAAAAATGAAGGTGATCAAAATATAACAACAAACCAAGCGGTTGGAATTTGATTGCTGTTGGGCTTAAGTGTGGGTACAATTAAATAACATTTGATAGTTCGTTGGGCTATCAGGATATAGAAGTTATCAAAGGCGGAGAAATTGAAACAAAAATAGTATATCTTGTAACATGGAATCCAACTAATGCTTATTGCAATACGATGGAACACGTGGTATGGATGCGAGCTTTAAACAAATTAACTATGGTGGCAATCAGACCTCATCATGAATTGGTTTGAGAACTACTGTTTATGTTGCACGCATCGATAGTATCTTATTTACTTCGGAAATTTTATTTATCTTTTCTGTAAAGTGGTATTAGCTTAACTATTTTATAAATATTTTTCTCGAGATTGTTTGTCTTTAAAATATGATATGACATATATATTGGTGGGAATAAGCCGACTCAAGTACGTTATATTTATTTGAACAAAAAAATATTCAAACTAATTTTAATCTCACTGACTGTAAAATTGCCACGATTTGAAGGACACAAAAAAGTAATATAATTATTGTGCAGCTCATAGCTGAAAATTTTTTCCTAAAGATGGTAACTGCAGATATTTCAATTATTTTATTGATGAATTAATATTAAATCAGATAGTGTACCGAAAGTTCTGAAAGCTTGCTTTCTACTCCACGTCTGTTTTTTGGTTATTGTTTCATAACTTACATTTATCCATATGACTGTCTCAAACTGTTAACTTAAAAATATTTATGATTCCGGTAACAGTTAGGTGTACAGCAAGAGCTGCAAGCAAAAGTCCCATGAGCCGGGTCAAAACCAATATTCCGTTATACCCAATCAACTTATGAATACTCCTTGAGAATAGGAAAATGCAAATACATACGACAAACGCCAATATGATCGATGCAATGATCATTATTTTTTGCTCAATATTTTGTGCTCCTCCCATTAGGACAATCACTGTACTGATCGTTCCTGGCCCAGTCAGGAGCGGAAGACCTATCGGAAATATCCATATATCGTCACGTTCCTGGGATTGAGAAATCTCTTCTTCAGTAATACTCTCTCGTGAGATCTTTGCATGCATCATATCAAAAGAAATGCTGAATAGAAGGATTCCTCCTGCAACTCGCAGTGAATCCACACTGATGCTGAACAGATTGAGCATTATGTCCCCTGTAATAGCAAAAAAAAGGGCAATCAAACATGCAAGTGTGACGGACTTTTTTGCAATTTCATTTTTTTCCTCATTTGTCATCTCACATGTCAGGGAGATGAAAGTTACAACTCCACTGATGGGGCTGACAACAACAAGGATGGTTGTGAATGTATATATTAAAAATCCGAGTTTTTCAGCTATCAATTATTTTCTCCTGCCTTTTATTACTCACCCACTTATAAATATAATTATTTCCGGTTACAATATTATCTATTGAAATTAATAATGTTCATTTTAAGGCTTCAATCTAAAAACCTGCAAGATGAACCGAAATTCAAAATTAGATATATTTTTTGCTTCGTGATATGTTTATCTAAAGTTAAAAAACAAAGTTTGATATCGCTTACAAATAAATTAGAACACAAAAATAATTCTGAAATAAAGCAAATAAAAAACATTTAAGCATATGATGTTTATTTATCCAGCCTAGTTTTCACATTTGTAAACAAGAATGTGATTTATTTTTTCAATCTAACCTTAATTTAAAGAATATTTCGGTAAATACTTGGGAAAAAAAGCACAAAATAGCCTAGCCAAGGCTCACAAATAATTTCTATTTTAGAACTCTACAGTATTGAATTTTCTAGAGGGATTACAATAAAATGGAATTAAGATTTACGGATAAAGTTTTTTCTTGTGAACTATTAGGGGAAAATTGTAACCAAATGATAGTAGCCATTTAAACTACAGCAAATAGAAGTGCGACTGATGCTTAACTTATTTATATCTGTAAATTGATTAGTACAATGATTTTGCGAACATTTTTGAGGCTTTTTAATATATTCTAAAATCATAAAAATTTATCCTAATAAAACTGGTAATCGAATGCAATAAATCAGAAATTCTAAATATAGTAAAGATCATCGCAGTTTTTAGAGGTGTTTTTGTCTAGAGGTGCTTTTATCATGGCTAAAGTTACACTTATTCACGCCAGCTGGTGCACTATCTGTCCATCAGCTCGCAAATTTTGGAAAGATCTGAAATCAGACTATGATTTTGAGTATGAGGAAGTCGATGTGGAAACTCCGCAGGGCCAGGTATTGATAGATAAATATGGGATAGCTGGCGTGCCTACAACCATCATTGATGGGAAGGTAGCTTTTACAGGTCTTCCTAAAAAAGCCGACGCTATTGCTAGCATTAGCTAATTTATTAACTCATTTTGGACTTTTCTGGAACAATTTTTTTGGACTTGTGAGGTAGCATGTACGACCTGATAATCATAGGAGGGGGGCCTGCAGGGCTCACAGCTGGAATTTATGCAGTACGCATCGGGCCTTGAAACCCTTATTCTTGAAAGGAGTGAAATTAGTGGCCAAATAGCACTTGCAGATATAGTGGAAAATTATCCTGGTTTCCAATCTATCTCAGGACTTGAATTAATGGATAAATACAAAAACCATGCCCAAGAAGCAGGAGTACAGACAAAGATAGCAGAAGTCGTCTCAGTTCATTATGAAGGGGCAAAGAAAATAATTTACACGGGCATCGGAATTTTTGAATCAAGAACTGTTATAATTGCCACAGGTGCAAACCCAAAGAAAATTAATGTTCCAGGAGAAGAAGAACTTATAAGTAGAGGAGTTTCCTACTGCGCTATCTGTGATGGACCTTTTTTTCGAAACAAAACCGTCGTAGTGATCGGCGGTGGTAACTCGGCAATTACGGAGGCACTTTTCCTTTCAAAAATTGCCCGGCAGGTCTATCTCCTACACAAAAGAGATAAATTTAGAGCTGCAAAAATCCTTCAGGATCGGGCTTCAGTAACTTCGAATATCAAATTCATTCTAAATGCTTCTGTTATGGAAATTGTAGGAAGCGGCGGAGAAATTCGAAAGGTAGCAAAAATAATTTTTAAAGATCTAAAAAATGGAGAAATCCACGAATTGGCTATAGATGGTGTTTTTATATCTATTGGCATCCATCCTAATACTGAAATTTTTAATGTGGACAAGGATGGAGAAGGCTTTATCCAAACTAACAATTCGCTTGAGACATCAGTTAAAGGCATTTATGCAGCTGGGGACTGTCGTGACACGCTGATTTGGCAGGTTGTGGCAGCAGTTAGGGATGGTGCACTAGCAGCGACCGCTGCAAATGAGTACATAGAAGGCCGAAAAAACAGGCTTCATGATAAATCTTCGGAACCCTCTTAATTGGATTGTTTTATATTTCAATCACTTATGTAAAGCCTAGAAAGAAGGGACAGAAAGTCTTGTTCTGT
The DNA here is from genome assembly GCA_963833425.1 of uncultured Methanosarcinaceae archaeon. Taxonomy (GTDB): domain Archaea; phylum Halobacteriota; class Methanosarcinia; order Methanosarcinales; family Methanosarcinaceae; genus Methanosarcina. The sequence goes on along the minus strand of CAWHXP010000003.1, from coordinate 421,328 downwards.
CCTATTCCTAAATTTTTCTTTTTCGAGCTTCTTATTTTTCAAGCTCACTCTAACATCTGATTTATTTTATTGTAAAAATCTATTATTAACTTCGTTGCCTCGTTTTCCATGTTTAGCTGGAAAGTTCTTATTTGCTTTCCCAGTGGTTTTTCTATGACAATCCCTGACCCAATCAACGGTGTGATAACCCTTGATACGCTCGAATGTGACAGTCCGGTTTCTTCAGCTATTCCAGAAAGGTAGGTCGATTCATTCTGGTGTTCTATCAGGTTTTCAAGTACTGTCATCTGTGCAGTTTTTCCGAAGATTTTCTCTAGTGGATCCATTGTTTATCATCTCAGAGGTGGCTACTCTTCGTGAGTGATTTTTATTTCCAATATTAACTTGCTATTTAGGGTTATAAACTTATCTGCCTATTGATTAAGGCAGACTATTCATGAAAAAAATTGGAGAACTCTGTTCCATCTATACTATATATAAGTTACTATATTAGTTAAAGCTAAATATTTTAGAAATGTTTAATACCTAATAAAATGTATACTGTATAGAGGCGGAGGGTAAATGTACGACATAAAGCTAGATAATAAAATATTAAAATTGATTGAAGCAAAGCCTGAAATAAGTGATAGGGATATTGCCTGTGAGCTTTCGGTTGCTGAAGAACTGGTAAAAATGCGCATTGAAGACTTTAAGGATACAAGGGAAAAAATCCTTATTGTTAATTATGGACATAATGTCTATGATAGCCTGAAACCGTTGCTTGAAGCTGAAAATTATAATGTTGTCAAAGCTCCTGGTAATTCTTCTGCTCCTTGAAACCGTAAGAACCGAAAAACCTGACCTTGTCCTGTCTAGATACTGGACTTGGGAATATAGACGGTTTTGAGATATGCAGGCAGCTTAAGGCCAATTCTAGGTACTGGTGGATACCGGTAGTAATGCTTAGTGAAAGATGTGAGGTGACAGACAAAGTTAAAGCTTTTGAGGCAGGAGCAGATGATTATATTACTCCTCCATTTAACTCCCTGGAACTGAAAGCCAGATTGGGGATGATATTAAGACGTACTCGAATCTGAGCTGGCAGAAAAATTTTGTTTGTAACAAAAGAAGATTACTTTCCTCATCACTCCAGGTTTTTGCAGATTTAATAGACTGCTCTGAAAGGCTAAAAACTTTTTAGAGCATTTCTTTAGGGATTTTTTTCCTATAATTTTTCCCCTATATATTTTATGGTTATAAATGAGAATAATATTTGTAGATGATCTTATGATCTCTCAATATCCTATTCAATTCATGCATTAATTTATATCATCTTTTCTCTTTAGTTATAATTCTGAAAATTTCGATAAATTTCTTTATTTTGTCATAGACTTATAAATTGCATATAATATGACTTGTGAAAATCAGAGTTTTATCAAAATCTTTTCATATTTATTTTCTTTAAGATTTTGTGTTGAATACTTTTTTGGAGACGCAGATGAGAAAATCTTGTTTGAATCTAATTTTCACAAATCAGAAAGTGCAATTCAGCTTCTTTATTCAGAGTTAACTATCGAAAATTGGAAAAGTCGTGAGAGGAAATAACCTCCACTTTTTGTTAACAAAATTTTTCCGATTTGTTTTTCTAATTTTCTGGACTCGGTTATCTACTGGTCGAACTGAAATAGGAAAGTTACATGACATAGGAAAGTTATGTTAGTGGATTAGATTAAGTAAATCTTGTACAATCATATGTTCTCAAATATAATCATTATTATTCCGATATTCAAGATCTTGGAAATTCATCGAATTGCTGTAGCTGAATCTGATCTGCAAAGTGTCTTTACCTCGAAGGATAGAAAAGATCATAAATATTTTAGAAGTTCGGTGCTATATCATCTTCTTCTGTTTCCAGGATTACTAAAGAATTTGATCAAAAGTTTGAAGAATTCCTCTCAAAAAGAATAGAAACAAAAATCCCTTACTCGCTTATAGATGCTACTTATTTCGAAGTACTGATACGGCTTACTATTAAAACACTATTCTCTGTGTAGTTGCTGGAATAAAGGATGATGATTATCGTGGATCATTGGAGATAAGATTTTCAGAAATTGAAGGCTCTTTGCTTTTGGGATATTTTTTTCGATGATCTGAATGGAAAATTTTTGAGATGCATCAAGTTAATCTTTGGGTAAAAACACAGGAGTGCAGAAAGAAATATGAGAATCCTTTCTTGACTCAAGGTACACATTTGTCATTTACACTGATGAGATAATTCTCAAGAAGTTGTCAAAAAGGAGAAAAGTTGTTGAGAAATTTAAAAGACACATCGATATATTGCAAGAAACTGCATGAAATGATAAGTCCTCAGTATTACGGAGTGATAAAAGATCAGATGTATAAATTAAAAACTTCCAGTATATGTAGCGGACTATCTACAGTTTTTGGATTATTGCTTGACAGAAATAAGAAAAACAAATTTAATGGAATTGACTCACAAAGAACTCAAAAGAAAAAGATTGGAGGTATCGAGCAGATTTTACAGAAAGTCATGCATGTTGCTCATCTTTTTTTACATCTTTTCCAGATTTTTTTCTTCTCTTAATATAATTTCAGCGAGCATATGAAAAATTACTTTACAGCATTTTATTATTTATTGCATACAAAAACACTAAAACATATTTAAGTCGATAATTATTTATATGATAAATATACTTTACAACTCGTTATATGGCTGAAGCTTTAAACTCCACTCTTCTCGCAATCTGTCGACATTTTCTTTCTCCACATATTTTTTAACCATATTTTTTTTGGCTCTAAAAGCTTAGAAATGCTAATTTGTAAGGGGAATAGTTGTTCTAAAATGAAAGTGTTGAGGATTAGCATATATACAATTTGATACAATAGGGCTGCTATATTTGTTATCAGTAAGCTTAATCTGCTCTATTTTATTATAGGATCCATTCATTTAATGATTATTACTTTCAATTCGCTATATCACTTTATTAATATAAAGCCCACATTTGTTGTATATGTTGGAAAATCTGGGGACTTAATATTTAGGAACTTCATCTAATTGTTACTAGCTGTCATCAATGAAATTAATTTCAATCAATGATATCCATTTATATATAAAATAGTAAATGCGTGAAGTTATCTTCCACTGACGCATTGTCCAAAGAACAAGCAAAAACTTTCAAACTGCTTGTTCATAGAGAATTTCGACAAATCCCTAAATTTCGTCATATGCTTGATGAATAATGTATAACACAACTCGTAAAAACCTGAGGTTTAATCTAAATCCTCTATAGTCTATGTATCTGCAGATCCTTTGATACATCGAAATTATGATGCAATACCCAAATGAACAGTTAAATGATTCAACTGAGATAAAAAGAATCCGAGAGAAGAAAAATGAAAAATATCATTATTAAAGGAGCAAGGGAACACAATCTGAAAAATATTACAGTAGAGCTCCCGAGGGACAGATTTATTGTTATTACAGGCGTCTCAGGCTCTGGAAAATCCACCCTCGCTTTTGATACTATCTATGCAGAAGGACAACGTCGCTATGTGGAATCTCTCTCAGCTTACGCACGTCAGTTTCTTGGCCTCATGAATAAGCCAGATGTGGATAGTATTGAAGGGCTATCTCCGGCAATTTCCATAGAACAGAAGACAACATCCAAAAATCCTAGAAGTACAGTTGGAACAGTTACTGAAATCTATGATTATATGAGGCTGCTTTTTGCAAGAGTCGGAACTCCTTACTGTCCGGTCCACAATATCATAATTGAATCTCAATCTCCTGATAAAATTGCAGATAGTATTCGCAAAGAATATGAAGGTATTGTCACCATCCTTGCACCTATAATCCGCCAAAAGAAAGGTACTTATCAACAACTTTTAAGGGAACTGAATGGCGAAGGCTTTACCAGGGTTCGTGTAAATGGGGAAATTTACAGAACCGATGACAAGATTGTTCTCGATCGCTACAAAAAACATGATATTGAAGTAGTAATTGACCGTATAAACCCTGTAGAAGATCGTTCTAGGCTTTTTGAGGCCTGTGAAATTGCCCTCGAAAAGGCAGAAGGGCTTTTAATTGCTGATTGATTCGGAAGGAAGAAGCCCACCTTTATTCATCAAATATGTCCTGCCCAGTATGTGATATGGCTTTTGAAGAACTTCAGCCCAGGATGTTTTCTTTTAACAGTCCTTTCGGAGCATGTGAAGCTTGCAATGGACTCGGGATCAAAATGGAATTCGATCCTGATCTGATCATTCCTGATCGGACTCTCTGTCTTGCAGATGGAGCTGTGGCCTTGTACAGAAATTTCCTGGATAGCTTCCGAAGCCAGCATCTGGCAGCTGTGGCAAAGCATTTTGGTTTTGATATTTTTACTCATCTTGATGCTCTTTCAGAAAAGCAGTACAAAGCTCTTATGTACGGCTCAGACGAACGCATTCATTTCAGTATGAGCATGAAGAACGGGGACGCTCACTGGTCACATAAAGGAACCTGGGAAGGGCTTCTCCCTCAGGCCGAACGGCTATATAGCCAGACTAAGTCCGAGTACAGACGAAAGGAACTTAGAAAAATTCATGCAAGTTCGAATCTGCCCGAAATGTAAAGGAAGGCGACTGAAGGAAAAAGTGCTTGCAGTAAAGCTTGAAAATAAATCAATTGTAGATGTCACAGATCTCTCAATAGAAGAATGTATCCGGTTTTTCGAGACTCTAGAACTCTCAGAAAAGAAGGGCGAGATCGCAAAGCAGGTTTTGAAAGAAATTCATTCCAGGCTTGGGTTCCTAAAACATGTCGGACTCGGTTACCTCACCCTATCCAGGAGTGCAGGGACCCTCTCCGGAGGAGAAGCTCAACGCATCCGGCTAGCTACGCAAATTGGATCTAATCTTATGGGGGTGCTCTACGTGCTTGACGAGCCGTCTATAGGACTGCACCAGCGGGATAACGAATTGCTGATCCAGACACTCCAGACACTACGAGATATTGGGAACACGTTGATAGTTGTGGAGCACGATGAAGACACTATCCGAGCTGCTGATCATGTACTAGATATCGGGCCTGGAGCAGGTATTCATGGGGGCTATGTAGTAGCAGAAGGTACGCCTGAGGAGATCGAAAAGAATCCAGAATCTTTAACAGGTCAGTATCTTTCCGGAGAAAGGCGGATAAAGGTTCCGACTCTCCGTCGACGGAGTGATGCGTTCATACGGCTTAAAGGTTGTCAGGAAAACAATCTCAAGAATATCGACGTGAACATTCCAATAGGAATATTGACTGTGGTTACAGGTGTTTCGGGGTCGGGTAAATCTACTCTCATTTATGATACTCTGTACAAAGCCCTGATGAAAAAGATATATAATTCGAGTGTAACACCTGGGAACTATGATACTTTAGTTTTTGATTCTGAGATTGACAAGGCAATCGTTATCGACCAGAGTCCAATTGGTAGGACTCCACGCTCGAATCCCGCAACCTATACAAAAGTTTTTGATACTATCAGGCAGGCCTTTGCCGAAACGAAGGAAGCAAAGATCCGGGGTTACAAAAGTGGGCGTTTTTCTTTCAACGTAAAGGGAGGACGCTGTGAGGCCTGCCAGGGAGACGGATTGATAAAAATTGAAATGAACTTTCTGCCTGACGTATATATTGAGTGTGAGGAATGTAAAGGTACGCGTTACAATCAGGAAACCCTAGAAGTAAAGTATAGGGGCAAATCGATTGCAGAAGTTCTGGATATGACGGTAGAAGAAGCTTCAGAACATTTCAAAAATATCCCTGGTATTAAAGGTAAGCTCGATACCTTAACAAGGGTCGGGCTTGGTTATATCAAACTTGGCCAAAGTTCAACAACCCTTTCTGGAGGGGAAGCGCAGCGAATCAAGCTTACAAGAGAGCTCTCCAAAAAGGGCACTGGAATGACAATCTATCTTCTAGATGAGCCCACTACAGGTCTGCATTTTCATGATGTTCAAAAACTGATTTCGGTTCTCAATGGTTTAGTTACAAAAAATAATACAGTAGTTGTGATCGAGCATAACCTAGACGTGATTAAATCAGCAGATTATGTAATCGATCTAGGTCCCGAAGGTGGAAATGCTGGCGGAGAAATTATTGCTATAGGAACCCCAGAGGAAGTTTCCTTGGTTAAGGGGAGCTATACTGCGTGTTTCCTTGCTACCAAGCTTTCAAGAGGAGTCTCAGATTTGAAGATATTGGGTTCAGAGGCCATTGGGACAATTTCTGAAGAGGAGTCATCTCTTGATGTAGATTCTGAAGAGTTTGAAGATGTCATTAATGAAAATTCTAAAGGCTTTGAAGAGGAATCTCAAGAATTCAAACATAGGGCAGCCAAAGTATTATGAAGAGCAAATAATTTGAAAAAATCTACGGGATGTTTTTAAAACTTAAATGAACGAGGTTTGAAGATGATTGATCTAAAGTCTCTTCCTCACCTGCCCGGATGCTATCTTTTCAAGAATGAAGAGGGTGCTGTAATGTACGTAGGTAAGGCAAAAGATCTTAAAAAAAGAGTGAGTAACTATTTCCAGAAAAGAGATCTTGACCCGAAAACAGAGAGCCTTGTGCACGCTGCCAAAAACCTTGATTTCATTGTCACAAATACTGAAGTAGAAGCCTTCCTCCTGGAAAATACTCTGATTAAGAAACACTGGCCAAGGTATAATATCGCACTCAAGGATTCTAAAAGATATGCCTGCATCCATTTAACAGAAGAAAAATTTCCAAGGATCAGGCTTGCCAGGAAGAAAATAGAAAGTGGAAATTTCTTTGGGCCCTTTGTTTCTGCAAAGGAGAGAGATTACATTTTTGCAGTTGTAAGAAAGACATTCCAGCTAAGGACCTGTAAAAAAATGCCGATGCGTGCCTGTCTTAGATATCATATCGGAGCATGTAGCGGACCTTGTATAGGGAGAATCTCCTCAGAAGAATACGGAGATAAAGTAAAAAGGGCTGCTGATGTCCTGAAAGGGAATATCAGAGAGCTTATTGAGTCCATGGAAAAGGAAATGAAAGATCTAGCTTCAAAGCAACAATTTGAACAGGCTATGATCCTCAGAAACGAGGTCTCAGCCCTTGAGAACCTCAATGAAAAACAAAATATGGAGAGGCAGAAAAAGCATAATGAAGACGTCCTAAACTATATTATCAGGAATGATAACATCTATCTCATGCTTTTCAAGGTTTATAAAGGTACGCTTGAAGATAAGCAAGACTATGTCTTTGCTTTTGGGGAAAATTTCCTGGAAGAATTTCTGGTACAGTACTATTCGGAGAATGATCCACCTGAAGAGCTGATCTTGCCTGAGCTTCTCGAAGAATCTCTTGTATATTTTTTATCGCAAGTTAAAGGAAAAAGGGTGAAAATTTCGGTTCCGAAGCAGGGCGAAAAAAAAGAGCTGCTCGACCTTGCACTGAGGAATGTTGAAATAGGATTTTTTGGAGATCAGAATAAACTAGAAGCTCTACAAAGCAAGCTTTTTCTGCCCAAGCTTCCGAATGTTATTGAATGTTTCGATATCTCACATTTTTCAGGTATGGCTAAAGTAGGTTCCATGGTGCAGTTCCGGGGAGGCCGGCCTGATAAACATAATTATCGTCGCTTCAAAATCGAGAGTGTGGAAGGAATTGACGACTTTGCTTCCATTGCCGAAGTTGTTCGTAGGCGTTATTCCCGCCTGCTTGAAGACAAACATGAAATGCCTGAATTAATTATTATAGATGGAGGAAAAGGACAGCTTTCTTCAGCTTTTCAGGAACTTAAAAAGCTGAAAATTAAAATTCCGATCATCTCTATTGCCAAAAAGGAAGAAGAAATTTATGTACCTGGATTTAAGTATCCTCTCCGCATCAAAAGAGACGAACAGGCTTCACTCTTTATTCAAGAGATTAGGGATGAGGCTCACAGATTTGCAATCAACTATAACCGGCTGTTGAGGCAAAAATCATTGATCCAGTAATTATAGATACATTTCTCCATTTAATTTTTCAACATATTGGAGACCTTTTTTTCATTTTCTAGGATCGCGAAAAATCATTTTAATCTCCCAAATTCTGCGACTGTAAAAAGCCAGAAACCCAGTAAATAATAAAATATCTTACGTTTTAAGGTCTTGGTTTCATGAAATTCTCGCGTCAAAAATACGAACTATCATCCGAGTCATTACTCGAACCATCATCCAAAAAATCATCAAAAGAAAAATACGAAACAATGCATGATGCCCGATATCGTGATAGCCCGCAGTTCAAGCTGGTTTCCGATTTTGAGCCCAGGGGCTCCCAGCCTGAGGCAATAGAAAAACTTCTGACAGGGATGACGAAAAAGGAGCATTTTCAGACTCTTATTGGGGTGACCGGATCCGGGAAAACTTATACTGTTGCAAATGTAATAAACCATTTCAGAAAACCAACCCTTGTAATCGCTCATAATAAGACCCTTGCTGCACAGCTTTATAACGAGTTCAGAGAATTTTTTCCAGAGAATAGAGTGGAGTATTTTGTCTCATATTATGATTACTATCAGCCAGAGTCATACCTCCCAGCGAAGGATCAATACATTGAAAAAGATGCCCAGATCAACCCAAAAATTGAGCAAATGCGCCTTGCTACCACAGCTTCGCTGATGTCTCGCCAGGACGTTATAGTTGTAGCATCAGTATCCTGTATTTATGGTCTTGGAAATCCGGAAAACTTCCAAGAAATGGGGTTTGAACTGAAAGTTGGAGACAAGGTTCAAAGAAAAGAAATTCTGCAAAAGCTCATTGAAATCCAGTTTGAGCGCAATGACCTCGAGCTCATGCCAGGGCGCTTCAGGGTAAAAGGGGATGTTATTGACATCATTCCAGGATACTTTGATAATATCATCAAGATTGAACTCTTCGGAGATGAGGTTGACCGAATTTCCGAAGTTGATAAGCAGACCGGACAGAGAACTGAAAACTTGGATTATTTCTTCGTATATCCCGCCAAACATTATGTAATTCCAGAGGAGGAACAAAAAATTGCAATTCAGCACATCATAGAGGAACTTGAAGAAAGACTGCCGGAACTCGGGTTACTTGAATCTCATCGGCTGAAGCAACGCACTCTTTATGATATGGAAATGATAGAGGAAACAGGGAACTGCAAGGGCATCGAGAACTATTCAAGGCATTTTGACCACCGCCAACAGGGAGAGAAACCTTTCTGCCTACTTGATTATTTCCCTGAAGATTTTCTCCTCGTCATTGATGAAAGCCACCAGACCATCCCGCAGCTTCATGGAATGTATAACGGAGATAAGTCCCGGAAAAAGAGCCTGGTAGACTATGGTTTCAGGCTTCCAAGCGCCTATGACAACCGACCTCTAAGGTTTGACGAATTCGAACAGTATATGAGAAATGTGATATTTGTTTCAGCAACCCCCGCGGACTACGAACTGGAGCATTCATCCCAGGTGGTGGAACAAATAATCAGGCCCACGGGTCTTGTTGATCCTGAAGTAGAGATTCGTCCTCTCGAAGGTCAGGTCAGGGATGTTATGCAGGAAATCCGGAAAATAGTGAAAAGGGGAGATAGAGTCCTTGTAACCACCCTGACTAAAAAACTTGCTGAGGAACTTACTGAATTCCTTGCTAAAAACGATATTAGAGCTCGTTATCTGCATTCTGATATTAAGACAATAGAGCGAACCGAAATTATTCGAGAACTTCGTCTTGGCAAATTCGATGTTCTTGTAGGTATCAATCTGCTCAGAGAGGGACTTGACATCCCAGAAGTAGGTTTTATTGGTATTCTGGATGCCGATAAAGAAGGTTTTTTGAGGAATTCAAAAAGTCTCATCCAGATAATAGGCCGTGCAGCCCGTAACTCCAGTTCAAAGGTTGTCCTTTATGCAGACAATATGACCGATTCCATCAAAAAAGCAGTTAAAGAAACAGAGCGTCGTCGTTCAATTCAGATAGCTTACAATAAAGAACACGGCATAATACCGACAACTATCTGCAAACCTATTAGAGAAAAAGTAGTGGATATAACCGATATCAAACACATCCCAAAAACAGACATACCTAATGTAATTATCGAGCTTGATGTTGAAATGAGGGGGGCTGCAGAAAGGTTGGACTTTGAGCGCGCAATTCAGGTAAGAGAATTAATAAAAAAATTTAAAAAAGCAATTGAAAAGAATTGAGAAGTTATGATCATTTTTTTATTTTTTATCTCGATTTGACAACTTGAATTTTATGTTGAAAAGGATATTTTCATTTTCGGAGACATAAATAAGTAATAGTATGGTTATCAATCATTAGTCGTTTCTTTAGTAATTTATCAACCAAAAAAAAGTATTTTTTACTTTATACAAATATAGATTGAGTATTTTTAGTACGATTTTCAACAACTCATGGATATGATTAAATTTTTGACCAATTTTCTATGATTCTATCCGGCCGATTATTTATGTTTTTCAATCGTTATTTGTTCAATTTTCGATCAAATTTTTGGTATTGAATTTGCATATTGTATGCTATAGAAACAAATATTAAAATGGTGTCAATGGAGTATTAAATTCCTGTTTTGTCGATTTAAATTTACCCACCTTTTGACATAAATTTTACTCAATATTCAAAAATTTACTCAAAAAAATATGAAATTCTTCAAACAACAGACTCAAAATCAAAAGTTCGGTTTGATGTCCCACTGAAAGCTGCAAGTTATGTCAAGCCACAGCTATAGATATAAAGAAATTATAAAAGGAATTATTCAAAATTAAATACTTTAATTTTTTTTCTATATGCCTCTTTTTCTTCCTTGTTTCCATTATTTTAAATATCTTTTTTAATTATATATCGGAATTTGTATAATTATTCATAGTTCCATATAGTCACCATTAATCCATATTTCACAATCATTTAACTGTTTTTAATCTTAGAGTATTCTTTAAAGATTTTTCCTTTTGTGATGCTTTTTACAATCGTCATCACTCTTGGAGGAGAATATTTTGGTTCAGAATCGAAGAAAAAACGTACATTGTGATCATTAATACCGATTGCATCAAACTCAAAAAAATGCCCTTTACCAATTTAAATTGACTCATCATTATTGTGGGCAAGAATTTTATCCCAAGTTTTATTTTCCAAACCTGTCTAAAAAGTAATCAGCAAGTGCCATAGAAGAGTCAAATATTACTGTGCTAGGGATGTTAAATTGGTTTTTTGTACAATTTCACTGCCCAATAAATTGGTAATTTAATTAGCAGAAATAATAAACTAATTTTTTATACACGTACATATCTTCAAAATGTCGGATTCAAGATATAGCGGGCAAGTTTTTTGAGCTTATTTTCTTTAATCATTGGCGATGAATTATGTTTGCCAAGTTGAATGAATTTACAATTAAAGACTTGTGATAACTTGAAAAAACGTCAAAAATTTGGATTATATATCGGAATAATCGTAGAATATTAAAATAAAAATGGCTGACAAGTCCAATTATTTTTAAATAGGTCTATATATTTCATAACATCCATACTTTTTTGAATAAAATATAGAAAGTGAAACTTATACTAAACTAATAAGATCTTCAAGTGCAATTTTTGGGTCTTTTGTTTTAACGATTCCTGATGCCAAGAGCACACCTTCAGATCCAAGATCTAGAGCCGCTCTGAGATCTTCACCTTTTGAGATTCCGGCTCCACAAAGTACTTTTACTTCAGGATTGATTTTTGCAACTGCTTCAACCGAGCCACTAACGACTTCAGGATCGGCCCTAGAGACTGAGATTCCACTACTTATTAACTCTGGGGGCTCTAGTGCAACATAATCAGGACCAAGGGCTGCTGCTGCTACTGTGGTAGGGATATTATTAGTACAGATAACTGTTCTTAGTCCAAAGTCTCTTGCTGCCCTCAGAGAAGCTTCAATATCTGCAAGGGTAAGACGCCTTTCAGAATGATTTATAAGAGTCCCAAAGGCTCCTGCGTCTTTTATGCATTTCCCAAAAATATGTCCAGTAAAGCTTCCTTCTCCTATTCCATCCATGTGTTGAGAAAATACTTGAAGTTCAACTTCCGAGGCTACTCTGTAAATGTCCGGAAGCTGGGGAGCCACCGCAATTTGGATACCAGATTCTTCAGATACTATTTTACAGGCCTTTGCAATTTCCACAGCATTCTGACCCGTGCCCTGTATATAAGTCTTGAAATTCAGTAAAATGAATGGTAAACCCAAAAAATCTCCTCCTGAAAAACGAATAGAAAATGGAAAGAAAGCATTAAAATTCTCGCTTTCTCTTATAGTTTTCTACTAATAGTTGTGTTATATTTTACTTTTTTAGCAGCTTTTTACGGAATTTAAAATCATCTCAAAAGTCCGTCATAATTCTGAACTGGTCAATTTCAGGCTTATTAAGGCTGTTGATAAACTGCTCTGCAACTTCCCTAACATCTTTTGCATTGGTGATTGCACGTCCGACAACAAGAATGTCAGCACCCTGATTTAGAGCCACAGGTACCTTGTCAAGACGGACTCCCCCAGCAACGGCAATTAAAGCTTTTTGAGCAACCTTCTTAATCTCAGCAATATCTCCCCAGGCATGTTCAGTACTTTCAATGTCAATTCCACGATGGAGTTCAATGACATCAGGCATAATCTTAAGATTTTTTAGGACAGAAATTGGATCATGCTGGTTGAGGGTGTCCATGACTGCATAAATACCTGTTTTATGGGCTTCTTCGATGAGCTTGTCAATAGTGTTGATTGGAGCAAGAGCAGAGACTACAATGGCGTCACCTGCAGCATCTGCTACCATCCTTGCTTCAAGGTTTCCGGTATCAAGGGTTTTTAAGTCAGCGACAATGAAAGCATCGGGTCTTACTTGCCTAATTTTTGAGATTATATCAACACCATAGCGTTTTATAAGAGGCGTACCCGCTTCGATGATCACATGATCGCTGTTAGGAATCTGGGAAATCGCAGAAAGTGCAGCTTCCAAGTTAGGGTTATCAAAAGCGATCTGTAAATAGGGCGGGTCCCAGAGCCTAACGACTTTGAATCCCATAATGGCATGAGTGGACTTATTACTCTCCTCGAGAACTCTGTCAATATCCGGGAAGCCTTCCATAGCACGTTTAATTGCGAGTTTTGTAGCTCCATAGTTATATCTGTAAATTTTGTTATAGTCTCGAGCTTCTGGGTGAATGAAGACGCTTGCTACGATAACAACGTTTTCAACTTGTTCCTTCAAGATTACGCCTTCTTCGACAGAGTCTGCTACTGCCTTTGCAACTGCTGACTGGGCAGGTCCGAAAATCTTTGCTGCCTGCTCCATATTCTTTACCGTGACCTTTGGAATTATAAGGGTGGAAGGTTTGGGTGGTAGGTTCGGCCTGATGACGGACAGAAGTGGAGTATGTCCGGCCGAAAGTTGAGTCAGGCCGTTTGCAAAAGCCTGTCCCACAGGACCAACCTTATCTCCTATCATTAAATCAACATGGGCAAGCTCTGAGCCCTGCCCCATTAATGCTTCTCCTATCTGAAACATAATTTACCTCTCAAATATGTAATATGTGTAGAATATGTGATATTTATGATATATACAAAGTATTGATGAATTGTATATTCGAATAAATTTGCATTGAATAAAAAGATAGGATAACCTTTTTGCCTGCTAAATGCCAGCCTGATATAAATAATCTCGTATCTCCTAAGTAGTTCCAGTTTGTTGTATAGTTATGAATGACTTTTTTATTAGTTTACAATTTGCCTCAACAGAAAACATCATAGAGATATTAAAGCTGCAATTAACATCAAAAAATTCTTTCTCATTGATCAAAATTTAATTGGAATCTAACACCCATAGAATACGAAGAATGTACTTGGGAATTTGTTCTCAAAAGAGAAAAAATGGATAAAAAAGCTACTTAGTCTTCAGTTGAGTGCAGTTCTCAAATATAAAGGAAATATGGACATTTTTCGTCACATATAATGGGATACGAAGGCGTCTTTATGTCAAGTGAAATTTATTGAAATAATCATTTTGTGATCAGCGGAGAAATTTATGCACTTGAAATTAAATTTATTATTCTAAATTTATTAAGTGCCAATTTTTACTTTGAAGATTATTTATACTAATCAAATTATATTCTTATAAGCTGCTATATAGTTATTAGTTGAGGAAATTAACAAGGAATAAAGGGGACTGAAGTTTAGTGAGAACATATATCTTTAGAACATGTGTACTTGACTTCCGATCCCTTTACTGACAGCCCTCTCATAAACCAGATGTGCAGCTGCAACGTCCTGAATGGCAAGACCTGTTGAATCGAAGATTGTAATCTCCTCTTCATTGACCCGACCAGGTTTCAGACCTACTATTATTTCACCGAGCTGAGCATGGATATCATTTTCAGAAATGTAGTGCTTCGAAAGAGGAACATTTACTTCACCCGAATGAAGCGCCTGGACCATATCATCTACAATTATCTTGGAGTGGATAATAAGTTCGGGATCGAGTTCTTCTTTTCCCACTGCATCGGCTCCAATTGCATTTATATGAGTACCTTCTTTAATCCATTGGGCTTTCACGATCGGTTTGCGGGTTGTAGTTGTTGTCACCAAAATATCACAATCGCATACATTTTCTATTTTTTCTTCGTAGCGAATTTCTGAAGGCTGAGTGCCTGCCATGTCTCGGATAAATTGTTCACAGCTTTTTTTCGTTCTGGAAGTTATTTTCACTAGTTCAGGGTCAAATACTTCACAAAGAGCTTCAAGTTGGGTCCTTGCCTGATTTCCAGCCCCAATCAGCCCTATAATTTTTGAATTCCTTCTTGCCAGATATTTCGCCGCAATTCCCCCTGCTGCTCCGGTTCTGACATCTGTCAGCCATGTTCCGTCCATAACTGCCATAGGGGCACCTGTTTCCGCAGAAATAAGGACTATTAACGCCATTACGGTGGGAATCCCAAGAGTTGGATTTTCGGGATGAACATTTACAATTTTCACGCCAGTGATATTCTCTTCTTCAAGATATGCAGGCATTGTGCGCAGATCCCCGTTATAAGCAGTATAGTAAATATAGGATTTGGGAGGCATCTGTACCTTACCAAGCCCGTGTTGCCTGAAAGCTCTTTCCACAACTTGCATAACAGAAAGCATATCTATAACACTTTTTACTTCTTCCTGAGACAGCCATAATACTTCCATAGCATAACCCCCATCCTGAGCCCTGAACTGACCTCAGCTAAAAACCAACTCTAGAGAATTTCGATAAACCACTTATTTTCACGAATTATTTAATGACCATTTATGAACAGCATGTGAAAAAATGAATAGGTATGTCGAAATCCT
This sequence comes from uncultured Methanosarcinaceae archaeon, assembly GCA_963833425.1. GTDB lineage: Archaea > Halobacteriota > Methanosarcinia > Methanosarcinales > Methanosarcinaceae > Methanosarcina. The sequence goes on along the minus strand of CAWHXP010000003.1, from coordinate 405,977 downwards.
CTTTAAACTGAACAGAACCGGAGCAAAGGACTTCACAGGCAATTGAATGCCGAATGTCATATGTTGCTATTTTTATTTGCGCAAATATGTATATGTTAGATATCTGTTCATTCATTTAAAGTACTCCCTTTTTAAAAGGAGACAAGTATGTGTGAAAGATATGTATGAAGGTTCCTTTTATTTATACGATTCTGCTATAAGAGAAAAATTACTCAAACCTGCCAGAGATATTCGAAGAATACTTTTATTGGGTTACCCAAAGTTTGTTACCATCCGTTTCGTAGCTGACCATTTTCAGCTCAACGTAGAAGAACGGCACATTCTTACAAGGATTATTGTATCTCCTGACAGGATAGTTCCCAGAATTAGTAAAAAAGTAACCTATACAGACATAAAGTATAAAGATATTCTACTAGATGGGTATAACGTTCTTCTTGGAGTGGATAATCTTCTTAGGAAAAAACCGATGTGGTTATGTGATGACGGTTATGTAAGAGATACTCGCCGTTACTTCAGTAAAGCAAAAAATGTAAAAAATCTTGAGGAATCCCTGGATCTAGTTATTAAATTTCTGTGCGAAGCCAATCCTAAATCAGTTGTTTTTCTACTGGATGCTCAAATCAGTCGGAGTGGGGAACTTGCAAGTTTCATTCGCTACAAAATGGAAGAACATGGAATTCCAGGTGATGCTCGAATTTCAAAAGCCACTGATTTCGAACTTAAGGAATATAAAGGACGTTCGAAAAACGACCTCTTCGTGGCAACTTCAGATGGAATTGTGATCGATTCAGTTTCGCAAGTAATTGATATCCCTGCCTGCTTGATGGAAAAAATGGGAATTGAGCCGATCAAACTTTATTAATTTGCCGATAAATACTTTTTTAATAACTCTGCCTACCTGCAAATTTGTTTGGCTTAGCTGCTATTTTTGCTTAAATAAATTAAAACTATCAAAATATGCCTTGAAATACTTGGGAATTACATATTTTTCCCTAGCTCTTATCCTTGATCTGTATAGCCAATCTTAGTGAAGCAGTTTATAGTTTCTGCATAGAACATTAAATATATGTATAAATAATTTTATACACGCATCAAGACCTGAAAATTAACCCATTAAACAAAAGATTTCACTTGGCCAATTTTATTGGTGCATAAGATTGGAACAGCATACCAAAGTTCAAAATAAAGCTATCTTCATTTGGTTTAGTTATACTGAGTGATTAACTATTTCCAATTTGTTGCAGTTCCGAATGACTATTTTTATTCCAGCCAAAAATACCTCAGCTTGCTGCGGATATGGAAACGTTCCCGATAACTGTTATTAAATAACTGGTTTATATTTTAAGTACGTTTGCCTACTTAAAGAACAATGTAATTAAAATAATTATATTTATAAAATAGAGAATATTTAAATAAACTTCTCCATTTCCGTTGTTGATAAATTGTATACGAATTAATCGTGAAAATCAGAGGTCTATTGAGATCCTCTTCAATACATCACATGTTTTTTGTATGAAGTATCGGGAAAAATTTATTTAAAACAATGATATTATAAACTATTTGAAATATCTATCATTTAGACTGGTAAAAGGTAATGTTTTGAGTTTAATTCAATAATGATGATGGCGATTATACATCTTTTATTGTTGCTGAACCAAAAGTATTCTCCTTCAAGAGTGATGCAGATTAATATAGCGTATCCCAGCAAGAAAAATCTTTAAGTATCATTCTCAAATTAAAAACAGTTCTACTAGTGAATTATAGAGTTATATAAGTTATATTGGAATTAAGGGTAATGGTACAACTTCAAATGTAATAAAAATTATGTTGGAAGTTAGGAAAACTAGAAGAAGGGAGCTTATAAGTGAATGAAAATATTTGATCCGTAATAATTCCTTTATATTCAAGGAGTTGGCGAAAAGATACAAGTTGTTTTCTGCCGGGTTCGACACCATAATTTTTATTAGCTATCTTTGCAGTTTTGTTTTAGGTTTAGTTAATTTACAGGTAGTTCATTTAATCTATAGGTAGTTCATTTAATATGTCAACTTAACCTATACTTAATTATTGAGGATTTCGACAAAATTCTGATTTCTACAGTTCTATTACATAAAATTTATCCACATGCAACGAAATTTAGGGATTTATTGAAATTCGTTATCATTTAACCTAGCTTGATTATTGTTTAAGCTGAAATTAAATAAATTAAATATCTGGATAGGCGAAATAACATATGAAAAGAAAGTGGGAACGAGACTTAGGACTACAGGAACGGATGTTTTTCACAATGTTTCTTCTGGCGGTAGTTTACCTATTTTTCCTTGCATTCCTTTCGTACTATGGAACCCCTTCGATTGTTATGATTATATTTATTGGTCTTTTTATGGGCGTTCAATATTTTTATTCAGATAAAATGGTACTCTGGACGACTGGAGCGCAGGTAGTCTCCGAAATCGAGGCACCAAAGCTTCATGGGATGATAACAAGGCTTTGTGCACTCGCTGACTTACCAAAACCTCAAATTGCAATTGTCAATACCGAAGTCCCAAATGCTTTCGCGACAGGTCGGAGCCCGAATAAAGCATTTATAGCAGTTACGACAGGAATTCTAGATAAACTCTCTTCAGCTGAACTTGAGGCTGTACTTGCCCACGAGCTAAGCCACGTTAAGAACAGAGATATGGCTGTCATGACTATTGCCAGTTTTATTTCAACAGTAGCTTTTTACTTTGTCCGCTATAGCCTTTACTTCAACATTGGAGGAGATAGGCGGCGTGAAGGGGGAAGCTTTGTGCTTGTCTGGCTGGTCTCAATCGCAGTTTGGATTATAAGTTTTCTGCTGATTCGCGCTCTGTCCCGTTACAGGGAATATTCTGCAGACAGAGGCTCGGCCATTATTACTGGACAGCCTTCTGATCTTGCATCTGCTCTCATGAAAATAAGTGGGCTCATGGACAGGGTACCTGATGAAGATCTAAGGAAGATGGAAGGAATGAATGGCTTTTTCATCATCCCTGCAATCTCAAGTTCTTCGATTATGAATCTATTTTCCACTCATCCATCTGTGGAAAAAAGGATAGCAAAGCTTGAACAAATGCAAAGGGAAATGTATTAAATAAGCGTATAAGTTAAGCAGACATGTAAAATAAATAATTTGAGCAGATAAGTTGTGCTAATACGTTTAATAGATATTTTTAAGCAGGAGACTCAGAGGTTTTTTATTATTTTTTGAGCTTTTTATTAATCGCAATCAATTAACATTGAAAGCAATGATATATTTTGTTGATACTAGGAGATATTAAAAGTCTCAGAAATTGAGGAGATAAGCTAAATGGGTTTCCAGGATTTTATGGATGCAGTTCTTGGGAGGAGTAGGCTTCCTAAAGCAAAGAGTGAAAAGCTGTTTGAAATTTCCACGGCTTGCATTACTTTGGAAAGTAATCTAGGCTTGAAACCATCAGAATATGCAGGTATCTGTTTTAAGCCCATCGATACCTCAGCCTACGAATCCACTAGAAAAGAAATTCAGGAGCTTCTGGAATATAGCTCGAAGGATAAAGGGACAGAGTTCAGAATTGAAAAGGATAAATATAATTTCCTCTGGGTTATTTTTAAAGATCCAGATTTTGAAAATATTGTTGCAAATATCTACCTTGTAAGCCAGACCCTCGAAGAGCGTGGACTTGGAGAACAGATCCTATGTGCCATTTACAGATTTGACAGCGAATCTGTGGATTTGACTATTAATAGCGAAGAAAAAATTGACAGACTAAAAGCTGTATACTGGATATATAACTTCAAGCAGGGAAATTACTACCCTTTTATTCCTCTCTCAGATAAGCAAAGGGACAGCTCTTTCGAATTCAGGCTCAGAGCAGAAATGGAAAGAGAATTGTCCATTGAAAAAAATATAGAAAAGTGGTATCCTCTATGGGAAATCCCATTTTAGAAAATTACCAAGTTGGGTTATCAAAAAATATATTGGACTAAAAAATAGATTGAAGTAAACCAGAATGATTGGGAAAAAAATAAAAAAGTGGAGAGAAGCAAAAAATAAAAAACTATCCTTCAATTTGCGAGAGTTGTACAGCTAGGTCAAAGAGCCAGACTTAAAATTAGTCTTCGAATCTCACATCTCACACTTGGTTAAGTTATAAATATCTCAAATTTTTGTGTGCTAATGTATTAATATGTACATAAGCATTTTTGTCAAAAGTTGTCCTGACTAAAAACCAAATCTTGGCTCTGTAGAAATGCTCTAAATTGAACTTTTACATTATAGTTTATAATGTTCCGTTAGAATACTCTTCTTATTTTTCTGATAAAACGAAGGAACATTCTATATAGAAATTTAAAAAGTACTTTAAATTTGTTCATACCAGCCTTAACTGTTCAGTCTTCGAGACTGAAGCTTTATTCCTGCAAGTATTCAAAACACGTTTATACCAAGCATAAACTTCTTGTACTGGTTTTATTGAAAGAGTATATTAGTACAGACTATCGAGATTTTGTAGAACTATTTGACCTTATGAGCGATATAAAAGAAAAACTTTCTTAGATAAGATTCCACATTTCACTGCCCTTCAAAAGTTTGTAGCTAGAATTCCCTCCTCCCTGTTTAACCTTCTTCTGTCAAGGATTCTAAAACTGTTTTACTAATATGGAGTGAATATCTCTATTGCAGTGATTGACGCAACAGAATTTACGAGGTTATATGCAAGTTATTACTATTCCATAAGAGCAGGGAACTTCAATATCAGTAGACACAAATAAAAAGGTAATATTGGGATGGAAAATTAGTCAAAAAACAGACAATGAAATCAAACATGCAAATGCTCTGATAAGACAATTAAATAAGATGAGAAAGTCTAATTGTTATTTAATGGATAAAGATACGATTCAGAAAAAATACATTCTATAGAGAATTTCGATAAACTCCCTGCTCTTGAGCATGGTTGGTTTTAAATTTGTCAATATTTATGTATATTCATGAAAACTCTTACTGATTTTGCTCTTAAAGAAGAGTATAAACGTCTTGAATCTGTTGGAGATAAGCTTGCTGAAATTGCTTCCTGAATTGATTGGAAAGCGTTTCGTATTATTCTTGAGTCTATATATATCAACAAAACCGTTTCAGGAGGGATACCTAAAACTGATGTCATTGTGATATTCAAAATGCTTGTTTTACAACAATGGCATGGTCTCTCTGATTTTGAACTTGAGAAACATTGTATAGATCGAATTTCTTTTAGGAAATTCCTTGGATTTCCGGAATACATGCCTGACAGTACTACTGTATGGCTATTTAGGGAGAGAATTATCGAGAATTTCAAAGAAAATATGGGTAAAGTTGCAAAGCCAACTTTATGCTCTGGGTTTACAGATAAAGCAGGGAATTATTCAGGATGCTACTTTTATCCATTCAGATCCAGGACATGCAAAAGCAGAGAGATGAGGCAAAAACAAGAAGAAGCAGAGATGGAACCATGGACAAAGGAGGGAGGTAAGTCTCACTTTGGATATAAGCGTCATAATATAATAGACAGAGATTATGAGCTGATCAGAAGATTCAAAACAACAACTGCGTCCGTACATGATTCGTATGTAGATATAACAGAGGAAAACGAAGTGGTTTATAGGGACAGAGGATACTTTGGAGCAAAAACGAAAGGGTATAATGCAACAATGAAAAGAGCGGTCAAAGGACATACGTTGGGAATAAAGGATATATTAAGAAATAAGGGAATTAACTCAAAAAGAGTCCAAGGGGAAAGAGTTTATTCAGTAACGAAAGAAATTTTCAAAGCAGGAAGAGTTTTTGTTACTACTGTTAAAATAGTAAATCTAAAAATGTTGTGTACGGCTTTTTGTTATAATCTCTATCAATTAAGGACATTGAAAATAAAAAAAAAGTATATTGAAGATAGCGGAAGCTATCTTTAAAATCAAAGAATTGAGAATAAGTAAAGCCAAAAAGAGGAATTAAATAGAGAAATTGAGGGGAAGATACGAGAAATTACTGCTAAGAAATAAAACCGAAGTTTATCGAAATCCTTTATATTTTATCTCGCAAAAAAAATAAATAAAATTAAGTACTATTCAACCTATAAATTGGATATATCTAATCTATTTAGGTAAAGTTCCTTTATTGTATAATCATCTGTTAATGGGATTTATTTTCTTTAGATGAATTCTTTTTATTGTGCTAAGCTTTTAAGTTTTGCGAGTCAATTTCAATTGCTTTGTCATATGCTTTAATGACTTCATCTGATTTGTTTAAATTATCTAAAACAAGTCCTTTATTTTTCCAAGCCGTTGAGTTCAGCGGGTTAATTCCAATCGCTTTGTCCTGAGTTTTTATGTCATTTTCAAGTGCGTTATTTAAATTAGAGACATTGTTGCTGCTAGAGTTTGGTATATCTGCAAGTTGCTCAGCACTTGCGATAATCATTTCATTAAAAGTGCTAGTGCAGTGATTCCTAAAACAGCTATCTATTATGCTTTCCACTTGCTGTATCAAATTTAGTTTTGGTCATTTTAATCCTCTCTTTTGCAATTTTTGTCATTATTCTATTAACAATCCTACCTCCAACAGTCATCGTTATGATGATGATGCCAATGGTGATCCAGGATAGTGGTCGTGACGACGATGTGCAGCACCATAGCAGCCACTGCTGTTCTGGATATTTATTAGGCCTCTACAATTTGTAGGATTTTCATAATTTTATCCCAGTAGTTATTTTAAATTAATTATATGAAAAATAGTTTCTAAACAAAAAATAATACCGCATAATATTTTTCATAATCAAAAACAATTAAATATTAATGATGATTTTTTTATTTCCGAACTTTACTATATTAAGTTGGGGATTATACTTCCACTTTCGAAGTGAGTACGCAATATGCATAATCTTTCTTCATCTCTTTGTATGGTCAGTTTTCAACTGGATGATTATTTTCAACCCGCACAAAACAACGAAGAACCAAACTTATATGAAAATAAGAATACAGCCATCAATTCAAGGCATTTTATCAGGAATTTATTCTTAATGCCTTGAAAATGGCCATGATACTGTTTCATTTCATACTCAACAGCTCTTAGACTCGGAGAATGTTCTTAATATCTATCTATGATGGCCGTGTCCCCCGTGTCCTCCATGACCACCGTGTCAATGTCTGTGTCCGCCATGCCCATGTCCGTGTCCGCCATGTCCATGTCCATGCCCGTGTCCATGTCCATAGTATCCGCCGTCATAGTATCCGCCGTCATATTCGCCTACCACAACGGGTGTTTCTGCAACAGGAGTTGCTACAACGGGTGTTGCTACAACGGGTGTTGCTACAACGGGTGTTGCTACAACGGGTGTTGCTACAACGTCGCCGTCATCTCCGCCTATGTAAGTCCAGTCCCACACTAGAGTAACAGGATTATATACCCATTCATAACCTGCGAAGTACACGCCATCATAGTAGTGATCATGATAGCTGTGATGCCTGTGATCATGCCAATGGTGGAAGTGATGATGCCCATGTCCATGCCCGTGTCCATGCCCATGTCCATGTCCATGTCCATGCTCATGCCCATGTCCATGCCCGTGTCCATGTCCGTGTCCATGCCCGTGTCCACCGTGTCCGCCATGACCATGTGCAGCAACAGCTACCATTCCTGTCAAGGATGCTGTCACAAGGACTGCTACCAAAGTAACCAGTACCTTTTTTATTCTATTTCTATTAAATATTTGTTTTCCCATTTGCTTGGACTCCAAAATTTATTTTAATTTATGTTGTAAATTCGATTATCTTCTTATTGTACTGATGATACACTGTCTAATATGTCCGTTTTTATCATACAAATTACTTTAAATTAATTATACGAAAAATAGTTTCTAAACGAAAAATAATCTTGCATAAAATTTTTTATAATCGAAAAACAATTAAATATTAATAATGATTTTTTTTCGAAGTCTTCAGAATCTAAAACCATCACTTCTCTAAAGAAGCAAGACAGGTTAATTTTGTAAGCTGTTTGCTATTTTAGATGAAGACTTAATACTTTTATTTACTAACATAATTTTTTATAGGCATACGTTTTCAAAAAATTTATTGTGACAGAAGCAGGTTTCTATTCGATGTTTACATCTTTAGCATGGTCACTTCTCAACTGGACAATTATTTTCAATTCAACAAACCGCAAAGAACCAGATTTTCGCCTATGTGTCTGTAAACTAGATCATTTCAAAGCTCATAGAAATATACAAGTTTCAATCGATTATTATGCTCCTAATAAGTACAAAAAAAATTAAAAAATGTAAGCTTGTTTAAAATCATATCAATAAATCAAGGAATCTGATTTTTATAACTGATTAGGATAAAAGTACTACAAAGAACGTAAAAGTGAATCATCGCGAGAATCGTGAAGTAGCATAAGCGAAAATCAGTCAATACGCTCAAAACCAAAAGAAAAGTTTCAGAATTTATTTTAATGAAATTAAAATTTCATTGTTTTGAATGATTGAGAAAAAATTGGGAGACCATGAAATAATAAAAAGTCCCAAAGTGTGTAATCGCATACTATATACATCACAATTTGGTAATCATTGTTATGGTAATATGTTATCTGATAGCTTGGTATTTGGTTGCAAGCTTGGCACAGTCTTTATATTCCTCAATCCTTCTTTTTATGGAAGCAGGGAAAGAAAGATAAATTCTTTCAGTTATTTGGTGCTTCTTGCACCTAGTTGCAATAAGTATAGATTCCCTTTTGTGGGAATGAGCTTCGCATTCCTCAAGACAACTATTATTGAGCCTGCAATTATTATGGGCTTTGTAACCTTTTTTATGTCTTTTAATTGGTATAATTTTCGGGTCTAAAGTTGGTCATTTATTCGAGCGGGAAGTCAATTTTATCGCTGGCTTGATCATGATTTGTATTGCAATGTTTGGACTAATTAACCTAAAATAGCATAAAATATGAAAAAATTAAAGAAGAATATTAAATTAGATTAAGCTATATATATATCAATTTAAATCCGACGTTTTTCACATGTATCTATTTATTTCTTGACTCAGTTCCAGTATCCAATGATGAAATAAGTGTAACATAGTCATAGGTCATCTTCTACTCTCTGATTGATGTTATTTCCAGGATACTTCTATGTTTCATCATCAATCTTTTTTGTTCCGTCTTGGTGTGGCAATATTATCTGATTTAATGCATGAAAATGCAAGTGTTCATTAACTGAAAAACTTATCATGAAAATAGCAACCATGTAACTTGGATGGCATTGTTGAGAGTTTGATGCATACAAGTTAAGTAATTTGCTAAACTTTCTTCTTCACTTTTTGCCCTCCAATTATATCAACTACTCCATTACTATCTTAATCCTTGTCTTTTCAGCACATTCAACGTTTTTGTGGCAAAATCGATGTATTTTCTCATCTCTTCCCAAAATTATAGGATATTTTCACCTGATTGTGTAGAAAATAAACGGTTTTTTTAAAATGTATTTTGTGATTGGAAGCGAGAAAGTTGCTATATTTATCTAGCAAAAAAAATAAATAAAAATTAAGTAACTAGTCAACCTATAAATTGGATTTATTTAATCTATTTAGATAAAGTTCCTTTATTATACCAAGCATCTGTTAATGCGATTTGTTTTATTTAGATAAATTATTTTTATTGTGCTAAGCTTCTGAATTTTGTGTGTCAATTTCAATCGCTTTGTCGTGTGCTTTTATTGCTTCATCGGATTTATTTAATCTACCTAAAGCCTCTCCTTTATTATACCAAGCATCTGAATTCTGTGGGTCGATTTCAATTGCTTTATCATATACTTTAATGGCTTCATCAAATTTATTTAGGTCATATAAAGCGTTTCCTTTATTGCTCCAAGCTATTGAATCCTGTGGGTCAATTTCAATTGCTTTATCATATGTTTTTATTGCTTCATCAGATTTATTCAACTCAGTTAGAGCAAGTCCTTTATTGATCCAAGCATCTGAATTCTGTGGGTCAATTTCAATTGCTTTATCATATGCTTTTATTGCTTCATCAGATTTATTCAACTCAGTTAGAGCAAGTCCTTTATTGATCCAAGCATCTGAATTCTGTGGGTCAATTTCAATTGCTTTATCATATGCTTTTATTGCTTCATCAGATTTATTCAACTCAGTTAGATCAAGTCCTTTATTGATCCAAGCATCTGAATTCTGTGGGTCAATTTCAATTGCTTTGTCATATGCTTTTATCGCTTCCTCAGATTTATTTAAATAATCTAGATCAAGTCCTTTATTGATCCAAACCATTGAATCTTTTGGATTAATTTCAATTGCTTTGTCCTGAGTTTTTATGTCATTTTCAAGTGTGTTATTTAAATTAGAGACATTGTTGCTGTTAAATTTCGGAATATCTGCTAGTTGCGTCGCACTTGCGATACTCATTAGCATTAAAAGCGCCAATGCAGTGATTCCTAAAATCGTTATGATTGTATTCTTTCCACTTGCTGTATCACATTTAGTTTTGTTCATTTTCAATTCTCTCTTTTGCAGTTTTTGTCATTATTCTATTAACAATCCCACACCTAACAGTCATCGTTATGATGAGATGCCAATGGTAATGCCAGTAGTGATCGTGGTCTTGAGGCTGTGTGCAGCACTAACAGCAACTGCTGTTATGGATATTTATTAGGCTTCTTACAATTTGTAGGGTTTTCATAATTTTATCCTAGTAGTTATTTTAAATTAATCCTATGAAAAATAGTTCCTAACCGAAAAATAATCCCGCAAAAAATTATTCCCACTCAAGAAACAATTAGATATTAATTCTTATTTTTTATTATTTTTGAACTCTCCAGAATTTAACATTAAATAAATTCACTTTCTAAATGGATGTACAATACGCATTAATCCTTCAACGAATTTTTTCAACTGAATAATTATTTTCAACCCGCACAAAACAATGAGGAACCAACCTTCAAGGAAAATAAAAATATAGCCATCAATTCAAGGCAACTTATCATGAATTTATTCACAATGCCTTGAAAATGGCCATGTTACTGTTTCATTTCATACTCAATAGATCTTAGACTCGGCAAGTGTTCTTAATATCTAGTGATGATGTTCCGTGTCCACCATGTCCACCGTGACGGGCTGCAGCACTCACTCCCACAGTTACCAATGATGCTACAAAAAAAAATCACAACTAAAAAAACCAGTATCTTTTTTGTTCTGTTAAGTACTTGTTTTCCATTAAACAAACACGTCCAATTTATTTAATTTATGTTGTAAATTCCACTCTCTTTATATGTACTGGTGGTACTGTCTAAATGTCTTTATGTTATAAATTCCATTCTCTTGTTATGCACTGATGATATGCTGCCGATGTAAATTTCATTTTTTTTATGTACTGGTGATACCGTTTAAATGTCCATTTTTCTCATCCAAGTTACTTTAAATTAATTATAAGGAAATTTAAATTAATTATAAGGAAAATAATTTCTAAACGGAAAATAATTTGTCATAATATTTTTCACAATCAAAAAACGATTGGATATCAAAGATAATTTATGTCATTTCGGGAGTCTTGAATCTAACATTATGCTTTTCCTAAAGAAGCTAGATAGATTAGATTTATTAGCTCTTTGCTATTTTAGTTGAAAATTTGTAATGTCACTTGTCTTTATTGTCCCATTGGTGGTGCCTTTTAGATCTAATTGGCCTGCAGGATAGCCTTCATCATAGCCGTTTCTGTAGCCTTCGTTATAGCTAACATTCTGACCTAAACCAGTTTTGATATCATAAGAATTGCTGTTGACAACGGCTCTGTAACTGTCTCTGTAGCCTGCTTCCTAGCCTTGTTCGTATTTGGGGCTTTTCACGCCCCATACGTTTGCTACTGTCACTGTTAATACTACTACAAAAAAAACTGCCAGTAAAATAATCAGTATTTTTATTAGTCTGTCATATGGCTGTTTTCCAATTTGTCCGTTCCTCAAACCTTCAGCCAAGTTAGCCCAAGTTTTATGCTTTCCGTCTTCCAATCAACTTCTCCTCGTCAGATTCAATGATTAAATATTATATTTTAATTAATCATCCTGATTTGTTTTTTTGAAAGTATAATTATTGGTAAGTTCTATTTATATTATATGCAAATTATTTATGTGCTACTAAATAATTCTGTTTCAAAATCGAGTGATTTTTGTACTTGGAATCGAAATATCAGTTTTTAAATAGTGAGCCGATTTTTCTGTAAATTTTTTGTGATATTTTCTAAATTTGACTAAAAATATCCTTTAGTTTTGACTGAAATTGGAAAAATACATAGATTTTTCCACAAAAGAAACTGCGTATTGAACGTTTGTACTTTTGAATAGTGACCACTAATTCCCAAATGTTTTTAGTATTGACTGCATTGGGCCTATGACTTTTTCGTATTTTTACAGAAAATTATGCACGCTCTCATTTAATCGATGAGAGGTATGATTTCTACTATGGTTAGACTTATTATTGATGAGATAGGTGCTATATTCGCTATTGGTTTTAGTGGTATTGATTGTGATGTAATAATTGTGATCATTGTGCTAGATATTACACATGTGCAAAATCAGGTTTTAGTAGCATTATTTGCTAATGTTGTAGCGTACTTATTTATGATATATTTATAGCTGTGGTGTTCATTGACTTGATATTGCCACTTGTTTAATTTTGTCCTAATTTTTTTTGTCTGACTTTTTAGAAGGCTTATTCAGCCTACTACACTTATCAATAATCATTTTTTGAAAATTTTCCTGCCAGAACTTACCAAAGCTCATATGTGCGGGCAAAAACACTGACTCTTAAAAGTCACGTTTTCGTAGGTTTTTGGAAATTGATGCACAAAAGTTAAAACATATTATTTTTTTTATTTTAACCATCAAAATTCAGAATAAACAGCTATTTGATTTAGATTGATTGCTCTTTTAGGACTAAGCTCGAAGAACTTAGTGATTAGAAAACGTTCGAACTATTTGAGTGTTCGATTGTAAATAGAGATGATTTGTTTGTCTAAAATTAAACACGGATTTCTCAACTGCGAGGGGGATTTGAAATCTATCCTAAAATAATTATATTAATGTGGTGTTTAATTCTTTAAATAAAGGAAATTAGATTGGGCCATTTATCAGGGATCTGTAGATGTATACATGTGGAATTTTTTGCCTATTTGCCAATTATTATTCATTTAAAGTCAGATTATTTTAAGATACTGTCATATTGATAAACAGTATTCAAAAAAAATTTGTAATATCTATTGACTGTGGGTCATTTTTCTTTCACTACAAAAAAGGTGCCGAGTTAATGGTTAATATTTCCTCATTCATAAGATATTATTTTATTTTTGATAAGAAAGATTAAATTCACAATTTGATTACTTGGTTTTTTTTTAAATATTGTAGTGGAATAGTAATCATAAAAAAATCATGTGTTAGTAGAATTTACGGAAAATTATGTCGCTGCATATTGAGATAATTATGTATTTTGTGTACATTTTGGGATGTGGGATTTATGATGTGGTCAAAAAAGACTATTTATATAGCTATTTTCTTAATATTTATTGCTCAATTAATCACATCTCTGAGAATTTGGATAGACCTCTGAATTTTGTCATACGCTTATAAATTATATATGTCACTTGTGAAAAATTCGAAGTCTATCGAATTCTTCGACTAATGATATCTGAATGAGAAATAAACATGTGTTCGCAGAATTCATCAAAAAAGCCTAATTAATTCGATGCTTATAATCATTTTATAAAAATGGGCTCAGAAAGTATATCTTTGCTAATTTTGAAAACGTCAACAGCTTAATTGTTACCTTAATAAATCAATATTTTTGTGGAAAGAAATCTGATCTTTGAGTCAAAAATAACTTGACAAAATTCTATAATTTACTCCAATTGTTGATTATTTATCAGTTCCAATTTCCTATACTAGGGAGAATATTTAAGTATACATTTTTTATTCAATTTATTATTTTTGGTATTCAACTTTTAATACAGTATCATATATTTTAGATTTTTAATTAAACTTCTCATTTCAACAAATTGCTTACATGGGCTTTATAACCAACAAGCCATAAATTAGGGTTAATCGGAATCCCCATTTATTACAAGATTCATATTATCTGTTAAATTCGATATCAAAAATTCAATTAAAATTTGAAAAATTAACGATCAAGGGCAAAAGAATTATCTCCCAAGTATTCTCAATAAAATTGGATCAAAAATATGTTGTCCAGAATGTAAATTCCCCAGTTATCTCAAATATAAAATAGTCTTTAAACATAAAAATTAAACTGTTAAATTAAGATTAAAAGTTCAATTTCACATAGTTATCGATTAAATTAATGCTAGCAAAAAGTTTTTTCTTCTTGTTCTCAAGCTCATTTATTAAAAAGGCTAGTTTTTTTTCGGAATTTTCGATATCTTCCTCAAGTAAGCGAAATCTATTCTGAAGCTCTTCCTCTTTGTGTTCAAGCGCTAAGAGTTTTCCAGTATCCAATTCCGCGATTTCAATTTTCTTTGCTTCAAATTCCTGCAGAACTTTAAGGTAATCTTTATTCCTTTCGGAAAAATCCAAAATTGCAGTTTTGACCTGTATCAGAGCTTTATTTTTTTTCTGATTTTGCATCTCCAGGGTTGGATCTTCAAAAATCTTTTGAAGTTCTGGGAAAAAAGAGGAAGTAACATTTATCGGATCTTCAAGACAGCTATAAAGTTGCTGCTTCACTTCAGGCTTCAAGTTATATCTGCCACTTTCGTGAAGTTTTTTTATTTTGGAGAGATGGCTTGAGAGTGAAAGTACAAAAGAACTCAAATCTTCTTCTGCTTTCCTAAGTTTTTTCTCAACTGTATCTGATTCTTTCTGCAGATTATACAAATTATTCCATGCATCTTCTTTTCGGAATTCTTCGACAGCTTGGCTTGCTATGCCTAATTCGTCTTTAAGAGCTCGCATTAGTCTCTTTTTAGACTCACATTCCCGTTTTTCCTCTGCTATTAAAGTCGAAAGTTTCTGGATTTCTTTCATGTCCAAATAAGCTGCTTCAATAGCTTCTATTTCCGTTATGTTTTCCAAAATCATTTCTCTAAGATCGTTAAAGACCCTTCCTAAGCTGGAAAGACTTTCATTAACTTCTTTTGACTCCTGAGGAAAAACACCTTTTGTATACTTGAAACTCCGATCTATATTCTCCAGACAAATATCAAAGTTCTTCATAGCTGTCTCGTAAAATTCTTTCAGAGCTCTGAAATCTGTATTCTCTACCAAATTGATTTTATAGATCAGCGTTGCGATTTGCTTCGTCACATTTTCTCGACTGCTCTTGGCTAGTTTTACAGCTCTGACATCAAAGTCTCCCTTGACTTTTGCTTCTGAGAGCATGGAATTGCTTTCCTTAAGCTCCAAAAGCAAAACCTCAAGTTTCCTTAAAAGATTTGAAGCATCCTTTCCTGTTCTGGAGGATATTTTTTGATAACTATCATCCAGCCACGCTGGCAGGTCTTCAAAATCGATTTCTCTGACATCAGCTTCTTCACTGGAATATTCTTTTTTTCCGAAGAACTTTTTGATCCATTTCAACCTGAGTCATCCTGAATTTGATAAAATTATTTCTATAAGTACTTCTATTGCTCAAATCTATTTTCCAAAACTAATTTTAATAATTATCATTTTCTAGCCGATAAAAAAATAAGCTAATCATAAGGGAAAAATAAAGTGCTCTTTATCCTATATATATATAGCCATGAATTAGCAGTTCTGATTTGCTGATTTCAAAATGACTCACTAAAAGCAAAGGTTTATCTAAATCCGATACAGATGTGCTGGAAGATGTAAGTGTCTTTAAATTATAATATTGTTTATTCCTTAGGGGGATTAACTTATGCACTTCCTATCTTTCTGTTGTTCCTGAATTTTCAGAATCCAAAAACTAGATAAAATTGAAGAATGGTAAAACATTCAGATGAATTTGAACATTATACCATCGAAAGAAAAGGGTTGATTTTGGTTAAAAAGTAATCCAATAAATCATATCGTTGAATGGAATTTGGAGTTTTTCTAATTTTATTTTGGATCTTCTTAAATTTTAAAAGACCTATAATATTTGATCTAAATTATTTGATAGCTAATGCTGTAAAGTTGTACTCTTAGGTTGAGTTGTACTCTTAGGTTGAAAGTTTATACTCACTATTATTTATTCATACTGGAATCCCGGCTTCATTAAAAGTGAGAATACGGCCCATTTCTCTTTATGAAAAAAACTTTATATTGAAAACAAGCAGATAAATTGTAACAAAAATTAGTTAAACAGTAATCAGTTAAAATTCTGCGCCTTTTGCTCTGTATTTTTGGACTTATTGAAGGAACTGTTCTACAAATGGAATTGGGATTAAAGTGTAAATGATAGTGTTTTTGTATCTGCATCACTTTTTTCTTGCTTTTGTGTGTTTAGAGAAGGCAGATTTTCTCAATTTCCTTTCATGATTATAAAATTGAGCATTCCTCCAAATGCTTTAATTTATTCAAAATTTAATCTTTAAACTTAATACTTGCATTCATAATGTACCTTTTTATTCTCGTTAAAAGCTCTTCCAACGTTCTGATGATACGCAAATTTAGAATTTGTTTATCCAATTACTCACTATTATTCATTGAAAGTTCGATTAATTTTTAAGCTACTATTATTTTGAGAGAATAGATCGCACTCTTGTACATATCCGCGGAAAATGAGCCATAATCAATTGGGTACGAATCCAAGGAGAATAAATATATGCCTACAAAATTCATCACAAAAAGTTTGATGAACCTGACACTGACAATCAACTTAATGAAAAATGGGATCAACAATATATTTTTGCTAATTTTGCTAGTAGTAATAGCTTAATTGTAACTAAAATGGGGGCCATCCAATAGAATATATTCTCAAATTTTATATATCCATAAGTCTTGTTAAATTAACTTAAGCTAAAAAATAAAATTGATTCCCATTAGAAATTAATAGGAACTGTCTAAATTTGATCATAAAATGTATGCTTCTGTCAAACTCGGATTGAAAATATTTGTTGAGCTGAGAAGTTCCAAGAATTCAAGCTTACAGGAAAAATGATATAAGATTTCGATAAACCTCTGATTAATGAGTCATTTATATACTATTTCTAAGAATATAGCATAATTAAGGAGCTTATTTGAATCCTTAAAGTTCAAAAGAGAAACTTAATTTTGAAAAATACTTTATCAGGTAAGTTTTCTTTGGACTCTTTCATAAAAGCAAATATCTGAAATCTTCACAAAGCGTGCTGGGTATTTGGATTTTTTAAGTTTGACTACATCGCCTGTCCTGATTCGATAGGATTTCTGTCCGTCAATTGCAATGACAGCTTCCTTTTTTTGGGCTGATAATTTAACTGTTATTTCATTGTCAGATGGGATTACCCAGGGCCTTGAGGAGAGTTTGAAAGGGGCAACAGGAACAACTACTATCGCATTTACTCTAGGGTTTACTATAGGACCGCCTGCGCTCATTGCATAGGCAGTCGAGCCTGTAGGGGTTGCGAAAACCACTCCATCTGCACGTATATCATCAAGAAGGCAATCCCCGATACGAACCTGAAATTGGATGATTTTTGCAGGTTTTGCTGACATTATAGCAATCTCGTTAGTTGCGGTCTCAATCATTTCTTCGTTAAGGAAAACATCTACTCGCATCCTTTCTAGATAAGAAAAACCGTATAAAACTTCTTCTATAGTTTCGATAGCGTCTTCGGGTTCCGCGTCTGCGAGAAAACCGAGAGTTCCCATATTAATACCGAGTATCGGAAGAGGATCTTTCATCTTGGCAATATTCCGAAGTACTGTGCCGTCACCTCCTACACTGATTATCAGTTCGACACCTTTGTCTCTCATTTTTTCAATAGGAGTACCTTCTATTCCAAGTATGTCAGCTGTGGGAGTGGCGACAAAAATCTGCACCTTCGGGCTGAAATGTACAAGAATTTCTTTCACCATTTCAATTACTTCAGACCTATCGCAGCGTGAGGAGATACCGATTTTTTTTATCGCCATTTTATCCCTTTTTTATAATAATCTTAAATGTCTCTTATACAAATATCCGTTGGGCTGCAATAATTCTCACCCCAAAGGCGTATTTTCAGAAAGTCTTAAGATGAACCATTCAAGAAAAGCTACTTTCGGTATCAGTGTCTTCAAGGTGGGGAACGGGATCTGATGCATCTTTGAAAGCCTCTGCAAATAATTCCAAATAGTTTGAATCTAGTATTTTTATATTTTGTCCAATGTTTCTAATTAAATTTCCTACGATTTGTTTCAGGATGCAGAATATAGTATATGAACATCCATGTTTCATATTAATGAAGAGATCTACTTAAAAATGCAGAATTATCGGATATGGAAATCAGTATCTAATAAAAATGGATTTCGAACATTCAGATTGAATACCCAAAATCCTTAAAAGCTGAATTATCATTCGAGACTTACAGTCCAATGGCTTTATTTGTTTTCTCAATCGACTTTGCACCCTCACTTTCCAGTTCCATCATGGCCCTTATAGCATCCACATTTTCGGGAACTACAATAGACTCCTGGTGGATGGCTTGGAAGAAGTAGAGCTCCTGCTCATTAACTGTTATGGACTCAGGCCAGATGCAGTTCTCCCACATATCATTTCTGGGGCGCTTTATGTCCCTACCAACTTCTATTATTTCTGCTGTTGAAGTGATACCTTGTCCTATGAAATGTATTCTGGACTGGGAACTGAAAATTTTCTTGATATCTTCTGCAGTGCAGTCAGTGTTAATTTCCATATTTACAGTATGCATGTGCATGAGAGTTGTTGGAACTATTAGCGCTGCGGATGTGATATTGATGTTCGGCAGCACGCTCCTTACATCAGGTCCATGGTGAGACGGAAGTTTGACGGGGTTAAGTACAATTGCATTAACAGGCCCCTTTTTAATATCGTTAGGGTCTACAGCCCTCCTTGTAACAGTTACCCTAACTTTCTTTACTCCTAATTCGCTGTCTATCGGGGATATTACTCTGCAGAGTCCGGTGGTATTGCACGAGACCACCCTCATAAGGTCACGACCCAAAGCCTTATCATAATTACTGACCGCATTAAAGGAGAAACCTGTCAGCTGATGACTCTCTCCCCCCTGCCAAATTGCTTTTACTCCAGCTTTTTCATATAAAGGCTTATTTTTTTCCCCTACTCCTCCTGGAGTGCAGTCCACAACAAGGTCGGCTTTTTCGATCATTTCTTGAATGGTTCCTGCGGAAGGTATTCCTGCCTTCCCAAAAGCTTCGATATTTTCAGCAGGTGCGTATATATCATACCCTAGCTTGTGTGCTACTGCAGCTTCATAGTTCGGCTTTGTCTTGGAAATTCCGATAACTTCCATGTCTTCCTGAGCCCTAACAGCATCTGCAACTCTTTTTCCAATTGTTCCGTACCCATTTACTGCAATCTTTGCTTTAACCATTTGTTATCCTATCCTGTTTACTCCTTTTCTATTCAATTCAGGATATAGTCTTAATTGTATCTAAATTATGTCTAAACGGCTGGAAACTTAATTTTATCCTAATTTGCAATTTCCTAGCCGTAACTTGTTTAAGTCTAAATTGAAGGCATAAATTTAAGATATATTTGTGGATTTATAATTCATTATATACACTAAATAGTTCTATTGTAAGCTAATCTCTTAAACTAGCCCTCTAACCCTCGATCACAGATATCTATTTAGTATAGAGGATTTCGAGAAACCTCCAATTTTAACAAATTACTTATATAGGTTTTATAAGCAACCAGCAAAAAATTGAGGTTTATCGAAATCCTCTATATTCATATTTCGAGTATTTTGACTTTAGCTTTATTTCGATCTATGAGAACATATGAAGTTATAGGTTAGAACAGGATAAATGTTTTTCTCGGATATTTTTTATTGATTAAATAAAGTAGGAGAAAGATTCATAGATTTTTGGGTTTTCAGCTCATTCTCCTAAAAACACAGTTTCAGGTGTATATTTTTTTTCTAGCTCTAGACAGTATTTTTTCCTATGTATTTGTTTCAAGTTCGAGCTGATAAGGTATGATGAAATATTGAGTTGAAATTACTTTGAAAAACACATTGAATAGTCTATTTTTAATTATAATAAGGCTAGAATAATAGCTAATCTATATCTATTGAATTGTATCTTTATTATTAGATGTAACTACTAGTCATATATCATATGTAGAGTTCCGGATAAATTCGCATAATTTTAACTCGTATTCGAGTTCGTTAATAATCTTTCTGAATGTGATTGGAGAATCAACCAGTTTATGAGTCCGGACCATCGGGTAAAACTTCGATTATAAACTTCTTCTTTGCATTGATACGATAGCAAGTTTATATCAAAGAAGCAGTTTTTTGAAGCTGTTGTGTTCCTCATACGATCCCAATTCATTTTTGCCATTAACCTGGATCATCTGTGAAATCAACAATAAGCTCATACTTAGCGTTAAGTTTGATTAAAGGCTTCATTTTTTAGGCAATAGTTCGTTTATTTATCCCTTTAATCGATCTACGTCGATTTTCTCCAGATGATTATTTGGCGAGCTTTCACAGGATATTTTGAACTTATACTTTGAATTAAGTGCAATGGTAATTTTTGGATAGTTTTTGGTAATAAAACCTTGAAAAAGAGATTAAGAGTTAGACTTGATCGATTATGAATTAAAAAATTTTTAATAATAGCTTGAACAACAGGATTTATCTATTAAATCTATGCAAATATTAATGGGGATTTCGATAAATCTCTTATTATGGATCAGGAGTCTTTTTTGAACTTTAACGATAAATTATTCATTTGGTGCTTCTTTTTTCCTTTTTGGTCTAGGTTTATATGTCAGTTTACTGTACCCTAAATCTTTAATTATTTGTCTCATCCTTGATTTGGAATAAGAGATTTTAAATTCTTATTTAACAAATTGGATTGCGACTTGTATTTGCCAATCACTATAATAACCATCATCTGTTAGCATTGGCTATGAAAGTGCTTTCCTTTACTTTGAAAATTGTTTTTCTGTTAAAATGAGACTTTACTCCTTGACCATGTTTCATTTAAGAATAAATAAACCTTTTTTTTCAGCGCGCTTTACACAACGATAAATAATTGAGTTGTATACCAAAAAATCTTCTGCAACCTTTGCTGGCCTCAAACCATTTTTTTAACTAGTAATAAGGCTTGAAGTCTAATCTGCTCGGTTTTGTCGCGGGAACTAATTGTTGACTTAAAAATATCATGCATGGTAAACATATCCAAGCTCATAACGAAATTAATCTAGTATATCATATAAAATAATGTTGCATTATATTTAGAGTTGACATCTATGAAATAAATGTCACTATTCAACTTTGGAAACACAATTTAGTTATCTATATTATTTAGGGTTTTACATATCGTTTTTTGAACTCGTTTTCTTCAATTGGTGATTCATCTACGTTAGTACTGTTTTAGTCTGGGGAATTAGTATCCATGGCTATCTTTACCAGGATTCAATGAGCAAATTTCGGGAGCTTATTTTTCTTAGTTATTAACTATTGGTAGTATTTTTTTTCATCGGTTGGTAATTAGGAGTCTATATTGGAATAAAGTAGATATACTTTAAACTAATTTTTAGTAGATTTAATAGATATGAAGATTAGATTAATGTTTAAACTACGTCATATTTAAAGAATATATGATTCTTATGTAAATCAGCGGAAAGTGGCGAAACAAATAAATTAAATGCTCTTGTGAGAACAGTCTCAAGCGAAATATATAAATACGATTATCGCTTTAAGAATGTTCGCGACAGGGTGGACAAAAAAGGTACACTCGATAATAAAGCCGCTTTAACTCAGTTGGTAGAGTGTCTGGCTGTTAACCAGAATGTCGTAGGTTCGAGCCCTGCAAGCGGCGTAAGACTTTTGTACAATCTAAAGTTCACTTTTTCTCGAAGAATACAAGCCCCTTTAACTGTTATAATAAGGGTTATAGCTTCATACTAGCTGCTAACTAATCACTTAAGATGTATAGATTCAATAAGGGCCTGTAGCTCAGTCAGGTTAGAGCGCTCGGCTCATAACCGAGCGGTCACCGGTTCAAATCCGGTCAGGCCCATGAATTTTATACTCTAGGATATTTGTATAAGAATAACTGCAGATCTCAACAGTTTTCATCAGAAAACCGCTTTAACTCAGTTGGCAAAGTTTCTGGCTGTGTAACCAGAATGCTCGAGTGCTGCAAACGGCGTAAATTTCTCATATTTTTTACTTGATTTATTTTTCAAGTACCTTTTTGTTTTCCATTCGCTGATTAGGATATATTGGTGATAAGTTTGATCACATCTAATTAAATAGGTCTCTTACAGCTTTTTTGGCTATACTTTGGAATCATTACTTTAGATCTAATTTTAAGTAACTTATCCACTAGATGGGTGTGAAATGTTGGGATTTTAAATTTAGCTAATAACCAGTATCTTGCTGTGGGATGGAAATCTTCTTTTTGGTACGTTCTTGAATAATTGATTTATATTTTGAGCCATTTGTGCTATTAAATGGTACTGATGCAGGCTGCAGAAATCCTTAATTTGATGTAAATTATTTCTATAACGTTTTTGTTCGTGTTGTATACTGTTAATTTAATTTTAGTCTCCTTTACTTGATAAGGAATATCCTTGTCCTTAGTATTTCTCCTAATTTTCTTTTTACTACAGAAAACATTGTCTCCACAATATTTTTTTGATTATATTTAATTTTGTCAAAGACTAGGTTTGATTGTTTCCTATATTTTCCTCTTATTTTTCTTCCTTTTTCTCTCTCTTACAGGTATAATTGAATCTGCTTTGATTTCTTATCTACTTATAGAATATATTTTTTTCTGAATCGTATCCTTTATCCATTACATAACAATCAGACTTTCACATCTTATTTGATTGCCTTTCAAAGCATTTGCATGTTTGATTTCATGGTCTGTTTTTTGACTAATTTTCCATCCCAATATTACCTTATTACTTATGTCTAATGATATTGAAGCTCCCTGTTTTTCTGGAATAATAATAACTTGCATATGAACTCGTAAATCCTGTTGCATCAATCGCTGCAACAGAGACCCTTTATCCATATGAATAAAACAGCTTTAGAATCCTTGGCAGAAGAGGTTAAACAGAGAGGAGGGAATATGGTTACAAATTTTTGAAGGGTAATAAAATGTGGAATCTTATCAAGAGCGAGCTTTTCTTTTATATCGCTCATAAGGTTAATAAGTTCTACAAAATTTCGATAGGCTATACTAATCTACTCTTTCAATAAAAACAGTTCGAGAAGCTGGTGCTGGGTATAAACGTATTTTGAATACTTGCAGGAATAAAGCTTTAGTCTCGAAGACTGAACTTTCAAAACTAGTATCAACAAATTTAATGTACTTATTAAATTTAAATATTGAACGTTCCTTCGTTTTTAGCGAAAAAATAAGGGGAATATTATAACTGAGTAGTTATAATACTATAGTGTAAAAGTTGAATTTAGAGCATTTCTACAGAGCCCTGTGGCATGTAAAAAAGTTGTGTCTGAAAAATAAGGATGATTTCGATAAATATCTAATTTTTATTATGTGATTTTAATCAGTGTGATTATTTCGTGAAAATATGAGGTTCATTGAAACCATCTTAATTTTTTCTTTTAAATCCGATTTGCTTTATATCATTGATTACCGAATTTTGCATCAAAAAATCTATGAGTTTCAGCATTTTTAACTAAGTTATTAATATTTTTATTTGTTCATATATATATCCGAAACAATGGTGTGTTCGGGTATTAATAGATCTAACTCGCAGACAGTTTGACTGTAAAAAGTAAATGTTTGGCGAGTAGAAA
This sequence comes from uncultured Methanosarcinaceae archaeon, assembly GCA_963833425.1. Classification (GTDB taxonomy): domain Archaea; phylum Halobacteriota; class Methanosarcinia; order Methanosarcinales; family Methanosarcinaceae; genus Methanosarcina. The sequence goes on along the minus strand of CAWHXP010000003.1, from coordinate 382,030 downwards.
TCTTTTGGGCTTAGTAGTAAGGATCTTAGGAAAGACGAGCTATGCTAAGGGTGGGCTTTGAGCTAAATGTGCATAAACCAAATGGCAAATACGCAGTTTATTGCGAATATCCAGGTAATATACATGCAGAAAATGGCTCTCGATGTTTTGTATTGTTTGAAAATAATTTTTCAATTGAAGTAACTAAACCGAAGAGGAATTGTCGATTCGTAATGTTTTTTTCAAACAAAATTTTTTCAAATATTAAATATGTTATATCCTATTTGGAGGATGATTTTAAATTTTCCACTCTAAATAGCGAAGATCTTTATCTATTTAAATTAGAATTTTTTTCAAAATACTTTAGCTAGAGGAGAACGGCCTATCAATTGCATAATCGCTGATTTCCTTGAAAATATCGATATTCTTTGCGGAATCAATTCAAATAGCTATTTTTGGAGTAAACTCTACGATAAGAACAGTATATTTATCATTACAAGTCTATGTTGATGTTGCTTGCTTGTATATATCCTTTTATTTGAATACAAGTCCTATTTCATCCCACAATATAATTAGTAAATACATAAATACTGAATACTTCTAAATAAGCTCATCTTCAAAACCATTCTTTTTTGATAGTTGTAATATTTCCGAATTGATTTTATGATCCAGAATTTGTTAGGTTATTCGGAATATAAGATATGAAAAGTAACTTCTAAGTTATGATATCATATTTTTTAGTGTAAAGTAAGCTGTGGGATAAACTAGATATTAGTGCATTCAGTAAATTTTAACTGTTAATCGGAAGCAGTTAAACATTTGCCTAACAAGCTTCTAAAAGCTTAATTACAGACCTTTTTAATTTAATGTTTATATTCTCTTACTGATTTCCGGTTTCTTTTGTGCAGTTTATATCGAAATCTTTAGACGAAATCTTATCCATAACACGGGTAGGCTTTTTAATGCATGTTTTTTCAGATTTATTATCTACCCATAAAGGTGCCTAATTTCCTCAAAGACTGTTTTAAACATTTAATCAATTTCTTATTAGGGTCAAATATAAAAATTAACGAGAACGATTTGGACAGGATCACCGCGAAGAAATAAATTTGAATAAATAGAAATCAGCACGGCTATATCTAATATGGCACGACCAAATATACCATTGAAACACCAGAATTTCGGATCATCAAAAAATACTATTACTATCAACCCCAATTAATTTCTTAGATGATCATAGGCGTAATGGGGCCTGAAGGCTCATACTCAGAAAAAGCTGCAAAGTTGTGGATTCTAAAATGTGGCTTGATCGACGCAGAAATTCAATACTTTGCAGACATAGAGGATACATTTTTGGCGGCGGTCCAAGGAAAATCAGATATTTCCATAATACCAGTAGAGAATTCTATTGAAGGCTCAGTAGGTATCACTCTTGACCTTTTTCTCGAAAATGAAGCTGTAATAGTTGGAGAGATTGTTCTCAAAATAGAACACTGTTTACTCTCTAAAGGTAGGCTCGATAATGTCAGGATCATTCTCTCGCATCCACAGGGGCTTGCTCAGTGTAGAAATTTCCTAAAAAAATATCTCCCTAAGGCAGAACTCCGGAGCACAGGCAGTACTTCCCATGCAGCCAGACTCGCAGGAGAGTTCGAAGAAATGGCAGCAATAGCGTCACCTGAGGCCGCAGAGTGTTATGGGCTGAAAATTCTTCTTTCAAACATACAAGACCAGAAAGAAAACTACACTCGTTTCATTGTTTTGAAAGCCGGGAAAGCCAATTCATTTGAACAGGTTTCACTTGCTTCAAATACCAAAAGGAAATTACAGTTAGGATTGGAATCAGGATCTAAGTTCCAGTATGAACTTGGAATAGAACCCGAGAAGCTTAGCCTTTCAGCTTGCAAAACTTCCCTGATTATATATCTTGAAAAAAATAGACAAGGGGCTTTATATGATATACTTGGGGCTTTTGCAAAAAGAAAAATTAATCTGACAAAAATTGAGTCAAGGCCTTCGAAAAGGGGCTTAGGAGATTATTACTTCTATATCGATTTTGAAGGGTATGCAAGCAATGCGGTTATAAAATATGTCTTAGAAGAACTGAAAGGCAAAGTTGATACTTTAAAAGTACTGGGTTCTTATCATGCTTTTAAGAGACTCGATTTTTAGTCTGTAAACAAGGGTTTATACTGAACATGTTATTTCATTTATCACAAATCTCTAAAATTCGGAAAGTCCTCACTTAAAAACCAAGTTTTTGTTACAAAAATTACTCAAAATAGCTATAACCGTGTAAAAAGTATATTTTCAGAATTTCCGTTTTTTACTTAATAACGGAAGAAGTAATAGATGAACAAAAATATTTATCTTCAGCCTCTTGTTGTCTATGGGAATCGTATCTTAAAAGAATGTGATTCATTTTTTATATGATCTCTAGCCTAAATTGTAAGCATGTTTGAAATCATAAGAATTTAAGATTGAGCGCCTTAGAAGTTTATATTTTTAGAAGATTTGGATTTACTCTAATTTTTTTCTTCGCGGAAATTCTGTCCTTCTAATTTTTATATTTGACCTCATTATTTTTCTGGTTTATTATTCTTTCATTTTAAAAATAGATTGATTTATCTTTAAAATACTCCTTTTGGTCCTGTAAACCACTTATTTTTCGGATAAATCTATCTGAGAATTAAAAGTTATCCGGTTATTGTTTTGAATTTCTGATCATCTCATAATCCTTATCTATTATTAATATGAAATTTATATCCAAAGTGTTACTTAGTATCTTTTTGTTCAAATTTCGTTCCTGCTTCATTTTCTCGAGGTTTATCTGCTTTTGTATGTCCAGAATCTGAATGGATAAAAGTAGTTCTCTGAATAGTTCCTTTTCTATTTTGAACCAAGGCAACAAATTTGGCTTTGAAACTGTTCCCATATTTGTTCTTCTTTACTATTACCAATAAATCTTTTCAGAATTATTAGACTGTGGTACTGTCTGGTAAGTACTCAGGAAAAATAAGAACTATTTTGAATAAAATTCGATTAATTAATTTTTTTCTCAAGTTTAAAGTCGAAAAAAAACCCTGCCATTAGTGTAAAACAAGCATTTTAAACATAACGATAACTTCAGCTTTAGGTCTGTTTCAGAAAACGGTTTTATTAAAGTATGGACCTAAAACTGATACGAAATGATTTTCAATTATTAAGGGGCTAATCTCACAATGTTTGTCTCCAACTGAATTAAGATGTTTGAAATCTTCTTTGAGAGCGAAATCGGTCGGATTTTTCATGAGTAAAAATTATTGTTGAGAGATTTAAATTCTCCAATGCTCAAATGTATAGAAGTTTTATCAAAATACTCACAATTAAAAATTTTGATCAAAATTTCTCTCCTGTATCTTATTTTTCCACAACAGAAAAGAGGTATAATTGCGAACTTACTTCTTCTCAGCATTTTCCAGCTGCATAGCCTGAATTTCTCCGTGAGCTATACTATATGATTTGACAGCTTTCGGAGCTCCAAGAAGGAGTTTCCGAATCCGGTTATGGACGCTAGGAAACTTCTGGTAGTCCAATTCTTCAATGAGATTTGCTAAGATTTTTATCAATGGGATATGATACTTCAACTCCATCTTGTCTATATTTGCAAAAGCGTTGAGCATATTGACCGTACTATACTCATTTACCGATGCCAGTTTTCGTAGGCTTTCTGCAAAGAGCTCTCTGCCTTCTTCTGTCTGGAGAGACTTCTTGCGATTGCGAGCAAAGCTTCCGTAAAGGGCTCGCTGGTCATTTGTTTGCTCAATTCTGAAAGCTTTTGATCTTCCCATTTCTCTAATCAGTTTGACAGCATCAGCACTGCTGTTGTTTCCTATAACTGCGAGGAAGGCTTCCCAGGCAACGAAATTTTGCATTGATTCTGCTTCAAAAGCTTTCAGGACTTCAATTTTGTCAGATACAGAGCTGTTAAGGTATGCAGTAAATGCGTTAAGCTTATCAGTTGCGCAGGTTGCATTCTCAAACTGCTGTTTTATGAGGAAATGGATGTCAGGAGTATCAAGGGTTGCAAGGGTGCCTAGACATATATTTTTTGCCTGTCTGCTTTTGATTACTCTTGCTGTTTCTTCTAACGTCGAATCCCTCATAACTGAGGAATTTTCAAAAAAACGGTAGGCTGAAACAACTGAATTTTTGTATTTCCAGGCAACTGCCTTTAATAGCTTCTGCTTTACATCATAGAGTGCCTGGTAACGGTGGGCAAACTCCTCGTCTTCCACGGACTCAAAGATGGTCAAAAATTGGCCTCCTGCCTTTTCGAGAAGTTGTCGATCATTCAAGAGCCTGTAGTAGAGCTCAATAAAGTCTTCTGAAGGCTTTGATTCAGAATTTGTTAGGAGATTCATCTTTTCCCTGTCAACTAGGGTATAAAAAGCTGTAAATCTGCCTATTATGTCTCTGTCTTTTCTTACCTGCAACAAAAGCTCATCTTGGCTGGCTTTGTAAACAAGTTTCCCATAAAAAGAATAACCCCTATTCAGGGAGAGAAAGGCTGGAATGTCCACGTTTTCAGCAGTTATTTTCGCAGTCTCTCCACTGACCCTTTCCAGAACTTCTACAAGGTCATTTCCATTTACATCCACAAGTGCCACTCTGAAAGGAAACTCCCATGGCTTTGCGCCCTCAGAAACATTCTGTTTCAGGAGGATAGTGAACTTTCGTGAGGCTTTTTCGTATTTAGTTGAAACCTCCACTATGGGGAATTTTATCTGTCTAAGCCAGGTCTCAGACATTTCTTTTAAGGGCTGTCCGCTTTCTGTTTCCATTGCTTCTATCCAATCCTGCGTACCTGCATTAGAGTGCCTGAATTTCCTGAAGTAAAGATCTAGACCCCTTGCAAATGTATCTTTTCCGATCAAGGTTTCGACCATGCCCACGTATTCCGGGGCTTTTATGTAGGTAACTGCAGTGATCAGATCATTAGGATCATTAAAACCATCAGGGATAATTGGCATGGAAGCGGCTCCAGAGTCCAGGGCTAGAGTACCAGATGCAGGCGCGAGGAGATCTAGCACCCTGCTCAGTCTCTGGTAATCTTCGCCGAAGAGTAAGGCGTGATACTGCTCTTCTACGTGCACAGTCACAGCTTCATTCAACCAAATCTCAAATGGGCTTTTTCCTGTGACTTCGGATCCGTTCTCGTTGTGGTAATATTCATGTAACTTGACCCGAATCATATACTCAAAAGCTGGGTCAGTTGTGTAAGGGGAAGGCATAATGCGGTTTGTTGTAATTGTGGTGTTTCCCACATTTTCCATGCCCCCAAAGTCCGAATTCTGCATCCCTATTTCCCTGTATATGGTACCTGTATACTTATACCCGTGATTGATTTTTTTGACAAGTTCTGTAAGATCATTCCTGACCTTCGCGGATTCTCTTAGCATGGATTCGGACTTTGTCTCAAGTTTTATTTTCTCTTGCTTGCGGACAAGTTCCCAGACTTTCTTCCTGATCGGCAATTTTTCTTCGTCGAACTGCTCAGGCCCTGTAAAGATGTACACCCACATAATTGCATCATGCAGAATGCTGAGGGCTTTTTCTGCAGCTTCTGCGCTTGAACCGGGTGGCACGAGCAGCTCAATCATGAAGGTTCCTCCATCAGGGTACTCAAACTTCCTAGTAAAGGTCGAATAAGTTCCCACCCCAAGGAAAAAGAGATATGTAGCCATTGGAGTGATCGAGTTCTCATAAACTATTTTGTCCCTTCCAGGCTTTAAGGTTCGCCGATTGACCAGGATATTTCCATTTGTGATAAGGTTAGTATACCTTGAGTCTGCAATTATGGTAGTTTTATAAGTGCACTTTGCTCTCATGTCATCAATGCAGGGCACGATCCTCTGGAAACCCCACTGTTGGCATTGTGTGATCTGCTGCTGCGGAGCTCCTGCTGGAGTCTCGTCATAGTACAGACCCTCAAGGATATTTTTGGTTGGCCTGCAAACTGTATCCGTAATGACCGAGATCTCAGTATGTGGGGGGATTATATCCATAAAATTAATTTCAAGAATCGCATCATGTTTCCTATATTTGTAAGAGACCTCATACTGTATGCAGCTTACGGCTCTAATCTCAAGGTCCTTGCAGTTTAATTCCAGTTTCTCTATAGGCTCATCTTTGGTCCTTACCCTTAGCATGGATTTCACATTAGTCTTGTCATCATAGACATCAAAAATAAGGTCCATGTGCAAAACTTCAAATGTAAGCTTTCCGAAGTCCTCAGGATAATACTTGTAAATCCTATGTTTCATAAAAAGGTCACCGAATGAAATTTACAAGAGTTCTATTATGGGATAAAAAGGGAGGGATGTGATTTAAAGTTGTAGCTTCTGGAAGATGATTATCTTTTTTGTCCTCCGAATTTAATTGTTGTTTAATCTACTCACGGATCAATTATATTTTTTAATAAATTGACATTTTTAAACTCAAGAGAATTTCGATAAACTCCCTACTCTTGAGCATGGTTGACTTTAAATTTGTAAATATTTATTTATATTCATGAAAACTCTTATTGATTTTGCTCTTAAAGAAGAGTATAAACGTCTTGAATCTGTTGGATATAAGCTTGCTGAAATTGCTTCCTTAATTGATTGGAAAACGTTTCGTATTATTCTTGAGTCTATGTGTATTAACAAAACCGTTTCATGAGGGAGACCTGAAACTGATGTCATTGTGATGTTCAAAATGCTTGTTTTACAACAATGGCATGGGCTCTCTGATTTTGAACTTGAGAAACCGTGTATAGATCGAATTTCTTTCAGGAAATTCCTTGGATTTCCGGAATACGTACCTGACAGTACTACTGTATGGCTATTTAGGGAAAGAATTATCGAGAATTTCAAAGGAAATATGGGGAAAGTTGCAAAGCCAACTTGCTGCTCTGGGTTTACAGATAAAGCAGGGAATTATTCAGGATGCTACTTTTATCCATTCAGATCCAGGACATGCAAAAGCAGAGAGATGAGGCAAAAACAAGAAGAAGCAGAGACGGTACTTGGACAAAGAAGGGAGGTAAGTCTCACTTTGGATATAAGTTTCATAATATAATAGACAGAGATTATGAGCTGATCAGAAGATTCAAACAACAACTGCGTCAGTACATGATTCGTATGTAGATTTGACAGAGGAAAATGAAGTGGTTTATAGGATAGAGGATACTTTGGAGCAAAAACGAAAGGGTATAATGCAACAATGAAAAGAGCGGTCAAAGGACATACGCTGGGAATAAAGGATATATTCAGGAATAAGAGAATTAGCTCAAAAAGAGTCCCAGGAGAAAGAGTTTATTCAGTAACGAAAGAAATTTTCAAAGCAGGAAGAGTTTTTGTTACTACTGTTAAAAGAGTAAATCTAAAAATGTTGTTTTACAGCTTTTTGTTATAATCTCCATCAATTGAGAACATTGAAAATAAAAAAAGTATATTGAAGATGGCGGAAGCTATCTTTAAAATCAAAGAATTGAGAATAAGTAAAGCCAAAAAGAGGAATTAAATAGAGAAATTGAGGGGAGGATATGAGAAATTCCTGCTAAGAAATAAAATCCGAAGTTTATCGAAATACTCTCAATTATTATTCTTAAGCTACTATTATATTGAGAACAGAGATAGTATTCGTGTGCATATCTGCAAAAAGTAGGTGAGGACTATATTTCACGATTTTTTTATTACCTTAGTTGTTTTATTCAACACTTCAAGCTACTAAACATCCCTGCTTCAATGTATAAAAACATAAAATTCGTAACACTGGAAACTTAAGAGGGGTTCGATAAACCTATGATTTCATGAGTCTTTTATATACCAATTTAAGCATACGATTTAATTTGAGGGGTTATCGAAATCATCAGTACTTATTTGAATTACAGCAACTCGTAAATGCTGCTTTTAAAGAGCTTTAAGCTAATTTCCATCTTTGTGGATCGGATCCTTTTCATAACATTTTTTTATCTATCTGGGCGTTATGAAGCTTCTTAGATTGTGATGGAAATCTCTATTTTCTTTGGCAAAATACAAAAATTCTCTAAGTTATCCCTTTATTGCTACCGAAACCTTTAATATCTAAAAGATTCATGAGATGAATTTATCACAGTTCCTCATATCTATATGCGACTGTAGTTTAGTGGCTATGACCTGAGCTTCCCAAGCTTAGAACCCGGGTTCGAATCCCGGCAGTCGCATTAATAACTTTTTGAATATCCTTTCAAGTAAAAATACAGACTATTTTTATTTTCGTGATGAAATTCTAAAAGTTTTGACAGAATTTTTTTGATATTTTCCAGCAAGAACCTCTTTTGGAATATATTTTGTTGAATTCAAATAAAGGGGCTATCCTGTGAGTATTTTTCCTGTAGCTTATTTCCTGCAATATTGCTACAGGGTAATAATTTAGCTTGGCAAAATGATACAAATGGCCATCTTTACAATGATTCAGTAAACAAACTTTGGTGGACTGATTTTATTTCACTTTTTGTTATGATATTTTTTTATTTTTCTATCATTAATAATCATGAGTATATATTGATCAAATAGATATCCAACTGATTTATGGGAGGTTGGAAGTTCCTCACAATGTTTTTGCAAACCAAGATTAGAGCAAATTTTCTACTCAAAATAGCGATGCATTGAATGTTCCAAAAAGATTCAGGAGGGATAAGCTTTAATTTATTTCAGCCTTTAATTTGAAAAACATCATTTTCATTTTGGGAGAAATTTTGCATATCTAAATAAATCATACTCTTTTCCACACTTTAGAGATACCTTGCATCTAAGATTCAGTTACAGAAGTTACGATCTATCTTACAAATATTAAATTTTTACCAAATATATTATTTAAAAAAGAACCCACTGAATTGAGGCTTCAATAATTCGAATTACCTATATTTGTTCTCAGGGTTATGGGATTTTAGTTGTTTCTGCTGGCTTTCGTGTAGTTAGTCTTCTCATAACTTTTTACACCAAATTAAAAAAAGATTCTTTCCTACCACAAAGTTTTGGTTGAAGAATTCCATTTTCCAGATCTACAATATTAATTTTTTATGAATTAGATGACTTCAACCATTGACTTTGAACCTTGACTTTTTGTGGTGAACGAAATAGACTGTAGAGTCAATCAAATTTTATGGAACTTTTAGTACCCTGCTAAAAATTGTGATTTAGTCCATAGACGCATTCAAATTTTAACTTCACCAATCTGTCCTCAATATACTTTTTTTCTTGGACTTATGGCAGATGGAATATCAACTACAACTTGTTGCAAAAGCTACACGTCTCCACAAGCTTTCGTTTTCATTTTCTCTCACCCTGGGAACTATTCTTTTTGGATCATAATCCAAATTCATTCAGTCCCATCTTGGGTAAATATACATTTTTATTTTTGCTTTGTTCACTTTTTTACATTTTTCAGCATCGCGGGTCAATCAGTTGCTTACATTTATTTTTTTCGTTTCTAAAACATCTGCAATAACCTGATAACTTATGTTCTTAATTGCTATTTTAATGGCTAACTCAGTGGTAACTTCATCAATACGATGATCATGAGCTAACGTCTTGGTATGTTTACAAAAGGCTCTGCTGCAACTACTACAGAGGTACCTTTAGATATTCGTTTTGTCTATTCGGTGAGTATTCATTAAGAAAAAGTTTCCTGACACTGTAACAAGGTAGGATTATAATAAAAGGCTTATTGGGGTAAATGATATCGATATTTTTGTTTTGTGTCTAATTTCACATTGAATCAATATGTATTTGATTTGAAATATAATGTTAAGTGCTTCTACTATCGGGACTCTTGTTCGTAGAAATGAAATTTCAAAAAACTCTTAAATATTATTTTATTATAAGGTCTATTAACAATTTATTTTTTTTATAATAATTTGTGAAGTTAATATGGTTGTGAAATAAATTAAACTACAAAGCTCAAAATATGCAAAAGAAAAGCAAACTAATTTAGTAAGCAAACAAAAATAATTGAATCAAATAGATGACAAGATTTATATTGGAAGATATCTTATTATGAATATTGATAAAGTTACGCCTCATAAAATACAGAAAGTTTAACGGTTAAGGTATTAATATCCTCCTTGAATTGTGTGGGAATAAGTGAATTTCAGACATATGTTGGAAATTTATAAAGTTCTGCCAAGTCTGAAAAATATACTCAAAAGCACATTCAACTTTATAATTAATACAAATTTCATATAATTTTTTTGGTTTGAAAAATTCTTCATCGAATTTGAAGAGGATACAAATACTCCGTTAATGGGGGAATATTGGCGTTTGTTTAGCTTATGCTCTAATTTCAACAAATGCTCATATTTGTAACAGGAAGTGGATAAATGGATAAAAAGAAAACAAAACTTGCGGTTGTAAGCAATCTCTTGATTGCTTCGATACCAAGAATGGACAAAGCTATGAAGCATCAGATGCTCTCATTTATTTCTTTAGTGATGATTACTATAGTTCTTTCACCGTTTGTGCTAGCAGGAGAGGCATCACCTTTACCACAGACCTCTACTCCGGGCATACTATCTTCAGGAACCACAGTTACAAAAACAGTTACGGATGTTGCAGGAAAAGGGCCTGAAGGAAGTGTAGTGAAAGCTGGCGATATCATCAGCTATCAGATTAATGTGACAACTCCTGTTAAAATCGGTAACTTAGCAAATGTAAAAGTTACTGATCCCATGATTAACCTATTTGAATCAAAGACCTATACTGGTATTTACGAGGTTACTCAGGATGACTTAAATAGTAATGGACATGGGACAGGATTCATCAACAACACAGCGATAGTTTATGAAAAGGGGAAGGTACCTCAAAACCAAAGTAGCAGTATTCAAACGCCTATAATCCAAAATCCTTCATACACAATTGATAAAACTATTAATGTTACAGGAAAAACCATTAACGAACCTGCTGAAAATGTAACAAAAGCAGGGGATGTAATCAATTATCAGTTTGTAGTGATGAATGATGGAAACATTGACCTTAGTAATGTAAGTGTTAATAGTACTCTTGTGAACCTAATAGAACCTATGGAGTCAAATAGTAATGATTCAGTTCTCGACGTAGGAGAAAACAGGACTTATACTGGTAATTATGTGGTTACTCAGGATGATATGAACAGTAATGGTAACGGAACTGGATTCATTACCAATAATGTAACTGTTGATTGTGATCAACTAGGAGCGGAAAACTATAGTTACCAAACATCTGTGGTTCAGGTTCCCTCATATGTAGTTAACATGATAGTTACAGATGTTAACGGAAACGGACCTGGAGAAAATATTACCAAAGAGGGAGATGTAGTCAGCTATCATATTGATGTGACGAATAACGGAAACATTGACCTTAACAATGTAACTGTTGATGATCCCCTGGTGACTTTAACAGGACCTACAGCTTCAAACAGTAACGATACAGTTCTCAACGTAGGAGAAAATTGGACTTATACCGGAAATTATACGGTTACTCGTGCAGACATAACCAATAACGATGGTGGAGGGTTCATCAACACTGTTACTGTCTACTCTCCTAAGTTGGATCCTAAATCAGTTAGTATCGCAGTACCTATAGATCCTTCTTGCTCTATTTCCGCAAATGTCGCTGATGTTGCCGGAAGAGGACCATCAGGAAGTGTAACGAAAGCTGGAGATGTAATCAGTTACCAGATTGACGTGACAAATAATGGGAAAATTGACCTTTCCAATGTAACAGTTAACGATGCTCTGGCTGAGATTGCAGTCCCAGCAAGTGATCAGAATCCCACTAATATTGAGATCAAGGATGGAATTCTAAAAGTAGGGGAAACAAAGACCTATGTCGGTAATTACACTGTCCCTCCAGCAGACATAAGCAGTAATGAAAATGGGTTTATCAAAGACACTGTAATTGTTAACTGTGATCAGCTTGGTCCTAAATCAGTCAGCTCTATAGTACCGATCGAATACTTCAACTTAACCAATGTGAGACTAGACGATAATTGCAATGATCACGGAATTACTAAAAATAAAGAATCTGTTAAACACAGCGAGCTCACTGATAAAACCAGTAGCAAACTGCCGAAAAGCCGTATGCCATCTGTAATAACTCCTGAGACTGCCCCAGCTCCTGAGACTGACGCCTCAAAAATTCTTCCTGTAACAAGTTTCAACACTAATAATACCATGGGTGGAAACAGCGGTAGCAGTAGCAGTGGAAACAGTGGTTTTAAAAGTAGCAGCGGCGAAAGCAGCTTAAGCAGCAGTAGCAGCTCAATAGGTAAAACAACGGCAAAGCAAGCTGTGGATGAAACAAAGTCTAAAACTAATAATCCGATTCCTAAACAAAACACTGGAAGTGCAACAACAACTGCAAAACAGCCGTCTGGACAACAAGAAAATCCAATCAATCCAGGAAAGACGACGAGCATTCCTGGCTTCGAAATTATTTGTGGTATAACTGCCCTGTTAGCTGTATTCCTTTGTAGAAAAAGATAAAGCATAAAATAGAAAAGTAGATCGAAAAATTTCATTATAGAAAAAAGACGGGATGAAGATCCTATATCTTCATCTTATCTATTTTCTTCCACTATTTCTTCATTCTTTTTTTCCTATGCAGGAAATTATCAGCGTAATCCTTGAACGCTGCCAGGATACATTATACGACGAATACTCTAATTTCCCATAATCCTTTTAACTTCACAAATTATGGAAATTTCGACTAAATCTCTGATTTTCACGAGTCATTTATTCATCATTTCTATGCTATGACAAAATTTAGGGGTTTATCGATCTCCTCTACGGAATCAGGTCAATCCAATCAATGGAGCCAGGCTTATATTCCAGCAAATTTTCTTCAGTTCCATCTAAAATATTGTCTATGATTTTTTCAATATCTTGTCCTACTTCTTCAATTGTTTTTCCTGTAGTGTTTACTTCAAAAATATTTCTGCACCATTCAAAAGCCTCAATTAGGATCACGTCGAGGGCTTCAGCTTCGATATTCTCATTTATTTTCTCTTCCGAATAGCAACGTGTTTTCAGTCTTATATTTAATTCAGGAGGATATGCCCTGAGCACAATAACGATTTCCGCGATATAATGAGCGAGGTGACTTTCTAGAATCATTACAGTTCTTTTCTTTCCATGCTCTACTTTATGTTTCTCTTCATCAATAGTTTTTAGAAGGTACTCCTGGATAATTTCCATGTCAGCGATAATGGTATCTCTTTTCTCATCAATTTCAGTATATAGATGCTTCTCTTTAATCAAGTCATTGAGGTGGATTGCTTTCCAGTGCCTCTTTTTTTCAAGAAACATGCTAACGGAGGTTTTTCCAGTGCCAGGTGTACCGGTGAGTCCTATTAACATAGGAATAAAAATGAATTTATGTCAATTATACTTAATGCAGCTCTGAAATAATTAACACTGAGAGTAAACATGGTGTAGTTGCTTCTGCTTTCCAAAGCTTGTAATTTCTGACAATCATTCTACTGGTCTTCTCCATTAAATTTATATAAATCTAAAAAAGATTTTTTACCTTTATTTTGTCACGTCCTTTACAATTCCATATTAAAATATAATTTTATCTTCATAAATTTTAATTAGTGATTAAAAATTACCAAAACTTCCTCAAGTAAAAAGAATATTAATGCAAAAAATACGTTTCTGAAAAGCGTCTTGAATTCTATTTTAAAATGAAACCTCATAAGCAGTTTCGAAGTTTATTGATTACCACAATGTCTTTATTTCATTTTATATCTGTTAAATATTCGAAAAATGACCATTTACAGTTGTAGTACTCTAATAAACCAATGCATTAAACTAGAGAATTTTTACTCCAGTCGGGTACTCTATATATTGCGACAGGGATAAAAACTTCTCAATAACGGTTATTAACCAACTGATTAATACTTAAGATACTTTTGTACTACGAAATAAAATCGTAGCATACAATCATTGTGTTTATGAAATCTCGCATGTTTTTTTGTATGGGGTGTTGTAACTATTAGCCAACCAAAAATCAATTGAGCGATATCTGCTTTGATGCCGTAGATACTTCTGATTGCTACTGTATGGGAAAATAAAAACATTGTCTATAGTCGATAGTGATAAAAAATCCACAACCAAAATTTGCTCATTTAATCTGAGTAAATATGGTTATTGATATTGTTTTTCCAGGCTGAATATTTACTAAGAATCGAGAAAATTTATTTCAAACAGTGACATCATCAACTATTTGAAATATATTCTTTAAAATTGGTGAAATGTGTTGTTTTAAATTAGATGCAATCTATACTGATGATGATCATGTACATTTTCTCGTTGGTGTTGACCCAAAATATTATCCTTCAAAAGTGATGAGATTATAAAATGTATCACAGCAAAAAAAATCTTTAAAAGAATATCATGAAATTAAAAAACAGATTTTGAGTTATGAACTTTTGAACGATGGAGATTATTTTGGAACTACTGATGATGGACAACTTCCGGTAGCACAAAGGTATAGTCATCATTTTGAATAATGCGACATTTTATGCACAAACTTATGTTTTCCTGAAATTAATCCACTAAGTTTCGATAATACTTCAGTATTCTTTAATGATTTTATTGACATTAACATTTATCTATCTTTTTCCAATAATATTCATTTGATTTTCTATCTAGAGGAAGTTTAGGTAAAGATGTTATTTGCAACCTAAGCTTGTTGTTTTGATCAAATTCCTCTGTCTCTTGATTTATGCTATGAAGCCGGTTCAGTAAAGAAAATATATTTACTTTCATATTTCCATCAAAATCAAGTAATAATTTTGAAAATGGTTTCATTCTTGAGTCTATGTATATCAACAAAACCGTTTCAAGAGGGAGACCTGAAACTGATGTCATTGTGATGTTCAAAATGCTTGTTTTACAACAATGGCATGGTCTCTCTGATTTTGAACTTGAGAAACAGTGTATAGATCGAATTTCTTTTAGGAAATTCCTTGGATTTCCGGAATACGTACCTTACAGTACTACTGTATGGCTATTTAGGGAGAGAATTATCGAGAATTTCAAAGAAAATATAGGGAAAGTTGCAAAGCCAACTTTATGCTCTGGGTTTACAGATAAAGCAGGGAATGATTCAGGATGCTACTTTTATCCATTCAGATCCAGGACATGCAAAAGCAGAGAGATGAGGCAAAAACAAGAAGAAGCAAAGACGGAACCTGGACAAAGAAGGGAGATAAGTCTCACTTTGGATATAAGCTTCATAATATAATAGCTAGAGATTATGAGCTGATCAGAAGATTCAAAACAACAACTGTGTCAGTACATGATTCGTATGTAGATTTGACAGAGGAAAATGAAGTGGTTTATAGGGACAGAGGATACTTTGTGGCTAAGTCAGTGGTGTAACGGTGAAAAGAGCAGTAAATGGATATTCTCTTGGATGTGTGATGTATTAAAAAACTAGAATATCATCTCAAAAAAGCTCAATGGAAACGAGTTTATGCCGAAACTAAAAGGGTATTCAAAGGAGAAAGTTATTGTTACTACTGTTAAAAGAGTAAATCTAAAAATGTTGTTTTACAGCTTTTTGTTATAATCTCCATCAATTGAGAACATTGAAAATAAAAAAACTATATTGAAGATGGCGGAAGCTATCTTTAAAATCAAAGAATTGAGAATAAGTAAAGCCAAAAAGAGGAATTAAAGAGAGAAATTGAGGGGAGGATATGAGAAATTCCTGCTAAGAAATAAAATCCGAAGTTTATCGAAATCCTCTATAATGAGTACATACTCAATTATTAAAATTAGTGCATATCGAAATTAGCTCTAATTTAACCTTTTTCTCTTTTCATTTATTTGAGGATTAAATTTATAAAAAGCTTCAAATTTGAGACAATTCCACTCTTCCTCTGCTGATCTCAAGCCTGAACTTTTTGCTTATATATTTCTTTGCATATCCTTTTCCGTGTATAAGCAGTTCGACTAAATCCGCCGGTTCATCTATATCCGTACTCACTAAAAAAGAATCATATATTCCAATATTTTGCCTCTCTTCAGCAGCTATAGAGCAGTGTGCCAGAAAGCTTGAGCCGTAGTATTCGACCCTGTAGCATGAAGGGTTTTTGACAAAAAGGACATTTGTTCCTCCCCCCTTTCCTGGAACTATACAGACATCCTCTTTTGTTGAGATTATCGCTTTTATATGGCTTGGAGAAAGAAGGGGCAGATCAGCCATAACAATCAGTGTTGGTTCATCCACTTGTCCAAGATACCTGTTGACAGCCTCATTCAAGTCGCTTTTATCCAGGAGGACTCTGGCATTCTTCATGTTCTCAAGGCCATATATTGAAGGACTGAGGATATCGATATTTTCTATTCCAGCTGCTAGTACTGTGTCTATTACCTGATTCAACATGATTTCCACAAATTCTTCTCTTTCTTCCTGGCTTAGGACCGAGGACAATCGGGACTTTGCACTGGATTTTTTATAGGGTACTACCACTTTCATCTTGACTCCTTAAATTGGGATCTTTTAACCTTCGGAAAACATTTATTTTTGATCTTTCTTACTTCCCAGTACTTTCTCTGGTTCTTCAGCGATTCGAAAGTTAATTCCTTCTCTGAAAATTGGTGTTAGATATCCTGTAAAGGGTCTCTCTATAAATAGAAATTCTTCCTACACTTTTTATCAACTATTTAAGCTCGTAGGAATAAACATTAGCAATGAATTCCTCAGAGTGTTGTTGAGATCTGATCTACCATAAGCGTAATTTTTATGATTCGTTCCATACTTCAAGGCTACCTAAGCAAATTTTTCCCGAGCTTAACCCATGAGTCCTGATATTGTTCAAATATATGTAGGGATTATGTTGGAAATGGTTATGATGTGCAAATCTTTAAGTCCGGCACTGGTGAGCTTTCTCCATACCAGAATCTTTTCATCTATTCGTTTATTCTAGAAAAAGAAGACATGTGGATCATTTCTGAATCCTCTTAGTCTCTTTCTGATTTCGCGAATGATAATTACATGGCCCAGACATTATTCTACAGTCTCTAAATGCCCTTACATGATGATCACAAAGTGAAAATTCCAATCTTATGCCTCAAAGTTATGGTATCAATTCATTTCTGGGTATTGATTTTTTTTTCAGGACAATTAATTTTTTACTCCTCTTGGAAAAAATCTAGCTGAGATACCTGTGAGGGGCTGAAACTCGCTTTCACCATCTTAAGATAGAATTCCATGTCAATGTCATATCCTCTCCTCCCATAAATATCTCCAAAACACCGACTTTTCTTGCTTCACTCACGTTTGTGCGCATATCTTCCAACATAAGTATAAATAATATTTTTCTGTTCTGCAAGCATAAAATTCACAGTTTCCTTCATTTATCAAATGTGTATGTTTCTGTATGAAGCACGACTAACAACATCGCAGATGCCTGATATCACAGTGTATCTGCGAGTTCAAAAAGCTCAAATGGACTTTTTTAAAGCAGTATAAAAGAGTATTTTCTTTAGTACACTTTTCCTTATATTGCTCTGTCAAAGACGTCATAGGGATGGCCACCTCTTTTTTCATGTACATTATGCTCATTCCTGTTTTAGTCGATGACTTTCTATTTATTCCCGATAGATGAGCTCATTCTGAGATTCGACAACTTGGCATTTTTTTGATTTGCCAAAGCCAGTTCATGAACTCCCCTGTATAATGTAGTCCTCTCTTTTGGAATCCTGCCAGCTTCGTGTATCATCCATTCAAGTTCTTCTCTTGAGATCCGTTCTCCGTTAGAGGCTCCTGCAGATTTTGAAATATTCTCTTCCATGAGGGTACCACCCAGGTCATTAGCTCCGCAGCAAAGAGCAAATTGGGCAAGTTTTTTCCCTAACTTTACCCAACTTGCCTGGATATTATCCACGTGCCCATTTAAGAGGATTCGAGAAATAGCATACGTTTTTAAATCTTCAAGGCCTGAGGTGGCATATCTGCCTTCTTCCATTAATTTCTTCCCCAATGGATTGTTATAGGGCATGAATGGTAGGGGAACAAATTCTGTAATCCTGCCTGTTTCTTTCTGAATATCCCTGATGATCAGTATATGTTCTATTCTTTCCTCAGGAGTTTCAATATGTCCGTACATCATTGTTGCAGTAGTAGGAATTTCTGCAGCGTGCGCTTGCTTGATCACTTCGATCCATTCTCTTGTTCCAAGTTTAGTGGGACAGATAATCTTCCGCACCCTTTCAGAAAGTATTTCTGCTGCAGTCCCAGGCATAGTGTCGAGACCACTTTTATTTAGTCTGGAAAGGGCTTCTTTTACCGTAATTTCACTGATGCGGGCGGCATGGTGCACTTCCATTGGTGAAAAAGAATGAATGTGCATTTCTGGATATTCAGCTTTTATGGATTCTGCGATCTCGAGGTAAAAGTCGATGCCTAGATCAGGAAGGAGTCCTCCCTGGATACAAACTTCAGTCGCATTAGCCTGCTTTGCTTCTCTAACCTTTGCCATAATCTCTTCAATGGTGAGGACATATCCATTCTTGTTTTTAAAAGCGCAGAATCCACACGTTCCCAAACATTTGCTGGCAAAATTGATGTTCCTGTTTACTACGTAGGTAACTGTATCTCCTACAGTATGAGAGCGAAGTTCGTCCGCAAACATGAAGAGTTCTAAGTGAGGTGCTTTAAGGAGAAGAAGTGCATCTTCTTTTGTGCTCTTTCCCTGATATACACGTTCTATGAGATCTTCTGGAATTTTGTTGTTCATTTTTTAATTCCTCTCCAGGCTATTTGTTAAGGATTCTTTTCGGTAACCTTGCGTGTCCGACAGTTGTCCGATCAACTTTCCTATCCTTTTTGAGTACCATCTTTTTTTTATGTACTGTGGATAAATTGGTAAGCGTTCCCTTAGCAGAATGTTCCCCAGCTTATCTTGTAGGTCATCTAATCCCGGCCATTTGGCTTCAGGGTTGATCCAGTCTATGGTTAAAGGAGATATGCCTCCTAGATCCGTTGCCCCTTTTTCGATAAGGGATTTTGGATCAATGAGGTTTGGAGCCACCTGAACTGCTATAGCAGGTGGAAGTATCTGCCTGGCAAGGAACACCGTATCAATAATTTCTTCGATTGTAGGCTCTGGAAAGTTTTCCATGGGTGTCCCTGGTTTTGGGACAAAGTTCTGGATAATGACTTCTTGGATATGCTCATATTCCCTGTGAAGATCTGCAATAACCTCTAGCGATTTAATTCTGTCCTCCCGCTTTTCTCCGATCCCTACTAGGAGGCCAGTAGTATAGGGAATTCGCAGTTTTCCGGCTTCTCGGATTGTATGAAGCCTGCGTTCTGGCACTTTTCCACAACAGTTTTCATGGGCATCAAGGGTTGCCATACTCTCAAGCATCAGCCCCATGCTAGCATTCAGAGGTTTTAATGTCTTAAGTTCCGAGCGGTTCATAATCCCCGCATTCGTATGTGGAAGAATACCTATATTTATTGCCGTTTCACAAAGAAAGAGTAAGTATTCCAACGTGGAGGAATAACCGAGTTTTTTAAGCAATTTTCCGTACCCTGGTACCTCATCTGCATACTCCCCAAAAGTAAAAAGAGCCTCAGTACACCCTGCTTTTACCCCACGTTCTAGGATAAGAATAATTTCTTCGGGTCTCATTAGTCTGGCGTCTGATTGTCCTGGTTCTCGTTTGAAGCCACAGTATGCACAGCAGTTTCTGCACATATTGGTTACAGGAATGAAAACATTTTTTGTGTAGGTAACGAGGTAGGATTTTTTTGTTTGAATGGTAAAACACCTGTTGAATTTGTTTCATCCTTAAATTTAGCAGAGTATTTTCTTCATGGTTGCGGCTACTCCTAATGCCACTCCTTCGACTTCGATGCCTCCTTTACCTTTTGCGCCATCTCCTACTACGTAAAGTCCAGTAATCGGGGTCTCATTGCCTGGATCCATACCTGAGGCTACCCTATTCACAGGCCAATCGTCATGATATGATTGAATGAGTAAAACTTCATATTTTTTGCCTGGGAATATTTCTTTAAGATCTTCAAGACCTAATTCGATTTCAACACTTAGATTTTTCAGATTCTCAGGGGCTGTTTGCTGGTGGGTCATTGTAAGGTGTTTGCCAGGTGGAGCCAAGTTTGGGTCAATATGCGTAACTTCATTAATTCCATTTACCCTTTTTGCATATGGAGTTAGCAAGATCCCGGAATGCCCTATTAAAGGCTCATCTGCTGCAAGGCAAATTTTTATTCCAGCAGAGGGCTTTAGGATCTCAAGCATTTTGAGGTAGTCGGAGTATGTTTTATCTAGCAGAGATTCACTACAAAGAAAGGCAGTTGCTGCATGCCCAAGATTACTGATGATCAGATTTGCTTCATATACTCTGTCTCCAGCAATAATACCTGCTGTTCTTCCGTTTTTCATAAGAATTTTCGATACTTCGGTCTTATCATAAATCTTCCCACCATTTGCAACAATTACAGATTCTAAGGCATCTATAATTCCTTTGCAGCCTCCAATCGGGACGCCTGGGCCACCAAATTTATACATGTTTTCAATCATTTCAAAATATTCTTCCAAGGGGACACTGTCACTTTTCAGGCTAAGGGACCAGCCGCAGAAGGAGTCTGCAAATCTCAAAAGCCATTCATCCTTAAATTGATTTCTGATCCATGCATTCAAATTGCTTCCTGTAGGGCGGTTTTTTCTTGTACTCACGATAAGGAGAGCAATTTTCAGGCGGTCTTTGTTGGAAAGAGGTATGAAAAATTCGTTGAAATAAATGTCCTTGAAGCCTTTTCTGTAATTAGGATTACTTTTTTCTAGAGGCATGCGTATGGTTGGCTGGTCTGATCGAATAATCTGCACATCAGCATTTACTTCATTTAAAAATTGGGCTAGAGGACCTGTGGGTCCATGAGGAAGTGTGTGTAAAGCTCCGCTGGAAAGCTGGAAGCCTCTGTAATTGAGATTTGTAAATCTCCCTCCAATGATTTGAAGTCTCTCAAAAACTTCTACTTGGTATCCTACCTGCGAAAGTTTGGCGGCACTTAAGAGCCCTCCTAAACCGGCGCCAATAATAATTGCTTTCACATCGATACCTCTATTGCTTTAACCGGGCAGTACCAAAAACATGTCTCACATCCTATACAGGCAGAAGTTGCTTTTGCTTTTCCTTTTACCTCTATTGCTCCCTGATCGCAAAAAGAAACACACTGTCCGCATCCTACACAGTTATCATTAATTTTCATTCGGTTCTACCAGCTTTTTTACGTTATTTTTTATATGTTGTTCAATGTGTAGCTTCCTTTGTTTATTAAGACCAATTTCTCAAGCATGTTTTCATTCCTGCGGTTAACGCGGTAATTATCATGTGATCGATGATATGTAATTTATTTATTCTCTCTAAATGTACAGTAATACGGGTATGTTGGTATTTGCTATCAGTTTATTCATATTTATAATTCTGGCCCCAAGTTGTTGAAAAGGAATTTCGCCATCGATAGTGGATTTACATAAATCCCTAAATTTTGTCATATGCTTGTAAATGGCATGTAAATGACTCGTGAAAATAAGATGTTCATCGAAACTCTCAATAATTTCTATATAATCATCTTGAAATACCAAAAGTAGAATCATATTTTCTAAAATTTAGCTTTCCAACTTGAAAAAAAATTATTCAAATTCCCGGTTTTTGCTTCATGCCTCCAGATTAACGGTACGAACAAAAATATTTCTCTTTAGGTCCTGTATAGTTTATGGAAATCTGACCTTAAAGAACTGTAATCCATCTTTTTTAGATCACCCCCAGCTTAGATCTTATGCATGCTTGAACTCATAAGTAATTAAAACGAGTGACTTAAACATCTAATTTATTTCATACTTAAAATATTTTTCTACTAGTCAGAATGTAGTAAAGTGTATGAATAAAGGCTACATTTGTTCATTTTACTTCTTAATATCTATTCTTTAATTAATAAGTTTATGAAGAGTATATTAAAGGGAAAGTTATATTATATCAGTTATACTAAAGTGAATATTATACAAAATATTATTTTGTGGTTCATTTCATTGATTTTGGTTTTTAATGGTTAATTTTAGACAAATTTTTGAAAATATTAAGAAGTCATCAAGAAATTAATTTTGTTATTTTATAATTTACTTTAAACTTTGAGAAGTAGATAATAATTTAGTTATCAACAAATTTAGTATTTTGTGTAGTACTACATACTACAATACATTTATTTTTTGATTTATATAGTACCTACGCCACACACAACTTTCTGGATAAATTAGAGCAGGTGCAATATAATAGAAGTCCTTAATACTCTACTACTTCTTTTTATTGTATTAAGCTTTTACTTCTTTTTATTCGATTATTTCGATTTTTTTTGACAAAGGGTTTGCTAATTTTCTCTGGCACCAGCTCGGCCTCTTTTCGGGAGCTTTTACAATTTGTTTTCATGCTCTGCAAATGTGTACCTTCTTTGTTCCGCATTTCCTGAGGCGGATAATTTCCCGTTTGGATTTTGTCCCTTTGCTCCTGTTTGCAGCTTTTAGTGCAGCCTGAAGAGATGTTTTCTAGTGGAAAAACCACTCTTATTGCCGTATTCGGTTCATAAAACAAAATTTCTCGCACCAGCTATACTAGTCACCTCGAATATTAGATGCTAGATATTGATTATGTTTTCATGAACATATCTTTTTCTTTGAATGTTGTCTGTAGCTATTGTTTTATTATAATTTCAATTTTTTAGGTAATAACTAAATTTTAATTCATCGTTGGCAAATAGAATCTCTATATAAATGTATATACTGTAAAACCAGATCGTAAGTCTTTGGGGATAGACAATTTGGTAGGTTGGAAGCTAGCTATACAAGACTTAATCCGAGAAGATTCTACGAACTCTTGTCTAGAATTATTCTCTTGTTTTATATAATCCACTAAGGTGCAAAATGATTATGAACAACGAAATTTGTCTGTTTTTAATATCCTTTTCAAACTACAATTACCCATGGGCACAAAGTAAACCACATTACATGCTTTCTAATTTATCAGTATAGGTCTATTCAGATTCTTTAATTCCAGTGAACATTTGTAAAATTAGCTTTATGTTATATAATAAATTATCCGTACTTAATGCTCGCAGTGCTGTATAGTTAACAATATGGGACTGACGCACTTAAAGACCAAATTCAAGACGAGCAAGTTTATCATAAACATTATGTTTTGGACAGTCTAAAGGTCTATTGTTATCATTTATTAGCTCAACCGCGTAAGTCCTACAATAGTTTTAGTACGGTTCTGTTAAGTCTAAGGAATATGGATAATTTTAAGGTTCGAAGTTAGCTGAAAACTTTAATATTTCAAATATTTCAAAGTATCGATAAAAATAATATATTTCGCTTGAATGTAGATTAGTGTAAAAATTTTAATACTATTGATTTCTCAAAAAATTACTAATATTCTAGGATAACCTTTGTCTTATTTACGCTCTTTGAAAGATATACGCTCCTACTAACATCTACATGGTCAAATTTAAATCGATCAAAATTTTTTTGTATTTTTATTTCTTTTAGAATCTATTTCATTTTAGTCATAGCTATGAAACACCTTATTCTCCGGAAAGAACCCACGAAGCTCTATTTCGGAGGAGGCTGAAAAATCAGATCTTTCAGGGCCGGGTTCCAAAGACGGAATGTTCTCCAAGTCACAAGACTTCTCTCGCTTCGAATTGTACATTTTTTTCCATTCGTATATTCCAAAAACTGACGTTGGTTCCAAAACGAAAACTATAACTAACGCGCTGGAGAAAGTAAGGGGTTAACGTACTTTACGTACGGGTAACTATCATTAGATTAATCGCACAGAGTGCATTAACCACGGTACAGCCTGAAGAACACCGAATCGAAAACGAGGCGATACTATTGTCGAAAGTTGTAGAGATCTCTCCAACCACGAGACACGAAGGCCACTCCAAGCTCACCCTGAAGGTGAATGATCAGGGCATCGTCGAGCGAGGAGACTGGCTCTCCATCACACCGGTTAGGGGTATTGAGAAGCTCGCCATAGGTAAGACGATGGACCAGGTCCCGAAGATCGCTTCTCGGGTCTGCGGTATATGTCCCATCGCCCACTGTTTGGCGGGCATCGAGTCCATGGAGGCCTCTGTCGGCTGCGAGATCCCAACGGATGCAAAGCTCCTGCGGGTCATTCTCCATGCTGCGAACCGCCTCCACAGCATCGCCCTGCACAACATCCTTATCCTCCCTGACTTTTACATACCGGGGACGGAGACGAAGATCAACCCGTTCAGCAAGGAGCAGTCTGTCAGGAGCGTTGCAGCGAGGATCATCCGCATCCGCGAGATCGGACAGACCATTGGAGCCATCGCAGGCGGAGAGGCTATCCACCCTTCTAACCCGAGGGTCGGCGGGATGTACCGCAACGTAAGCCACCTGGCAAAGCAGAAAATGGCCGACCTTGCGAAGGAAGGCCTCGTCCTTGCCCACGAGCAAATGGAGTTCATGCTCGCGGTCATCAAGAACATGCAAAACCGGGAATTCACCGATGTCGCGGGCAAGAAGATCCCGATTCCCAAGATGCTCGGGTACCATGACCAGGGGGTCATGGCTACATCCCCAATGTACGGCTCCTCCAGTCTGGACGAGAATCCCATGTGGGACTTCGCCAGGTGGACGGAGACTCGGCCATGGGACTGGTACATGGATGAGGTAACCATTGATCTAGAGGATCCAAACTATCCAACCGGCGGCACCACGAAGGTCGGCACCAAGGCCAACCCCCAGATGGAGGCCTGTACCGGTGTTCCGATCTACGATGGCCAGCCGGTAGAAGTCGGCCCGAGGGCAAGGCTCGCAACCTTCAAGAGCTTCACTGAGAAGGGCACCTTCGCCCAGCACATCGCCAGGCAGTTGGAGTACCCCGACTGCTGCTACTCCATCCTCAAGTGCCTTGACAACCTGGATACCTCGGGCAAGGTTCTCGCGGACACCATCCCCCAGGGAGATGGGTCCATGGGCTGGGCCGCGAACGAGGCACCGCGCGGTACTGATGTCCACATCGCACGGGTGAAGGACGGTCGGGTTCTGTGGTACGAGATGCTTGTGCCTACAACGTGGAACCTCCCAACATGCAGCCGCAGTCTGACGGGAGCACCCTGGCAGATCGCCGAAATGGTCATTCGGGCCTATGACCCATGCGTCTCGTGCGCAACCCATATGATCGTGGTGGACGAGGAGAACAAGATAGTCGCTCAGAAGCTCATCGAGTGAAGGGAATGGAAATGCTATACTCCGAAATTGTGGTGGCAGGCTGCGGCAATCCGCTATATGCGGATGATGGGTTCGGACCTGCAGTAGTGGAGAGTCTCAAGGGCCTTGAACTCCCCGAAAACGTTACAGTCGTTGACGCGGGTCTAGGGGGTCCACATTTCATCTTTACCCTCCTTAATTCCGAGTCCACGAAGACTCTTATCATCGTGGACATCGCGGACTTCGGGGGAGAACCCGGCGCTCTCAGATGGCTCACCGTTGACGAGCTCCCTGTGGGGAGCTACCGGGACGCGCATTCCTGGGATCTGACCGAGCCGCTCCAGCGCATCAAGGATGATATCCGGATCCGGGTCCTTGCATGTCAAAAGAAGTACGTTTCTGCCCCAGAGATGGTCATCGGGATTACAGACGAGGTACAGAGAGCTATTCCCGGAGCTGTATCCGAGATATTGAAGGAAATCGGTATGAACTATTGGACTGCTTAACTCCATCAAGAAATCCATGGGCGGGGAAGCCAAGCCCGCTCCGGTTGAGACGGAGAATAAGGTGGAAGCTATAAAGGAGGCGAAACCAGTGGCAAACAAGATCAAGCTTGGGCATGTACACATGAGCGGCTGTACCGGCTGCCTCGTGTCCGTGGCCGACAATTACTTGGGACTCATAAAGATTCTGGACGACTACGCCGACCTCGTATATTGCCTCACGCTCGCAGACGTCCGGCAGATCCCAGAGATGGACGTGGCGCTCGTCGAGGGATCGGTCTGCATCCAGGACCATGAATCGGTTGAGGAGATCAAGGAGACGCGGAAGAAGTCCAAGGTCGTTGTGGCCCTCGGCTCCTGTGCGAGTTACGGGAACATCACCCGGTTCTGCCGTGGTGGGCAGCACAATCAGCCCCAGCACGAGTCCTTCCTCCCCATCGGGAATCTCATCGACGTGGATGTCTATATCCCCGGATGCCCCCCGAGCCCGGAGCTCATAAGGAACGTCACCGTCATGTCATACCTGCTCATGCAGGGGGACGCAGACCAGAAGGTCCTTGCGGGCAAGTACTTAAAACCTCTCATGGACCTTGCGAAGCGCGGCACAACTGCATGTTTCTGCGACCTGATGAATGACGTTATCAACCAGGGCCTTTGCATAGGCTGCGGCACTTGCGCTGCATCCTGCCCAGTGCGGGCGATTACACACGAATTCGGGAAGCCGCAGGGTCAGCGTGACCTCTGCATCAAGTGTGGTTCCTGCTACGGTGCCTGCCCACGGTCGTTCTTCAACTTCGATGTGATTCCTGAATTCGAGTGCATCAGCGAGATCATCGCTGAAGCGCTCAAGTGAGGTGAGAAAAATGGTTGCAGATCCATATCTCGGCAAATACACGACATGCGTCTCGGCACGGAGCACGGACAAGGAGATCCTACAGAAGGCACAGGACGGCGGCATTGCCACCACACTCATAGTCTATGGCCTAGAGCAGGGTATCATCGACGGGGCCATTGTGGCAGGCGAGGGCGACCGGCCCTGGCAGCCCAGGCCGTTTGTCGCGATGAGTCGCGAGGACATCCTCAAGGCACGAGGGACGAAATACAACATCAGCCCCCAGATTTCCTGGCTCAAGGAGGCTACTCGGTCCTTCGGCCTCGACAAGGTCGGGGTCACAGGCGTCTGCTGCCAGATGCAGGCGGTCAGGAAGGCTCAACTCTATCCCATCAACTTGCGGGATGTCCCGGACAAGATCGCCCTTGCCGTAGGGCTCTTCTGCATGGAGAACTTCCCGTACAAGTCCATGCAGACCATTGTTGAGGATCATGCGGGCCAGAGCCTTAGCTCCGTGAAGAGGATGGAAATCGGGAAGGGCAAGTACTGGGTCTACACAGAGCGCGGTAAAGTTGTCGCCCTGCCACTCAAGGTGACTCACAAGTACGAGCAGCCTGGCTGCCACGTATGTCTCGATTACGTCTCCAACCTCGCCGACATCTCGACCGGCTCGGTCGGGAGCCCCGACGGCTGGTCCACGGTCTTCGTTCGCACTAAGGTGGGGAATGACGTCTGGTCCAAGGCGGTAGCTGCGGGCATGTTCGAGACGAAGCCTATTGAGGGGGTCAAGCCCGGCCTCGAGCTCGTCACGAAGCTCGCGAAGGAAAAGATCGACAAGAATCGGAAGACGGTCGAGGAGCGCAAGACTTTCGGATTCAACAAGGCTCTGCGGGATCCTTACGCCTAAAATTCATCTCCACCATGATGGTTGACGTGCTCCGAGGGGTACACAGGGTACGACTTTGCGTTCTAGAAACTGGGCTACTGCGAGGCTAAAGCTGATTAAGGCAATCGCTGTCCGAAGCCAAGCGAGGCATGCTCTCTTATTTGCAAGATAGCTTATTGCTTGGTTCTCCTTCTCGGTCATCTGTTCTCGCTCCTCCAAATTCGGTATCTTATGCTCATTTTTGCCACGCTTCCACCTTCTCGCTGGGATACATTTTGGTCTTTTATTTTTTGCTGCTCCGGCTCCAATATGCTCTTACCCAGTGTATCTGTCGTGAAGCAGCGATTCCAGAATGGCATTCGTTTTGCAGATAGGATGTCGTAGGGGGACCGCAACATGTCATTTCAGTTCTTGCACGCGACAGAGCATATACCGCAGTTTCTTGACATGGATTCCTTCAAAATAGCGGTCACCGTTCTTGATATTCCTAAATAGAGCATAGTCAATACGTTCGGTGACTAGGTTGTCGACTTCTTGACCGTTCAGAATGTAGATCTGCAATCGCTGATATTCCTCGATGATATATAACCGAACGAGTCTAGAAAGGTGTATCTGATGGAGTTTCATTGTCAGTTACGAGTGCCAGGAAACATTATATCTCCATGTTATAATATAATATATTTTGTAGGATAATATATGAGTGGAGCTTCCTTGTACGGTACAGGATCGGAACGTGCATCTATACAATATGTCAGCAGGACCTAAAAAGTAGCATTATTGGAACGATTTAAAATCTTTTTATACACTAATCAGGTTCACAGTTACTCTCCCCAGCAAATACATTGTCTTATAAGATCTCGAAAAGATTAAAAATATTCAAATATCTATGCTCGCATGTGCGTCATCTTTTTCCCTTTTTTTGGGTTTCTCCACTGTTTTATATACAAATGTTCCTAAACATCGAGTAACTGGCGTACATTCGTGATTCTCTGGTAAGCGGCAATTTACGCAAAGAGACATCCCGCACTGATGACACTTGAATGCTAGCCACTCTATCCTCTCCCCACAGTATCCACAAGGCATTTAACTCACCATTAACAACTAATGAGTTTATACGGCTTTATATCCTTTTTCTGTCCAATAATAATTCTAAATTTAGTCAGCTACGGATTAATTTCATCAAAGGTAGGATAATATCAAAAAGTTACTCAAAGTAATTAAGTACTTGATTATTTAAATGAAAACTGATTATATTTTTGTTTAGATAATGCCAATTTCCTGTTTGTGTCTTCTGAAGAGGATTTCGATAAATTTCTGATTCTCATGAGTTATTTTATGTACCACTTATAAGCATATGACAAAATTGGGTCTATCGAAATCCCCTATACATCTGTGTTATACAAATGGGTTCGAAATGATCGAATTTTGAAATATTAACCATACAGATATATTCTAGTATCCGAGATACTTTACTGGCACACTAGTAATTTTTACTGGTACTTTCGAAGGGGATATATAATAAATAGAAGCAACACCTACCAAAATTCACGGAATATCAAAAAATCCTCGGAATAAGATGATCATTTATCTGATTCAAGAAAGTCCGAAGGTTTCAAATGAAGAATAAGGTGTTGAAATTATTAATTATTCTCAAAAGGAAAAACGATGAATTTTTTTATTCACTGTGATTTTCTGTGTTAGGACAAAAAAGCTTTATTAACAGGAATTATATCTCAACCGAGCCGTAAGGCAAAATAATTGGCTTGATGCCTGAATAATAGGAAATTCTGTATATCAGCGAAAAATTAATGGTCATACAAAACCGATCGTGGTAATCTACTGAGCTGTTGTTGTCAAAGGCTACAAGATTTTTCTAAGCAAACTTATGCCCAAAATATTTAATTATTGATCAACAAATAAATTCCTGATCATTTATGCAGATGAAAAATTATTCGATTATTATGTTAGATGATTAAATTTTCATTATATTAGGGATGTGAATTACAGATTTATGAGGCCAAATGGGCTTAGAAGTTATCGTCATCCAGATTATTCTAAATTATTATGTAATCAATGAAATTAACTCTATTGGAGGTGGCTCTTTCGGAGCAAATCTGAGAAAAATTGTGGTGAAAGATAACAGAACATAAGGAATTTACTGGGATCAGGAGCGTATTGAATATTTTAGAAAAACATTGAAGAAGCTAGCACAGGAAAACCTTATAGTATAAAGTGGCTTCGAAATCTGAGGCCAAAAAATCTGAAATATGAAGGAGGTAGATGAGAATTAAATTCAGGAGGGCTACAGAAAAATCTATGAGTTTCAGAAATAAAATTAAAAATCAAATTAATCAGGATAATAAATCCATCCAAAGTTTAGATTGAAACTTTTTCAGGAGAGTGTTATTTTGGTAGAACCGTTAGGAAAAAAAATTAAACGCATAGCATGGGGAATTACAGGTTCCGGAGACCAAATGATTGAGACTTATAACGTTCTTGTGGATATCAAGGAAAAAACAGGTGTTGATACAATGGTTTTCCTTTCCAAAGAGGGTGAGACTGTAATGAAATGGTATCACCTGTGGGACAAAATCCAGGATGATTTCCCTAATTTCAAAGTAGATGCCGGCCCTAATTCCCCTTTCATTGCAGGCCCACTGCAGATGGGGCACTACGATTTCTTGCTAATAGCTCCTGCAACCGCTAATACCGTCGCAAAGATCGTATACGGGATTGCAGACACTCTTGTTACAAATACCGTTTCCCAGACTGCAAAGGGGAAGACACCTATCTTTATTTTGCCTGTAGACCAGAAGAGGGGGACTGTACAAACTGCTGCACCTAGTGGCAGAGCTTTTGAGTTGACTATGCGTGAAGTAGATGTTACAAACTCAGAAAAACTTGCACAGATGGAAAATATCACAATATTAGAAACGCCCTATAATATCTACGACATCTTTGGGCTTGAAGGATCTTCTGAAACTATAAAGGAAGAAATTAGTAAACATTCAGAAAAAAAGAAAAAAAAGCAGGAAACTAAAAAGGGTTCTAAAAAACCTTAAAGTAAGAGATTTTTAATATCCTCTAAGATCACTAAAATTCACCATTAATTCTATTGGCAAGCGAATTCAATCGATCAATAACGCAGTAAATGATAAAACGTCCCTTCCTAATAAGAGAATTGATTTATATATAAGTGGATCAACTTTTCCAAATGAGAATAGTACTTTCATGATTGAATAAAATTCCATTATTCTTTCAAAAGTGGAGATAAAATTGGAACAAAATTAAAAAATTCTAAATAGAGATAGCTGGTAGTTAGATATTTTAGGGAGGTAATGGTACGAAGAGCGTATATCAGGGTGTATTAGAGGAATTAAAAAATCTTGAATCTTTTGAAGAAGCCATAGGTATGAAAATCTTTAGGGGAAAAGAAGCAAGAGTTCTACTTATATAAAGCAGATATAATGGTTAACCAAAAGTTTGAGGAACTTTATGAGTATCTTACAAATTAGGGATTGAAACACTCTAGCTGCCTTGAAAAATATAGTAAAACAAAAAAATTACAGCCGTCAGTGCGAAAGTACATAGCAGTCATTCCCTCCCTCCTGAGTTCAACATACAATCTAGCAAAGGGGATGAAATAGCTCTTGGGGATATAGTGTGCTTTTGCAGCTATGAGATGTGGGAGAAAAAGCAAATATTTTTATTGGAACTGGCTAAAAGGATCATAGACGAAGTCTAAAGGAATTTTTTCGAAATGCTGGTAGTACTTGGGAGAGGTCGCTATGAGTTAATTGATGGTCTTCTTGAAGATACAATTAGTTTTCGAATGCAGACCTAAAAAACTAATAGATGGAAGTGTAGAAGGAAAATAGTTGGAGCAGTTGAACTTCGCAGGGAGTTCGCTTGGTGGAATAATCGGATGGAATGGGTAAGAGTTTCATGGATTTTTTACTACAAAAAGTAGGATGTAGAGCAATGATTTTTATGGTCAAAGCTTATGTTTCTATGCTAGCACAGCAAGCTAAACCCAGCAGCACCAAAAAATAAGAATTGCTCAGCCAGTTCGCAGAACAAGTCAATTTGTTAGGGATAAATACGCTTTAAAGCATCGAATTGATCATCTCACTACTTACACATGCAATATTTTATTGTTGTTAATCTGATGTTGATACCGACTTCTTTTTTGAGGCTCCAACAGCTTATTATTTTGTCTTTTGTTGAAATTGATGGGAAGTCAATAGGTTTACTGACTAACATTCTATTTTTATGATGAAACTAAATTATACAGAGTCAATCAGAAAATAACTTTATTCCGAAACTATTTTTTGCATAGTTAATTTAAAATAATTATTAAATAATTTCAAACTTTAACGAAAATTTATATGTCACAAAATTTGGGGATAACCGCTATATATTTAAAAGGCAGAATAAGCATTGGTGATAATTATAAAAATTATAAGTTTGTTAGAAGCTTTTAAGTATCCTTTTAAAGCACCAAAAAAGCTTTTATATGCACTTTTGCTTCTTATTCCGATTTTTGGCTGGCTTGTACTCTTTGGATATATTGTAAAACTTATAAATGAATTTGTTGATGGAAGGTATGATGAGCCTATAGATCTTGATTTAATAGACGACTTGAAACTTGGGATCATTATTTTTCTGAAGGCTATTCCTTTCTATATCGCATATACAATTGTAATTTTTGTCGTAACTTATGTAAGTGAAGCTCTTGGACATCTCATTGCCTTCCTGCTTGCATTCTTTGTGATCCCGCTACTCATGATTAACTTCTTCAGGAAACAGACAATTGAGTCTTTCTTTGAATTTTATATACTAAACGTTGTTAAAGATAATATTAGAGATTATATCGTAACAGTACTGAAACAATCTGCACTTGAAATTGTCTTTGCAATTCTCTCAATTGTCCTTATCGGTATTCCAGCAACGATTTTAACGAGTTCAATATTCATTGCGAACTTCTATGGAAGGTGTGTTGAACAAAAGAAAATTTTGACTTAAAAAACTCTCCTTTTTTGTTAGCTATGGTCGTACTTATTACTTGGATTGAGATGACTTTATCAAATTGTATGAAATAGATCACGGTTATTGTGAAAAAAAACAGTATGATATATATGGAGATCCTTTTCAAGTACTCCTGAGGGAACTATCTAAACAGGGAAAATACTCAGATTTGCTAGTTTTATTAGTGCATAGGTTTATAACAATATATCTGTATTTTTTTCAGTTTAATCCAAAATTGTAGGGATATTTTGATCTGAATTTGGAATGAATACACAGGTTTTACTTAAATCATCGAATAAGGATACACTTAATTATGAGAATTTCGATAACCTCCATGCTCTTGAGCATGGTTGGCTTTAAATTTGTCAATATTTATGTATATTCATGAAAATTCTTACTGATTTTGCTCTTAAAGAAGAGTATAAACTTCTTTAATCTGTTGGAGGTAAGCTTGCTGAAATTTATTCCTTAATTGATTGGAAAGCGTTTCGTATTATTCTTGAGTCTATGTATATCAACAAAACCGTTTCAGGAGGGAGATCCGAAACTGATGTCATTGTGATATTCAAAATGCTTGTTTTACAACAATGGCATGGTCTCTATGATTTTGAACTTGAGAAACAGTGTATAGATCGAATTTCTTTTAGGAAATTCCTTGAATTTCCGGAATACATGCCTGACAGTACTACTGTATGGCTATTTAGGGAGAGAATTATCGAGAATTTCAAAGAAAATATGGGGGAAGTTGCAAAGCCAACTTTATGCTCTGGGTTTACAGATAAAGCAGGGAATTATTCAGGATGCTACTTTTATCCATTCAGATCCAGGACATGCAAAAGCAGAGAGATGAGGCAAAAACAAGAAGAATCAGAGATGGAACATGGACAAAAAAGAGAGGTAAGTCTCATTTTGGATACAAGCTTCATAATATAATAGACAGAGATTATGAGCTGATCAGAAGATTCAAAACAACAACTGCGTCAGTACATGATTCGTATGTAGATTTGACAGAGGAAAACGAAGTGGTTTATAAGGACAGAGGATACTTTGGAGCAAAAACGAAAGGGTATAATGTAACAATGAAAAGAGCGGTCAAAGGACATACGTTGGGAATAAAGGATATATTAGGAAATAAGAGAATTAGCTCAAAAAGATTCCAAGGGGAAAGAGTTTATTCAGTAACGAAAGAAATTTTCAAAGCAGGAAGAGTTTTTGTTACTACTGTTAAAAGAGTAAATCTAAAAATGTTGTGTACGGCTTTTTGTTATAATCTCTATCAATTAAGGACATTGAAAATAAAAAAAGTATATTGAAGATAGCGGAAGCTATCTTTAAAATCAAAGAATTGAGAATAAAGTAAAGCCAAAAAGAGGAATTAAATAGAGAAATTGTGGGGAAGATATGAGAACTCCCTGCTAAGAAATAAAATCCGAAGTTTATCGAAATCCTCTATAAGCATATTATTAAATATTGAAATTTATCAAAATTCTTTTAAAGCTTTTACTTCATTGTTTCAAGCTTTTGATTTCTGCTGATCAATTTCACTTGCTTTGTCATATGCTTTCATTGCTTCATCAATTTTATTTAAACGATCTAGAGCAAGTCCTTTATTGCTCCAAGCATTTGAATTATACGGGTTTAGTTCAATCGCTTTGTCGTATGCTTTTATTGCATCATCGTATTTATTTAACTTATGTAGAGCACGTCCTTTGTGATCCCAAGCATCTGAATTCTGCGGGTTAATTTCAATTGCTTTGTCATATGCTTTTATAGCTTCATTGTATTTATTTAAGTTATATAGAACACGTCCTTTATTGTACCAACCTGCTGAATCCTTCGGATTTATTTCAATTGCTTTTTCATGTGCATTTAATGCTTCATCGGTTTTATTTAAATTATACAGATTAACTCCTTCATTTTTCCAATCAATTGAATCCTGAGTCATTGCTTTTTCATATGCTTTTATTGCTTCATCTGAATGACCTAATTTTGCTAGATTGACTCTTCCCTTATTAAACTGGGCATCTGAATCCTGCGTCGCGCATGCGAGACTCACTAGTAGAAATAGCACCAGAATAGTGATCCCTAAAGCCTTAATGAAGATACGCCCTTTGTTTGTGTCATTATTTGTCAAATTTTTCATAATCTGCCTCTTGATTTGGTTTATGTATTAATGATAAAAAATAAATTCAAAAATACAAATGGATAATACTTCACTCTACAAAGTAAACTTTTCTACTAGAAAAATATATTTTTAAATTTATAAATACATGATTGCATAAATATCAATTATTTAACTCATTAAAATTTTCAAAGACAAATTATGAGAACAATATTTTAATTTGCATAACGCTATTAAGATAAAATATTTTTAATTCGAATTCCTATACAATTCCAAAAAAAACTATATTTTGAAGTAAAACATAAAATCCAAAAAAAATGATACAAACTTTTTCTAAAATTTGGCATAATGGTATCAATAAATCCTGTTATTGTGATGAAGACGAAGGATACAGATCCATTCAAAATTTACTGAATCTTCGGTAAACTTCCTTATTCTTCAATATCTCTTTTCGTCCATTAATTGATCTTGTTCACTAGTTTTAGATAATGCATTCTCGATTGTCATCGGGTAATTACTCTCATTTCGTTCCATACCAGAACGTATCTTCATAAAAAAAGACAGTGATAATATCGGTAAAGAGTAGCCAATTCCATAGATCGCCAGGTTGATTTCTTGTTGTTCAAAAATTACGCTTAAGAAATTGACCCCTAGTACGACTACAGTAAGTCCTATTAGACTCAATTCCATCTCCTCAATGTTATTCATCTTCAGCCAATCCGGTAAAGGAAGCGCCTGAAAAAATAATTGATAGAAGCCGAGTGAAGTGAGGAAAAGTATTGTACCAATTAGAAAGAAATGAACAGTCTCCACAAATCCAACAATAATAACACCTTTTGTACCTGTGTTTGTTATTTCGGCAACCAATTCTACCAGCAAGTTAATCAGATCAATGCCGCCTTTGATAAACAGAATGCAAGCTGCAATTGCCAACCCGATAATCGGAATTAACCCAAAGAATCGCATTCCTGAAATAAATTTCACTATTTTCATTAAAGGCGCCTTCTTTACAGAGGATAGTCTGGATAAAGTTAGTTATGGACCTGAAGCGTTCACTTAGGCTGACTGGTTAAAATTTTTCAATTACTCGGTAATGATGTCAAAAAATGAAATTTCGAGTTAATTCCACATAAATTTTGATATTATTGAACTTCAAGTCCGTTAAAAAATTGCCAAATTTATGCCAGATCAGATTCATAATTTTAGTCGTAACTGTTATTTTTATGTGTATTATTATATTATTCTATTCTATTTAGTTTCTCAATATTTAACTATTTGTTATCATTAGAAGATGTGAATTTCTTTGAATCATCATGCTAGATTTTTAAACTTGAAGATCATTATGTAACTTTCCTGATGGACTTTGTAAAAAGAGGATATAATATTGTGAGATAACTAACCAGAGCAAATACCCTACTCCTGACAAACCAACACAAAAGAGATACAAATTCAGCAAAAAATTAGGTGTTTGTAGGAATGCTGTCTTGTTAGAACTGCCTAAATATCTATACTGTTCACAGCCATCGTTTGTTACTTCTTGAAAATTAATTAATTTTACTCTTTTAAAATAATAAGTATACTGCCCCTCTTATGACCCTGTAAAATTTCACGCAATTGTAGGGAAAAGTTGGCATTATGTTTCATATATGATTATATTCATTAAATTGAAGCGGATACAAAAAACTGATTTATCAAATCAGATTGTAGATTCCAAGAAATGCTGTTAATCGATTTCTAAAAAAGACAAATTCTTCCTTATTATAAAAGTTGTAGAAGCCCATGTCTGCAAAGCAGACAATTACGTAAGTCCTAAGATCAAAAGAAAATTCTCGGAATAAAGATAGATAATGAACCTCTTCAATCTCGTACTTATCGAATAGAGAGCTATGCAGATATCTATAGCATTATACTTCCATAGGGGTTTTAAGTAATATCGATCATTATATAAGTACTTCATTAATCTCTGACCGCAGGTGAGAAGAACATGGCCATATTTGACACGATAAAGGATAGGAGAAGCATAAGGGCTTATAAAGAAGAGTGTATACCGAAGGACAAGCTCGAGAAACTACTGGAATCTGCAAGACTTGCGCCATCGGCAGGGAACCGACAGAACTGGAAGTTTATTGTTGTCGAGAAAGAACAAATAAAAACTCAGCTTGTTACCGCTTCTAATAACCAAGCCTTCGTAGGTGCCGCATCGCACGTAATCGCAGGTATAGGAGACTCTGCTCAAAAGTGGCACCAGGTCGACCTTGCCATTGCCCTAGAACACATTGCCCTGGAAGCCGTAGAGCTAGGTCTAGGCACCTGCTGGATTGGTGCTTTCGACGAAGACGAAGTCAAAAAAATACTCAAAATACCGCAGGACAAAAAAGTCGTCGCTTTATTGACTGTGGGAGTCCCATCTGAATCGCCCGCTTCCAGGCCAAGGAAAGCTCTTGAAGAAATAGTGGCTTACAATGAATATACATAAAGGCTGACATCTTCATTATTTTTTTAGAACTTACGCATTTTTGATGTAAAATCAACACATCAGACGTCATATTTAAAATTTGGATTGTAGAAAAGTATCTTCTTACTTTGGTTGATTTTGTACTTCGATGCTTAAGTTCTAAAATTAAAAAATTCACAAAATACAAGAGTGAACTACCACTAAGCTGAAGACTAAGTGGCTTCTTGTTTTATTCCTTTCTCCTTTGAGAACAAGTTCTCAAGCCCATCCCACGAATTCCAAATATCAGATTTCATTTAGTTTTGATTAATGAGAGTGAATTTTTTGATGTTAATTGCAGCATTAATGTTTCTATCAATGTTTTGTCTTGCAGTCAGAACATTTCCATTTTCTATCTTTTGATGTTATCTCGGAGTTATGATATCCATAAACATGAAAGATTTTAGATGATGGTTCAAATTTACCTATCATAAGAATAGTTTTTTATGGGGTAGGTATCAGAAGAAGATTGGTTTATTTTCAAGCTCAATGTTTGAGAATTGCAGTCTTATTGTAGATGGGTGTCTACCCCACTCTTTTGAATAGCTGTAAAGATCATAAAGCTCGGAGTCGAGTTATTCCTCTAGTATAGCCCGTTTTTGAGAATTACAATCGCATATAACTCCTAAAAGATCGGCATCGCGACCACACATCATTGAATTCACCAACATCTATATAATATGCGCTAATGCAGAAAAGAAATATCTAGAGAGCGTTCAAGCGTTCGCTATTTATTTTGAACATCTTATTAATCTAGACAAGTTTCACAATATCTATTATCTACTGATTCTATTAATTTTTGTTAATACATTTACAGTAATTATACGATTTTAAATTTCAGTATGTTTGATTCAAAAGCGGTACTCATTTTTCCCCCATTATCTCTAAAATCGATAGCATTGCCCCACAAGCTACACATTCATCCATAAAGGTAGCTATCATTCCTTGTCAGTCTTGGAGGACTTTAAAAGTCTTACAGATGCAGGGGTTCAGCAAATACACAGATTTTCACACAAAAATATGCAGAGAATACTTTTGTATAGAAATCTAGTAGAATCAACAGGGCAAAAGAAATAATTCCGAAATCCAATACAAATTCATCATTTGAAAAAATGTTGATTTTTAATTTTTATTGTGAAGACTCTAGAGGAATTTTGATAAATATCTGATTTTCAAGAATCATTTGTTTATCATCCATAATTACGTAACTAAATTAAGGTATTTATCGAAATCCTCCTAGGCATTTAGTGATTTCTCTGAAAATTGGGCCCCGAAATATTTTTAGTAATTCATTGTGATGAGAGCACACTTTAGAGTTAACAACAATAACAAATGATTTGGTAGTTGTTGAGAAACGAGATCTCATTCTAAAGATTACTCTTTTTCCAGCTCTCGGACTTGCTCTTCCAGATGATTGAGCATCTCATGTTTTTTGGCAATATCTTCTTTCAACTTCTGTAGTTTCTCTTCCTTTTCCATAACCTTCTCCTTTTCTTCGACCTTCAAGATGCCCTTAGTAAATATGTCGATAAAATTTTCAACTTTATAGCTAAAATTATAGTCAACAAATATTCCTCTTAAGAAGGCTGAGCAGATGAAATAACTAACAAAAGTTAGTGCTGCTGATTGAGCATTTATATTACGTATTTTCCCATTTTTCATTTGCAGCTCAAAATATTCTATCAGATGATTCATATTAGTTTGGAAAACAGATGCTAAAATTTCAGCGAGTTCGGGTCTACGTCGTCCTTCTTCGAACAACATGAACATAAACATATAAGATATACTATCCTTTTTTTCATCCTCCATATCCTTTGCAATTTCTTTGCCTAGCATACTAAGATCTTTTTCAATGTCTACCTTTCTGTTTATATTTAACAACTGATTTCGTGATGAAATAGCATGCCTATTTTTGATGAGGACCTCTTTCAACAGGTTTTCTTTTGATTGGAATTTTCGGAACAACGTCACTTCAGTAACATTTGCCTCTTGTGCAATTTTGCGGGTAGTTGCACCAGCATATCCTTCGCTGGAGAATACCTTTACGGCTGCATCCAATATTTTTTGTTCAGTGTTTCTCATAATGTTAAGTCGTTACTCACATATATTTAAGGATTTTGAGTAACGAATATGAGAATTTTGTGTAATTTGGCTTTGAGTGAGAATAATACCTGTGTAAAACGAGCGTCTAAAAAATTAGATTATTTGTCATGTGAGTAATCTCTGAATCCACTCGCCACTTGCAGGGGTGCACATATGTATATTTGTTTGCTTATTTGTCCACTATTTATTGTGGATTACCGATGTGAATAGCAAATCAAATCGCTCATATACACATATACTCCTAAAATTGCAGAGAAAATAGATACAGCTTGCTGTATATCATTTTTTAATAAGGTTAAAACAAAAAGATATGGTTTTGAAATTATCGCTTGCTGGTTAGTGAAGTCTCGAAGTGACTCAAAAACTTTATTTAACTATGTGATAACTAACTTACATATGAGGCCACATAAACTAAAAGGAGCGACTATTGTGCTATCTAAAAATGATAGTATGGCATTTATCTCGACATGGTGCACATTTCTGATTAACGACTAATTGATAAATAAAAAACGGATTAATAGTCAATAATTAACTGAAATAAGCCTATTGGGTCCTTTTTTTAAACATTAATAAAAATGGAGAACATTATTGCTTTTCCTAGGCGGAATAGTTATTAAAAAAATTTAAATGTATTAATTGTAACAGTGAAGTACTAAATCAACTCAAAAACTATATATACTTAATATGTATATAGTATGTAACCACTAACATACAATCGAAGTGGGCATGAAATAAAAGAATAACCACTCAGCCTAGATAAAAATCAGTTGATGAACGGCGATTTTAATGCAACCGATGCCTCTAAATATCAACTGATGATAAAAACTGATTGATAGCCGGCAAATGGATCAAATAAACCCACTCGAATTTTGCTCCGCGAATCTTCATGCATTAGTGGATTTTTGAAAAGATGGCTATTAATGTTGTTCTCTCAGGTTGAATTGTTTCTAAAAAATTAAATGTATTATTTTGAATGATAAAAAAGGATGAATAAAAGGAGATATTTGAACATGAACCAGGACATTCATTTTACAGACTTAGGTCCAGCAATGCAAACTGCAATTGCTGAGACATGGGGACTTCTGACTGAAGAACAGAAAAAGAAAGTTACACACATGAGAATGGATACAGTAATAAAAGGCATCGAGCTGAAAATAAATGATATGGAACAGAGGATTTTGATAGCTAAAGGAATTATTGAAAATATTCGAAAAGTTAAGGAAATGATTGCACTAAGTAAATAAGTTCGACAGAGAATACCATCTAAATTTGTTGATATCCTGGTTTTTTACCAGGATATACAAAATAATTATCAAAAATAAGTAAAAGGAGATATTTAAACATGAATGATGATATTTGCTTTACAAACCTAGGGCCAGTGGTGCAGACTGCACTGGCTGAGACATTGGAACTTCTAACTGAAGAACAGAAAAGGAAATTTACAGAAAGAAAACTGGACAGAACAATAGAATTTATAGAACTAAAAATAATTGATATGGAAAAAAGGATCTCGATAGCGAAAGAATCTATAGTAGATATTCGAAAAGATAAAGAAATGATAAGATAAAGAAATGACTAAGCTAGGCAAATTATTCACATAGATAACTTACAAAATATACTTCTTTAAACTTCATCATGGAGATTACAAAGAACTTAGCAACAAAGAATTATTTGTAGAAAATTTCGATTAATCCCAATTTTTGACTCGTTATTCATAATGATTATAGATAAGCGATTTGTTGAAATCGAAGGTTTATCGAAATTTTCCTTATTTTACCTTTCTAGATAATACCATCATCGTTTTTTCGATAAACTTCGGTTTTTATTTCTTATCAGCTAAGAATTCCGGTATATTATGCAATGTACTTTAGATCCAAAGTAAGGTTTTTACCTTTTTCATTTATTTCAATCTCTGATCATCTTTTTTTGCTCCAGCTTTTTGATATTTATCTACTTTTTACGTGTACAAGATCTGATGGATAAAAGTAGCGTCCTGAATTGTCCTTTTTTATTTCAACCCAAGGCTATCAAGGTGGCTTTTCAACTATTCATTGATTTATTCTTCTTTGAAGTTATCAATAATTCTTTTCCTGAATGATCAGAATGTGATATTTTATGGTATGTACAAAGGAAAAATCAATAAATTTTCTGAAAGAAATCCGATAAATTCATTGCTTCACAATTTCAAAGTCGGGAAAAAAAAATCATACCATTATTTTAAAACAAGTATTTTGAACATAATAATGACTTCATCTCCAGGTCTGCCTCAGAAAACCGTTTTGTTAAAATGAATGGACTCAAAAATGATACGAAAAAACTTCCAATCAATTCAGGAATCAATTTCAACAATTTCGTCATCAACTGAGAGAAAAAATTTGTATTTAGTTCTAAGAGCAAAATCAGTAATATTTTTCGTTAGTAAATTAATGTTGAGAGATCTCGACTCCACAATGCGCGAATGATAGAGTTTATAAAAATTCCTTATAGAAGATTTCAATAACCCTAATTTTTGGCTGGTTATAGATATGAATGTTTCAGAAAATATTTGAAATTGGAGGTTTATCGAAATTCTCATAGAAAGCCTTTTGCTAACTTCTCGTAAAAAAAATGTTCAGCTTATAGATATTCATGATAGAGACCTATTTTTCACAGCTCTTAGCCAGTCTGCAGAAAATCCAGAATCTTATAAAACATTTTGACGGTTAAATCGAAACTTCATAGGTAGAAATATTCTACTATGCTTATTGAAAACATAAGGAAAAATGGATATATTAATAACTTTTACGGGTATTGAGGGAATTGGGGCAGAAAATCTAATTGCTAAATAGGCAATTAATAAATTTTTCTTGAGGAGATCATTTACTCCATGGTTTGGAGTAATTCAGCATTTAGTCCAATCTGCATATCCATTTCCATAATTGGAAAATCGCAACAGGAAAATCAAAAAAGAGGACCAACAATATTAATATAGATTCTAATACAGATTGCTCAGGCTACAGCAAAAAAGAAAACCAATAATTTAAGAAAATTTTTTAACTGGAAGATGAAATCAAATGGACACAAGATGGTAATTAGTACCACAGCAAGGAAAATTGCAACAATTATTAATCTTATTACAATTATGAGATGTACTAGGATGAAATAGGATGTCAAAAGTGAAGAATTAGATAGGAAGAAACTTATTGAGCCTGGGATGTCCGCGGTTGATAAAATTATAAAAATAAATAGTGAAATAATCGTAGTTGTGGGAAAAGAGGATAGTGTGAATACTTGAGAGGACCCCCCTTCAGTACTTGCATACCAAAAATCAATATTCATTATAACGATTCTAATTCCGCACTGCTTTAGAGGATTTCTATGAAACTGCTTGTAAGTGCAATTAATAAAGAGGAAGCTATAACCGCTTCAAAAGGAGGAGCTGATATTGTGGATGTCAAAAACCCAATAGAAGGTTCCCTTGGAGCCAATTTCCCATGGATAATTCGAGATGTCGAAGAAGCTGTAAATGGAAAACAGCCTATAAGCGCAACAATAGGAGATTTTAATTACAAACCCGGAACCGCTTCTCTTGCAGCTTTAGGAGCGGCGGTTGCGGGAGCAGACTACATTAAAGTGGGCCTTTACGACATTCAAACTCAAGCACAAGCACTCGAGCTTCTTATAAACATAATAAGAGCTGTCAAGAACTATGACTCAACAAAGAAAATAGTCGCCTCAGGATATTCAGACTATAAACGAATTAATTCGATTCCACCCTTATCGCTTTCCGCAATTGCAGCAAAGGCTAAGGCAGATGTAGTCATGGTAGATACCGCAATCAAGGATGGAAAATCTACTTTCGAATTCATGGATGAGAAAATACTTCAAACTTTCACTGACCTTGCTCATGAATATGGACTTGAGAATGCAATCGCTGGCTCTCTGAAATTTGATGACCTACCGGCGCTTGAAAGAATAGGACCTGACATCATTGGCGTTCGGGGTATGGTTTGTGGTGGGAACAGAAAAACTGCAATTCAGCAGAAATTGGTGGAAAAGCTCGTAGCTGAGTGCCAAAACTTATAATATTTATAAATTCGTTCAGAAACTGGAATTTTGTACTAGCATATAGTTAAACAAGACTAAAAATAGTCATTTTTGCATAAATATTGCCTTTACATCATTATTATTAGAATTATTAATATTATTTTTTTAATATCATTTTATGTTGTTTGTTGGCAATATACGAGATTACTTTGGGAACTTTTTATTGGTTTTATCGCTACATTATTAACTTACTTTTACATATTGTGGATTTTATTATTGTTTAGATAAGATGAAATTATTTTCGATATTGGTCCTTAAAATTTTGTTGCTGGAATCAAAATTTCAGTATCACACCCAGTGCAGGAAACGGGGTATGCTTGTGACCTCACTTCAATAATAAAGGAATTACTCGAAGGAAGCCCCCTCCTCGGCCGATAGGGAGGAGTTCACACTCTACAGAAAGCATGTGAATTAACATCTGAAGATGGAAGAAGCATTAAATGTAAAATATACTTGTAAGAGAGGTAAAAATTGCGAAATCAAACTGTACATAAAGGATTTACTGGCATTTAGATGCTTCAAAACATCAACCTGCTAAAAATAGATTTCCAAATAATTATTACTTTTTGATCTCTTCCACATACATCATTTTTCAGAAAAGAATAATAATTTTAATTCCCTCCTTATGAAAACAGAGGTATTTGTAAATCTTGATTATATTTATATAATCTCTTTAGTAGCTATCCAGCCCTTTAAAAAAAAGATCATTAACCATCTTTAATACAATTTTATAAGCAGATTTCTTCGGACTGATTGTATTTAAATGTCGGTTATTGATCATATTTTTTATTTTTTTATTAGTTAATAATCGGAAGAATCTATTGATCA
Organism: uncultured Methanosarcinaceae archaeon; assembly: GCA_963833425.1. Taxonomy (GTDB): domain Archaea; phylum Halobacteriota; class Methanosarcinia; order Methanosarcinales; family Methanosarcinaceae; genus Methanosarcina. Next base: position 337,852 of record CAWHXP010000003.1, on the reverse strand, counting down.
AAATAGATATCTTCCAGATTATTTTTTGTATGACGAATAGTTACTATATTTCTTCTGCCTCATTTCTCATTGATAGCTTTCTTGTAAAAACTCGTATCAAATATATCATTTTTTGTCAAAGGCTTTTGAGTGTAATTCAGCCCATATAAAACGTTCGAGAAATCGACAGTTGAGTTTTCTATCAGGTCAGGATCTGTAATCAGCTCACCATCCCAGTTTGTTAGAGATGCCTTTACAGCTTCAAGATTCTCTGAAGTCTTATTTGATAAAATTTGAGCAGCTTCGTCCTTGTGCTCCGTGGTGTATTTGGTTGCATTAATATGTGTTTTTACAACCTGCTCTACAATATCCGGATGGTCACGGATAAGTTTTCCGCTTATCAAAAGAACACAGCATACGTGATTAGGTTCCATCTGTCCAGATTGTACGATAGTACGCCCATTTCCTTCCTTTTCTATACTTGTTGGGGAGGGGTGAGGCAGGAATACGGCGTCTACCTTTTTAGCTGAAATGGCGCTGATGGCATCTCCTGCTGCTGCCATTCCAACGATTGTCACATCTTTCTCAGGGTCAATTTCGTTTTCTTTGAGCCATTTTCTCAATAGCGTATTCTGAATTGATCCTGGTGGATAGGTAGCTATTTTAAGTCCTTTTAAGTTCTGAGGACCTGTATAATTGTATTCTGGTCTTAGAACAAGACTTGAACCATTTATATTTACTGGCTCAACAATCTTTGCGTCAAGACCCTGGCTAAGGGCTGTAATAGCAGGGGCTGCCCCAACATATGCCACGTCCAGATCTCCAGCCATCATAGCCTGCATTTCGGGAGGTCCTGTCTGGAATACATGCCCTTTGATACCCTTGACTCCGTAAGGTGCAAGATTCGTTTTCCACCACCCTTTTTCATCTGCAACCATAAATGCAATATGGTGGGTGCTTGGCTGATAGCCAAACTTCAGTTCCTCAATTGGAGATACTCCTTTAGCTTCGCTTTCATTAGTGGATACGTTTCCTTTATTGGATACACAACCGGATACGAAGACAGAGGTAATCAGCAATAAAATGAGTATAATGTGTAGTTTTTTCAAAGTTTCACCTCGTGAAATTTCTAGAGAATTTCGATAAATCCCTGAATTATTTCCTATGCTTATAAATTGTGTAGTAATGACTCGTGATAATCAGAAGTTTATCTACAATCCTCATATCATAATCCTTAATCGATGATAATACTATACCTCAAGCCTTACCTTGCAAATTTCATGATATCGGAAGGCACACTTTGGAAAACCCATGGATATATTTTTGATATCTCGGGAAACAAGTAATCTCAATCTATAAGGAATGCTTTCAGGGATCTTTATGCGTATTTATTTAAATTTTTGGCGTTATAGAGAGACTAGAGGTCTAATTTAAGGCATTTTTGGACTTTATCCCAAGATCCAGTGATCGCCATATTTTTGATAAAAATATTATATTTCAGGGAGAATCATTCTTTAAGTAAATTCATTATTTGATACCCTCATACAGTAATATATGGATAGATATGGATAGGTCCAAAAGATTGCAACGGAGTTTCAAAATTATATTCATTTAAGATTTATGCAGTTGAGCCGAAAAACTGCGGCATTAAATACTAAATAATCACGAGATCATATACTTGAATTTATTCATCAAACGTATAAGTTCTATATTTTAAATTTTACGTCTGTCACTGGATTCATAAATAAATATCCTAAGGATATTTCGAAAACTTCTGATCTTCAAGAGTCACTATGCACAAATTATACGCATAGAAAATAATTCAGGGATTTATCGAAATTCTCCTGTCTTGCGATCTAGATGAAAATTAACTGATTCGTTTTTGAACAGTATTGAAGACTAAAATTAGAATTAACTTCCTGCCCAAACTAGTGATCGTCAATCTTCACAAAAATAGGAAGAGTATTATTTTTCTATTTATTTAAGCCCATTACTCGAAGAATTTCATATCTACGTTTATTTCTATAAATTAGCAAATATCAAGAAATTATGGGAGTGAATCACATTTCGGAAGAACTCATTTTAATACAATATATTAAAATTTAACTTGTATTTACTGCAAATATGGAATACTGCCGATTATATGTCTATCAGCGATACTAAATAATCAGGCGATGTAACAGTGGACAGGCGGTCTCTATACCAGAAATAGAATTATTTTTTTTGCTTTTATCAACGACTCACTAGCTTGAAGAATAATTATATATTCCTCTGATTTGCAGAAAATATTTTTTAGACTGACTAAATTCGAAAATACCTTATATATAATTGATAAATTATTTAAAATTATATTAAGTCAAGGATCCTGCAGATGTACACAGCTGTATTATTTGTTTGCCTATTTGTCCATTATGATTCATTGAAAGTTAGATTTCATATTCCTGCTTATCAGTTCTATTTCTTTTATTTGGTAACTCACTAGTATCGTTCATCTTTGCAAGACCGATAGAAATAATAAAATCTGATTTTCGTACTCTGTTTCTCATTAAGTAAATATTTTCAGCTGCATTATTAATCATATAGTCAAATTTCAAACAACTACGGAAAATTATTAATACAGAAGAAACAAAGAATTACAACATAAATTTTAACGCTGAGAATATGATGAAATTTATTATACTTTTAATCCTGCTATCTGTTGTGCTCTTTACGGCAGGATGTACTGATGGAGGCCCGAAAAACTCCCCGAACCTCCAGAATATTTCGGAAAAAAATCATGTCGTGGAAGCTACCCAACTGGAGCAGATAAACAACTCTCTTCAAAAAGGTCCAGTTCTTTTAAAAATCGGAGCTGATTGGTGTGGACCATGCCAGGAAATGAAACCAATACTTAGTGAACTGGCAACAGAATATGACGGGAAAGCAACGATAATGACCGTAGACGCAGACAACAGTTTTCAATTTGCAAATTATTTCGTAGTAAACTCTATTCCCGACTCCTCTGTGATAATAGGTATTGAAAACGGGAAATATGTTTACATTCAAGAAGATGGGAACATCAGCAATAATAGATTAAAATCCAGGATTCTCGGGCTCAGGGACAAAGAAGAATTCAAAAAAATTCTTGATCTAGCTATCCAAAAATCAAGTCTACATAAAAAAATTATGTAGATGATGGACTAATTTCTAAGTACGCATGTAGACCGGAAGCAAAAGTCTCTGATCAACCCATAATTCAGGGTAGAATACACACTATATAAAAAAATGATATACTAAAATCAAAAAGAACCATGTACGAAACTATTCCCCCTCTAACTGCATTTGGCGCAGGAATTCTCAGTGTCCTGTCTCCATGCATTCTGCCACTTCTACCAGCTGTACTGGCAACATCCGCCGGAAAAAGCAAAATACGGCCTCTTGCAATTGTACTTGGAGTCTCAATATCCTTCATTTTAATGGGAGTGGTAACTTCCATCTTTGGGGCGGCTTTCCAGAGTCATATAGGTCAACTGAAGATTGTGGCAGAGATTTTGATCCTCTTAATGGGCTTTTCATTGCTTTTTGAACTAAGCCTATTCAACACTTTTTCGAAGTTCCCTCTTTTTGCAGATATGAATGCAGAAGGATCTATCTCGGGTCTTTTGCTTGGGCTTTCCCTCGGAGTGCTTTGGATCCCTTGTATAGGACCAATCCTGGGTGCGATCCTGGCCATGGTTGCTCTTGAAGGAAGCACTTCAAACGGCGCATTCACCCTTTCAATTTATTCTCTTGGATTTTCAGTGCCAATGCTCGTGTTAGCATATTCAGCTCATTTTTCGTCCTCAAAACTCCGTCTCATATCAAGGTATGACGAAATCCTTAAAAAGGGAGCTGGAATGGTTATCATACTATTTGGATTCTGGATGGTTTATCATAACCATTTCAAAGGGCTCTTTTAAAAGCAAATATGGAACTCTTCAAATAAAATGCTTAAAGAATTAAAAGTGTTTTCATTCGAACTCGACTTATTTTTACTAGAATTTATTTCCTTTCCATTTTATTTTCTGCTAATTGTAGAGAATTTCGATAAACTCCATGCTCTTGAGCATTGTTGACTTTAAATTTGTCAATATTTATCTATATTCATGAAAACTCTTACTGATTTTGCTCTTAAAGAAGAGTATAAACGTCTTAAATCTGTTGGAGATAAGCTTGCTGAAATTGCTTCCTGAATTGATTGGAAAAAGTTTCGTATTATTCTTGAGTCTATGTCTATTAACAAAACCGTTTCAAGAGGGAGACCTGAAACTGATGTCATTGTGATGTTCAAAATGCTTGTTTTACAACAATGGCATGGTCTCTCTGATTTTGAACTTGAGAAACAGTGTATAGATCGAATTTCTTTTAGGAAATTCCTTGGATTTCCGGAATACGTACCTGACAGTACTACTGTATGGCTATTTAGGGAAAGAATTATCGAGAATTTCAAAGAAAATATGGGGAAAGTTGCAAAGCCAACTTGCTGCTCTGGGTTTACAGATAAAGCAGGGAATGATTCAGGATGCTACTTTTATCCATTCAGATCCAGGACATGCAAAAGCAGAGAGATGAGGCAAAAACAAGAAGAAGCAGAGAAGGAACATGGACAAAGAAGGGAGGTAAGTCTCACTTTGGATATAAGCTTCATAATATAATAGACAGAGATTGTGAGCTGATCAGAAGATTCAAACAACAACTGCGTCAGTACATGATTCGTATGTAGATTTGACAGAGGAAAATGAAGTGGTTTATAAGGACAGAGGATACTTTGGAGCAAAAACGAAAGGGTATAATGCAACAATGAAAAGAGCAGTCAAAAGACATACTCTGGGAATAAGGGATATATTAAGAAATAAGAGAATTAGCTCAAAAAGAGTCCAAGGGGAAAGAGTTTATTCAGTAACAAAAGAAATTTCCAAAGCAGGAAGATTTTTTGTTACTACTGTTAAAAGAGTAAATCTAAAAATGTTGTGTACGGCTTTTTGTTATAATCCCCATCAATTGAGGACATTGAAAATAAAAAAAGTATATTGAAGATAGCGGAAGCTATCTTTAAAATCAAAGAATTGAGAATAAATAAAGCCAAAAAGAGGAATTAAATAGAGAAATTGAGGGGAAGATCTGAGAAATTCCTGCTAAGAAATAAAATCCGAAGTTTATCGAAATCCTCTTATATCGTTATATTTAATTAAGATCCATCTTAGATCATATGAAACAAGCTAGTACTAGAATAGTTATCTAGAAAGAAGATTAAAAGGTACAGAGCAAATTTTACAGAAAATTATGCATTCTACCAAACTTACCTCCAAAGCTGAAATCAGATCCAAAAGTGCGCAGCAGATAATTTAGTGAAGAATTATTTAGGAAGCTTTACCTAAAAGTTTTTTCATTTTTAATTCTTAGAGACTTTCAGAATGCATTCACGATAAGAAATTCGATCAATCATTCAAAATAAGATGTTAAAGAAACAAATTTCAAGTTTAGGACTTATGCGGTTGAACTGAAAAACAGCAGCTTTAAACGCTTAAATGTTTAAACCTCAGTATTCAGATGAGGCTGTTTGTGCCTGATATTATTATTCTACCGCATACTCCTAAAGTTTTGGATAGGCTCAGTCATAAACCTGAAATGTTATTTTTATCGAATTCTCATGATTCTTGAATTTCGTATAGAATTTTAGTTTCCTGACAATCGTGCTTTTGCTAAATTAAAAGGTGTAATCATGTCTCATATAATGGAAATAATGGGGAAAACAAGGGTAGTGATAAAGGATGGCGAAGTCATCGAAGTTGGAGATTCTGAAATCGAATGGTGCCCCTCATTGCCAAGTTAAGTGGAGTCCAGAAAATTACTTCAGAAAAAGTTAAAAAGAATGTAGAGTCCAAGATCAGTAACTTAGGAATGTTCACAGCCAACCGCCAACTTCTTGAACATGATACTTTTGTGGCTTTTGGAGCCTCCGAAATGATGATGTCTGGTTTACGCAGTGGTTCACTTGAGGCAACTGTAACTGCCTGCGACGGAGCAGGCACCGTCCATATCTAATAATCCAGATCTTGTCCAGGGTATAGGAGGCAGGATGTCAGGTTTGATAATAACTGAGCCCATCGAAGATATTATAAATGGGATTCAAAAATTCGGCGGAACTGTTCTCAACACTAAAACAGCAGCTATTGATTCTGTCGGTGGAGTACAAAAAGCTGCCGATCTTGGTTACAAAAGGATAGCAGTAACCGTAGCTAATTCAAAAACCGCAAAAAAACTGAGAGAACTCGAAGCCGAACTCGAGCTTGATCTTATAGTAATTGCTGTACATGTTACAGGCGTCAGCAAGGAAGAAGCTCAAGGTCTTCTGGAAAATTCAGATCTAGTGACCAGCTGCGCTTCTAAGCACATAAGGGAACTCGCGAAACCATTAGTTCAAGTAGCAGCTGCGATCCCATTATTTGTCATCACGCAGAAAGGAAAAGAACTTGTGATTGAGAGAGCAAAAGATATCAAAAGCCCGATTTTGATAACTATTACAGAATTGCCAGTGATACCCATGCATAAACGGCCTAGAGAATTGAAATAAAGTGGCGTGTCTATGTACTATAGGACTTGCGAACTTTAAGTAAAAATTAAGAACATTAGACATATGTTTCATTTACATTTAAGACATTTAACGGTTTAGTGCTCCTTTTTTAGTTAAATGCGTAATTCCTACCTAAAATGTAGAATCAAACCTAATTTAAGACGGGCTCTGAGATATTCGAATCTTTCTTCCAGAAATTGAAAAAAAATGCACATTTTATGCATAAGTTTCAAAGTGAAATATAGCCTATTTCCAGTTTCAGCCAAAATCAAAGGATATTTTTAGTCAAATTTTAAAAAAAATAATACATCTATTTTTATTTAAATAGTTATACTACAAATTCCAAAATATAATTATTCAAAACAAATGTAAAAATAATTTGATATCAACTGCAATTAAGTGCATTAAAGTGCACTGTATGATAATAAAATACCGTGATAAAAATTCATGGGTAGATCTTTAGATGAGTACTTCAGGGTGTTCAGTCTGACTCCTATTGATCTCAAACGAAAGATAATGGACTGTTGATATAGACCAACAAGTTTCAAGTCAGAGTTTATAGAGCGAGGTGGAAATGTCATATCTATCTATCTTGTTTACTATTTTCAGCGCTTACCAGATTAAATGCGGATTGTTGAAGAACATGATTAAATTATTAACCAGACCTGAAGAAACTGTAATAAATTAGTTCGGCAAGATTCGGCTCGGTTAAGAAGCTCGAGATGATCAGGATGTTAGCTATGGCGAAATTTCTGGAAGATTTCACAAAAGACACAATCCAGAAGAGATACGTCCCTGAAACTACTCTTGCTACCTTTCGGTGACAAAGAGATCGATCTAGCACTGTGCTCTCATTTACTATTTCTCTATACGGCTAATTTGTTATGGGGTTTCATCTGAAATCGGTGGAAGAGTTGAGCAGGATTTAAATGAAATCCGAATATCACCACTAATGGACGTAAACGCCAACTTGCCAACATAATTTGAGCCAGTAATCAATTTTTTAAGTGTGAAGAAGTGGGATGCGATGGAGTGAAGATGGCATACAATTCCAGAAGAAGGGAAATAAACTGCTAGATATTCGCTGGAATGTCAGACTCTTTTTAATTTGTTCTGATTCTCCCTAAATTTTAAACAAAATGTGGTCAAATGCATTGAAGTTATAGAAATTTCATAAGATCGATATGTAAGGAATTAGTTATATTATATATCACTATTATAAGGTAAGTTACCACATCTTAATCAGTGAACATTCGGCAGGTATAATCATGAAAATGAGGCAACAGTTAATATCAGACTTACAAAACAATCGCAAATTGGACTGAAAATAAACTAGTTTTTTATACATTTATTGATATGCGTTTTTATATCCTTGCAGGTTTGTGAGCGTAATAGTAGTGCAAAAAAAATGGTAAAAGAAAGTTGTTGTAGAGGACATACTTAGGTTTTACCTTAAATTCCAATATCAGTAAAACCAATATATACAGAATCTGGTCAGCAAAACTATTGTCCCTATATTCTACTTTTTGTTGTGAAAGAAAAAGATAAATATAGCCAATTATATTTTACAGAACTTTAGCTACACTACCTTTTCAGAGAAAAAAGTAAAAATTCACAAATTTTTATTTGAGGAGTAATTTATTATTTGCTCCTATATATCTTAAAATTCCTGATGATCCAATTTATTATGTCTTCAAACACGGTTTATACCCATAATAAGTTACATACGATACAGTTACTAAAGACAGATCTTTCAGGCTGATGTTTCATAATAATACTTTTTCTATTAAAAAAGGATAAATAATGTTCGGATTGTCAAAATAATTCATGAAAAAAATGCTCAAAAGTTCTTTAAGGTTCTTACTATGTTAAAAAACCCTTATGAGCCTATGGTGTATGCATGAATCATGAAAAATTTTCATTTTCTTTTTTATTTTTTCTATGCCTTATATAGACAATGAAGATTGGTTAGATTTTTTCCTTCATATTTTTAAAAAGCTAACCAATATATCTTTTAGCATTTCTCCTCTTTATTCAGAGCATCTATTTTTGCATGTTTTTCATCCATCTTTTGTTTATATCTTTCTTTGATTTCTTTGACTTCTTTATAGATTAGTAGACTTTCAGAGCTAATTCCTTTCATTGACTCTATATGTACTAACACTGCATCTATGCCTTTATCCAATAATGGTTCTACTTTCCGCCATTCTGCACATTTGATATCTAATTCTTCCTTACATTTGTCTTCGAGCGTAAATATTTCATCCCAAAGTTGCATAATTTGGCCTTCGATCTCTTCTTTTGTAGGCATCATCTTTTACCCCATTCGTTAAATCTCTGTATGAAGGTATTTCTATTAATTCCTTTTAATAGCTTTTTTATGTCAACTTCAAGCCAGCTTTTCTAACTAATGCTATAGCGAAATTAATAGTATTTTTGTAATCATTTATTTTGGATAAAACAATATCAATAGCTATCTTATTTGAGATTAGATGAGCAAGATTTTTGAGTCCGGATAATACGAAAAATGTGCCGCTCGAAAAAGTTAAAATCCCTTATTGAGTAATTGTGGTTTATATTAAAGCTTTGGTTTGTGAGAATAATTTAGGATACTTCAAAAGAAGAAGACCAGCAACATTTGGTCCAAATGTATTGATAATATGAATTTAAAAGAGAAACTTGGCTAACAAATTCTGGAAAATTGAGGCATAAGGCCAGGAAATAGAACAGTTGTTCGATGCTAAAAAACACCAAAAAGGAAAAAAGTCTTAGATAAAATATGTTATGTACTTATTTGGAGATTTACATCGATTGGAATTGCTAAGAATAATACTGGATTTTTTGGATGGCTATTTAAGTAAAAATGAACAGAGTTAGAACATCTATATGTCTAAACAAACAAAAAAACAACCAAAATTTATTTAAATATTTGATAAATTGAGAACTAAATCGTTCAGGGCTTGAAACTGTATAATTTTTACCTTTAATGAATAATCTTCTTCAAACGAAACTTTTAGCTCTATATTAATATTTTTTTTCTATAGTATCAATTCACTTGTTTTATACCTTGGACTCTTCGCCCCCCAAGTTCAAAGCGGGTTATAGCTTTCAAGTTCTTGGTATTATCTAGGACACAATCTAAATTTTCGGTTTTATGAATTATTTAGGAAAAAAGCTCTTGATAATGACATTTGTGTTACCTGAGAAAATGTTATTATTTTATTCTTTTTCCCTATCTTCATGGAATACGCAATTGTTTTTTTCATGTGAAGATTTTTTTAAGCCCTGAATGCATGTGAATATGGATTTTATAGTTCACATGTGTGCATAGAACCCTGATTAAACTGTAAAGAAGATTTCGATGAACATCAAATTTTCACTATTTATTATGTTCCTGTTTAGATTTTTATTTTACCAAAATAATCAACTCTCGAAAATTCATTTATAATGTTAGGGAGAACTAATTTGAACAAAAAACTTCTTCTAGATAGCATCTAAGCTATGGATTTAGGTAGATTAAGAGACTCTAATACAGCTATTAAGCTTGCCATAAATAAGTTAGCAAAAGTCTAGTTTGATCCTATATATAGTCTGGTTACTAACTATCTGAAAAAATTATAACTAGCCGAGAGTTAATTAAAGTCAGCTGACCTAAATTCGCTCAGTAAATCTTAGTAATTATTGGTAAGGATACTGTATCTCTTAGCCAAATGTTACCTTCAATCGCAAATAAGCTTATTAATGTCATCATTTGTAATTTATTATTGAATTGTTGGTCTTTTGTTCCAAATATCATATGCATTAAAGTCTTACCCAATTGATTTAGCTTTTCTTCTGTTATGAGAACTCATTGGATGGGACAAAATATTACTTTTTATTTAATTCATAATATTTTGGTTACATTAAATTAAGTCAGGTGTTAACTTTATATAGTCCGGCGTCTAATAATTTTTTGTATGATTACATTTAATATTTTTGTATTCATACACATAGAGGGGGTATAGCATATGCAAATGCATAAGGGGGTAGATTGGGTTTGTTTTCAGTCCTTACACTTGATTCAAATTTGCTAATTTCCGACCCAATTAGTATGACATCTTCACGATCTCAACTTATCGATAGGCTTCTCAGACATGAGTTTACTGTTTTGATTCCAACTCAAAACGAGGAAGCTTCCATTGGAAGTAAAGTCTTATTAGCGGCAAGTTATGCTGACCGTGTACTCATACTTGATCGCGGTTCTACCGATCGAACTATGGAAGTAGCGGCTCTAGGAGGGGCAAGAGTTATTCCTCTAACAGGCGGAGAGGAATCACTGCTTCAAGTTATTTATAAATCATCTATTGATTCTGATATTGTAGTCCTTATTTATCCCGAATGCATGCAGGATATAGATCTTCTCTCACATGTTCTTGAGCCAATAAAGCAAGGTTTTGATTTGTCTGTAGGCTCCTGGCCCTGCCGTGTATCCTGTGAGCAAGAAACAGTGATGCTTCTTAATGGAAAAAATACTTTTAAGGAGAAAATCGGTTTCTTTGCCGTAACCTCAGATTCCCTGCAGCAAATAAGTTTAGACAAAGAGCATTTGTCTTTAAAATCCCTGCTATATGCGGCGAAAACTGAGAAGCTTAAAGTAAATTACCTGAGCTTCGATGTTGATCCCATATTCAGAAAGCTTGAGAATACGCGTATAGGAGTCGTCGTACCTGCATATAATGAAGAACTGCTCATAGGTGAGACTCTTAGAGGGATACCTGAATATGTAGATAAAATCTATGTAATCGATGATGGTAGTATAGATCGCACTGGTGAGATTGTAAAAAAGTTCGGAGATCCTAGGATAGTTTACCTCCGACATGAGTTTAACAAAGGCGTAGGTGCAGGAATCATAGATGGGTATAAACTTGCCCTTAAAGATGAAATGGATATAGTTGCTGTTATGGCCGGAGACAATCAAATGGATCCTGCTCAGCTCCCCAGGTTAATTTTCCCAATAATTGAGGGGAAAGCTGATTATACAAAGGGCAATAGGCTACTTTCCGAGAATTTTATGATCGGAATGAGCAAATGGAGATCTTTTGGAAACCTTCTTCTTAGTTTTATCACAAAAATAAGCAGCGGTTACTGGCAGGTTATGGACCCCCAGAACGGATATACAGCTATTTCCAGGCAGGCCCTTGAGGTTATAGACCTAGATTCAGTTTATCCTTATTATGGTTATTGTAACGATTTGCTAATTAAGCTTAATGCTTTTGGAATGAGAGTAATGGATGTGGTAATACCCGCCCGTTACGGCAGAGAAAAATCCAAGATCCGATACTGCAAGTTTATTCAAAAAGTAGCTCCCATGATTTTCAGGGGCTTTCTATGGAGGTTAAGAATAAAATATACTGTGCTAGATTTCCATCCTCTGGTATTATTCTACTTCATTGGAATGATTGCCCTACCTGTAGGCTTTTTTTTGGGACTATGGGGTTTTCTGCAGATGCTATTGCATAATTCCCTACCCCCCTATTATCCTCTTCTTGGCTTCCTTGTATTGGGTGCAGGACTTCAAATGCTTCTTTTCGGAATGCTTTTTGACATGCAGACTGAAAAGAAAAGGAATGAAAGGATAGGACTTACTCGTTAAAATTTAAGAGATTTTCTTTCCTAATTTTTTTGTCTCAATTTGCAGTCTTAGTTGTCGAGATCTTTATTTAATAAGATCTGATCTCTAAACTTTAAAGTATCACTCCTGAAAAAGTATGGTAGTATTTCCATAGGCATATATGGGTATACCCCCTCATATCTAGGTTAAAGATAATTATACTAGGCTCTTTATAGTAAAGTATGGATTTTAAAATCGCTAAAACTTAATCATTATTTAATATCTATTTTTTCCTAAAAAGCTTTGTACCTTCTGCAAACTACTATTAAAAGATTACATACTAAGCCAGAGCTTCACTCCTTCCATTAGGCAGTTGGATTCATAATTTTTTTATGAAGTTGTAACTCTTAATAAATGATTGAATAGAAAAATCCCATTTTCTAAGAATCCAATTCAACTCACTTTCTGCAGATGTATACAGAATGTCATATATTTTCTCAAGAAAAAGTAATTTAAAAATTAATCTAACTTTTAGTGGATAAGATAGTTGAAATAGGCAGCAAATTTCTATACTTTGTACTCAATGGCAGTCGGTTGTGAACATTTATATTTATAAATTTAATATATATCTATAAATTTATTTAAATGCGAAGTTATCGATCCTGGTATAATTATCAAAAAAAATTAACACTTAATCATTATTAAGTGATGAATTTCGAATTGGCTTTAATTCTCTGAAAAATTAGAGTAATAATGTAAAGAACGAATACTATGCTAGTTATAAAAAAGCTCACTGGGTAAGGCTCATAAAACGAAATAAAAAGTCCGAGCCACGTAGATATTAGAGCAATAAATATGGAGATCATTATACCTTGTTTGGGCCGTTTTGCAAATCTATGAGCTATCGCTGCTGTGGTGATCATTAATGAGAAAATAAGAAGGACACCAACTACTTGAACGGCGAAAGATGTCGCAACCGCGACCATAAGCATGAAAATCATTCCAAGCAAAAGCGTAGGCAATCCTTTTACTTCTGCTACTTCTTCGTCAAGAGATGAAAATAAGAGTGGTCGATATACAATCCCGATTGAAATAAGAATCACCAGGCTGGCAACAAGTGTTACAATGACATCATTGTTACTAATACCCAATATTTCTCCAAACAAAATAGAGTATGCTTGGGTTGCATAGCCACTATATAGGTTAATGAACAGAACACCAAGGCCAAGCATGAATGAAAGGACTATCCCAATTTGAGTGTCGCGCGAAGCTGCGTGACGACCAAGTAATGCTATCGCAATACCTCCACAGCTCGTGAACAGTAGAAGGCCTATTATAGGAGTGATCCCACAGAGTACTGCGCCTGCTGCTCCTGCAAAGCCAATGTGAGCCAGGGCGTGCGCTGCGAACGATGAGTGACGAAGCACTATAAAGTAACCTACGATGCCTGCGATAATCGCAACTATAGTTCCAGCCTCGAAGGCATGCTGCATAAATCTGTACTGCAACATTTCCTGCAGGTCAGCTAATAAATTAATACTAAATGACATATTAATCATAATGATGCTGGTTTTCTTCGATACCTATCACTGCGACCTGGCCCTGAGAACCACGCAGGACCTCAACCTGGGTCCCATATAGAGCTGATAGAGATTCCGACGTTAGGACTTCTTTAGGCTTGCCGATCGCCACCTTACCGTTGACTATATAAATCACTTTGTCAAGAACCTGCAGGAGGGGATTAATATTGTGAGCGATAAGCAATGCTGTTGCATTGCGCGCCCGAACCACATTATCGATAAGCTGCACCAATTCTTGCTCAGCTCTAATATCAAGGTTTGACAATGGTTCATCGAGCAATAATAAATCGGGGTCGCTGACCAACGCTTCAGCTAGAAATACCCGCTGCAATTCTCCGCCCGACAATACGCCTAGGGAACGATGAGCTAGAGCTTCTGCTCCAACGGCTTTTAGCGCATCATGAGCGTATTCGCGATCTTTTTGGGAAAATGGATTAAAACCCCACCTTTTTCCGGAAAATCCGAGTCTTATCAATTCAAGGGATTCGATAGTCATTTCTGGATCAATTAAGTGTCTCTGTGGCACGAAACCTATATGTGGATTGCCGCGTTTAGGCAGGGTATTAAATATCTTAATGTTGCCTCGAATAGGTTGTTGCATCCCGAGAAGCAAACGAAACAGGGTTGTTTTTCCCGATCCATTGGGACCGATGATCGCTACGAACTCGCCGTGGTCTATAGTAAAATTGGCGTCCTGCCAAACGATATTGTTCTGGTATCCGGCCGCCAAGTTTTCAACTGTAATAATGTTAGAATAGTTTGCGTTCATTTATCTTTTCCCTAGCGCTTTCGCATTTAGTGCGTTCTGAAGAGAGATTAATTCTGAGTTCATCCACTTTTGGAACGAAACATCTGGCGGCTGTATAGTTTCTGTGATACCAATTGGTGGTATGCCTTCTTCCGTAGCCAGTTTCTTCATATTATTCGTAATCGGCGTTACAGTTTGCTGGTTATAGACCAGCACACTCACATTTCCGCTCTTAAGCTGTGTCTCAAATTGTACAATGCTCTCTGCTGGCGGGTCGTTCACCTCGGCAACAGCTTGAGTAAACGCAGGAGGTGAAACAAGGTCAAGACCTGTAGCGTTTGCCAGGTATGCAAAGATATTTTCTGTGGCTGCTACTTTCGTGCCTCTGAATTGTTGTTTGATCTCAATGATTCTATTTTGGTATTTTGAAAGCGATAATTGCAAGCTTACGTAATTCTGTTCATAATATGCAGCATTGGTCGGATCGATAGAGATAAGATCCTCTTTCATCTGTTTCGCGGTCAGGTTCACATAATCAGGGTTATACCATAAATGAGGATTATCACCCTCTTTTTTTCCAAGAAGCTCTGCCACGTTCAAAATTTTGCAGTTCGATTTAACACCAGCTCCAATAAGCTTGTTAGCCCAGCTATCATATCCAGCTCCGTTAACAACTATATAGTCTGCTATGGCAAATGCACGCGCATTTTCAGTGTTGCTTTCGTATTCATGTGGATCGGCATTGGGATCCGAAACTATGCTCAACACTTTGACACGCGTTCCACCAATTTGATATGCCAGGCTACCCCAAAAATTTTCAGCGGCAACAATTTGTATGGTTTTTGTAGTATTGGTAGCAACGGAATTATTATTGGCGTCAAAAGTACTTGGGTGAGATCCGTTTATTGCTATAAAAGAAAAGAGGGCAATAAGGATCACCACTCCTATGGCAATATAAGTCGTATATTTCATAATTTTCTACCTAATAGATGCGAATAAATTATTTAGCTGCTATGGGGCTCGAAATTCGTTATTTGAATCGCGTATTTTGTGCCTAGAGTCTAGATTCTTATCATAAAAATAATTATGAAAAATCTAGGACTTATGCATTTGAGGTACAAAAAAGCACAATAAACTTTGTGGCTAAAATTGCATTTTCAGCAGTTAAAGGGTAAATCCTATTAATTCTCAGTTAAACTGTGAAAGTCCTGGAATCCTAAATGATTAAAAATGAATAGGATTTTATGGAATCGAACTGAAAGATAACAGCATTAAATATCCAACTGTTCAAAAATCAATAATTTTGATGATTCATTTTTATTTTGTCCCTCAATCAAATAAGTTTCAGATAGAATTTTTTTATTTGAGCTCATTATAGTACCCATTGATAAATTATTGGTTATATACCAAATGTTTTGTACAATATAAAATATAAAACATTAAAGTTATATTAATAATTATTTAAATGCAAAAATAAACTGAATGAAAAAATCAACTAGATGATAAAAGAATATTCAATTTTGTTTTCGAAGCTCATATCCATATTTATTATCCGGGCATCATGGACAATTCATGTTAATAGATCTAGTACACCATGCAAATTTTAAAATCATGATATAGAGACATATTTTAAAATATGCTTTTACTGTTGGAATGAATTCATATAGCATTCGCAAATTACTGAAAACTGTGAGCAAAATAATCGGCTTAAATTTTTCTCAAATTTGGGTATATTATTTGTTTTATCACAATTGGTCAATAACTTATGGACAATACATAAATGGGATATGAGAATAATAAAAAATTTGAGAGCCATGTTGTCATAAGGTTTTCATTGAGAATAATTAAAACCGAAAATTAGGAATTTTTGAAAATATCACTCCTTTGTTTTGGTAGACAAGTTCTACAGTAAACTAGCATCCTTCAATTGGTTTGATAGGAACTTCGGTTTCAACGCCGCAATCAGAGCGAATACATTTGACATCTTTCTATAATCACTACTAAAGCTTTAAAACCACCGTTGTTAGTCTCTACAAGCACTTCTGTAAGAATCCCCTCTTTCATTAAATCTCATTTTTATTTCACCCTCATTTTACAGTAGATATCCCGATTTTATTTATAAAAACATTATAAAAAATAATTTCTTTTTAAAAAATGGAATTGGATAATGTCGAGTTTTGCTGTAAATTCAAAGTCAAGTTTTTGCGTGCTGCGTGTAATTTGTTCTTCAATCTGAAATTTACTACCAAGTAACTTCTTTGTGATTTCACAGAAAAATCGCCGCTCTTCCTGGAGTTTTTAACAATAAACTATAGATCTCATTATTTTTACGAATCGCATTCTCATTTTATATCATAGGATCTACCCATTTAGAGGACGACAGCAAATTCAATAGACATTGTGATTAAGTTCATTTTTTATAATAGTTATATCTTTAATGATATTGATTTTTTTAATTTGTGAGAGTGAATTATTGAAAAAGCAAGCATAAGACTTTCGATATGTTTTTTCTCAGAAATGGAATTCACTATAAATTTGGGGCATACTCAAAAATATTAAATACTTTATGCATATACACCAAATTATGAAATGCAATAATTGTCTAGAGTTAAGCCCTAAAAAAAGTGAATATTTAAAATATATATTTGAGAAAGGAGGTATTGTCCGTACAACAGACATATCAGATAATTTTCACCTTGACCCTTCGACAATAACTAAAACCATGCAAGAGATGTCTTCCACTGGTCTTATAGAATATTTGCCTTATAGGGGCATTAGTCTGACATGCAAGGGCACCGAGTATGCTGAGTTTTTGGTTAGACGTCACAGAGTTATAGAATTGATGCTCTCTCACTATGGACTTTCGGGGTGTGAAGCTTGTGATGAAGCTTTAAAGTTTGAGGGGTATATCTCAAGAAATGTGGTTAATAAGATTTGTCGTTCTCTAGGCCATCCAAGAATAGGTATTTGTGGGAGAATCAAGCATAATAAAAGCAGTTGTTGTCCTGAAGAAAATTAATTAAGCATCTCCAAATAAGATTAATGAAGTATTACCAAATAAACCAAGAAGATTAATACTTCTATAAATCTCTGATTTTCAAGAGTCATCTATATATAGTTTTTAATCACATGATAAATTTAGGAGTTTATCAAAATATTCTATATGGTATGGCGTACTCTATTGTACTATATACTCAAAAACACGCACGATATTATCTGTGAACTGACAATATATAGCTACAGACGTCTAATTTTCAATGTGTATCTCATCATTCAAAGAGGCGGGGGAACTACTTCTGACCATGGTACCAAAAACAAACTTATTTAGCAAAGAAGCGATGATTTGAAGAAATAAATCAAAAAAAAGGATTGAAGGGTTTACTTCATCTTCAAACGTGATTCGCATTAATGGTATAGAATTACGAGGTTTGAGACTATTGAACTAGCAAATAGTATATAGTAAAAGGATTCTATATAATTTATAGAGGATTTTGATAAACTTCTAATTTTCACGAATCATTTATAATATATGCATAACCACATGACAAAATTTGGGAGTTTATAGAAATATTCTATATAATTTGTCAGGTTAGTTTTATATACCGCAAGTTTATATAATTAACCGAAGTATATATGGGGTTACAGTAACTTCAGGAATGTATTAATTATGGCATGCGCTTTTTGCCAATCATTTTATAACTAAGTTTTTTATTTTTTAGAAAGCTTCCAATGTCAATATTGATCAGATAACGTCTATAATAACGTTAGAATATGTGAGCTAACCATGGTGTATAATATTAATGAAAAAATGTCCGGCAGGTGTATAACCACATATGAGTTCAATAATGTTACGGACAGGAATGAATCCAATAAAGTTACAGGAGAATCTGAATCTAATCAGATTAAATCTAAGCCTGATCTCAATTATGATATGGATGAAGATGTCGAGATCGGCTTTTTATTTGAAAACACTTCTAATATAGATGTTCCCAAACTTCTTATCGACCAGGTGTTAGGACAGGAGCATGCAGTAGAAGTAGTAAAAAAAGCAGCTAGCCAAAGACGACACATCATGATGATAGGAACTCCGGGTACAGGGAAATCCCTACTTGCAAAAGCTATGGCAGAGCTCCTCCCTAAAGAAGAACTCAAGGATATCCTTGTATATCCTAACATGGAAGATCTGAACAATCCTAAAATCAGAGAGGTTCCTGCCGGGAAAGGCAGAGAAATTGTTATGGCTCATAAGATGGAAGCTAGAAAGAAAGCCCAGGCCAGAAACATGCTTATGATGCTCTTTGTAGTTGGCATTATAGTTTATTCTTACTTTGTTGCTCAATTGCTATGGGGCATAATTGCAGGCATAATGATCCTCATGTTAACCCGTCAGTTCCTTCCTAAAGAGGAAATGATGATCCCGAAATTGGCGGTTTCTAATTATGATAAAGAGCACGCACCCTATATTGATGGAACTGGAGCACATGCAGGAGCATTGCTTGGTGATGTGAGGCATGATCCATTTCAGTCTGGAGGACTTGAGACTCCTGCTCACGACAGAGTAGAAGCCGGAGATATTCATAAGGCCCATAAAGGAGTACTCTTCATTGACGAGATTAATACTCTCAGGCTAGAGTCCCAGCAAAGTCTACTGACGGCACTTCAGGAGAAGGAATATCCGATTACCGGGCAATCCGAGAGGAGTTCTGGAGCTCTTGTTAAAACCGAGCCTGTACCCTGTGATTTTATCATGGTTTCTGCAGGGAACTTGGACGCAGTTCATAAGATGCACCCTGCGCTCAGGTCAAGAATAAAAGGCTATGGATATGAAGTCTACATGCGTGACTCCATGGAAGATACTTCTGAAAATAGGAAGAAAATGGTCCGTTTCGTTGCTCAGGAAGTTGTTCGGGACGGGCATATTCCTCATTTTGACGAAGGTGCAGTAGAAGAAGTAATTAGGGAAGCCAGAAGGAGGGCAGGTAGAAAAGGTCATCTTACTTTAAAGCTCCGCGATCTTGGAGGACTTGTGCGTGTAGCAGGTGATATTGCCCATTCAGAAAGCGCCCCAATCACAACCTCAGAACATGTACTTTCGGCAAAAAGGATTGCCAGGTCAATTGAACAACAGCTTGCAGATAGCTACCTCGAACAGCGAAAGGAATATGAATCCTTCCTGAGAAAAGGTTCTGCTGTTGGCAGGGTCAATGGACTTGCAGTTATGGGAGGAGACTCAGGAATTGTGCTACCTATCGTATCCGAAGTTACTCCTGCAATTTCTGGATCTGAGGGACGCATTATAGCAACAGGAAAGCTCAAGACCATTGCAAAGGAAGCGGTGCAGAATGTCTCTGCGGTGATTAAAAATATGACAGGTGCAGATATCTCCAGACATGATGTCCACATCCAGTTCGTAGGAACATATGAAGGCGTGGAAGGAGACAGTGCATCAGTTTCAATTGCTACAGCCGTCATATCTGCCATTGAAAAAATCCCAGTGGACCAGACAGTGGCAATGACAGGATCCCTTTCAGTCAGAGGAGACGTCCTGCCTGTAGGTGGGGTTACCTATAAGATCGAAGCTGCAGCTCAAGCAGGTATGAAGAAGGTTATTATACCAAAGGCGAATGAAGCGGATGTCCTTATCGAAAAGGCATACAGAGACAAGATTCAGATTATTCCTGTGTCTTCTATTGCGGAAGTAATGGAACACAGCCTTGTGGGCCCTAGAAAGAATACAATTATAGAAAAACTCAAGAATATTACCAAACTAAGTTTCGACATCCCGGAAGTCTCACCCGCTTCCGTTCAGGCTAAGAGTCTATTTGGGTGCAGGAACTGATTATGAAAAACGTTATGCAGGGAATTAAATTTTATGACTGCAGGATAGTAGAAGGTAGTTTCATCTCTATTATCCTGGATAATGGAAGGATAGAGGAAATTTCCAAAAACTTTACACGAGGAGCTGGGGTAAGGGCTCTATGTGGAGGTTCGTGGGGTTTTACAGCTGTAGAAGGGGAAATAGACCTCAAGCGTGGCATCGAAGCTGCTTCAAAACTTGCTTTTTCTATGAATGCGAACACCCCAAAAGACAGCGTTGAACTTGTATCTGTGAATCCCCCAGAGATTAAAAATTTTCCTGAAATAAGGGTCGATCCAAGGGATGTTACCATCGAGGAGAAAGTAGACCTTTTAATGAGCATTGAGACCAATGCAAGGGTCAAAGGAGTTCACAGCACAAAAGTAACATATATGGAAGCCGAATTCAGAATCGAATACGAAAATTCAGAAGGTCTGGAATGTGAATATGAACTTCTGAATGTCGGCTTTGCAGTTTCTGCAGTGGCTTCAGAGAATGGTGCATATCAAGCAGGCAGAGAAAGTCGCTTTGGGTACGGCTATGAGCTTTTTGAAAAAGAAAACGTTATGGAACTTGCAAGCATGGCAGGGAATACTGCAGTCGAACTTCTTAAAGCCAAAACCCCTAAAGGTGGGGAAATGCCTGTACTGCTTGATCAGGAACTTGCCGGAGTGTTTGTGCATGAAGCTGTCGGACACGCATCAGAAGCCGATCTTGTCCTTGAGGGGGATTCAATCCTTGGAAACAGGCTGGGGGAACAAATCGCAGCTCCTATTATTACTATTATCGACGACCCCACTCTTCATGAGTTTGGATACTACCCTTTCGATGCAGAAGGAGTACAATCAAAAAAAACAGAGATAATCAGAGATGGAGTTTTAAATTCCTATCTACATTCACGGGAAACAGCTGCCAAACTTGGAGGAACTCCAGGGAACTTCAGAGCTCAGGGATATTCCATGCCAGTTGTTAGAATGAGTAATACATTCATAGATAACGGGGATGCCAGGTTTGAAGAGATGCTTGAAGAGCTTCGAGACGGAATGTATCTCATCGGGTCCAGAGGTGGCCAGGTGAATACAGGGGAAGGAATTTTCCAGTTCAATGCAGAAAAAGGATATCTAATAAGTAACGGAGAACTTACAAAACTTGTACGTGATGTATCCTTGTCTGGCAAGATTCTTGAGATTCTTAACCATGTAACCCTTGTGGGCAATGACATGAAAATAACTGCAGGAAGATGCGGAAAAGCAGGACAGATTGTGCCAGTATCAGATGGTTCCCCCCATATTGCCATCTCAAAAGCTCTTGTAGGAGGTTCATGAAGAATGTACGAACTTGCAAGAAAAGCTCTCCAGTTGGCAGAGAGAATAGGGGCAGAAGAAGCTGAAATTTATTATGCTTCTAATCACTCAACAAGTGTGAATTTCCGGAAGGACTCCCTCGAGAATGCAAAAGATCGTTTCTCAGAAGGTATTGGAATCCGAGCTATAGTAAATGGAGCAGTGGGTTTTGCCAGTACGAATTCTGCACGAGAACTCGAGAACGCTATAGAAGTTGCAGTCGCAGAAGCCAGAGTTGTGAGAAAGGATTCTGATTGGATGGGACTTCCATCTGATGGGAAATACCAACAGGTTTCAGGGGTCTTCGATAAAAGAGTCGAAACTCTTGAGCTCGAAGAGTGTATCGACTATGCGATGGCTCTTGTTGAAGGCACAAAAGAGCATCCTGGCACGCTTCCAACCTCCGGAGGCTTTACCCGAGCAAAATGCAGACAGCTTATCCTGAACACAAATGGGATTGATATTGAAGAAGAATCCACAATTGTTTCCGGTTTTGTGGATGTTATTACGGTAAATGGGCAGACTTCAACAGCCTACGATTTTGCGATTTCTCGTTCTCTGGATATTGATTTTTTTGCACTCGGCGAAAATGCGTCTGATCTTGCTCTTAAGTCCAATGGGGGAATAAAAATCGAACCGCAAAAAATCGATGTGATCTTCCATCCCTTTGCTTTTTCAGATATCATTGAAGATGTCATCGCTCCTTCCCTTGATGCAGACAATGTCCAGAAGGGGAGGTCGGGTCTGATATCTAAGCTTGGGAAAGAGTTGGCAGTTTCCGAACTCTGTATTTATGACGATGGGCTGATCGATTCTGGAATTGAGACTTCGGCTTCAGATGATGAAGGAGTTCCATCACAGCGTACGACCGTGATCGAGAAAGGAGTACTTGTGACTTATCTTCATGATAACCATACAGCAGGAAAAGTAGGCATAAAAAGCACAGGAAATGGTTTGAGGGCTTCTTATTCAAGTCCTCCTTCAGTGGGGCTCAGAAATTTTATAATCGATTACCCTCAAAAGGATGTTATCGCTGACACAGAGTATGGAGTTTTCGTGAATACTATTATAGGTTCTCACACTGCAAATTCAATTTCCGGGGACTTTTCTGTGGAAGCGAGAAATGCTTTCACAATTAGAGATGGAGCTCTTGATGAACCTATAAGGTCGCTTATGATTTCTGGAAATGCTTTTGAGCTTTTAAAACAGATCACAGGTGCAGGTTTTGATGTAAGAAGAGTCGGAGGCATGATTATACCTTCAATCCGTGTTTCAGATTTAAGTGTAATAGGTTAAGGAAAATTTAGATCCTTTTTCTAACACTTCTAAATATTTATATGATATCTTCTGGGATTGCAAAGACTCATCAATATTTTTCGCACTTTGTGACTGCAACAAATAAAAACCAATTTCTGTAGATACACAAGAATGATATCTATTTTCTCAATATTGCATACCTTATAATACTAATCCAACATCAATAAATAATTGTGGACAAAAAGGTAAACAAATTAATCAAAATATAGTGATTAGTACAAAAAACTGCACACAATATCTTTAGATTCACTCTTTGAACAGTAGTTTCAAGAAATTTTTCTATTTTGAATTTTCTGATTAGCTCGTAATCCATGTCTATTGTATTATTAAATCTAGATCCAAAGTGTGGCTTACCATTTATTTTTTGGCCACGCTCCATCTATACACTCTTTGTTTTTGCTCAATTTTCTAGAGGTTTTATCCTCTTTTTCATGCCCATAATCTGAATGGATAAAAGTGGCTCTCCGAATCGTTCCTTTTTCATTTTCAAACCAAGGAAACGAGTTGGCTTTGTAACTGTCCCACATTTGATCTTCTTACAATTACCAATATTTTTTTCTTAATGACTAAACTGCGGTACTTTCTGGTATTTGCTCAGGAAAACCAATAAATTTTCTGAAAGAAATTCGATCAACATATTGTTTCTCAAGTTCAAAGTCAGAAAGATCTTACAATTTCTATAAAACAAACATTTTTAACATAAAAATTAAGTCAGCTTCAGGTCTGCCTAATGAAAATATTTTGTTAAAAATATTAACTTAAAAATGATATGAACAAATTTTCAATTAATTAAGGAATCAATTTCAGCAATTTTGTCTCTAACTGACTGAAGACGTTTGTATCCTTTTTTAAGAGCAAAATCTGTAAATGTTTTCATAAGTAAAAATTATTTTTAAGAAATTTAAACTCTCCAATAATCAAATGTATAGGAGTTTATCTAAATTCATTATAATTTCAATAACTTGCCTTAGCATATTCAAAAAGTTAATAATACTAGTATACCGAAAATTATGTAAAATATGATTGACTCTGTATCCGACTCCTTATATCACAAAAAAGTGCAGAGTCAATAGATGATAGCTTTTCATTCATAAAAAATGATTTTGTCGATTAGTAAGATGGAATTAGATACCTAATTACTTGGTTCTTAAAAATTTTAATGGAATCAGAAACTCTTCTTAAATCTTGTTTGAAATGTTATGAAGGGATGCATTCTAGAGAAAAATGGTATAAAAGGCTACAAAATCCGCATTCACTAAACTAAATTAATAGGAATCTGATTATCAAAACCTTAATTAAGTAAGTCACCTTTTGAAACGTATATTCTTGAGAAGTATTCCAGAGAAGAATAAACCATTCTTTCTTTTGTTGCTGAATTTCATCTGCAAGATATCTCCCCTTGAGGAATGTAAAAGATTATAACTGCTTTAGAAGTAAGTGAAACCTCAAATTCCTCTGAGTTCAGGATTACTAAAAAACTGATGAAAAGTTTGAAAAATCAGTCTTAAAAAATAGAATTAAAAATCACTTACCTCTTTATTAGTGCTCATTATTTAAGGGAAAATATGGGCTTCTCTATGAAAACAGGCTCTCTTTGTAGTTGCTAGAATAAAGGATTATGGTTACCGTGAAATTTTGGAGCAAGATTAGAAAACAGTGAAGACTTTTGTTCTTAAAAGATCTTTATGATTATCTGGGTGAAATATATATAATTTTATAGATATTTGTTTTGGATGGTGAAAAGAGGGTGCAGAAAGCTTTTGGAGAGTCCTTTCACGAATCAAAATGGCATTTATGTCACTACGACTAAATAGGACAAGTTCTCAAGGAGGTGACAAAAAAAGTAAGAAAATAATTTAGAAGATAAAAGAAGCATTGATATATTTTCAGGAGCTTTACATCTGATCAGAAACCTGGGCAACATTAGTCTAAAAGCGCAGCTCTTATGCTCGGAAGCTTTCAGTACAATATAATGAACTTATACAACTTTCATAAAATAACTTGTATAAAAACAAGAACAATAAATATGATGGAAAAGATTAACAAGAAATTTAAAAGAAAATTAAAAGTAAACGAGACATTCCCTGACCGGGAAAGAGTATTGGGATTATAAGTCTCAGTATTCATTTATATAGATGACTACCGATAACAGAAAATAGTATCTTAGTAATGAAAAATAGTCCAAAAAAAGATTATGGGATACAGTTTTACAGAAATTATGCACGCTCCCCACATACCAGATTGTATTAAAAAATAGATTCTTGCAATGTATGATTTGAAACATATGAGTTTCTTGAAATCTTTTTTACTCAATATTCCGATTCTACATCCCATTTTTTTTCCATTCAGGAGGGTATTTTTTGCCAAATTTACTTATTAAATCAACATTTTTATTTGTTCAATGAGATCTATTCTTAGCCCTGATACAACATTGCAACAATATTGAAAGATTTTTCTCAGTCTTACGTATATTCAGAGGATTTCGATTAATCCTTAATTCCATCGTATGCGTATTAATTGCATACAAATGACTCTTGGAAATCAAAAATTTATTTAAATCCTTAATTATTTTTTATGCCAATATTTGAACATATGTCGAAAATTCGCTATGCATGAGACTAAAAATTGTGTATAATAATCGTTGAACGATGGTGAATGATTTATCACCCAAATTATTTTGGATCTACCTCCGTTCTTTATCAAGGAAGAAGAGGAAACTGTACTAGCTATTGAGGATATTATCTATATTTAGAGGATTACTTTCCGAGGAGTCCGGTCATATAAAGTAACCTTGGTGTATTTCTATGAGAGCCTATAGGCATAATATGGATTCCTCTCGAAAATTTAGCGAGTTCGGATATAATTTCTGATGCTATAAAAATGCCTTCTTCCACCGGATTAGATGTCTTTCTCATGCGGAGCATTATTTCCTCAGGTACACTGATTCCAGATATGTTTCTGTTCATGAATTCAGCCATTGCAAGGGACTTAAGAGGGATCAAACCTGCAATTACAGGTACATCGAGGTAGTTTATGGCTTCCATAAATTCCTCAAACATACCTAAATCAAAGACAGCCTGGGTCTGGATAAAATTAGCTCCACACTTAACTTTTTTTTCAAGCTTTATGAGTTGCAGGGGATTGTCAGGCTTTATTCCGGAGACAGCACCAGTACAGAAAGAAGTTCCTCCTTTTAATTTATTTCCTGCAAAATCAACGCCAGAATCAAGTTTCCTAACAATTTGAAGAAGCTGCACAGAATCGAGATCATATACAGGCTTTGAGCCAGGATGATCTCCACACGAAGGAAAATCCCCGGTCATTAAGCAAATATTCCGTATACCCAAAGCATAAGCACCCAAAAGATCTGACTGAAGTCCAAGTCTATTCCTGTCACGGCAAGTTAACTGCATAATGGGCTCGTGTCCATCATCGAGCAGAAGCTTACTAAAAGCTAAGGAACTCATATGCATTATCGAGCATTGATTGTCAGTGACGTTTAGAGCATCTACAACGCCTTTGAGCTGGCTAGCATCTTCCAAGGGAACTGAAAAGTTAGTTCCCTTCGGAGGAGAGATTTCAGCAGTAACCAGAAATTTGCTGGAATTCAGTTTTTCACGAAAATTGAGATGCATCAAATAAGAATACTAGAAATGAAATTATTTAAAACCATGCTCCTGGGGGGTATGTACAATGTAAAGAAGATCAAGCCTCTCAATTTTCTTCAAACGCTCATAAATAATAGTCCATGCACAATCTTTCAACCTGTCGATTTCACACTTACCGTCAACATTACCTCCACAAGGCCCGTTCAAAAGTCCTTTTGCGCATTGGGCTTTAGGACAGATTCCGCCGAATTCGCCTATGATACAGTTCCCACACATGATGCACTGATTGTGAATAAGCTTACCCCCGCTCGATCCACCTAAGGAAATTGTATCTGTTGAGCCGTACACAGGAACATCCACTACATTAGATACGGAGGAAACGCCACTGCCGCAGCCCATTACAAGGATACAGCAAGCTTCAGCTATTTTCTCATTTTTCTCAACCAAAGACTCAAAAGACCGTATGCTACAGGCTGCAGTAGGAAGAGCCCAACCTACTACATGCTTACCACTCTCCTCAAGTTTTCTGCACATTTCAAGAATTTCTGGTTCCCCGCCAATCCTTAGTTTTGCCGCGCAGACATTGCATCCGATAACGAACATGTTGTCTTCATTTTTTAAGAGGGCAAGAATTACCTCAAAGGGTTTTGCTGAAGTTATAATCATAATTACCTCTAATATCGATATTCCATATCGTTTCGGTTTGCAATACATTCGTAGATCATTTCGCCAATAAGTGGAAGGGAGTGATCTTGCATCTTAAGTTTTTTGGCAAAGCGCTCAAGTTGCATCATAGTGCCAATTATAAGGGCATCAGTCGTTTCCGTTTCATGGGTAACTGCATTCCTTTTCAAGGCTGCATCCCCCCCCATAGCAAGCATTTCTTGTTTTATTATGAGACCCTCTGTCGTTGAAAGGTTACGAATTTTCAGCATTAAATGAATGCTTTTGTACTGCATTACCTGTGAGTTTATCCTTGTTGCCCCAATTTTCCGCATTGCTACTGCTGCATCCTGAGGGGTCTTTATCTCAAAAACAGAAACTTCATGTATGCCATCTTTTACTACACTTGCCCGCCTTCTTAGAGCTCCTATAAGCCTTACAACGTCAAAGGTCTCAGATACGTCATGCGTACGAATAATATGAGCACCCTTGTAGACTGCAATAGCTGCTGCCGCCAAGCTGCCATAAAGCCTCTCAGTTGCAGGTTTTCCAAGTACCTCCCCTATGAAGGATTTTCTTGAAAGAGCTGCCAGTAAAGGCTTTTCAAAAATATTAAGGCGTTCAAAATCATCAAGGATTTCAAAATCATGCATAGGAAGCTTAAATTTTGTCCAGCTACCTATTGCAGGGTCCAGTATCAAATTTTTCTGGTTGACTCCTCCAGCTTCAGCAGCCCCTATTATAGAATCAAGTGCTTCAATGACTGAGTTCATTCCCAACACATCGCCGGGAACTTTTATAGAGGCCATGACAACTGCAGGACACCCATATTCTGCGACTACTTCAATCATTCGAGGGTTTGCGGTAAAACCGGAGATGTCGTTTATAATCTCGGCTCCTTTTTTGAGAGCTCCTTCTGCGATTTCGGGAAACATTGTATCCACGGAAATCGCTGCATCCACATTGCCTTCAAGAGCCTCTAGAGCTGGTAAAATGCGTTCTAATTCTTCTTTCTTGCTTATTTGTTCGGAAAAACGCCAGGTTGAACGGGCTCCAAGATCCAAGAAAGTTGCTCCAGCTTCAACCATCTTTAGAGCAACCTCAAGTACTGAATCCTGGCTCACAACAGAGCTTTCGTAAAAGGATTCAGGGCTCAGGTTAATTATACCCATTATATGTGAAGGGTATCTATCTCCCACCTTTATTCCGCAGATATCAGCATCAACGACCATTTTTGGCAACCAGATTATATCTATTTGTGAATCAACTTACGCCAACAAGTGCATAATCAACATTTGTAAGAAGATAATTATGATAACCTAATTCACGGATCTTTTCAGTAATTAGATCTTTTCAGCGATTGGCCTTTGCGCTATGACGGAGATCCATAAAAATTTTTATTATTTTTTGAATTCATGAATTATCGAAGTCGCAGAATGTGAGAAATAATTATGAATTTTTGCAATACCAGAAGATGTTCAAAAGTTTCCGATTCATTACATTCCGCCTATTTAAAATATATTGTGATATTCCTGAAAAAAACCTTTTTATTTAGTCACTAGAGATTTACGGATAGAAACCGCGATTTATAAGGTAGAATTGCTTACAGACTTATAATAAAGAGGATTTCAATAAATCTCTGATTTCCAAGAACCAATTATATACAAATTATAAGCATATGACGAAATTGAGGGATTTATCGGAATCTTTACAAATGATAACTCCGAATGCTATAAAATACGCTTCAATGATACATATAAATATTGATGTGTGAAATTGATTTAATAAAATTGTAAAAAATAATATCACGTATTGATTGAAAAATTGGCTCTAAAAAATAATTGCTACTATATTATACTTGTTATGTCAAAAAAGAAGTCAAATTTTTATAATCTGCCATAATTAGATAAATAATTATTTTTGTTTTAGTATGAAAATATGGGAGTAAGAATATCAGGTACTAACACGGTGATTTGATTTCTAAATAATTCTTATTTGCCGAAGTTTCAAATTATTATTCTGATAGTTTCACAATTCTTCAGATATAGTTCACAGGAAAAAAATTTAACATATATATTAAGAAAATTACTATTTAATTCTAGTTTTTTTCCTTATTGGTAAACCTATTTATATTTTTCTCACTAATTTCTGCATTTGATCCGATTTTTTCCTTTTTGATTCATTATGCTTTGATTTTAAATTTATGAGGGCCTTGTGGAGAAAAAAATCTGAAAAAAGAAAGTTTTAGAAATATTTTTCTGCACACATTAACACATGCTTCATTAAAATGGCGATCGTAATCGGACCGATGCCCCCTGGAACCGGAGTAAGGAGAAAAGCTTTTTTGATTACGTTTTCAAAATCGACGTCTCCATATACGCTGTTTTCTTCCTTGGTGATACCCACATCAAAGATAACTACTCCTTCTTTTATCATATCAGCTTTGACAAGGTCTTTTACTCCTGCTGCAACTACAAGGATATCAGCTACAAGGGTATATTTTTTAAGATTATCTGTAAACACATGGCAAACTGAAACAGTTGCATTGCGATTTAAAAACATTGCTGCCATGGGTTTTCCAACAACATTGCTGTGTCCGATGATAACCACATTTTTGCCTTTTACAGACACATTATACTCCTCAAGAACTCGGATAATTCCATGGGGGGTACAGGGAACAAGACCTTCATTTCCGATCATGAGTTTTCCCATATTGTAAGGATGAAAACCATCTGCATCTTTTGTAGGAGTTATCGCTTCCATTGCTTCCTGGGAAGAAAGATGCTTTGGAAGTGGAAGCTGAAGCAGGATCGCATGCACATTTATATCTCTGTTAAGAGTATCAATAAGGGAAAAAAGTTCATCCTGACTGGCTTCTGCCGGAAGAAGGTAGTCTTCTGCTTTAATACCGACACGTTCACAGGCCTTGTGCTTGAGGTGGACATACATCTTGGAAGCAGGATCTTCACCAACGAGAATTGTTGCAAGGGCTGGGATAACTCCAAGGCTGTTTTTCAGTTCTTTGACTCCTGATCTTACTTCTTCTTCGATCTGCTGGGCAAGAAATTTCCCGTCTATTATCCGTGAATAATAGCTTTCTTTTGACATTGGTAAGAACACCCTAACCTTTTAGTTTAGCAATAAACCGGGAACCTTGAGCAAAGTTTCCTTACATTGCGACTTGTTTCAGAAAGAAGCTTCTCATTTGCCTGATTTTTGATCGAGATTTCGATATATTCTGCAATCAATTCCATTTCTTTTTCCTTCATACCCCTTGTAGTACAGGCAGGAGTCCCAAGCCTTATTCCGCTAGTGACAAACGGGCTACGGGTTTCGAAGGGGACTGTATTCTTGTTTGCAATAATCCCAGCTTTACTCAGGGATATTTCCGCATCCTTGCCTGTGATGTCCATATTATTCAGGTCGACAAGCATAAGATGGTTGTCTGTTCCGCCAGAAACGATATAAAATCCCCTATCTTTTAGACACTTACAAAGAGTTTTTGCATTATTTACGGTCTGAAACTGGTCCTTCCTGAATTTTTCGCTCATTGCTTCCTTCAAAGCCACTGCCTTACCAGCTATGATATGCATGAAAGGACCACCCTGGATACCCGGGAAAACAGACTTATTAATTCCTAATGCTAGCTCTTCTGTCCTCGATATGATCATTCCGCCCCGTGGACCACGAAGAGTCTTGTGGGTAGTGGTAGTAACGAAATCCGCATAAGGCACAGGACTCTGGTGCACGCCTGCAACTACAAGCCCTGCGATATGTGCAATATCTGCAAGAAGATATGCGCCAACTTCATCAGCAATTTCCCTGAACTGCTTGAAATCTATTTCACGTGGATAAGCAGACGCGCCGCAGACAATCATTTTTGGCTTACATTCCTTTGCCACTTCCAAGAGTTCCGTATAGTCAATAGTTTCAGTTTTTTTGCTAACTCCGTAGGGAACAACATTGTAAAGCTTTCCGGAAAAACTTACAGGACTACCATGGGAAAGATGCCCTCCGTGAGATAGGTTCATTGACATGATGGTATCTCCAGGATTTAATACCGAGAAATAGACAGCCATGTTGGCTCCTGAACCTGAATGTGGCTGGACGTTAATATATTTTGCCTTAAATATCTCTTTTGCCCTGGAGATCGCAAGATCTTCAGCGATATCGACAAAGTCGCAGCCTCCGTAGTATCGCTTGCCAGAATATCCCTCTGCATATTTGTTAGTCATAATTGAGCCCTGGGCTTCCATAACGGCTTTACTTGCATAATTTTCAGACGCAATCAGGTTCAATTTGTATTCCTGACGTTCGGCTTCTTTTTTGATAGCCTCGGACATTTCCGGATCGATTTTATCAATATAAGACATTACTGTCACCTGAGTATCATATTACATCTATAACCTATTTAAATCAAGAATTTTTTGCTGGATTAGGATTGATTAATATTCATAAGCAGATGCTTGCAAGCTTCATATCGTGAAGGTATTCAAGAATTTGAAGTTTCAAGAAAATGGGGTTTAGCTGATTAAGATCATCGAACAAACTGGAGCCCTTAAACAACATTATAACCTTTTTTATAATATATTATACGTGAGGTTCTGTATACTGAACTATTAAAACTTCCAGAGAAAAATTCCTGTTTTTTTTGAAGTACAGTAGATTTTGAAATCTGGATATTTTTTGAGTCTTAATGTTTCTTGGAAGCATCCAATTTGAATTATTGATAACTAAACAGGCATCAAAGAAGCTATTGATATGTAAACTCTATTCTGGTTTGAGCATTAATTCAATCGCTTGATCAATTAAAGGGATACTACAGTTCTACCCTCAATTTTAAGTTTACCCTCTACAAAGAGCCTGACAGCTTCGGGATAGATAATATGTTCCTGTTCGAGGATTCTGGCAGCAAGAGTTTCTTCATTATCCCCTTGGAGTACAGGCACGCAGCTCTGAAGGATTATAGGACCGGAATCAAGTCCTTCATCTACAAAGTGTACGGTACACCCTGCAACTTTTACCCCATATTCGAGTGCCTGCTTCTGGGCATGGAGTCCTTTGAAAGATGGGAGAATAGATGGATGAATATTCAGGATCCTGTTTCTGTATGCCTCTATAATTTCGGGTCCTAAAAGCTGAAAATAACCTGCAAGTAGAAGAAGGTCAATATCATACCGTTTCAAGATCTCAAGTATTTTTCGATCATATCCTGCTTTGTCACACTTACTCGGATTAAGAAAAACAGTGTTTATTCCATGATTCCTGCCTCTTTCAAGTGCATAGGAATCTTCCTTATTGGAAATAATCACATTGATTTCCGCATTCTTTACGTAGCCCTTTTCGATGCTGTTTATAATTGTCTGAAGATTCGAACCCCTTCCAGATACCAATACTGCAATCTTCACAACCATTGAAGCTTTTAAATTGGAACAATGATATATTAGAGTTTTGGAACTATGCGAAATATTTAAAATGTAGATGGAGATTTACAATATCACTAAAATAAGCAAAGGTAATAAATGTATTTCTTGATGAAAATTTAATACGAAAATCAATTTTGAAGATTCCGATAAACCTCTAAATTTCGTCCTATATTTGTAAATAATATAAATTTGACTGGTGAAATGTATGATTGACTAATGAAATATATAATTGACTAGTGTAATATATAATTGGCTCGTGAATGTCAGAGGTTTCTCAAAAGGTATTCCAGTCTATAATAATACCAGGTACAAAAAGAAATGTGTTTCAGGATTTGGAGCCAAGTTGGATACATAAAGGTTGTAAGATGGTTCGTAATCTACGAGGTTAACATTCAGATCTTGTTTTTTGTTTGCAGAAAGACTGTTTAAATATTTAGTGAGAATCCCTGTATTGCCTAAGTCTTTATTTTTTGATTCATCATTCTTTGATTTTTATAGATAGCTCCTAAAATCCCCAAATACTTATTTTATTTCCAATCCTATCAATTGATAGAAATTATAACAAAAAGGGGACATAAATTATAGAAATTTCTCATTAATTAGCTCTTTTTTAAATTCAGCTTGAAAAACATTAGCATAGGAAATGTGAATACAGTCTTTAGAAACCAGTGTTACAACTCCTTTTCCAAAGCATATCGGAGTTTCAGCTAAATAAAAATAATCAAATGACTCGGTGTTCAGAAAAAGATTCTTATTCAGGAGATAGCCTAAAATAGGGCTGTTATTTCCTGATTTTCAAATTGAAGAGTTTCTTCGAGTAGAGGCAATTTCGCAGATTTGCTTTGTACTTAAAACTAATTTTTTTATACTGTATTTAATTCGGTTTTTCATATGTATTAATTCCCTTCTTCATAATTTATTGATATTTCTATTCTATACAACGATTGAGACACTGCAAACAAAATTTAGAGTTTTTCGCGGGTATAGCAATTAATGGAAATACTGTTAATGTTGGTATGATTCAAGAGCTTTTGCTCTGATTAAATGGTTTTCAGATTGGGGATAGTGTTTATATATATATATATTTATTGGTTATCTTTTTTTATATATTTTGTCCCCATAATTTGTCGACTCACTACAAAAGCTGGAGATGTGGGCAAAATCTTGATTGAATTAATAATTGGTGTATAGTGGGGGTTTTGCTTAAATAAACAAACGCTTTTATGAGGATCAAAAATAATTCTGATTGCTTATTTTTCTCAATGATAACACATTATATATATATATATATTTACAACAAATCTATCACATTTAAGACTTTCAAAGGTAATGTATAAATTCTAAAAAAGGTTCATTAAGTTTATGAAAGCTATTATCCTTGCAGCTGGAGAGGGGCTGCGCTGCAGGCCTCTTACTCTCACACGTTCAAAAGTAATGCTCCCTATCGCCAACAGGCCAATTTTGGAGCATGTTATTGATTCACTTGAAAAAAATGGAATATTTGAAATTATATTGGTTGTTGGTTATGAAAAAGAACGAATAATGGACTATTTTCAAGATGGGCTAAACTTTGGAGTAAAAATATCATATGTCGAGCAGAAAGCTCAGCTTGGCACCGCACATGCAATCGAACAAGCGAAAAAATTAATTGATTTCGAAGATTCAGGATTTCTTGTTCTGAACGGTGATAATCTGGTGGAACCGAGAACCATAGCTGATCTTCTCAATAATTATAAGGGGGATGCGAGTCTTCTAACATTAAGAATGGAGGATACTGCAGGTTACGGTGTGGTGTTGAAAGAAAAAGAAAAGGTTACAAAGATTTTGGAAAAAAGACCTGGTGATATTAGTCGTATTGTAAATACCGGAATTTATATTTTCACCCCTCAAGTTTTTGAAACTATTGAAAAAACTTCTATATCGGAAAATGGAGAGTATGCAATAACAGATACTATCCAGCTTATGATCAATGAGGGTAAAACAGTTACTTCCGTCCCGACAGAATCTAAATGGTTGGATGCTATCCATGCCTGGGATCTGTTAAAAGCAAACGCAATAGTCTTGTATCCTGCAAAGAATTTGATAATAGAGGGAGAAATTGAAGAAGGCGTGATAATCCGGGGAAAGGTTGCAATAGGAAAAAATACTAAAATTCGCTCCGGAACTTACATCGTAGGTCCTGTAGTCATAGGAGATAATTGTGATATCGGTCCTAATGTTGTAATTCTACCATCCACAACAATAGGAAATAATGTATCTATCAGATCATTTACCGAGATCCAAAACAGCATAATAATGAACGACTGCAGGATATACTCACATGGGCAAATATCTCATTCAATAATTGGAAGCAACAATACAATTGGCTCAGGTTTGTTTGTTGAAGAAAAGGACGGACTGTTGATCATCATGAACGGAATAGTCCATCGAGCCCCCAGACTTGGTACCATCTTCGGGGACGATAACCGGATAGGAAACAGTGTACTTGTAAAGGCCGGAGTAACGATAGCTGTGGATTGTTTGGTAGAATCTGGAAATACCATCTACAAAGATCTGCCTAGTCATTCAGTTGTCCTTTAATTGCCAAAAAGGGGGTAAAAAAATGTGTGGAATTGTAGGATATGCAGGGAAGAATTCTGCTGTATCTGTAATTATCGAATCCCTCAAAAAACTAGAGTATCGAGGATACGATTCTGCCGGTATTACGATTCTGGGAAACGAAATCGAAACTTATAAATCAGTAGGTAAAATTGTAAACCTTGAAGCCATAATCCCTAAAGAAATCAGTGGCGACATCGGAATAGGGCATACTCGGTGGGCGACCCATGGACGACCAAGTACAATAAATGCCCATCCGCATAACTCTGGGAATCCATCGAAGATCTCGGTAGTGCATAACGGGATAATCGAAAATTACATGGCATTGAAAGAGCAACTAACTACAGAAGGATACAAATTCAAATCTGAAACAGATACTGAAGTGGTTGCACATTTACTCCATAAACACGTATATGGGAATCCGGATGGAAATGAAGCAAAGTGTAAACTATTTACAGGGCTTCAAAGAGCTCTGAAGGAAATTGAGGGTTCTTACGCCTTTGCAATCATCTGTGCCGACGAACCTGGAAAACTCGTTCTTGCTAGAAAAGATAGCCCTCTTGTTATAGGACTTGGAAAAGGGGAAAACTTTGCAGCATCAGATGTAACTGCTTTTCTTAATCATACAAGAGACGTTGTCTTCATAAATGACTTAGAAACGGTGGTTTTGACTCCTGGTAGCGTAGAGATTTTTGACAAAGAAGGAAAAATCTGCGAAAAGAAAATAGAAACTATAGAATGGGACTTCGAAGCTGCTGAAAAAGCCGGTTACGAACATTTCATGCTCAAAGAGATTCATGAGCAGGTAAGTGCAATTCACAATACACTAGCTGGTAAGGTCTCGGAACTAGAGGGGGAAATTTATCTCACAGAACTGAACATGACTGATGAGGATATAAGGAAGCTCTCTAGAATCCAAATATTGGCATGTGGAACCTCTTGGCATGCAGGAATGCTTGGAAAATATCTTTTTGAGCAATTGGCCGGGATTCACTGTGATATAGATATCTGCTCGGAATACAGATACAGAAGTCCTGTTATGGATGACGGAACACTGGCGATTGCTATAACCCAGTCAGGGGAAACTGCAGATACCCTTGCAGCTGTGAGGGAGATAATGTCTTACAATTGCCCTACCCTTGCAATCACCAACGTCGTAGGAAGTACTATTACAAGAGAAGCAAATAGTGTTCTATATACTAGAGCAGGGCCCGAGATAGGAGTTGCTGCAACCAAGACATTTAGCACTCAAATTACAATTCTTTATTTGCTTGCCGTCAAATTTGCTCTATCTAGAGGCAGGTTAAGCCCTGATGATGTTAAAAGATTCATTACGGCGATTAGGAAGGTTCCGGGGCAGATTCAACAAATTCTCAACCAGCAAGAATCAATGAAGGAATGTGCTGAGAATTTTTTTAATGCAAAAAGTTATTTCTTCCTTGGAAGGAACCTGAACTATCCAATTGCTCTTGAAGGAGCCCTTAAACTAAAAGAGATTTCATACTTGCATGCGGAGGGCTTTGCCGCTGGAGAGCTTAAGCATGGGCCAATAGCCCTACTTGAAAAAGGAACACCTGTAGTCACAATTGCAACAAAAGGTCCTACTTACGAAAAGGTGCTGAGCAATATAAAAGAAGTAAAAGCAAGAGATGCTATAGTCATAGCAATTGCCAATAATAACGATAATGAGATAGGAAAGTATGCAGATATTGTGCTCACAGTTCCTCAGAGTGACGAATTATTATCTCCCCTTCTGAACGTTGTGGTTCTCCAGCTGCTTGCTTACTATACAGCTCTTGCTCGAGACTGCTCTATCGACAAGCCGCGCAACCTTGCGAAAAGCGTCACTGTAGAATAATAATATGGGTTGAATATTTCAAAATTGAAAACAACGAAAATTTAGGGAGAATTATTTAAGGGAATAGCGGAGCGGGACATATGAAACTCTTTGGATCTTCAGGAATAAGGGGCATAGCAAACAAAGAAATCACGCCTGAACTTGCACTTAGAGTCGGGCTTGTATTGGGAAGTCGGAAAAAAATTGCTGTTATTGGGAGGGACCCAAGAGTTTCAGCACCTATGATAGAGCACGCTCTCATAGCAGGACTTACTTCAGCAGGCTGTGATGTTTCAGAAATCGGCCTTGTTACTACTCCTACCCTGGCATATGCAGCAAGAGCTTACGAATGTGGTGTAATGGTTACAGCCTCACATAATCCTTCTGAATATATAGGAATTAAGCTCTGGAATCCTGATGGTATGGCTTTTGATTCAGTCCAACAGGATGAGATCGAAATAGCTATTGAAAAAGAGGGTTTTACAAGGGTTCCCTGGAACTTAATAGGCAAATTCGAAGAAGATGGAAATGCTATTCGGGCTCATATGAATAAGATCAAAAAATTAGTAAAAAGTTCTAGTCTGAAAATAGTACTTGATTGTGGGTGTGGAGCAGGAGGAACGATTAGTCCTTATCTTCTACAGGAACTGGGTTGCGAAGTAATAACCCTTAACGCTCAGCCTGATGGGCATTTCCCTGCAAGAAACCCGGAACCAAACGATGAAAACCTTTCTCTGCTCAAAAAAACAGTTTTGGATTTCGGAGCTGATCTTGGTATAGCTCATGACGGTGATGCAGATAGAATGATGGTAGTAGATGAGAGAGGTAATTTCGTGTCAGGAGATGAGCTGCTTGCGATTTTCGGATTCTATGAATGTGGATATAGTAAAGGGACCGTGGTTGTGCCTGTGGACACTTCAATGATTGTTGACGATTTCCTTAAAGGTTCTAAAATCGTGAGAACAAAGGTTGGAGATGTCTATGTTGCAGAAGGTATAAAAAAGTTCAACGCCACCTATGGAGGCGAACCTTCAGGGAGCTGGATTTTCCCGAAAATCTCCTACTGTCCGGATGGAGTTTATGCAGCTGCAAGGATCATCGAGATTGTGAAGGACAAGAAACTAAGCGAACTAAGGGCAGAGCTCCCTCGTTATGCCACGAAGAGAGGGACTCTGCCCTGTGAAAATGCAAAAAAGGCAGAGTTTATGGAAAAGGTAAAGGTGAATCTCAAGCCCCTGGGAGAAGTTCTTGATATAGATGGCATCCGCGTGAAAGTGAAAAACGGTTGGGTGCTTGTACGTCCTTCAGGTACAGAGGCAAAAGTGAGAATTACTGCTGAAGCCAGGGAAAATGTTGATGAAATTTTTGAAATGGCTAAAGATATAGTGAAGGAGGCACTTAAATGAAAGCAGTTGTTCTTGTGGCAGGCAAGGGCACAAGGATGGAGCCTCTAACTTCTGAATGTCCTAAAGTAATGCTCCCAGTTGCAAATAAACCCATTCTAGAACATATCCTGAGCTCAGCGGTAGAAGTAGGTATTGAAAGTTTTATTTTCATTACAGGATATATGGAAAAACAGATAAGGGAGTATTTCGGAGATGGAAGTAAATTTGGATTAAGCATAGATTACGTACGACAAAAGGAGCAGTTAGGAACTGCTAATGCAATCGGTTATGCAAAAGGCTATGTCGAAGAGGCTTTTCTTGTACTTAATGGAGACATGCTAATCGGGAAAGAGGACTTAAAAATCTTGATTTCAAGATCAGAAGAAGCTGTTATCTGTGTGAAAGAGGTGGATAACCCGTCTGATTTTGGGGTGACCGAGATCAAAAATAACAAAGTGGTCAAGGTCATTGAAAAACCTGTAAATCCTCCTACTAACCTTGCAAATGCCGGAATATATCTCTTCAGAGACTCAATATTTGATTTCATTGCTAGAACCCCTACTTCAGTAAGAAACGAATTTGAGATTACAGATTCTATCCAGATGTTAATAGATAGTGGAGTGACTGTGGGTTATAGTACTTTGGAAGGCAAGTGGATAGATATCGGATATCCATGGGATCTTCTGAAAGCAAATGAAAACCTTTTGAAAGGTCTAAAAGGCAGCTGTGAAGGCATAGTGGAACCTGATACAGCCATAAAAGGCGAAGTTGTTATCGGGAAAGACACTCTTATAAGGAGCGGTTCGTATATCGAAGGGCCTGTTGTAATGGGGGAAAACTGTGATATAGGTCCGAACTGCTTTATTCGTCCTTACACTGCTATCGGGAAAAATGTCAGGGTTGGAAATGCAGTGGAAATAAAGAATTCGATCATTATGGAAGGTACCCATGTAGGGCACTTGAGTTATGTAGGCGATAGTGTAATTGGACGGCGCTGTAATTTTGGAGCTGGCACGAAAGTTGCAAATCTCCGACATGACGGGAAAAATGTACGAGTTAGACTTAAGGGCAAAGTTCTCGACTCTGGTAGGAGAAAACTTGGTGTGATTATGGGAGACGATGTGCATACCGGTATTAATACAAGTATAAATACCGGCGTAATAATAGGAAAAGGTAGATATACAGATCTGGGCGAAATTATACTACATTGAGCCTGACATTAAAATGGTGAAAGTAAAAATAAGGACATTTTTCCAAAAGAAGAAGAGGATTTTAAAATCAGAACTCTTTTATGAGTGTGTTAATAGGCTGCTTTGCAGCCTGAGCATTAAACTTAGTGGGAATCCTTTAATTTTCATCTTGAAAAAGCCTTCATCCATGCTTTTTGTAGTTTAGTCTAAAGGATTTTTTTAAATCAAATCTTTTTTTACCGTATCTTCATCGATTTTAACTAATAGTTGCCTTAGCAATGTCATATGTATTAAATAGTACCCAAGTCATAATTAAACAAATGTACTTACCTTAAACATGGTAAAGTTGAATTATATTTATAGATTCTATTTATTTATTTATTTATTTATTCTTAAATTTAATATCTACTAAATGTAACTGTATTTCGTTTCTCGCTCATAAATGATGAAGAAGGAAATTGTGGTCAGCTTCTGTTACTCGATTTATGTTATTTCCAAAATTCTCTGAACGGAGTCTCCAAATAGTTTTCCGCAAGTCTGTGAGTTTACAGTAGATATGTCTGGCAAGGGAAACTTAATCATGAAAATATCAATATTTAATTCTGTGCTGCCCAATTTTAAGGAAAAAAATTCTTAAAAACAAATTTACTAATTATTGGTTTGTATTTTACAAAACAGGATAAAATCAGTCAAATACACTCACCTAGAGATATCCAAAAACAAAGAACCATTCAGAAATCAGTTTAGAAGTTATATTTCCTATTTATATATACATTCGGAGATGCAACTACTTGTGTAAAACTATCAAGATATTTATTCAAACTTATTAGTTCCAATAAGTAAATTGTTAATTTATAGCTGCTCAAAATTGGTGTCTAGTATGAGTGGCTTATGTAGATACTATTTGGTAAAGGGGGGCTTGATTTACCATGACCACAAACGTCATAGAAGTAAATAACCTTGAACATAAATACGATGACTTAAAAGCAGTAGATAATATAAGTTTCACGGTGAAAAAAGGAGAAATATTTTCATTTTTAGGTCCAAATGGAGCGGGTAAAAGTACAGTAATAAATATTCTAACCACACTTCGTAAAATCCAGAAGGGTGAGGCTAAGGTCAACGGGTATAATGTAGCAAAAGAATCCAAAGAAGTTAGAAGGTCAATAGGCATTGTTTTTCAGATGATGTGCATTGATTATGAAATGACTGTGTTTGAGAACTTAGAATATCATGGCAAAATATACGCAATGCCAAAAAATGAAAGAAGAAACAGGATTAATGAACTCATTAAACTTACTGAACTGGAAACTAAGAGGAATGTCTTAGCTAAGGACCTAAGTGGGGGTATGAAGCGAAGGCTTGAACTTGCAAGAGGATTAATGACAAAACCTTCAGTTCTCTTCCTTGACGAACCAACTGTAGGTTTTGACATCCAGACGAGAATGAGAATCTGGGAGTATTTGAGAGAGATTAAAAGAGAAGGTACTACTATTTTCTTGACTACTCATTATATGGAAGAAGCTGATCAGCTCAGCGACAGGATCAGCATAATCGATCACGGGAAAATAATCACAACAGGGAGTGTTTCGGATTTAAAAAATCAGCTTGGTGAAGATCTTATATATTTAGAAACCAGCGATAATAAAACTGCTGCAGGGATTATAAAGACACTTGAATCGGTGAAAGGAGTAAACGAAGATACAAAATTCCTCAGAGTGATGCTTGGGGGAGATGTAACGCATATTTTGCCAAAAATTATGGATAAGGTCAGGCAAAATGGAATAGAGATCACGATAGTAAATATTAAAAAGCCCTCAATGGATGATGTTTTTATACACTATACTGGTCATGGTTTAAGGGAAGGAGAACTTGAGGAGCAGCACGCAGAGATCAAAATTGCGGAGGTTTTGAAATGAACTTTGAATTTCGTGCTGTGTACTGGAGAGAAATGGTAAAGTTTTTCAGATTTAAATCAACGCTCTTCAGTTCCTTAATCCAACCTGTTATGTGGCTTGCATTTTTTGGGTTAGCAATGTCAAAAAGTTTTGATAAACTTACTTCCTTACTTCCCAGCACTCCAGGGATTCCTACTGTCGATTACCTTACCTACATGGGAGCTGGAATTATTGCAATGGATGTATTATTTAGCAGTCTTTTTGGAGGTACTTCTCTCCTATTTGATAAGAAATACAGCTTATTGAAAGAGACTCTCGCAAGTCCTGCCCCACGAATAAATATTGTCATGGGCATCGGACTTTCAAGCATTACGAAAGCATTCATTCAGACGGGTATCATTATAGTATTTGGGAAACTGATCGGGATGAGTTTTTTTAAAGGATATGATACTACTCAAACTCTTGTCTCAGTCGTGGGTATTTTTTTATTAGTGGGAATTTTTACCTTAGGATTTTTCTTCCTTTCAGGATCAATTGCTATTACCGTTGATCAGCCTGAAGGGATGCAATCTATTCTAACTCTGCTCAGCATGCCTCTGTTCTTCGTAAGCAATGCTCTATATCCAATTGATTCTTTTCCCGAGGTTCTCAAGGTTCTGTCAATATTCAACCCGTTAACTCTTCTTTCAAATGGAATTCGGTATTTTGCGCTAGGAACTAATTTCTCTGTAATGGGAGGCCATTATATTTATACGACCGCAGATATCATTATGTCTTTCGCGGGTCTCATATTTTTTGCTCTCGTAATGCTATCCATCGTACTCTGGAGATTTGATAAAG
This sequence comes from uncultured Methanosarcinaceae archaeon, assembly GCA_963833425.1. Classification (GTDB taxonomy): domain Archaea; phylum Halobacteriota; class Methanosarcinia; order Methanosarcinales; family Methanosarcinaceae; genus Methanosarcina. The sequence goes on along the minus strand of CAWHXP010000003.1, from coordinate 295,401 downwards.
TAGATGTCTAATCACAGTTTATCGATTTTGAGTATAGGACCTCTGAATATAATCTTGATACTTTGATGAAACCAAATAACTTATATTTAATCGAAATTCATACTGCTTAGACGCGTAATAATCAAGCGTAAAGAACCTCAAAGCTATAAAAGAAGAACAATAACATCTATGAAGAACAATAGCATTTTTGGGCGATATTAAAAACAAATCTTTTGATAAATTTTGATTGTGAGAAAATATGCCGCTCAAAAATGTTTAGATCCTTAAAGAAATGGTTGTGGTTCATCTAAAAGCATAAGAGTTTGTGAAAGTATTCAGGATAGTTTTTAAAAACGAAGACATGTATACTGGTCACAAATGTGTTTGATATGGATGAATCCATAAAAAGATATAAAAAAATACTGAAAGCTAAAGGGTGCCATAGAGAGATGACACAATTATTTAGTACATAAAAATATACTGTAAAAACGAGTCAAAGAGAGTATATATATGTTTCATTGATGGCTATGCTAAATCCCATGGTACAAAGAATCAGAAACTGGATCTTTTGATTTGAAGCTATAAAAAATTCACAAAATAAAAGAAATAGTATACATTAGTCAACTAAGAACAATTGAAATTTATTATAATATTGAAAAAGTTAGAGGGTTATTGGTAGAGCCTGCTACTGCGTAAGTTCTACATAATTATCCTCTTTCTTAGTCGTCAATAATAAGTTCATGTTATTCCAAGGCAATCATATATCAACATTCCATTTGTTTTATCTGCCTTTTTTATTAAAGAATTTGGATCGGAATCAAATAGTTTTCTGCCAATGAAGTATTTATCTCAAAATAAAATTTTAATGGACATATCTAGCCTAAATTCCATATTTTATATAATTTTATAGTTTTTTTGCCCAATTACTATTTTTCTTCATCGAAAGCCAGATTCATTTTTAAGCTCCTGTCATATTGAGGAAATAGATGGCATTCTAGTGTACGTCTGCGGAAAGTTGATCCAGGATCGTAAATGAAGCAAATAACATGTCTACTAAAGGATATTACTGCATCAAAGCCTTTGAGAATCTCAATATGTTTTTTTATTCGAGCTTTTGGGAATTAAAATCTCTTAAAATCAATTGAACATGATTGAATATTCAAGTAAGTAACTAAACTAATTCCTCATGTACTTTCCCTGTCATCTTATTCCATAATTGCGATTATTCCACTAATTGCATTTGAATGCTTATCAGTCGAGAATGTTTGAATCCCGACAATTTTTCTCTTTTGAATTTTCTCTTTTTACTATCCAGTTCCGCTTTCGTATATCGCGGCATTGGTAAACAGGTGTATAGGTGGTGGTAATTTCCCTTGCAGAACAGTAATTGCTTTTTATACCTATTAATTTCTTTTTACAATTAAAAAATTCTTTCAACTTGCTATTGCCCTTTCTTGTTATTGCATAAGCAATTTGCTTTAGAATCGACTACTAATTGATGTAGTACTGAATATCAGTTGCATAAAATATCAAACTGTCTGGAGAGTATTTCGATTAACTTCTGATTTTCATGAGGTATTTGTATTCAATTTATCACAAATGAAAACAAATTCAGAGTTTATCGAAATTCCCCAGAGACATCATTTTTTATAAATTAAAATGTATTGATTTAAATACTCAAGTGAATAAATCCTATGAGTGATAAGATGAATTATTTAATAGATAATATTTCACAGTTTGTCAATATCTATTATCTCGATCCCATACGGACTGATTCAGGGTATAACCCTGTAAACACTTTCACCTGGGCAGTGGTACTTGGGATTTGCATATTTGGAGTTTTTAGGCTTCTCGAGAAATTGGAGTTAAAAATCACAAACCGCTTCATTGCCTCTGTCCTACCTTTCGTGCTTGCAGGTTCCTCGCTGCGCGTTTTAGCAGATTCTCATGCAGGTATAGTTCATCCACCATTAAGCTACCTGCTCATAACTCCAAATATTTACTTTGTTGTCTTTGCGGTAACTGTAAGCTGCCTCTGGCTTTCCATCCGGCTCCAGAAGGCAGGTTTGTTGAATGATTTTCATCAAGTCTTTGCAGGCTTTGGACTTGGATGGTTCTTTGTAAATATAATTATCCTCCTACATTTCGAACACTTGGTGGCCCCTTATATCTCCCTCTTTGTAGTTGGAACAGGAATAGGATTGACAGTTGCTTTCTACATAGTTGCCCGTTGTTTAAAATCCTCTATATTTACCGACCCACTTAACATCTCCATCCTGCTGGCTCAGCTGATGGACGCTTCTTCAACATATGTAGGAGTAGACAAACTAGGCTACTATGAAAAACATGTTGTACCTACATACCTTATTCAGTTTACTGGTACTGCATTGGTTATGTATCCTTTGAAATTTATTATCTTTATTGGAGTTCTTTACTTGCTTGAAACTCAGTTTGAGGATGACGAACAGTCCTCTAAAATGAAAATGCTTATCAAAATGACTCTTTTGATTCTTGGGCTTTCTCCTGCAGCTAGGAATACTATTAGGATGATGCTGGGAATATGAATAAATTTATCTTTTAAAGCTTTTTGTTGTTTTGAGTAGTAATTTAATACTTTCCTAAATGTAAGAATAGTATGTGTAATATTTTGGAGAAAACATTGGCCAGATTTTGATAAGATCACAGTAGTTATTGGGATCAGGAACATCGTTCACTTTTAAGTTCGGAAAATGATCTTAAAAAGGATATCGAAAAGAATTTGGAACTAATTCGTAGAAAGATAGAGATACACATGCTTCATTATATCAAGAGTCTCTTTTCATAAACAAAAAACTTGGAGATGTGCTTCGGAATACAAGTAAATTTCATCTTCTGACAATCATGATTTTAGTATTGTCTATACACCACGAGTTGCCGAGCTCTTCAAGAAAATAAGCAACAATCCAGATCTTGTCTACCTTTATACCATAACGAAGAATACAGTTGCTATTTCGCAGACTGGTCTTCAGTATTCGGGTTTGGAAATATAGGACCTTATGCTGCTTTGTCTGTTATGGAGGGAAAAGCAATTATTTTCAAAGAATTTGCTAATATTAACGCTTTTCCTATCTGCCTGGACATTCAGGATACCGAAGAGGTGATAAAGGCTGTCAAGTACATTGTTCCCGTCTTTGGAGGCATCAACTTTGAAGATATCAGCTCACCTCGTTGCTTCGAAATCGAAGCAAGACTTTGTGAATAACTTTGAGTTCCTGTTTTCCATGATTATCACACTGGACAGCTATTATAGTTCTTTCAGGTCTTTTTGATGCCATCAAAATTGTGCACAAAGATTTAGAAGATCTCAAAATAATTTTTTAGGTATCGCTGGTGAGGTGTTACAATTCTCAAATTCCGTATCAGGGCAGGAGCTGATCCTACACAAAATCCTTACCTGCGACAGCAAGGACTATCATATGAGGGGCGGGAAGAGTGTATGAGCTCCTCGAAAGATGGGATTTCTAGACTCATAAATCCCTAAAAATTAAAAGGTGACCTCAAAAATGCCCTACATAATGTTGACCTTTTTATTGGAGTTTCTGTCGGTAATATCGTCACGATGAAAGGTTAGTTCGATGAAAAAAGATGCAATCATTATGGTCATAAAGCCCTATGTCCTTGAAATTGTGTCAAATACTGCAAAAAGAGCCGTATCCAGGATCGTTGCTAGAGGAAGGTCGGACTTTCCCAGTCAACTTAACAATTGTATGAATTTTTCGGGCATTTTCAAAGATGCTCTTTGTACCTGTGCGAGAAAAATGACATATGGGATGGAGATGGCTGCGGCAAATGCCCTTACCAGATTCGTAACGATCGGCGATCTTTTTGAAAACGTATCATCCCTGGCGTCCTTGACAAGAATGGAGAACCTGCAGTTACAAAAGCAGTTGCAAGCACTTAATTTGAAAATTGTACTGCAAGAAGATGTATTTAAGGCAATGCTTGATAGTCCAGATTTTGGCTGAAAAAGCTATCTTTCTCAGAATCTTTGAATGAACCTCTGAAAACTTTAATGCGAAATGAAGCTCTTAACATTTTTTAATTTGTTTGCGCTCAATAATAATAACAGTACCAATAGCAATAGCGATATCATATGAATTCCTAATATAATTATTCTATTGAAATCCTATCTGGTTCAATAGCGAATTATTACACCTAGAACAAATATGGAGTTCCTCCAATAAATTATTTAAATAAATTAAAGTGTACTCATAGTGTCCTTTTTTGGCATAAAATCTCTGATCGTTATTTAACAGATTTGCCCAAATTTTTGTTTTCAAAACTGTCGAAAAACTAATGCGTGAATTGCCATCGAAAACTCAAATAAGTTAATTTAAAAAAATTCCATATACCTCTGATTTAGCATCTATTCTTTATTTCCACATCTCCCTTTTTGCTGTTGCTTTTCCCATATTGTCATGTTTTTCGCTAAAATCAAGAAATATTAATCCCGAGATTTTTAAGTCCATTAAGTTTTGAGATATTGATTAGCAAGGGTGTCAGCGACTCCATTGTGCTTGCAAGTTTAAGGGGACCTCCATCAAGTGGTTTGAGACAGCCCATATGCCGTGTGAGCTCCATGACCAGTTTTTTCGCTTCAGCATCATCACTGCATACCGGTGCGTCGTATACGGATTTACATTTGACAATGTCTTTCAATTTCGCTGAAGAAACATTATGGAAGGCTGCAACAACCTTTGTGGAGTCAGGAACTCTTTTCTGGATTGCAAGAGCTGCAGAACCCTCATAAGGGGGTTTATACAAAAAAAGATTTCCTTCTTTTACCATTGGGACCACAGGAGTGATAACAATTTTGCCTTCAAGAGCACTCCTGATTTCATCCAGCAGGGGCAAAACATAATCAAAATTGATTGTAAGAACTATTATTTCAGCTGCTTGTGCAGCTTCCAGGTTTGTACTCCCTGTGATAGTTATTCTGGATGTATCAAATCCACAATTTTCAAGTTCTGATAAGGCTTTTTTTGCGGCTTCAATTGCAGTTTCTCTGGACCTGGACCCAACAATGACTTCATTCTTTACGCCTTCAGTCATTAGGTTTTGGAGGGCTAGTCTGAGCACCATTCCTTCCCCTATATTCCCGGTTCCTCCAAGGACAGCTATTTTTAGCTTTTCAGAATTCAATTTGAAAAAACCTCCAGTTTTCTATGTCTTTTTCTAGATATATATTCAAGAGTTAATATCATATATGGAATTGCTTGTTATTTTGTAAGAGTATATTTGATAATTTCAATATTCTTATAAGCTATTTGAATATATCTGGAAGAAAATAAAACTAAATTTGAGAAGAGTTAGATAAACACCAATTTTTGGTGTTTGTTAATAAGTTTATGAAAGCAATTTATTGAAATGTGGGGGATTTATAGAAATTCTATTTAATTGATTCAGCTTCATTTCTCGTTCTCTCTCAGCTATCTTTAATATACTGTAAAAATAATTATGACATTATAACCCTGAGTTTTGAAAAATTATACTTATTTGATGATCCCATTTTCCGCAGAAGTACATAATAATTCAATTTCTTTTCTCAGTATTGCAGAGCTTATGAATTAATTCAACTTTTAATGAATAATAATGGAATAGACAAACAAATTTTACATTTGCATTTACCTGCGGAATTCAGGGTGCATTAATTGCAAGTTAATTTATTTAAGGCTTGCACATTGCTCGCACTTTTGCTTAATTTCGATAAACTCCATGAAAACCGAAATTAGTAGCTTGCTTATCCTGCATTGGGGCTACAATGGATCCAGATGATTAAGAGGCAGGCAGAAATAGAGAGATAATTATCTATTAGGTAGTGAACTTTCTATTTAAGTTCTCTCGATTTTCACATAAATTTACTCAATAAGAAAATTAATATAGACTCAGTTTTTACAGGCTTACATAACTCAGGTGCGAGTCCAAAACCTTCCATTATCTTCAGAAGATTTATTCCCACAGCTCCAAGTGTGAAACGTCTCATTTCTGGCTTTACACACTTTTCAAGGTTACCTACCTCACATTCGTTACAGTGACCAGCTCTCAAAAGATGTGCGAAAGTGAAGCCTTCCCTGAAAGACTCCTGCTTAAGCTCGGACATTTATTGAAGAGTCCTTCCTAAGACCTGACTAGGTTTCATAAATATCGGAAATTTCTGCGGTATCGTGTTCGTCTACAATGAAAAGTGCACTGTTGTTTTCCACATAACCTTCTTGAACTCATCGGTTGACATAACATAAGGTGGGCAGCTTGATTTTGTTTCATAATCTTTACAGACGTAAGCGCACTTCAGAACAGTACGGTGTTCAATCGGAATGTTCTTTGCATCTATAAAATAAGCTTTAAGCCTATTTTTTGAAGCTTTTTCAACAAGGGTCTTGTATTTTCCAAATACGTAGACTCTTTTAAAAAATATATCGGTTTCATTTTTGTGTAACTATAGGACTTAAGCTCTTGAACTCTAAAATTAAGTGCAATATACATGTTATTTAATTCTATATTTCGGCAATTAACAGTTTAATGACATTAATTTCTCAAAGAATTTGGTGCTTCTTAATATTTTCTAAATTTTTGATTGATTGTAGCCATTTATCAGTGAAATTAATGGTACCTTTTGGAGATCTTAGAATATATTAAAAAGTCACTGTGTTACTATGCGGTTTGATAGTTCAGATTCTTTAATGCATTGGCCAAAAAGACTTGACTTATTAACTCTTTGTGATTTTAATAAATATTTATGTATACTGAGTAAGTTGACTTATATATCTCTAATCAAACCTCAAGTCTACTTGTAAACATAGTCATCATGGCAAATATATTTAGATATAATCGATAGAGTACTATCAACTAATGAAAACAGAACTAATTTGATACTTAACCAACGGTTAGATAAATATAGAAATATGCCCCATTCTTGAGATACACATTGATGCATAATCTCTTGCCTATTTGCTCTATATTACTCATTGAAAGTTAGGTTAATTTTCAAGTACTATCATATTGAGAAAATATATGGTAGTATTTGTAAGTCTGCTGAAAGTGGATCGCAAATTCAAAATCAAATCTTCTTATGTTTTATAAAAATTGAGTCTTGAGATGCGTAATTTTTCATGTAATTATTTTTGGAGATCTGTTATTCTACAAAAAAAATAAACACGCAATTAAAAAGTTTATTATGTGGCGCATGTATTTTTTACAATTGTTACATTATGAACTTATTTTATTTTTGTCATCATGTTTTATCTCTCGCACGAAGTTAAACTCGGCAATTTTGAAAGGTTATTTATGTATGTTTATTCTCTCATCTGAATTATTTTCATATCACTAAAAATTGGCTTTTATTTCGAACTGCTTTTTCTTAGAAAGGCTTTCAGTATATGTAATTCATTTTTATTTTTTGTATTTAATTTGTTCTTTCAGTCTAAACGCACAATTCTTACAAGAGATTGAATCGGAACATTAGCGATTGTATCTGCACCTTTCTTATCAACCAGAACCACTACAACTCTTGGTTTTGCATCCATTTCTCTCAGCTGCTCAATTACTTCCATGGTAGTTGAACCTGTGGTGATAACATCGTCCACGATCACACAGCTTTTACCTTCAACAGTACCGAAGTTTCGACTTATAGTCCCTTTATGGCCTGGCTGTACGATGTCTTGTCCTTTGCGTGAATGGTAGATTACTAAGTCGGCTCCCAGTTCATTTGCTATCATACTTGCTAGAGGGATGCCACTGGCAGCGACACCAACGACCGCATCCACTTTAGTGCTTGTTTTTCCCAGGGTCTCAAGTACCATATCGCAGAGTGCGAGCGAGATGTAGTGGAGCCTTGCAGCACTTTTCCCAATACTGCTCCAGTTTACAGAAATATCTTTCGGAGCTGGAGCAGATGCCTCTTTTTTTGAACGGGTTAAAAGCCAGGTAACGGTTTCTCTAGAAACGTTGAGTTCATCGGCAATCTGGCCAGTTACAAGACCATTGCTCTGCAATTCCAAAGCTTTCTGAATTAAATCCTCTATATTTTTCATGCCTCCATTACCACCTTAAATTTCTATCTGGCTGTATTTCCAACCCAATTTTGCAGTTATGCAGATAATTCTACGCACAATTCTTACTTGGAATACTGCTCAAAAAATTAGGTTCAAGTATACATTCTCTCAATTAAGACAGTATGATATCATTAAGCTTTATATCTTTTTCTTCAAGCTTAAAATTCACTTTTTTTTCTTATTATCCGTTTCCTTTTTTTTTTAGAGAAGAACCGCAAATAGTACAGACATCCCCCTGATCAAAAGTTTTTTTGCAGCCAGTACACTTCTTTTGCCAAATAATAATGTCTTTAATTTTTTTCTGGGCAACGGGTTTAACCTGAATCCCAAGCTGCAAAGCAACGTTCTGGATTGCATAATCATCTGTTAGCAGTACTCCTCTGTCTCTATATTCAAGAGCTTTTGCAAGGATTTCCAGATCTGTTTTTGAGAGTTCATCTGAATCTCTGGTATGCTCAGCCTTTATCTTAATCTCTTTTACCATCTCAGGTTCTGGCCATTCAACACGTAAGCCCCCTTCTTTTGCAATATAAAAAAAAAGTATTGAGTCCGTGCTTTTTAACTCATTCACAACAGAAGGGACGGTAATCATCATTGAACTGTCTAAATTAGAGTTCCTCATTATAAAGACTGCTGAATCTACTATATAATAGGTCATTTTCCTTCTCTTTTATTTTTAAGTATATAATTCCTTGGTTCACATAATTTTATTAGCAGAGTTTCAGCTCTGTAGTATGCTGTCCTTCTAGCTTTGCTCGAGAGGATTAATTGAAGAGAATTTCGATAAACTCCATGCTCATGAGCATGGTTGACTTTAAATTTGTAAATATTTATGTATATTCATGAAAACTCTTACTGATTTTACTCTTAAAGAAGAGTATAAACTTCTTGAATCTGTTGGAGATAAGCTTGCTGAAATTTATTCCTTAATTGATTGGAAAACGTTTCGTATTATTCTTGAGTCTATGTATATTAACAAATCCTTTTCAGTAGGGAGACCTGAAACTGATATCATTGTGATGTTCAAAATGCTCGTTTTACAACAATGGCATGTGCTCTCTGATTTTGAACTTGAGAAACAGTGTATAGATCGAATTTCTTTTAGAAAATTCCTTGGTTTTCCTGAATACATACCTGACAGTACTACTGTATGTCTATTTAGGGAGAGAATTATCGAGAATTTCAAAGAAAATATGAGGAAAGTTGCAAAGCCAACTTGATGCTCTGGGTTTACAGATAAAGCAGGGAATTATTCAGGATTCTACTTTTATTCATTCAGATCCAGGACATGCAAAAGCAGAGAGATGAGGCAAAACAAGAAGAAGCAGAGATGGAACATTGACAAAGAAGGAGGCAAGTCTCACTTTGGATATAAGCTTCATAATATAATAATCTGGCTCATTTTTCTAAATAATAAGCTAGTTCAATAAATTTAGATGCAATTTCTTTATTTTTTTTTCAAAGCCGAATAAAGAATCAAAATGGAACAGATTCCATGTTTATCAAGGATTCTTTGTCCAATTTTAAGACTTCGATAGAATGTTTTAGTACATTTTCCTACAATCTTCATGGGCTGTTCTCCCCAACCTGTTTATACTATGAAGTCTTCTCACATCTATACTACAATTATAACTCAAAATTCTAACTATAAAGTTCTAAAGGAGATTTACAATGAAAAGCTCCATCATCAAAGAGGGGGCGGAGCGCGCTCCCAACCGCTCACTTCTGAAAGCTACTGGTGTCACAGATGCCGAGATGAAGAAGCCGTTCATCGCAGTTGTCAATTCATGGAATGAGATCGTCCCTGGCCACATTCACCTAAATAGACTTGCTGAGGCTGTGAAAGCTGGGATCAGGAACTCTGGAGGAGTTCCTTTTGAATTTCATACCATAGGTATTTGTGACGGAATAGCGATGGGACACGAGGGTATGAAATATTCCCTCCCTAGCAGAGAAGTTATTGAATATACAATCGAACTGATGGTAAAAGCCCATCAATTTGACGGTATGGTGCTTATTCCTACCTGCGATAAGATTGTGCCAGGGCACCTTATGGCAGCTGGGAGACTTGATATCCCTTCAATTGTTGTAACCGGAGGACCGATGCTCCCTGGTTATGTAGATGACAAATACACGGATCTGATCTCAGTATTCGAAGGAGTTGGAGCTAATAGAATTGGCAAACTATCCGATACAGAACTTATGTGGCTCGAAAACCTTTCCTGCACAGGGGCGGGATCCTGTGCAGGTATGTTTACCGCTAATACCATGGCTTGCATGACTGAAGCTCTCGGTATGAGCCTTTCAGGCTGTGCAACTGCTCATGCAGTAGACGCAAAAAAGACAAGAATTGCAAAGGAATCTGGGGAACGTATTGTGGAAATGGTTCGAGAGAATCTGACTCCCAGAAAAATTGTTAATTTTAAATCCTTCGAAAATGCCATAATGGTAGATATGGCAATCGGAGGGAGTACGAATACTACTCTGCACCTGCCTGCCATTGCCCATGAATTTGGGCTAAAGTTACCTTTAGAGACGTTTGACGAACTGAGTCAAACAATCCCCAATCTGATATCACTTCGTCCTGGGGGCCCTAATTTCATGTTGCACTTTGATAGAGCAGGCGGGGTTCAAGCAGTTATGCAGAGAATTTTCTCTAAACTTCATATAGACCAGCTTACGGTCAATGGCAAAAGCATAGGGGGAAATCTTAATGAACTCATGATTGTTAACCCTATGCTTAATAAAGAGATAATTAAAACGCTAGATAAACCGATTCATCCTCATGGAGGAATTGCAATCCTAAAAGGCAATCTTGCCCCTGATGGCTCGGTTGTTAAGCAGGCAGCGGTTGACCCAAAAATGCATGTTCACACAGGACCTGCCAGAGTTTATGACTGTGAGGAAGAAGCTATGAGAAGTATCCTCGCAGGCGACGTGAAGCCCGGAGACGTTTTAGTCATCCGTTACGAAGGCCCGAAAGGTGGTCCTGGAATGCGGGAAATGCTTGCAGCCACATCTGCAATTGGAGGTATGGCCCTGCTGGAGTCTGTGGCGCTTATAACTGATGGACGCTTCTCAGGGGGTACCCGTGGTCCGTGTATCGGACATGTTTCCCCGGAAGCTAGCGAAGAAGGACCAATTGCCCTAGTAAAAAATGGAGATCTGATAGAGATCAACATTCCTGAACGGACCCTGAACTTAAAGGTTTCCAAAGAAGAGCTTAGGAATCGGAAAGCTGTCCTTGTGCCACCAAAAAAGGAAGTTACAGGTTACCTTGCCAAATACCAGCGTTCTGTCCATTCCGCAAATACAGGAGGGATAGTGGACTGAGTCACACCAGACTGTGAAGCGTGATTATCATGCTTTGAAATACATTTTTCAGGAGAGTTCTATATCCCTTGCTTTTTTTAGTTTATGCTAGAAGTAGATATTTTTGAATGTTTTTCCCTGAATGGAGACTTAGTAGAGATCATACCGCTTTGCAAGCCTGGAAATTTCTAGCTGAGAACTTGAAATCGTATTAACTGTGGTTGTTAAAAATTGTCATTAATTGCATAATCAGTAGATAAATAGATATGAATGCTAGAAAGTAATCAAACTCTTGATCAAATAATCATATTGGGCAATAAAAGGCTGTGAAAAATCAGTTAAAATTAACCCGGAAAATGAAGATGTTTGGCTCTATAAAGCAGCCGACTTCGCGAGCTCAGAACAGTACTATGAAGCGCTAGAAGCATCTGACAAAGCAATTGAAATTGACCCACAAAAATCAGATGCTTGGTATGATCGTGCATGAATTAATTCTCTTATCAACACAAGAATCTATTAATCCTCAATCTGAAAAAAGACATCGAACTTGACTCATCGCATAAAGAAAAAGCAAGGAAAGACGATGACTTTAAAATATCGTGGGGGATCAAAAAGTTTAAAAAAATTCTAAATAAAATTAAATAATTGAGTAGTGTCCTTGAATCATTGAGCGAAACTGAAAAAGAATATATCTTCCATATTGGGAAAATTAAAAGAGATTATTATGTACTTGATTTAACAGCGCACCAAAAATTCTGTAAAATATAATCGAAGAAAGAGTCAATGGTTATGCTGACAAAGTTTCTTTTTTCTTGTTTTAACTTATGCACAGTTTTTGTGATAAAATCGGTGTGTTTTCACAATTTTCAGCTTAAATTATAAACAATTTTGACCTTATCACTCAGAATATACATACTTTTTATTAAAATCAATGTAAAACCTTTAAAGTAAAAAAATTGATTGAGATAATTTCAATTCCAAATTTACTGAAATGATTAATTTAATAGACAATTCCATATAGGCTTTTGCTCTGCAAGTAAAACTTTAAAAAAATTAATCTATGAATATGGTTAAAAAATCAAAAATTTAAATTACTCTGTCCTAGGTGAAGTCAAATATAAATCAACTATTTGAAACAAGTTCATAATATTGATCAATTTTCCTTGGATATTTTGATTTTTATTCATTACTTATAAATTTACATATTTTTTTGAATTTTTTGCAACGGAACTAACAATAAACCATGTTTTTTGTGATAAAGAAAAAAGGGTTCCGTTGCAAAAATAATATTTCTGCAATTTGACACTAAAATTTTCATCTTTATGTGTAATTTTCGTTCGAATGAAAATGTTTAATTTTCCGAATTGTGAAGGTTTTTTCTGATTTTGCAAGGAAGCCAGATTTTTTGCAACGGAACCGTTTATGTTTATTCATAGCACATTTGTCCTTGTGGCACTTAGGCGAAGAAACTTTACTCTTGCAGATATTAGGTTTCGATGGTAGTGTTGGTGTAGAAGGTTCACTGCCATACATAGGACTGCTATACATAGACATAGGAACTACAGCACCGCCATAGTAAGGTCCGCCATAGTTATCTCTGTCACCATTGTGCTCTTCCTTCTTGGTTGGCTGTTCATAGCGAACTATCGCAATAGCAAGGGGTGAAATTACTGGTTGGTTATTGAATAAACCCGTTGCATACGTTAAATTAGTCACAGAACCTACATCAACATTGGCATATGTTATTCTGTAGGAATATGTATTACAAACACTGTCAAATGAATAAATTCTTAAACTGAACTAATATCATAAAGTACAGTAAATATTTATTAAAACTTATGAATTTAAAAATAAATTAAAGAAATATAACTAAAATCAAGATGTTAAATCTATTTTAAGAATGTATGTCGAGAATGTTCTTGCTACTTTTTGTGTTAAAGATTTTGAAATGATTTGCAACTGTCAAAACGTTACTTGGATTTGATGACTATCCAAATTTTAAAAATGAAAAACGTGGATTAACAATTCCAGAACAGCTTTCTCTCCTAGCCGAGAGAATTTATAATGTCACAAAATCTATCCAAAGAGAACCCATTCCAGAATCAGAGTCAATATTGACAACCAAAACTGAAATAAGAGCTCACTTACTAGTAGAACATTTAAAACACAACGTGCCAGAAATATATGGGATTAAATTTCTGACTGCCAAAGAGATAGTCCACTTCTTACAATATGAGATTGATGAATTATATCTAGTGTCAGAAGGTCAAAACGTCAGAAAAACAAAAAAAGAAGTATTGGCTAAAGCAGTTAAGTTGTTTCCTGATAATGTTTTCCTTAGTCAAAAATAGTTGTTCTAGCTACTCTAATTGCTATTGTTTTTCCAGTTATGAGTTCTTCAAATGCTTTATATGGTTATTGTAGTGTTTTTGCAATATAACCATATAAATCCGAAAACTATACTAAGTAATTATGGCCTTCTATCCCATAATTATTTTTAGTGATTAGGGTATAAGATAATTGTTAATATTTCAAATTTTGCTTAATCAGAAAACAATCGAGGCTTCGGGAAAGAAGATCTCTGTGGATAAAATTGAAGGTATTGATGATATAGCTGAAGACAAAAATTATTATGAAAATATTAAGTTAGTTTATTCGTTTCAAATGAACTAAAAAATGACTATATCAAAGCTCTTGGAGATAATAAAGATCAAATATGGAAAATGTTTAATTCTTTGATAATTTTAACAGGTGTTTATGTTTCGATACTTATTTTTGTTTTTAGCCGTCAACAAAGTATAAATTTCTCACTTAAATTGCCTATAATTCTTAGTGGTTTATTTTTGGTAATTTCATTTATTTTAACTATAAATGAAATATTTCCCATTCATTCTTTACCCTTTATGTTGCCTAAGGAAATATATGATTTTGGAAATAAAGAATATGAAGAAACCCTACATTCATTGGTTACAACTAACTTAACCTCTGCAAATAAAGTTATTATATTGATAGAAGAACAAGGTTTCAATCGGGAAAAAAAATCACGTTGTTTCTTTTTATGTCTATTTTTAATTTTATGCTTTTTGGAATATATTATACATTTAACAAATTCGAATCGTTCTTTAATATTTTTTCAATTAGTATTTTAATCATTTTTACGGCTTTTTATTTATTTTATAATCAAAAAAGATTGACACTCATACAGGAATTAAAAAATAAACTGGAATTAGGTAATGAGAATAAAAACAAAAAAAGAACATGACAAAAATGAAATTAACAATAAAAAAGAATATTTGGAAAGAGGGTTTAAATGAAGCAATGGCAGCGAAAATAAATAATGTGATGATGGCAAAACAGTTTTATGAATGCGATAGTTTTTTCTATATTTTGTTGAAAAAAATGAAAAAATAAGTAAAAAAGCATTTAAAGCACATAATAAGTTTATTATCCTTTTTTGTGGTGGTCGTTATAAACGCATTATTAAGGAAACTGAAGAAAGCATCATCAAGATTTTGACTTAATAAACGAAAATTTAATTGGAAATATGCGTTTATGAAATTCTTTTGCTACTATTATATTAGAAGCAGACATCACAGAAGTTTCTTTTGAGAATACCTCTGAAGATTAAACACCAAAATATTTTTTGACTTTTAAACCTTGCTTTCTTTCAGTCCTTTAATAAAGTTGCCAAAGTACATACAGCCTTCCATTGAAATCTTTGGTATTTCTGGAGATTCGTCTATCATGTTGACTTGAGATCCCCTGATAAGTACACAGGGTATCCTTTCTCCAGCCTCGCCCATCAGAAGTTCAGCAGCAGAAACAAGGTTATCTGCGACTGCTTTATGTGTAATAATGAGAGGTTTCCCATAGATATCATAGGTTCCCCGTGCATCTTCTACAGGTAAAAATCCTGAGGCTCCAAGCGCAATTCCTGTGCACCCAAGTCTGAGGGGTTGAGTCCTACTGTCCCCTATAATCACTCCAAGCCTACAAGAATAACGCTGTTCAAGCCGTTTTCTAATATATTCCGAACTTTTTCGTGGATCTTCTGGGAGCAAGACGACATGACCTTCAGGGGCATTGGATGCATCAATTCCTGCATTTGGGGCCAGAACACCTTTCGTTATTGTAAGCACAGCTCCAGGTACACCGCCAAAAATTTCATCACATTCCTTAATCACGAGTTCCATTTCTCTGGGATCTATTCCATATTTTTTCCCAAGTAGTTGTGCCTTTTCTCCTGGAATAAGGCTTGCGAGCTCAATAACTCTCTTTTCCGCCGTGCCAACTGCAGATTCAGCCAGTACGAAAATATCCCCTTCAACTGGAACAACGCATGCCTCTTCAAGCGCAATTTCCAAAATTCGCACGATATCGTCTCCTTTCCTGATAATGGGGGTCTGGATCCCGAACATCTGAATAGAATTTTTCCCTGAATTCATATTTTGATGCCTTTGAATGCTGATAATTAGCTTTAGTTTCCTAAACCAAACAAATAGATCTAAGAATCAAACCTTAAAATACCAGAAGATATTGATAAATGTAACCGGAAGTTCTAAAAAATGAAATAAAACCCACATCTGCAGTTAAGCATAAATAGAGAAAACATTTCATACATATTTTCCATGAAACTCAACGTTTTCTGTTCAAGATTTAATTTTCGTTTCTGTTTACAGTCCTCACAGTAAAAATTAGTACTTCGAAAGTTTATATTAATATGGAGAAAGTCCTGAACTCAAGGTTTTCTTTAACTCACAGAAAAGACCGAAATTTATAACAAATTTTTTCCAAAATGTATATTCTTTGCATTGTATTCACTTAATTGGATAACATGTATAATTTTCTGCAAAATCACAAATCCCAATAAGTTATTGAGTGGATAAATTCCACATCCTAAGAAACCAATTACACATGGTGCACAAAAAGTAGATCCAGAATTCACAGCAAATTCGTGATATTACGCCTAATTGCAATTATAAGCAATAAGTATGTTTCAGGAGATTCCCTGTTTTTTTGCTGGCTCAAGCTTTCTGAGGTCTTCGCATTTTTCTCCATATTTTCTTATATTCAGGAAATTTATGATTTTTAAGACTCTACACGAGTGCTCCTGTTCTTTTTCAGCTTTTCGAGCCTGGTAAACCCTAACAGATCTAAGAAGGTCGATTTTCCTGAATTCGGGCCAGAACGGAACGCAAAAATATGCTGCACACTCGCTTCCGTTAGCCTGCCAAGAAAGAAAATTAGAAACTCTTTCATCGCCGCCTGTACGGATTATCAGGTCAACATTCGGAACTGAGAATCCCGGAGAAGGGTAGAGGTGTTTTGAAATGAGATTTTCATTCACTTCTTCTAACGAAAGGTTCCCACTGGAAACACTACTTGCAATATCTCGAACAGCCTGAATAATATCTTGCCGGCCTCCGTAAGCAATTGCCACGTTCAGATGAAATTTATTGCAATGTTCCGTAGCTTTTTCTAGCTTTTCAATTGAATTATTCAGAAAATCAGGCAATTTTGACCTATCACCTATGATACGGACCCGAATTTTTTTCTCATACGTTTTTGGATCGGCATAAAGTTTCAAAAATTTTTCATTGATAAGATTAAATAAGCCGTCCACCTCATCTTCGGGACGCTGAAAATTTTCCGTAGAGAGAGCATAAAGAGTGAGCTGTTTTACCTTTATATCATAGCACCAATCAATTACCTTTTCACTAACTTTTGCCCCCATTGAGTGCCCAAAGCTTCGACTTTTCCCTATATTTCCTGCATATCTACGATTTCCATCCATAATAACGGCTATGTGGTGAGGGATTTCAAAATTTTGGATATTTTTTTCGAGCCGACTCTCGTATCGTGTATAGGATGCATTGAATATGCGGTTTTTCAAGAAGCGAAATCCCGCACCCAAAGCTCCTCTATGGTATAAATTAATTTTCAACTTTGTCAATGTGCCTCCCTCCAAATATAGGCTGAGAGAACGGTATAATTTGTATCTTTTAATGATATATCTCTTGTGTCAATGATATATCTCTTGTGTCAGGTACTCAACTTCTTTCAAATATATAAAACATAAGAATGCCAAATTTTGTTTCCATTCTGCCAAAATTTTGTTTTCCTATATTTGTATACACTCCAAACTTATTTTAACTTTATACTATTATTTAAGACATTTTTATTTCTTAATTTACTTCAAATAGTAAATCATTGGTCAACACTATTGACACAATCTGATAATCCAGATTCCTTAATTAACGCAAATGAATTTTATAAATGCAATTGCTGACTTATTTGCGGACTGCAGTAGGTATATATTCAACTATAAAATTATATTTTGTTAATATGTTATAATATATAGCGAATAACAACTCAAAAACTAATAATAAATTGAAATAATTCTTGACTTAAAATGATATGAATGATACAATTTTGGCTCTGTAGAAATGCTCTAAATTGAACTTTTACACCATAGTATTATAACTATTCAGTTATAATATTCTTCTTATTTTTTCCGCTAAAAATGTAGGAACATTCAATATTGAAGTTTAATAAGTACATTAAATTTGTTGATACTAGTCTTGAAACTATTCAGTCTTCGAGACTGAAGCTTTATTCCTGCAAGTATTCAAAACACGTTTATACTCAGCATCAGCTTCTTTCACTGGTTTTATTGAAAGAGTATATTAGTACAGACTATCGAGATTTTGTAGAACTTATTGACCTTTTGATTGATATAAAAGAAAAACTTGCTCTTGATAAGATTCCACATTTCACTACCCTTCAAAAGTTTGTAACTAGGATTCCCTCCTCTCTGTTTAACCTTCTTCTGTCAAGGATTCTAAAGCTGTTTTACTCATATGGAGAAAATGTCTCTGTTGCAGCGATTGACGCAACAGGATTTACGAGTTCATATGCAAGTTGTTATTATTCCAGAAAAACAGGGAAGCTTCTTCGAAGCTTCCTGAAAACTTCAATGTCAGTGGACACGAGTAAAAAGATAATATTGGGATGGAAAATTAGTCAAAAAACAGACCATGAAATCAAACATACAAATGCTCTGATAAGGCAATCAAATAAGATGAGAAAGTCTGATTGTTATGTAATGGATAAAGGATCTGATTCAGAAAAAATACATCCTATAATTAGAGAAGAAATCAAAGCAAATTCAATTATACCTGTAAGAGAGAGAAAAAGAAAGAAAATAAGAGGTAAATATAGAAAACAGTTGAATCTGGTCTTTGACAGAATTAAATATAATCAAAGAAATATCGTGGAAACAATATTTTCTGTAGTTAAAAGAAAATTAGGAGAAACACTAAGGGCAAGGAAATTCCGTTATCAAGTGAAAGAGATTAAAATTAAATTAATAATATACAACATAAATAAAAAAGTTGTAGAGGTAATTGGCATCAAATTGAGGATTTCTACAGAGCCACAATTTTTAAGTATTATATCATAAAATAGGATAAAATTAACAAAAAAATATTAAATATGAGCTTGTCATAAAGTCATATGTCGATCCAAAAAGATCAAGCATAAGAGCCAAAAAATCCATGTTTTGAGCTTGCAATGGTGGAACTCTTAATCTGGATATAAAGGTAAATAGAACATTTCCGGTGTAGAAAACAAAACAACGAGTGTTATGGAAATATTTTATCACTTTGGCCCTCTCATCAACTCTTTTTCAAATTGCCCAATATCAAGCCCACTATCTCTAAATATATTAAATATGCATGTCAGCCGTGAATCCAAACACTAAAGCAAGTAATTGGACCCTTTTAAATCCGAAAATCCTCATTTTTATCCTAAAAAATTTAAAAGTTGGTTTTGATCGAATAAAAATTGGAATATTTTTGATCTGAGCTATACAACAAGTTTTATAGATCTAACTCGTTAAAAGTAAATATCCCAATATTTAATGAAATGTGATTAGTCTTCGGTATAAATATTAAATAAAAACAGTCAAAAATATCGAGAGATATAGATACAAAAGTATTATGTATCCGATTCAAATAAAATCAAATTATTTATCATAACTTAATAAATCCAACAGGAATAAATTCATCCATATGACAATATACAAACCTTAAAAATAAACAGATTTTTTTATAGATTGTCTTTTCTGATAAAAGAGATACTGCTGTGCATATCCACAATATGGTCCAAAGTATTCACGACCCCAATCCCCCATTTTGCTCAAGTTAGAGCAATTTTTAAAGAATTTGTTGTATATGTGATTTTGCTGGATGATCTGCCTGATGTGAGTATCTACCGGAAAGCTTTCCATTTCCTCGAAACCAAACAGAAGAACACAATCAGCTACTTTTTCCCCTATACCTCTGAGCCTCATAAGGTGATCTCTACTATATCTATATTCTAAACTGGAAACAGCATCTAGATCCAGCTCTCCTGAACACACTTTTTGAGCTGCATCTTTAATGCACTCTGTTCTGAAACCCAGTTTACATTTCCCAAGCATAGAAAGGTCAGCATTTGCAAGGGTTTGTGGATCTGGAAAACTGAAGTATCCTTCTTCGATTTCCTGCCCGAAGAAGTAGCTAAGTAGATTGATCCTTTTCTGGATCATAGGAATGTTTGAAGCTGTAGCGAGCATATAAGAAATCAAACATTCCCAGGGATCTTGCCTGATCAATCTCAACCCTCTGTATTTCATGATTGCCTTGTTTATCAGAAGGTCCTTGTCTATGCTTTTGTAAATTGAAAGTAAGTCGTCGTCTAGACGGAAATAATTTGTAAAAAAATTAGGGGGAAGTTTAGAATCGACAATCAGTTTTCCATCTCCCTGAGAAATCCTAACAACATGGTCTCCTAAAACTCCTATCCACCAATCTCCATCTCCTTCCCAGCGAAAAACCTGTCCGCAGTCAAGAGTATAGTTAAGGTCAAAAATTTTAGGCTTAAGCCTGTACATCCAACTCCAGCTCCCTTAGAAAGATACCCGCCATGAATGTATCCCCAAGTCCTACAGTAGTTATCGGAAATTTAGAAAGCAGTGTAGGAAGCATGCAGAGAATATACTCTCCCTTAAATGCATAAGCTCCCTTGTCAAAAGCCTGTCCTTTGAACGCTTTAAGGAAAATATCAAGTTGCTCCCGTCCAATATCGCTTTCTCGAAGTTTTGAAGCTTCCTCGTACACAAATTCCCTCCCTTCGAGCCTTCCTGAGTTTGCATATGCTCCCGCACAGCTCACTCCGAACATCAAGGTTTCAATTTTTTGTCTAGCAATTTTTTGTAGACTTGAACCTTCGAAATCCATCAATTTTCTTGAAATTTGAAAATCTAAAGATCTTTCTGGGATAGATTTCAAATTTGGTTCAAAATTTTGCTTAAATGCGGTCAGCACAAATTCCCTTGTATGAATTATAAGTTTTTTAAGCCCGCACTGCGAAGCCAGTCCAAATGTTGCATTTGCCACAGCTTCTGCTTCCATGTGCAAAAGTTCTTTCTCGGGGACTCCGTGAAAATGACGGAGCATCGCAAGTTCATCTTCGTTCATTCCAATACTATCGCAAATAGATGCAAACTCCAGGAAGACTGAACTTGCGATTTCTTTGCTTGTAAAATGTCCGAACTCAAGGGAAACCCGAAGGTTATAATTTAAGGCCTTCCAACGTCTGATATGACATAGAGCATTTCCCAGAATCCTTTTGTAACTGCTGCCATCAGTATCGGTCTCAAGGAGGAGATGAAAACCTGATATAAGCGCACCATCAATCTCGCAAGCGTGTTCAAGGGCATATTTCTCAAATGCAGGATTTACAAAGAGCCTAAAGTTTAAATGGTCGTAAGTTGCTATAAAACGATTTTCCCTTGGAACTCTGATCTGCGTTCCATATAGGGGAAAAGTATCCCCTTCTGAAAAATCAAACACGAAATGAATAGCATCCTGATTGCTGGAAACAATGTCCATATCTCCTGCGGATTCAGCCCCCGAACTATTCTTTCTCTGCAGGGGGGGTGGGGGAAAATAAATTGATTTTTTTGAAAACAAAGAAAGTTGAATTCTGGAGGGTACAGCGACATTTGGAATTACCCTATCAGCTCCGAGCTGGGAGAGGGTATTAGCCATTATTCCGGCGTTTCCACCCATTTTAAGAATAGATTTTTCAAAATAACTGGTTTTAAGAAATTCGAAAACAGCCTGCTCAAAAATGAGCCACTCACCTCCGCATCCATTTTTCATACAATAGACAAGCCCGGCTACAAAATCCGATTTTGAAAATATTTTCCCAGGAGGTTTGTCTATTTTTTCAAGGATCTCAATCATTTCGAGATTTTTCAGTAGTTCCGAAATTTCGGTTCCACTTATCCTATATACCGAGTCTACGTTGACATTGTATCCACATAGTATTTTCATTTAACCAGTTCCACATTAATTTCCACAAATGAGTAGCTTACATCTTAAACAGGTTGAAGAATTATGACTTGTTTTGCTTTATTTTTGCAAGCATGGCAACAAAAGCCCCTGCAGAAATTGAATCCCCTATACCTACCGTCGCCTTCGGCTTGTTAACGACCTTTGTGGGAATAATGATAGCATCATGATCTGGACCATAGAGATAGCCATACTCAGACTCTTCCAGACTACATAGCTTTCGACCAACGCAATAAAGTTTGAAGTTTTCCAGATCTTCGATTCCGTCACTTGAAATAGGAACCTCCAATCCAATCTCTGCCTCCATAAAATTCCCAATATTTCCCTTGATAGCCTTAGCAGCTGCCAAGATTGAGGAAAATAGAAGAGAGTCCCTGTGTTCTTTAAGCGTAAGGGGGTGACCTTTCACCAATATACAGATATAAAAACCAAGAGAATGTACATGTACTCTTTCAAGCGACAGGTCCTTTAAAAGTTGGACAGCTCCCTGGTAAAGAGATGTTATCCCGTATTCCTGTTTCATGATAACTGAATAAGAAAGTTCTTCATGGCCAAGCACATTCAAAGCATTTGCTACCTCAACAGTATCAAGGCCCAGGGAATGAACATGTTTGGCAACAATTTCTGTCAAGATAGCCTTTCTTATCACCCTATCCTGGATAGATGTGAGTTCGACATGGATACGGAGTTCAGGGTTTAAGGATTTTAGTTTTTCAATAATCTGAACAGAACTTGCAACACGATCTTTGTATGTGGATCCATCGTCATACTCCTCTTTTATTATCTGATAACCTGAAAGTATTGCCCCATCAATCGGGAAAATGGAATCAATCTGTTCATAAATTTCTTTGTCCACATCCAGGCGGAGCCATTTGGGGCGAGAAGAAATAATCAAGCGATTATCTCTAGGCACATTGAAGTTTCTTCCATCACAGCTTACTTTAAGATTTTTTGAGTACTCAAGGATCCAGTTCACTTTTGATCCAATGTTGGATTTGAAAGCTTCTCGTGGGTGCTTTAAAAAGACTTTCCCATTTTCCATCTTCGGGTGAAAGAGATTGTTAGTATCTACAAAGTATTCCGCTTGCTCTTGAGAAAGCCATGGTATATATACCACAACTTTTTTCAGCTCCAAGGATGAAAGAAGATTTGAAATGATCCCGGCTTGGCCGCCCATCCCAGCATAGTCAAAACCCAAATGCTCCTTAAGCCATTCGTGGATATCTGAGTTATAAGTAGGGATTTCAGCAGCTTTACCTTCTCGCATTGAAATGAGCAATCGTGCCATGAAATCTAGTGGATCATTTATTTCCCTAGGATATGTTTCAATCCTTTCAATAATTTCATCCTCTTTAAAAAGTCCGATCAGCTTGGAAATATCTGCTTCAGTAAGGTGTTTGATTGCGTCTATATTGCTATTGTAAGCTACAAACATCCCGTCCAGATAAGGAATGGTTTCTTTGACGTTATAAAAAGCTTCTTTATGACGCTGTTCCCATTCTTGTACATCCACTTAAAAAACCTCTTGAAATTTATGTTCTGATCAAATAATAATGACTGTGAATTATGAGCAACCCTTATTTTTATTTTTTCGAATTCATGTTACTTGAGTTATTTTGATTATATTTAGCATGAAAGTACATGAGGTTATCTTCCTCAAGTACCCCTTCAGTCCTTTTTTCTTTAATTAGGTTTATTTGGTTCCGTTGAAAAAAATCTTTTCTAAGTATAACAATAGAATAAAAGAAAACCAAAGATAGTAATATGCTATCTAATTTCTTTAAATGGGAGAGCATTAAGAAGGAGAAATTATCCTATTAATGTAAGATAGTACTTAAAATATCCATTGAGCTATAGAAATTTAAAGGAAATGATGATAGAAAGAGGAATTCAAGTTGATCACAGTACTATAATGGGATGGGTACATCAATATTCTCCTGAGATAGAAAAGAAGATACGTAGACATTTAAGACCGACTAATGATTCATGGAAAGTTGATGAAACTTATATAAAAGTAAAAGGTAAATGGAAATATCTTTACAGAGCAGTTGACTCGGATGGAGACACAATTGATTTCATGTTAAGTTCAAAACGAAATAGAAAAGCAGCAAAGGGATTCCTTAAGAAAGCTTTGAGTTCAAATCACAATCAAATTCCAAGAATAATAACAGTTGATAAGAATCCAGCTTATCCTATTGCCATAAATGAACTGAAAAACGAAAAAAAGTTGTCTAAAAGGGTTGAAATTAGAAAGTAAAGTATTTGAATAACATTATAGAACAAGATCATAGGTCTATAAAGCGGATAGTTAATTCAATGTTAGGCTTTCAGTCTTTTCGCTCTGCTAGTAAGACTTTAAAAGGAATTGAAGCTATGAAATGGTTAAAAAAAGACAAGTCAATAATCTAAATTACTCTGTTCTTAATGAAGTCGAATATATTGATCAATTGTTTAGTATAATTTTATAATGTTGGTATATTTCCCTCGGATCTTTTAACTTTTATTTATAACTTATAGATTTACATGCTTATTCCGAAGTTTTTGCAACGGAACCTATTAGGAAAATAAGGAATTATGGGGTAAACAGACTATTGAAGTTGTTTAACAAAAATATAGATAAATATTCTTCTGAGTCAAATGCGCAAATTAAAATTCAATCCTTTCTCTAGGGAAGTGTTGAGAAACTTTTGAATATATTAAGTAGTGGATGCCTTAAGGCATCTCACATTTAGTTTTATCATTACCTTTCTGATCTTACTTTTTTAGGTTATTTCAGACAAGTTCTTTGTTGAAATACATATCGTAAGAACTCATGTCAAAATAACCATGACCACTAAGGTTAAAAAGAATTGTTTTTTCTTCTCCTTTCTGATTGCACTTGAGGGCTTCATCGATTGCACAACGGATAGCATGGGATGATTCCGGAGCGGGGACTATGCCTTCAGTTCGAGCAAACTGGACGGCTGCATCGAATACAGGATATTGATTGTATGAAACAGCTTCAATAAGTCCTTCAGCACAGAGTTTGCTGATAATCGGAGAGGCTCCATGATAGCGAAGCCCGCCTGCATGGATTGCAGGGGGCACATGCTTATGGCCTAAAGTGTACATTTTTAGAAGTGGGGTCATTTCGGCAGTATCTCCAAAGTCGTACCTGTATTCTCCTTCTGTCAGAGTTGGGCATGCCGAAGGTTCGACTGCGATTACTCTAGCGTTTCTTTTTCCCTTAATTCTGTCCTTAATGAATTCAAAGGAAATGCCTCCAAGATTGCTTCCTCCCCCGCAACAGCCTATAATGATATCAGGGTAGGTTTCAACCTTTTCAAGCTGTTTTTTGCTTTCAGCTCCAATTATAGTCTGGTGGAGCAAGACATGGTTAAGAACACTTCCTAAAGAGTACTTGGTATTATCATGGTCTACTGCATCCTCGACAGCTTCACTGATTGCTATTCCCAAACTTCCTGGCGTGTTTGGCTGCTCTTCAAGTATTTTTCTCCCGAATTTCGTATCCTTACTAGGTGAGGGAACAACATTTGCTCCCCATACATTCATAAGAGATTTTCTGTAGGGTTTCTGGTAATAGCTGGAACGGACCATATATATTTTACATTCGAGATCGAAATAGTTACATCCAAGAGAAAGTGCACTTCCCCATTGCCCTGCCCCGGTTTCTGTTGTAATCCTCTCAGTTCCTTCTTTCATATTATAGTAGGCCTGCGCAATTGAAGTATTAGTCTTATGACTGCCTGCCGGACTTGCACCTTCGTATTTGTAATATATCTTTGCAGGTGTTTTGAGAAACTTTTCCAGCCTGTATGCTCTATATAAAGGGCTGGGTCTCCAGAGCTTATATATCTCGAGAATCTCTTCAGGGATATCAATATATCTTTCATCACTCATCTCCTGTTTAATAATAGCTTTTGGAAAAATAGGCTCAAGATCTCCGGGATTTATAGATTCCCTGATCTGGGGATCAAGAGGCGGATCAATAGGAGAAGGTAAGTCAGAAAGAACGTTATACCACTTTTTAGGAATTTCATTTTCGTCAAGGATGATCTTGGTCTGTTCCATAGATATTCTCCATCATATCGGTTCTGCACAAAATCGGACTTCGATGTATTTAAGCGTTTTTCATTTTGGGGGCGGATGATCTTCTAAAGCTGAAAATAGCTTTTACTCATTGAATAGGCAACAGCTCAGGCTATATCTCAGAGCGGCATCCTAGGAGCTTTCTGGCAGGATCATTAAATCGCTCATCACGAATCACCTGACTGAGTTCAAGCCCAATGCTCTTCTATTTCACTTAATATGCTCAAGCATCAGTATGCGGCTTTAATGGATCAGGCTCAACCAGAAAGCTTGCTCCAATATCATTGTTTAAGCTTCTTGTTAGAAGGGCTCTAACTCCTGGCTTCAAAGAACAGGCAGACTAGTGCCAAGAAACAACGAGGACTCCATAGGCGATTACATAAGCCACGATACTGACTGCTTTTTCACTTATTCATTAAAAGCCGTTCTTGCTTCTGAAGGATTGCTTATATCAAGTCCAGTAGGCCCTGCAGGATTGATGAGAGTAACAGGATGCGACTGACGTCAATGCAGGAGTACATATGCAATACTGGAGGTGTACCACACATCTCAATACCACTTTTAGCCCGTCACTGGCAAGTTCGGAGGCTTTCAAAATAAGAAGCTCGGCTTCTGCACAGGCAATTGCGATACAGATACTTGTGATCACAAGCAAGTTGTTTGCTATTAGTTCTTTAACAATTAACAAGGTTAGCATGCCTATATTATGCTTTATTTTACATTATTGCAACCGACAACGTGCGCACTCTCCCAACTATCCAGTCTTTTGTTGCCTCAATGAGATGTTCAGGCCTTCCACCAAGCGCACTAACTGTAGCTTAAGCGTTGAAACTGGTCACTATTCATGCTTTTCTTTCGGAATATTTATCTTCTCTTGATTTCGGGGAGGAAAGTTTCAGCGGCTGGTTTTACTATTTTTTGCTGTTTCATAAGTTCTATTTTCATGGAATTCCATTTTCACAGTACCAGGAAAGTTGACCTTTTGTGATATGGATACCATAACTCTGATCTAACACTAAAAAATGGAAAATAGAAATGTACTGATTCACGACAAAGCTTGATTATACATTAATGCTGCAGTTGGTATATCGAAAAATCTCTCTCATTGATCAAAATTTGTTGGAATCTGAGACTCGTGGAATGCAGGGGATGGACTTGGTGACGTGTTTTTTATGTACCTCTCGAGTAAACAATTATTTTAGGGAATTCTGTTTATTATGAGGTACAATTACTAAAATGGCGGTCAGAATCTAGGAACAAAAGGAGAAGTTATCAGAATTTAACCATCAACTCTGAAAACAAACATTTAATATTTTAAGTAAAAGTTTGTCTATTCTTTACTATAAATTTTCTGCGAGTTTCACAACGAACTTTGCTATTTCAATAGCACTTGTACCAAGTAGGTGTATCATGGGCTCTTTTCCAAAATCTCCCGTATCATAGATTACTTTCAACATGCTTCTTTGTGTTTTAACCATCTCGGCTGTATCACAATGCATAGTAGTGTAATTTTCCAGTTCTTTGTCTCTGTCGAAGGGAGATAAACTGAGTCCGGCTTCTCTACAAAGAGAAAGGTTTCTTTCCGAATATCTTATATTTATTGCGGCTCTTATTTTAGGGTTGTAACGAAGAGCAGAAAGGATGATCCTTGAAACACGTCTTCCAGCTCCAAATTCTACACAGCCTACAGAAACAGCACGTTCTCTGTATTTCACGATTTTGCCCTCAACTGCCGCAACTTCCTCCAAGTTATGTGCGTCAGGAATCGCCATTCCTATATTACAGCCAACTTCTGGAATAAATTTTTGGAAATAAGTGCTTTTCTCAAGAATTAAAACCGCTTCTTTTAAATTTCTTAGAACCAAATAACGCTCTTTTTTCTCTAGGGTTGTTCCTAAAGGGTTTACTGGATTCACTCCTCTGCCTGTAGGCCTGCTCTTCATGATTGCATGCATTACAAATTTTTTTGATTCTTTTGCAGCTTCCTCAATGCTTTTCCCAAATGCTAAAAAGGAAGTCATTGCTGCAGAATAAGTACAGCCAGATCCATGGGTTCCCCCGCTGACAAAAGTTCCGGGTATACTGGTAAATGTATCATGATAGGTTTCATACAGTAGGTCAGTGGCATCAAGGTGGCCTCCTGTAACAATAACAGCTTCGACGCCGAGATCTGCTATTCTCTTGGCTGCGATCTTCGCATCTTCCGGGTTTTTGACAGAAATCCCTGCAAGTGAACCTGCTTCCATGGCATTGGGAGTTATAACTTTGCAGAGGGGTAACAGTTCTTCGATAAGGACAGGAAGAGACTCTTCTCTCAGCAAATTCCCACCAGCTTCTGCAGCTATTACAGGGTCCAGTACGAGGTAAAGTTCATGTTTCTTGACCTCTTTTGCAACTTCTCTTATTATTGGAGGCGAGGCAAGCATTCCTGTCTTTACCCATTTGATCTCCATATCCATACATACAGCTTCTATTTGACTGGTAACAGCTGCAGGAGGTAAATCGAAGGTTTCTAAGACACCTGTGGTATTTTGAGCAGTAACCGATGTAATGGCACAGGTCCCATGCACTCCCAGGGCAGCAAAAGTTTTCAAATCAGCAGCAACTCCTGCACCACCCCCTGAATCAGAACCTGCAATAGTTAGAACAATCGTGTTGTTTGTTAGTAATTGCTTTTCTGTCATATATCCATCTCTTATACATTCTTTCACATTATGAATTAAAAAAGTGATATATTTCTTCGATAACTTTATATATTGTATTTGCGACTTTGGTTTAAATAATCCCAAATTTAAACACGGCGATCAGTTTAAATGTAGATTAATTATTTATATCATATAACTGATGACTTGATTTGTAATGTTTTAAGGGGACTATAAGGATGGCAAACAGACCTCTGGATATTTTGAACAATGCACTGGACACACCTGTTATCGTTAGATTGAAAGGCGCACGCGAGTTTAGAGGCGAGCTTAAAGGATATGATATTCATATGAATCTCGTGCTTGACAATGCTGAAGAGTTAAGAGAAGGAGAAGTTGTAAGCAAGTTCAGCAGTGTCGTTATCCGCGGTGATAATGTTGTATACGTATCTCCATAATCTATACCTAAAACTCCATCGATTTTTAAACTTAAGGTAAGCAACAGGAATTATTGTTACTGACACATAGAAAAAATTCAGGATAAACAAATTGCTCCGGATTTTCAAATATTGCTCTGATATAATTGAATTCTATAAGGAGATTTAGGAATGAGTAAAGGTACGGCATCAATGGGAAAAAGGCAGAAGCGCACGCATGTCAAATGTAGGCGATGCGGTAGTGTTTCTTTAAATGTGCATACAAAACAGTGTACTTCATGTGGCTTTGGGAAAACATCCCACATGAGAACTTATAAATGGCAGGCGAAGTGCAAGTATTAAGTCTGTCTGTTTCACTTTTTATGTGATTACCTGCACCGGAGGTCAAAATTGAGAGAAGAATGTGGTGTTGCAGGCATAATTCTCCCCCACGATAGGCCACAATCCAATAATGTAGCATTCAAGCTTTATTACGCTCTTTATGCCCTCCAGCACAGAGGCCAGGAATCTACTGGTATAGTTGTAAATGATGGCATTTCTACTAAGTCTATAAAAGGCATGGGACTTGTGCCTGATGTATACACTAAGGATTCCCTAGGACGCTTGATTGGAAATTTAGGGGTGGGGCATGTACGCTATTCGACTACTGGTGGATCCAAGTTAGAAAACTGTCAACCCTTTGTTTTGAATTTCAAGGGTGGAACAGTTGCAATTGCTCATAACGGAAATTTGGTTAATGCCAAAGCACTCAAGGACGAGCTGGAGTGCGAAGGTCGCATTTTTGTCAGTGATTCCGATACTGAGGTATTTGGTCACCTTCTTGTAAAAGAGTTGATAAGACACGAGCCTGTGGAATCAATAAGGAATGTGATGCGCAAGCTTGTTGGCTCTTATTCCCTGGTTATATATATCAACGGCTCTTTGTATGCTGTCAGGGATCCTTTTGGCTTCAAACCTCTATGTTTCGGGAAAATCGATGATGGATATGCAATTGTTTCTGAAAGTGTAGCTCTTGATACTTTGAACAGCGCCCTTGTCAGGGATGTCCGACCAGGGGAGGTAATCGTCTTCAAGGGCAATGGCTTTGAGAGTCACCAGATAGTAACTGAACCTCATCCCGCAAATTGTGTTTTTGAATTTATCTACTTTGCAAGGCCCGATTCAGTAATTGACGGAAAACTTGTCTATAAGGTTCGGGAAAATATTGGAAGGGAACTCGCAAGGGAGCACCAGGTTGAGGCTGATATTGTATCTCCTGTCCCTGACTCCGGGATTACCTCAGCAATCGGTTATGCCCGGGAATCAGGCATAAAATATCTCGAAGGTCTGATGAAGAACCGTTACATAGGGCGGACTTTTATTCTACCTGGTCAGGAATTGCGTGAGACCGCAGTCAGACTTAAGATGAATGCCATTCAGGATAACATCAAAGGGAAACGTGTGGTTCTGGTTGACGATAGCATTGTCCGGGGTACAACCTCAAGGCGAATTATAGATATGGTACGAAGTGCAGGCGCTTTAGAAATTCATGCAAGGGTTGGGAGTCCTGCAATTGTTGCTCCTTGCTATCTAGGGATAGATATGGCTACCAGGCAGGAACTCATAGCCTCTCACAAGACCATAAAAGAAGTCGAAAATATTATTAATGCTGATTCTCTTGGGTACCTAAGTATTGATGGACTCATGAGAGCTTTAGAATGCAATAAAAACGACATGTGTATAGGCTGTCTCACAGGTGAGTATCCGGTGGAAATTCCAGGAGAAAATTGCAGAAAAAAACAGACACGTCTGGATTATTTTAATAAACCTAAGAGTTCCTAAACGAGGTTATTTTAAAGTTTTTTGAGGAACTTCCTTCTTTATTACTTTAGGAGTATGAAGGGCCACCAGTCCTCAGTTTTTAGGTCAAGGACGAAGCGAAAAATTGCCTTTTTTTGTTTAACCCTTTATCATCTATTTTTCGTGAAACGAGTTTATTTTTGGTACTTTAATGTAATATCTTTATCACTATTTGAAATGAGCAAGGTTGCAAAATTTCTGATATGGAAGTGGTAAAATATCGTGTTCACTTATTTCTGGAATTTTAACCAAGTAAATTTCTATCAAGTAGTTCAATGCTTGAATGGTGGTAGTTTTTAGTCTCCTCGCAAAATGCTTTTTGACGTAGCTCTTTTATAAAAACAATTTTTTTAAAGCAGCAGTTCAGAATTTCGTCAGTTCTTAACAATTTCTACTAATCAGAAAAATATCGCAAAAGTGATTTTAGATCATCAAAGTTGCTTTGTCTCACTCCGTTGCTTACAGCAGGGTACTACCAAAAAATTTTGATTTATAAAATGCAATTATCTTTCTATATTTCGGTTTTTTTGTCCTGCATTTCAGTGACGTCATTTAAAGTAAATTTATCTAGTAAATGAAAAAAGCAAACTTTTACACGGGAAACTTAATTGTGAATATTAATCATTTAATTAGGGATAGTCATGATGTATAAAATTGGTAATCCTTTCAATGTACTTCCTAAGATCAGATCTCTAATTCTTTTACTTTGGTTCTAAACTGAGGAAAAAGATCGACTGACAAGGAAGTATGTTATATGTGTCGATCCAGTAAATAACCCATAAGTACTTTACTGGTGAACGAAATTTCTTTTTTAATGCAAAATTCTAGATCACATTGTAGTGGACATACTTTGTAAGCGACAACAGACACAAAAACCATTTCCAAGCACGACTTTCATGTCGATATTTTAAACTGATCTATAGAACTACTCAGGAAAGCTTTTCAAATTCTAAATAAAGTGATTCGATACAATCAGTAGAAACAGCGTACTAAATTGATTATTTCACCGTTTTTCCATCCAAAACAAGCTGATTAGATGTTTTTCAGAGCAATTTCAATGGGATGTTTTGTTTATTCTTCTATCTATTCGAAGTTGAGAAAAATATTGTGAAATAAAAAAAAATCAATTTTCAAGATTTCTTTTCTGTAAAAATCGTTGAAATTGGGTAAGATCTTAATGAGTATTTGAGCCAGTTTGTGAAATATTGTGATTGAAAACCCAAATAAGATGGGATATCCTACAATAATGGTAAAATAAACCTGATTATCTTATTTTGCAAAACGGTGGATTTTTTATCTCATAATTATCTTTTTATCACATTTATAGACGTACATATATTCATAGTTTATTTGATTTTGGCAGCTATTTATTTACCAAAGATGAAATGAATTTCAAATTACTAGCGTATTAGGATAATATGTGATATTTTTTTGAACTTCTACAGGAAGTGGGCTACTTGGATAGATGGTGAAATTCGAGTAAAATTCCGGCTCAAAGTTGCGAGAGTTCCAATGGCTGGTGTAAGAATAATTAATCATTAATTCGAAAAAAAATTAATCCAGGAAATAGTAGAAAAATTTTAGAGACCTAACAAAATAAATTATGAAAAGCAATTTTTTATCTTTTAAGGTTTCAAAGTAATTTTATTGGCTAGGTCAAGGGTAATAAATCTAGAATACTATATAAATAATGTTAGTTTAATTAGATAAATATTTATAGTAAGTATAGCGTAGTTATATTAAAGTAGAAATGTAATAGAATTTTTCAGTGGGGGAAAATAAAAAATGAAAATTCGAGTAGTTAGTTCAAGAGAGGAAATCTTTGCACTAAATCCTAATGAGCGTGTTGTTCATCTGGCTTTCAGGCCTTCGAATAAGGATATCTTTGGATTAGTTGAAACTTGTCCAAAGATAGAGGTAGTTCAATTACCTAAATCTTACATGGGCACGGTCTCAAAATCCGTCGAAATGTTCCTTGAAATGCAGAGAATAGAGCTTATCGAAGGAGATGTTTGGGGTCACAGGAAGGATTTAAATGAATATTATAGCATTCCTTCGTCAGTGATTGAAAAAATAAGAGAAATGAAAGTAGAAGGTAAATCTGCTGAGGACATTGGAGCACAGGTTTCAAGAGAAAGTAAGCTGGATCCTGAAATGGTTGCTTATATCCTAAATAAAGAAGCTTCTGCCTGATTTGCTTAGAGTAATGTATTCTCTAAAATTCTTTCTTGGAGATTATACCGCTAAGAAAAGTACTAAACTTTGAATTTGGCATTTAATCTCCAGTTTGAACATAAAAATTTTTTTATTTTTTATTGGATATATATTTGATTAAAACAAAATATTTGGAATTATAAAACGCCACAAGTAACTAGCGCTTTACTTATAACCAGAGAATATGTTTCTAGAATAATTGGGAATATGACTTTTTTTATAATCGATGCACTTTATGGTCAGTGCAGCAAATTTACTGTAAAATCCAAAAGCTAAATTTTTCCATGCTTTATGTGATTAGATCCTTAATATTTTGACTTTCTTTCTTATATAACTTATTGAGATTTATGATTTTACCAAAAAAATCAACACTGGCATTTTATGCAACGCTTTGAGAACAAAACCAATTAATCAAAAAATAAAAATCATTGGGTTTTCTAATTATAAAAAGAGCCAATGAATTGTGAGAGAAGCTAATAACTCTGGAGAAGGTGGTAGAGCTATGGACAAGTTTGGGGCTAGATGACAGGTATTTGAAAGTGAGTTAATTTGTACTTGTCTTAAATTCATTACTGCTGTTTCATACTAAATGTTTCTTTGATGTGCTTTTTGTAAGGAATAAACACTCAGAAAGCCTTTATTAGAAAATCCTTGAGACTGGGATCGATTGTGTTACATTTATGGACCAGTGAGATTATAAGAGCAAACGAGAAATTTGGATGAGACTATGTAATACTTTTTATAGGGCCTAAATGAGTGATATTAAGCTTAATTTGGGGGGCTACTTTTGTATCTTAATCTTTTCGATGTAAGTACGGAGGGTTTTTCTAAATCAAGGAAATTGGGGAATTGAGCCTAGTTTTAATTTTTTTTGTTGTAGTCCAGAAAGCGAAGAGTGCTCTTTATGTGTAGCCATCCTTTTTGGTTCGATCTTAATCCAGTACTATAATTAACTTTTACTCGATGATTTCAAACGCATATCTACTTTTTAGCCCTATCAAACAATAGAGTAGATATCATAGTTGCATTTTGAGTTATGTAAATATCATGGATTATTATATTTTTTTAAAAAGTATCGCGTAGTATAAGTTATTTTCCTACAAATTTATTGTAGCTGAACAACAAACATGAGAATTCCTCAAGTCAAAATATTTTTGTAGAAAAAATACTTCTCTAGAAGTATCTTGGATTTTATCTCAAAAATAAATATCATTCTGTTGTTTCATTTATCGATTATCTTAATGGCTTGATTCTTCTTTCATGTTGAAAAATACGATGAAAACGGCAATTTGCTGTACAAATAATCTAATAATCTATCGTTGAGCTATTTCCTCTTAAATTTTCCGTGGTATTCGTCAGATATGGATTGATAGAATATACTTTGTTTAAGGGCTAAAATTTCTCTTGAGTTGATGGGATACCAACCAAGTGTTCGGATATCCTCGAAATGATTGGTAATGAAAATAAAATGCATTTTTTCTCTTGTGGAACAATAGATGCAACTATGTTGAAAATCATAAATTATTGACCAGAATTGGAAATAGAAGTTTAAATTTTGCTGTTGATATTGCGTTTTGCTACTCTTGTTTATGATTAGATCCATTTTCTTTAGATCTACCCAAGAATGCATTTATTTTTCTCAGTATTACAGTAACTTGATGATCAAATAAACTCTAATGGGTAACAGTGGAGGAATCAGCCAAAAAATTCTATATATACATACATCTGCAGGAGTTATTGCTAGGATATTTACGCTTCTTTTTACTCATTCAACCGTAATGAAGGAGTACAAAGTACTCTCTAATAACTATTGTTAAGTCTTGAGTACTCGTTTGACCCTGTCAACAGGAATGAGTGAGAAATGCATATGACCATTGTATTTTTAAACATTTGTTCATCGTAGTAATCATCTCTATAATTTTTGGAGAGGAAGAATCGATAATATGATCGAGAAAATGCTCATTGCAATAGCAGCATTTCGCTAGCTTTTAATCAATGATGTCAAATGTTATCAACTTCATTTGGCATTATTAAGCTTTTAATGAAACAAGATATATATATTAGTAAATATAATTATATATCTACCTAACTAGTTTCATTGATGTTAATGCATAGAACGTCCTTCATTTAATATTTTGGCTCATGTAATTTGAATGTAGTCGAAGATATAAACCTGATGGCACGGTACTTATTAAAACGGTTTCAATTTCTATTCGATCAAAGACGACTCTAAGCTCTTTTTCAAGGATCTATCATATTGGCTACCCGGAGGTAATTTATACACTCAATTACAAAATATAGGTTTAAAAATATCTAGTGAAAATTCTTCAAATAATAATCTGAAAAAATCGACTTAGAGTTATCAAAAAAGGAACTCATCTAAATGTTTGATAGTGAATTAAGCCTTTTATAAAACTTGACAAAAGTTATAAGTTTGGCATCGATTTCATAGTTTATTTATGGTGACAAAAATTGGCCTTATATCATAGGTAGAATGAGAATATCGTCTATGAACTACTTATTCTCATATGCAGCGTATTATACAAAACAATGGGGAAAAATTTACGATTGTAGTTTTAAATAATGTTCTTTATTTATCAATGAACAATTCGATAATTATGTTGATAAGGGTTATAGATGAAGGAAGTTACTAAAAGTGCAAAATTTTAGCTGTTTTGATTATAGAGGATTTCGATAACTTCTAAGTTTTGTCATATGCATGTATTTGGAAGGGTATAAAGACGGAAATGAGAGAAATCCATTCTTTTTCTTAATGGCATCTGATCCAATCTTCCTAGCTAATTTCTGTATTTGACACGATTTTTTTTTGGATAAGAGAAAAAAATTAATATTCAACTTTACTTTTCTGTAATACTCGTGAAAAATGGATGAAATTTTACTGAATATCGAAGCAAGTTGATGAAGTGTTTTAGTTTTTCAGGGGCTTTTCATTGATTCATTTTCAATTACTGGAGTTTATTCCAGTCAAATACCCCGCATCTCACTGCTAAGTATTCTACTGAAACAAATCTATAGGATTGAGATAAGCATTATATATACTCGAAGATAATACATACAATAAATTGAGTCCAGACCTGTATTTGATAATTTCATCTTCCAGGTCGCCTATCGTTCAAGATTGGTTCCCGGTAGCTTTGTCGTCGAAAATATATGTATGACCATAGTATGCTTTCCGGAGTGGATCAAATAAGAACAGAGAATATCTCAAACATTTTGAAGTATCAAAGGTGATTTTATGAAACCGATCTTAATGGACTTTTCCGCAACTTGGTGTGGACCTTGTAGGATGCAAAAACCGATTCTTGAAGAACTCGAAAAAAAATATAAGGATAAGGTTGAATTCAAAGTTATCGATGTGGACGAAAACCAGCAACTTGCCTCAAAATATAGCATACACGCTGTTCCTACATTGATAATCCTGAAAGATGATGTAGAAGTAAAGCGTTTTATGGGAGTAACCCAGGGCAATGTATTGGCATCGGAATTAGATAAAATCCTCTAATGGCCCGTTTCTCTGAAAAAGATTGCCCAGGGTTTTCAGCAACCTGGGGCCATTCTTTAAATATTATGATGTTTTCCTAAATTTTTCTATACCTCTAAGCTAAAGTTGACATTCTTTTGGCTTTTTTCTTGCTTCGATGGTCATTGCTCGATTTCGGTAATTTATTAATGCTTACTCGGTTACTTCAAAACAAGTTCTACGTATTCTAGCCTCGTTTAAACTATGATAGTCAAGATGGCTATATCTTTCTTCATTAAATATATGATACCGAAATAAAGACTATCGATATCATCTTTATATTGGTCTTATCAGGCTCAATTAAATTTAAAAACGAAGTGATATAGCAACAATTAAAAAATGTTTAACGCATCATGAATGAGAGTACTTCCTGCAAAGTCATAAATATAAGTCTGAATAATTTTATTCGACATTCACACCTAGAATTAAATAAAAATGACAAAGTATTGAGAGAGTGAGTGTGTAAATATACTAGAGAGAGTGAGTGTGTAAATATACTATAATCTCTTGTCAGTATTATTTATTCTCTATCATCTACAAATGCATGGGTTTAAGAAAAAAAACTATGCATGTAATAGGGTCACTCTATCTGCACTCCAGTATCATCATGTCTCTATAGTGTCGGTGAATTGCAAGTTCTCACTGATCAATACTTTTCAGTGTCAAACGATTATTTCAGTATGAATAAGTAGAAAAATTTGAATTTTAATATACTCTGATGATTTCCTTGGATTTGTTTTAAGTATTTTGAGCAATTCTTTTATTTTTCCAAGCATCTGAATCATGCGGGTTAATTACAATTGCTGAGACTTTTTATTATTTCTGGTATTTAGATTTTTTTTCTATAATCATCGGAAACAATAAAATTTTAATCCCATTAAGATAAATTCTTTTTGGTGAAAAAAGGAAACACATCAATCGTTACCTCTATGGCAAAAACGGTAAATGATGACACTATTTAAATTCCTTTACCGAAAGTACTGATATAAAGATCAGTAATATTATATGTTTCCTTCAATATCTCCAACTCATTTGATTTATATGGCACGAATTAAATGTGAACTCCCACTATACCCGTTTTATTCTCACGAGTTATAGCACCATAAACTGCAATGCTACATACTAAATTTGTCATGATTGTAAGGAGCATTCTCATGACCAGATAGTTGGTGGTTCTGTTAGGTAAATTAAAGCGCTGAGTTTCATGATAAAATATGCTTGTCAGATACGATGGTATATGCAGCCTTCAAAATTCCTGTGGAGTGGGTGAAATCTATACAAAAGTTTGACTGATATATGCGGAAGAATTTCTTGTGCCTTTTCATTATGTTTGCGCGAGCAATGGCAAGCAGAAATTTATAAACAAGAACTTTTGGATCAAAAATGCTAATTTTGATGGAATTTTGCGTATTGATGGTAATTGGGTCAAGAAAGGATGCAAAAAAGTGTTTGAAACGTATTGGCAAATTTTACTAAATTCTTATGATATCGATCCGTAAATGAGAAAGAACCTTACAATTTTACGATTTTTGCGACATACGAATAATATTAAAGTTTTCTAGTTGATTCATTTTCCGGATTTTATTCATTGCTAATATCTAAAAATATTTTATATTATGAGATCCTATATTAGTTAGTGGTCTAAAAATCAAAACAATGGAAAAAGAGTTGATAGATATGGAATTTTATGCAATAATTGGAAACCTAAAAATGTACACAACTTTGGATACAATATAGCGATTTTTCAACCTGCATAATAAATATTTGGCATAAATAGTGTTTTTTTCGCGTTCCTGATCTTAACAGAATCCCAACTAAATTAATATAATCAAATATCACATTTTTGCTTTCCAGCATTTTTTTTGCAATTTGGGCTACGTGTCTATCCTGAGAACGGGCCATTGCAAGCTCTTTTTCTGAAGGTTGGAGGCTTACGCCTCCACTTGCGATTGTTGAAACTCCATATGGGCTACCACCTGTAATTTCATCCATTCTCATCAGCCTCTTTTCTGCATAGGGGAGCCCGACAATAATCATCCCAAGATGAAGAGGGGCTAGTATGGAATGTTAGTATTGTGGATTCTTGGCCACCATGCTGCGCTCCACTTGAATTGAAGATGCTTCCTACCTTACTACTTACGAAGGCATCTCTACTCCATAGCCCTCCTAAACCATCAAGGACTGTGCGCATCTCAGCAGTCATCATTCCCTATCGTGTAGGAGTTCCAAATATCAATGCATCTGCTCCAGCCAGTACATCCTCATACATATCACGGGTCAGACTGGTATATGCGCAAAAAGCTTTTTTGTCTCGATTGCCCCCATTTTCTCCAGAACTTCGTTAGGCAGAGTCTCAAGCACCTGATAAATTCCTATCTCAGCTACTTCGACTTCTCTTGCTCCTTCAGCTATAGCTTCTGCCATCCGGTAAATGTGGTCATAAATACTGTGAAATATCACATTTACTTTACTCATTCAATCATTCTTAAGAAATTAATTTAGATACTATTGCTTAGATTTCTATTAATTTTTCCAAAAAAAAATCATAAGATAACCTCTTTTTTACAGTGGAATTCTTATTTTTTGGCTTTGATCAATATTGAACTATAATCAACGACAATCCAATGTAGCCAAAAAAAATAATACTCGTGTAAGCGTCGGAAAATCTCTGAACTGTAGCTGAAAATGACCTCAACTAAAATACCGGTAGCAAAAAAAACGAATGTGAGTGATTTTTTAAAATCAGAGGTTTCTCGAAATTCTATACAATTATCCTTATACTCATGTATTCAATCTAATTGCTCACACATCATACCGGTAATTCTTCACTATTTTGACTCTTTATCTGTTTACTTTAAGCTGCAATGTGTAATTATTTGCTTCTTTATTTTAAATTAAAATACGAAAAATAATTTCTGAATAAAACTTACTTCTCCATAAAGTGTTTTAAAATCTAAAATACTTTTATATTGATTATATTTTATCATTTTTGGAGATTTTCACAATTTCAAAAAATGTTGGTAAAACTCAAATCTCCCACAAATTGCTGATGGGGCATTATAACCAAGAAACCAAAATTGGGATTTATATAAATTTTCTTGACTGTTTCTTTCAGTCGAGTATCCGGCTACATGCTACGTAGATGGAAACTTTCCCATTAACATGTTATATCAAATTAATGTGGCCATCCTCTCTTAAAGTATGGGTGCTCCTTAGGTCATACTTTTGATTTCCTGGGAAGCGGAGTGTACTTCAACAGATTTCCTTAAATCAAATCACATTCTCAACTAATGGTTGTTGTCAAACAAACTTATTTCGCAAAGAAACGATGGTCTAGAATTTTGACCTCGTTGATTTTCCGATGACTTTTATCATCTTTTCCTCACACTGAAGGGCAATATTTCCCCCCATTTACTAAAAATTATTATTCCAAGTTCCTTCGTCGAATCCCCTCTCTAGTACAACTGTATTCCAAATCTGTAGCTGATCATTCATCTGTTATGTTTTTTGATCTTATGCTTTTCGTAATCTTCTTTTGTTGCAAAAATCATCTGGCACACAGGACAGGTGAATTTCTTTCTTTCTGCTGTCTCTTTCTCCGGCAAGGTTGCTCACTTCCTCTTTGTCTTTTGTTTCTCTTCCTAATTTCAATCTTATTCCAGTCCTAATTTTATTCTTAATATAACTCGAATTTATCTTAAAATTGACTTAAATATTTTTACTCAACCTTTTAAAATTCAGCTGCATTTTCTTTTCCTGATAACGCGTAATCGGATCCATAAACTCGGCATGGCTCCAGGTCAGAGTGGCCACAGAGAGCGACTCTCCTGTGAAGGGATGGACCCTGTTCAGGCATGATTCCGGTCTCGAGGGAGCAGTCTTCAACCCAGTTGATCAGCTCGAGGGCTTTTTTCAGATCTCTGTTTTCTTTTGCTTTTGCGATATACCACTTCGCAAGCCAGAGAGTGCATATGAGCCAGGGGTTGCCTGTGACCAGGGATGTCTCCCTGTGATATGTGTCGTTTTCATATGTTGCCATCCCACCCTTTCCAGGACCCAGAGTTTTTCTTCCAGGTTTTGAATTGTCCTGATCACACGGGGATCGTTTGAGGGTAGCAGGTCGAACTCAAAGATACCATAAACGCTGCTGTCAGCCATACTGTCTATAATTTCACTGTCTGTGTCGTGGGCTTAGTACTTGATACCCCTTAAAAAAATATTTCTTTCGATATCATAAAGCTCGTTTATGATCGCCTGCTTAAGCTTAGCATGGCGTATCTGGCAGATTCTGCAGATTTCCTCATCATTTAAAAGGTGCTCGAGTTCTTCTCCTGAGAGAAATCCTCTGTAAATCGCAGAGACCGTGAAAGTGAAGATGCCTCTCTCTCCTTTCTTCCCACAAGTCGTAGCTCTCTACGGGGATGTCGTTAGGGTAATTGTAGCCATCTAAGAAAAAAAATGGCTTTCTTTACTAGGGGCTCATAGAGTTCTTTGACAAACTCAAGGTCTTCTGTGGCCTCATAATATTTCCACAATCCATGGATGACGAGAGCCGTTTCATCTTCTTGAATCGGAAGGCACAGCTGTCCGTAATCTATCCAGGGGTGTCAGCTACTTCCCAGCGTTCCGTCGGGGTTATACTTGTGCCAGGCCATCCAGCCCACCAGAGAACATGCTTACATAACCTGAAAAAGGGCTTTGTAAACTCTGGAAAGCTGGCCTTTATCATGGCAATCGAAACAAGGGCTCCATCTCTAGTCACATATAACTGTAGGTGTCCCGGTTAAACTGCAGCCTATCAGAATCATTTGCTGTTATTATAGTCTCACCTGCATATGTCTGTGTTTTTATTATTAGGAGGGGGTGCTTGTAGAGAGCTATAAGCCGGGTTCAAGGCCGGAAAGATTGGTACTCGATCGGTTTACCCAGGATCTCTGGCATTCCTCAGTACGCTCCAGAAGACTTTCTGGGCCTTCTTCCATGATCAGATTATTGAGGGAATAGACTTCCTGGAAGTCTTTTCCGGCGGTCATATAATAGTACACAATCTTGGAGGAATTTCCTGGAATCTGCAAACTCACTCCCACTGTTGATTCCACTGAACCCTGAGTGATCGGGTTTTTTGACAGAACTCCATCTTCAGCATCCACATAGGTACCTCTAAAGCCCCGGTTTTCAGCCTGGCCGATGGCATAGTCGTCAATATCTGTGACGATGTCCTCTGTTACGTTCGATTTGAGGACACCGACCAGGAAATATCTGGATCGTTTGTAATGCACTATGACGTTGTGGTCCATCTGGTATACTGCTTTGTCCCCGATTCCATCTCCGTATAGGTGAAAATCGTTATTAAAGAAAAGCCGGACTTCCCTTGACCTTTCCTGCAGGTTTTTCACAATTATTTTCCGGATAAAGATATCGGCTTCGCAGTAGACGTTCTCCTCTAGAAGGATTTAGATACTCTTCTCCCTGTTTAAGGCTCGGTTTTCGGTAACAAGGGTATCGTTCTTATAAGCAAGCTTCTTATCCCAGCTTTCCTCATTGACCCAGGAAAGTCTACCGTCAGTAAAGATCCCTATCCGTTGGGCATGTCCTATGAGATGATTTTCCTGTCCTACGTGAGGGAAATATATATCCCTTACCGGGATCCATTTGTCTATATTTATGCTGAATGACTGATTTCCTAGGACTATGTGTCTTGTAATGCTTCTACAACAGCTTTCAGTTTATTTTGATGTTCCGTCAGGATTTCCTGGTGCTTTAGCAGGGTTCTGATGCTTTGAGTCCGATTCTCACTTTTATGTTTTCGTCAAAAAACGGTATCGATATCTCTAGTCAGCGCTCCAAAGCTTTCCAAGAATTTCAGCATACGATATTTGATGTTGCGGCCACGGTCTGCGACGTGCTAAACTGGCCTTTCCAATATGCAGCACGGATCTTCAGTTCCCGAGTGAATATCCCAAAGTAAGAGAAGTAATTCATACAAGTTTTGAAGATCCAGCTGCAGCTGTAGGATCGGAAGACGAGCAGCTCATAGTCTTCCGGCGGATTAGAGATGAGATAAAAGATTGGATCTTGCAGACATTCGGGAAATGATATCGGATCCTTTGGCTATTTGTCTATTCAACTTCCTGATTATTCCTGAAAGCTTTTGTAATATTAGCAAATTAGACCGATATTCTGCAGTCAATGCTAAGCGAAATTCGAGTTGAGGGCAAACACTTAAATTTTTTTTCACAGTTTCACTTACTTTATCAGATCTAATATTTTTTAACCTTTGATTTCATCTGCTTTCCACTCTATAACCGCAAAATTGCTATTTGAATGTTTGTCAACTTTATTTGTCCATTCAATCTCGTTTCTGGCCTTCACTTGAGAGTTTTATTCGTTGTTTCAGTTGCATATAAGCTAGCATTGATTATACACCATTTGCTATTGATTCCAGAGCGTTTAAGGTCAGACTCGAGCCGCATTGCTTCGTACACAAGTGTGGTTTCTGCTAGTGTAATAATTAGAACTTCATTTCCGTCAGCATTTCTCAACATGGCAACAAGTTTTTAACTAACTCTGGGATGTCACCTTGGGAACGCCTGATTTCTCTATGATAACTTTGGGTTTAATCAATGAGTAAAAGAGTATGCCCATGGGCGAAGTATCGATAACAACGACCTCATTTTTATCTCTTTCTACAATTTGAGCAAATGCTCTAAAAAAAGCAATCTTCTGCGTACAGGGTGACCTTAAGTCTTCTTCTACATGGGCAAGGTCATTCTCACTCATCGTTTTCCTTTGCTTTGCTGAACACTTATTATTTATATTTAGTAAGTTCAGCTTCTTCGTCAATCCTACTTATTGTTATATCATTACTTCTTTCTATAACGAATTTCATATGTGCTGCAGGATCTTGCTTAATCAAGAATAGGTAGGAGAAAAATGAATCTGAGAATAAGTCCTTTCAACATGAGAATTTGGTCGAACCTATTTCTCGACTTTATCATAGTTCAAGCAATTTAAGAGAATACAAACATGCAATTCCTGAAAGGATATTGATTGCTACAAGCTGACCTTTTCTTTTCTTCCATTTTTTTTTTCTCTAGGATATGAATTTACCCAATAAGCCATAGAAGTTGCCAACATCCCGGTCACAAACGCCACAAAACCATCAGGGAACCCCAAAATCCTGCTGAGAATAAAACTAACTCCTCCAACTGCACACACAGGATAGACCACGTTACTCATCCTTGTCTCCTCTTTGTTATTGGTTAGTAAAATAAATCATTTTCTTTTATTCAGTGATCCTCTTTTTAATTTCTTTTTCATTTGGGACTTTGCCCACTAATTTCACATCCCCATCAATTACAACGGCGGTGGTGACCATGATTCAGTATTTTAGGATATTTTCAAAGTCCTCTACTCTTTATTCTTTAACTTTGGCTTTAATATTCTCTATATTTCTTTTAAAAAATCTGAATATATAGCTTGAAGCAATGAGCCTCTTCAAATTTTACCGACAATTATGAGAAGCATCTTCACTTCAGCGGAATATTAGAGGACCTTTAATACCCTGAAAGTGACTGTTATTTGTTTTCATTTATGAAATATAGCTTTAGAACCTTATGATTTCAGAAATTGTCAACTAATTTTTAGCTCAATCAAATGGCCAGCAATTTGCTGGGCAGTGAGAAAAGCAATTTTTTTAGAGACCGCCGAAATGATTTTTGTAAACCATGTAGGAACCAACTCCCAGTATTATTAAACCAGCAACTTTTTTTAACGGGAAACCATATCTTGAAATATTTTGAATTTTTGAGGAAGAAAAGCTTGCAGA
Organism: uncultured Methanosarcinaceae archaeon; assembly: GCA_963833425.1. GTDB lineage: Archaea > Halobacteriota > Methanosarcinia > Methanosarcinales > Methanosarcinaceae > Methanosarcina. The sequence continues at coordinate 251,030 of CAWHXP010000003.1, read as the reverse complement.
ATAAGCGACAAGAAGCATTGGAATGGAAAAGCCGATAGAATAGATTGAAAGCATTAATGCTCCATAGACAACTTTACCTGAAACAGCAACAGTTGTGAGAATAGAACCAAGTACCGGACCGACACACGGAATCCAGACTATTCCAAGAGAGAGACCAAGCAAAAGCCCTCCAAAAAGGCCTTCTCGTTTAGAATTTGCAAGGGATGAAAAATTTCTAAAAAAATTGAAAATATTGAGATCAAAGAGCAGCGCAATGCCCATAGTAATAAGAAGAATTTCAGCGAAGATGTTAAGGTAATCGAGATAAGCTTTGAGTGTCGCCCCGAAAATAGAAGTAATGATTCCCATGGAAGTGAATGAAAGGGACAAACCTGACACAATCGCAAGCGGCCTGAACTTCCCTTCCTCAGTAGAGTAAGCTAAAACTACCGGGATTACAGGCAGGATGCATGGAGAGAGCACGCTAACCAACCCTGCAGAGAAAGCTGCAATTGGTAAAAAATTGGAAAACATAAGTTCACACGCCCGTTTTCTTGGATGCGATAGCTTTCCCAAGGGTTTCTGAAAGTGTTTTTTTATCCGTAACACCTAGGAATCTTGAAGTTGTTCTTTCCGGACTTTTGCTGCCATCCTGCCGCATGTATATGTATTTTCCATTCTCGATGCCTGTGATAATACAGGTATCCGGGATGGATCTCACTCCAAATTCTGTCGCAAACTCAGGATACGCTTCAATATCAATGATCATAAATGAAGCAGAATTCTGATACATTGGAAGAAGCTCTGAAAGCACCTGTTCCTGCTCTTTACAGGGAATACAGCTTTTAGAACCAAGTTTCAACATAACCGGGCCTTTATTGAGAGCTTCATTAATCTGGCTCAGATTCGTAACTTCAACAAGCCCTGTTTTTTTGCCTGAATCATTAACATCCTTTGTGACCTTGACAGGCTCTGATTCGTTGCCGGAATGATTAGTATCCGTGCAACCTGAGCTGAAGAAAACAAAACAAAAAATCGCTAAAATGAAGAGCGATTTTTTAAAAAAGAACGGAAATGAAAAAGAAACTCGTTCTTTACCCTGTATTCTAAGTAATCGTTTCATTATAATTCTCCAAAAGTCCCTAAATTCTATTTTTCTAGGTAAGAAATGAAGAGGCTCTGTAGAAATGCTCTAAATTGAACTTTTACTCGATAGTATTATCACTGTACTAAAGCTGTTTTACTCATATGGAGAAAACGTCTCTGTTGTAGCAATTTATGCAACAGGATTTACGAGTTCATTTGCATGTTATTATTAATCCAAAAGAACAGGGAAGCTTCGAAGAAGCTTCCTGATAATTTCAATATCAGTAGACACAAGAAAAAGGGTAATAACCCAAATGCTCCCGATATTTAGTACGAAGAAAAATAGCTAAAGACATGGGACTCCAACTAATTTGTTTCTTCAAATATTATGACAGCAATTAAAGGCTGAACAAAGCAAGCATGCTAAAAAAATAGCCTCTTCTTATAAAATATGCTCATATTAGTCATCTATTATTCAAATGATACTTTTAAGATTGAATTTCTAGTACAACAACTGCATAGTTTTCATTCATTAAATATTTTCTGTTTTTGGCCAGCAAATGAGAAATTCTTCAGTCAAAAATTTTTCTGAAAAAGTTATGCGTCTAGAAGAATATAATTAAATTCTCAAATTGAATTTAAGATTTTGCGATCTAATTTGAATCCTTTTAGTAAAAAAAGACGAGTACAAATGAATAAGTATAAACATTTTGGCGGTTATCTTCCTTGGTAAAAATAAGTAAAGTTGATCTGAATTAATTTTCAGGGGGAATTTTCATAAAAATAGCGATAACCGGAAAAGGCGGCGTTGGAAAAACAACTCTTTCAGGTACTCTGGCTCGATTGCTTGCGAGGGACGGATATGAGGTTTTAGCAATAGATGCAGACCCAGACATGAATCTGGCCTCTGCTCTCGGGGTAGATAACCCTCCAAGGCCTCTAACTGATTTTAAAGATCTTATTCAGGAAAGGGCAGGTTCTGAAGGTGGGACCTTTGTCTACAATCCGAAAGTGGATGATATTGCACATAACTATGGTTTATTAGGGCCAGATGGGGTACGAATGGTTGTTATGGGCACTGTGGACCGTGGAGGAAGTGGATGTATGTGTCCGGCTTCTGCATTCCTCAGAGCTCTTCTTAGGCATCTCATGCTTAAGGAAAAGAGCGCAGTAATCCTAGATATGGAAGCGGGGATAGAGCATCTTGGAAGAGGCACTACTCGAGGAATGGATCTCATGATTGTGGTAGTAGAACCTGGGGCACGATCCCTTGAAACAGCTGAAAGGATAAAAAATCTCTCCTCTGAAATAGGGATTAAACACCTTGCTGCTGTTATCAACAAAGGAGGTTCCAAAAAAGTCAATGAAAGACTTGAAGAATTGGGTATTGAGGTTCTTGGAGAAATACCCTTTGATCCAAAGCTGATGCAGGCAGACCTGGAAAAACGAGCTCCAATTGAAATAGGTGGCGAAGCAGTAAATGCCATCGTAAGAATCAAGGAAAAACTTATAGAAATAATTGAAGTTATAAGAAAAGGAAATGAGGGAGAGAAAAAGTAGAGGCTAGACAGGCCTTCTGATTCTTTATTTGATATTTTTGCAATTTTTATTATGTATGCAGTTATCTTATGAAAATACCCCTCAATTACTTTTTGACTTATATTTCATATAATATCTAACATTTGGTTAGACAATTTTAAACATTTGAAATTTATTTGAAGGTATTATTAAGGTGTTAACCAAGCTCCTTTTTATGTACAAATCTTAGAAGTCTCAATTTTTATTGATAAGAGCTTCATTGGATCAATTTTAGTTGTTTTGTCATTCCATTCCATCACTTTGCATATCTGCGTGATGTTCCAAGGCTGATTCATTCTGAGGAAGGAAATCAAATATTCAGGTTTTATTTTCAGGATTCCGTTATAACATTTAATCAACTTTTTTGATTTGTTTAATTTAATGAAGGCAAAATACTCGAGGGCCTGATCCAAAAGTTCTCAGAGTCAATTATCAATAGCAATATTATAAACGGGAAGAATCTTGCTTGATCTTCCTTGGGACTTCTTGTACGATACTGATTCCTTATTTGGGCTTGCTACCTCATTTGCTTCTTCACTCTTCGTGTGGAGAACACTTGCAGGTAAGATTAAAATACTGTGATTAGAATTGCTTTTTCAACTCTCGAATACTTCTCGAAGAGGTCTATTATAAAAAGAAAACTTGTGGAATTAAGATTTTGATTATTTGAGTTTTCCATATTTAGTTCGGAGATTTCGTGGTTTTTAGTCTTTTATGCTAGCTTTTTTGAAATCTATCCGTTTGTGGTGCAAAAAATTTAGCTTTGTTGCAAAAGGAGTGTAAATATTCACAATTGGGAAAGTTAATCGATCAAATAACAAATAAAATGGCACACAAAGGTAGGAATACTAATATCAAACTGCGAAAATGTTATTTTTGCACCACAACCATCGAACCTCTCATAAAGGTTAGCACTATATGGAAGAATATCTTTAGATTTCGTTAAAAGATTTAAAAATCAAGTAATTAGATGGCGAATTTCATTTTCTTGATCAGAAAAAAATTTTTTATGATTGAGAAGATATTAAACATTGATTCAGTATATTTTTGTGATTGGAGATAAACGATAGAATTAAATCAGATTTCACAGAACTTTTGATAAATGATCAAAATTTTCAAACAGAATCGTGCTGTCAATGAATTTGTATGAAATTTCGCGGTCTTTTTTTCCAAAACGATCAAAAAAATTTAAGAGATATTTGTATCAAAGAAATTTAATCTGGACATTCTGAATTATTATAAGAGTTTCTAACTTGAGCAGCCATTTCTTCCCCCAGTCTTTCAGATACATTTTCTATGAAGAGATCAATGTACTCAATTGGCACACAGCCTAGGCTTTCTTCGTCTGATATAATGAGCCTTACAAGATATTCAAGATCTGATTTCGATAGTAGCTTTATTCTCCCCAGGAAATCGGCTGCATTTTTTGAATAGTGATTTGCCAGAGGTGGGAGAATTGAACGATAGTTCATTCCTGATCCTGAACAAAGATACCCCTTACACTCCGGAGCAACTTTTTTCAGAATAGCAATATCTGTTTCTGAGAGTATTCTTGCCACGATAATCACCTTTTGATGGATAATATGCTTTGATATTTCAGGATTAACTAGTAATTTGATGAACTCCAATTTAGGGTGTTTGTCCTATATATATGCATTTTGTTGAAATTAAGTGATGTAAAAACTTCCTGTGATCTTATTGCATAAATTTTGCTGAACGAAAGATGATTTTGCTTTTCTGTTATTTCAGTGCTCACAGTAAAAATTAATTCTTCCAAAATTTAAAACAATGGATTAATATACATCTCTTTAGTAGAATTTTATGAAGGGCAATTTGACATCCAGGATTCAAATTCATATTTGAGCCTTTGATGACAATTCATTGATTAGTTTGGATGTGATTTTCGAAATCTTGCGCTAGATAGATATATATTCTAAAAAATGTGCTCAAAAAAAAATCACGAAATAGTTTAGCAGAGGTTGTGCATAATTTTTAGTCCAGTAACTCTATAATATTGAATTTTCTAGAGGCGATGACAAAAAATGGACTTAACTTAAGATGTACAACTGAAGTTTTTTTCTTGCAAAGTATTAAGGAAAAATTGTAAACGAAGAGGATCAGTAATTTTTGAATCCAGCAAATCCTACTATACCGTCTTCGTAAATACGTTTAAGTATAGCTTTAGAACATATGTCTGTTCTAAAAAATAAAATATAAATTTGAAATAATTTTAAAGCTGTACTCAGGCTGACAGTCAATAACATCTTGTTAGAGAATGTGAAAGGCCTGGAAAAAAGTAGATGCCTCTTGGAAAAATAGTTAATTTTACAGATCAATCTTTTAGCTTACTTGTAAATAATATGAAAAGCAATTATATGAATTGGTTGTTGCTAGACATCAAATACTTTCATTCCGCTTTCCAAATCCTTAAATCACGTGTCGTATCACCTTAACGCGCTTCTCTATATTATTATCAATACCAAGAGGCTTGAGGTAGAATCAATGAGACAAAGTGCAGAATCAATTAGAGGTCGATTTTTAAAGCTTGGCATCGATGTGCCCATTGAGGACATTGAAAGCAGACTCAAAGAATTGGTTACGAACTTTAAAGTTCCATTCAATGAAGCTCAGCGTAGCGTGACTAATTATTTTTTGAAAAAATATTCTATCCCAAAAAATGAGTTTTACGTGAGGCAAGCTGAACCCCAACTTACCAAGATCATAAACATTTCCGAAAATGGGCAATGGGCGAACCTTAAGGCAAAGGTTATCCAGCTATGGGAAAATACTCACGATTCCATATCTCAAGTTGGGCTCCTGGGAGATGAAACAGGAATTATAAAGTTCACTGAATGGAAAAATGCTGAATTGTCTAAACTTGAGCAGGGGGAGAGTTACCTATTCAGGAGCGTTGTCGTTGGAGAGTATAATGGCAGGTTTCAGGTCCAGCTTAACAAAAACAGTTCAGTAGAAAAGCTAGTTGAAGTCATTGATGTGATAGGCGGTGATTTCACACCAATTGCAAGGGAATCCGAACTTAGAAATATTTCCAATCTCGTAGGGGGTAAGTGGGCTACAGTCAAAGGAAAAGTAATTCAACTCTGGGAGAACTCCCATGAGTCAATTGAGCAAGCAGGCCTTCTAGGAGATCCTACCGGTGTTATCAAATTTACTAATTGGACTAGTTCCGAAATTCCATATATGGAAGAAGGCAAAAATTACGTGTTGAAAAACGTATTTGTTAATGAATGGGGTGGTAAGTCTCAGATTCAGCTTAGCAGATCAAGTTCCGTAGAAGAGCTTGACGAAGATATCACAGTCGGTACATCTATTCTCACTTATTTTGGAGCAATGGTTGATATTCAGACAGGCTCCGGTCTTATAAAACGTTGTCCTGAGTGCAAGAGGGCACTTGTAAAGGGTGCCTGTGCAGAGCATGGAAAAGTTAAAGGAGAGTACGATCTCAGGATAAAAGCTGTTCTGGATTCTGGAACTTCAACTCAGGATGTCATAATTAATCGGGAACTTACCGAAGAACTTGTTGGGCTTTCTTTAGATAGCGCAATTGCAATGGCTGCAGATGCTCTCGATCCCGGAGTTGTGCTGGAAAAATTGAAGCACGAGTTGTTAGGCAGATACTATACTGTCAGCGGGCATAAGTTTGATCGTTACATCCTTGCGAATTCGATTACTCCAAGGACCTCTATGGATGGAGAGCTGATTGAGGAAATGCTTTCTGAACTGGAGGTAGATTAGAATGGCAAGCTTTTTCCGGGAAGTAGCTCGCAGAGTCTTTTCTCAAGAACTGAAAGATTCGAACTTAGCTTCTCGGGACGAGAATGATCAATATGCTCCTCAGTACGTTCTGACTCCAACAGGAGCTAAAGTAAATCGCATCTTCCTTGTCGGCACACTTATCGAAAAAGAAGATATTGGAACTGATTCTGAATACTGGAGGGGGAGGGTCTCAGACCCCACAGGCTCTTTTCTGGTCTATGCTGGACAGTACCAGCCCGAAGCATCTCAATTTCTCGCTGACAGCGAACTGCCTTCTTTTGTGGCAGTTGTGGGAAAAACCAGTACATATACTACAGATGACGGAAATGTCCTTACATCCATCCGCCCCGAATCCATCCAGCAGGTAGATGAGCTTACTCGCGACTTATGGGTACTGGATACTGCGAAGCAGACTCTTGAGAGAATAAGGGCAGTTGAGGCAGAAGTAGATCCAAACTCAAAACTCGCAAAAGAACACTACTTTACAGACACTGATTCTTACCGTTCAATGGTTAAAAAAGCTCTTGAGTCCCTAAAAGAAAGTAAATATAAATCATATGGCAACCGAACTTAGATGAGAAATATCCCATAATTTTTCCCAAATTTTAATCTTTCTTTTTTCATTATTTTGGAGTGCTAAGATCACGAATACCTTATATTTTATGTGGGGGACGAAGTGAACTTTAGCATCTTTTTATTTTCGTTTAATTCTCTAAATCATCGCTTCTTTGCAAAGTGATTTTGTTTTTGGTATCATTGTGAAGATGGTATTTCTTGTCCCTAACATGGATGTGGTATGGGTTTGAATAAAAAAGCTTAAGATATGGTGTGGTTAGACCACTTCTCAATTGTGTTGTTACTCATTATTAATACTAATACTAATACTAATATATTCTAGATGATTTTGACTTGCTTAGAGTTTACTTTTTTGGGAAATTCGATGTGATTTATGTTTAAAATAATACAACATATATAGTTTACTTGGGTAAAGGCAGAATTAAGCATTTAATCTGGAATTGTACGGATGTGTACTGCGTAGAATTTGTTTGCCTTTTTGTTTATTATTATTAATTAAAAGTCAAATTGATTTTTGAGTTGCTACCATATTGAGAAAATAGATGAGATTCTTATGTATATCCAAGAAAAGTGGACTTAGTCGTCTTGTTATGAACTATTATTGATATGTCGTCATTACCTGATCTCATCCTATAATTGCATAGTCCGATGGGATTAAATAATGTAAATATTTATTTAACTCTTGCTCAATTTTAAGGAGTCTTTGGATCTCCTCGCATAGTTAGTTTTTTTCGAACCACTTTCCAGCAATCATGTGTAAGGTTTTTGGTTCCTTTTTGGCGGATCTCCAAATTCGAGATTTTTTAATATTTTTTGTATCGAAGCTATTCTATTATTACCCAATTCGGAGACTACAATTCATCTAAAGAGATCAACAGATAATAACATGTCTACCAAATTGGTTCCCAGAAAAGTATTTTTTGAACTGATACTTTCATTTACGTTAGTTCCTCTTGACTGAGTCACGGTAAATTATGGCTTTGATATATTAACCCTATTAAATCGTCATTTGAAAAGCAATAGTCTCCCTCGATATTCACAGAATTAGGAAGTTCTCCAAATTTGTTTTCCAAAAGGAGATCTCCGATTCTCTCTCGCATAATGTGGTTGATTCCAATAATTGAGGCCGTAAGTCTGGGGTTTACATCTACTACATATGGGAGGTCAGCAAGTACTATGTCTACGCCCACATACCCAAAACAATCCAAACTTTCCACTGTGCTGATTGCAGTTTCATTAAGTTCTTCTATTCTGGGAGTTTTATATGGAGTCCGGATTCCGTTGTATTTTATGGAGAAAACGTCTTTTTTTTCTCGCTCTTCGCTTGTTTCGTTTTTTTTCTGGCCAAACTCTATTAATTGGAGATTTACCGTTAGTGGGAGATGCTTTTTGCCTGCTATAAGGCTGACGCTAAGATGCTGTCCTTCAATATATTCGGTCGCAATGAACTCTTCGCTATACTCAAAATTTGTGACAAGATCAGTTGCCTCTGCTCCGCAGCCAAATCGAGGTTTTGTAACATATTTTTTCCCTCCTTCAGCTTTTTTCGTGATCTTAGGAGTCTTAATCCCGGCTTTTTTCAGAATTTTTGTGCAAACGATTTTGTCTGCACAATAACTTGTCGATTTAGGTGAGCATCCAAGATTTACAGTGCTTTCTTCGAGAATTTTGTTAAGTTCTGGAAGCATATGGTCAGGAGCAATAATCAATCCAGCATCACAATCCTTGGCTTTTTTATCAATTATCTGCTTGAAGTTTTCTGCCGTGGATCTAATAATTGTGCCTGCACCTGTTCTTATACCTGCTGAAGGATAATACACCTCATGCCCCACACTTGAAAAGCTTTCGGAGAGGGTTTTTAGCATAGATAAACCCTCGGGGATCAGTGATTTTTTAACATTCGTGCCGACAGCGAATTCTGCAATAAGGATATCCATTGAGAAGGAAAAAATCTACTCTTTATATATTACTTTTTCCCTGTGAGATTAGGGTGTGAAGTGGAGGAAGCAGAACTTAATTAACTGAATTAGTGAAGGTTTATATAATTTTATATAGTTATAGTATTAAGTTATATATTGTATATACAGGCGGCTGGTACTATAAACAGCAGAAATTTCAATTTTCAGTCCATATTTGAAAACCCTTTCGTGAAAACCCTTTCTGTCGCGGTTCTCATGGGTATATTCCTTGTTGACATGGGTCTAGGGCTCTTTGCTATTTTTCTTAATAAAGCAAGTCCATTGCCTCCGGCAATCGTACTTTTGATCTTTTCAGTGGTGTTTATTGCGGGAATGGTTTTTTTTGAAAAGCATAGCTTGAGTACTCTTAGTTCTATTATCTTAGGAGCCCTAGCAGGTTTTGTTCTTTGCTTTGTGGTTGTATTATTTGTGGGCGGCTTGCAGTTTACTTTAGGAGGAGGGATCTCTATCATTGGGTGGAATCAGGTAATTTCTGCAGTCGCAGTTTCTATGATTACGAGCATCATTATGCTTAAAGTACTTTCATATAAACTTCAAAAAAAATTTTAATGATTTTTCTGATCTCCATTTTTTTGAAATCGTATACATTCTTAGCAGCAGAAATTTATTTATAGAACTACAAACAATCACATTTCAGTAAGAGCGTAACCGTTAAAATTAACAGAATGGGGATCGATTGATGAATGTAATGGATAAGGAAGAAAAAGCTGATCCTACAGAAGATACCCAGATTGGAGCTGAAAGTTCAGGATTCTGTAATTCTGGTTATTCGACAGCAAAGACTAATGAGCTAAAGGAAAATATCGAACGGACTTCTATTGATTCAGGGATTGAAAAGAGTAATGAGGCTGCTTGCCGGGAAGAAAATGAAATTCTCAAAGACCAGCTTTTTCGGCTTGCAGCAGATTTTGACAATTTCAGAAAACGGACCTCTCGCCAAATGGAGGAAAATCGAAAATCTGTAATTGAGCGGTTGCTTCTTGATTTTGTTGAAATCAAAGACAATTTCGATCGCGCTTTAGAATCTGCAAAGACTGCTGCAGATATAAACTCGATTATCAATGGAATAGAACAGCTTTCAAAGCAGTTTGTAACAATTCTTGGAAAATACGGGCTTGAGAGAATTGAATGCGAAAAAAGCAGTGAGTTTGACCCTCACAAGCATGAGGCAATTCAACATGTAGAGACCTCTGAAGTACCATGCAACACTGTAGTAGAAATTCATAGACACGGATATGCTCTCGATTCAAAAGTTATCAGACCTACAATGGTTTCAGTAGCAAAAGAGCCGGATGAGTCCAAAAAATAAAATGATCAGGAAAGAATTAGTCTTTCAATGGAGATTTCTTCGGCTTATAAATGGTTTTGTTTATGTAACTGTTTCATACAAAAGGCAGGTGTTAATTTTTATACTGGAACTCAGACATAAATTTGAAGAGTTCTTATTTGATATTGGGCATTTGGTTCATTAAAGTCGAAGGGTTTTGAGCAATAATAATAAATCTTTCCGAACATGGAAGGTAATAAAATAACTTATTTAAAAATATCTAAACTGGGATTGCAAAAATATTCACTGAGTATGATTATATATTTAATTCAACTAAATAATTTTGCTTAATTGAATTATTTGGTTAATTGAGTAATTTGGTTTAATGAATTAAGAAAATAATTTAAATTTAGCTAATTTAGCTCCTACTTAATTAAGTAATTTGACTTAAACTTAGCTTAGTAGCTATCTAAATAATTGATCTAACATTAGTTTGAGGAGAATGGCATGGCAAAGATATTGGGCATTGACCTTGGTACTACTAACTCATGCATGGCAATAATGGAAGGCGGGGAAGCTGTTGTGATCCCGAATGCTGAAGGCGGCAGGACGACTCCTTCCGTTGTAGGATTTTCTAAGAAAGGGGAGAAACTCGTAGGTCAGGTTGCAAAGAGGCAGGCTGTTTCAAATCCCGAAAACACTGTCTATTCCATTAAAAGGCATATGGGAGACCCTAATTACAAGGTAACCTTACAGGGAAAACAATATAAGCCTCAGGAAATCTCAGCAATGATACTCCAGAAGCTTAAATCAGATGCTGAAGCTTATCTCGGAGAGAAGATCAAGCAGGCTGTTATCACGGTTCCTGCATATTTCAATGATTCACAAAGACAAGCTACAAAGGATGCAGGAGAAATCGCGGGGCTTGAAGTTCTGAGAATTATCAACGAGCCAACTTCCGCATCCCTCGCATATGGCCTCGACAAGGGAGATATTGAACAAACTATTTTTGTTTATGATCTAGGAGGCGGAACTTTTGATGTATCCATTCTTGAACTCGGAGGAGGAGTTTTCGAGGTAAAGTCTACAAGCGGCGATACACACCTTGGAGGAGACGACTTTGACCAGCGCATTGTAACTTACCTACTTGCTGAATTCAAGAAAACGGAAGGAATTGACCTTTCAAAGGATAAGTCTGTTCTCCAGCGCTTGACGGATGCCGCAGAAAAAGCCAAGATCGAACTATCTGGAGTTGCAAGTACCAATATCAATCTTCCCTTCCTTACAGTTGGGCCGGATGGGGATCCTAAGCACCTTGATGTCGATCTAACCAGAGCTCAGTTCCAGAAAATGACAGAAGATCTCCTCGAGAAAACTCTAGTGTCGATGCGCCAGGCTCTTAGCGACTCAAAACTAACTCCAAATGACCTTGACAAAGTGATTTTGGTTGGAGGTGCAACAAGGATGCCTGCTGTAGTCGAGCTTGTGGAGAACTTTACAGGCAAAAAACCCTACAAGAATATCAACCCTGATGAAGCTGTTGCAATAGGAGCAGCGATTCAGGCTGGTGTGCTAGGTGGCGAAGTTAAAGATATCTTGCTTCTTGACGTAACTCCCCTTTCTTTAGGAATTGAGACTCTTGGAGGTATAGCTACTCCTTTGATCCAAAGGAATACAACAATTCCCACCAAGAAAAGCCAGGTATTCTCAACTGCAGCTGATAACCAGCCCTCAGTAGAAATCCATATTCTTCAGGGAGAAAGGGGAATCGCTTCTGAGAACAAGACCCTAGGACGCTTCACCCTAAGTGGCATTCCTCCTGCTCCAAGAGGCATCCCTCAGATTGAAGTCACTTTTGATATCGATGCAAATGGAATCCTGCATGTGAATGCAAAAGATCTGGGGACCGGCAAGGAGCAGTCTATTTCTATCCAAAAGCCAGGCGGGCTCACTAATGCTGAAATCGAGCGTATGATCAAAGATGCGGAATTACATGCTGATGAAGACAGAAAGCGTAAGGAAGAAGTTGAGGCTAGAAACAATGCTGAAGCCCTAGTCAATGCTTCGGAAAAGACTTTGAAAGATGCTAATGATGTAGCTACCGAAGACCAGAAGTCAAAGGCAACTGCTGCAATAGAAGATCTTAAACAAGCTATTGAAGGCAAGGACATCGAAGCTATTAAGGCAAAAACTGAGGCTCTTCAAGAAGCTGTGTACCCAATTTCCACGGCGCTTTATCAGAAAGCCCAGGAACAGGCTCAACAAGCTGCAGGCGGAGAAAAAAGCGCCGATGCAAAAAATTCTGATGATACAGTTGTTGATGCCGATTATGAGGTAGTTGACGACGAAAAGCGAAAATAAAAAGAGAAGAATTAACCTTGATTGTGGCCGGCCTGGAGATTCACAGGCCTGGCTGAATTTTGTTTGCATATTTTAAATTCTTAATTTTAAAAAATTACAGGGAATCCTGATGGCTACGACACGTGATTACTATGAAATTCTCGGATTGCCTAAAGACGCCTCAGCTGAGAATATAAAGAAAACTTATCGGAAACTTGCACTGAAATATCATCCTGACAGGAACAAGGAAGCTAGGGCTGAAGAAAAGTTTAAAGAAATATCCGAGGCTTATGCAGTTCTTTCAGACCCTGAGAAACGAGCTCAGTACGATCGTTTTGGGCATGCTGGGATAGATGGGCAATACAGTGCAGAGGATATATTCCGTGGCGCTGACTTTAGTGGATTTGGGGATATCTTCGAAATGTTTTTTGGAGGAAGCAGAAGAGGTCCTATGGGGCCAAGGAAAGGATCTGATCTCCAGTATGATCTTTATATTACTTTTGAAGAGGCTGCTTTTGGGGCCCACAAGGATATTGATATCCAAAGGACTGAAAGATGTTCCACTTGTCATGGGACTGGAGCTAGAGCAGGAACAAGCCCAAAACGATGTTCCACATGTGGTGGTACAGGTCAGGTTCGCACTACTCGTTCCGGCTTAGGTATGCAGTTTGTAAGCACCACTACATGTAGTACATGTCGTGGAAGGGGACAGATTATTGAATCTCCGTGTTCCGTTTGCAATGGAGCAGGTAGAGTTCGAAATAAGAGAAAAATAACAGTAAACGTACCTGCAGGAGCAGATTCAGGAATGGTCCTTAGGCTTAGTGGGGAAGGTGATTCAGGAGAACCAGGTGCACCAGCTGGAGATCTTTATGTTGTCATGCATTTAATGGAACACAGGTATTTCAAACGGGTCGATTATGATGTAATTTCCGAACTTCCAATCTCCTTCCCCCAGGTTGCTCTCGGAGGGGAAGTTATGGTCGATACCATTTATGGAAAGGTTAAAATGAATATCCCTCCAGGAACTCAAACTCATGCTGTTTTCAGGCTCAAAGACAAGGGAATACAGCATCTGCACGGGCATGGAAGAGGTGATCAGCTCGTCAGAGTTATAATCAAAACTCCCACCAGACTTACTTATGAACAAAAAGAACTTCTCCGTCAGTTTGAATACCTGAGCGAGGGTAAAAAGTCCGATGGAAGTGAAAGAGACCCAAATGACAAATCCAAAGAGAAACAAAAAAAAACAAAGGGCCTTTTTGAGAAAGTAAAGGATGTATTTGAAGGTTGACAGAGCTTCAAATTGCGCTTCAATCTTTTTGCGAGGCATTATTTCTTATATAAAATTTAGGTCGTGTTTTCACAGTTGCATTGCTGGGATAAGAAGTTTACTGACTATAGGATGAAAAGCTGATAACTCATTGGTCATCTGTTAAGCTATTTTCTTGCGCGGAGACCACTGATTTTGTTGCAAAAAGGTAAGGACCTTTGCCTTTTTGCCTAAAATCAATGTTCATTAATTGTCTTTGGTTCACTGAATTCACTTTTACATTATTAATTACTTTAAAAAGATTCCAATTGAAAGACTGATTGGTTATGAAATCAGTGTATCTTAACTTAATAATATTTTATATGATAACCCCTGATGAGATTGATGGATAAGATTTTCTCAACTTTTCACGGAATCTGCCTTGAAAATTATAAAAATTGTCAACATCACGATTCAATTTAGACTGTGTGAACTATATATTTTGGCATTTTATGTAGACTGTGATATACCGATAGTATTTCATCAATCGAAATTAAATGTCGTCGCGCAGAAGATAATAAAGACTATTTGCACGTTTTTGGATTTGGAATAATGACAAATCAGTATGAAATCTTCCTACTCTAAGAGATTATTTCGGTGATGAATTTGTTTTCATGCACCCATTCTTTAAGGTATGTTATTATCTGAGGAATTTATTTTCGATTACATTTGCGATACTAGGGATTGTCCAGTTTAATTTTAATAATCCCTTTCGAGTTTTTTGTTTTTCTCTTGTTTTGTATATGTCCTTCGATAGTTTCACGGTGATGCCTCCCGAAACTATTATTGTGACAATCGTTTGTAGGTATTGCATTAACAACATGTTACCATTCCTGATTCGGGTTGAAGAGGAAGAGATAGTATGCATAGACTAGCTGGGCAATAGTAAACCATGCATACAGTAATTGCGGGATAAATGTCAATCTTACTATATAGTCCCATTTTTTAGGATTTTGTACATATCGCAGTGTATAGATGCAGTCGACGTACATTACACACATTACAAGAATGAACATCGTATTTAAATGATAGGCGCCAGTTATAATGTCATCCAAAGTATAATCTAGCAAAATGCCCTGAATCGACAACATAATCCAGAATAATACGGTGTTCAGGATGTCTTTTCTGGTGCTTCTATTCCAGCCATGTTCCCATAAGGTGTCAATTCCACCACGAAGCCAACGAACCCGCTGTTTCCACAAATCTGCTAGCTTTAATGGAACATCTGTCCAGGCATACATCCCAAAACCTGCAGCAATATGGTAACCTAGTTCTTTCAGAGTTACCGTCAGCTCGTAGTCTTCGGTGATATTATGCACATCGTATACAGTGCAATCCGGTTTTCCAGCATTTTTACGTCTTGCCATAACTGCTTTTATTGCTTCGATCTTGTAAACTGTACACATACCGTGCGCGACTTTAATGCTTGTACCC
This sequence comes from uncultured Methanosarcinaceae archaeon, assembly GCA_963833425.1. Classification (GTDB taxonomy): domain Archaea; phylum Halobacteriota; class Methanosarcinia; order Methanosarcinales; family Methanosarcinaceae; genus Methanosarcina. Next base: position 235,702 of record CAWHXP010000003.1, on the reverse strand, counting down.
TGTCCAATTCGACTTCGATCGAATTCCGCGTATTCTACATACTGCCAGTGATATATTAGCTTTTCAAAAAATCCGCGAGTCACCTGTTTGACTACACCGGCACGGGAGCATACCGCACCAAGTAGAGGATCTAGCTGAAATTCTATTAATGCTTGCTCAACCAGATCTGAAGCTATGACTGTATCACCATCAACTGATAACACATAATCATACGGTTCCAGATCGATGGTCTGATATGCAGTATTTAATGCCCCAGATTTTTTAAATTTATTACCCACAGTTTCTATCAAATTTATGTGGTTATTATTAGCAGCTATATTTTTTACTATTTCCGCTGTGTCATCTGTGCTATTATCATTGATGACAACAACATCGACCTTGTGCGTTTGAGAAAGAAGTGATTCAATTGTTGAACGGATTACTTTTGCTTCATTATGTGCTGGCACAAACGCAATGACATTTGTTGTCATTTAATCATCCCCAAAGATTATAAAATTTTTATATCAAACTAACTCATAATAATGTTATCTGTGCTATCATCACTGATGACGACAACATCTACCTTGTACGTTTGTGAAGGAAGTATTCAGTTGTTGAACGAATTACATTAGTCTCCTATGTGCTGCAACAAAAGTGATAACATTTGTTGTCATTTCATCATCTTCAAAGACTATCAAATATTTATATTTATACTAACTTATTATCTTGTTATCTGCACTATCGTCATTGATGACAATAACTTCGACCTTGTGCGTTTGCGAAAGAAGTGATTTAATTGTTTAATGGATTCAATTAGACTCATAATGCGCTGGCACAAAAGCGATGATATTTGTTATCATTTCATCATTCACATAGATAATTATCTATATATAAATTAACTTATCATTATTTTTTCCTCCACAATAAAAATTAGTTTAATTTTCATTATATTGTGACTATTCAGAATGGACAAAACATTATTCATAATCATCTTTATAATCATTTGTGAGCAAATCTCACAATTTTTTTTCTTCTTTGTAAGCTTTGGATCCTGCTTTTTGTTTCTCTACTGGTTAGTAATATAAAGTATTATTGTATCAAATTTGACACCCATCGACTGATTTTTGTAGGCTGAATGGTTGTATCATATTTTTCTTGTCCAAAGGCCCAATTTTTCTTTGAATTATATTAATCTCTAATACTATAGTAATAGAGTGGTATATAAGCTAATAATGATACTCAAGTAATTAAATCTAATTATTTATTATCAGTTATTATAAAATTTTATCGGATTATCTGAGAAATTGTTTGAATATTCTTTCTCATTATCTGAAATGCTAGATATTCGATTGTCAGACATCTTGATTTATTTGAATTCACACAAAAACTCCTATTATCATGGCAGAGATTAAATGATTTGGTTCAGGAATATTTTGAACTTCAGATATAAATTAGATTGTGAGTGCAAGTTTAGTTTTTTAATCTAGATCCAAATTTATTTGCCTAACGAGTTAACAATTTGTCTAATTAGTGATATGAATAAGATATTTTACCTTTCTTTTTAAATATCGTTTGTTGTTGTCAGCTCCGAAAGCACTTTCTTTGACTAGTAAGTTGTTTTGTTTTAAAAGATACCAACTTCTTAATTATTTTTTATATTTAAGGCTGTTTGAATCGTTTTCGCAGCCTGCTTTATCCAACGGTAAACAGTGAGCAATATGCTGAAAATATTTTACAACTTTCGTTGATCCCAAACCATATTTGCCAATAATAAGGATTAGAGTCTAATCTGTTATTTTTTTATCGCAGGAACAAGAGTCATATCCACAGTATATCCATAGTAAATGTTTCCAAGTTCATAATTTTATTAATATACTACTAACAAATATATTAATGTTGCATTATATTTAAAGAAGACTATACTTTGCCCCGATCAACCAGTTTACATGTAGCCAGGATCATACAGGATAATCTGAAAAAGATAATACTCAAGGAACGGAAAATTATCTGTCAAATTGAATCACGAAAGGTGGGTCAAAATTTGTTAATCTTAATATTTCTTTTTCATTCCTACCAAAATTGAAAATTTCCTTCCAACCTAAAAATCAAATTGGAGAATCAGTGTCCTTACCAGTATTATGATCGCAAATTTTAGATGTTTTGGTAGTTTTAATTTGTAGACATCTAAATAAGTTCAATCAACTATTTTTCGCTGCTATCTCCAATTTTCCATTTAGTTCTTGGTCCAATATTTATGCGTTTCCAAGTTCCTTCAAGCTATAATAATGGGTGCTCAGAAAGATAATTATTGACAACTCAAAAAAGAGGAGATCTGGAGACAATTGTAAAGTCAGTTTGATTGTCTTATTTCGGAAGTAAAAAAAGAAAATGATTCCGGACGGCATTTTTATCATTCAGATCTTGGGGATGCAAAAGCAGATAAACCTCAGAATAAAGCAAAAATACGGAGATTCAGAGATGGAACCTATATAACAAAGGGTAATAAGTAGCACTTTGGTTATAAAGTGAATATCATACGATATCGGGAGTATAAGCTGATTAGAAGGTTCAAACAACGACTGATTATTTAGTAATTCTCAGGTAGATTTATCAGAAAAAAATTAAGTGGTCTACAGAGACAAAGGATCCTTGGGAGCAAAGCCAAAAGGTTATGATGCAACAATTAAAAGAGCAGTAAAAAAACCTTCTCTTGGATGAGTGAGGTTTCAAGAAGCAGGCGGATTAGCTCAAAAAGATTCCAAGGGAAAAGAGTTTATTCAGTAACAAAAGAAACTTTCAAAGCAGGAAGAGTTTTTGTTACTACTGTTAAAAGAGTAAATATAAAAATGTTGTATACGGCTTTTTGTTATAATCTTCATCAATTGAGGACATTGAAAATAAAAAAAGTATATTGAAGATAGCGGAAGCTATCTTTAAAATCAAAGAATTGAGAATAAGTAAAGCCAAAAAGAGAAATTAAATAGAGAAATTGAGGGGAAGATATGAGAAACTACTGCTAAGAAATAAAATCCGAAGTTTATCGAAATCCTCCACAGTCTTAATTCAGTAAAAATTATTGATAACTGCTAAGAATAAGAAATATAGGGACAGTTTCGAAACAAAATTAATTTCCTTGATTTGAAAATGAAAACGAGAATTATTCTGTAAGCTACTTTCACCATTCAAATCCTAGACATGCAAAAATGAATAAACCTTACAAAATAAGTAATAAAAGAGCATTCGAGGAGGAATCTGAACCGAAAAGGTGAGCAAGCCGCGTAGTGGATATAAATTTTATAGCACAATAGAGAGGATTACGGACTGATCAGAAGACTCAAAAAATGACTGACAACTTCATGATTCGTATGTAGATTTATCAGAAAAAAAAGGAAGTGATTCATCGAGACAGATGATACTCTGGAGCAAAAACGAAAGTTATGCTCAACAACAGAAAGAGCAGTAAAAGAACACCCCTGGAAATAAGGGTCATACTACGGAAAAAGAGAATCTGTTTAAAAAGAGTTACATGGGACAAGTTCATGGAGTATCTCAAAAAGAGTCAAAGCGGGAAAAGTTCTTTTCACTACTAGTCAAAGAGTGGATATGAAGATGCTGTGTATAGCTCTTTGTTATAGAGGATTTTTATGAACATATGATTTTCACGAATCATTTTCGTCTATTTTTTGTGAGCAAATATCTCAAATTTCTTGCATTTTCAATTATAATAAAGATGCCTTATAAAGGGATCATTAATATGACCCAAAAATCACTTGTTGATTCACATACAAGACAAGATATTTTTAATATATAACCCAACTTCTAAGATCCAAAATTCCATCATCATCTCTAGAAATGTTATTGCTATTCTTTACCTGATATACTGAAGATAATAAAAACGATAAAAAGTTATAATGTCTAACCACAAAACGTATTCATTATTTATGTCAATTTAAACCACAAATTCATTGGCCAGTGAGATTGCCTAAAAAACAATTTGCATTCGTGATTAGGTCACAAATGATCCTTCGATTAAAATCTACTTTATTAGTCCTCAGGTGTTTTTTAAAACTAAAATTAAAAAAATCTCCTGCTAAAATTACGATATCGACGAGGTTTATAATGAATCAAACGAAACACATATCAATTTATTTGAGTCTATTATTTGAAGAATTCAATATTTATTACTATAAATAATTCATATGCCTGTATGGGAGCAAATTAACTATTCCAAATGGAGAAGTAATTCTATGAATTTGAAAGAAATTCTACTATTTTTCAAAATTGGAGAAAACCCAGAAAAATGAAAAAAACTATACAAAAAATATCTTGAATGCTAAATCAAGGTTATCCGACAGAAATCAATAATCTCCGCTTTTTTAAGTTACCTACTTTGCATATTTGATTTAACATGGAACATTGCACGATCCTTCCTCCAAGTTAGTTCCAATGCTCAATTGCCCAAGTTATCAGAAACGTTATATCTCACACTCTTTTCCTGTGAAAAAAAGTCAGCTTCTCCCAAAAACATTTATAAAACATATATTCAAGGTCACTATTATGATCTTTTTTGTTTTGTTCCTTCCGCTATATGCCCATTGCTTTACCGAATGAGATTTAATGGAAAGTTCCGTATTCTTTTTTGCAATTTTTTATCTATTTTTTGACCTGTGCGTTAAAAAGTATAAAAATTAATGATCAAAAGTCTTTAAGGTTATTGATTGGACCAAAATTAGTAGAATTGATCCTCAGGTTTGTAAAGATAATGCTTGACAATATATTTATTCCAGTCGAATACATGTCGTAAACTACGGGTTATTCGACTGAAACAAATAATCTCTAAATTTGATAGAAAGGGAAATCTAGCTCAAAATTACTGATAATTACAAGGGGAGAAAGAAGTCAAAAATATGATAAACGCAGAAACAAGCTTATTTTAAGATTTTGAAAGTTCACATTAACAAATTGAATCTACTGCGAGTTTCTCTAGCATTATCTAAGTGGTAATCAATAAATACCTTATAAGTATTAAGTTGGTTCATCATGCTTCGTATAATTTTCCTTGGTACTGGAGGTTCCCTTCCAACTCGTGACAGAAACCCGTCATCAATAATGATAAATAGGGAAGGAGAACTCATTCTCTTTGATTGCGGAGAAGGAACTCAGCAGCAAATGATGAGAGCAAAAACAGGAATAATGAACTTATCGTCTATTTTTATTAGTCATTTTCACGCAGACCATTTTCTTGGAATACCAGGCCTTATCCAGACAATGTCGTTTATGGGGAGAAAAGAACGTCTTAGGATATATGGCCCAGAAGGAACCCTAGAATTTACCGAACTTTCTAAAGCTTTTGGCTATTTCAACTTAAAATATGAAATCGAGGGCGTCCAATTAAAACCAGGAGACATTGTGAAAGGAAAAAATTATGCGATACGTGCCTTAAAAACAGAGCACAGTATCCCTAGTTTAGGATATGCACTTGCGGAAAATCCACGCCCAGGGCGCTTTAACAGGGAAAAGGCAATCGGGATGGGCATTTCACCTGGTCCTCTTTTTGCAAAACTACAAAAAGGAAATCATGTCGAAGTTAATGGAAAAATCATAAAGCCTGAAGATGTGATGGGATCCAGGAGGCCGGGAAGAATTGTTGTATACAGTGGGGATACAAGACCCTGTGAAGCAGTCCTCGAGGCTAGCAGGGACGCTGACCTTCTAATTCATGACTGTAGTTTCGCGAATGAAATGATAGATTGGGCGAAAGAATCAGGGCATTCGACAGCTGGTGAAGTTGGAGTCCTTGCGAGGGAAGCGGGAGTCAGGAGGTTGGTCCTTACTCATATTAGCTCACGCTACGCAGCTGATGCTGAGCCCGTCCTAAACGATTCAAAAAAGATATTTGAGAACGTCAGCATAGCTGAAGACCTGATGGAAATCGAAGTATCTTACAGGCCCGAATGAAGCTCTTGCTGTAGACTAAAAAAAATAAATTAAGAGCGAAATATTATTACAGAGCCCACTTTATGCAGATATACACAAGAATACATCTATGTTCTCAATATGACAGTAGCTTAAAAATTAATTGAATTTTAGATGAGTAATAGTGGGCAAATAAGCAAACAAAATCACACATCTGAGCGTATATATGTAGGAAGTTAATGAAAAAGCACGTTTAAATTTGTTTAGAAAAGATTAAAAATTGAATTTGAAAGTATGATGATTTTTAAAAAAAGATCGTAATTACCAAGGAATTCTACCTAAATCCATGAAAGACATGCAAATACAATTATGGAATCTTATTAGCTCAAATAAGAGTCCAATCCAATTTTTTATCTTCAGAATCGTAAAGTGTAACTCTCATAGTTTTGTCTTCTAACTCATAGATAGGCCTGATACCTAAATATAGAATGTCGCCCTGATTAATATCAATTTCGCCATTTACTTTTCCAAAATAAACCCGGCCTTTAGTATCGTTTTCTTCTACAATTACACCTTTCCAGATAAGATTCTGAATTACACTTATAACCTTACACTTAAACCGGTCCATTTCGCGTATTTCGTTCATGAGAATCCTTTACTCTTAATGCTTATTTCTGTCTGTTAGGACCTATTAAAATAGACTCTTCATAGTCATAATGATTTTTTATACATAAAGCTATTCCCAGTCTCAGTACTTATGAATATATTTTAGTTCAGAGGCCATTTCTCCACTTGAATATTATCAAAAAAATATTTGAGGAGGATTTTTAAATCGTTATATGACATCATATACTAATGAGTGATGTATAGGCAGAATTTCTGGTTTTCAAGATATTCTTTCTCCAAAATTCTATTTTGATTTCATAATTGTTCTTGTGCTCCTGTGAGTAAACCAATTTTTATTAACGATGCACCTCTCCTGACCTTTAATTTGAAAAGAACGTAGCATCAAGATCTTTCAAAACTGCCAGAAAGCATAATTCGACTATTTGACCCTATTTACTTTTTGCTACATTAGTGATTATTAAAATGAAGTTGATATTTCATCAATTAATCATGCGGCATTCATTAATTACATAATCTTCTATCTTAAAATCGTTTTTTGTGCCATAAATTATTCTACATATATATTTCAGTAGTTTTCACTAATTGTTGAAAGTCGTAACCAAAATATCTCTCTATGTTTCCAAAAAAGAGAGATATATTCGTTTTTAAGATTCGATCACGGCTTAAGAATATGGCATATATTCCTCATCCGCGAGTACTCTTGATAATTTTCTTCAAAAAATGCTTCCTTAAGAATGATTCAGACAAACTATCAAAAAGATATGTATCATAATACGTGAGCGTAAAATTGACTGTGTGATCATATTTTTAGTTTTAATTCTTATTTTTGTTGGGGCTTCAGGCATAAATGTGACAGTTTAGGAGAAAATATAAAATAGAAGCAAATCGGACTATAAACGATTATATTCAGTCTGTACGTTGCATTTTGATCCTTTATTATTTGAAAATATTTTAGGAAAACTATCATAAAAAAACATTTATCTAAAAAATACTGCGAAATTAAGGACTGAAGTTGGATTCATTGATGATCCGATTCTATTTTTTGCGAGATTCCTTTCAATGTATACTATAAATCAACGATAACTTTTTAGTAAATTTTCCAGAAAGATCCAGACCTTTTCAACAGAGGGAATAAATACCCTTTCTGCAGGAGAATGGGGATCTTTAATTGTAGGCCCGAAAGAAATCATTTCCATATCCCTAAATTTTGAACCGATTATTCCGCACTCAAGCCCCGCATGCACGACTGTTACCTTCGGCTCTTTTCCGAAGGTTCCTGTGTAAATTTGCCTGCAGTTTGAAAGCAGACCTGACTCAAGGTCAGGTTCCCAGGCAGGGTAAAATTTCTCATACTCAAGCCATGCTCCTACTAGTTTCGCTAAAGCTTCTACATCCCAGGTAATTTCAGCCAAATTGGATGCGATAGAGCTGCGTTGGCTTAAAATAACCTTTACTTCATGTTCTGTTGTTCTCACCATAGCAAGGTTATTTGAGGTTTCCACAAGTCCAGGAATATTATTCGACATTCTGTAAACTCCATGTGGCAACTCCTGAAGCAGTGCTATTAGCCTTTCTTCAGTCCCTGAAGATAAGACTCTACCCCAGGTAATTTTCTTTTTGAGGACCATAAATCCAATGTTTCTAAGATCTGTTTTATCATCGACTTCCGTAAGACTCAGAACAAGATTAGTATCTGTTTCTACGTATTCAGTTTGAAAAGTCTTCCAGAGACTGGAGATTATTTCTGCAGCCTCTGCTGTTTTTCTCCTATCTATGGCTACAAATGCCTCTGCAAAATTCGGAATCGAGTTGTGAACGCTGCCTCCGCTTAGCTGAACAAGCCTGATACTTTCTGCTCCAATCCTGTCCCTCAAACGGACCAATGCCCTAGTAAGCAAAAGAATTCCATTAGCCCGCTTCCTATGAATCTCAACTCCTGAATGTCCACCCGCTAATCCCTCAACTGATATCTGAAAAAACCCGAATAAATCCCCCTTCCCACAGTCAAACTTCTCCCACTCAACGGGAAGTGTAATCAGTAAATTTTGTCCTCCAGCGCACCCTGCTATAAAGACTCCTTCATCCTCTGAGTCCAAATTCAAGAGTAACTTCCCTTCACAGAAACCAGTCTCAAGTCCTCTTACTCCCGTAAAACCTGTTTCTTCATCAACTGTAAAAAGAAGTTCTAGAGGTGGGTGTTCTATTTCACCCTTTTTCCCAGTCTCTGCGAGCACTAACCCGATTGCAAGTGCAATTCCATTATCTGCCCCTAAGGAAGTCCCATCTCCCCTTAGCCAATCCCCATCATAAACGCATTTTATTGGATCTCTAAAGAAATCATGATTTGAGCCCGGACATTTCTCACAAACCATATCCATATGTCCCTGCAGAATAACTATAGGAGAGCTCTCATAGCCCTTAGTTGGAGTGACTCTTATAAGAACATTGTTAAAGGAATCAGCTTTTGCCTCAAAGCCTCTGGATCTGCTCCATTCCAGCAGCCAGATTGAAAGCTTTCCTTCATGTTTTGAGCAGCGAGGAATTAAATTAATTTTTTCAAATGTTTTGAGAATCTGCAAGGTTTTGGGTTGCATAGGCTATCAGCTCATTTTTTTCGGGTTCATATCTTATACCTTTGTTCATGTATCATACCTTTACTATAAAAGATTATGATTTACCTCTTCTCATTTTCCTCGCGGGAATCGTCTATAAATCTTTCTCACGAATTTTGTATTCGACCTGATTTTTTCTATTTTGGTTCATTATTTTTATTTTCAATATAATCAACCGACAGAGATTATAACAAAAAGCTATACACAATATCTTCAGATTCGCTCTTTGAACATTAGTGACAAAAATTTTTCCTGCCGTGAATATTTTTCCAATTACTGAATAAACTCTTTTCCCTTGGAATCTTTTTGAGCTAATCCGCCTGCTTCTTGAAACCTCACTCATCCAAGAGGAGGTTTTTTTACTGCTCTTTTAATTGTTGCATCATAACCTTTTGGCTTTGCTCCCAAGGATCCTTTGTCTCTGTAGACCACTTAATTTTTTTCTGATAAATCTACCTGAGAATTACTAAATAATCAGTCGTTGTTTGACCCTTCTAATCAGCTTATACTCCCGATATCGTATGATATTCACTTTATAACCAAAGTGCTACTTATTACCCTTTGTTATATAGGTTCCATCTCTGAATCTCCGTATTTTTGCTTTATTCTGAGGTTTATCTGCTTTTGCATTTCCGAGATCTGGATGGATAAAAGTAGCATCCTGAATAATTCCCTGCTTTATCTGTAAACCCAGAGCATAAAGTTGGCTTTGCAACTTTCCCCATATTTTCTTTGAAATTCTCGATAATTCTCTTCCTAAATAGCCATACAGTAGTACTGTCAGGTATGTATTCCGGAAATCCAAGGAATTTCCTAAAAGAAATTCGATCTATACACACTTTCTCAAGTTCAAAATCAGAGAGCCCATGCCATTGTTGTAAAACAAGCATTTTGAACATCACAATGACACCAGTTTCAGGTCTCCCTTCTGAAACGGTTTTGTTAATATACATAGACTCAAGAATAATACGAAACGTTTTCCAATCAATTAAGGAAGCAATTTCAGCAAGCTTATCTCCAACAGATTCAAGACGTTTATACTCTTCTTTAAGAGCAAAATCAGTAAGAGTTTTCGTGAATATAGATAAATATTGACAAATTTAAAGTCAACCATGCTCAAGAGCATGGAGGTTATCGAAATTCTCTGTGGTATTGTCTGGTATGTACTCAGGAAAACCAATAAATTTCCGGAAAGAAATTATAGAAATACATCGCTTTGACGTTCAAGTTGGAAAGATCGTCTAATTGCTGTAAAATGATATTTTAAACATATGATTATATAACCTAATATCTACTTATTGAAGCTATTTTGTTAAAATATTTGGACTATCAAGCAGTTAAGCAAGAAATATATGTTAAAACAGAAGGATGTTTTCGTCTGAAAATAGGATTAAGACGCTTTTCAGAAACATATTTTTTCGCAGAAACTTATTTGCTTGATAATGTCTCAAATTATTTTTATTCACTATATTTTATTTAGGGAGATAAAATACTACTTGCGCTAGATGTAAAAGAAAGTGTAATAAAGCTAATGTCTGATAGAAAAAGACAGATCCATAGTTTTTTCAATTGTATGACTTGCCACCTCTTTGTTTAAAAAGCTAATTATTCCTTAATGTTATCAATCTCTTTTTTTTCAGTCCTATGTTTATGCAAAGCCAGCTCTATACTGATTTGCAGGTCTTCTTCTTTAAAAGGTTTTGATATATATCCTGCAGGTTCTGTAGTTTTTGCCCTAGCGAGAGTCTCATCATCAGTATATGCGGTCAGATAAAGTACCGGAATTTTGAGTTTCTCTTTGATTTCACGAGCAGCTTCAATTCCATCTCTATCTCCTTTCAACATGATATCCATCAAAACAAGATCCACATTTGCCAGCTTTGCTTTTTGTATTGCTTCTTCTACAGTAGATGCAGTACCAGGCACAGTATAACCCATATTTTTCAGCTTATTCCTGATGTTGAGAGCCACTATATTCTGATCTTCAACAACCAAAATTTTTGCTTTTTTCATTGTACCTCCCCTTTAGAGTGGATAAACTTCCAGATTTCAGTCTTTTTCCGAAAACAATATTTTTAAACGTGTCCCTTAAACATTATCGAATTCTATTGTACTCTTCAATTGTTTAACGAGATCTACTAGTTGTAGACTCTTTACTAGTTATGGAACCAGATGGTATGTACACTTGAAATTTATATTTTCCAAAAAACTTAATCCATTGTCCAAAATTATATTTGCATTAAATCTTTTTGGCAACTGAGCTCCTTATAATGATATTATTTGTGCTATTACTTATACTTTGATTCTCTTTCAGTATTTTGAATATTCTCTGATCTGAAAACATTTTCACAAATCAGAAGACTATAAAAATTAATCAAAGAGAATTTCGATAAATCCTAAATTGTATCGTGTGTTTATAAATGGCATCTAAATAATTTGTGAAAATCAGAGTCAAATCTTAATAGTCTATGCTTTATTTATGCTGCATTAGATATAAGAGTGATACAATTAACTATGAAAATGCCAAAAATGCGATGGAAATAGAATATTCTCTATCCATATTTGATTGTGTGATCACCCCCTGATGCTTGTTCCTGAAAAATCTGGAATAATAATCAATCCATATCTGCAAAATGCTTCAAATCATTACAGATTACACTGGTAAGATGATATCGCTGATCCTGATTTCGCCGCATTGACTTAGCACCATAGCCCCGATTTCAGGAGGAATTGACGATTGTCGCTTGTGGGGATAGATAAGAATTGACTTTAGATGTCGTTTATTAAAGGAAGAGCATTGTTTTCGTTAATGACACGTTTTAGTTAGCACTCATATCATCGATCTCCGGTGCATTAACACCATAAGCGCGTCAACCCACTTCCAATTGTTTTGTTTAGGTGACATATAATTAGGTATTCTAAAGTTATCTGAACCGAATTTCAGTGTCGCAGACCATTACTTTAAAGTAAAGAACTGACGAAGTTAATAATGTGATTTCGCTATAAGGTCCAATAATGGTATCTCTGTGTTATTATACTATCTCTTATCGATACAGTGGGGGCTATCGTTGATGTAGTTAAGGAGCAATTTATTTTCGACATGTTAATAACATTTACATTCGCATCTATGAAATTTATATTTTCAATTTCTAAAGGTAGTAACATTTTGGATTTGTGCTAACAATTATTTTGATAAAAACGATGTATTTTACCAAAATTTCGTTAGTTTTGCCACGTAATTTTGGTAAAAATGTCGAGTTTCGGATCAAATTGATAAGATGTATAGATTTTCAAAACCCAGGAAATAATAAGAACATTTAAAGTTTAGAGGAAACTATCTATAAACTCGAAGAATAATGAAACCAGAAAAGAATAAGGGAATAAAGGGAAACAGAATCCTCAAAATATCTTCCAACTTATTTATTGGTAAACTATAAAGTTATCTTAAGCCGAATTTATTTATAAGATTTTTGAAATCAATGACAATGAGTCTCAAGCATTTTTTTGTTACCTTCTATGCACAAGCCTTTTAGGTCTACCTTTATTTTGCTCAAATAGAATCTTTTTGGACCTTGGAAATTGAATAAAATTTTGAAAGTATCTCTAAATTATATTTCGAAAAGTCCAGCCTGGTCACAAACCTTTAAAAAAGAATAATTACATTTAGTAAGCTTGCCAGGCGAGTCACCGAAAAATGTATATATTAACTGAGAAATGTATCAACCTCTTTCCAGTTTTAACTAAAATCATATTTATCGGCATTATCGGGTCAGAAGGCCTAAATAATAAGAGTCCAGCAAGTCCACTTTAATACATGCAAGTATGTGTCGAAATAGGGATTTTTACCTCGTTTCGGGAAAAAAGCTTATTTATGGAAGGGGACAGGGGAAAATCGGCTTCATTGCCCCTGAGCTAAAAATAACTTAATTTGGAAAAGGAGGAGATTATGACAACAGTATTTGATGTCCCTTCAATGGAACTCATTGAAAAGGTTGCAGCCTTTCTTGAGGAAAACGAAAATATTGTTCCACCTATGTGGGCAGAGAACGTGAAAACAGGAATTCATAAGGAACTTCCCCCGAGCAATGATAAATGGTGGTATATCAGATGTGCTGCAGTCCTGAGAAAAATTTATACTGATGGGCCTGTAGGAATTGAGAGGCTTCGCTCTGTATATGGTGGGAAGAAGGATAATGGCTCAAGCCCGAGCCACAAAGCAAAAGGTAGTGGTTCGATTATTAGAAAGGCAGTGCAGCAACTCGAGGCTGCAGGTTACCTGCAAAAGTTAAAGGACGGAAGAACAGTATCTGCAAAAGGACGTTCAATGCTTGACAATGCAGCCAATGAGCTAAAGCATGAACTTCTTGGTAAAATCCCGGAACTGGTGAAATACTGAGACGAGTTATTTCCGAAGGGGACTTTCGATGTTTAGTAGTGCTTTCTAATATATTATCTATCTTGATACAGATTGCTCTGGAAAACGGTTTTTTTGGGAGATTTTACATGTCTACAATGGATGACGAACTCAACGAAATTCGAAAGAGACGGCTCGCAGAAATCCAGAAACAGCATGTACAGCAACAGCCTTCTGACATGCAGGCAGTATACCAGCAGGAACAGGCAAGAGCTGATATGGAAGCTCAGAAGCAGCTAATCCTGAGGCAAATTCTGACTCCTGAAGCCAGAGAACGCCTTACAACCATGAAGATGTCAAGGCCGGCTCTTGGTGAACAGCTTGAAATGCAGCTTATTTCGCTCGCTCAGACTGGACGCTTACCATCACAAATAGATGATGAACAACTTAAAAAGCTCCTGATGAAGATGCAGCCAAAGAAGCGTAAGACGACCATAAATCGGATTTAAGTAGAATGAGAACTTCTATCCTCTTCAGCGGAGGCAAGGACAGCTCTCTTTCTGCCCTTTTGATGGAACCGTTTTTTGAGATCGAACTTGTTACGTGCAGCTTCGGTTTGCTTTCCAATGGAGAGCTGGCAGCAAAAACTGCAAAAGTGTTGCAGTTTCCTCACCGGATTCTTTTCCTGGAAAGGGAGATCCTTGAAAAGGCATATGAGAAATTAATAAAAGACGGGTTTCCTAAAAACGCTATTAATTATATACATGAAAAAGCTATAGAAACCCTTGCTTCAGATCCGGGGGTTAAATGCATTGCTGATGGAACCAGAAGGGATGACAAAGTTCCTGTTCTTTCAATTTCACAAATGAGAAGTATTGAAGACCGACTGGAAATTCAGTATGTTTGCCCCCTGAGAGGGTATAGTAGGAAGACTGTGAGTTTTCTCGCTGAACGCTACTTAAGGATTGAGGAAGGTCCAAGTGAGAGTATTTCGAAAGCGGATTATGAAAACGAGCTAAGGGAGTTAATCAGACAAAGACACAGTGAAGATAAAATAGGGGAACTATTTCCTGCTCACATCCAATCCCATGTTCTTTCCAGGAAAGAACAGCCCTGCAAGGATATATAAAGGTTCGGGAGTTTTAAGGTAGATTAGAAATTCTGGAATAAAGATTTATACGATAATCGAGTTATATTCAACCCTTGCAGATTGACTGAAACTCTCCTAGAATTTACAGGATATGGTTTTGAGAGCTACTTTTATCCAGCGGGCGGAACCGCAATTATGTAAGGATTAATATCACAGTTATCTAATTACTGGATATAACCACATATTAATAGAGCTAAATTACTTGCAGGTAAGCAGGTGTGATCCACTTGAGTCATAATATGAAAGGACAGAAGATGCGTCTGGCAAAGGCGCACAAACAGAATACACGCGTCCCAGTATGGGTTATCGTGAAAACTAACCGGAAGGTAGTCAGCCATCCCAGACGTAGGCACTGGAGACGGAGAAACTTAGATGTGAAATAAGCAAGGACGGTGAACAAAAACAATGGCAGAAGATTTGGTGAAAGAACAGATCTATACTATTCCCCTAAGGGCGGTAAGAAAAGTACCTACATGGAAAAGAGCCAATAGGGCAGTTACTGAGGTAAGAATTTTTATCATGAAGCACATGAAAGTCGAGTCTGTAAAAGTTAAGCTGGACAGATCCATTAATGAACGTCTCTGGGAAAAAGGTTGTGAAAAGCCTCCACTCTCTATCCGGGTCAGAGCTGTAAGATTCGCAGATGGAGAGGTACAGGCAGAACTTTCCCAGTAGAACATACACGAAAATGTGAATTCCCAAAAAATATGATTCGAACAATTGACATCTACGATACTCCAATGATAGGGGTCTTTGCAACTTGTACAAATAATATTGCACTCGTTCCCCCTCTGACAAAGCTTGATATCTGTGCTAGAATTGAGAAGGCTCTGGATGTAAGGGTAGTTGAGATTCTTGTGAATGGTAGTGTCGTTGTAGGGGCCCTTTCTAGAGGAAACTCAAACGGATTTTTATTTTCATACGGAACCAACGCAAGAAATCTTCAAAAAATAACTGAAGTTAACGTAGAGGCTCTTCCAGATAGATTGAATGCAGTCGGAAACATTGTGCTTGCAAACGATTCAGCATCCCTCGTTCATCCAGACCTCTCAGACCGGGCTATTGAGGCTATTTCAAGAACTCTTAAGGTCGAAGTCTATAGAGGAACAATTGCTGGGATAAAAAATGTAGGTATGGCGGGAGTTGTCACCAACAAAGGACTCCTGGTACATCCGAGAGTGACGTCTTCGGAGAGAGAAATTCTGGAAAAAATCTTCGAGCTTCCAGTGAGTATAGGGACTACAAATTTTGGAACTCAGATGCTAGGCTCAGGAATGCTTGCTAATTCAAATGGCTATTTAGCAGGTTCAGATACTACAGGGCCTGAACTTGGGAGAATCGAAGAAGCACTCGGATTCATAAAGTGAGCACTAATCACTCAATTGTTGCGAAATAAAGCTACATCAAGAGCGGTGACCAAGATGAAAAATTTTTTTGTCAAAGGTAAATTTAAAGCAGGAAGTAACTGGGAAAATTTCACTAAGAAAGTTGAAAGCCAGAATGAGAAAAATGCAATAGATAAGGTATATTCTGTCTTTGGGAGCAAGCATTGTATTAAAAGAAACCAGATCCAGATAGAAAGCATTGCTGAGGAGTGAAGGATATGGTCGAAATCAGTGAAGATGCCAAAAATCTTGCATCCAAATATCAGGAGTTCCAGAGGGAAACTGAAGCCTTGAGGCAGGAAATGAACATGATTCAGGCTTCTATTTTAAGCTGCGATCAGACAATCATAGCCATAAACGAACTGAAGGCAGCCTCAGCAGAAGGTAAGATTGCCGAAACGATGGTTCCTGTGGGTTTTGGCTCATTTGTTTATGCCGAAGTGAAAAATGTGGACAGGATCATTGTAGACATCGGAGCAGGCTTTAGTGTGGAAAAAACAGCAGATGAAGCTATTGATACCTTGAAAAGCCGAAAAGAGCAGCTTACAAAAATTTTCGAACAGATGAGCGCTTCACTGACTAAATTCATACAGGGTATGCAAGCTCTCGAAGTTGAGGCTGCAAAAATTCAGCAGCTTGGGCAGGCTTAAAAAGCCTGATTCAAGCAAAAGCTAAATCAAAGATTTCAACTTATTAAAGAGAATTTCGATAAACATCCGATCTAAATAAATTGCTTATATACGTTTCATAAAAGAACAACCAAAATTGGATTATACAGAAATTTTCTGAAGAATAAAAATTTTTATTTTAATAAATGATAGAAGATTTCGACAAATTTCTAAATTTAGTCCTATCCCTATATAATAGTATCCAAATGACTAGTGAAAATCAGAGGTTTATCGAAATCTGTAATATCTTATTTTTTATTGAATATTTCTTGGATGGATCCTGTGTTCAACAAATTTAAAGAGAAACTTGGGAGTTTTAAAAAGGCGCTCAGCAAAACTATTGAAAAGAAAGCAGTAGCTATCGAATACGAAGCTGAACATGCACCTGAAAAAGAAGAAGTCCCTGAAGGGGAACTTGAGCCAGTTTTAGAAGAAACAGATTTTGTCTCAGTTCTAAGAGGAGAAAGCCCCGAAATCGAACATATGGAGAATGCAACGGCTAAGCCTGTAACTGTTGACAAAGAAGACCAGAAAAAGGTCGAATATAATAAAAGAGCTAAAGGGATAAAAAAAGCTGCAGATATCGATACTGGGAAAGAAAAAGTATATGGAGATAAAAAACCTGAGGAAAAAAAATCTTTTTTCAAAAAGGTATCTAATGTTGGGTTTGCAAAGAGAGCAAAAGCTCTGGTTTTTAATAGGGAAGTCTATTTGGATATTAAGGATTTAGAAGAGCCTCTCTGGGAACTTGAAATGGGTCTTCTAGAAAGTGATCTTGCTCTGTCAGTTTCCGAGGCTATTGTGGAATCAGTGAAAAATCAGCTCACAGGTACCACAAAACGTATTGGCAGCGATACAGAAGAAATAGTAGAGGCAGCCTTGAAAAAAGCTATACTGGAAATTGTGTCTGCTAATACCTATGATTTTGACGAGTACGTGGAGAATATAGATAGGCCTGTACACATTGTTTTTGTTGGGATTAATGGGACAGGAAAAACAACATCTATTGCAAAGTTGACTCACAGGCTACTCAAGTCAGGTCATTCAGTAATTTTGGCTGCAGGGGATACTTTCAGAGCAGGTGCTATTGACCAGCTTGAAATTCATGCTATCAGGCTAGGAGTTAAAATAATTAAGCATCGGCCTGGAGCTGATCCAGCAGCAGTTATTTACGATGCAGTTCAGTACGCAAAAGCCCATAAAATAGATTTCGTGCTTTCAGATACTGCAGGCCGTATGCATACAAACCTAAATCTCATGGCACAAATGGAAAAAATTTGCAGGACAAGTACTCCAGACCTCATAATTTTTGTCGATGAAGCAGTTGCAGGAAATGATGCAGTTGAAAGGGCTGCCCTTTTCAATAAAGCTGTGCCAATAGATGGGACTATTCTTACAAAAATCGATGCTGATGCCAAGGGTGGAGCTGGTATTTCCATTGCCTATATCACAGAAAAGCCAATTCTCTTTTTTGGGATAGGGCAAAGTTACGAAGATCTGAAAAAATTCGATCCCGAATGGTTCATAGATCAACTTTTTAATTAGTAAAAATAACCTATTTCAAGATATCATTAATAGCTAGTTTTCCTATCAATCCTCGGGTATTTTTTTTCAAGAATTTCCTCATAAGACTACAGTGGTAAGCGAGAAAAGTTTATACGGCCTCATAGATATCTCAGCATCTTTAGGAATCATGATCAAAGTAAAGATTCAAGCATCACATACCACCTCACTCAGAGAAAAGAGTTAATTATAGCAGACATACGATTGAAGATGAATATTAAAATATTCAGCTATTCCCTTGTACTCTTGCGATAATTATCTTCTTATTTGATGAGTACGGTTTTTTTCATTGGATTAATAAGGTCAATAAGTCCTACAAAATCTCGATAGTCTGTACTAATATACTCCTTCAATAAAACCAGAACAAAAAGTTTATGCTGAGTATAAACATGTTTGGAATATTTACAGGAATAAATGTCCACTCCGGAAAACTTAACAGTTTCAAGGCTTGTATCAACAAATTTAATGTACTTACTAAATTTCAATATTGAATGTTCCTTCGTTTTTAGCAAAAAATATATGAAAAATATTATAAAGGAATAATTATAATACTATAGTGTAAAAGTTCAATTTAGAGCATTTCTACAGAGCCATTTTCACTGCGTGCAAAATAGAGAATTTCGATAAACCCCCTATTCCAACAAATTGCTTATAAATGTTATATCTAATCAGCTAAAAACGGGGGATTTATCAAAATCTTCAACGATTAATCATCTTCGTTTCAAGAGAGGTTTAATAACAATTCTTTGGTAAATTACAGGGGCTAAATAAACAACAGGAATATCTTTTTATGATTCCAAAAGACTATTACGATGTCATTGTCGTTGGCGCGGGTCCAGCAGGTTCTACTGCTGCTTTTTATGCGGTAGAAACTGGATCTTCTGTCCTTCTTCTTGATAAAAAAAAGGAATTAGGAAGTCCCATTCAGTGTGCAGGCTTTCTCCCCGATGCCTCAGAAGTCCAGGCCCTTCTTCCTAATGCAAAACTGCCAAATTTCCTGAAAAACTATCCTGATTCCTGCATACTCCAGCGTATTAAAACTCAGCGTATCATCTCTCCAAATTGCAGTATGAAAGAGTTCGCTGTCAGTGGTGCTGTTCTCGATAGGCGCAGATATGACCAATTTCTAGCTGAGAAGGCCGCAAAGGAGGGGGTTGAACTGGTGATCAAAACCCGCGTGACAAAGGTAGAAGGTACAACTGTAGAAACGAAAGGAATTTATGGGAAACACGTTATCAGAGCAAAAGCGATAATTGGAGCCGATGGTCCCAATTCTCTGGTTGCAAAGTCAAAAGGTCTCTCTTTCAAGCGTGGAGAAAGGGAAACATCTGTGGCTCTGGAATATCAAGTAAGGAATGTGGATATAGATCCAGATTCGCTTGAGATGTATTTTGGGAACAATTTCGTTCCCGGAGGCTATGCCTGGATTTTCCCCGAGGGCGAAGATAGAGCCAATGTAGGGTTAGGGATCCGAACCAAAATGAATGAAAAAGGGGTGTCTGCAAAAGAATACCTAAACCGTTTCATTCAGGATCATCCTATCGCCAGCCAAAAGCTGAAAAACGGTATCTTTATGAATGTTATTGCAGGTATAATTCCGGTCAATGGAGCCCCGAAGAGAACTGCAACTGAAGACTCGCTGATTGTAGGGGATGCAGCAGGACACATTATTGCGACAAACGGAGGTGGAATCCCACCTGCTATGATTGCCGGAAAAGTGGCAGGTGAAACTGCCGCAGAATTTACTGCAGGTAGATGTCGGCTTGAAGAATACGACCATCAATGGAGAATTCAGATTGGAGATGCAATTGAGACTTCAGTATATATAAGGCGGTTCATGGATGGGATCATGAAATCCGATACCCTCACTAATGCAGCTTTAAAGCTTATTCCTACTGATCAAATGAAGACTATGCAGTGTGGAAAACTTCCTGAGCCTCTGAAAATAGGACTGCAGGCTATTAATCGGAGAAATAAATGAATACGCGTCTTCTGCCAAAATTCAGCTATTCGAATTTTTCTCCTCTTTCTTTTCTTCCCCCTATTCATCAAGATTTTCTGCTGTCTTGATTTTTCTTAATTCTGTCTCTGCGTCTTCTTTGTTATACTTCGCTTCCAAGTAGCTGGGCCTTATTTCAAGAGCTTTATCAAAAGATTTAATTGCATCCTCGTATTTTTTCAGGATGACAAATTCAAGTCCTCTGAGGTTCCAAACCCCCGCAAAACTGGGTTTCAATTCGAGAACATTATCAAAGTACTTAATCTTTTTTTCAGGATCATTCTCGCCTACTGCAATCCAGTACCATTCCTCGACGGTTTTTCCCTCGATTTTTTTTTTAAATAACTTGTCCAGGAAACTCAAAAATATCACACCTGTTTAGAAGATTGGTCCGGAAGATAGAAATAGATAATTATACAATCAGCTAAAAAACGAAGTGTATTTTCATTCAGTTGGCATTATCTAATATATTCGGAATCTTTTTGATCTTCATAGTTTTCATCCAATTTTGAAATAAACAATGAAATTTCTGATCTGTAGAAATTCTCTAAGTTGTGCATTCCCCTATATTTTTTATAAATATCATGTTATAAAATATTCTATATTTTCCCAGAAAAAAACGAATAACCATATAATATTTAAATTTAGTAAGTACATTAAACTTGTTGATACCAGCTTTGAAACTGTTATGTTTTCCGGAGTGGGCATTTATTCCTGCAAATATTCCAAACATGTTTATACTCAGCATAAACTTTTTGTTCTGGTTTTATTGAAGGAGTATATTAGTACAGACTATCGAGATTTTGTAGGACTTATTGACCCAATGAGCAATATAAAAGAAAAACTCGATCTTAATGAGCCTTCTATTTTTACTACCCCTCAAAAGTTTGTATTTAAAATTCCCTCATCTCTATTAACCTTCTTTTGTCAAAAATTCTAAAGTTATTTACTCACATGGAGAAATGGTATCTTTTGCGGGAACTGATTCGACGGATTTACAGGTTCCTATACCATTAATATTATTCTCGTGGAACATGGAAGCTACGAAGGAGCTTCTTGAAAACTTCAATGTCAGTAGACACATCTAAAAGGGTAGTATTATGATGTAAAATTAGTCAAAAAACATATCATGAAATCATAAATACAAATGCTCTGATAAAACAATCAAAAAGGATAAGAAAATTTCAATGTTATGTGGTGAATAAAGTATGTGATTCAGAAAAAAATCATTTCCCTAATTAGAAAAAAAATAAGAGTGGACTCAATCAGAACTGTAAGAAAAAGAAAGAGAGCGATAATTTTGGAAAAAATACAGAAGACAGCTGCACTTAATCTTTAATAAAATTAAATACAATTAAAGGAATATAGCGGAGACAACGTTTCTGTTGCCAAAGGGAAGTTTGGAGAAGTACTTTAGGCAAGAAAGTTCCATATTCAAGTCATAGAAGTTAAATTTAAACTATAGTCTATGAGTAAATAAAAAGATTGTAGAAATAATTCCCATGGAATTAAGGATTTCTACAAAACCTCAAAATCCTCTATATATTTGTTCAGCTTAATGATTTAGGAGAATTTCCTTGAATGGTACAAACATCGCATTGGGTATTTTTTTACTTTACTGGTTTCTTGTATCCTTTCTTGACAGAAGGGGTACTCTTGAGAAGTATAACATCAGCACTTTCGGGCCACTTCCCATCCTTATGATCAGGACAACTAAAGGTCTCAAAATGTTGGATATATTGGCCCGTCCTAAGCTTTACTGGAGAAGCTTTGCAAATCTTGGAATTTTGATAATGTTTGCAGGAATGCTTTCAATGTTCCTGATCCTCGTTTTCTCGGACCTCGCACTCTATGCTTCCTTCCTGAATGGAAATGTGCTAGTGCCTGGAAAGTACAATTCCCCAAGAAATATTTTTCTGATCCCTGGAGTGAACGAATTCATTCCCTTCTCATGGGGTGTCATTGCTCTAATAGTCACTCTTGTTGTGCACGAGTTCTCCCATGCGATTCTTTGCCGAGTTGAAGGCATAAGGGTTAAATCAATGGGAATTCTGTTTGCCCTTGTTCCAGTTGGAGGTTTTGCGGAACCTGATGATGAACAGCTTTTCGGAAAAAAGGAAAAAGTGAAAAAAAAACTGCCTCTAACAGCCACTATTGAGGAAATCGAAGAATGGGAGCAGGAAGGGAATAAATGGGGCGAATGGAAAGAAAATGATAGATTTGAAGCTAAAAAATCCGATTTAAAAGCTGCAAAAACAGTTAAAAGGATTCAAAGAGCTCGGATTCTTGCAAGTGGAGTTATGGCCAATTTTAGCGTGGCTTTTATCGCTTTTCTCCTTTTCTTTGGGCCTGTACTTGGGGCAATTGCCCCTTTGAGTGACGCCATGGTTTTAAAAGTAAATGAAAGCTCTCCAGCTAGTCTTGCAGGGATTCAGCAAGGTGTGATAATCACGCAGGTTGATAATACGATCATCACTACATCTTTAGACCTTTTGACATATTTTGAAAAGGTCAAGCCCGGGGTTCCTGTGCGCATTCATGGCATTAAAGATGGTCTTAGCTCTGTGTACCATTTAAATACAGTTTCAGTTCCCAGAGACTACGCAAATGGAGTGCTAGTTGAAGGGGTCATTAAAGGAAGCCCAGCAGAAGCTGCAGGAATTGAGACCGGAATGGTAATGGTTCGGATCAATGGCAATCAAATATACAGTATTGCGAGTTTCCTAAACTTCATGAAGGCAACTAAGGCAAACCAGACTGTAAAGGTTGAACTTATGCCTCCTGAAAACTATAAGGGCAACGTCAATAAAAACGGTACAGTTGTTTTTGATGTGAAACTAGCTTCGAATTCCTTTGGAGGTAAAAACGGCTTCCTTGGAGTTAGCTACGGGAATAAAGAGATTATAGAATGCCCTATGCTAGGAATTTCTTTAGGGATGTCACAGGCAAAGTTATATCTTGAAGCCTTAAAGCAAATACCTTCCTTACTCACAGTGCCTGCAGGCTGGGTTATCCTTTTTGGACTTCCTATTTATGGATTTGCAGGTGAAGGATTCCGCGGGTTTTCAGGCGTGATCATGCAATTTTATCATCCAGTGGGCTGGGCAGAACCTTTAGGGGGTGGGATTTTCTGGATCGCAAATATTTTGCTCTGGGTTGGTTGGCTGAATTTTTATGTTGGACTTTTTAACTGTCTTCCTGCTGTACCCTTGGATGGAGGATATGTATTTAAAGATTCTATTTATTCTTTTATATATAGGTTTACAATGGATGAAGCAACGTCGGAAAAGATATCGAGTTCTATTGCAGCAGGTTTTTCTATAATGATCCTTTTCTCTTTAATGTTCATGATAGTTGGACCTTTTATTGGACAATTGATCTGATTGATATCAAGTTTGTTTAACTAACCATCGACATGCAGGGAGTAGAAGGACTTTAGATAACCTATCTTTCCAATTTTTTATTTAGTTAGTTAAATATTTTTAAAGTTTGTTTTTTTATGGATTTTACTTGTTAACTTGAATAATTGATGAAATTTAGAAAATGATTATACCTCCTTTTTTAAGAAAGTGTAATGAGAGTTTAAGCAAAATTACTTTAAATACTATGCAGTTTAAGACTGTAATTTGTCGAGAATTGGAATTAATTAATATTTATTTCATAACATAATAAATATATTATTTTTTTGTGATCTGCAAGATCTCATAGGAATTGTTTAAAGAGTTGTATTTTCTGGATCTGATATTAAATATTGGGTTATTTGGTCCTATGTCGTCTTCGGTTGATGTGATATTTTGTTTTTGAAAAATGAGAACTTCAAAAAAGACTTATATTAATTCATATTCTACAGTATTTTTAAAAATAGTCTCCAATTTAGCACTAAAACTTGGCAGTTTAACGAAAGTTCTGTAAATTCAGAATGGCTCTGTGTTCTTTTTGGTGCAGAGATTTCTTTTCTATAAAACCTATGCATAACAAAGTTGTCTATATTCAAAGCTTAATCCAGGAAGAAAGAGTCTTAATGATTCAGCTTTGGGAAAATACAGAAGACAGCTTCACATAGCCTTTGACAAAATAAAATACAATAAAAGGAATAGAGCGGAGACATGTCTCTATTGTCATAAGAAAGTTTGGAAATGTACTTCGGGCAAGAAAGTTTCATAATCAGGCCAAATAAGTAAAACTTAAAATAATAGTTATAATGTAATTGAAGAGATAATAGAAGCAATTTACATTAAATTAAGGATCTCTCAGAGCTTTTTTTCGGAACTTTTTCTTCCTTCTGCTCATAAATACATTTTATTTAGCGGCTTATGCCATTCGAATTCATTCATTTCTTTATTCTTCTTCATATTCTTCATATACTTCTTCCCCATATACGAATCTCTCGTCGGTTTCGGCTATGATTTTTCTTACCTCATTTTCGTCTATTCTATAGTTTTCCTTTTTGGATTCTAAGGTATTGTTTAATGCCTTAATGTACAGCATTATGAAAGTGTCTGCCTCATCAAAATCATCCAAATTCTGAACAAAAATAAGTATATCATTTGCTATTTTTGGTTCATCCCGTCATCTCGTCGTTGGAGCTGATTCCGCAACTGCAGCCATTATGGCAAGTGTATTGGTGACAATAGCTACTCCCGAATCACCAAAATATGTTGCATATGCTGGTATGATCGCCCTTCTTGTAGCGGCTTTGTTACTCCTCGGAGGCCTACTTCAATTCGGTTTTCTTGCTGATTTTCTTTCTCACACAGTTCTAATAGGATTTCTCACAGGCGTCGGCATTCAAATCTCAATCTCAGAGCTTAGCGAAGTACTCGGGATTCCTCACGGTTCATATGGAACACTTATGCAGATCACATATTTGTTCAAATATCTGTATCTTACAAATATTCCCACACTCTCGGTCTCTTTATCTGTGATTGGGATAATTACTCTTAGTGGAAAGATCCACAGCAAAGTACCAGGTGCACTATTAGCAATGATTGGTGCAATCGCTGTAAACTGGGCATTAGATCTTTCTTCTTATGGTATCACCATACTTGGCACAGTACCAGGTGGTTTGCCACATCTTTCTTTTCCCCAAGTTTCATTGTCTGATATCCCGAAGATCCTTAACACATCAGTGGCTTGTTTTATTGTCATCCTTGCCCAGAGTGCTGCAACTTCTCGGGCTTATGCTATGAAGTTCTCAGACACTTATAATGAAAATTTAGATCTCATTGGATTGAGCTTTGCTAATGTAGCAGCAGGTATATCAGGTACTTTCGTGGTTAATGGGAGTCCAACTAAAACAGAAATGGTTAAAAGTGTCGGAGGGTATACTCAACTTACCCAGCTTACAACAGTCTTCACTGTTTTGATAGTTTTGGTATTTCTTACTCAGCCATTAGCCTATTTACCCACATGTGTACTTTCATCAGTGGTATTACTCATTGGTTTGCACCTTGTCGATATCAAAGGTATGACTGCTCTTCACAGACAACGGCCTGTAGAATTCGTCGTCGCCTTGATAACAGCTATGGCGGTTATATTTATTGGAGTTGAACAGGGCATTAAGATAGCTATTATGCTCTCGATCATCGCTCACTTGCGCCACAGTTACCGACCGCTTAACTTACCATCTATAAAGAGCTTAGCAATTCCAGGTGGATCCTTATCATTAGCAAAATCTGGGTTACCTGTAACCTCAAACTCAAACCCAAGTTGATGTCTCCCTCCAGGAACATTCTCATTCGATTCTATATGATAGAAAACCCTAGATACGTAGTTATGCGCCCAGTGAAGCTTCCCGTCTTTGACATAGAATGAATAACCGCCATCGATACCACCATGAGAGAGCAAAATTCCTTCAGCTCCTCCTACAGGGATCTCAACATCGGCTATAATACTATGTGGGCGGTTGAGAACGTTGACTGCTACAGTTGCGGGGATCTCCTGAGTGCCGGGATAATAGGTGTAGCGCATGCTATTTATTGCAATAGCTGGTCTTTGATCGGCAATGCGCAGAACTCCTCGACTATCGATAGGTAGCACGTTATACTTTCCGGCTTCTGCATACCAGGTGGCAACCATCTCAATCAATTTAGGTCGATTATCTGTAGCAATATTGTGGTTCTCTGCCCAATCCTTCTCAACATGATAAAGCTCCCAGCCTTTTGCGTCAAGCTCAGTCAATTTATCCGCAGAAATCGGTTCTCCAAAAGGTTTTCCGGCTTCAGTGAAAGAAGGATCAGGCCATGGACATACGGCACGCCAGCCATCATGATATAGTGAGCGGTGTCTCAGATGGACATAAAGGAGATGACCAATTTACGATCAGCCCTCAGAACAGGAAAGAATCCCTCAAACAGCATAAATGCCTCGTATATTTAGGGAACTTGCTTTAGGAATTTTTGATGCAAATACTATAGTATCTGGAATCTATTGGGCGCATCCAGAAAAAATCTGGAGGCAAAAATTGCAGCACTCAACTATCTACCGACCATTAGCCTACTCCAGAGAGAATGTATTTATGCAGATAAATGATCTTGATTTTTGTGTAGCATATAGGTAAGTGGCAGTACCGTTAGAGACGCAATACGACTTAAATATGGGGATATAATTATTCTACCCTGCAAACCTGAGACTCGCATTTTGAGGTGTTTTGGAAGGAGGCTTTCCATAAAGCCGTGAATACCTACGAACATCAACGGAAAAAAGGATATTGTGGGAGAAACAAATTCCAACAATATACATTTCTTTCATTTTAATAACTTGTGACAATCTCGATAAACTTGGTATTTTCACGAGTCATCAATATATCATATATTCATCTATAAGCTTAGGACTAAATTAAGAGGATTATCAAAATCCTCTAGATTTATTATTTGTCTCTCTCAGACTGGGAAAAATAGTACCAATAACCGTCTTTACTGAGATTCAAAGAGCAATTTCGGCGGTTTCGTTCATTTACTTGTCGACTATTAATTATGTTTTTGATATCTCAATCGGTTAGTAATCGGAAGTAGGTATCACATCAAAAGAGATATGTTTCAACTGATTTTTGATAGGCTGGATAATTAATATTATTTACTGCGATTTCACTTCATTTCTGTATTTTTTATTATTTCTCTAATATTTTCTACAGTCTTCCAGGACTGCCTGACAATGCTGGGGAACGCTCCACAGTGTTGTCTTCCCCACTTAAAGAGAAATTCGATTGTTTTTGGGTCTGATGGATAGCCGCTACCGAAATCTATATCCCACTCTTTTTTTAGTTCTCCAATTATTTCATCCCTGCGCACCTTTGCAATAATAGAGGCCGCTGAGACTGTCGGATATAGCACATCTGCCTGGTGCATGGAAACTATATCAATTTTCGTTGGATCATTTTGATTATTTTTTGCATACTGTCTACGGAGATTTTCAGCAAAACGTTCGGCATTGACATCAACAGCATCAACATACACAATATCAGGTTTAAGTTGTTCAAGCACTTTTGCAAAGCAAACTACCATTACCTCATTCATATTCATTATCTTCCGGAGTCCGTCTATCTGAGAGGGGCTGACTTCAAGTATAAAATAACCTTCTGAATGCTTTTTTATTAGACCTGCAAGGTGCTCTCTTTTTTTCGGCGTCAATTTCTTGGAATCCGCAACTCCAAGTAACTTGAGGATGTGGACTTTAGACTCCTCTATTTTTATGCCTCCAATACACATAGGCCCGATTACAGGTCCTTTTCCTGCTTCATCAATTCCTGCGATCATCATTCTGGCTTCCTCCTTATTTGAGGGAAGATAGCTATTTTTATTAAGACTAAACAAAAATAAATTTTATTTTTTGCATCCATAACTCTGAGAATTCCACTTAAAACTCACTTTTTGATAAAAAATCCATCAGAATGTAACATCATTCGTGCAAAAAGAGGCTTTTTACTACTTCTTGGATTTTATTTATTTCAATTACAGAATGTGGAAACAATGATAAATTTTTGCGTTTACAAAGAATATTAAAAGTCTCTATATTTCTTGTTTTTTACTCAATGCAGCGAGTCTAATATACGAGCAAAAGTAAATTTCCTTCATAAAATGATAGATGATAGATATCAATTATCCTACATATGTACTCTTTTATCTTCCATATTATCTTTTTGATAGTATCTAAAAATATAAGAATATTGGGTTATCCCATAGAAATTCGTGGATCAAATTTCACACACCAAAATAAAACTTTTATAATTCTCATTATAGTTGAAGCTTAGCAAAGCCTCATAATTTATTTAAATCTCGAATTATGTAAATAAGTTATTAATAATTTCCAATATAAATGATATCACTGCAATTTGAAAACAAATAATAATTATTATGTTCACTATTTATTAAGCAATTCTTAGAGACGATAGTATCCACATTTTAAATTCAGATCAAGCCTGAGAAAAAAACGGAAATTAATATCAAAAAATAATACAAGTGAATCTCATTGATGGATTATCAAGATTGCATGCTTGGAACTAAAGAGATTGAGCATCCACATAAATATGTCAGCATTGGTTAGATAGCTAAATACATTCGAAAAACTGTACCAAGGAGAGATATCCTGAATTATAAAAAATCAAACCTACATGCATCATAGGCGAATATAAAAATATCTAAGCACTTTGAGAAGGAGAAAGTTAAAACTCGGATTAACATCAAAAAATGCATCTTGATCGAACATTATTGAAAATTTCATCAGCAAAATGACTAGAAACTTTTTAAGGGCAATAAGGGTAGAATCATTCAATATGTATATTTACTTAATGCAGAGCTCTTGATATTTATGTAAAAATATAATATTGGGAAAAATAAGATTCCTAGTGGACTTAAAGTTATGATAAAAGATGTGTAATCAATTTGGAAATTATGTACTAATTTTTGGTGCAACTATGCATATTTAAGTCATTTAGTATTGTACAGCCCTGGAGAAAGAAAGCACTGGAGAATCTATCCCGTATTCTTGAGTTTTTAATGCTTTCCTTCGTTTAACTTTGAATTTGTGGTTAATTAAGAGATTTATGCACTTTCCAAGAAATTTTTTTATAAGTTTCAAAAATGTTAAATTTTATTGTAAAAACTAAATGAAGAAAACTTGATGTATCAGAATGCAATAAATTTTAAAAAATGTAGTATGCTCTATACCTGCTAATCAGAAAGTTGCTAAATAAATAAGTTATTGATTTGCGTAAGGGAAAATATAAAAAAGTATAGGAAGATCTAAAGTGATAAATTCAATACTCGATAACGATCTTTATAAATTCACAATGCAGCTAGCAGTGCTAGAATTTTTTCCTAAAGCAGAAGCTGAATATCGATTTATCAACCGGGGATCCCAGCGTTTTTCCACAGAGTTTGTAGAAAAGCTCAAAAAAATCATAGAAGAGAAAATATATAATTTGAAGCTAACAGAAGAAGAATATTATTGGCTCCCTGAGCACTGCTCTTATCTTAAACCCATGTACCTTGAATACCTTAAAAAATTTCGTTTTAAGCTTAACGAGGTGAAAATCTGCCTCACTCTAGATAAAGATCTGGACATCCGAATAAAAGGACCCTGGCACAGCACTATTCTCTGGGAAGTAGTCCTTATGGCTGCAATTTCGGAACTCTATTTCTTAATCATTGAAAAGGATTGGAAAATAAGCTCAGAAAAGAACTGCACACATAAATCTGTAATTGAAGCTTATAAAGAAAAGATTCTTGAAATTGGAAAGGCACTCGAAGAAAATAATTGTTTTTTTTCAGAATTCGGGACCCGTAGGCGAAGAAGTTTTGAATTTCATGAAAATGTAATTAAAACCCTCATTCCAATAAAGACTTTTGGAGGAACGAGCAATGTGTATTTCGCAAAGAAATATGGCCTGAGAGCAATAGGTACTGTAAGCCATGAGTGGGTTATGGGTACTTCTGCTATTGTAGGCCTCAAGTACGCAAACCGCTTAGCTTTTGAAAACTGGATAAATGTCTTTAATGGAGACCTTGGAATTGCCCTTACAGATACATTCGGCTCTGATGTATTTTTTAGGGACATGGACTCTAAGTTATCAAAAATCTACGATGGCGTCAGACACGATAGCGGAGACCCGTACTATTTTGTGGATAGGGTGATAGAGCATTATAAGAAAATGGAGATAGATCCTCTAAGAAAAATAATCGTTTTCAGTGATGCCCTTGATTCGGAATCTGCAATCGGGATCAAAAAATATTGTGAAGGCAAAATCAAATGCAGTTTTGGGATCGGAACAAGTCTCACCAATAACTCAGTTTTCTTCAGGAAAAGTCCTCCTCTCAACATGGTCATAAAACTGCACAGCGTTAATGGCGTTTCTGTAGTGAAATTAAGTGATTCTCCCGAAAAGGAAACCGGGGAAATAGATGCCCTCAGGGTCGCAAACTACACCTTTGGAAGAAAGGGACTGGATTAACGATGTAATTCCACAATCACGTGATTGGTGTTATAATATATAACTGAAATCTTTAGAAAATTTCGATAAATATCTAGCATTTTAATATTTAAGTTTATAAAAATTCTCTGTAATATAACATTTTTAATGCGTCAAAATCAGTTCTTGCTAGTATAGCATAGAAAATAAAACCAATAATTATAATGGATATTATTAAACTAGTAACAGACGAAATTGAGGAATTATACAATATTCCAATGAAATTAATACTAAATTTTTTACTTAAGTTCACTAGAGAACGAAATCTCGCGATTTGTGCTCGATCAATAGATGCGTAGACTCAAAAACATGCTCATAAAAAAAATAACAACATTTTTAGTTAAATATATTTGTCATTTATGCCTCACAACTCTACAATATTGAATTTTCTGTAGATGATTACAAAAGATGGAATTAAAACGTATGGATGAAATTTTTCCCTAGGGAGTCATTAATGAAAAATTGAAAATACATAAAAATAATCATTTGGAACTATAGCAAATCAGAACTACGAATTAGCTAACAATTCTCCTGAATTTATTTTTCTCTCATATTAACTAAAAAGGTATTTATATGGTCATTCCTAAAATTGCAGGAAATAGAGGGGATTTCGGTAAATTTTTGATTATCACGAGTCATTAATGTAAAGTTTATACACATTGACAAAATAAAGGGATTTATCGAAATTCTCAGAAATACAAAAATCACTAGTCAATTCGCATTTAACAATATCCAATTTTTTGATGGAATCAATTTTTTGAGGGCTAAATCCTTTATCATTTGGCTCGATTAGCTGTTGTTACTTATCACCACAGATACTGAAGATTGTAGCAATTAAAAAGCATTTGTGAACGTCTAAACCACAAAATTTAGTTACTATTTTTAACAATTTATATCCCAAATCGATCTTGTAGGTGGAGTTGCCTCAAAAGCAATTCGGCACTCATGATCAAAGTCGCATTCGAGCCTTCGATGGCAATTTGCGGATTATTTTAGGTACGATTTAAAACCTGACTAAAAACAATTTCCTGTGCAAGATAATTGTAGAGTGGATAGCCAAAATAAATAGGATGAGAAGTTATTTCCTTTGTTTAGCATGTTATTCAAACAATAGACTATTTGTTTAGATAATTAATAATTAAACTCTTTGGACATTCATAGATGCAAAAAAGAAATGGGACAATGTAAATATAATTCCAATAAATTAAAAAATAAGAAAATAATAAAAAGTCTCATAATTGAGCTGTATTTATCTCAGTAAAAAATATTGAATACGATCTCCCTACTCTGGTTAATAGTAATCATATCCGATTTCAAATATATACGGAGGCTCGGAGTTTCACTAGAAAACTCTCGCGTCCACAACCACATGCAGAATACCAGGAGAATACTTCTTTATCCTGCGAGTCTCTAAAATCTCTACTTGCTTCACCAGGGACTCGGCAGCTTTTCTGATTCTCTCTTGAGGCCTGGTTTTGGCAAGATTTTCTGGGACTGTTTCATGATAGTGCAGAATACCTCCACTGCTCTTCAAAGTTTTAATAGCCTGGCCCAGGTAATAATCTGTGTTTCCTACATATCCCATAAGAACACGGTCAGCTGTTCCTTCGGGAGTAAACTTTGAGCAATCTCCAAAAATTGGAACAATTATATTTCCTAGTCTATTTAGCTTGATATTTTCCTCTAGGTAGGCAAAGGATTCAAGGTTTATTTCAATGCATGTAATTTTTTTAGGCCTAGAATGGACAGCCATGGGAATTGAAAAATATCCTATTCCTGCGAACATATCTACTACTACCTCCCCATTTCCAACCCTACTCATCCTTTTCCTTTCTTCAAGGTTGCCTTTGGAATACATCACTTTTGTTACGTCCTGCTTGAAAAAACAGCCATGTTCTTTGTGCACTGTTTCCGTCCTGCTCCCTATAAGAAGTTCCCTTTTAGGCAGGCGAAACTGTCCTTCAATTCCAAAATCTCTTACGACACTTTTGCAATTTGGGCACTTGGAAAGCAGAGCTTCAGCTATCCTAAATTTATTTTCTTCAAGTACTTCTGGTATCCTGACTATTATTATGTCACCGATGGTCTGCCAGCCTGATGGGGCATACGCAAGTTCGGCTTCTGAAAAGTGGTTTTTGAGGAATTCTTCCCAGATGCATGATTTTTGAAAAAATTCAGGATTTTCCTGCTCAATGACTGGAAACTCTTCTACGATGTCATCTGCAGCATTTGTAAGAGGGATTTCTAGAAAACTGCCTTCATCATTTTTGATTTTTCGGATTTTTCTGGCAGTATCAAGAAATTTCCCAGATGCTGCTTTTTTCCTTATTTCTTCTCCTTTTTCTGGGGGAATCCGGATTATTCTGTACATTGGAAATAAATGATAGAATGCATAAGATTAGTTCTTTATGTTTGAATTGTTCATGAAGAATTGATTATAATATCAAAATGGAATTCTTCAATAAGAAGCATGAATAAATGAAAGTACTTTTCCATCACCCTTTTTTGGCTATTGAGGATTTCGATGAACATCATCTTTACGAGTCATTTATGTATCATTTATAAGCATATTACTAAATTTAGGAGTTTATCGAAATAATCATTGATTTTCCTAATTGTCTTTAGCAAAAAGCTTGTATTAATTTCAATTTTTAAAAACTTTATGGCACTAATCAGTGAATTTTCATTGAAGGCTCAAAGTAACCTTGATCAAGGACATCAAATTGTTTTTGAAGCAATTACATTGCCCAAATAGATTTAAGGATCGAACTTATCAAAAATAGTAACTAAATTTTGTAGTTTAAGCATGACACACATTTTTAATTGCTGTATTTCTCAGTATTAACGTACCTGGAAACAGAGAAATGATCCTGAAGTCACTGCACAACTTGCACCGGATGAAATAATCAATTCATCAAGTGTTTTCCAAAAATATCATAGAGAATTTGGGTCATATATTCGGCTTCGCCACAAAGTTATATGAAAAAGAAAAGATACAATAAATGAAGTCTATGATACTCTTTCCTTTGAAATATGCCATATAAATGATTGGTTGACAGATCTTTTTAGCAAAAATGGAATATTATACTTCCTGTAAAAGTACACAAGTTGTCATCTTTTTTCTCAATATGACGTCCTTGTATAGGTCTCCAAAAAAATGGGATAAAACCTTGAATGCAATTTTATTTAGGCACATTTAATTCCAGCAAGCAGAAATAGTAAAAATTCTTATAAGTTTTTCTGAACTTTTTTCAGGCTGAAGGTCGGCTTAGTCCATTTATAGATTTGCAACATCCTTTTCGCCTTTTCTGTACCATCTTAAAAGAATTTCCTTAGCAATCTTTCCTAAAATCTCGTTGAAGCTCCTGTTTTTTTTGATTTTGGACCTTTATTTGGCCTGAAAGCCCGTTCTGGGCATTTTTTAGAATCGGTTTTACCACGCACTTCAAAGCCTAGGCTAAAACATTCGCCCTTTTGCTCATCAACAGATGCATAAAATCTACAGTCTTGGCATGCAGACATTCGGATTATTGCCTCCAGATATGCGAAGGTTTTTTATAATTATTCCTGAATATTTGTTAGATACAACATCTAAGTGAGAAATTGTTTCTCTTTATGCACATAAATACTAAGACGTGTCTATTAAATAATGTCCGTTTGTAAATAAAAAATTTTTGGTATACATTAAGATCAGAGGACTACGTTTAGTATGGACATTGATTTTTCTAAAATTTTAGATCCATCTATTATTTAGTTGATTTTATTACTTTAGAGTGCTAAGTATCTCGAATATCTGAACTTTAGGTATTGATGACGTGATTTCTATTATTTTTTGTATTGGTCTGTCATTCCAATTCATCACTTCTTTGTAAAATGAGGTTGTTTTTGCCATCATTTTCAGAGGTGATGCCATATACCTTTGACCTATATTTGGTGTACATTGGGAATCAAATAGCTTTAAAAATAGCTTAATCAGATTATCTATCACGTAGTGTTTGTACTCAAGTACCACTACAATCGATCTTACAAATAAGCGAATTAAAAGACTGGTTGTCTATTTTTACTACTATTTCATAGAAAAATGCCACTAGCTTAATCTTTAAATAAAAAAATTATTTTGATTAGGTTTGTGATCAAGTAGCAAGGTTTGTCGATCTGGTGAAAGTATAAAAATACTATAATAGTTCAATTAAATATTGATTTCAACAGCCTTTAACTTCAATTCACGAAGTGTTAGCTGAAACAAAAAGAAGGATTTTGACATAAAAATGATTTAACTTAATATAAAAAATCCTTTATATCAATAGTTAATCTTTTAGATATTTACTATGTGGTGCAGATATATCCAAAATACAATAACTGTGTATCTTACATTAGTAGGACTTACGCGCTTTATGCACAAAATCAAATGCATTAAGCATTATGGTCAAACATATGTGATGGTAAGCTATTCAGGCTGGGTAAGTCAAATAAGGAAATTAATCATTTCATAACTCACCTAACTTAGTAGCTTCAGAAGAAAGTGAATTGGGGTATTAGATTAAGAAATATAATGATGCAGAGTCAAGTTTGTTGCCAAAAAAACGAATTGAACAACTCTCTATACTTTGTAGAGCAAGCTTCTGTGACTTTGTTTGAAGCTGCAGAATTGCAACTTGATTGAAGAATAATGTGCATCAGACCAGAGCCTGGTAGTAACCTCCTTTTTCCAAGACTTTTACTGAAATGGAGAAAAGTTCCGAAAGATTGGCATCTGTCAGGATGTCCCCTTTTTTTCCATCCCTGAAGATTTTTCCCTCATTTATAAGAACCACACGGTTTATTTCGGGAATGATGTCCTGAAGATTGTGAGTGACCAAAATCACACTTTTTCCTGAAATTGCAATCTTCCTAATACTCTCACGGAAGCTATTAAGAGCTTTCAGATCAAGGCTGTTTGAGGGTTCGTCTAAAACTAGGATATAGGGGTCATGAACAATGGCTCTGCCTATCAATACCCGTCTGGTCTCTCCGGTGGAGAGTTCGCATATTAACTTGTTTTCAAGGTGTGAAATTTCAAGGAATTTCAGAATTTCTCTGGCTTTGATCCCCATTTCAGGAGTTACATTATGATTGTAGTAAATCCCTATGCTGCTAAAAAATCCCGATAATACTACATCCAAAACTTTGATCTGTCGGCAGTATATCTGCTGAAGATCTCCAGAGACGATCCCCATTAATTTTCTTAGCTCAAAAACGTTCCAGATATCTTTACCCATAATCTTTATAACAAAATCGTCTGTTTCTGAAAGAGGGTAATATTCTTTTGTGATTGTCTTTATAAGGGAAGATTTTCCTGAGCCATTAGGACCTATAATTGCAACTTGCTCTCCATGCTCAATTGAAAGAGACACGGAATCGAGGACCTTTTTCCCACACCTTACAACACTTATGTTTTTTAATTCAAGTAAAAGAGTAGAATCAATCCTTTTTGAGTAGTTCATTTCCTGGGTCATTTTTATCATCTATTCTGGAAACTAATAATAAAGTAATTCTAGCCTTCAAAAGATCTAGTTGTATATAATTCAGTCTTTGTACAAGTGTGGGACTTACTCATTTATGATGTAAAATCAAGTACTCGAAATATCATAGTTAAAATTTGAAATTTATAAAAATATGAGTTTACTATTATTGTTTTGTGCTCCAAATGCGTAAGCCCTAAGTATAACTAAAAGATATATAGATATTTGCCTCTTTTCATAGGATTTCATGCTTTCGAATCCTAGACATGAAACTAATGTCAAAACGTTTCCTTGTGATTTGAATGTCAGGTTTACGCCAAAATCTTATAGATATCCTAATTTTTGAGGTGGATAGGGCTAGTTTTCATAATCGATAACATGCATGAACAAAAAGAATTACTCTGCTGCCACTAATAGATACTTCGATAATTTTGTGTCATACATCGTGGGCGTTAAAAAGATATATATGACCACTAAATAGAGTAAAAAATTTCAAATTAAAGGGGATATATATGAGTTCCAAAGATAATCTCAAAGCTGCATTTACTGGCGAATCAATGGCAAACAGAACATACTTGGCCTTTGCAAAAAAAGCCGATGAAGAAGGATATCACCAGATAGCTAAGCTATTCAGAGCTGCTGCTGCTGCGGAAACAGTCCATGCTTTCAATCATTTTCAGCGTATGGGTGGGATTGGAACTACAATGGACAACTTGAAAGATGCCATTAACGGCGAAACATACGAATTTACAAAAATGTATCCAAAATTTATAGAGGAGGCAAAGGGAGAAGGTGATAACAGAGCTCTCTGGAGCTTTGAGGTGGCAAATAAAGTAGAAAAGATCCATGCTGGATTATACGAAAAAGCCCTCGATGAAATTGGAAAGAATGAAGATGTTGATTACTACGTCTGCAGTATCTGCGGATATACTACGGAAAGTGAGCCTCATGAGAAATGTCCAATTTGTGGGGCACCTGCATCCAAGTTTGAGAAAATTGACTAAAGACTGGATAATGCAAAAATATTTCTGACTTTCAGTGGAGTACTCGAGAGCTAACAGATTGAGAAAAGTTCTCCATTTACTATTTTTCTATTATACTTTTTACAGAGCTGTTATATCACAAAAGAATATGATGAGAAGTAGTTTTGTTTTTTGGCCTGTATTCCGAATAATTTGGTGTTTATTTGGGTTAACATTAAAAATATGAAGAAGTTTACCAAAATCCTCTATAGAAATCACATCAGTTTAATTAATATATTTTAGATTACATCAATATGAGAAATATCATCATACTAAAAATATAGAGTATCAGTGAATTGATATTTAAATGTGACTATAAATAGAATAGTAATAATATTTAGGTTAACGTCTAGCTCAAAAATTAGATGATATCTTAATGAATAGCAAATGAAAAGTAACTGATCCAGGAAACAACATCATGGAAGCTAAATAAGTCTCATCCAACGTCTGAGAAATTCATTCATCTATGCCCAAGCATGCAGGCCTCTGTACCCATTACAAAATTTTTTCATACAGACCTGAGCATATGGTACTCTATCTACACGCACAAATTATTATATTTTCTTGCGATGACAGAAATAAAAAATAGATAGAAAATTTGTGAAAAGGAAATAGAAGGAAATAAATGATGTAAAATCTGTTGAAACTTTTGAATAAATATTTATTAAGATAAATAATAACGCAACAGACTAAAATGCATTAGAAATAGCATATACTTTCCCGAAAAAAGAATAGCAAATTTTTTTTTAATGATGGCCGGATGACCTAAATGATCGGAAAGAAAATTCCCTCAGACATCTCGATTGTTATTTTGCTGGTGCTCCTCACGGATATCTTTGTATTCACTCCCGAATTAAGTGAAACTGTAATTAGAAATATACTTGGTATACCGCTCGTGCTTTTTCTACCAGGTTATTCGCTTATGGTAGCACTCTTTCCCGCAAAGTGCGACATTGACGGAATCGAGAGGATAGCTCTTTCATTTGGGCTGAGCATCGCAGTAGTACCACTTATAGGGCTTGGCCTTAATTTCACTCCGTGGGGAATAAGGCTCCTGACAATCCTCATAAGCCTTTCAGTTTTCACCTTTGTCATGTGCGAAATTGCGTACCTGCGGCGGGCAAAACTTTTGGAAGGCGAAGCTTTCGAAGTACCCTTTAGGGAAATGGCACTTTATCTTAGAGCCGAAATTCTGGAAAAACCAGAATCAAGACTGGATAAAGTACTTACAGCTTTTATGGTACTCTCCATTCTCCTGGCTGTCACAACTCTTGCATATGTAATTCTAATCCCAAAGGAAGGAGAACATTTCACCGAGTTCTATATTCTCGGGCTTGAAGGAAAAGCCGACAACTACACTACAAAGTATGTTATCGGGGAAAACGGTACCGTAATAGTGGGAATAATAAACCATGAGTATAGGCCTATGAACTATACGATGGAGATAAAACTTAAAAATAAATCTCTACCT
The DNA here is from genome assembly GCA_963833425.1 of uncultured Methanosarcinaceae archaeon. GTDB lineage: Archaea > Halobacteriota > Methanosarcinia > Methanosarcinales > Methanosarcinaceae > Methanosarcina. The sequence continues at coordinate 196,990 of CAWHXP010000003.1, read as the reverse complement.
CTACCTGAAAACCAGAAAAAAATCAGTCTTGATAATGATGAGACTTGGAAAGAACCAGTTAAGTTTACACCCTCTTTCGAGGGAAAGAATATGAAGCTTGAGTTCCTGCTTTTCAACGATACCGACAGAATTATGCCCTATAGAGAGTTGCATCTCTGGATAGATGTAGATACAAAAAAGGCAAATGAAGCCTTAAATATTCAGAAATCTAAATGAAAAAACTATCGAAAATTCTGAGAAACCCCAATTTTTGGCTGGGTATTTATAAATCCTGGATAACCATTTATTAAAAATTCAAGGTTTATCAAATTTATATCGTTGCTAAACTTGGGCTCGTTTGAATTAATAGCATTATAAAGCTGAATTTTTCTGAAATTTGCATATTTCCTTGCTTGAAATTACCTTAATTTCTAGACTTTATCTGAGAATTTTGCTATAAAATCCACCTTAGATTCGCACTTACAGATAATTCCACAAACTTAGTCGAAGAACTCGCTATCAGAGCTTTAACTTCAGTAAGTGTTCTATGTAAAAAGCTCTACTACAGTACCAAAATAAGTTATATCCACAGTAAAGGTTGTTAATTTCATTTATAGCCTTATTTTGACAAGGGAGTAAAAAGAAATGTTTCTTTTTTGATTATTTGGTCCAATGATGCAAGCACAAAATAGAAAATGAAGCAACCAAATTCCATGAAACTTACTGCAACTGATAATTATATTATCATAAAAATTAATAAGGGAAAAACTGGCCATATAGATCTCGAAAAGTTATAATATTGTATAAGAATCTTCAAATTAAGCTGCTTCTGACTTTTCGCAGATGTATAAAGCTACATAATTTGCTCGCCTTTTTGGCCTTAATAAAGGATATTTCGCAGATATATACAGATGTAAAATTTGTTTCCAGCTTAGTCACTATTATTGGTTCCGTTGCAAAAAAATTATTAGGGTGATTCACTGAAATAGTAGAAATTTGGAGTATATATTATGCCAGTAAATTCCTTTAAATGGAAGTATTATGAAGGAGGAATTATCTTATTAAACGTAAGATGGTACTTAAAATATCCATTAAGTTATAAAAATAATGACAGAAAGGAGAATAAAAGTCGAACATAAGACAATCATGAGATGGGTACATCAATATTCACCTTAAATAGAAAAGAAGATAAGAAAGTACTTAAGACCAACTAATGATTCATGGAAAGTTGATGAAACTTATATAAAAGTAAAAGGTGAATGGAAATATCTTTACCGAGCAGTTGATTCAAATGGAGATACAATTGATTTCATGTTAAGTTCAAAACGAGATAGAAAAGCAGCAAAGAGATTCCTTAAGAAAGCTTTGAGCTCTAATCAGAATCAAATTCCAAGAGCAATAACCTTTGATAAGAATCAAGTTTATCCTATTGTCATACACGAATTGAAAAATGATAAAATACTACCTAAAAACGTAGGCATTAGACAAATCAAGTATTTGAATAAAATTATAGAACAAGATCATAGATCTATAAAGCGAATCGTTAATCCAATGTTAGGATTTCAGTCTTTTCGCTCTGCAAGTAAGATTTTAAAAGGAATTGAAGCTATGAATATGGTTAAAAAAGGACAAATCAAGAATCCAAACTACTCTGGTCTTAATGAAGCTAAATATACCAATCAATTATTTGGAATAGTTATTAATATTGATACATTTTTCTCGGATATTTTGACTTTTGTTCATAATCCATATATTTACGTGCTTATCCTGAGATTTTTGCAACGGAACCCGCTGATCTAAGCGGTGCATTTTAAACCTTATATTTGGATTATCGGGAATAGTCATTTAAGGTGCAAAAGAGATATTGTCCTTTGATCCAGCATATCCCGAAATGTATTCCTCTTTAAAATTTGGACGAAAAGTGTACTTCTCCACTTAGTTCTCTTCACCTGCGCCTAAATTTTGCGGTATCCCTTTTTTACCTTCAGCTTCTATACTTAATGCTTTTGGCTTCGAATTATTTTGTTTTTTGCTTTCTAGTTTCTTTTTTACGGCTGCAGCTGCGTTTTTAGGAGATTCAGTTTCCCAGAGTTTTCTGACTTTTGCACTCTTAAGGGCTGGCATTAAGGCATCTATTTTTGCCTGCACGGCTGCAAGTATCTCTTTGTTAATACTCGGGTATTCTACACCCATAAATTTCTGGCCTTTAAGTATATCGATTTTCCTGAACACCGACCTATCGACCCCTTTTCTAACTCCTGTTTTAAGGGACTCAATTGCGTCTCTCCACTGAGTAGCCCAGGGAGTAACCGGAATATCTGTGTGGCGAACATCGGACCTGTCCACTTTGATAGCTGCTAGATGGCAGGCTTTTACACAAGCTCCACAGTAAGTACAGAAATCTTCAACAAAAGCAATTTTTCGCAGATCTTCGGGGTCTTTTGGCACGTACCAGAGTTTAGAGGGGCAGACATTAAAGCAGCCGTGACAACCCTGGGGGTCACACTCATTCAAGTTAGCAGGTATGAGGCTCAGTGCCCCTTCCATAGGTTTTTGAAGCTCTACGGCATCATAAGGGCAGACAACCTTGCACCGACCACATTGTGTACACTTGACCTTATCAACCTTAATTTTTCCTTCAACTTTAGGGGCCTCAACAGAGCGTTCCCCTTTGACTTTAATAGCTTCTTCTGGACAGATATCCTGGCATAGTACACAGTAGTCGCATTTATCTTCATCCACAAGGATCTGCTCGAAAGGCAAAGGATTCTCAGGTGTAGGTTCGCGCTCGAGCATGACAATAGCGTCGCAGAAACGGGCACATATTCCGCAGAAATTGCACTTGTCAGTGTCAATTACTATCTCTCCTTTGGCCCCTTCTTTAAAGGGGGAGATTTCGTCTTTTTTCGGAAAGGTGAACTCGACTTCAATTGCATCCTGAGGGCAAGCCCCTTCACAGAGAGCGCAGGGGAGGCATTTTTCGTTTATATTAACGTACGCATCGTACTTTGGATACTGCTTCTCATCCGGGACCTCGCCGACAGCGTCAAAGGTTATAGCATGCAAAGGACAGAGATTTGCGCACATCCTGCAGAAGGTACACTTCTCAAGATCCATAATCACCGGTGGAGCGTCAAGCCCGGTTGCAATTTCGTGTACTGGTCCGAGTTCAAGGGCTTTTGTTGGGCAGACTTCTACGCAGATTCCACAGCCACTGCACCGCTTGTAATCGTAATCCAAGGTCTTTATGGACTTTTCTGTTGCCTGGGTATAGCAAAAATGTGTACCTTCAATGTCCATGCTATTTGTAACAGTAATTTTTTCCTGCTGTTCACCCTCGTCTTTTTCGGGCACTACAACCCCCAATCCCTCCGATTCAAGCCCCTCTGCTTCAAAATCATCGGATTTGTAGCCTTCAGCTTCAGGTTTTTCATTTTCGCTTATTTTGGACTCTTCAGTTTCGATTTTCCTGGGTCCGCAGCATCCATCACTTATGTGAGTCTTTTGTTCGTCGTGATCTTCGTTCACTTTGCCACGTCCTCAGATGTAGATATTGGTTCGTCCTTCTGGAGTTCAGTTCCTATCGACCCAATTTCTTTGAGTTCTTCTACAAACTCTGTTATAGTGCTTGCGAAACGTTCTCCCTCCGCAGCTGAGATCCAGAGGGTTTTGAGCCTTCTTGGATCAAGCCCTATTTCTGTTAGAATTTCTTTCAGGACGTCCAAACGGTGCTTTGCATCAATATTCCCATAGATGTAATGGCATTCATCCAATCTGCAACCTGCAACAAGTACCCCATCTGCTCCGCCTTTGAAAGCTTCAAGCACAAATTCTGGGCTTACTCTTGCAGAACACATTGTGCGAATTATTCGAATGTTTGTTGGATAATTGAGCCTGGACATCCCTGTAAGGTCTGCACAAGCATAGCTGCACCAGTTACATAGAAAAGCCACAATAAAAGGGCTCTGGGACTTGTTCGCTGTTGCTTCCCGAACCTGAGCAAGAATCTGTTCGTTTTCGAAGTTCCGCATCTGAATTGCCCCTACAGGACAAGCGGCACTGCAATCTCCACAACCATGGCATGAGATCTCGTCTACTATAGCTTTTTTGTCTTCAATCCTAATTTTTCCGAACTTGCAAACTTCCAAACAGGTTTTGCACCCGATACATTTCTCAGAATCAACATGTGCTCCCAATGGATCTGCTTTAAGCTCGCCTGTTCCCAGCAACTGCATAACTTTGGAAGCGCATGCGCTGCCTTGAGCAATCGAAACCTGAATTTCCTTGGGACCAGACGCGCAGCCTGCCAAGAAAACCCCACTTACAGGCGCATCAACAGGGCGCATTTTAGGATGTGCACTAGCAAAGAATCTATCCTGCCGCCGTGAAAGGTTCAACATCCTTCCTATGCCTTCTGCGGATTCGCTTGGTTCGGAACCTGTTGAAAGCACAACAAGATCATAGGCTTCTTCCTCGAGCCGGCCCTCTAGGGTATTTTCATAACGAATTACAGGCTTACCATCTTCTCCTGTGTAAATTTCGGCAACCTTCCCGCGGATGAAGTCCACACCCATCGCTTGAGTCCTTGTATAATATTCTTCATACATTTCCCCTCCAGCCCTGATATCTATATAATGAATCGTGATATCCGTCTCAGGGTAGCGTTCCTTGATCATTTGGGCGTTCTTGAGCGCTGCCATGCAGCAGAATCTTGAACAATATTCATTTCCAACAGTTTTGTCCCTAGATCCCACACACTGAATGAATGCCACTCTTTTCGGAGGCTTGCTAGTCGAAGGCACAAGCACTCTGCCACCTGTAGGCCCTGAAGAGTTCAACATGCGCTCAAGCTGCATATTCGTTATAACATCCGGATACCTTCCAAATCCATATTCTTTTTTCCTGGAGGCGTCAAAGAGCTGATAACCAGTTGCAACGATGACAGCTCCTACTTCTATCTCAATGTCTTCGGCTTTTTGCTCATAATGAACGGCTTCTGCTGGACAAGCCTGCGAACAGAGTCCACAGCCTACGCAGTGATCAGGGTCGATAAGCACTACCTGAGGAACGGCTTGAGGAATTGGCATATATATTGCTTTGGTCTTTCCTACCCCATAGTCCATAGGGTTCTCGATTTCCACAGGACAGACAACTGAACAGAGATCCACACAACCTTTACATTTTTTTTCGAGCACGAACCTAGGTTTGCGTTTAATTTTTACGTGAAATTTCCCAACAGACCCTGAAATGTCAGTTACTTCGGAATATGTATAAAGAGTGATGTTCGGATGATTCTGAACTTCAGTCATTTTTGGAGCAAGTACGCAGATTGAACAATCGTTTGTGGGGAATACTTCATTCATAAGGGCCATTTTACCCCCAATTGTAGACTCCCTTTCCACCATTGTTACGAGGAAGCCAGCTTCTGCAAGGTTCAGAGCAGCCTCAATTCCGGCGACACCTCCACCTATAATAAGGACATTTCTGCTGACTTTAGAGCTTGTAGCGCTCAATTCCTTCAGGAACCTGGCCTTTGCAACTCCCATTCTAATTAGATCAAAAGCTTTCTGAGTTGCCATCTGTGGATCTCCAGCGTGCACCCAGGAACACTGTTCTCTTATGTTCACCATTTCCATAAGATAAGGATTTAAATCTGCCTTTTCCATTACATGCCTGAAGGTATTTTCGTGGAGTCTAGGGGAACAGGCAGCTATCACCACCCGATCTATTTTGTTTTCCTTTATATCTTTGACGATACCTTCTTGTCCAGAATCGGAACATAAAAATTGAATTTCTCGAGCAAGCACCACATCTTCCAGTTTAGTTACCATTTCCTGCAATGCCACAACGTCTATAACTCCCGCAACATTCAGTCCGCAATGGCAAATATAAACTCCGATTCGCATATTAGTGACTCCGTATATTTATAATGTTAACGATAATCATATAACGCAATTTAGATTTGTTTCATCTAAATTACAAATCATAAATTGTAAATTGAAAATAATAATTCTTATACTATTATTTAGAAAGTGTATTTCCAAGACATCTATAAGCAAGAAAAGTGAAATTCACTAAGCATTGCTAAGTAAAGATCTTTCCAAACTGAAAATTCATTTATCCATAATCTTGAAATAAGCATATACAGCTTAATGTATAGATAAGTTCAGCTTCTATTTTCTTCTTACGATTCAAAGTGATATCGTGAATAAGTTTTTCTTATTTTTTTCATTTTTTCTAAAACATTGTACGGTAAATGCGTCTGTGGTAATAAAATCCTATATCAATTCACAGAATCTATCAAACGTAGGTTACATTGTTCTTCCAGAATTATGAATCATTACCTTCATATCTAGCTATACTTAATCCTGAATTGAATAGGAAACAGATGTTTTGCTCAAAATAAAGTATTTATTTCATAACGATTTTCAAGATAATTATTTAAATATGGCTTTAATAATAAGAGTTAATATATTTTTATATATAGTTGTATACCCCTATAGATCGATAAAATAAATTTGTGAATCGAAGCAAACTGAATGATATATCAAGCACATTTAGTTTATAGAAAAATTTTATATTAATAACTATATTAACTTTTTGATCAGCTTAATAGGTCAATTTAAAACTGTAGGGCACATTAACAATACTCTATATCACTTTTGGAATAACTATCTAGCTTGATAAATCAGTCTTTCTCTGAGAATTACCGTCCGTAGCGCAATACAAAAAATAAAAAATACTTTCTCAACTATGTTGTTATTATGGATAATGCATTAACTCAATTAGATCTCGCAAGGAGGGACTCAAACGACAAGTAATGTCTATTTCACAGATTTTAGGGCAAAAAATCCTCAGGAAAATACGGTAAGCAAAATTCAGAAGCTCTTTGAGAAGGCAGGTTTTGTCGAGCTTCTGGGCGTAGATGACCTAACTGCGATCAAAATCCATTTTGGAGAGTATGGAAATGATGGATACATTAATCCTGTTTTTGTCAGGCAGATCGTAGAAATGATTAGGGCAGCCGGATCAAAGCCATTTATCACAGATACGAATACCTTGTACTCCGGAAGCCGACATAACGCAGTTGATCACCTGACAACAGCAATAGAACATGGTTTTGATTATTCCGTTGTCAGGGCTCCGCTTATTATCTCGGATGGTTTGAAGAGCCAAAATATATTAGAAATTGAGATCGGACAAAAAAATTTTAAGTCAGTAAAGATAGGTGCAGACATTGTTGCAGCAGATTCCATGATTGTAGTGTCACACTTTAAAGGTCACATTGTAGCCGGCTTTGGAGGAGCTATTAAGAATCTGGCAATGGGCTGTGCCCCTACGGCTGGCAAGAAGGACCAGCACCTAAGTACAAGTCCACATATTGTTGAAGAAAAATGTATAGCTTGTGGAAAATGCGTCGAGGTGTGTCCTGTCGGAGCTGCGTCACTTTTAGAGGATGTTTCGAGGATCGAACCTAATATCTGTATCAGCTGTGGACAGTGCATGGAAGCATGCCCTGTAAATGCCATCGACATAGACTGGGAACACGATATCTCGAAATTCCTTGAATGCCTTACAGAATATGCATATGGTGCTGTAAAAGGAAAAAAGGGTAGAGTAGGTTATATCAACTTCCTTCTTAGGATTACTCCTGACTGTGATTGTGTGCCCTGGAGTGATGCCTCTATTGTTCCAGATGTAGGGATCCTTGCCTCGAAAGACCCAGTTGCCCTTGATCAGGCAAGCTACGATCTTGTGAACAAGCAGAAAGGGCTTGCCAATTCCTCTCTACATTCGAACCTTGAAAAAGGGGCAGATAAATTCAGGGGCATTTGGCCTATGGTAGATGGAACTCACCAACTTAAGTATGGAGAAAAAATCGGGCTTGGAAGCCGGGATTATAATTTAGTTAAAATTTAAATTAATTCAACGAATTAACTTCTCACAAATAAATATGATTTATTGAATGGTCAAAAGCAAAAGAAGATCACAATAACCTCGATTTTGAAGGGGGAAACACATCAATTTTGTGAGTAAAATAGATGAAAATTGCATGATTACAGTCTTTTTTGAAGCCAGTCATTAAGCTGGCATACTATCTCATTTAGTCCCTTTAGCCTTGATTCTATACCTCAAGTACATGAGTTCTAATACTTTTGAAAATTTCTATTTATTCTTCCTACTGTTTGAAAACTTGGACGCTCCAACATTTAAAGGAATGGAGAGTATTTGGTCGATTGATGCACAGTAAATGCAAAAAAGGGTTATGTTGCAAAAATTCATCATAAATGTACAATAAATAAAGAGAAAATCAAGATAATGATAGTATGCTATCTAATGCCTTTAAGTGGAAACATTATGAAGGAGAAATTATCCTATTTATACGTAAGGTGGTATCTAAAATATCCAGTTAGTTATAGAAATTTAAAGGAAATGACGGCAGAAAGAGGAAAAAAATTGATCACACTACTCTAATGAGATGGGTACATCAGTATTCTCCTGAGATTGAAAAAAAGATACATAAATATTTAAAACCGACCAATGACTCTTGGAGACTGGACTAAACCTACATCAAGGTAAAAGGTGAATGGAAATATCTGTATCTTGCAGTTGATTCAACTGGAAATACAGTTGATTTTATGCTAAATGAAAAACGTGATAGAATTGCTGCAAAACGTTTATTTAAGAAAGCTTTGAGTTACAATCATAATCAAATTCCAAAGGTAATGATTGTTGAGAAAAATTCAGCCTATCCACCTGCTATATATGAACTTAAAGCTGAAAAAATATTACCTAAAAATGTAAGCCTTCGACAAATCAAGTATTTGAATAACATTGTTGAACAGAATCATGGATCTATAAAACGAATAGTTCGTCCAATGTTAAGCTTTCACTCTTTTTATACGGCCAGTAAGACTTTAAAAGGAATTGAAATCATGCATATGATAAGAAAAAAATAGGTTGACACTTTAAATCGATTTGTTCTCGCTGAAGTCAATTTTTTAAATAAGTTATTCGGAATAGCTGCCTAAATCTAGATGTTATCTGAGAAATATTCTGCTTTTTTATGTTCTTTGCTGTGAAACTAAATTTTTGCTTCAATATTATGATTTTATGCAACATAACCGAATAAATAGCCTTTTCTATAAATTCTACTTTTTTTGTCCCTCCAGAATCGGAACAAGTAGTCAAGAGTTTGGAGCCTTAAATTTCCATATTGAATATTACAAGCAAAGTCAAGGACCTTTTCTATAAATTCTTCTTTTCCTGGTCCCTTTAGTCGAAAGACGGTTACAACTATCTAATCAAGTTAGTTATATGTATACCGTCCGTGTGGCTTCCAGGTGTAGGCACCACTTTCTGCAATAACTATATTGTTGAAAGTAATTTTTCCAGTTCCAGGGATTTCAAAATCTCCAAATCCTGAGCATTATTACTTTTTCTATGAAATCCTCAAACAACTTATTGAATTCTTCAAGTATTATGTCTCTACCACTTGAGTTTTGCTTCATATCAAAAGAACGATATTCGACCATCAATTTCCCACTCCTATATAAACACTTTAGAATTAGTTCTCTCTTACTTTTTTCATAAATTTGGACTTTTAGATTAATATTTTAAAATTATGAAATTTTAATCATAAATATATCTAATAGTTTCATTCTATATATATTGGTAAAAACATACCATATTAACATATTCTAACCCAACAGATATTTAATTATAAATTAGTATAAATGTTGACTTATTTCCACAATAGGATCCCAAAACAGAAGCATGAAGCTATTCATACATTCTAAAATGTATGTTCCTTTTAAATTTGGGTTGAATTGAACGAGAAAGAACAAGTTTCATTTCTTATAGGTGGGCCGATTCAGAACAGCTCGATTGGAGACGTAATTCCGTTGATAGGTTTTCACTTTAATAGAAAACAGTCACCCCAATTAATACGACTCCAATCATTTTTGAAAATAGATCCTAGTTTAATCTATCGATAAAGCAAGACTGACATTTTCTGCAAGGAGCTCATTCGTTATTTTAGTTTGAAAAATATTTATTATTTAATTTGCTTCAATAAAGCGGAAACAATAGTTTGCTGGCTTACAAAGTGTTTTCTAAATCTAAAAAACATTTCTGCACTGTCATCCGAAGGTAAAGGTTCGCTCATTTCGATCCATTTTCTAACGATTTCGGACTTTTCATCAAAAAAAGCCAATTTTTCAGGCAAAAATTTCTCAATTAGGTTTCTGGCGGACGCAGCCCAGGTTATGTATCTTCTAAATAGTTCATCTTGCTCAATAAACTGGTCGTTAGTCAATTTAAACCACCTATAATGTAGAGGAATTGGCTCCCCATCATAAGGGTTGGTATTGACTTCAAGGTCATAATCCCACATTTTAGGCAGGTCAGATATGCTAAAGGGCCCAAAGCTAAGGAAAGGGTCGTACTGAATGGGTACTAAATATAAAAATTTACGCAAAGATTCCATCAGGATATCGGATTCGGAAATCAAGTCTTCAATTTGCTTTTTAGTTTCCTGATACACTTCTACACACCTCTTAAAAAATCAGGATCTTATTCTTTTGCAGATTTGCTAACTATCTTATTTTGCAGTACGTTACTTTAATTGCAAAGAATAGTTTAGAGGGCATTTATATTTTAAAATATGTCATGAACCATGATGAAACTTTTGTATCACACAATCAAAACCGATCTAAAGAAGCTGTTTTAGGTCTTTACTCGTGATTACCTAAAATGAATGATACATATGGCTCTAAAAAGTACTTTCATTTTTTGTGCCTGTTATTCGAAGAATTTCATGTTCGTTTCAAGTAAAAATCGAAGGCATGAAGATAATAAAAGTTTCCAAATTTATTCGCGTAGTGTTATAACCTGTCGTCATAGATATATATTGGTTTTTCATTATTGATCATTACATAAATACAGATTATAGTAGGACTTAACAATTTACTAAATAATAGATAGCATTGAACCTTTACCGGTTAATTGTTGATTTAAATCGGGATGTTTATTGTACTTGTTTTTGCACCTCAAGTGCTTAAGTCCTAAACGAAAGCACTTAAAGGAGATGAAACTTACGGATCGTGGAGCAAGTTACTGAAAACCACAAACCAAAAAGAACATCTCAACCTGGACAAATAATGTGAGTCTACTCTCTTTGTCAAATTTAATCAATAACTCATGAACACAACAAAATAATACAGAATGACATCTTGCTAAGTATTTTGGATAAAATGTTTGAATAAGTCTTGAATCGAAGATCCAATTTGAGGGGGCATAAAGAATGGAAAAGATGGCAAAGCCAAATGTGGTTGTGGACGGGGTGAGGGGCATTTCTTCACCGAATGAAGCCGCAGCCGCATTGCCAGGAAAGCCGTCAGTTGAGGTTATTGAGGTGAATTTTAAGGGTGGAGGATCCGGTAACCTAGAGTTGAAAGATCACAGATCGTTCGTATGGAAGGAGGTACTTGACAACATAAGCCATTCAAACCAGGCCGTCTATGTGGAGATCGATCCTCAAACTAATGTTATAACAGAAGTGTTAGTTCCGCTGTCCGTGAAAGTAGGGATCGTCACACCTTTAGAAAATGCTGATTTCGAAGTAGAGCTGATAGTCTCTCATGCCAAGCACTATATAAAGCGGTCAAACCCGGATTTCCAGAAGTTATCGGATGCCTTGAAAAAAGCAAAGGATGAAGATAAGGATGTACTGGTTACAGAGGCACTAAACACTCATGATATCATAGATATCAAGCCCAACCCAAATCCTATGGCACTGGCTGAGGTGATGCGCCAAGCCGGTGAGTGAAGCCTCAAAATTAGTCTCGATATCACCACAAAAGGTTCAAGAGCTTTTTGACTTAGTCAGCACCAAGACCTGCAGTCCTGCCAGCGCGGCAGCGCCATGTATTCCTTTTATGTACCCTGACGATGGATGCTGGGTACGAGCTCATGAGATGTGCAGGCTGATGATTGCAGCGGGTGTCGAGCCTGATAAGGTATGGATCTACGGTGACCTGAATACCCCAACCATTAACAACCCAAACTGTATAGTTTCTTGGGGGTGGCATGTGGCGCCGACTGTGCAGGTGCCCGGATCAGGTATCCTGGTAATCGATCCCTCGATTTTCAACGTTCCTGTGACTGAAATAGCCTGGAAAGGAGCGTAGGGAGACCCTACAGCAGTACCGATTCCGACCAATGCTTCGGTCTTTACCAGGTCGTTAGGTGTATCCGTTGTTTATGACCCAGATTATACTCAGACTAGTCAGGTGTTGAATACCTATCGAAATCTACTTAAGATCATGTCGGTCAGTCCAAGTGGTCCACCGCCATATAAGTGTCCCCGAAAGGGGAAGTGGGAGTCTATTGTAGCTGGGCATACCCTAGTCCCTATGCACGATGGACGAGTCCTCGACTGGCAAGGCGATGGCACATGGAGGTTGTGGAATTATGTTCCAATGAATATAGCTTACATCTTTCCCTCTTAGATTGAGATCACTTTAGAAACGGATTAAGATATTAACGTGTCCTAAAAATTTAATCATGGACCACCTAAATAAGCTGTGAACCCCTTATGCTAACGAAGAACTATCCAAGTACCATGTTCAATGATTAAATTTCCATGACAAAATGCAACAAAATACTTTAAAGCTCTTAATTTCCGAGCCTTCCCAAAAATAGTGCTTCGATTCCCAAATAGATCCATTATTTAGTGGGAGATTTGTTGATCATGAAACAGATTTTGAATTTTAGGTTTTTAAAAGATAGAATACATGATATTTCTAGCAAATTTTAGTTTTTGCACTGCAGTAAATTCCTGCAGCGTTGGAGGTCTTGTACAGTATTCACGTTTGTTGCTAATTTGGGATCCTCAAGTATAAGATTAAAGTCTTCCTGTTCGTTTCTGATTTGAGAACTGTCCAGAATATTAATCCCGGTAGGTACAATTAGTTTGCCGTCCTTGTTGAAAACCGTTCCAGGCCTGATTCCAGCTCCCTTGCAGATATTTATTGGGACATATACTGAAAGTGCCGGTTTTTCTGCTTCCCAGTATTTCTCAATTATCGAATCTATAAGCTCTGAATCTATCAGGGGAAGATCTGACATAATAATCATTACTGAACCAGTTGTTTGCGAAATTTCTACTGCATAAATCATATCCCCTACGTAGTTCCCTCCAAAGGTCCTGATTACTTGAATTTCTCCTTTATAATATTCCTGAATCATAATTTCGGTCTTAGGGGTTGCAGGAGATACTGCTACAAAGACACGATCTATATTCTTTGTGGTTATGAGGGTATCTATCACATAGCTTATGAGTGGTTTTCCAAGTAATTCAACACACGGTTTTTCCCCCATTCCAAGCCGTTGTCCCAATCCTCCTGCCATTACAATAGCATCCATTCCAAATCTCTCATGTATCTATTTAATGAAATTTCAGGATAACTGCGATAATACTCAGGGCAGTCACCCTACCTATTTCGTTAGCAACACCTATCCCGTCTCCGTTTAAACCGCCAAAATGGGCATAGCTCCTGTTAAGAATTGCCAGAGCAGAGACACATGCCCCCAGATAGGGGAATAGACCTATCCACCCAAAAGGCAGAGAACACAAAATAGCTCCGAACACAAGTCCTATAAGGAAATTTTGTTTGGTTGCTCCGTTTATAGTCATTGTTCCAAGGCTCGGATAAGCCTTGTTTCCCTGGAGAGGTATAGGCTTTCCAAAAGCAGCGATTGTAAGCATGGATTGCTTTGCACTAACCTCTGCGATAAACATTGATGCGAACATCAACGTTGGGAGTTTATATCCGACAACTGAACCTTCTTCTTGGATTGCTCTTATCGAACCGTACAAAGTAAGTAACAGCAGAATGCAGAAGGAAACTCCCCCAGTTCCGAGGTTCGTGTCCTTCAAAGCCTTTATTTTTTTTTCAAGTGACCCGTGAGCCATAAAACCGTCACCTATATCAGTGACTCCGTCAAGATGATTAAAACCCGTTATATAATATATGAATCCCATGATAAGGGCTGCAAGAATAGCTCCCGGAATAATTATCTGCCCTACGTATGCTACTGTTCCTATGAGAAAACCAAGCACTGCTCCTGCAATGGGGTATAAATATATTTTCCCCATAAGCTCATTAATCCCCTCCATACTGATTCCCACAGGAATAGTGGACAGGAACCCCAAACTTGATTTAAAAGCAAGTAAAAATGAATTCATAGGGCTTCGCCTGATTCCCAATTTTTCTTTCCGAATTCTGCCAGACCTCTTGAATACATACTGGAGGATACCCCCCCTATAAGACCCCCTATCACATCATCAATAAATGGTCCCAGGTTTGAAAGAATTCCTGGCTTTTGTTTGTCGTACCTTACAAACTCGAATGCTCCTTTGGAGCCACTGATGTAGGTTGCAATACTTGTTCCAAGAACTTCGTCTGCAATTATGAAACTCATGTCTTTTTCATAGGAATTTTTACTAATATTCGGAAGATTTCCTATCCTGCCTTCCCTCTCAAGCAGAATCCCTGAATAAATCAAAATACATAGATTTGGGTCCGAAAGAGCATATTTGAGTTCTCTTTTAAATAAATATTCAGCTTTTTCCCTTGTTTCAAGCCCAGGATGTGGGATATACATTTCGAGAGCAGTATCTACAAGATCCTGGATACTGATACCCTCTTCAGAAAGGACATCGAGTATATCAATTATAGCTCTACCCTCTACTTTTTCAGACTTCTCTTTTTTCAGGTTCCTTTCATCAATATCTGATAACTTCATAAGATCACATTGTGATTTTTATCCTGCCTAGGTAAACTTTAGTAAGTTATTGATTCTATAAATCGAGTTTAACTTCATTCTGATTTATCCTACATTCTGCATATTATACACAGATGTAGAATTTGTTTGCCTATTTGCCTACCATATATTCATTGAAAGTCAGATTAATTTTGAAGCTAATTGTCATATTGAGAAAATGGATGGCACTTTTGTATACATCTATAGTAGTGAATTTATTGTTTATGGATGGATTTTAATGCTTCTGGTAGATTAGCGTTCTTCGGCTTGCTCCGCTTTTCTCAAAATTTTATTTCGGCACAAAATCCATATCGTGACAACACTCGGCTCTGACAAAATAAAGAAGGAATTATAGGCATGAATGAATCTCTGCTATCTGAATTACTGCCATAAAGGCAGCAAGTGAGAATCCTGAAGCAATTGCTATTAATTGGGATACTCTTTTTATATCCTTTATTTCAGTGGGAGGGTATAATGCTCCCAAAATGTAATGATCAGGTTTTTCGAGTTTGACTCCGAGAGCTCCTGCAGTCGCAGCCATAGGGTAACCGGAATTAGGAGACGGGGTTTTCATGCCATCTTCCAGGACACTCCTGATACTATTAAAGGGGTTTATCTTTCCTTGCTTTTTCGGGATTATAGCTACTATAAGAGCTGCTGCAAGAATAAATATAACAGATATTCGAGCCGGAATCCAATTCAATGCATCATCTGATTTTGCCGAGAAGTACCCAAGTTCCTTATACTGTTTGGTAGTATATCCAACCATGGAATCTAGGGTACTTATAGCTTTGAATGCATATGCAGCGACAAGTCCGAATTCTCCGAAAAGAACATAATATAAAATGGGGCTCAAGATGCAGTCTACGTAATTCTCGGATACGGATTCGATAACTGCAGAAGACATCTGGGTCTTGGTCAGTTTGGAAGTGTTCCGGCTTACGTATATAGGGAGTAGTTCCCGGACTTTTTCAAGCCTGTTTTCTTCAAGGTGCTTGTAAATCTCCCTTGCCGGACTAAGGAGACTTTTGATGGCAAATGTAGCCTTCAAGAAATAAGCTTCTATAAAGAGTGCAATAATACTTGGAATTCCAGGGAGAGCTGCAATGTATAGAACCAAATAACCAAGTGAAGCTGCGAAAAAAACACAACAGAGAGCCATTATAATTCCATAAAATTTTCTGTGGATTTTTGGAGCTATATTTTTAAGAAAATTAATTAATTTTCCCATCCATACAACCGGGTGCACAGCAGCCGGAGGTTCTCCAAAAACGATGTCTATAGTTGTTGCCAGCAAAAGTACCAGAGCCAAGTGGCCGCTATCTGGTATAATCATAACCTCGGCTCCACCACTTTTTTCCAGGCTATTTTCACAAGTTCATCGGCATCTCCTTTCTGCATGAGGCTGTCAAGAATTTTTCGGGCTATTTCCTTATTGTGAACAATATGGCAGTCTATACAACTCCATACTTTGCTGCCCCCTGAACTTGTTATCCACTTCCCCCTTGTGCATTCGTTCTCACACGGATAAAAAGGACAGAAGCAGAAAGTACAGTTTTGGCCTTCAAAATGACAGGGATAGTATTCACAGGTCTTTCTACCTTCAATTTCTATTTCAGAGGCTTTTTCAATTACATTCTGTAGTTCATTCTTTGCCTGTTCTTTGCCCCACTGGGAAACAACATCCCCTATTGCAGCAATGAGCTTGTCATTTTCTTCTGCTGTCCGGACTGCGATTCTTATGTATCCTTTTCCAAGGCCCCGGAAAGAGACACAGTCCCGGATAAGAACTCCACGAGCTGCAAGGCATGCACTCAATTTGCTGGAATCAAGAATGAATTTGCTGATATCAACAAAAATAAAATTTACATTTGCTTCCCCTGCTTCGAATCCCCTAATTTTGTCGAGTTTAGCTTTGAGTTTTCCTCCTTCTTCTCTGATTAAAGCTCTTGCTTTTTCTAGATATGGATTATTTATACCGCCTTCGATGTTAAGAAGAGCAGTTCCTATAGCATTTGCCACGGTACCAAGGTTCCAGGAGAGCCTTGAGGCATTTAGGATTTCAGCCATTTCAGAGGAAGCTATTCCGAAGCCCATCCTTATTCCTGGAATTGCAAAATCCTTCGTAAGGGAGCGAAGAACAAAAACGTAGTTATTTATTGCTGCTAGATCTGCAACACTCTGAGATGGGGCAGAGAGTTCGATAAAAGCCTCGTCTACGAAAAGAAGCGTTCCATAATTTCTGCAACGCTCTGCAAGAGCTTTAATTTCTTCTTTGGTACGGAGCTTTCCGGTTGGGTTATTCGGGTTACAAATAAAAAGGATTTTTGCTCTCTCAAGAACCTCATTCGGAAGTGTTTCTATATCTTCCTGTTTGGGATATTCGAGTCTTGCTCCCATAATTTGGCATTGCGTTTCATATTCCCCAAAAGTGGGCCATGGGAGAAGAACGCTATCCCCTTTTTCAACCAGGCATTCGACTAAAAGCCTGATGATTTCCGTGGAACCGTTACCCGGAATAATATTCAGTGGAGTTACTCCGAGCCCTATAAACCTTGCAGCAGCTTCCCTAAACTCGAGATACCTATTATCTGGATACTCCATAAGTTTTCCGATACTCTTTTTGAGAAGGCTATCCAAGTTTAATCCGCTTTCCTTATTCTCAAAGGGATTTCCTAGGGGATTTAAGTTTGTACTGAAGTCAAGAATTTCGCTTTCAGGAATCCCGTAAGTCTCAGAAGTTTCCTGAATTAGCCCTCCATGCTTGCAGGACTTCAGGGTTAATAGATGCTCTTTTAGAGGTATACTTCTTTGCTCTGACACGGTGATCGAAAATATTTGTGTAAATCATGTATATTAAGTTGCTTATTATATTAAGCGGTACAAACTGTCCTTTATTTGTTTTACAATTGTTTGATTGTGAAAACTTTCATTTTGGAAATCCATTCTACTTTATTTCACAAAACAGATATATTACTATAATTATTTTTTATTTATATTTAAATTTTCACTGCTTTTGATAATAGCGAAAATGTGACTATTCACCTACTCTTTTGAAAGCTAAACAATTTTATCTTTTACCTAGGAAAAATTTGATTCAGTCCTAATTTAACAATTTAATTTAATGTTAAAACAGTGGTTCAGATTTGCTGAGCCAAAAAAGATCATTCTTATTCAATTAAAATTTTACCTCAATAGTTCACAAAAATCATCCATAAACCTTAATTCAAATTTGTGTAATCGCTCTACAATATTCCACATTTTGAAATTATAAGAGGAATTATGTTTATTCTCCACGAAATGATGTTATGATTTTTTTTTTTTGTTTTTTGAAGTATATCTTTAAGTTTATATATTCATTAATAGTGATAGAAGCGCTAGAGATCTTTTTCGCTTAAATTTCATAGAGAATCCTTATGGACTCCTATTATTTGAATATGGGAGATCTTTAAACCTATTGACAATAATTATTACTTATGGAGACCTTTGTTGATCTTGTTCTTAAAGGCGAATATAAGCATACTTAGTAATTTAATAACTACAGTAAAGACCCAAAACAACTATATTATTTGTCACTACTTAAAATTAATTAATGTTTATCTAGTAAAATAATAATTATGTAATCCTTTCTGTGACCCTGCAAGATGTCACAGCAATTGTAGGAACGATTTGTAATTTTCAGGATCTGATATCTAAATATTGAATTTTTTGGTCCTATGTAGTATTTGGTTGATATTATATCTTGTTTTTGAAAGACGAGAACTCCAAGCATACAAATGTTTAAATTGTATTCTACAGAGAATTTCGATAAACTCCATGCTCATGAGCATGGTTGACTTTAAATTTGTCAATATTTATGTATATTCATGAAAACTCTTACTGATTTTGCTCTTAAAGAAGAGTATAAACGTCTTGAATCTGTTGGAGGTAAGCTTGCTGAAATTTATTCATGAATTGATTGGAAAGCGTTTCGTATTATTCTTGAGTCTATGTATATTAACAAAACCGTTTCAGGAGGGAGATCCGAAACTGATGTCATTGTGATGTTCAAAATGCTTGTTTTACAACAATGGCATGTGCTCTCTGATTTTGAACTTGACAAACAGTGTATAGATCGAATTTCTTTTAGGAAATTCCTTGGATTTCCGGAATACATACCTTACAGTACTACTGTATGGCTATTTAGGGAGAGAATTATCGAGCATTTCAAAGAAAATATGGGAAAAGTTGCAAAGCCAACTTGATACTCTGGGTTTCCAGATAAAGCATGGACTGATTCAGGATGTTACTTTTATCCATTCAGATCCATGACATGCAAAAGCAGAGAGATGAGGCAAAAACAAGAAGAAACAGAGACGGAACCTGGACAAAGAAGGGAGGTAAGTCTCACTTTGGATATAAGCTTCATAATATAATAGACAGAGATTATGAGCTGATCAGAAGATTCAAACAACAACTGCGTCAGTACATGATTCGTATGTAGATTTGACAGAGGAAAATGAAGTGGTTTATAAGGACAGAGGATACTTTGGAGCAAAAACGAAAGGGTATAATATAACAATGAAAAGAGCGGTCAAAGGACATACGTTGGGAATAAAGGATATATTAAGAAATAAGAGAATTAGCTCAAAAAGAGTCCCAGGGGAAAGAGTTTATTCAGTAACGAAAGAAATTTTCAAAGCAGGAAGAGTTTTTGTTACTACTGTTAAAAGAGTAAATCTAAAAATGTTGTGTACGGCTTTTTGTTATAATCTCCATCAATTGAGGACATTGGAAATAAAAAAAGTATATTGAAGATAGCGGAAGCTATCTTTAAAATCAAAGAATTGAGAATAGTAGAGCCAAAAAGAGGGATTAAATAGAGAAATTGAGGGGAAGATCTGAGAAATTACTGCTAAGAAATAAAATCCGAAGTTTATCGAAATCCTCTACAGTATTTTTAAAAATAGTCTATAAGTTAGCACTAAAACTAAAATCGGCTGTGTACCGAAAGCTATGTGTATTCTGAATGGCTCTGTACTCTTTGTTTTCACCACAAAAACTGTCATTATAAAATACGTCAATATTTCTGGAACATAACAGAAAAAAATTTTAATAAATATAATAAACTAAATTAAAGATAGTATTTGAATACTTTCACATAGCTCAGGGTATCCTTTTAACCCATTAATAGACAATTCATTTCGAGGATGGTAAAATGGACTACCAGATAAATATATTAAAATGTGTTCGCTTGCGAAGGAAATCCAGCTTAAGTGGAGCTACGAAAACGGAGATTACATTTACGATACAATAGACGATGATGCTGGAGTGTGGTATTGGCATCACTCAAAAGATGTAAGCGATTGTGTATGGTTACCTAGGCAAGATCAGCTTCAAGAATTATGTATCGATTTCTTTATACGGATTATGGGTATGTCAGAATACGAAGCTTTCATCAGGTTATTGGATTCTTATTCAAGCTGGTTGCGGGAGGTACACAACATGATCTGGTACATTGAGGGGGATATAAAGATGTAGACACTTTTGAAGAGTTGATGCTTTCCTTCTCAATGGAAATGATGTACGGTAAAAAATGGGGTAAGGAAAACTGGATAAAAGCGCGAAAAGGATATGAGCCAGAGAAGGCTCAAACTTGTCTACAGATAGACTCTATTAGAGACAATTGTAGTCCTTTAGGGACAAGTAAAGTGATAAGCTATAATATTCCATAAAAATCAATCTCTTTTATCTATCGCCAAACTCAAATATATAAACCAAACAGCCAATGACAAAAAAAACAATTGCAGTAAAAATGAAAAAATAAATATCAATACCTCTAATGTCCCAATTGATAAATTGAATCATAATAAATAAAAAAGTATTAACAAAACTAATAGAAAAGAAAGAAGATGGGATAAACCAACCTAAAAAATTAGATAGGGATTCTGAGAACTTATATCCAGACTTAAAACCAGCTAAACAAAAAGTAAAAGATGTCACAAAAGCTAATACGTTAAAAAATATTCTATTTATATGTTTCTAAAAACGTAATAAGCACACATAAAACGCTAAAGAAATTATTTCATAAATGATAAAAATAAGTACAGTAGAAGACCACGTAGTGCCGGATCACAATCATAAGAAATCAATAAACCGAATAAAATGATATAAGCCTGAATTAACCGCTCTCTTCCTCTGTTTCTGGTTTAGAAGGATATTATTTCTCGACTGCTGCAGCCTGCTTCTCTGCAGATAAAAAAGGATTTTCCGAGCCCTCCTGGCTTAAACCGCTTTTATTTTCAACCTCAAGCCTGTGTGGTTCCGGATGTTCGTAAGCTTCACCTACCGAGCTATATAGCTTATAGAGAATACTCTCCTCAGGCATCCAAATTTTTGTTCAAAGCATCTTTCATTTTTACTAGCTTAGTTTATTCTAAGATAAGTCGTAATCGATTAAAGTTCCAATATTTCAATCTAAAAAAGGCATCAACTCACTTAGTATCTAGTCCTTTTCATACAACGTCTGTCCACCATTAAAATGGGGTAATGGCTACTTAAATAAACACGGAATAGGTCACTGATAGTCTCTAAATAAGGTTTTTATTCGATCCAATGGGTGAAAGTATCCTAGCCACTACAAACTCTCTGTGGGATTTCTCTCATATCTTTCAAATATACTTTGGAAAAGCGCCGGATACTTTGCCTCTTCAAGAGGTATTCAAAATTACTGGATCTTTGGAATGTCAAAGATTATTCGTCTTCCTGCCTCGAAGAAGTGAATCGTTCAGACGTTAAAGCGTATACTTTTGACGTTGTTCAACGTGAGCTTTCGATGTGTCCCCATTCAGAGTAGCGTTTTTCTGATTGTCTTTCCCTTTCGCATGTAACCGGTTACATAAAGAGCGACCTCTTATTCATTTCTGAGTCTGCCATGATGTAGGCTATCCTGCTGTCGGAGATGTTTAAGCGGTCGCGCTGCAATCCAATTGTTTAGCGAAGGCGAATGAGCCTTAAAATTTTGTCAAAGCCTACCACATTGCCTAGTATGACCAAGACTACGAATATTGCCATCATGCAGAGGGTTATGGTGACTATCGTGATTTCCATGCTACAATATAAGCGGTGTGACTATTTGATGTGATTTTTATACATTTAGTTTCATGAAAGTCGTTTGTTGAGTTGTTCATTCCATTGACCACGGGAATACAGGCTCTATGGCCGATAACCGTCATCGGTTATCGGTCAAATACTACCTTTTCCTATATGTTGCATCTAATACTCAACTAAACAAACGATTTTTGCAAAAATGAACCCTAAAAAAGGTCACAAAATGGAATCAACCGTGTATTCTTGAAATAAAAAAAGCTTTAAATTTAAGTACATTAAACATTATGGTTTAAAATTACATTTTAGAGCCTATCCAAAAAGTAGTTACCTGCTATAACTTTTACGATATGCAATATGCAAAACCGGGGCCGGATATTATAAACCTATTGTGACTTCTCAACATGCATTACAGACTTTTCGGATAGGATCTTAGTGCTTGCCGCGAAATACCTTAAGTCAATTTTTGCAATGTACCTAACCGTTTTTATGGATGTCTTAACCGATTTTCTTCAAACAGAATAATTGATTACTTAAGTTATTTCGTTACAATTCCTTAGCATAAATTCAACTGTATTCCCAGCTGAATCAACTGCACGATAAAGATATTTTCATTCACCTTTTACTTTGATGCAGGTTTCGTCCACTCTCCAAGAGTCATTAGTTGGCTTTAAATGTCTAAGCACCTTCTTTTCCATCTCAGAAGAATATCGATGTACCCATCTAATTATAGTAGTGTGATCAACTTTTATTCCTCTTTCTGCCATCATCTCCTCTAAATTTTTATAGCTCAATGAATATTTTAGGTACCATCTTACATTTAATGAGATAATTTTTCCTTCATAATGTTGACTGCATCAAACATCTTTGGAATCCCAGTTGGTAAGGTAGAGAAAGGAAGCAGAGAAAGAGTGATATCAAAGCAAATAACTCTTAGATTATGCTATGGAATGGTATTTCCAGGTCTTATAAAAAATTGAAATCCTCTCAAACATGATGGTCCGGTGTATAATGTCGTGTGCCAGTTCATACCAGAGCGCATTTGCCCGCGACTCTGCTCTAATAAGGTGCCTGCTTTCAAGAACGTCAATAGCTGGATTGGAAATACCACAAGTGAACTCTGGAGCCCGGTACTCCGTCCCCCGCATCCTTATTTTCGTTATTAACTTTTCATTGCAAAATCTGCGCAGGCTCTACTCATCAATGCCTGTCTCCTCTACCGCTGCCTTTATAGCCTCTTCGTAAAACCTGTAAAGTACCTCTTAAAAATTACCATATTTTTTCAGATGCTGAAACGTGATTAGTTTTTCATTTAATGGTAAATCCCGCCAGATGTTCTTGCATACTACCTGAAGTTGCACAGCTTCTATGAATTCTCCTGTTATCTCAGCGATCTCGCCGTTCATTGTCTCAACTCGACTCTCCAGCAAATCATCGACAAGTTTTTTTTGCCACGCCTTCCGCAAAAGAGCGACTAGTATCTCTCAATGGCCTTTCGATTGCTTGCAGGGCAGCATTACGGCGCAGGCGCTCTATGTGATAACTCAACCACATTTTTTCGGGTAGATGATCTTCATAAGGATCTAGCTGAGATATGAAATCCTCCCTTATGACAAAAACTACCCTTAAAAGGGGATCTGCTTCCAGAGCAATGTTTACTTGCTCAAAGAATTCCTCTCTATCTTTCCAGCGGTCTTGATACGAAGTGAATATTTCCTCAAACTGATCGAAGATGATGACATGGAGTAATGCCATACCATTGTCATCATGCATATGCTTCTGTTCTTTCATAAACTCAACAAGTTTAATTTTAGCAAGGCGCTCAACATCATGCTCATCTTTAGCCAAGCTTGTAAGAGTATTAAAGACAAATATGTTTGAGATCTCTTCAGATTTTATATTTCCAAAAAGTGTGCCTTTAACTCTCGCCACAAGGAGAACTTCAAACTGTTTTTCTTTCAGGAGATAAATAAGCCCTGCAGTGATAAGTGAAGTCTTACCTGCACCCGGCTGGGCATAGACGAGAACCAAACGATGCGCAATGACTAAGGACCGGAGATCTCGAGCTTCACGGTCTCCCGAAAAAAATGGCTTTATGTTTCTCTTCAAAAGGTAGAGGGCCCACGTAAGCCTGGAATTCAAGGACCACGATTGAAAGCCTCCCATAGTTTTCTCAATTCTACGGCAAATTCACGGCAATCGTGTCAGTGTACCTTGATATTAGACTCCTCAAAATAGCGATCCAGATATTTCTGAGCTCTTTCTTCTTTTGCCTCATGAACATTCTCTGTCACAAGCTGCATGGAATAGTGCATTCTATCACCTATTTCTAAGTATTCAGCAAGAATCCGGAAAAGAACTTGGGAACCCAAATCAGCTATCCTGTAGCCTAGAAAAAGAAGAGATGAATCTGTAAATGCCTTCTGAATACGCGGAGGAAGCAGGTTTTGTTTCATTGAGGTGGCAACAAGGAAGTCCAGATAGTAGTCCTCTGTTAGAACCAGCGACTCTGGCATTTCATAGCAGCCATGGAGGTGATATATTAAAGGTTTTTCTGGAGTAGGAACATAGTCTGACGTTGGTTTGCGTCGCTTGAAGTATTCATTCCACCGACATATTTCCTGGATTGGTGTTTTGCCACGGCTTTTAAGAGCTCGCACCATAAGGTCATCGTAATTTGTGGTGACATAAACTGGCAATGGGAGATCGGCTAGCACTCCATGAAGTTCATCAGAAGTTTCAAAGTATTTTTGTGGGACTTTTTTAACAGTTCATTGATTTTTCTACACATCTCCTCCTTTGGAATCATAGCGTCTTTGGTCACAGCCACAAACTGAGCCACCTTTATCAAGTCATCAGAGTCTTCCATTGGGTAGTCATACTTTTTTGCCCATTCACTTGCAATCTGGGAACCAACAGGGATCTTTCCAGCACAAGCTCCGGGTCCAAAGAAAGGGAGTACACTTTTTATCCTTGATTCTCCGAAGAAGGAGGTCCCAATCCTCATCTTCCAGTTGATTTGGCATTACTAACATCCTCTACAAAATTTAAAATTCAAACCATTTCTACAATTGAAATGACCTGCTAAGGTTCTGACTTCTGCCCTTGTTTTAAGATCCCAGACTTTAAGCGTTTTATCCCATGAAGCTGAGACAGCCAAATTTCCATCGGAGGTGAGGGAAACTGATGAAACTCGATCAGAATGACCTTTTAATGTGTGTATTCATTTCCTGTTTTAAGATCCCAAACTTTAGTTTGTCGTCACCGGAATCTGAAACAGCATAATTCCCATCAAATGTAACCGAAACTGCAGTTCCCGGATCAGAATTACTTTCTAAAGTGCGTAATAACGGCCCAACAACTGGTGTCAAATTGCCAGTTAAAGGTAAAATTCTTATTCCCTCCCTATGTACTCGTATTACCCCAGAAGTAACTTAATTTCAGTTTCGGAAAAGAACTCTAAAAGACCTAATAGCTGCCCATTAAGTAGTTTTTTATGAACTTGTCCTATGATCTGACCTACCCAAAGTACCCTTTAAATCTGTTCTTATATCTGGATAGCCATAGAGGTGAAAACCCTGTTGGAGTTCATTTGTAGATCCTAATGTTCCTAGCTTTTTAGCCACATGGTTATTAAGAAGAGAAAAATTATTCAATCGTAGGAAAGCAACATCTCCTCCTCGTTCCAACCATCACGTAATATCTCTGCTTCCAACCTGGTTTTTTTAGGATAGAAGAATAAGTTAATAATTCACCTATTCCGGTGTTGCAGTCTTTCACAACATGGGCGTAAGTTACAACTAAATTTGGACTGAGGACAAAACCCGTACCTCCGACAATGTCCTGAGAATCCATAACTTGAAAAATGCATGCTTCAAGACTTATTTACTTCATCCTCTTTTCCACTTTAGCTTACTAAGAGTCACATCAAATAATTAAATATAACATTTAATGCGATAATTTCACTGAAAGAGATTGAAGATAAATCGGCTGAAGCTCTAAATAGTGCAATGAATACAATACATCAAATGGCGACATACATAGTAGCCACAATGAATTAAGTTCCTGAGAGTACCAGACCATCTAAGGTAGAGTCAACATTTGGTCTAAAGCTCACTAGCGAGGGAAATGCGTTAATAACTAAGGCAAGCCTAGAAGCTAATATCAACGTAACGCTTACATGGGAACTTAAAAAATAAAAAAACGTCAAATTTTACAAAAATGACATAATAGGTATAGAATTTATGCAATTGGACTAAAAAATTAATAGCAAGAACCCTTATATATCTAACTTTCAAATTTAAACTGCAGCATTTATTGTGCTTGTTCTTTTTTGATTACATTACAATGTCTAAAGTATTTGATTCTTATTTCAAATGCGTGATCCTAACTTATCATGGATTTTTAAAGTGGGATAATCTTCATAACAATTGTCGCATAAAACAGATACAGTGGGAATTTTACCGCGCTTTCGTATCGTTTTTCTCATCTCACATTTTTCTAATTCGTCCAATGCTTTCGGACAAGCCCAATCTGGAATAGGTAAAAATGAATTTATACCTTTTAAGGTGACTACTAAATTTTAGATTTCTTCACCCTTTTAAGTGTCAAATATACATAGCCACTCTGTATGTATGCCCCACTGAAGTGGACTGTAACTTTACAATCCATTCTGAAGGCATCTGGGGTATGAAATATCCTTTTATTTTATCTTTAGAATTCAACAATCATTTTACCCCGTTTAATATTATTTTTAAATATCAAGAAGAAAAAAAGAGATATATTAGAGATATATAAGTAGTAAAACAGGTATTAGAAGGCTTTAGAATTTAGCTGCGCAGCTAATTAATATTGCTCTGCAGCTAAATTCAAAGATTAGACCAAACGGAAATTATTGAAATTAGTCTTCCCTATATTCTTTCTTCTTTAATCTCTTCTAAAATCTTCATGATCAAACGCCAAGTTTCAGTTGCTTTTTTAACTATGTATCTGTCCAGGTAGTGTGATTTCAGCTTCAGTTCTTAACCGATTTCCTAATCCAAGCACCACTTCAGCAGCATCTGACATTATTTTCCGAGCTTTTTAAATCCCTTCATCTGCTGTTTCTTCTTCACATTCAATTATCATTGCATCATGGATCAGCGCAATTAATTTGATATTATTTTCAGTGAGACGAAAACAGGCAACTCTTAGATCTCTTCTCCTGTTGCTTGAACAGGAGAGTTTCTTACAGTTAACAATTCCTCTCTACAGGGGCCTTTTACAGCCATTCGCCATTTGAAACAGGTATCGATCGTTCTCCTAAGGCACGCTTGAGTCCATTCGCTATTACCCCATATCCAAATTTTTTTATAAACGCTTATGATGGCTCAAAAGTTCCCTTGCACATGGGGTTGATTTATTAATTTTTAATGCAAGAGCCTCTGCACCAAGTCCATACTGAACACCAAGAACACAAGTTTTGAAAAGATTCCTTATTTCTCTATGGCTGGTTTTAGGGTTTCCAGCGGTACTTATGCAGGTTTATATTTAGTTAGTTGTAGATAAACTTGCTGAAATTGATTCCTTAATTAATCGGAATTTTTTGTATCATTTTTGAGTTCATATTTTAACAAAAAAGTTTCCAGAGGCAGACATGAAGCTGATTAATCATTATACTTGAAATACTTATTTTACAGCAGTGTTAGGGATTTTTCCGACTTTGAACTTGATGACGGTATATTGATCGAATTTCTTCAGTAAATTTATTTGTTTTCCTGAGTACGTACCACACGGTACCACAGACTAGTAATTCAGGGGAAAAAATATTGATAACTGCAAAAAAGAAATGAATATTTGGGCATTTACAAAGCTAACTTAATTGTTTTGGTTTGAAAATAAAAAAGGGAACAATTTTGGAATGTTTTTATCCATAACGTACTGTCCATGCAAAAACGGATAAACCTCTAGAAAATGACGCAAAAAAAGCATGCATGCAAATGAAATAATTTGACTTTGAACAATTTATAGATATTCGGATTAGTGGTGTGAACATACCCAACCACTGCAGTTTGATGAGACATCGAAATTATGATTGTGATATTGAAAAAGTTGAGGGAAATAATGTGCAAAGCCTGCTACCATTCTAGCCCTATATTTTTCTTTAATTCCCTCTTTCGGTAGTGTCTCGAATTTTCTGTAAATTATAAATTAAATTTTTGCATTATGTGTCTAATTTGGCTTTCGATATTGAAATTACCTACTCAACAAATTATTTAAATTTTTTATCTTATCGAAAATTAAGCATAATGCCACTAGTCTCATTCTTTAGTTTGTAGTAACAAAGACCATTGCAGCTACTACTGTTGTCCATTTACCATCTTTATCGCCTTTTGCAGTCTGACAAATGTGGAAAGAGTCAAATATGTGACCACTAGCTTTATACACCTGCTCTCTCTCATGCCAGGCCATTTCAGCATTAAACTCTATCCCTAAAGTAGTTGCAAGCATTGTTGCTGCCAGGTCTTCCGCATATTCTCCAGCAATAATTTCTTCTTCTCCAAAAGAATGATGTTCAGAAATATAACCGTAATTTTCTTCATTTACTGGAAGAGCAGTTCCTATAGCTGAAGCCATCAAACGATGTGGTTCGTTAGTATCATTCCTTGCAAGCACACAATGGACAATGCCACCAGGTTTTAGCTGTAAAAGTCCTTCTTCCTTAGGTACGATTTTACAATTTGGAGGTAGAATGCTTGAAACACTTACAAGGTTGTATTTTTCTATTCCAGCAGCCCTCAGTGCAAGCTCAAAAGATGCTAATCTGTCCTTATGCACCCCGGTACCTTTTGTCACAAACGCTTTTTTAGGGATCATGTTAACTCCTTAAGTGGGTTTATGTTATCCTATGCAATTTCCATTGTATGAGTAACCAACATATATAAACTACTTAAAAACTCATTGAAAATAATGAGATGAACTATTAGGCAGTAGTACTTTTTTCATGCCTCAAACGTGGATAAAAGTTATGAACTTTTTGCTACCAATTTGAGACTTTTTCTTATATCTTGGCTTTGAATTTATTGCAATTATGGTGACAAAGGAATATTCACATATCTAGACAACATAATCTTAGTCAACACTTTGAAAAGCGCAGTTAATCGTCGAGATGATTATAATCTGAACGAAAGGATAAGTTCCAATTTACCGATATTTTTTCCTGGAATCCTGTTTAAAATTTTTCTGCTAATTTTTGTATTTGACACGATTTTATTTTCTGTTCGGGTTCGTTATTCGTTGATTTTAAAAATAGCTACCGCCATCCTCAAATACTCCTTTTATTTTTAATGTCATCAAAATATACAAAATTGTAACGAAGTCGAACATAGGAGCGAAATTTTGATGATATCTTGAGAAAACTCTTGATGGCCGAATAAATATTATTAAGCTCAAATTGTGCAATAAATTCCGAATATACTTTACCTGTTTTTTATGCATAAGCGCCTCAATATCTCGAAAATTTCTAACCATAGAAGATTTCGATAAAACTTTGATTTTAACGAATCGTTTATGCACAAGCATAAGTGTATGACGAAATATGCGGGTTCATCGAAATTCTCTGTGACAGGTAAGCTTTATCAATGAATCCTAAACAGGAAACTAAAAATCAGGTGTTGATTCATATCAAATAACATCATATTTTATAGTATAACCCGACTTTTACGAGCTAAAATTCCATCATCATATATCTAGAAAAGTTGCAACTGTTTTTCACCCGATATACTGAGAAATAGTAGCAATTTAAAAAAAGTGTAACGTCTAAACCATAAGACTTATCCACTATTTCTGACAATTTAAACTAATATTTTACTCGGTAGTGGAATTACCAAAAAAACGAATTTTACACCATTAATAAAAGTCATATAGCCATTGATGCCAATTCACTGATCAGTTTTCGAAAGTTTTCAAAAAACAAATCCAGAACAATCTACCTACTAAGGTAATGATGAAATCAGCAGTAAAAAGGGTAAGATGAAAGTACTTTTACTTGTTTGTGCCCGTTATTCGAAGAAGTTTATTCTCATTTTAAAAATAGAGTCCTGATAAATCTAATGATGCTTGACTTCACCCATTTTAATCCTTGCGAAGAGCACGGTAGATTAGTGTATGAAAACGAAAATAAGTTAAATGCAAAAATACACCAGCAAGAGAATAAAAGGGAATTTAGATAAACACTAACTTTATTCATCTCCTTATAAATAATAAATTCGTGTTCTTAGAATGATAAATAAATGAATCTTGAGCATCAGAAATTTATCAAAATTCTCTATAAAATAATGGATTCAAAATTGATATTATATTATTTACTGACGTTAAATCTTTTAAGACGTCAATCTTGTAATCTGGAACGCACATTTAGTATGAAAGATTGAAATTGTACTCTTTCCCGAAAAAAGCAGTGATTAATAAACGAAGTCTCAAAATCAAGCATATACTAACAATTATAAATTTTACCCAAATTTAAAAAATTAAAGGAAATTGCTGCTTGAGGAGTATTCTGAAATATGAATTGTATAAAAAAACGAAAAACAAAATATAGTGCCAGAAAATTCCGGCACGTTAGATGAAATAGTTAATTACTATCACTAGATTCTCGTATATTTTAATGAATGTGGAAAAGTCCTTCTTTTGCCTTTTTAAGATACTCACTTGCTTCCTCGATTTTATCGGCAGCTTCAAGGATATCTTCAGAAGCTTCAAGAAAACCATCTTTTTTGGCTTTCTGAGCCCATTCTTTAAAATTTTTGATATGGCTTTCGTTATGTTCAATCCAGTGTTCAATCAAATGTGAAAGATTTTCATGACTACATTCTTCAGTCATAGTTAGTCCCTCCTGTTCAGGTATATGCAATTCATTCTATAAATCCCCACTGGATTTAAATCAAATTTTTAAATCGTTGAATAAGCTCTGCAACACATCTCAGATTAAAAGACCTTCGATTCAAATATTTCCTAGTTAATTTTTCTTGGGTCAGTAATTTCGCCTGTTAGCGAAGAAGCAGCTGCAGTAGCGGGAGACGCGAGATAAATAAAACCATCTCTTCCCATCCGACCTTTGAAATTTCGATTTGCTGTTGAGATACAAACTTCGCTTTCCCCAAGTACTCCTTGATGAGCACCAAGACAGGGCCCACATCCAGGAGTTACAAGAGTCACCCCTGCTTTCAGCAGAGTTTCTATAGTCCCATTTTCAACTGCTTCAAGGAGAATAGTGCGGGATGCAGGAATTACAATAGTCCTAACTGCAACCTTTTTCCCTTTCAGGATAGCTGCTACTATTTCAATATCTTCAAGCCTACCATTAGTGCATGTCCCGATAAAGACCTGATCTATATGAGTGCCTTCGACCTCTCCAACAGGTTTTACATTGTCTACCTGATGCGGACAGGCTATCTGAGGTTCAATATTATCAGCATGATAGGTGAATTCTTCTACATAACAAGCATCTTGATCGGCATAGATAGGTTCGTAAAAAGCAACTGCTCTATTTTTCAAAAATTCGAAGATTTTTTCGTCTGGTGCGACAATTCCTAACTTTGCCCCCATCTCGATTGCCATATTGCAGAGTGTCATCCTTCCAGCAACCGAAAGTTCGTTAACCGCTTGCCCATAGAACTCGACAGCTTTATAGGTGGCACCATCAATTCCGATCTTCCCGATGATGTAAAGAATAAGGTCTTTTGCACAGACCCCAACTTTAAGACTGCCTTCAACAGTAATCTTTAAACTTTCTGGTACTTTGAACCAGAGCTTACCAGTAGCGAAAATCTCAGCCATATCAGTAGCCCCAACTCCTGTAGCAAAAGCCCCGAAAGCTCCATAAGTGCAGGAATGAGAGTCAGCCCCTATGATCAATTTCCCAGGGAGGGCAAAGCCTTTTTCAGGGAGTAACTGATGGCAGATTCCCTCCCCAACATCATAAAAATTATTGATACCCTGTTCCTTCACCCACTCCCGGATCTCTTTTTGCAAGGTAGCTGATGTCTCATTGTTCGCAGGTGAAATATGGTCAAAAGGAATTATGACCCTAGACGGATCCCATACTTTATCCCTCCCCAGTTCCTTAAAAGCATTTACGGTAAGAACCGACGTACCATCATGCGCCATTGAATAGTCTATATTTGCTATCACGAAATCATTTGCCTTTGCCACTGTACCCGATGCTCGGGAAAGTATTTTTTCGCTAATCGTTCCCAAAAGTAAGTCTCCTGTAAGATGACGAAATAATCCCAAATTGGGTATTATAAATTTCGATTAACCTCTTATTTTCACAGTAGTTAGGTATCTTCTATAAATATATGATAAATTTAGGAGGTTTATCTAAATTTTCTATAAAGAAAAAATTCAGATTTCTGACTAATTATAATGAATGCATGTACTTGGTGAATTTTGGGTTAATAAATCTTATCAAACAAATGATTTTGAATAATTAAAATTAAATCCACTTTTTACAGATGTATGCGTCAATGCCATCTATTTTCTCAATGTGATGGCAGCTTATAAATTAATTTAACTTTCGATGGCTAAAAGGCGTGCAAATGGACAACTAAATTTACATTTGTGTAAATTTGCGGAATGTCAGTTTAGATATATATAAACTACCACTCAGCTGAAGGCCCAATGGTTTTGAGCTTGGTCTAATGAATCATAAAATTGATTAAATCATTTAGGATCTCCCACGGAGAACTACTTCTGTATAGGTGAGTACAAAAGGTATGTTATAACCTTGTAGGTTTGATTTTTGCCGAATCTTCATATTTAATTTCAAAAGGTAAATGTTCCACTTTTACACATGCGTCCTTGAAAAAATCAACTGAATCGATATCAGGATAAAGAGTTGCATATACAACCCTTTCGATATTTGAATTGATAATCATTTTAGTGCAAAGAATACAAGGTCGATGTGTGCAATAGATAGTTGCCCCTGATATGCTCACCCCGTGGATTGCAGCCTGAATGATGGCATTCTGTTCCGCATGCACTGCCCTACATTTCTCGTGTCGAGTGCCTGAAGGGATATTCTCCAGGTCCCGGATACATCCGATTTCAATGCAGTGTTCCATGCCACTTGGAGCGCCGTTATACCCAGTTGAGAGTATACGTTTATCTCTAACAACAACTGCTCCTACATTATTTCGGAGGCATGTGGCTCTTTTTCCTACCACGAAGGCGATTTCAAGGAAATATTCGTCAAGGGAAGGTCTTTCTGTCATTATTTTTAATGAACAGTAACTGGTATATATAGCTGTGACGTTAGAACTTGTAGCATTTTCAAGAGTTAAATTTAAGTGGAATGAAATAACGGTGTATAGGGAAGAATTGCCTTTCAAAGAAAAATTTGATATTAATCTTTGAGAATATAAAATTAAAAAATTTACTCAGTTACAACATTAAGATACCATAACAGTATATCCAAATTTGAATTTGATTATTAATAAAACCTTATTCAGAATAATCTAATAAATCTGACTATGAATATCAATGATTCTGAATTATACATTGTAATCAGATATCTCGATGTGAAAAGTTATTCGGATAAGTTTGATAAACGATAGATACATGCATCCGGAGTATTAAATTATGGCAACAGGTTTGACTGAATTTTTAGATAATTTCGTGAAAAATCACGATAATCGCCAGTTGCTGGCATTCCCTCTTGCGATACTCGCAGTTTCTCTAATTATACTGCTAGTTTCTTTTTTGAGCAGCGGGTCGCCGGTAACTATGGGAATGGAATTCCAGGGCGGCACACAGGTTTCTATAGAAACGATCAATTCTCCTGCTGCGCTTAAAGAAGCGTATTCTTCTTACCACATCATCGATGCTCGGCAGGCTGGTAGCAGGATCATCATGGATTTTGGTGTCATGGACAACGAAAAACAACGCCAGCTGGAAAAAGATGTCATGAGCCGATATTCGAATGTGGAAATTAGCCAAATAGGGCCTGTCTATGGCCAAGCTTTGCAGGTACAAGCTATTAGGGCCCTTATCATCTCCTTTATAGGAATGTCCATTGTAGTATTCTTGCTCTTCAGAAGTCCAGTACCTTCTTTTGCAGTAATACTCTCTGCCTTTTCCGACATCGTAATTGCCCTTGGTTTCATGAAGATTGCAGGGGTCGAGCTTTCCTTGGGCACACTTGCCGCCCTGCTAATGCTTATAGGTTATTCCGTAGACAGTGACATTTTGCTCACTAATAGAGTGCTTAAACGTCGAGGCACCGTAGAAGAGAAAGTTTCTCGGGCTATACAAACAGGGGTTACAATGACCAGCACAGCTCTTGTAGCACTTGTAGTCATGTACTTAGTCTCTACTTACCTTTATCTGATTATTCCTTCCTTCTCACAGATTCCTCTACTTTCTCAAATCTCGATAGTGCTGATTGCAGGACTTTTTGCAGATATTATGAATACCTGGCTCCTGAATACTGGAATTCTGCGCTGGTATGTAATGAAACCAGAATTCGGAGGGAGGTATAACAGATGAATAAAGCAAAAAATCTTTTAAAAAACCCAAGAATAATCATCTTTATACTAGCAGTTCTTGTAGCTATCTTTGCTATCCACCCCGGCTATACCAGTGAAGGAGCAACTTCTCATCTGCACTATGGACTCGACCTTGAAGGCGGATCTTGGCTTCAGATTAAACTTGAGGGAGCGATTGCTCAGATAGATGCGAATCCTGGAAAGATAGTCAGCGCGTTAGTAGAACCTGCAATTGGCTCCCCTATTAACATCACAAATAGTAACTTAGAAGTCGGCGGATCTGCCAATAAAGATATCACGTTTACGACCTCTGCTCCGATTAACGCATCCCAAATTGAGAGATTGGGATTAGGAGGCAATGTAAGCGTGGACAAGCTGAGCAGAGACACAACTCAAGTAACCATAGGATCTACCAGTAAAGAATTTCTTATTCGGAATTATCTCGCAAAATCTCTTGACACAGAAGTAGTTCAAACGAGT
The DNA here is from genome assembly GCA_963833425.1 of uncultured Methanosarcinaceae archaeon. Taxonomy (GTDB): domain Archaea; phylum Halobacteriota; class Methanosarcinia; order Methanosarcinales; family Methanosarcinaceae; genus Methanosarcina. The sequence continues at coordinate 162,092 of CAWHXP010000003.1, read as the reverse complement.
AACAAGGATGTGCCTGTCTACGAAATAAAAAAGTCAATTTCTGAAAAGGATCTAGAAGCTCTTATGGAGAAAGTTGGAGGGTTTATTGTCAAAAATCAGGACGGAATTTCAACTTACAAAGAAGGGGTCAGCCCTCAGACAAGAGACCTTACAAGAGATATCCTTAATGATAAGCTCAACGCATTTGGCCTGAAAGATATTCCTGTCAGAACTGTAGGAGATGATTATATTCAGATCGACTTTGCAGGCATTGATCTGGCAACGGCCAAGGAAATAGTCGATAAACAGGGTAAGTTCGAGATTAGGATCCAGACTACAGGAAATGAAACTCAGCATGTGGTTAATGGTGATTCTATCGAAGATGTCAAAATTATAAGCTATCATGATAATCAGTGGCATGTTCCTTTCACCCTTTCAGATGAAGGAGCCAGAGCACTCCAAAAAGCAGCACTCGAAACCGGGGCCGTTGATCACCCAGAACAACATTATTTGAATATGTACCTAGATCAAGTAAAAATATATGGAGCTCCTCTGAATCCTGATGCAGCCTCTAGATTGCGAGGAACTCCTATATATTCCTGGGAAGCTTCCACAGGCTCAGGTGACACGGCAAAAAAAGAAGCAAAGGCTCTTGAGGTCCACCTTCGAGCAGGGGCTCTTCCTGTCAATGTCATGCTTGAAAGTTCAGGGCACGTGGATGCAGGCCTTGGAGCACAGTTCAAAACCGAAGCTGTGATTGCAGGCCTGATTTCCCTGATTGCTGTAGCTTCAGTGGTTTATTTCAGGTACAAGAGACCTGAAATCTTGATACCGATGGTAGGAACTTCCATCAGTGAAATCATCATGATTCTTGGAGTTGCGGCACTTATCAAATGGCAGCTTGATTTGTCGTCAATTGCAGGTATCATCGCTTCCATAGGCACCGGAATTGACCACCTTATAATCATCACAGATGAGGTGCTATATGAAGGTAAAATTCCTTCAACAACGAATGCCTTCTCTTCCAGAATAGGAAAGGCTTTCGTGATAATTATAGGTGCAGCTTCCACGAATATTATTGCAATGGCTCCTCTCGTCGTAATGGGTTTCGGAACTCTGAAAGGTTTTGCAATTACTACCATCATTGGAGTATTCATTGGTGTAATTGTTGCAAGACCAGTTTACGGTGTGGTTATAAAGGAACTGCTTGAAGCAAAAGGAGAAATTGAAACAAGAGTAGAAGTAGCTAGAGGAAAGGAAAGTCTAGCTGAGTAAGCATTTCGGTAAAATGAAAATGGAGTTCCTTGAAATTGTTGGCAAAATTTGAAAAAAACAGGTGGAATAGATGCAGGATCTATGGACTTTAAAATATAGGCCAAGTACCCTGGAAGAGTTTCTCGGCAATGAACATGCAATAACCACGCTTTCCGAGTTGGCTGATTCAGGTAATCTCACCCACCTTATTTTTTACGGCCCAGAGGACTCAGGAAAAACGACGGCTTCTGTTGCTCTTGCCCGGAAAATATATGGGAGTACATGGAAAAACAATTTTACATACTTCAATGCTTCAGATTTTTTTGACCAGGGTAAACGCTATATCGTCCGAGATCAGCGTTTTGTGCGTTTTCTTGGTGTTGATGATCCTAAAAAAATTTACAAAAGTGTAATAGATATATTCAAGGAAATTATCAATGATTATGCTGGGATGGCTTCTATTGATGCTGATTATAAGTTAATCTATATCGATAGTGCCGAATCCCTTAGTTCATATGCACAAAACGCACTCAGGCGAATTATGGAAAAATACAGTTCAACATGCAGATTTATCCTGTCCACTACGAAGCCTTCTAAACTCATTTCTCCTCTCCGTTCAAGGGGTCTTCAAATATTTTTCACATATATTTCTGATTCTATTATGGAAAACCATCTTGAGAAAATTGCTTGTGCTGAAAATGTACATCTTTCAAATGGAGCTTTGGATGCGATCCTTTATTTTGCGAAAGGAAACGTGGCAAAAGCTGTCCAGACTCTCCAGCTTGTTTCTCTGCTTCCACAGGGTTCCGAGATTACTGAAGAGATGGTTTACGAAACCATAATGCAATTTGTTGATAAAACTGTAGACGAACTGCTAAATTCAGCTCTCGCAGGAAATTTTACTAGAGGATGCCAACTTATTGACGAGATGATAGTTGAAAAAGGGCTTTTGGGAGTTGAAATTCTTGAAGGACTTGCCGAAGCACTCGTATGTTCAGGAGAAAATGATGAAAATATTGCTCGCTTTATTGTAAATATTTCCGAAACAGATGTCCTCCTTAAGGACGCTGCCAATGAAAGAATCCATCTAAAAAAACTAATTTCAAATTTTTCTTAATTCATTTTATTCTGCATGCGAATTTTATGTCGTTTGTACTTTCAGCACTGTGTTCGGTACATGCGAATGATTGTGCACTTAACCATTGTCGGAAGGTTGGTAGGAGTTATGATAATCATCCAATAACAAAAATTGAGAGACCTATATTAAACATAAAATGTCACGTTATTTATGAATTAAATATAATCATAATTTGAAGAAATCATAAATTTCATACCTCATAAATAAGCTAAATAACTCCGTTTTCTTCAGACAATCCAAATTTATATCTTACTTTTTCTTTACTGTGAGATTTTTCATTTTTCCAAATGATTTTATGCCTATAAGAAGCTTTTTTGTGATACACTACTGTAGGAATTAATTCAATCTGTTAATTCGGGCTCTAAAAGTACACCATTGTGTGTTATAACTCGTATTATATAATGGAAAATTTCAATAAATCCCATGCATTTGATCATTGCAAAATTTAAATTTAGTAGTATCAATTTTTACGTATGAAAGCTCTTACTGTTTTGCTCTTAAAGATGAATCAAAACTTCTCCAGCCAGTTAGAGACAAACTTGTGAAATTGATTCCTTAATTGATTGAAAAATCTTTTAGTATCATTTTTGAATCCATAATATTTTTTAATAAAACTATTTCCTGCGGCAGACCTGAAGCTGCTTAATTACTACGTTAAAAATGCTTATTTTACAGCAATGTATGGTTTTCCCTGCTTTAAATTGATAATTGTTTATCGCTAGAATGTCTTTCAGGAAACTTCTTTGTTTTCCAGAGTACATACCGACAGTATCACAATCTAGTCATCGACGAACAGAATTATTGATAACCGAAAAGAAGAGGAAATGTTGAAACAGTTGTAAAACTAACTTGGTAGCCTAGGTTTTGAAAATAGAAAAAGAAATGAGTAAGATTCTACTTTTATTCATCTGAATTCAACATACAAAAGCAGATAAACCTCGAGAAAATAAACAAAAAGGGTCATCAGTGACTGGAGGTCGATAAAAAAGGTAGTAAGCCACACTTTGGATCGAAACTACATTGCATAATGGAGAAGGGCTATGAGCTGACCAGAAGATTCAAAACAACAACTTCATTACTCCATGATTCGAATGAAGATATTTCAGAAAAAAAATGAAGTTATATGCATGAACAGATGATACTTTGAAGCAAAATCAAAAGTTTAGGATAAAGCAATGAAAAGAAGAATAAAAGAACCTCTCTAGATGAGTGATGTATCAAGAAACAAGAGTGTCAGCTAAAAAAGATACATAAGAACGCGTTTATGCAAAGACTAAAAAGATATTCAAAGAAGGAAAAGGGCTTGTCACTTTTGCTCAAAGAACGAATTTGACGATATTGTATACAGCTTTTTGTTAGAATCTCTATCTATTGATGAAATCGGAGATAGAATAAATATCTTAGGGATAACAGAAACTATCTTTAAAATCAAAGAATGATGGACAAGAAATAAAAAAATAATGTCAAAATACAAAAGTTGCAAGAAATATTTGGACAGGAATCACGCAAAGGAAAAAAAATCAAATATAAATTGTAACCCTCATGAATCTATTATCGGAGAATTTTTTTCTGTCTAAACTTGAGATTGCCATAAAAAGAATTCAAAGAAAATATAGTGGGCCCGCTGCGATTCGAACGCAGGACCTCACGGTTATCAGCCGTGCGCTCCACCAGGCTAAGCTACGGGCCCATCTGCCAGTTTTTTGAAATTATCGACGTTGAAAGGCTTTTTTAAGGATGCATCCTTATCAAACAACACTTCTAATACTCAAATTACTACTTATAACTTTTGCTTGGATTTTTGAAATTTCATAGATCAAAAAGTTTATTTCAGGCGAATGTTCTTCAGCTTGCTCAGGGATGGAAATTCCCAAATAATTGTTATTGTCTAACTGGCTTCTATTTTAAGATACTTTTGTACTATAAAAATAGAACTATGGCATGCAAACTACCGTGGATATTAAAAAGAATGTTTTTTTTTATAAAACGCTAGAAATTTTTTAACACAGTAAGAAAATAAATTATTTTAAATATGTATGCTTAAAAATTGGTAAAATGTAGTTTCTAGATTTTGGTTCAATCGGTACTGTTGACTATCATATACAACTTTTAGTTGATGATAAACTACTATAATTACCTATACTTTTTACAACTATAATTTGTATTACTTTGAAATTAATTATTGGTTTTTTTCGTAAAATAATAGATATTATAGCCTTCTGCGAACCTGCAAGATGTCACAGCAAATGAACCACATATTATGGAGTCACATTGATTTAATTTCAATGGTAACTTCATAAATTCAAGCCAGAAAAATTATGTTTCCATCCTTAGATTTCTTTAATCGATAAATTTCAATAAAAATTTGGAAGCGTTTTTCTGATATGTTAAAACTTAGTTTTTGAAATTTTGTGGAGTTGATTGATAAAGTGAAATAAGAAGTTGAACTTTCGCCTAGTTCAGATTCAACCCATATACTCCACCATGCCTTTCTATAATTTTCTTACAAACTGCAAGCTCTATTCAAGTTCCAAAATATTTTTCCCTGGTATGTAGTCTTTTAAAAATTTCAACTATCTTCTTAAAATGTTGTAGATCAATTCCAATCCCGTTATTCTGAACTGAAAAAATCTATTCTGCCTCCTTTTTCTCTGCGGAAATATATATTTTTGGTGCTTCTTCACTGTGAAATTTTATTCCATTGAGTATCAGATTCTGAAATACCTGAACCAGCTGATTAGAATCTGCCATTACATTAGGTAAAGGATCATGAGGTACAGCGGCATTATTATCTCTTATTCTAAATTTTAGATTTGATAGTGCCTGATTCAAAATAAATTCACAATTCACAGTTTCAGATTCTCTAGGATTTCTAGTCACTCAGAGAAATCTAAAAGATCATTTATCAAGTTTTGCATACGGGAAGCCCCAGCAACAGCAAAGTGTATGTATTTATCAGCCTTATCATCGAGATTACCCTGATATCTCTTTTGTAAAAGCTGCAATAACTTGCTATCATCCTTAATGGTTCTTCTAAATCATGAGAAGAAACGTAAGCAAATCACTCGAATTCTTCATTTGAACGGGTAAGCTCTTCTAATTTCTATTTTAACATTATTTCTGCATTTTTGCGGTCAATTACATCAAGAACAAATACTACATCTTCATTGCGTGCCTCATCGATGTAGCTACTCCGATAAGGATAGGTACTTGAGAACTATATTGCGGAAGAACTCTTTCTCAGGGTGTGTCTACTCCTGTGATTTTCAGTTCTGCAATATCGTAATAACACGCCCACAATACCAGATTCTTAAAACTGACGCAGTCGCATCTAGCTCTTTCGCAGTAATTCTTCTGCTTTTTTGCGATCGGAAATATCCCTTAGATCACGGATGTTCTCATTGAATATTTGATATGCTATGCCTGTGAATTCGGCAGCCAGAGCATATGGGAAGTCCCAAAGCAACATTGTCACCAACTATCTGTGTTATATCGGGAGTTAATTTGAAGGTCTTCCATGATGATTCCGTTTCTTTACTTTATTTAATAAATATAATTGAATCTTATATTTAATATATTTTTAGTTTGGTTATGTGAAGCCTGCGTCGACTGGACAGTTTAAGAAGTGACTGTGAAGTTTCGTTGGATAAACATTGAAAATTGAGAAAAACAATGAGAAGTATTTGATTAAAAATAATTAATTTGTTAAACAATAAATCAAATAGACTTTAGTAAATTTTTATTTGCAGTCATAACTTTGATTCCATGATTCTTAAAATCTTTATCGTGAGTGACAAAAGTTAAATTATGTTCCTTACAAATTTTTGCAAAGACTATATAATTAAAATCGTAGTTAGCTGCTGCAAAGTCATCTGCTAATTCATATAGTAAATCGTTATCGTTTCTATTAAGATCGCATATTTTAGATAATTTAGCTATTTTTCTGATACAGTTTGCAACCAATGAAGTTGTTTCTTTATAAATATCTGTATCGCGAAAAACCTTAAATTCAGTACTTTTCAAGCCCAATTCTTTTTTATATACGTTGAATTCGTATCTTAAAATTTTAGTAGCAATTTCAGAAATTATCATAGTATTAGTATATATATTGCACTTTCGAATCGTCATATTTCGTAGCATTCTGGTATAGATATCCGTATATTCAGTTAATTTATAATAAATTGGCATATAAATGGTACGTATCCAAATATTTGCGTCAAATAGATAGCCTTAGCTTTCAGTGTAATCACATCGATTGATATCCTTATACAAGTTCTCATTATTAGAATTATTCGTAACCTTCACCAAAGTAAGTATTGTGCTGTGTGTCTTATGGTGATGTATTTTTAAAATAACGTTTGGCCTTTGTTACAGGTATGGATAGAATTTTCTTATCTACTTCTTCTAGATCAGAGACAACTAAATACTCATTTATAATATTTTCTTCAAACTGCGCATATAATTGACAAATTGATACATTAAAAAAAGCAGGTGTTAAAAATTTCACTCCATCAAAAGAAATAACCACTTTTTTCTTTTCCTTTATGTTGCGGGAGATTTCATCATATAGTTTTCTCCCGTCTTCAGTAGCGATACAAAACTCAATCCCGATTAAATCAACAATGTCAATTTTAACTGAATCAATTTTCATTGTATCAATGTATTTTGTTGGTAAGAAACTATTTGACAGAGAGCCAATAACTTCTACCCAAAAAACTAAAATACATTCTCCCGTTTTTTGAAGTATTAATGTATCTAAGTTCCCGGAAGATAAAGATTGTTGATGTAAATTGGCACTAAATTGTGGAAAACTTGAGAATATTTGTCCATTATTTGTCAATTGACATGATACTATTGTACCAATCTGATAATTAACTTGAGTTGAACCAATAGACTCTATGGAGATACAACTCATACTTTCACCTAGATCAAGTTTTTATTTTTGCTGTGACTTGAGATTGTATCATATATAACGGAATGCCACGTAAATCATGATTTCCCGTTCGATCTACTTGCGTGATAGTTGGTTTTAACATCAAAACATAATCATTATCCAACGTATATTCATTCCAAGGATTATCGCGTTTTTCTTTAAATTGTAAATCCTTTTTTTAATCACATGGTTCAAAGGGATATGTTTGTGGTGTAGCTCCTATAACGTTAGCTGTTTGCAAATTGATTGCAGGATTTCCTTGTGGATCTTTTCCAGCATCGTACACTGATATTAAAATAGTTTTTATTTTTAGAACAGTCCCATCATCTAAATCGTAATAATTCCAGTTTTCTTTTGAATTTTTGATTTCGATTTCTTGTTGAACCACAATGATCACCACATATTTGGTGATATTATTAAGCATTTTATGTATTTATGTGAATATGCCAATTTGACTTTATGCACAAATTTCAATTTTTATGTGCGTATATTTTATGTAAAATATGATAAATAAGCTCGATTACAACATTTATTTGCGTTGCTACTGGCCAACGAAATTGCACATCGATTCCATATATTTTTACCTAACTAAGATTCCACATAACCTTTAATTTACTTAGGCATGAAGTGGAGTTTAGACTAGTTAAATCAAAGATGAATCATTTTCAGGCTATTTTGAGATGTTTTCTTGAGTCTTGTAGGGTATATGTAATTTGAAGTGAACAGATCAAAAAGATTGAAGACTGGTATATAGTATTTTATTCGGAAATTATTTTTCTTATTATTAAATCAAAATAACAATATATTATGTTCAGCTATAGCCTGGAGTTTCCCAGTTCGTTTAAGCATACTGTTTATTAGGCTGTAGGCATCTATAGCCAAAAAAGTTCACATAATTTATTTTGGCACATTCAAGATTGGAAGGTAATAGATATGTCAGAAAGACTACAAATTAGCCTTAGTGAACCAAAAGTGGCACTAAACATTTTTATGTGCGCATTGCTTATTCTGCTGTCGATAATACCGTTAACCAATGCCATCAGTACGACGGATGGGGACTACAAAGCCCGTGAGAACGATGCGTATACTATCGGCGTCCAAGCTTACATCTACGGTCTTGCTCCAGTAATGATGCAAAAGGCTGAAAATCTCTCTGTAACAACACCAGGCATGGGATACGTTCCGATAAATAAGATGGGCTACTTGACACACCTTCTCACTGCCAACTTCACAGATATCGTTACACCTAACGCAGATACGCTTTACAATAATGCATGGCTCGAACTGGGGAAGGAGCCTATAGTGCTACACGTACCGGACACAAATGGGCGTTACTATGTACAGCAGATGCTTGACGCGTACACGAATACTTTCAACAGTATGGGTCGGCGGACCACCGGCACTGGAGAAGGCAATTTTGCCATTGTAGGACCTGACTGGAGTGGCAGCCTGCCCACAGGACTCCAGATGATAAAGTCGCCGACCAATTCAGTATGGATTATTGGCAGGATCCTGGTTAAAGGGGAGTCGGATCTGCCAAACGTGTTGGAGCTACAGAGACAGTTCACTCTCACACCACTAAGCCAGTATGGGAAACCAGCGATCGAAGTGAAAAATGAAATGCTTACCGACTTTAAGAAAGCTGAAACTTCACCTAATGCACAGAATAACTTGAGATTCTTCGAAGAACTTCGAGTCGCTTTGAAGAATAACCCCTCGACTGTAGAAGAAGCAGCTCTCATGGCAGTCTTCAACAGAATCGGCTTAAGTAAGAACGAAACGTTCTATGGAACAAATTTAGATCCAGCTATCGCTAATGGGCTTTCTCGGGCTATCAAGGACGGCGATCAGATCGTGAAGAGCTCTTGGAATGACATTAAAGGGTTCTACATCAATGGTTGGGCGTATAATACCAACTGGGGCGCATATGGATATGATTATCTGCTACTTACAACTGTTACTGAAGGTGTATTTGGAGCTAATGTTCCTGAAGAAGCGATCTACGCAAAGGCACAGACTAGTATAGACGGACAACCCCTTAACGGTACCAACAAGTACGTAGTGCACTTTGATAAGGAGAATATGCCGCCTGCGGATGCCTTCTGGTCATTGAGCATGTACAATGCGACTACACTATTGTTCGTACCAAATTCTATCAATCATTCTCTCTCGGCGATCAGACAACCGGACTTATGTACAACGCAGACGGTTCCCTGGGCATCTATATCCAGCAGAATGCGCCTGTGGGAAAGGAATCAAATTGGTTGCCAACACCAAATGGAGATTTTTATATGATATTGAGAATATATAAACCAGGTCCCAAGGTATTAAATGGAACTTATCAAATTCCAAAAGTACAGAAAGTAGTGTAGGCAAAAAGATCGAGATATGGGAGCTGCATTAACCCTCATTTTAATCATTGAACTCGTTTCAAACTTGCTTTAATATATTTTTAGCATATCCATCGTTTTTCCTATATATATGCCTTAGTTTAGATTAGTAAGTCCAAAAATGAACAATTCTGGACGATTTAAGGTATTTTTTGCTCTCTCAATTACAAGTTCGTTACCTTTCTGCTTGATGATGAATAATGGAATCTCAGCTGCTGCTTGAACTAATAATTTCATAAGCATTAGCCTTGGTTCCACGGTCACCTATGGAGGCACTACCAAATATCCAGATAGCTATAGCTGGCGTTTCCCACTTTATAAAGGTAGAGAGCCTGTTGATAATGGTGTGAAAATTAGGTCATATTACCGACGGAGCAACAGGATGAAAACGATCGACATTAGTCCCAGTAGAACCACTAGTCTTGCTACGACCTCAGCGCTTTGGGTGGTGACTATGAATTCTCCCGCTTCGATTTGCTTTGAATAGCGAATATACCGCCTAGCACCGTCACTGCCATCTAGATTCCCGTTACAACCATGACGATCGATATACCCGTACAAGGGGCAGTCCGCGTATGACTACGTCTAGGAATTTGGCTGCTGCCAGGCCAAGGACGATTAAGGAAATTCCAGTCCGAAGCCAGGCGAGAAACGTTCTCTCATTTGCGAGATGGGGTCTTGCTGGGCTCTCCCGGTTCACTGTTGACGCTCCTCCAAATTCAATGTCTCATGATCATTTTGTGCCATCTTTACTTCCTATCAGGATTAGTATCCAGCATATCTTAAGTTCATTGCAACAAAGAATTGGAATCGCAAGTATCAGTTAAATGATGACTTCCCGAGCTTGTGCATTCTCTGAAGTATCAATTCGCTTCTCTGAAGTTTATTTATTAAACTGTTAGTTGCCTTCACGCTGGCTATCGAGACATTATGTCTGTTTTAGGATAGCCATTCAAAGACATCAATATGACTTTTCAATCTTACTGTCGGCCTGAAAATGCGCATCTTGGCTTCCTCGTCTTATATCAGCTGGCCACTCACGTCCAAGGTCGCTCTATGGATATGATATTGCCTGTAAACTCAAAGGGAGGCTGATAATTAGGTATAACTGGTGCTCCATGAGGGGTGCAAAAGGTGATCTCGATTAGTCCAAATGAAAACGTACTCGTCATAGATACATCCAGTTGATTGACTAACGTTACATCTATAAAGAGCTTGCTATTCCAGGTGAGGCCTTGACATTAGCAAAATCCGGCTTATAGATCGCCTCAAACTCGAAGCCGAGTTAACATCTTCCTACAGGAATATTCTCATTTGACTATACGTTATAAATTGCTTTATGTACTTGGTGCGGGCCCAGTGCACCTTTCCGCCTTTGGTATAACATAAAAATAGCCACCCTAGATACCACAATGAGATAACAAGACTCCTTAAAAATCTCCTGCAAGGATCTCCAGATCGGATATGATACTGTGCTAGTAGTTGAGAAAATTGATTCTTAATTGATTGAAAATCTTTTCGTATCATTTTGAGTTCATATTTTTTAACAAAACAGTTTCAAAAGGCATAACTTAAGCTAACATAATCATTATGTTTAAAATGCTGATTTTACAGCAATGAAATGGTCTTTAAGGCTTTGAAATTGAGAAATAATGTATTATCGAATTTCTTTCAGGAAATCTTTTAGTTTTCTTGTAGTACATGCCAGACATACCACAGTCTGGACATTGATGAAAAGAATTATTGATAACTGCAATGAAGACAAAATGTTGAAACAATTATAAAACCAGCTTGATATCCTTGGTTTTGAAAATAAAAAAGAAATGATTAAGGATTCTATTTTTATTCGTCAGATTCAACAAGCAAAAGCAGATAAGCCCCTAGAAAGTCATCCATGAAAGAAGTATATATTAAGAAACAAGGGGATCAGTCCAAAAAAAGCTCTCAGGAAATGAGTTTATGCAGTAACTAAAAAGTACTCAGAGCCCGATAAATTGATGTCACGACTTTTCAAAGAGTGAGGCTGAAGATGTTGTGTACAGCTTTTCGTTATAATCTCTATAGTTTAATTACTTTGGTAATAAAAGAGTATTCTAAGGATGTGGAAGCTATCTTTAAAATCAAAGAATAATGGACCCGAAAAAAATCGGGTAAAATGCGGAAATTAGCGCGAAAGAGATGGACAGGATTTCTGCGAAGAAAAAAAATATAGGTAAATCTGGATCCTCTATTATATTTGATTTTAAATCATTTTTTTGTATCACGAGGAGTAGTAAACTCCATTGCTTGCATCAGGCGAACTGCACATAATTAGTTTTAAGAACGCTAAGCCTGAATGGCGACAGTTTTATATACGATACTGAGTTTATGTGCTGACAAGCACAAACTAACAAGGGCCGGTAGATCAGGGGAAGATCGCTACCTTGGCATGGTAGAGGCCTCGGGTTCAATTCCCGACCGGTCCACTTAAAAATTATTAATAGTCCTAACAAATACTACTTTTTTCAAGTTTATTTTTTAAATTTAGCCTCATTTTGTAAAAGCAAGAAATTGCCAGAAACTTTCCAGTTTACCTTATTTATCTTTTTCGATTAATAGTTCTAAGTAGATATCATTTCTCAACGTTGTTTAGATTTTTTTGCTTCTTGTGTGGTATCTTCTATAGTTATTATACAAACTTTGATTTCCATAAGAGAGCAGTTGGTAATTCACAAAGAATGGATGGTTATCCAGCTTTATCTGCTCTTTATATTTAGTTTTGTTTTAGTGGGTTTAGGTTGGTTCGGATTCTACTTGATTAATAATGCCTATGGAAAGATACGCTTTGAATGTAATGAAGAATTAGAGCGCGAATTCCTAAAAAATAAAACTTGATACAATAAGTGTAAAAAAATTTGCATCTTATACCGGCTTCCAGGGGATAAACTAGCTTTTTTGTTGACCAGCTTTATGGCAGACTCTTATTTAGCTAATATGTAATAATAGAAACGTTCAAAAAGAATAAAGCTGGCTTTTATAATGGCATGGATTTCTTTCATGCATTATCTCTATAATTGACTGATTAGTCAGTTACACTGCAATTTTACGTTGTTAGATAAATTTTTATAGTGCTTTTTTCTTGACTCGTCCCGACGAATTTCAAAAACCAACTTTTAATGCATAAAATACTTTTAGAATTTTATCTAAGTTTGTCTATTAAACAAGTCTCATAAATAGGATCAAATTCTTCTGACTCAAGAATACTACTCTTGGAATCCAAAAAATTTCATCTTTGGTATTTTGAAAATGCTTTATAGTGTAAAAATTATAAAAATATAATCTTATAATTCATCTAAGGCATAATTTTTAATAAGTTAATGAATAACCTATTAATTTTATGATTTAAGTCTCACTGTGAGCTTCTAATGAGCTCATACATTTATCTAGAACTTTCCTATTCCTCTGTCTAAATACTTTACACCATGCTATTAAGTGACTTTTTGGATAGGCTATGGGCTCAGAAATATTCACTTTTGAAGCAAGCTGAATCTCTTTCAAATGCATGGACAAGTTAAAAGATGGTGAAACTTTAATCAAGCATGGCTGATATTAGGTAAAAGAGAAGATTCCTTTGAGTTTTCGCTTACCTGGAGATAAAAATGAAATCGATCCTATAGTTTTATCATCATAAACCGTAACCAGATTTAACCAATTACATACTGTCAAACAGAAATTCATAATTCAGAGAGATATTGAATGGATATATTCTACTTGCTGTCTTACAAAGTCACAGAATAAATATATAATTATTATCTTACTAATCAGATATTATTTAATTTTCAAGTAATAATTAACTAAAATTGTAAACAATATAGGTATTTAGGGTAGTTTATTGGACGACACTCTTCTTCAAAAGAGACTTTATAGCCGGTTTCAATACTTATTGTATCTCAAATATCTGAATATACTTCTTTCCTGTAACAGGCTTATCGTTGATCTCTCAAATGCTAAGTTCAATGATCAAAGGCACATATTTTTCCAAAGATTCTATTAAATTTTATTAAATCTGAAGATTATAGTACTTAGATGTTCCTAAGTTCATCTTAAATCTTAAAAATGAGGATTGTTGTGCAAGGCCAATAAAAAAAGTTTTTATTTCTTTGTTCTTTAAATAGCCGGATTTCTGCTATGGAGATGATTGTTTATACAATCACTTCGAGATAGCACAGGGTTCTTCACAGACAAGTTCCAATGTGCGAATGACAACGGCACCCTCTGATTTCATGGCACAGAAAAGTGCTAAAAGTGCACAGCAAGAACGATCGGCTTTGAGCCTGGGGCTAGCTCCACAAGAAATTAGTGGTATCGATGGAGGTGAGCATTCAATAATTATCGACTGAGTTTATTTAGGTATGGACATAATTATTAATCGTTTTATGACCCGACGTCAATAAACAACAAGGCTATTGATTCAGCTAAATTTTCTGCGATGGTGTTCTAGTAATGGATATCTCAAGATCTTATTTCAACACGGAAATTGAAACATTGGACAGAGGTGAACTTGACGCACTCATAGATGAACGTGTGAAGTACACCATAAGATATGCGATAGAAAATTCTCCTTTTTACAGAAAATGGTTTGAAAAGCATGGAATAAATCCTATTGAAATTAAGACTCATGAAGATCTTCGGGATCTTCCAGTGATCTCCGGGAAAACTATCCAAGAAAACCAGCCACCTAAGACTCTTGAATTTATGTTTCGGAGTGTTGAATGGGAAGATGTTTTCACGATCCATGAAACCAGTGGCACTAGCGGAACTCCGAAAAGCTTTTTCCTTACATGGGAAGACTGGGTAAACTATGCAGAAAAATACTCTCGTATTTTCATGTCGCAGGGCTTCGGGCATGGGGACAGAGTTGTTGTTTGTACTTCTTACGGGATGAATGTGGGAGCTAATACAATGACCCTTGCAGCCAAGCAGCTTGGAATGACCATCATCCCTGAGGGCAAATGTACTTTTCCTCTTCGTATCATTGAAATTTATAAGCCGACAGGTATAGTGGGTAGCGTATTCAAACTTCTTAACCTCGCTAAAAGGATGCAGGCAGAAGGCATTGATCCACAAGAATCAGGTGTAGATAAATTGGTTGTGGGAGGGGAAGCTTTTGCTGATGAATCGAGAAACTATCTTTCCGAAATTTGGAATTGCCCTGTGTACAATATTTATGGGAGCACAGAAGGAACAATGTGTGGGGAGTGTAATGAGATTTCTGGCCTGCATGTGCCAGAAGATTTTGTCCACATCGACGTTTACGAGCCCCACATCGAAAATTTCATACCTGATGGAGAATGTGGAAGAATAGTCCTTAGTAAACTTTTGCCTACTGGAGCAAGAACAGGAAATATTCTGCTAAATTATGATACTGAGGATACCACTTTAGTGCTTACTCGTAAAAAATGTCCATGCGGGAGAACTCATATGAAAATCATGACCCCACAACGTGAGGCAGAAACTGTTTGGGTTGAGGGTACTCCTTTTAACCGCGTTGATGTAGAAAGGGGCATATTCCAGCGTGAAAACATGAATTATATAACTGGAGAATACGAGGCTTTTCTTTATGGAGAAGAAGATGGAGAAACTATACTGAGAGTCAGCATGGAATGTGAAAATCCCGATACCTGTGACAGAGATCTTATAAAAGAAAACTTTATTCGTACTTTCCTCAGGTCTCACTCTCCACTTTTCAGAGCTTACGAAGCAGGTACTTTCAAGATTTTATTTAATTTTCAAGTTCCAAAAGGGCTCGATTTGAACAAAATTAAGGGTAGACCTAAAAGGCTTGTTGATAGAAGATAAAAAAGGTGCTTGGGACTCATGGTCATTGCTCTCAAAAATCTTAGAAATAAAGTCGACTTAAGATAACTTTTAGCTTGCCAAAAGTCAGTTGGAAGATATCTGAAAATTCTGATTTCCCTTTGTTTTTTCCCAAGGGAATCCTGCCCATATCTTTCTCTTTAATTTCTGTATTTTGATCCTTTTTTCTTTTCTGGTTCATTATTCTTTGATTTTATAGATAGCTTCCTTAAATTCAAATACTTTTATTATTCCCAAAGTCATTAAATGATGTGGATTATAACATAACGCTGTAACACAAAATTTTCAAATTCACTTTTGGGTTTAGTAACAAGAATTTTTCCTGCTTTGAATCTCTTTTTTTTGAGCTGATACTCTTGTTTCTTAATAAATCACCTATTTCCATATGAGGTTCTTTACTGCCTTTTATTGTTGGATCATACATCTGAAGCTGAGCAGATAAAAAAGCCTATCACAGACAAAAGCTTCATGGATAGAATGGCAGAGCTCACGGGTCTCCCAAGTGCGGCACTGGTTTTTTATTTGATTATTCCAGAAGGTAGTCGACTCTTCCCTCTACGAGATTTCGTACCTGTCCCATGAGAGCAAGGTAAATAAAATGACTGTAGATGCAAGGACACTACTCAAAGAAATTAATGACCACTTCAGCAGGACGAGATATCCCGGTGGTGATCATATTGTCCTTGGTACCACGGCTTCGACCTCGAGCGCCAAGAAATCAAGAATCTATTGAAAGGACACCACTGGCTTGATATATCTTTCGATATGCTGGACGAATCGCATTTGGGCTTATTCTTCTTAAGCCCTGAAAGTAATCTTTTTTACCTCCTGCTTTTATGTTCTATTGCGTTACAGATTTTTATCGTGCTGATATCATTTTCGATGAACTCATCGAAACATTAACTTATCCTAGCAAACTAGATATCGAGCTTATCCTAAAACTGGCAAAATCACATTCAGATATACAGCCTTTTAGCATCGATTAATAGGACTAGAGCCTGAAAAAGTGGCCGAGAATTTTACTGACGGATTTTTAGAGGTATTTTCTTAGAGCGTGTATCCTGTTTATTCACACATCGATAATCAGACTTCACTCTTATTTATTCGCTTTAGGCTACAATGTAAACTAACCATTGGATTTATTTTTAATTAATTATTCAAAAACTTTCATAATAAGTATTTAATATTAAATTGTTGTTTGATTTTAAAATATTTCATGTGAAAGTAAGTTTTATTCCAAAACTATTATTTCTATCATTAATTTAAAATAATAAAGAGAATAAGTGCATATTGTTGCTGAAAGAGGATTAAGATGAATCCCCAAATTTGATGTATGCTCATAAAAGCTATACAAATAACTCGTGAAGATCAGAGGTTTATCGAAATACTTTCCGATTAATTTTAGTCCCAAAATTGTTTCTCAAAATTTTAAAAGGACTGGAGAAAACAACTTAGTTGCCGCTATATCGATATTTAAGGTAGGATCATCGAACATGGGAAAATTTGGACGTATCTGTTTTTTGTTATGCAAACTCTCCAGAAATTATGAGAAGTTATTCTAAAGAACTTAGATAAATCTCTGATTTTCACGAGTTATTTGTATACCTTATAAACTTATGAAGAAACTTAGAAAGATCAAAATCCTCTATAATTTTAGTTTCAGCAAAGAATCGCTAAAGAATTTTGACAGTTGTTTAAAGTTAATATTCTGCAGTATCGCTGGTTTAGGCTAGTAGGAATTAAAATGTCCAAGAGTGTTTTAATAACGTGAAGTCTTGGTAGGTAGAGTGTATACCTCGCGAGGAATATAACCCTGAAATAGAACCGAAGGGATTTTATTGGGAACAGAAAATAAAAAAACTAACCGTTTGATCAAAGAAAAGAGTCCATACCTTCTACAGCATGCATATAATCCTGTATATTGGTATCCTTGGGGAGAAGAAGCTTTTGAAAAAGCCATGAAAGAAAATAAACCCATTTTTCTTTCAATTGGTTACTCTACATGTCACTGGTGTCATGTAATGGCACATGAGTCTTTCGAAGATGAAGAAGTAGCAGAACTTATGAACAGGGCTTTTGTTTGCATAAAAGTAGATAGAGAAGAGAGACCAGATATCGATAACTTATACATGACAATTTGTCAGATTTTCCTTGGAAGAGGAGGCTGGCCACTTAGTGTAATTGTGACCCCGAAAATGAAGCCTTTCTTTGCAGGAACTTATATCCCCAAAAAATCCCGTTTAGGTCAGATAGGGATGCTAGAGCTCGTGCCTAAGATAGAGGAGATTTGGAACAAGCAGAATAAAGAGGTGATTGATTCGGCTGAAAAGATCACTTTAACCATACAGAATATGATCTCAGAGTCTTCAGGAGAGGAAATCGGGGCGCAGAGTATGATCCCAGAGTCTTCAGGAGTGAAACTCGGGGAAGCAATAATGGACAAGGCTTACGACGAACTGCTGAGATCGTTTGACAGTAAATACGGGAGCTTTGGAAGGGCACCTAAATTTCCGACTCCGCACAAAATATTCTTTTTACTCCGATACTGGAGACGCAGTGGAAACCCTGAAGCCCTAAACATGGTGGAATTTACTCTGGATAACATGTACCGAGGAGGTATCCAGGATCATTTGGGGTCGGGTTTCCATCGTTACTCAACAGACAATATGTGGATTGTCCCCCATTTTGAAAAAATGTTATATGATCAGGCTCTTATTGCTGTTGCATATACAGAAGCCTATCAGGTTACCAGAAAAGAAATTTATAAGGAAACAGCACTGAGAACAATGGATTACGTGCTAGGAGACCTGACGTCCATTGAAGGTGGGTTTTACTGTGGTGAAGATGCAGATGTTGAAGGAGAAGAAGGAATTTATTATCTATGGACGTTAGAAGAGATAACAAGTATCCTTGATATTGAGGAATCCGAACTAATCAACAAAGTGTTCAATTTGAAAGAAGGAGGTAACTTTGAAGAAGAATTTAGTGATAAAAAGACTGGCAACAATATTCTTTATATGACCCAACCTTTTGACGTCCTCGCTGCCGAACTCCAAATTTCGACAGATGAAATCGAGCGGCGGGTAAAATTAGCTAAAGAAAAACTTTTGGAAGCCCGAAATAAACGAAAAAGACCTTCAAGAGATGATAAGATCCTTACTGATTGGAACGGGCTTATGATAGCAGCTCTTGCAAAGGGTTTCCAGACTTTTGGTGAGAAAAAGTATTTGAAGGTTGCTGAGAAAGCCGCTGATTTTATTCTCAAAACCCTTTATAATCCTGGCAAAAGATTGTTTCACCGTTATAGGGATGGAGAAACCGGCATTTCTGGAACTGTAGATGACTATTCATTCCTTATTCATGGACTTCTTGACCTCTATGAGGCCGGATTCAAACTGCGCTATCTTAAAGCAGCCATTTGTCTAAATAGGGAACTCATAGAGCATTTCTGGGATCGTGTACATGGTGGATTCTTCTTTACTGCTGATGATAGCGAATCACTCATCTTCAGAACAAAAGAATTTGCTGACACGGCTCTACCATCGGGGAATTCAGTAGAAATGTCAAATCTTCTAAGGCTTTCCAGAATAATTGCTGATCTTGAACTGAAAAATACAGCTGATGGGTTAGAATGCGCGTTTTCAAAATTGATACGAAAAACATCATCTGGGTATACCCAGTTCCTGTCAGCTCTCGACTTCAGGATAGGCCCTGCATATGAAGTGGTAATTGTTGGAAAGCATGAGGCTGCTGATACGAGACGCATGATTAAAGAGCTTTGGACCCATTTCATCCCTAACAAGGTGTTAGTTTTCAGACCAGAGGGAATGGATCCAGAAATTACAACTCTGGCGGCATATACTAAAATGCAGGTGCTAATTGAGGGAAAAGCTACTGCATACGTATGCAGGGACTATGAATGTCAGCTTCCAACCACCGAAGTTGATGAAATGTTGAAAATCTTGAATGTTTGATGGCAGGTGAGACTTTCAGTGATCATGAAGTAAAATTGATATCAAAATGGAGGTATAAAAATGAATGAATACACACTTGAAAAACTTGCGGATCAGAATGGGAAAAATGGAAAAATTTATGTGGCTTATAGCGGCCAAATTTATGATATCTCTGATAGTTATTTATGGAAAGATGGCATCCACCAGGGACTTCATGATTCCGGACAGGATCTTACGAAAACCATGGATGATGCACCCCATGGGCATGAAGTTTTGAAAAATTTTGCTGTTGTAGGAATTTTGAAAAGATAACAGGCTTCTTACACTTATTTTTAGAGTAGATGAAACAAAAAAATACTTCGTTGTATTTATTTCCTAACATATTGTGTAAGTTTCGTTATAGCAGTTTTTCTAACACGACTTTTTTATTTCTTGAGATAATATGTCATGGAAATTTAATTCTCGAACCTGGTGCTCATGTATTTTTTCATCAGCTTATCTCTTTGTCAATCACTAGTATAGAAGTAACATGTATAGGATATATCTAATAAATTATTGTCTGCATAGTGGTTAACAGACGCCCCTGAGACTCTAAGATATACCTATAGTGTTCTATGTTCGATGTTTCTAACGCCATTCTGATAGACATCAAATTCAAAACTTCGCGTCTTACACAGGAACTTCAATAAACTCGTCTATTTTGTCATAGGCTAATAAATGGTATGTACAAATCACTAGTGAAAATCAGAAGCTTATCAAAATTCTTTGTACTAGATTTATTTGGAGAACTTGCATGTATATTACTCAGATCTTTTAATAAAACACAAAATGTGGATTTTCTTTTGAAAATCATCGATTAAAAGTTCGTGTAGTACTGTATTAAATTATTAATGTTATCACTCATAGAATTTATACAGTTGGATATCAACGATAAAGCACATGCGAATTTTTGAAATGTAAGTAATTTTGAATAGTTTTATGTCATAGGCTGCTAATTATGTGTTTCGACTGCGTAAGTTATATATATCATAAAGAATTTCGATAAACCTCCTATTTGACAACTCGTTTTTATACGCTTTATACAAGACCAACCCAAAATTGGGGTTTATTGAAATCATCTATAATCCAGAAGTCGTATCACTCAATCTAGGGGCTGTAACATATAAGTTTGATCAAATAAATATTCAGTTTTGGTAAGGTCAAATGAAAAATTATGCAGCAACAGAAGAAAAGAATCAAGAGAATAAAGGCTGATTATGAACACAAATGAGAATGAAAACAGTACCCAGGGGGAGGAAAATACCTGGGTTTCCTTTGGAAAGGATATTTTGTCGGTCATAGCTTTCCTGATTACTTTTATGGTCCTTTCTAAGCTGGCATTCGGGCTCTGGACGCCAATGGTTGTAGTGGAGTCAGGGAGTATGGAACCTCATATGCAGATAGGAGACATTATTTTTGTTAAAAGTATCGATAGAGTGAATGTTACCACTAATGAAGAAGGAAAAAAATCGGGATATGAATCCTTTAAAAATTATGGAGATGTGATTCTTTACCGTCCCTATGGTCTGGAGGGGGTAACCCCTATTATTCATAGGGCAATGTATAGGGTAGAAACGGGAGAACCTATGTGGTTAGGAGGGCCTTCTGCCCCATATTCTGGCTATGTAACGAAGGGAGATAATACTGTAACCAACAAGCACTTTGACCAGGAAGGGCAGATTAGCTATGATATGCCTGTAAAAGACAGTTGGATTATAGGGACTGCAAAGTACCGGATTCCCTATCTCGGATATATCAAGCTATTTTTCCATAAAATATCTACCGCGATATAAACACTTAATTTTTTTTAAATTGTAGTCAATTTTTTCAATTAACTGGTTAATGAATTTTATTTAAATATTTATTTATATTTATTAGGTCGAATGTTTTCTTTAAGAAATGTGTTGTTCTATTTGAATTATAAATACAAGTCAATTAGGGAAAATAATTTGCTGATAAACCTCAGAAAAATAACTATTTTTGCAACAATGTCACAAACGGTGCTACAATGCTAGTGGCCTTGGATATAAAAGCAGCTGTCGGCTTATGGACATTATGTTCTATCGTAAGCGAGTATGAAAAACATGAGCTTTGGATTATCTGGTACAACAATAACTGTTTTAAATATCGGCAAAAATTCTGAGATTTTCATTTTTGCAGTGAAACTATAGTTTCTCAAAAATGGGTGATATAATCATTTACCAAATTTGATCAATAACCCAGAGACATAACAATATATTTTAAAAAATATACTTTTGCTATATAGTGTTGAAGATACCTATTATCAGGCCTTTAAAATTTCAAATTTAATCTGAGGTTAGTATATATTGCTTTTTTAGTAAAAAAGTTAAATGCTAACTTTGTGAAAATTTCCTAAAATATCAAACTACAGTAAATATTAAATTAGTATTAGATTTTAAAATATATTATGAGAAAGAAATTTTCATTCATAAACTATATTATTTATAATTAATTATAAATAATTACAAATATTTATTGAATTACAAAGAAGATTAATAGGTTACTAACGAAAACTTATAGATCAGAAAGTTATATTAAATAAAGAATTGCCTTAATGCATTGATTCTATTATAGTCCACATGATAATGAGTCAATGATACAATTTGACAGTAAATCATCGGCAAATTAAATGGAGATAGTGCTAATGGGCAGAGCTAATGGGAATAGAGTTGAGTAAGGATAGAATTTAACAATAACCAAAAGGTTAAGGATGAAATAAATAATGACATCGAAAATCGACGAGCCAAGTCAATTCGATCTGCGTGGAATAGGCCACTAGCATACCGATATACATCTAATCTACTCGACGACCGGTTCCGTTGCAAAAATAATTTTACTGCCTTTTTAGGCTATAATGGTTGCTTT
This sequence comes from uncultured Methanosarcinaceae archaeon, assembly GCA_963833425.1. Lineage (GTDB taxonomy): Archaea > Halobacteriota > Methanosarcinia > Methanosarcinales > Methanosarcinaceae > Methanosarcina. The sequence continues at coordinate 139,664 of CAWHXP010000003.1, read as the reverse complement.
TTGTATCATTTTTTACTTGTTCATAACATCTAGATATCCTATTCGTGATGTTTTTCATTGGTTTTGTAAAATAGCCAGATTTTTTGCAACGGAACCTGATTTTATGTGTTTTCATCCGACGTTTCCTATATTTATACATATGTATATTTTGTTTTCCGATTTACTTCCTTTTAATCATTGAGAGTCAGATTAATTTTCAATCCGTTGTCATATTGAGGAAATAGATGACATTTCTGTTCAAATCTGTAAGAAGTGAACTATAAAAAATATTAAAATATTTATGTAGAAGCGAAATCGTAATATATATTCAGTATCTATCCGCGTATTCAGCGTGTTATGTATGAATTTATCAGCAGGGGAAATTTCCCTGAAGCCTCAAATTAATTTAAGATTTCTGCATAAAGTTTAGATACTGTGAATAAATGAAAAAAAGAGATTATCTGTAAGAATTGTGCTTTAGAGATAACGTTAGAAGAAAATATTAAAAACAGATGCAATCTATAATTTGGTGAAATTGAAGAGGATTGTTCGCAAATGACTGAATTGCTGATTTACTTGGATGGGAAATTTGTTCCCAAATCCGAAGCTAAGGTTTCGGTTTATGACCATGGTTTCCTCTATGGTGATGGTGTGTTTGAAGGTATAAAGGCATACAATGGGCGTGTCTTTAAGTTAAAGGAGCATGTTGACAGGCTTTATGACTCAGCAAAGGCAATTGCAATGGATATCCCTCTCACAAAGGATGAGATGACTGAGATTATCCTTGAGACCCTAAGGAAAAACAATCTAAAAGACGCTTACATCCGTCCAATAGTCTCTAGGGGAATCGGAGATCTTGGGCTTGATCCCCGTAATTGTGGAAAGCCAAACGTGATCATTATAGCTCAGGCTTGGAGAGCTATGTATGGTGATCTTTATGAGACCGGGCTCACAGGAGTCAGCGTTTGTATCCGACGAAATGCTCCTGATGCCTTATCCCCGAATATCAAATCTCTGAACTATCTGAACAATATTCTGGCAAAGATAGAAGCAAACGAGAAAGGAGGGGATGAAGCAATCTTCCTGGACCAGAATGGTTTTGTGTGCGAAGGCTCAGGAGACAATATTTTTATTATCAAAAACAACAAAGTGTTCACCCCCTTCACAATAAGCAACTTAAAAGGGATCACCAGAGCAACAGCTATAGAACTTCTAGAAGAAATAGGGTACAAAACCATCGAAGCAAATCTGGGCCTATTTGATCTCTACACAGCAGATGAAATATTTGTTACTGGCACAGCAGCTGAAGCTGCTCCCTTGACCAAACTTGATGGAAGATCAATTGGCACAGGCAAAATCGGGCCAATAACAAAAAGGATCATTGAAGCTTTTGGAAAAATAACTCAAAGTACAGGTAAACTCATCAAAAAATAAAAGGCCTGGCACAGAAGATTGAAAGAGGAAAATAGGCCAAAATAAAATTTTGTGGGACTCTTCCAACTAATATTTTTTTTTGGTAAATATCTGTTATTATAGGCTTTTTACCAGATTTACTTTTCGCGATTTCACAGTGAAATATTTTTCAAATGTCTATTCTGACAATTATTTAATACTTTTTTCTCGAAATGTGGCTGTCCTTATCTAACTGTGACCATTGCTGTCCTTCAAAGAGACTATAGAGGATTTCGATAAAACCTTAAATTTTGTCTTACGCTTATAATAGGTATATAAATAACTCATGAAAATAAGAGGTTTATCGAAATATTCTATAGTACTAATTATATGTCAAAATGAGGAGATTTGATTTTGGGTAATTCCAATTGGATACAAAGCGATGGCTTAAACCTCCCAATTGCTTGCAGTGAGGTTTTACACCTACACTTTGATCTGATTCTTTATGTTGAATTTGATAGATTATAGGATAATGGATAAAAATATTAAATTATGTTTACAAAATTAGATAGTGAAAATTCTAAAATGGAATTAACGGCATACATCTAAAATATTTTAATACAATATGCTTGAAAACTGACACATCCTAGATGATCCGAATGAAATTTTGGAAGATTTTAATGCTTTTTGACAAAAAGATTGAGTCTCGCAGTAAAGGGAAATTGTACTGTTAAACTATGGAGGATTTCGATAAACTTCGGATTTTATTTCTTAGCAGAAATTTCTAAGATCTTCCCCTCAATTTCTCTATTTAAGTCCTCTTTTTGGTTTTACTTAGTCTCAATTCTTTGATTTTAAAGATAGCTTCCGCTATCTTCAATATAGTTTTTTTATTTTCAATGTCCTCAATTGATGGAGATTATAACAAAAAGCCGTACACAACATTTTTAGATTTACTCTTTTAACAGTAGTAACAAAAACTCTTCCTGCTTTGAAAATTTCTTTCGTTACTGAATAAACTCTTTCCCCTTGGAATCTTTTTGAGCTAATTCTCTTATTTCTTAATATATCCTTTATTCCCAACGTATGTCCTTTGACCGCTCTTTTCATTGTTGCATTATACCCTTTCGTTTTTGCTCCAAAGTATGCTCTGTCAAATCTACATACGAATCATGTACTGACGCAGTTGTTGTTTTGAATCTTCTGATCAGCTCATAATCTCTGTCTATTATATTATGAAGCTTATATCCAAAGTGAGATTTACCTCTCTTCTTTGTCCATGTTCCGTCTCTGCTTCTTCTTGTTTTTGCCTCATCTCTCTGCTTTTGCATGTCCTGGATCTGAATGGATAAAAGTAGCATCCTGAATCATTCCCTGCTTTATCGGTAAACCCAGAGCATCAAGTTGGCTTTGCAACTTTCCCCATATTTTCTTTGAAATTCTCGATAATTCTCTCCCTAAATAGCCATACAGTAGTATTGTCAGGTATGTATTCCGGAAATACAAGGAATTTCCTAAAAGAAATTCGATCTATACACTGTTTCTCAAGTTTAAAATCAGAGAGCCTGTGCCATTGTTGTAAAACAAGCATTTTGAACATCACAACGACATCAGTTTCAGATCTCCCTTCTGAAACGGTTTTGTTAATATACATAGACTCAAGAATAATACGAAACGTTTTCCAATCAATTCAGGAATAAATTTCAGCAAGCTTATCTCCAACAGATTCAAGAAGTTTATACTATTTTTAAGAGCAAAATCAGTAAGAGTTTTCATGAATATACATAAATATTGACAAATTTAAAGTCAACCATGCTCAAGCGCATGGAGTTTATCGAAATTCTCTATGGTTAATAAAAAACTCTTGTATAATTAGTGAATTTTAAAATCGGATAAGTAAACTTTGGAATGATAAATTAATATAAATTAATTGTAGCTAACGAGGTAAAAGGGATAACTTGGAATTGATAGCCTGATAAATTTTGGAACCGAAAATTTTTGAAATAACCTATATTTTTTAGTCTTAGCTTTTATTTCAGCTCTGTAGAAATGCTCTAAATTGAACTTTTACACTATAGTATTATAACTATTCCGTTCTAATATTTTCTTATTTTTTCGCTAAAAACGAAGGAACATTCGATATTGAAATTTAGTAAGTACATTCAATTTGTTGATACCAGCCTTGAAACTGTTCAGTCTTCAGACTGAAGTTTTATTCCTGCAGGTATTCAAAACACATTTATATTCAGCATCCGCTTCTTGCACTGGTTTTATTGAAAAAGTATATTAGTACAGCCTATCGAGATTTTGTAGAACTTATTGACCTTATGAGCGATATAAAAGAAAAACTTGCTCTTGATAAGATTCCACATTTTACTACCCTTCAAAAGTTTGTAACCATGATTTCATCTTCTCTGTTTAACCTTCTTCTGTCAAAGATTCTAAAGCTGTTATACTCATATGGAGAAAATGGCTCTTTTGCAGCATTGGTGCAACAGGATTTACGAGTTCATATGCAATCTATTATTATTCCAGAAGAACAGGGAAGCTTCTTCGAAGCTTTCTGAGAACTTCAATGTCAGTGGACACAAGTAAAAAGATAATATTGGGATGGAAAATTAGTCAAAAAACAGAAACAGACCATGAAATCAAACATGCAAATGCTCTGATAAGGCAATTAAACAAGATAAGAACGTCTGATTGTTATGTAATGGATAAAGGATACGATTCAGAAAAAAATACATTATATAATTAGAGAAGAAATCAAAGCAGATTCAATTATACCTGTAAGAGAGAGAAAAAGAAAGAAAAGAAGGGGAAATATAGAAAACAGTTGAATCTGGTCTTTGACTAAATTAAATATAATCAAAGAAATATCGTGGAGACAATGTTTTCTGTAGTTAAAGTAAATTAGGAGAAACACTTAGGGCAAGGAAATTTCGTTGTCAAGTGAAAGAGATTAAAATTAAATTAATAATATACAACATAGACAAAAAAGTTATAGAAATAATTTGCGTCAAATTAAGGATTTCTACAGATCCTTTATTTCCTCTATTTTATGAAACCGAGACTACTGTTGAGTACACTCAATCCTTCGAGCTTGGATATTATATCGAAAATCCCTTTCCTGACAGCTTGTATGTTCTCCAAGAAAGCGATAATCCCTCCCTTCTCCTCATGAAGCTTCAAAATTCTCCTTTTCAGAATCTCTAAGATCATTCTGACTCATACAAGGAGCGGTTAGATTCGCATCTCAGTCATGTCTCATCCTAATTTTGTATCCAGTCTTCACCACATCCATAACATTGGAATAATAATTCCTGACTATCTGGTAGTTGCATTAGCTTACGCTAGCTCAGAAATTCATTATGAAAATACCTTGGTATTAACTAATAAAGTACTAGATGGTTGAAGGTTTAATGCTATTGATTTTTTTTTTTCTAGTTCTATCACATGAATTTTATCTCTGATATTTCTCCGGACCCCTTTCTCAATAAGTTTTAAATATTAGTATACTTATTAAAAAATATAAATTTAACAAAATATTCCTATCATTTTCGGATAATTAAATAAAATTATTCCATAGATATATATATTGAATTCGACTATTCAGGATAAAATAATAAGATGAAGTATCGTTTTTGGATCAAAAAAGTTTTTAGAAATTATTATTTATGTGTTTTCTTTCTTCGGATAAAATAAGAATAATTTATTCAGTCCATAACTCGGCAGGTTCCAGATGAGCAGTATACAGGAGCAAATACAGGAAGTAGAAGATGAAATTCGCAAGACGCAGTACAACAAGGCAACTTCCCATCATATCGGAAGGTTGAAAGCTAAAATAGCTCGCTTGCGAGACGAGGTGGAAAAAAAAGCATCTTCAAAGGGTGGAGGGGATGGATACTCAATCAGAAAATCTGGAGATGGAACTGTGACCCTTGTGGGTTTCCCATCAGTAGGGAAATCCACGCTTCTTAACAAACTCACGGATGCCAAGTCAGAAGTTGGTACATACGACTTTACCACCCTTACAGTTGTCCCAGGAGTTCTCGAGCATAAAGGAGCAACAATCCAGTTCCTGGACGTTCCCGGACTTGTGAAAGGTGCATCTTCTGGACGTGGACGAGGAAAGGAAGTCATTTCTGTTATCCGGAATTCAGATATGGTTATATTTTTGCTCGATGTATTCCAACCCAAGCATTATGAAGTACTCATGGACGAACTATACCAGGCAGGAATTCGTGTTGACGAAGAGATCCCTGATGTGATTATAAAGAAGAAAGATAGAGGGGGAATCGAGATCAACTCGACTATTGAACTTGACCTGGATGAGGAAACTATCAAAGCTGTACTGGATGAGTACAAGATTCATAATGCCAATGTACTTATAAGAGAAAATATAACAGTTGACCAGCTTATTGATGTCGTCCTTAACAACAGGAGTTATGTAAGGGCGCTAATAGTTGTTAACAAGGTTGATTTGGCCTATCCCCAACTGATTGAGGAATGTAGAAATATATACCCGAATTCAATCTTCATATCGGCTCATGAAGGAATCAACATAGAAACCCTCAAAGATGCAATTTATGATCGTCTTGGTTTCATTCGAGTCTATTTAAAACCGCAGGGCCAGCTCGCAGATGTTGAAGAACCACTGATAATTATGAGCGGAACAAATATAGGTAAGATCTGTGATCGCTTGCATAGAGATTTTCGAAGGAAATTCCGTTATGCTCTGATATGGGGTACTTCCGCAAAGCATCCCGGACAGCGAGTAGGACTCGATCACAGAATGCAGGATGAAGATATACTCACAATTATTACTCAAAGGTCTAGTAAGTATTCGAATTAAATGCATTTTTAAGAATAAAGTATAGTTCTAACTTAATTACTTAACTAAAGCCACTGAAAATTTTATAACCACAGGAAACTTGGAAAAATTGTTCACAGGTATACTTACTCTTGTGTTTCCGTGCTTTTTGTGATTCATCTCTAGTTTGAAATCAGTGAAAATACTTTATGTATGTATTAATAAACATATTTTATTCATCTACACGTGTTGATTTTTACGGCAAAGATTATAAAGCGGAAAACCAGTGTTATTTAAGCCTCAATTATGTGAATCCCCTTTTGAGATGATATATCTGGTATTCGAGAATCTAAAGGCTATCTCAACTACTGTAGCTGAATCTGATCTACAAGATGTCTCTACCTAGAGGTTAGATAAAATTATTACTACCTTGAGAATAGGATAAATCTCAGAGCTTCTGCTCCCAGGATTACTAAATAACTGGATAAAAAAGTTATATGATTCATGTTTATGAATATGTTTATCTATTTGGCCATTATTTATTCATTGAAAGTTGGATTAATTTTTAAGCTACTTCATCTTGAGAAAATAGACGGAATTTTTGTGTATATCTGCGGAGAAAGGGTAAGAATTCACATATAAGGTTTCTCAGTTCTATCGACAAGGTATCATAATTTGCTGAATAATCGATAGGGCATTCAATAACAGCTACTTATTTAAGGAAAAAGATATATCCAAAATTTCTGCAAGTTTATCACTTTATCTGACCTTAAAGCCTGCAGCCCCAAAAGTCTCCGCAAAAAGAGCAAAATCAGGATTTCCATAGTCCAATCCAAAATCCTCAAAGTGCTTCTTTTTCTGCTCCCATTTGATAAAACCAAAGGCATTATCATTAAGAATAAGAACAACTACAGGAATTCCATAACACTTTGCAGTCTCAAGCTACTGGCAATTTATCATAAAGCCCCGGTTCCCGCAGATTGCAAGCACTCGGCGTTCAGGATGAAGAAGTTTTGTGGTAATTCCTGCAGAGAGCCTCCTCCAATAACTGCAGGGGCATTGTCAAGAAGTACAGTGTTTAGGGCGTATGTCTTGTAAAGGCGGGGAAACCACAGCTTATAAATTCCATTGTTCAATATGATTATATCTTCCTTTCCGAACACTTTTCTGACACTGTGTACTACTGATTGTGGCAAAGGAGGATATTTTGGGGTGGGTAGCATTTATTTTTTTCTCAATGAAATATCTGGTCTTCTCAAAGAAAGGGAGTTCCCTTTTCTCCTGAATATTTGCAGCAAGTTCTCTGATTGAAGAGGTGACACCTCCGATGATCTTTACTGTAGGGTTAAAGTATCTTTCAGGCACATATCCCACGAAATCTAAATTTATGATCTTTTTATCCAGTTTTCCATTCCACAGACAGGGAGGATATTCAGCAATGTTGTACCCCACGGTGATTATCACATCAGATCCATCGATTCCACAGTCGATATGATCTCTGGAATGGATTCCGATCGCAAAGAGACTGTAAATGCAGCCATCGGAACAACACTTTTCCCCATCTGGGTATGCACCAGATAGATGCCTGTTTTTGTGGCAAAGTTCCCAAGCTCTTCAGCGACTCCTTTTCTGTTAGCTCCTGAAGAAACCATTATCAAGGGATTTTTAGCTTCACGGATCATAGAAGCACCTTTCTCCACGGCCTCTAAATTCGGGTAAGAATCCTATTTAGCTTCTCTTTTGTACTACTGCATCAGTTTCTTCTTAAGCTACATCTCCCGGGAGTTCTATATGCACAGCTCCTGGCCTTTCAGATTCTGCATGTTTGAAGGCATTTCGGATTACTGTAGGAATCATTCCTGGATCAGTTATTGCAAAGGAATTTTTGCAGAGTGGCTTCATCATCCTGGCAACGTCTACAACTGGAAACGACCCTGCCAGTTGTTATTCAGTGCCTTCTAACCGGAGATAGATATAAAAGGAGCACCTACATGCTGTGCCTGGGCAACGCCAGTGACCAGGTTAGTAGCTCCTGATCTCAGAATTGAAAAACAAATCCCTGGTTTTACTGTCAGTCTTCAGTAGGTTGTGGCCATAAAAGCTGCAGCATGTTCATGCCTTGTTACTCTTAGTTTGATTTCTGAAATTCTCAATGACTCTAGAAAGTCCAGATTTTCTTCTCCTGGCAGTTCAAAAATATATTATGTGCCTTCTTCTTTGAGTTGGGCGCCGAAAAGATCAGAAGCTTTCATAAAAATCTTACCTTATACTTAGAAGTCCAGTATAATATTTACCCATATATTTTTCATAGTTAATATTGTAGTTGATATTAAAATAACAAAACTTATGATGTTGTATTGTGATAAGGTAAACACCCTATATAGGGCAAGATTCTACAGAATTTCGATCCGATGGTATCATTCATCAGATATAGGACTCCTGATGCTCTAACACAGAATGATTTATAATAATCTTAAAACGTTGATCGAGTTATCAAAGGTATTGTCAAACTATTAATAAAATTTACTGCAGATTAGATATTAACTTTTTTGACTTACTTCCATCATGGATGTATCAGAGCTTTACAAGATCAAAATCAGTAGGTCTTTAATCTTAGTAGATAGGAAAGATTAAGCATAGTTTCTTTTAGTTAAACGAGTGCACAAATTTAAATTGAATTATAATTTTCTTTGAAAGGTAAACACAGGCAAATAAAATTAATTTCCATTTTTTTTTTTTAGAGAATAACCGGATATTAGAGAAGAGTATACAATTTAATATGTCTAATTTATCTTTATTTTTTCCACTTTAAATATTAAATGTAACTTATATTCTATAAAAATGAAGTTTAGGTTTCTCTAGAAATATATTTTCATAATTATTGATCAGTTACTTTATAATACTCTTTTTATATAAAGCTCAAATCTTTTTATTTGAATCAGGGTATAATCATGCCTCTGATACTTGATTATTTTTGAGACCAATTTGCGTTTAACTTAATTGAAGCTTTTTAAATTCATTTTTAATATATACAACTTTAAATAGTATGAATACATTATTGATTGTTGGAGATGAATAACCTTCTAATTATATACGTATACAGGTTTTAATTGCTAAAACTATACTGAACGTCCAATCAATCTCATAAAACTGGCTCTAGTAGCAGTTATGAATATATTTTAAGGCTTGTATTTAATAATCGGTTGTTGGGCTGAAAACGGGAAAAATTTATTCATAAAGTAAAAAGGCTTTTTATTCTCTTCAAAATGTCAAAAAGGTATAATTCGCCGTATAAATCTGCATACAAAATACATATTTATTAATTGTTGTCAGCTTTAAAGGTGATTTTAAAAGCATAAGGTGCTTATCAAAGCATAATTTGAGGATGTAAATAATATTACCATGATAGTTTTTAGCTGACAAACTTATCTACTAAACTAGAAGTATAAAAAGGGGTTATCATGAAAGACTATGAAGTAAAAGTGCTGGACGAAAACGACCACATTTTTATTGAAACGTTGAGAAATCTCGGGATGTCAAGAAATGTTGCTACAACTATGGCATATCTCATGAATGTAGACGAAGCTTCATCCCGTGAAATTGAAATCAGTACTGGATTAAGGCAACCCGAAGTTAGTCTCGCAATGAGGTTAATGCGTAACCAGTCCTGGGTAAGTGTGCGTTCAGAAAAGAAGCCTGGAAAAGGGAGACCGATTAAGATTTATGCCCTTGCAGCTCCTGTTGACGAGATTATAAGCTATTATGAGGATAAAATTTACAAAGAATCCCAGGCAACAATCTCAGCAATCAAGAAGCTGAAAGTAATGAGTAAAAAGGTGCCATTAACTCCCTCAAAGTAAAGACTTTTGAACAAGTTAGCTCCATAATGGCTGAAAATTCTTTTCGGAAATTCGACCATTATGGAATCAAATTCCTAGGGAATTTTTGTTTATTTCTCTGCTTTATAAAATATTTTTTGCGAAATTTATTGGGGATTTGCATTTGGGTTGGGATTTATAGGTAATTTTGTTTTTTCTAATTTGGTGGTGCAGCTTTTATTAGCTTTCCAACGATTTAGTTTTTAAATCTCTTTCATGATGACATTTTTAACTACATCTTGGTTTCTATAAATTTTATATAATTAGCTTACTCTTCTCAGATGCATAATTTGTTTGTCCGTTTTCTACTAATAATCCATGAAAAGTTAGATTGATTCTTAAGCTGCTCTATATTGAAAAAATAGATAGCTTTTTTGTGTGCATATACGGAAAGTGGGAGCCAGGGTAAACTATGTTATTACAGAAAGACTAGATGTATATTTCCTTTCAGTTAATATAATATAGAGGTTTAGATAAATGTTTGACTTTTATGAGTCATTTAATGTCAATTATATGCATAAAACTAAATTAAGGGGTTTTATCTAAATCTTTTCTAGCATAATTAATATGATTATTTTTCTGTGAGAAGAGACTCTAAACTACAATTTGAGGATCGCTTCGGTTATAAGGAAATTATTTAACAACAATATTTTCATTTTCTTATATAATTCTGTTTCGTCATGATTATTTGATTTTAACTTAATCTTTAATTACGTCGGAAGTTACAGCTTCTGCAGTACCAATGTGACATTCTTTATCCCCAAGTTCACAATTCCACAATTGTTTTAATTATCACCGCGTTATTTTAAGATTTTACTTACTACGATACTTTTTATAATCTATATCACTATTGAAGAAGAATGCTTTTTGCCTGTCACCAATGAAAAGATGATATGCACGCCAACATTACAGATTGTATCAAACTCAAAATAGTATTTTTTTTTACCAATTCCAAAGCATACATATTTTAAATAGTTGATAAATTCATATTCTAAATAAATTTTGTACGATGCGTCCTAAAAAAGAGTTTATATTATTTTAGAGATGCAATTGTTTGCATGACTTCTTTCATTTTTATAATGAAAAATGTAGCTTAAAATATAACTCAATTATTTAACACCGGTTATCTGAGAAGTTTCCATCTCGGCAGCTTGCTGCAAAGTATTCGACTGGAATAAATCTTTTTGTTACTTTGTAGGGTGAAAACTAACAAATCCTAGATGGTTTTGATGAAATTTTTGAAGGTATCAAATGATTTAACGAAAAAATGAGGTTTAATTCTAAATGCAATTATGCTGCCAAATAATAGCTATAATTACTATTTTGTAACTTCAAAAGTACTAAGAGGTAATTTAGGAAAATTAAATAGGCGAATACAGGAAAATAGAAATTTGAATATTTGACTGTAAAGAAGCGGTACAAATATCTTATGTGAAAAAGCAACAGTGAGTATTTTTGTCCACATTAATCTATCAAGTTTTTTTAGGCTTTTGGATGGAAAAACATTTCGCTGAAAAATATTGCGCTAAATCTTCTCGATTACTTTTGATTAGAATTTTTTAATTTTATATATTGCCCTCTGTTATTTGGTTGATTTCATTTTACAAAACTTACTTAGTGCTCTTTCTCGCTTTTTATTCAGCGCTTCATTAAGGATGTTAAAGAAGAATTTGCTTATAGCATGAAAATGCAAAAATTCGTTGCGCTGGATGCTTAATTATGAATGCGTCAAAAACTTAATTAAGGATACCACCTTTTTTGTGACTTCAATTTGGGGTTCTTAGGTTTAATGATCCTATTATTGCTACTATTCAAAATCATTTATTCATTAAGGCTACAGGTCAATGTAGCGCTATGAAAAATAACTGATATCCCTTGAGATATTTTAATCAAGGTACCCTTTTCTTTCAAGCCATTCGACCTGGGGTCTTGTGTATTTCCAGGTAACATCAGCTTTCGAGTTCTGAACTTCCCAAGGATTGGCTATGACAACATCGCCTTCACGGATCCACATTCTTTTTTTCTTGGATCCAGGGATCCTGCCCATTCGGATAACTCCGTCCGTGCATTGCAGTGTGACTCTTTTTGATCCAAGTAAACTTGCTACTGTTGCAAGGACTTCGTTTCTGTCCTTACGGGGAGTTCGTACCCTTGTTATTTCAGGTGTGTCCCCTGAGTTTACTGGTTTATTGAATCCTGCTTGTCTTTTTCTAATAGTGCTCCTGTAATTAGCCAAATTAATTCCTCTTATCATGATTTTTATATCAACAATTTCAACGTTTAATTGTTTCTATTGGTTTTGATTCTCAATTCCGATTTGACTTACCTTTTCCGTTGGAATCATCACCTATATCTGCTTCACCCGAACAACTACAATTTACTTATTAAGTTAAATATTTAGCAAAAACAAAAGTGAAAAATGGAAAGAATAACAGCTAAATAGTAATGAAAATGGATTAAGTGTTAATTAAAATTAAGTTAAGAAATTAGCACTTAACGCAGCTTAAACACTCAAATCAGATTATCCTTAAAATTTTCTGTGGTTAGGAAGACATTCTCTACAGTAAACAGGCCGCCCTTCATTTGGTTTAAACGGGACTTCGGTCTCAACGCCACAATCCGAGCATATCACTTTGGTCATTTCTCTAGGACCACTACTGCCCCCTCTGAAACCACCACCATGACTGCCGCCTCTGCTGCCACCACGGAATGAATTTCCTCTGTCATTAAAAGCCATTTTGTTTCACCTCCGCTTTAGCGGGTAATGATATAAAAAAAATAAGATTGTATAAGATCATTATAAAAACAAAAAATTGGTTTTTAATAACAGATTATACGTCTCTTTATTTTCTACTACTCTTACATCGTATTTTCATTATATAAATCTTCCCATGGAAACAGTAGTTAGATTTGCCTTAGTTACTAATGACTATTCTTATTTATTTAAAAATTTTTTTGTTAATTCACACGAAAAAAACTAACTCACACATTTTAATTCCGTTCTTTTCCGTAATCTTTATAGAAAATTAAACATGTAAAGTTCTTAAATAGAAATTATGTATTATCTCTAATAAACAACATAATTATCTCACTGATTCTTTTTCCCCCGAGATTGTACTTCATAAATAATGAAGGATTCCACCTGAAGGAAATTTTATTTATTCATTTTCATCAAAAATGGCATAGAGTTTCTTCTGTTTAGGAAGAAATAGTTTTATCACAAGAAAGTTTTCTGAAATAATTCATCACAAATAGTCTAATCAGAAAAAAACACTGTACTTCAAGTGTCAACTCTTGGTGTTATAAAAATTATTTTCGACATGCTTTGCAATATAGTCTATGTCGAGGATGTACAAAAATTGGCAAATTGAAGTACTTTCTATACTAATATAATTTTTTAGATCGGTACTCAAGAGTCCCCTTTATCTACAACAAGATGTTTACCCATGAGCAGGGAAAACTTTGTGCTATTATAATTTTATTTTAGTCGGATTAAAGAAATACGGGGCTATAATTAATTAAAGAAGATAGATTTTTAAGTTAAAATTTTAATTTGAGAGTTTGCGTGAAAGATTCAGATAAATAAAAGCACTTAGTGCTAGTTAATTTGAAGATTTTGATTCTATATGAATCTTTTTTGAGATCTATCTTTTAGGTTTTTTAATTCCAGTCGAATACTTTGCAGCAAGCTGCCGAGATGGAAACTTCTCAGATAACCGGTGTTAAATAATTGAGTTATATTTTAAGCTACATTTTTCATTATAAAAATGAAAGAAGTCATGCAAACAATTGCATCTCTAAAATAATATAAACTCTTTTTTAGGACGCATCGTACAAAATTTATTTAGACTATGAATTTATCAACTATTTAAAATATGTATGCTTTGGAATTGGTAAAAAAAAATACTATTTTGAGTTTGATACAATCTGTAATGTTGGCGTGCATATCATCTTTTCATTGGTGACAGGCAAAAAGCATTCTTCTTCAATAGTGATATAGATTATAAAAAGTATCGTAGTAAGTAAAATCTTAAAATAATGCGGTGATAATTAAAAAACAGTTATTTGGTGGTAAACTGTGGAATGATAGGGGTTACATTGGAACTGTAGGTGATGTTAAGCTTCCGATTTATTAAAAACCATGTTGAAAACCAAGGAAACAAGGAAGAATTATTAAGCAAATGTGAATATTTGATAAGACATTACACATATGTATAAATATGTCGAATTTTTTTGCCCGGTTGGCCACTATTATTAGTTGAAAGTGAGATTAATTTTTAATCGATTGGCATATTGGGAAAATATATTGTATTCTTGGTATATCTCAGAAGGTGGGTTTTGTACTACTTGCATTCAAGATTTTTGAAATCATCCTTGATTGATCTTTAATAATCTAGGATATGCTTCCTGTTATAGTTTTTCTTAATGGACTTGGTAATGATCTGTATTGGCATATTTCACGTGGATAGCCGAAATTTCAGGTTTTATATCTGCAATTTTACTAATCTATTTATGGGGTCAGTCTGTCTGTAATGGTTCTTTGCCTTCCACCTTATTTTTCATCTCCAGGCTTTCTCTAATTAAGCCTAAAACTCATTGTATTTGAGTTTTTAATGCATTGCAAGCATCTTTTGATTACAAAGAGGTTTCATTGTTGTTTATCCCCTCAAGACTTAACAGTACAATTTTAACTCGTTCAACATTTCTCGCTAGTTGACTCTGAATTTTCTTAACTTAATCATCTAATCTTTCCCTCAGATGAAACTCTTCTCCTTGAATAAGTGATAAATTTAAAATGTGGCTTATAATATCCGTAAACAATATTATATTCAAACTAATGTATCACCTCTATCCGAGACGTAAGAAATTGATATACGATTATTAAATGAATAATACGGTAAAGAAGATTTCGATAAATCCCAATATATTGTCTGGTCGTTTATGATGCATAATATATGATATTTTTGAAATTGAAATCTATCGAAATTCTCAATAAAAATAGCAAACAAATCTTATTAAAAAAAACTAAAAAATTAGACTGAATTAAGGATGTAAAAAGTGTTGAAAAAAGGGAATTGAGAAAACTAGATAAGTCTTATTTCAATCAAATCTCCTCCATTTTGAGCTTCAATAATATCTGATGCAAGATCAGAATTTATCCTGAGTTTCACTTCTCCATGTCGGCTTACCGGTGCACTGAAGAGATATTTGTCTTCGATGAATATTTCCACGTTCTTTCCTGCAAGCTCCGGAACTTTCAGGATAAGATGTTTCTTGTTTATTTCGATAAAAGGACGAGCCGAAGAGATAATCTCTTCCTCCTCAAGGCCAGGAAGCCTGGATTTCTGCTGAGGAACTTCATTTTTAGCTCTTCTTCTTCCTCTGGAGATTCTTGGAGTATCTATTTCCCTGACTTCAATATGAAGCCCCAGAGTATTTTCGATTTGGTCAATAATTCTCCCGCCCTTGCCAATGACTTTTCGCATTTCTTCATCCCTGACCTTCACTAGCGCACTGTCATCTGATGTTATCTCAACTTCAATAGGGCCAGATGCATATCTCCCAATAAAACTTTTTATCTCCTCTTCAGCAATCCTCCATGTAGGTTTCCTCACCTCTTTAGAAGATTCTATTGGCATAACCACAACCTGTTCTCCATATGTGTAAATCTCATATTCGACTTTTCCAGTCTCGAAATCTGCAATTGTAATCACAGGCCTTGAAAGATCCTGTTCTGTCATCCCATGAGGAACTTTAACTGTAAATGCAAGCAACAGAACCTTTGAAACCTCGCCTTTATCGATGAAAATGACAGTATCTACTACCTGAGGAATCACGCCCAGTTCAACTCTTCCAATCAGGCGTTGAATGGCATCCACTGCTCTTGTAGCATGCACTACTCCTATCATTCCTACTCCAGCGAGGCGCATATCTGCAAAAAGTCGGAAATCAACGGTCTTCCGAACTTCATCATATATCGTATAATCTGGCCTGACCAGAAGCAAAAGATCGGCAGTATTTTCCATCTTACCATCCAGTGGTGAATATTGAGTAATTTCAGGAGGTACCTGCAGGTCTCTTGGAGATTCCATAGTTTTGACTACCTGTCCGTGGTCGTTCAGGTAACGCGCGACTCCTGCAGCAAAAGTCGATTTCCCGGCTCCTGGTGGTCCGGCAATAAGAACGCCACGCTGACTTAAAATACGTTCTTTCAGCTCATAGCTCAAGCTGTAGTGCTCAAGATCTACAATCACTGTTGGCCTGACAGCTGTAATCTCCATATCATCGGAAAAAGGTGGATGTGTAATTGCAATTCTCACATTCCGGATTTGAAGAACAGTAGCTCCATCTAAAGACATCTCGATGAAAGATTCTGGGTCTAATCGTGCTCTTTCAATAAGTTCTTTTGAAATACCAGATAGCTCCGAATAACTGACAGGTTCTTCCCGAATCCTTGCATAGAGCACATTTCCTAGGGGCCCCTTCTTAGCCATGGGTGGTACTCTATTTTTCAGGTGCACGGACATTGTATCGTCAGTGAAAAAAGAATCTAATTTGAGAGGCAAAAGTTCTGAGGGGTTCAGGATCTTGGGGGACATGTACTCTACATCAAGCCCCTTTGCTCTAGCTATAAGGGCTTGTACCCTGTCTTCGCTTACAAACAGTCCTCCGATATCTATAGCCGTACTTCGGATAAGGGCATCTACCCTACCCTCTTTGGACATTTTTATTTCCCCAAGAGTGGGTTGAACGCCACTAAATAGAAGCTGAATTTCTCCGATGTCCGCCAACTTGCGGAGTTCTGAAAGCTCTTCAAGTCCTTTAAAACCTATCTCTCTGCCTTTGTTTGCTTGGGCTTCGAGTTCAGATACCACAGCTTCGGGAATAATAACCTCAGCGCCCTTGAACTCACCACTTTTGATGCGATGCGAAAGCCTCCCATCAATAATTACACTAGTGTCAGGAACAACCCTGCGCATCCGGTTATCTTCAGCCATATAATGGAATATAGAGACAGAAAGTATATAAGAAAACCTCTGACACGTTTTCCGATATTAAGGAAGAAAAAAATAGTTATGGGAAAAGTTTTAAAAAAATGAAACATCAGAAATTAAGAGATTATTAATATATTCTGAAATCATTAATATTTGCCTTTAATTCAGTTTTCAATTGATCTAAAAACAATCAAGTATCCCGAAAATAATGAAGAATTTGTCCCATTAGGCCTACAAAAAAGTCAGTTTTAAGATATCTATTTTGATGCAGTAGATACTTCCGATTGTTGACTGATAGTCTAAATTAATATTTTCGGTTGCTCAACCCGCTGCAACCAATTATGTATGTTCGTGCTACCTCTATAGATGTAAAATATGATTCAGAATCAAATTTTTTCAATTTATCGAGTGTATGACCAAAAATGTATTTAATCTTTAATTAATAGGAATTTTCAAATTCAATTGAAATCTTAAATTTTAATAGACGTCCTCTGGCTCAAAAACTTTCTCACCTATTATCTTTCCCTCGATATTTCTGAAAAAACATGATTTATATCCCATGTGGCAGGCTCCCCCAACCTGTTCCACAAGCAGGAGGATAGAATCCATATCGCAGTCAATCTTGATCTGATTCACTTTCTGTACATTCCCCGAAGTTTCCCCTTTTTTCCATAGCTTTTGTCTGCTCCGGCTCCAGAAATGAGCAATTCCAGATTCAATAGTCTTCTCAAGAGCTTCTCGGTTCATATAAGCGCACATCAAAACTTCTCTGCTGATATAATCCTGAACAACAACAAAAATCAGATTGTTATCATATTTCAAGGTATCGAAATCAATCATGGAATACCTATTGTCGAAATAGTATAAAAAAACATATAGTTAGGTGGCTGGAATTGCTGGATCTGGAATTGAAAATCTGCTTTTTAACTACAAATGAGAGAAAAGTAATGAAATTAAGGTTTCTAAAAGGATATTTAATTTATAAGACAAAGCGTAAACTAATTGGTCCTCAGTCCAGTGGATGTAAGCGTCAACTACAATCCTGGTCCCGTAAGTAACTTTCGGATGCTTTTTTGCTAACTTTTTTGTTCGAAGATGTGACATATCCATCAATCAGTAGTGTATGTTCTTTCAAATGGTATTTTTTTCAAATACCCTTTTTGAGTTTTCCATAGCCTAATTTTTGTTTCTTGTTTTAGCTTTCGAATGATCGCGAGAGTGCTGACTTTTGGCTCGCTCTTGTTCTTAACAGTAGATGGATATGGTTTTTTTTCCGTTTCCATTTCTAGTATTTCAAAATCTTGTTCCTTTCTAATATTATAAATTACCTGTTTGAGTTCTTAATCAATAAGTTCTAGTATCTTTTATCGATAATTGCTCACGAAGATAATGAATGTTGTCAAAAATTCTGTAAAATGATAAATATAATAAATTATTAGGTAAAAATACCATATCTTACAAAACTTGATCGAATGAAGTATATGCAAATTTAACTGAAACATTACAATAAATTCACGAGATTGGTTATTTGTACAGATCAACGAAATCTTTGAATTTTCTTCCCCAATAAATTTTTTAGTCCTACTAACATAATAAGATTCCTAAACTCTTCTTCATCATATCCACTGGGAGCGCATTTGCAAATTATGCACTAAACTTTGCGCCGATAATCATAGCAATACAAATCATTAAACCACCATATAAATCAGTATTCCCTCTTTTGTTGTATTCAAGAAATGCAAGAAGTCCAACAGGCGGAAGCAATGCGATTAAGGAAGCTTCTTGGGCTTTTAATTGTGAAAATCCTTTTAAAAACATTAACGCTGAATAATTACAACGTCGTCGCCGATCCAAATAATCCATTGCAAATACCTGCAACTTTACCAATGATTGTATAAAATATTAAATCGAGTATCAAGTTTTAATCTCCAAATATATTTCTGATCAAAGGCTGCATATTTCCGATGTCTGTTAAATATATATTCAACTATTCGAACTATTTGTACATTTGTATTATTCAATTGTCATAATGTTGCTTTACTCATATTTATCGAAATAGCAGATTTTATGAAACCGTTGCGGAAGTTCTGTAATATGTAACAGGACGCCAATTCATTGACTATTTTAATAAATTTTGTATTTTACTTATTTTAATTGGTGCAGAGAGTTCTGCTATAAAATTAATATGATTGCATGAATAAAAATGAATGAAATATTCGGAAAATTATTTAGGAATTCAGAAAATACTAAATATCTATACATTCTAGGTTAGATTTTTGTATACTGTGTTTAATTAGGTTCTTCTGAAATTGAATTTCTTTTCTTCTAAACTCTTAATATTCATTGTTTTGCAAAAAAGCTGGCATACTAACTAAATAATTATCCAATCGAAAATGATGTTTATATAATCTGAAAACGATTTCAACAACCTCATTTTCAGATGATCATTCACAAGAATCTTAAATTCCTAAATTCTTATGTGAATTTTTGCACTTTTGTATCTTTTTTCAGCGGCTAAAAGCTGTTGATATTTTCCAGATGAGGATTTTTTAGTAGAGTTTTTCTTCTATTTTATCCCTTTTATCAGAATTTTTATTATAATGATATGTCAAAACACGGGTAATATATGTTAAAAAAATAATCTATATGTAATCAACATAAGTTTTTTATTGTAATGTTAATACCGTAAGTTTTAACCATATACATTTTAAAAGAACTATATACTATGTAAATAAATTATATCAATTGTTGGGATTAGTAAATTCTAAGATCCCTCTAAATTATACCCAAAAAAGCGTGATGCACCATTTTTAGTCTCTGATCAATAGCGATAAAAGTTTACTCAAAAATTAAAGAATTAAACGTTTGGCGTTGAACGAGACAATTTTGAATATATGGTGGAAATGGCGAATAGAGTTAGTGAGAAATTAGTAAATAAATTAAAAAGGAGATCTACATGGGAAAAAATTACAATATAAATAACGATGTAAATATAATAAAGAAATTAGTAATTTTCACTGAGTTTTTGGTTTTTTTATTGGTCATAGGTTCATCAATAGCAATGGCATCTGCAGGATTTCCAGAAGAAAACAAACCAATTTCCGCACCTACTGATCACAAATTTATTCACAAAGATATTGTAAACCAAACTGAATTTTCTCCAAAGATTGGACTTGCACCAGAAAACCCTAAATTTATCAAATACCGAAATAACGAATCTGCCTATAAAGCGGCACGCTCCTTCGTTGGACATATATCTGGCTTCGCACCCTCCCTGTGGACTTTAGTCACCTCAAACATACTTCAATCGCAGACGCGTATGCTTCAGCAAACACATCTATTCCAACTTCCTATGACCTACGAACTCTGAACAAGGTAACCCCAGTAGAAAACCAGAGTGCTGCAGGCTCTTGCTGGACATTTGCAACTTATGGATCTCTTGAATCATATTTAATGCCAGGGAAAACTTGTAGCTTTTCAGAAAATAATATGAAGAACGTGCTTTCTTCTTCAAATAATCCCCAAGGTTTTGATCGCAGTCCCAGCGACGGGGGAGACTTTGTGATGTCAACTGCTTACCTTGCACGCTGGTCCGGACCTGTAGATACAAGCGATGATCCTTATAGTGCTTCATCAAGCTTTTCGTCAAGTGAGCTCGGTCTTCCTGTACATGAACATGTGCAAAACGTAACTTTTCTTCCGAACAGGAATGGTCCTACTGACAATCTAGACATAAAACAAGCAATTATGAATTATGGAGCAGTAGCTACTGCACTGTATTTTGCTCCCACTAGTACAAATAATTATAACAAAAACACATACAGTTATTACTATAGTGGAACACAATCTTCTGATCATGCAGTAACTATTGTAGGCTGGGACGATTCGTTTAGTAAGAATAATTTCTCACAAACTCCACCCGGAGATGGAGCTTTTATCATAAAAAATAGCTGGGGTACAACTGCATCAGATTGGGGTGGTGTAAACAATGATAATGGGTATTTCTATGTTTCCTATTATGATTCCAATCTCGGACACGATATGAATACATTCTTCAAAGCTGAAACTCCGAATGATTATAAAAACATCTACCAATACGATCCACTTGGTTGGACCCAGCAAATTAATACGTCTCAAACTAACCCCAAAACAGGCTGGGGTGCAAACATCTTTACTGCAAAATCTAGCGAAGTCCTCAATGCAATCAGTTTCTACACGACGGACCTAAACTGTAATTATGTAATTAATATCTACAATAATACAGGGTCCACCCCAATCAGTCAAACAGGTCCTGCTCTTACCCAGAGTGGAACAATCCAAAGTTCAGGCTATCATACAGTTCCCCTGAATTCTGGAGTTCAGCTCAATGCCGGCCAGAAATTCTCTGTTGTACTGGAGCTTACAAACCCTACATATCAATACCCTATTGCTGTGGAAATGCCTGTCAGTGGCCATAGTAGTCAGGCAAAAGCAAATGCATCCGAAAGTTTTGTAAGTTCTGATGGAAATACCTGGACCGATATAACTAAAGAGCCAGGTTACTCAAATACTAATGTGTGCATCAAGGCATTTACGAATCCAGAAAGTCGTTCTGTAGACGGTCTTCCAGTAGCGAGTTTCAGTACTAACGTAACCAGCGGTTATGTCCCCTTACGGTTCAATTTACCGACCTCTCGACAAATGCCAACGGACATGTATGGAACTTTGGAGACGGAGCTACTTCAAATGAGTTGAATCCAATGCATACTTACCCTGCGGCGGGAGCCTATACCGTTAACGAGATGGTAAGTAACACAAACGGCACAAATTCGATGCTCGCTACAATAAATGTTTTGACAGCATCTGCACAAAAGATAACTCCTACAATTACCTGGAGTAATCCTGTTGACATAATCTATGGTACCCCATTGAGCAATGCTCAGCTGGATGCATCTGCTTCAGTACCTGGAACCTTTGTTTACACTCCACCACCAGGAACTATATTGAATCCAGGTACACAGACGTTGAATACTACTTTCACGCCAAATGATTCTACAATCTATACTACAGCATCAGCAACTGTTAAAATCAAAGTAACTGCTCAAAATAGTAACTGGTATCCTTATCCTGGTAACTTGTACCCTTACAAAGGTCTTGCACCCTTATGGGTCCCAACTGGGTTAACGGTTATCTAGGGCACCAATCAAATAACTTTGGAATCACCATCGTTGATAGGGATATAAGAATAGCCACTTGATCTAAGGGCTACTAAGTAAGAAATGAAACAGCATCATAGCCATTTTTCAAGGTATCGAGAACAAACTCCTGATAAATGCCTTGAATTGGCGGCTATGTTTTTATTTTCCCATAAGTATTGAGTCTATAGGTAATCAAAAGAGAATTTACTGAAGCTCACAGGCCTTACAATACAGAAGGGGCCTAACTCTTTCGTGTTTTCTCCTATCTTATTTATATGTTTTCTGCCATACCGGTATTTTAGTTTAAAGTATATCCAGCCACATATTAGAAATTTCCCAGCTCGTTTTAGTGTACCATTTATTGGAATAAAATTAAATCATCGTTGATTATCGTTTACAACAAAAATCAACATCCATCAATTGAAAGAATTGTTTGATTTCAAAATAATTTCTTTCTGTTTTTTGAGTTTTGCAATCATTCTATATTGAATAATTCTATGCACAGTTTTTGCACTAAAAATCTATGAACCCACTAACTTCCATATTAAATAAGAAAATGTTGCTAATCTATAACTAATGGAGCTTATGTAACTCATAGAACATATGAATCTCATGAAACACCTGGAATTAATTAACCGAAATCATAATCATGAGTAGAAACAGAAGAAAAAAATAATTATATAGTATTTGAAACAAAACTAACCATCTGAATAAACTGGATCAGGAACTCAATTTATCAATACAGTAATAAGATTTGAGAAGGAACCCGTAAAAAGATTTGAGAAGGAACCCGTAAAAACGTTTTTGATATCTTTTTATGTTTCATCTTCAAGTTTAAGACCAGTAAGAAAATTTAGGCACGCTATAAATCCATTTTTCTCATTTGATAAAATAGTGATTAATATAATATTAGTACATACACAGATTTTGCTATCAAATTTCTCTATGTAAACTCTTCATCACTATTTTATTCACTAGCTCCCTAATGCGGAAAGCACTCTTAAAATATAAATATTATTAAATACAAGAAATTTAAAATATAATGAATAACAATTAAAAATTGAAACAATAACAAAAATATAATAAACCTTTTAGCACTCTATAAATAAAATCAAGTGCAATAAATCGTACATAAAACTTATGCAATATTGTATTTTCAGTACGGAGGTGTAACTCAAGTTCTGTAAAATCACAATATCATTAAATTATTTTTTAACTATTCTTTAATTGAATCTAATGTTTTTGTTTTTAACACGTTGTTGTAAGGTCGTCTCAATTTATAGTAAATAAAATCACAATTTAGGTAGTAAAGAAATGTGGTTTGGAGTGACTGGATGCATATTGACGATGTATGCGGCGATCATTTGGCTGTTTCTTCTTGGGGACCAAATAGGTTGGATTGCTTCACAGTCGGAACTAATCAGACTCTCTACATAAATGGTGGGATGGCTATAGTTGGTACCCCTACTGTGAAGATCTAGGAGGTCATTGCCTGGTGCTTCTGCAGCAGTTTCGTGGGGCCCAAATAGAATCGATGTTTTGGTAAAAGATGGAGATAGATCTCTTAAAACAAAAGTGTGGTATTAACACAATAGTTTATACATTTTATTTATTGATGTAGCTTTTCCATCTATCTTTATAGAACTTAGGGGTTGCCATTTTTTTTGTGAGCTCTCTTCTTTTTCTCAAATAATAATCAAAAGAACTTATTTTATCCAAATTTTATCAACATGCAATTGTTGACTTTTTGAATAGGCTCTAAGTTCCTTATAATAAAATTTACATACTTTGATTCAGTCGGAGCTTGCTTTTCAATGTATATCCAAAGTTTGCTGAGGCCATGAGAAGTATCGGAAGCTGAACAGAAGTCTAGTAAAATATTATATATTTTTCACACTCGAACAACTTTTGTTTTTGCTTTGGCAGTTTACCAAAAGTTCTGTAAATTCTAAATGATCATGTATCCCTTTTTATTCACTACAAAAAAATATGATTTATCTTTTGTTTATGCACAGTTTTTGTGATAAAAACTATGTATATTCTCAATGTAAACTCTTCACTATTATTTTTGATGAAAATTGGGCAAGTAATATAATTTTTAAATTTAATAGCATAAAATATGAAAAAAATAAAGAAAAATAATAGATAGGAGTTTGTCATAAATTTATATGTCTATCCAACAGATCTAGAAAAATAAGAAAATCTGAAAGCTGTTCATCGAACCTGTGGTGGTGGAATTACTTATCTATAAGTACAGGCCGGTGGATAGTTTCAGATTTCGAAAACAAAACACTTAGGGTTATGGAAGGGTTTAATCACTCCAGCCCATAGATCCACTCTTTTTCAAATTAAAACAATCTTGAGCCCACTATCTAATAACATATTTGATATGAATGCCTGCAGCAACAGATTCTTTAGGTAACTACTCGAAACAAAGTGAATAATCTTCCCTTTATGTCAGTGTACAGGATTTCGATAGAGCCTAACTTCGACTTTTTATTTATAAATAATGTATAAGCAGTTTGTTGAGATCAGATCTTTGTCGAAATTTTTTATATTTTAACATGCTACCAATTTGAACAAAATATAAAAAGTGAAGTAATTGTTGAAACAATCATCTCGTAGAATGAAAAGGTATTTGCTATTTTGCTGGCAGTTCTTTTTGTAGTATCAGTGACAGCTGCAACATTGAACGTGGAACTATATCAAGACAACGTACCATTGGGGCCATGACGATTGGCATCACGACCATGTGCATCCGGGGACGACAACTATCATGATCATCACGACCACCATCAGCAGGATGTTGGGCAGTGATAGGGCAGCAACAGTCCTACATTCCACAAGAGCGGCGGATCTCTGCCGTCTTGTTAGATTCTCATATGGAAATTATAGCTGACTGCTCTGCCGTTGCATGATGACCAGTTAGCCATCTGCTTTACCCATTTTCTTGAGTGAACCCTCCAGTTTCCATTCGTTCTGCATCGTTGCCGTGCTCCAAAATGGAAATCAGCATGTCCCGATCAAATGTAATATAACCATTATGCAACGAAATACAGCTCATAGATATTATAGTCATCCCGGTAAACAACATGTGCAGTCGAAGCTGCATTTCCAGATGTTGTAATGTAACCATGAGGGTTGCCAGTGGCCAAGGCTATTTGTTCATTAGTTGCAATAGAACTGTCGTTGTGATACCATTGTCCATTGAAATACAGCTCATGGATATGGCCATCGCCACTCCGGTAAACAACGTGCTCAATATTATATACATAACCATGAGGGTCATCAACGGCGGTGGGTGCACCAGTTGCAAGAGTAAGGTCGTTAAGCTGCCATTGTCATCAAAATACAGCTCATGGATATGGTCACCGCGACCCCGGAAAACAACGTGCTCAATATTATATACATAACCATAAGGATCACCGGCGGCGCTGACCACCCCATCATAATGATATTCAAAAATAATAGAGGATTTCGATAAACTTCGGATTTTATTTCTTAGCAGGAATTTCTCATATTTTCCCCTCAATTTCTCTATTTAATTCCTCTTTTTGGCTTTACTTATTCTCAATTCTTTGATTTTAAAGATAGCTTCCGCTATCTTCAATATACTTTTTTTATTTTCAATTTCCTCAATTGATAGAGATTATAACAAAAAGCCGTACACAACATTTTTAGATTTACTCTTTTAACAGTAGTAACAAAAACTCTTCCTGCTTTGAAAATTTCTTTCGTTACTGAATAAACTCCTTCTACTGGGACTCTTTTTGAGCTAATTTTCTTATTTCTGAATATATCCTTTATTCCCAGAGTATGTCCTTTGACCGCTCTTTTCATTGTTGCATTATACCCTTTCGTTTTTGCTCCAAAGTATACTCTGTCCCTATAAACCACTTCATTTTCCTCTGTCAAATCTACATATGAATCATGTACTGACGCAGTTGTTGTTTTGAATCTTCTGATCAGCTCATAATCTCTGTCTATTATATTATGAAGCTTATATCCAAAGTGAGACTTACCTCCCTTCTTTGTCCATGTTCCGTCTCTGCTTCTTCTTGTTTTTGCCTCATCTCTCTGCTTTTGCATGTCATGGATCTGAATGGATAAAAGTAACATCCTGAATCAGTCCATGCTTTATCTGGAAACCCAGAGTATCAAGTTGGCTTTGCAACTTTTCCCATATTTTCTTTGAAATTCTCGATAATTCTCTCCCTAAATAGACATACATTAGTACTGTCAGGTACTTATTCCGGAAATACAAGGAATTTCCTAAAAGAAATTCGATCTATACACTGTTTCTCAAGTTCAAAATCAGAGAGCACATGCAATTGTTGTAAAACAAGCATTTTGAACATCACAATGACATCAGTTTCAGGTCTCCCTCATGAAACGGTTTTGTTAATATACATAGACTCAAGAATAATACGAAACGTTTTCCAATCAATTAAGAAATCAATTTCAGCAAGCTTATCTCCAACAGATTCAAGACGTTTATACTCTTCTTTAAGAGCAAAATCAATAAGAGTTTTCATGAATATAGATAAATATTTACAAATTTAAAGCCAACCATGCTCAAGAGCATGGAGTTTATCGAAATTCTCTTGATTAATCCTTTATGTTTTGTTATGTTTCAATGCCTTCATATTTTGTACATCTCCAACTATAACAGCTATTTTTTTATCACCGAATCATAAATAGAAATCCAGAAGTCGCTTCTTGTAGGTTATAAAAACCCGATTTATTCTGTTCAAGTATTTAAAAATGTACTTATAAACTTTCATGTGTCTAATCGGGTATTCCAACCCTTCATTTTTTTGTTGATATATGAATCTAAAAGAACCTTCTCAAATACATGTTTAATTAATGGAGAATGGCTGCAGTTAAATATATGTTCCATCAAAAATAAAATATAATTGTTCATGCAAAAACAGACAATCTATGGAATCGATATCTCTAAAGGATCTCCTCGGGGTAGGGAGCTTCCTAGATACGCACTCGCAATTCTCAAAGACGGTAAGGTTTCTCATCAAAAAATGCTACATCGCCAAAAAATATTTAATATGATCCAGAGAGATCGGCCAGAGATAATAGCTGTTGACAACATTTTCGAGCTTGCTGCAGACAGGAGAGAGCTTCTTTCTCTCATGGAACGCTTACCTGAAAGCGTTAAAGTTGTTCAGGTAACAGGTGGGCTACACCCAGAATCACTTGTTAGGATTGCACGGAAACACGGTCTTTCTTTTGATCCTGAAAATCCTAATGATGAAGCTGAAGCATGTGCTCGCCTTGCGGACCTTGGAGTTGGATATGAGTTATCTCTCTTTGAAGATATTACAAAAATCAAGGTTAGCAGAGCACGCTCACTCGGAAGAGGGGGATGGAGTCAAAATCGTTACCGTAGAAAAGTACATGGAGCTGTACTACAACGGAGTAGAGAGATTGAAAATGTTTTGAAGGATCTATCGCGGGAAAAGGGTATACTATTCGAAGCTGTAAATGTAAAAGGGTTCGGAGGTTATGTCAGGTCTGAGTTTACTGTGTACGCAAAGCGCGGAGAGATACCAATACATTCTATGGCAAGTACTGATGCTCAGGTAATTATAAGAAGCGTAGAGAGAGATAAAATTCGCTATGTGCCCCTCAAACAGAAGAAACTGAGGCGTAGATTCACAATCGTGGGAATCGATCCAGGAACAACTGTGGGAATAGCTATTCTGTCTCTATATGGAGACCTTCTCTATTTAAAAAGTTTCAGGGGGATAGCTCCTGGTGAAGTTGTCAAGCTCATTGCAGAATACGGAAAACCTGCGGTGATTGCCAGCGATGTCACCCCAATACCAGTCTCGGTTGAAAAAATTAGGCGAAGCTTCAGTTCGGTTGCTGCAAGCCCTGGAATTGAGGTTTCTTCTGAGGAAAAAATTGCGCTCGCAAAGACTTTCGGTTACTCCAATGATCATGAAAGGGATGCATTGACTGCAGCTCTTCTCACCTACAGAAGTTACAAGAATATTTTTACTAGGATTGAAAAGAAAGCCCCAGCAGATGCAGATCTTGAGCTTCTAAAGCTCTACGTAATTCGAGGAGATTCAATAGAAGATGCAATAGAAAAAAACAGAGCATCAAGAGCTCTTGTCGATACAAGGGTTCAGAAAATTCCGGAAAAACCAGAGGACAGAGAAGTCGATGAATCCATTCAAAAAATGAGGAAGGTCATCCAGAGGCAGAGGGAGCATATTCAAAACTTGCAAAAATATCTTGAGGAATTAAAGAAAGAACTAGTCATAACAGACAAGAAAACTTCAAAGCTCGAGTCAAAGTTGAACGGCTTTAAAAAAGAGGCTTACAGTGAAATTCGTAAATCAAAAGAGATCAAAATAAGAGATGAAATTATAGAAAGCCTGAAATCAGAGCTTAGTCATAAAAATAAAACTGTAAAAGAACTCCGACGCCGGAGTAACAAGCTTCGCAAAATCCAAAAAATGGAGCTCAGCGGCGTAGGTACCCCTGTAAAGGTGATTACCGCTTTTACAAAAGAATCGATTGCGGAAACAAA
Organism: uncultured Methanosarcinaceae archaeon; assembly: GCA_963833425.1. GTDB lineage: Archaea > Halobacteriota > Methanosarcinia > Methanosarcinales > Methanosarcinaceae > Methanosarcina. Next base: position 110,877 of record CAWHXP010000003.1, on the reverse strand, counting down.
AGAAAAATATGGGCTCAAAGAAGGAGATGTAGTTTTCCTGGAAAATCCTAGCGGAGGTGGAGCTTCAGCAGCCCAGATTCTTGTCGAATCCAAAGTTAGGGCCGTACTCATCCAGGAAGATATTTCGCATGCGGCAGAGGAAACTTTTTTTAGAGGATACGTACCTGTCTTAAGTGGCATCCCACTTGAAAGGGCTGAAGATTTTGCAATGACAGAGCCTGAAGGCCTTAAAGCTGCAATTTCTGTCTGGGAAAAAGAAGCTGAGATAAAAATCCGCAGGGCTAAAGAAGATCAACTAAAGAGCCTCTTTGAAGAGTATCGGAGCGAAAGGCGTAGGGGCCTGGTTTAAGTTTTTCCTTTAAATTTTTTAAATATAGAAGGTATTTTAGTTCCTTAAAAATCTTTATTTTTTACCAGAAAGGATATTTTACCCTGTTACATTCTGAGGAATTCAAAGGGCAATATCCCATTCAGCAAATCAAAAAATTTTATAGCATCGCCATGTGTTCACATAACCCAGTTGTCAATGCATAGGTACTTGGCTTTTGAAACAGTTGCTCTTAATGCAGTGCTCTGGTATGTATACTTGAACACACAGTTCAGGCTTTTGAATTCCGTTTCTACCGTTTACAGGCTCAACATATTTGCACATTTTCCAAGGCCACAAATTCCGCAATTATAGCTTAAAGATCCGCAATTTTTAATTCCTATATGGATTAAATCCCCAGGTTTTCTTAGTTTTATAGCATTCCTTTTTAGGAAGTCAAAGTTGGAGCCTTCATAAATTATCAGTTTTTCCATTGTCAAGGCAAGGGCTTCAATATCTTCCATTTCAACAAAGAAAGTTAGATATAGTCTACTCTTTTGGTTTTCAGGCAGTGGCAGTATGCTCTTTGCAAATATCTCAAGCTCTTCGGATTTATCTCGATTTATGTTTACATGCTTACAGAAAAAAACAGCAATAATTAATACATTTCTTACAGATCTACCATTAACCGGATTAATTGCACCAGTGCCCCCCAGTCCTCGAAGGTAAGAGAAATAAACCACAAACAAGACAACAAAATAGGATCAGTTGCAGAAATGCTATCATCATCGAGTTTAATTTCATGATATCGAATTTCAGATCCAGCCATGTTTTGATTATAGTTTATAGTTGTTCGAAGCTCCGTAGTCTTGTATATAGTCTTAATGAGGTGCTGATATTAGATACGGTTTGCCTACGCACTCATCTGAATGTGATTTTTAGGCAATATTCTCCAGGAACGAGTCATAGACAAATGAACCTAAGAATAACTAAAGATTTAGGCGTACACATCATGAGTGAAGGGATAGCCTACCTATAGTCAGTAGATATCATTTTTCACGAAGTTAGTATTTCTCTCCCCCTTACGTTTGTTTAGTATCTGGTTAGCTAGACTTTCACTGACGGTAGTTGAATGAGATCTCTGTCTAGATATCCATTCAAAGCCGTCACTAGGGTTCAATGAATAAATTTCAAAGGCTCATTTTCAACCGTAAGCACGATATTGTTTTTTCCGCTCTAAATTAGTACTCAAAAATATCCATTGCGTCAAAATAGTTATCTTCCAATTTATTTCTGGTAAACTGAATTGATATATCGTAATGAGGAGAAATGAGAATAAATGCAGTGGCTAAAAATTTGGGAAAAATGTTATTCTTCACTTTCTTTTGCAATTGCAACAAGCTCATTTACGCATGCTACAGCCATTGGAGTCCCTCCTCTTGTCCCGACACAGCTGATGGAGGGGATGGGAATCTTCAGGTTTCTCACCATTTCCTTGGATTCAGCAGCGTTTACGAAACCTACTGGAAGTCCAATAATAAGAGCTGGCCTTATACCTCTTTCAATAAGTTTGCAGACCATGATAAGGGCAGAAGGTGCATTTCCAATTGCAATAATACTTCCATTGAGTTGTTTTCTGGCCGCCAGAAAACCTGCAGATGTGCGGGTTATTCCATACTTGTTAGCGATTTCAGTATTCTGATCTTCATCTAGTACGCAAATGATTTTGGATTTGTGCCCTGTTTTTGTAATCCCTGCTTTTAACATATTGATATCTACAAAAATCGGGGCACCCTTTTTAATTGATTCCACGCCTACAGGAATGGGATCATGCACGAAACGGATGATTTCTGCTACTGAGAGATCTCCAGTGGCAATAACACAGCGCTGACGTAAACGATCTTCAGGCTTCTTATTCACAACAAGTTCCTGGATAATTGCCCAGCTTTTCATGTAAATAGCTTTTGCTTCCTCAGTTCTTGCTCCAGAATCCTTACAAATTTTTATCAATTCGGGATCTATATTTACTGTAAGCTCGGTAAATTCTTCAAGGTTTTCGAGCTTTACAACTTCTTCATTAACGCTTCTTTTAGTAGTCATATTTCTTATGATACCCCCTGGGAGTTATTATAAAATCCTTCTTTTTAGAATTCCAGATTCTAGAATCTCTATTTCCAACAAGAATCGTAGTGCTCATATCTATCCAGTTTTCGTATTCCATTACCTTACCTAAGGTCGTTACGATCCTTTCCTCGCCTTTGCCTCTCATAGCATTCTTGACGAGTCCAACAGGCACGGAGTCGGCTTTGTACAGACGGATTATTTCAATGGCCCTCAAAAAGTTGGATTGTCTCGTGCGGCTTTTCGGATTGTATAGTGCCATTACAAAATCGGCCTTTGCAGCAAGGTCAAGCCGCTTTTCTATTACATCCCAGGGAGTCAATAGGTCGCTTAGGCTGATGACTGCGAAATCCGTTACAACAGGAGCTCCAAGTATACTTGCTCCGGCTAGAATTGCCGTAACCCCTGGAAGAATTTCAATAACAACATCAAGATTCTCATGCTCAGCAACTTCAAGAACTATACCCGCCATACCATAGATGTTGGTATCGCCGCCACTGATTATGACAACGGTTGAAATCTTTGCAAGTTCTACTGCTTTTTTTGCTCTGTCCACCTCTTTGCCCATATGGCTGCGTATTACTTCCTGAGTCCCCAGAAGACTCTCGATCTGATCCAAGTAAGTACTATTTCCAATCACATAATCGGCATTAATGATCGCATCTCTGGCTTTGACCGTCATTTGTTCGACAGATCCCGGCCCGATTCCTACGATGTAGAGTTTTCCTACTGTTGCCTTATTTTGCGATTGCGATCGTAACTCGGCCATATACTTTTTTCCTAGAAATCAATTTTTTTTCTTCTGAAAGGGCAAGAGCTGCAGGTTCTGCTACTCCTTTTAATCCAAAGAGTGATGCTTTGGATGACGAAGGAGGATTGTAGCTATTTAGCATTTCATCCGGCAAAAAGTCCACCGGAATACCAAGCATTTTTCCTGCTTCCAGCAGTCCTTGTTCATTTTTCTTAAGTTTCGAAGAAGCTAAAACTGTAACTTCTTCAAGGTTCAGGCTACACTCGTCTAGCGCCAGTTTCACGGCTTCAACGATTTCTTCTCTTGTAATACCTTTGCGAGTCCCGATTCCAATGATCATCAGTGCCTCCCATTTACTTATTTTTCATTAATCCACAGATAAGTTAATTGTGTGGTTATTAGCTACTACACGTAAGCTTGTTAGCTCTTGCCTCTGCTACCGTCAGTTGATATAGTCTTACTCTGTCGTTTTCTTACAAGCACAGATACATCATCTTCCACGATTATTATCCTGGGCCCTTTAATCTCAAGAATTTCTACGCGCTGGTCGAGGAATGCACAATTTACAGCTACAGTGGATTGTTTATTGAATATCTCACAGCATTGTTTGTCTGCAATGCCCTCTACCGAGGGTTTACCGTGAACTTCAGTAGCAGTTGTAAACACTGAGATTGCTCCGAGTTCCGAAATCTTTCGAGCAATCTCATTAGCACCGTGATGTCCTCCTAGAAGTGGAATTACAAAGTTCAAGTTTGAATCCACTACAATCACAGCAGGATCCAACCACTTATTTTTGAGAAGAGAAGCAATTTCTCTTATTACAATGCCTGTAGCAAAAACGGCAACTATTGCCTTGTAATCTCTAAAAGCTTTTTCGAAAACTCCCTTTTTATAGAGAAGAATGTCAGCTTTCAAGTGTTCCGCTAACTTTGCAGCTATTTCATGATTTCTCTCAAAGGTAATTACAACAATTTCTGGGCTATTCCGTATAGATGGGACCTCCTATAGTTTTTGGGGTTAACAACTTCACCTATTATAATCATTGCTGATCGCGTAATCCCTGCATCCTCCACTTTTTCTGCGAGATCTCCTACTGTCCCTATGATAACTTTCTCGTCTTCCCAAGATGCATGAAAGATTAATGCAGCAGGTGTATCTTTCGGGCATCGGACTTTCTCCATGATTTCTCTTATTTTTTGAGTACCCAGGAAAATTGCCATTGTTGTGTTATAAGCTGAAAGCTCGGTGATAAGATCTTTTTCCATAGTTTTTCCTGCTGGACGGGTAATGATGAGAGTATCAGAAACACCATTAAGAGTAAGCTGGGTACCAAGAGCAACTGCGCTTGCAAATACAGATGAGACGCCTGCTATTCTTTCCACTTTGATGTCGTACTTTTTTAGCTCTTCCATCTGTTCTATAATAGCTCCATAAATAGAAGGATCTCCGCTGTGGAGGCGAACAACAAAATTTCCTAAATCTACTGCATCTGCGATCATTTTAGTAGTTTCTTCAAGAGTTAAACCGTAGCTATCTACCGTCTTTCCCTTAGTATAATTTAGGACCTCCGGATTTACTAGAGAACCTGCATAAATCACGAGGTCAGCTTTTTCAAGCATCTCACGTCCAAGTATGGTAATTAGTTTTGGGTTCCCAGGGCCTGCCCCTACAAAATATACTTTTCTTTCCATCGGATCATTCCTTTGCTTCCATGTACTTATTCCAAAATTATGTCCAGCTTTCGCAGAATCTTTTTTAGGATCTGTCATTTTTTCCCATAGACGATACTGAAATAATTCCCTTTTTCTGGAAACTTCTCTTTTTTGCGGATTATAACTTCTTTGTCAGAAAAAAGTCTTTCGGCAAAAATAAATTTTTTATATCCTTCAGCTTCGAGGTGTTCAACTATCTTTTTTGGCTGTGTGGCTTTCAGGTTAATCTTATATACAATCTCAGAACCATCACTGACCTCGAAAGATCTATCAATTGCAATGTCAGTCCTTGCTGCAAAAGATGTGATCGAACTTATTCCAGGCACTGTTGAAAGCTCTATATCCTGATAATGCTTTTGCATGACTTTTTTGAGATGGGAAAATGTCGAGAAAAAATTTGGGTCTCCTATAAGACCGAAAGCTACAGTTCCTTTTCGCGCTTCTTCTGCTATTCTATCAGCATTTTCTTTCCAGTGAAAATTGAGAGATTCTATGTCTTTTATCATGGGAAATTCAAGAATTTCGGCGTCCGCATAAGGGGCTACAAGGTCTTTTGCCATCTGACCAGGTACATATACCTTATCACTTTTTTTTAAAATGCCTACTGCTTTCAGGGTCAGAAGTTCAGGATCTCCTGGACCAAGTCCTACTCCTATTAACATGGTATCACTCTGTAATTTTATTAAAATAAATATAAAAACACAATTTTGATAAAAACCAATTCTCGGGGGATTTACACCGGAACGCCATCCATTTTCTCAATAATATTGCAGCTTTAAAATTAATCAAACTTTAAATGAATGATAGTCGGCAATTCGACAAGCAACTCTCCAGATGTGTGTACTTATGCAGAATGCTGTTTAGAGGGCAATTTTCAATTTTTTCTTTTTCCAACAACAATGTATACAGCGTTTTCGGGTTTGAACATCGTTTCTCCAGCAAGTGGTATACTTCTGGAGACCGCAATATGTAGTGCTTCATCAAAAATTGCAAGTTTTTTCATTGCATTAATTGTTCTGACCACTGTTTCGATACGGACTGCATTTACCACAATGCTTCGCGCTTTTTTCTCAACAAGTATCTTAAGAACGGAAACAATATTTTTTGTTCCGCCGACAAAGGCACAATCTATAGAATCAATGAAATCTCTGGATCCAAGAATATCTGAAGCTTCACCGGCTAAAAGTTTGGCATTTGTGATGTTGAAATTCTTGAAATTAATTTCGGTGGCTCTAAGTGCTTCTTTGCGGGCTTCTATTGCGTAGATTGTCAGACTTCGGGTAATTCTAGCTGCTTCTATTGATACTGATCCGGTACCACAGCCGATATCTGCAAATTTATCTCCGTCCTGCAGTCCCAGTTTGTAAAGTGATAAAGCGATGATTTCAGGTTTTGTCGGACCACCGCTAATGCTTACTATTTTGGACATGTTCTACCTCAGGATAAACGTGAAGCAAATGCATGAAATTGAATAGTAAAATAAACTACACTTTTTTAAAAAAAATGGTAGTTTTTAAACTAATTATTTTCCTATAATAATTAGGAATTCTATAACAATTTATGGTGAAAAAACTGTTTTTATTTCTTTTTCCGTTTTTCCCTGGTTCAAGTTTGTATTCAAGTTTAGCAGAGAGATGTATATTTTCGACTATAAATCCATTTTAATAGGTTTTTAAAGTGTAATCTATCAATGTTAAAATTTTAAATATTATGTAATTAATGGTAGTTTTTAAACTAATTATTTTCCTATAATAATTAGGAATTCTATAACAATTTATGGTGAAAAAACTGTTTTTATTTCTTTTTCCGTTTTTCCCTGGTTCAAGTTTGTATTCAAGTTTAGCAGAGAGATGTATATTTTCGACTATAAATCCATTTTAATAGGTTTTTAAAGTGTAATCTATCAATGTTAAAATTTTAAATATTATGTAATTATATTTATGTCCTCAAAAATCCAGAAGAAGCTATATTTAAAATACTAATTTTAAACAATGAAAGAAGATAATCACAAATTTAATTAACATATTTTATTTATCAGATCAACTTATATTTATCAAATCGACCCCGTCATAAATATAACTTTTTATAGATATACCTTATTATCAGTAAGAAATGTATTGTAGGAAAATAAATTATCATACCTTTGCTAAAAAAGAGAAAAGTTTTGCGCAAGAGAAGCTCCCTCTTTTATCCTTATCAATTTTGAATAGACAGTATTTCTTGAAGTTAACGATAGTTTCTCGGGGGACGAGATTGAAGTATTTTCTCAGCCGTGGTATATAGATAAAGTGTAAATATAAATAAATTCCCATTTTGAAAGAAAGAGATTTTAACCATAACAGCATAGTGATAGCTTATTGTCGACTATAAGCTAAGATTCCATATGGAGATAAAAAAATACTAAGTTCTCCCTTCAAAATAATGCGTTTTAAAAAAAAGCTGAAGTTCCTAGGTCAAAGACAACTGATTTTCGGACCTTTATACATTTAAATATCTTTTTCGCAGGAAAAACCCTTGCATCGAAAGTTTTTTCTATCGATGCAGGGCTCTGCCCCCTGAACAAGAGGAGGAAAAGAGATGAAAATTTACGAATCATATGAAGATCTGCCCAAAATAAAGCTGCCTTATGGGAACGAAGTATTCATAAGTGACAGCACTATCCGCGACGGTTCTCAGATGCCTGGGATAGTTTTGAGCAGAGAACACAAGCTTCAAATTTATGAGTACCTGCATGAGATAGGGATTGAAAAACTCGAGGCTTTTGTGTTTAATCAAAGAGACATAGACGCTGTGGAACTTATGTTCGACATAGGTTACGAATATCCAGAGATCACTGGTTGGGCTAGAGCTTCAAGGGAAGATATTAATAAAATTTTGGAGATCGATGGGCTTAAGGAAACAGGAATTCTGATGTCTGTATCAGATACACACATTTTTTCTAAGATGAGGCTTTCAGGAAGGAAAGAAGCTGAAGAAAAATATTTGGATGCCTTACAGTACGCAGTAGATCATGGCCTTCGAACAAGGGCACATTTGGAAGATATGACAAGAGCAGACAATTATGGTTTTGTATTCCCGCTGGTTGAAAATATAATGGAAATAGACCCTGAGTGTATTATCCGAGTATGCGACACTGTCGGATATGGAATGCCCTTCATGAATATCGATGAACCTTATGGGGTCCCGAAAATAGTCCAGCACCTCAAAAATGATATAGGGGTTAAAAATATAGAAACCCATATACACGATGATTATGGATTCGGGTCAGCAAGCTCCATTGCAGGCTTCTGGCATGGGGCTAACTGGACAAGCGTCACCTTTCTGGGTATAGGAGAACGCGCAGGCAATAGTGAGATGGAAAAAATTCTGCTTTTCCTGGTAGATAGGGTGGAAGGCTTTGAACGATATAACCTCGAGCCTGTTACACGTTTTGCAAGATTCATGGAGAAAGAACTTGGATTGCGTGTTCCGAGAAATAAAGCTGTTGTAGGAAAAAATATTTTTGCCCACGAGTCTGGAATCCATGCCTCAGGTGTCCTCAAAAATCCCTTTAATTACGAACCATATCTTCCAGAATTAGTTGGAGGGAAGCGATTTCTACTCATCGGAGATTCCTCAGGTTTGGAAATCATGCGCTATAAGGTTCAGGAGACCTTGAATGATCTTCTTGACGTTGAAGCTATCGTTGAAAAAGATGACTATAGGCTCTTGAAAATCCAAAAAGAAATCCAGAAACTTTATGATAACGAAGAGAGGGTTTCCTGTATTTCGGATGAGGAACTCCTTGGATACGTGGAAAAGTACTTCCTGTATCAGCCGATCTGCAATTCTGCATATAAAAGTAGAGGAATGCTGAAAAACAAGGGGAAAATATCTGAGTTTGAAGAAGGAAAAATTGATGAAAAAAATATATATAATGATGGGGATGAGAACAATTAAAAATTTCGTTATTCCTCTAGCTATATTTCTTCAGCTTCTTTTTATTTGAGAATTTTTGCTGTATACTTTGCAATTTCATCAGCCATTTTACTCAGTTTTGAGCTGCCTCCAAGATCATAAGTTATATACTTGCCTTCTTTAATTATTTGCTCTGTAGCTTTGAATATAGCTTCTGACTTTTCTTTTTCGCCTAGATAATCGAGCATCCAGGCTCCTGCAAGCACTGTTGCCACAGGGTTTACCTTATCTTGGCCTGCATATTTTGGAGCCGAGCCGTGTGCCGGTTCGAACATTGCGAACGAGTCCCCTATATTTGCAGAATAGATAAGTCCAATACTGCCTACTAGGGCTGAGCACTCCTCGCTTATGATGTCCATAAAAAGATTTGTAGAGAGTAAAACCTTTTTGTTGAAAATTTGTGGATTTTTAATAAGTTGCTGAGCAATGTTGTCTACGTGATAGGGCAATATTTTGATTCCCTGGTAAACCTGCTTTACCTTTTCTACCTCTTCCAAAAAAGTGCCACATGTCAGCTTTAGGATATTGCTTTTATGAATGGGCACAACAGTGTCATAGCCTCTTCTCTTAGCTTCTTCGAAGGCATAGATAGCAATCTTTCTTGATGCTGTACGTGTAATCTTCCGGATTGCAATGGAGACGTCGTCTGTGAGCTGGATTTCTTCTCCCACATATAACCCTTCCGTACCCTCGCGCACACAGACCATTTCCACATCTCCTAGAGGTTTATTTGAGTTGGGGAAAGTCTTGATTGGCCTTACATTAGCATAGAGATTATACTTTCTCCTTATAGACACAGCGACACTTTTAGGGGATCCTATCCCTCCAGGAGTTGTTGTAGGGCCTTTAAAGCATACATCCGAGCTTTCAAGGATTTCCCAGGTCTCATTTGGAATCAACGAATTTCCTCCGTTTTTCTTCCACCATCCAACTCCTGCATCACAAACAACAAATTCAATATCTGTGCCAGATGCTTCTGCAACTTTAAGCATTGCGTCTACAAGTTCTGGGCCTGTACCATCACCTTTAATTACTGCAGCGGTTTTAGTCATATTATCACCGATTTTGATGTTCGGTTCAAAGGAACGTAGCGATTGAAAAGCTAAGAGGGATAACTCATCGAAAAATATGGTAATTATAATTGAATCTTCCCGCGTACTCAACGTAAGGCTCTATATTTCAAGCTTTGGGTATAAGAGTTAAACTGAAAAGTAAACTATGGGGAGTAAAACTCCATGTGTATACTAATGCAAATTTTTGCAGAAATTAAATCAATATCTTTTGTCCTGGGGCTATTAAAATCAAAAATTTAGTACAAATATAATCTGAATTGCGTTCAAGTTCTAAAACTTCAATTAATTAAGGGGTAAGATGTTCGCGAAAATTTCTGTTACTGATAATCATATGCATATAGATTCTAGAGCCAGGGGTCTTGAAGCAGTAAAAGAATTTCAGAATTCCGGTGGGACTCATATAATTCTAGTCACTAAACCCAGCTGGTCCATTGGGGTAACTATCAAAAAACCTGATGATTACATCACTGTCTTTGACGAAACAATCGAAATTGGATCAAAGATCAAGAAGATCGGGGGTTCAGGTTTTTCCGGTGCTTGGAGTTCATCCAGCTGAAATTTCAAGGCTCATAGAGCACATGGAACTTCAAGAAGCTATGGAGATCATGAAGAAAGGTCTAGAGATTGCTTCAGACTATGTGGAAAAAGGCCTTGCTGTAGGGATCAAGTCTGGTCGTCCTCATTATCCTGTGACAGAAGAAGTTTGGGCGACTTCGAATGAGATCATGGAGTATGCCTTTTCACTGGGAAAAGAACAGGACTGCGCTGTTCAGCTTCATACGGAAAGTGTGGGAGAAGCTGAACTTCGGGACATAACGGAAAGGGCTAAAAGAACAGGAATCAAATTATATAGGGTAGTGAAACATTATTCTCCTCCTCTGATAAGTGTTTGTGAAGAATTGGGACTCTTTCCGGGGGTTATTTGTGTTAAAGGAGCTGTTGAACGGGCACTTGAAGAAGGAACACGGTTTATGATGGAGACAGATTATATTGACGATCTTGATAGACCAGGAGCAGTACTTGGCCCGAAAACAGTTCCCAAGAGAACTATAAAGCTGATGGAAACATATGGTGAAGAACCTTTTTGGGTCGTACACAAAGATAATCCTGAGAAGGTGTATAATATCGAAATTTAAGTTTAAAAAATGTATAAATATGTGAGAAAATCTGGAAAAAAGTAAAAAAATATTTTTAGAGAATTAATGTTCAATCGAGGTACTTTGAATCATAAAAGAGTAAAAAGAACCGGTTTAAAAGTTACAGCTTCAGGATTTTATTTGTAAGTCAATGGAATACAATGATCATAAGAACCTAACTGTGTTTTCCTTTAATAGAGGTGTTTTGCTCGTTTTTTAGAATTGATTATAATAATGGATATAACTAGAGAGGATTTCGATAAACTTCGGATTTTATTTCTTAGCAGAAATTTCTCACATCTTCCCCTTATCTCTTCGAGGTTTATCTTTTTTTGCATGTCCTGGATCTGAATGGATAAAAGTAGCATCCCGAATCATTCCCTGCTTTATCTGTAAACCCAGAGTATCAAGTTGGCTTTGCAACTTCCCCCATATTTTCTTTGAAATTCTCGATAATTCTCTCCCTAAATAGCTATACAGTAGTACTGTAAGGTATGTATTCAGGAAATACAAGAAATTTCCTAAAAGAAATTCGATCTATACAATGTTTCTCAAGTTCAAAATCAGAGAGCCTATGCCATTGTTATAAAACAAGCATTTTGAACATCACAATGACATCAGTTTCAGGTATCCCTCCTGAAATGGTTTTGTTAATATACATAGACTCAAGAATAATACGAAAAGTTTTCCAATCAATTAAGGAAGCAATTTCAGCAAGCTTATCCCCAACAGATTCAAGAAGTTTATACTCTTCTTTAAGAGCAAAATCAATAAGAGTTTTCATGAATATACATAAGTATTGACAAATTTAAGGTCAACCATGCTCAAGAGCATGGAGTTTATCGAAATTCTCTAGAGTTTAAGTGCAGTAAAGATCAAAGGATGAGTAATAAATAAAAGAAAAAAAAACTCTTCGAATGTAACCCTATCTGACTCTCGGAAGGAAAGATCATCCAAAGATTAAGTGTGGTTGCTTAATAAAGAATGCAGTTAAAACTTATTCTTGCTCGAAATTTACTTCTTCTTTATTGTTACAATGTCCCCCAGAGTAGTATCTTTCTTTACGTGGGCGACTTCCTGCCCAGTTGCATCTACACGTTCGGTAATTTTAATGTTTAGAGCGTGTTCCAGCTTCTTTATAATTGAATCTTCAGGTATGATATCACTGCGTTCTATCTTCTTGATCAGGGATACTTTTTCCTTTAAATTTTCGGCCATGTCTTCCTGAGACCAGCCTTTAGCTTCTCTGGCATCCCGGATGATCTGAACATAGTTCTCCAGGAGCTCGTCTTTCAAAATATCGAAAAAGTCCTTATTTTGCCTCTTTTCAGTTCTTGTTACTGTACGAACTATCGGAGATACTTTCCTTGATACTGGAGTTCGTTTATCTACAGGTTTACCGTACGGAGCACATTTTTGGCAGACTTGGAGTTCGCTGTTATCAATTGTAATACATAATGGCTTCTCGCGGATCTCTGCACCGCATATTTCGCACTGCATTTTGATCACTTCGAAAACGCTATATACGGTATGAACTTAAATATTATTCGGAGCTCCATGACGGAAAGTATCAAGAGTAAGGATGGAAGTATGCGCAGTCACCTTGTTAAGTCCGGATCAGAGTATGATGGAATTGTGCCTGGAGAGCGGGGGGATGTAGCTGAAAGCGCCCAGGATAGATTGAGGCAACTTGAAAGCCGCAACAGTTTTCTGGAAGAGCAATGCAGCCAGATAGAGTCCGAGAAACGTTATTTGGAAAATCAAAAGATCAAATCTGAGAGAGAAATACGAAAGCTGCAATCTGAGCTCGATCGGATGAAGACCTCTCCACTTATCATCGGTACGGTCATTGATGTGATTAAAAACGATAGAATAATTGTACGTAGCAGTAATGGACCTCAGTTTCTGGTTAATGTCTCACAATATATCGATGAGAAAAAACTGTTACCAGGGGCAAAGGTTGCTTTAAATCAGCATACACTTGCTATTGCCGAGGTTATCCCTTCCTCTGAAGAGCCTTTTGTTGCTGCAATGGAAGTCCTCGAGAGTGTAGAGGTGGACTATGAACAAATAGGGGGTCTCGATGAGCAAATACAGGAACTTCAGGAAGCAGTTGAACTTCCTCTAATCGAACCGGAACGCTTTGTTCGCATAGGAATAGAACCTCCGAAGGGAGTTCTTTTGTACGGGCTTCCGGGGACAGGCAAAACTTTGCTTGCAAAAGCTGTAGCTCACAGGACGAATGCAACTTTTATTAGGGTTGTAGGCTCCGAACTCGTACAGAAATACATTGGTGATGGTTCTAAACTTGTGAGAGAAATCTTCGAGATGGCTCGTAAAAAAGCTCCAAGTATTATCTTCATAGATGAGCTAGATTCAATTGCAGCAAGGCGTTTAAATGAAACTACGGGTGCAGACCGTGAGGTTCAGAGAACACTCATGCAGCTTCTTGCAGAGATGGACGGGTTTGACAAAAGGAAAAATATCCGCATCATTGCAGCAACAAACCGCCCAGATGTCCTTGACCCAGCAATTCTAAGGCCAGGTCGTTTTGATAGGCTTGTCCATATTCCTATGCCAGGTATAGACGCCAGAGGAAAAATTCTTGAGATTCACTGTGAAAGAATGACACTTGCAGAAGATATAGATTTTAAGAAGCTTGCAAAAATTACAGAAGGGATGAGTGGGGCAGACCTCAAAGCAATTGCCACTGAAGCAGGTATGTTTGCAGTTAGGAAAGACAAGGAATTTGTTGAGATGATAGATTTTCTTGATGCAGTAGGCAAGGTATCTATAGCTGCGGATACGCAAAAAATGATGCCGACTGGAAATCTCCCTGAAACTATGTTTGTGTGAGAGGGAAACAAGCTGTAGAAGTTCCTCGAGGATCTTCTTCCCAATACATAATTATGGAGAATTTTGATAAACCTCTGATTTGCACGAGTCAATTATATCTAGTTTATAACATAGGATGAAATTTAGAGGTCTATCGATATACTCTATGGTTTAATGCGTTATGATCCATCAAAAACAACGACTCACTAAAAAATTGACAAACTATTTTTGTAATCTCTGTGTAAAGAACACTTGTGAATTCAGATTTTCATATTAAACGCGAGATCCGAATTTTGGGTATAGATGACTCTGCTCTTCTAAATGAAAAAGTGATGGTTGTTGGGACTTTTTATCGGGGCGGGGACTGGATGGATGGAATCCTTCGTTCGGATATTACCAAGGATGGACTTGATGCTACAGCCGTAATATGTAGGATGATACGGAATAGTAAACATTATAGCCAAATAAGAGTGATTATGCTCGATGGAATCACATATGCAGGTTTTAATGTTATTGATATAGAGAAGCTTTACAGGGAAACCCAAATCCCTTTAATTGTGTTCATGAGGTCATATCCGAATTTTGAAAAACTCAAATCTGCCCTCAAACATTTTCCAGATGGTGAAAAGCGCTGGAAAATAATAGAAAAAGCTGGGGAGATATATAAAATAGCTGGTGAGAAAGAAAGATCGTCCATATACATTCAAAAAATAGGCGTAAGTTTGCAAAATGTGGGTAAGATAATCCGGCTTACTTCGATAAGAGGTAATATTCCTGAGCCTTTGAGAGTTGCCCATCTAATTGCAACGGGCATTATTTTTGGTGAATCCAGAGGAAAAGCTTAATTGTCGATACAATTCTTCCGGAAAGATATGAGAATGATATTGAAATGGGAATCTGAATTATATTGAAATATGAATATTAAACTGGGGGTGTTGACTGGGGAAGTGAAGATGAGATTAATTTCGAAAAAAAGGAAAAGTAAAAATACAGGAACGGCTTCAGAAATACAAAAAAATAAAAAATGAAAATTTTAAGTGATAAATTAAAGAATATTGGGGACAAAGAAGAAAAGCGAATCTTAGGAACTGTAAAGAGCAAAAATCTTATGTCAAGCAGAAAAATAGGGAATGTTAATAAATGATTAAGCAAAATATTATGAAGTTAAACTTGACAAAGGAAAACTATTAAATTGGAAACCGTATATGTGATGGATAAAAATGAAGAGAATTTAGATAAACTCATTAATTTAGTCATATGTCTATAAATGTGCACAAATGACTCGTGAGAATCAGAGCGATTTCGATATACCACAATTTTTGGCTAGTTGTTTATAAAGTCTATATAAGCAATTTGTTAAAATTGGGGGGTTATAGAGATCTTCTGAGGTTTATTATAATTCTCTAAATATATTGAATGAAGTTGTTCTTTCCATACTATTCGTTTAATATTACACCTTATGATGGAGGAAAACAGTAGCATGAAATCCATTGTGGAAGAAGCTCTTGCTCGATCTGCCCTGGAAGGACGCGCCCGGCAGGGAGAGTATTTAAACTCAGATTACTCTAATTCAGACTCAGATACCGATGCTGAACTTGAGGAGATTCTTAGAAGTCTTAAAACAACCATTAAAGTGGTAGGTTGCGGAGGAGGCGGCTCGAACAGTATCCAGCGTATGATGGGCGAAGGAATCCAGGGAGCAGATCTCATCGCCATAAATACTGATGCTCAGCATCTCCTTCATATACGTTCCGGGAAAAAAATTCTTATCGGAAGAAAGAAAACCCGTGGACTTGGAGCCGGAAGCCTTCCCCAGATAGGAGAGGATGCTGCAATAGAGAGTATCGATGAAATTAACAAGCTTTTTGACGGTGCTGATATGGTTTTCATCACTGCAGGTCTCGGGGGAGGAACCGGGACTGGATCTGCACCGGTAGTAGCTGAAGCTGCCAGAGATGCTGGAGCCCTTACGATCGCAGTAGTAACCCTTCCATTCAGTGTGGAAGGTCATGTTCGAAGGACCAATGCAGAAGCTGGCCTGGAACGTTTGAGAGATGTTGCAGACACAGTTATAGTGGTCCCTAATGATAAGCTAATTGAAGTAGTTCCAAGACTTCCGCTTCAGGCTGCTTTCAAAGTCTCGGATGAAGTTCTTATGAGAGCTGTGAAAGGCATAACCGAATTAATAACGAAACCTGGACTCGTAAACCTTGATTTTGCAGATATTAGAACTGTTATGCAAAATGGAGGTGTTGCAATGATAGGTCTCGGAGAAGCAGAAGGTGATAATAAAGCTGTTGAATCCGTACAAAAAGCTCTGCGCAGTCCGCTCCTTGATGTAGATATCTCTGGCGCTACCTCTGCTCTTGTTAATGTTGTAGGAGGGCCTGACATGACAATTTCGGAAGCTGAAAGTGTTGTTCAGGAAGTTTACAGCCGGATAGACAGCAATGCTCGACTGATCTGGGGTGCCCAGATTGATCCTGATCTAGAACAGACCGTCCGCACTATGATCGTAGTCACAGGAGTAACATCTGCTCAGATTTATGGTCATGGAAGTGACAAAAATATTACATTTAGATATGGAATTGATTTTGTAGAGTGATTATATCAAAGATAAATGAAATTAAAATATTCGATTGGGAAAAAATGCTGTTTTCCTTTATTAGAGTAAGAAAAATAGACTTTTTAATATTTTCTGGAATATTCAGAAGTTGTTATTAGTTACACTAAAAATTGAATGCAATCCATTCAAAACTCGGGAAATTATAAAAAGTCTAAACGTAGGGATTAGGAATCTCGATCCAATCGAAAACTATTTTTATGGCAAATGCTTTTTTTGCCTATGAAATTTGGTATTGAATACAAAAAATTTATACTGAAACAGTTTAAAGTATTTGAAAAAAATAATCCGAAATTTATAGTCCTGATTCATGTTAATCAATATAAGTGATATCTTCATATAATAGGAATCAGTAATATAATCCGTTCGGTACCTCCTAAAAGATAACATGATAAATATCGAGCATAAAAGTGAATTCGGTAAACATATAGGTATAACTATGAGCAAAAAATTCGAGATCAAATAATCTAATATACCTGGATGTGAATTGATTGGTAGAATCTCCGTTTAAATTGAATATAACTGCAGAAAGTATTGTTCAGACTGCAGAAAGTATTGGTCAGATTATCCGGGCACACATTAGAGTACTGAAACTTACAAAAAAACCGTCCAGGGAAGAGTTCTTGACCATTGCCAAAGTTGCAGGTATTGGTATTCTGGCTGTGGGAGCAATAGGATTTGTTATATATGTATTGTTGACGGTGTTGCCCAAGTGGGTGGCCTAATGAATGAAGATTCCCAGATATTTGTAATTAAAACCACAGCAAACCAGGAAAGATCGGTTGCAACAGCCCTTGCCAAAATTTCAAAGAAGGAGAAACTGGATATCAGG
Source organism: uncultured Methanosarcinaceae archaeon (assembly GCA_963833425.1). Lineage (GTDB taxonomy): Archaea > Halobacteriota > Methanosarcinia > Methanosarcinales > Methanosarcinaceae > Methanosarcina. The sequence goes on along the minus strand of CAWHXP010000003.1, from coordinate 93,530 downwards.
GCAATTCTGGCTCCCGACGAGCTAAAAGGATATGTACTTGTCGAGGCTCCTATATCTGGAATCGTGGAACTAGCAATTCAGACTATTCCCCATGCAAGGGCTATTGTGAAAGGGAGTTCTACAGTTGCTGAAATTGTACATTTCCTTAAGCCTAAACCAACCGTAACTGGTATCAAGGAGGGAGCTATTATTGAGGTTACCTCAGGACCTTTTAAGGGGGAGAAAGCTAGAGTTAAAAGAGTTGATGAAGGCCATGAGGAAATTACTGTAGAGCTGTTTGATGCTGTTGTCCCGATTCCTATCACTATTCGCGGCGATACTGTAAGGGTGCTCAAAAGAGAAAATGAGTGAGCTAGGTATCTAGTGGAAAAAGAACGAAAAATTATAAAGAAAAACTTCAGCTTATCAGTAAATAAAATTACAAGTAATCCCTTAATTTGGCAGATGTTACTAATTAATATAGCTGTTCTTACTAAAAATGGTTCTTAAGGCACTGAATAAGTCTAAGAAATAACAACTGTCAAAGGAAAAGAACATAATGCGTAACTATGAATTGTATGAAGAAAACAAATACATAAAGCTCATTTATTAATTATGACATTTGTGATTTCATCAAATTCAGAACACGCTTTGAAAAAGATGTTCAAATTTTATACTTAGTGAAATCGGTGAAACTCATATGACAAGTATCGTTGAAGCACTCGTCCCAGGAGGAAAAGCGAATCCAGGGCCACCTTTAGGTCCTTCTCTTGGTCCACTCGGGGTTAATATAAAAGAAGTGGTCGAAAAGATTAATGAAAAAACCAGAGATTATATTGGAATGCAGGTTCCTGTAAAAGTAATTGTTGATGACAAGAAAAATGTCGAAATCGAAGTAGGCATACCCCCCACTGCATCCTTAATCATGAAAGAGTTAGGAATTCAGAAAGGGTCAGGAAATGCAGGAAGCGAAATTGTTGGCAATATTAGTATACCCCAGGTCATAAAAATTGCCCGTATGAAAAAGGAAGATGTGCTTTCTTATGATCTTAAATCAACGATGAAAGAGGTAATGGGGACCTGTGTCCCGATGGGTGTGACTGTAGAAGGGGTCAAGGCCAAGGACTGCCAGAAGGCGCTCGAGAATGGCAAATTCGATGATTTACTTGCCGATGAGGGATGGTAAGCCTTTTAGACCATTTAAATTTTGGTCCGTAGTCTAACACACCAATAGTTTTAAATCGAATACCACTAATAGCTCAAGAACTCTGAATACGGTTTTACTGAAACAAATTATAAAAATTTATTATTGGTTTAATGTTTCAAGAATGACAGAATCCTGATTCACTAGAAACCCTAAAACCAACTGTAGTAAGCCTCTAAGGCTGCTTGGACACGCGAGTTCAAATACTACAGGGAGGAACGAAATGGCAGAACAAATTATACTGGAAGTTGTCAAGAAATTACTTGAGATATCTCCAAAACGCAATTTCTCTGAAAGTGTGGACCTGGCGATTAACTTAAAAAATCTTGATATGAATCAACCGAAGAATAGAGTCGATGAAGAAGTAATTCTTCCACATGGGCTCGGAAAAGAACTGAAGATCGGTGTTTTTGCAAAAGGTGACGTCGGCTTGAAGGCAAAAGCTGCCGGTGCTGCGTATGTTATTTCTGAAGTTGAACTCGAAGAACTGGCAGCTGACAAGAATAGAGCCCGGACTCTCGCAAATGAATGTGACCTTTTTATCGCAGAAACTCAGTTCATGCCGACAATTGGTAAGAACCTTGGTATTGTTTTCGGGCCCAGAGGAAAAATGCCTATTCCGTTATTACCTAACAAGGATGTAGGTGAACTGATTCAAAGTAAAAAGAATGCTGTCAAGCTTAGGTCAAAAGACAGGCTTACTTTCCATGTGGCTGTTGGAATGAGGGATATGAATCCTGAAGACCTTGCCGAGAACATTGAGACTGTTATAGCTAGGTTGGAACGTATTCTGGATAAGGGCAAGCACAACCTTAGGTCGATCTATGTCACGACAACCATGGGTAAATCAGAGAAGGTGATGTAAATGGCGGAAGAACAGCATCACACTGAGCATATCCCAAAGTGGAAGAAAGAAGAAATTGAAAAAATAAAGAAACTCATACTCTCTCATAAGGTCTTTGGAATGGTAGGAATCGAAGGGATTCTTGCGGTCAAGATCCAGAAGATTCGTCGGGACCTCAAAGACGTTGCGGTGGTTAAGGTATCCAGGAACACTCTCACAGAGCTGGCTTTAAATCAACTTGGGGGAAGCATTCTAGGGATGAATAAATACCTTGACAAACAGACCGCTCTGGTGTTTACTAACGAAAGTCCTTTCAAGCTTCAAAAAGTGCTCGAGCGTACAAAGACCCCGTCACCTATTAGAGGAGGCGCAATTTCTCCGATGGATATTACCGTTCAAAAAGGGCCTACTAATTTCCCTCCTGGCCCTATTTTGGGTGAACTTCAGAGTGCAGGGATTCCAGCTTCAATTGAAGCCGGAAAAGTTGCGATAAAGGAAACAAAGGTTGTCTGTAAAGCCGGTGAGGGAGTCCCACAAAAACTCGCAACTATGCTCTCAAAGTTGGATATATACCCTCTAATCATAGGGTTGGACCTAAGAGCAGCTTATGATGAAAAAATGATTTATGAGCCTGAACTCCTTACAATTGATGAAAACCAATACTTTTCTGATATTATCAAGGCAAATCAGAACGCTTTCAATTTATCTGTTAACATTGCGTACCCTACAAGTGCAACAATCGGCACTCTGCTGGCAAAGGCCTCTACAGAAGCAAAAAACCTTGGTGTAAATGCTGTTGTTTTTGATTCAGGAATCATGGATTCCCTTCTATCAAGGGCCTATATACAGATGATCTCCGTCGCATCTAAAGCCGCAGAATGCGGTTCAGATGCGGTAGACTACGACCTTAAAAAGGTTCTCGAGGCTGTACCAAGTGCGATAGCAGCCACAGTACCTGTTAAGAAGGAAGAAGTACAAAAAGAAGAACCAGAAGAGGTAGAGGAGGACCATGCCGAAGAAGATGGAATGGCTGGTCTCGGTGCTCTTTTTGGATGAACAAATTTGTGTTAATTGAAATTAGGTGATAAAACAATGGAATATATATATGCATCTCTCTTATTGCATAATGCTGGTAAAGCAATTACTGAAGAAGCAATCACTGCAGTTCTCAAGGCTGCGGGCATCGAAGTAAACGAGGCTAGGGCTAAGGCTCTTGTCGCAGCCCTTGAAGGCGTAAATATCGAAGAAGCAATTTCAAAGGCTGCATTTGCAGCTCCTACTGCCGTATCTCCCGCAGTTGCAGCCCCTGCGGCCGCAACAACTGTAACAGCTGCAGCTCCTGTTGAGGAAGAAGAAGAGGAGGATCATGCTGAAGAGGATGGAATGGCCGGCCTAGGTGCATTGTTCGGGTAAATGTATAAATGTTGGCGTATTATCTCGCCACATTTCTGTACTTTTTAAGTCTATAGTATACAAATTTGGTATGGCTCCTGATGACTATCTATTTCGTTTGCAGCTTACTTGCAATAGTTTTAAGTAAGTATATTATTTGATCAATTTAGTTTGTATTATGATAACTGCTCTAAAATTTTATTATTTTTAGTCTAAATTGAAAATTTTTCATGGGCATCCACAAATTTATTTTCTTATTTTTTTGGTTGCACTTTTGGTTTTGTATATCCCTTAATCATAGTTTAACACTCAATTTTTTCTCGATCAAATATTGGTGGGTTTTTTTATTTAACTTTAGATAATGCTCATGTTTTTAAAATAGAAATAGGTAAAAAAATAATTTAAATGAGTAAAATATGAATTTCTTAACTATTTAGATAATAATGTTTATATAATATAAGTTGATTATCGTTTTTTATTGAAAGGCTTTTACCATGTGACTATGTGGTAGATTTTCAAATTTAGATATACGGATAGCCGAATGTTGAACATGGGGTAAACTCATACAGACTTATTCAGAATTATTGCCTACAAGTTGGCACAAATACGATGTTTTAATTAGTGTATACCTGTAATTAATAGAAGCTTTAAAATTAATAAAAAAACTATTAGATAAACATTCTATGACAAGTTTATAAATTTAAATAGAAACTTTAAAAATTTTGATAATGCTTCTTAGAAGCAAAATAAAGTAAATTTCAACGATGCCAAGAAGAGCCGCCAGATCGATATCAATTTCATGATTGGCTAATTACATCCATCATACCAACCTGACCATGACTATGGTGGTGTGTGTAAGGAAATATTGATGATCTACGATCATGGAGTTTTTGGGACTAGTAGCGATATGGAACTCATGGAACCGTGAATTAATTAACCTAAATCACGATCATAAATAAACACATAAAAAGATAATTATATAATACTCTAAACAAAACTAGGAATATGAATCAACTGAATCAAAGATCGATTGAGGCTAGAAAATACCAAAAAAGTATTAATAAAGTACACAAGTGCATTTAGTACATTTTGATGCCAGTTATGTATCAATTAATTAATTGCTCTTTGGAACCTGGTTGATTTGCCAGAAATTGGAAAGCGGATTTGAGATAGTATAGTTAAATATAGATGCTGGAGCCATATTTTGTACTAATACCTGCTTAACTTGTTATTGGCGCTACTTTTATTATTGCTATGGATATCACTAACTTATGTAACTGACAATGAAGCTCAACTCAGACTACTAACAGAATATTCATTGTCTTTTTAAATTTAATTTATTTTTACATCATTAAATCATAGCTTTAGGCCGTTTAACATATTACTGGTCTTGCTTGAGACTAATTTTTTTCTTATTATTAATTAATGTGATCCGGTTGATCTTGTATGTCTAAAAGTTGATCTTGTAAGCTGCAGGTGACAAGATACCTGCAGCCAGCCGGAAAGTCTACTGCAAGGTACGGGAATACCTATAAATTATAATTAGATTTAATTTATTATATATCTTTTGGATATACCCTAAATAGCACTAACTTAAACTAATTAGTCTACTAATCATGCAGTCCTATTCATGAATTATAACAAACGAGTGCGTTTCCCAGTCAATCAATAAATGACTTGATCTCAGCCCCTAAAATGGGTTTTTTGGTTGTTCCTTTGTTAGGATCCCCTATTCAACTCAATAAAAGGCCGTATAGAGCCTTAAGATCGTTCATTTTTTATTTAGAGCCTAACCCAAACATCAATAATAGCTGTTGTAAAAGTTGTAATTTGTCTACAACACCCAGTGCACCACAGACACATAAATTGCGATAAGTACTCATTTGTCTTGATTAGCACTGAAGATATAGTATATTTCTACAATGCTCAAAAAGAATTAGTTGGTAAGGAGATTGACTATGGTCCATCAGCGATATGAGAAATCTCATTTTATTTTTATGATGATGCCCAGATAACCCAAAGGTTTTAGAACTGCTGACAAGGTTTTTAAACGACATTTTTTTTCAAAACATCATTGCAATCTGCAAGTTAGGGATATCTGCAGCGTATGGGTTATTTATCATAAACTCCTTGATAATCTGTTATTTTCAGATACATAACTACACTAAACATTTTTTTTTCCAGGATTTATGTCGTAGTGCATTATGTATCATGATATATCAAATAAATGTGATTTAATATATATTTATTGTATATATTCTATATATTCATAGATATATCTAAATATTATAAAACTTACGTATTTAATCTTATAAACAATGATGACAACTTTTTAGGTTTTTTCTGTTTATGATCGTGATTTAACTTATTTGAGCAGATTGGTAGTATTTCAATTTTTCTGTGAAATTTCAAATCTTAAGGCGTTCGTGAATTGAAAATTTATATTTCTGGAGAAGCCAATTATTCAGCTCTCCAAAGGAATCTCAATCTTGCCTTCACTACGATTAATTAAGCAAATTTATGTGGGCTGATTTTCATTTTATCATTGCTTTGAACTTATTTAATTACACTGTATTATATTAAGTCCAGTTCACTAAGTGAAAAAAAATAAATAGGCCTATCAAGATGCCCAAAAATAAACTGCCAATAATGAGTTTAACTACAAAATGTACTGTTCGCTTCGTCTTAATTTTGTCATCAAGCATGCAAATAACAACCACGACATCTTCGAAAGCCATCAATTACTTAGTTTTTTTATTAATTTAAGTTATCAAGCTGATCTTATATCTCCAAAAATTTATATTTTGGTCTGCTGGTGGAAATGCCTAGTCCGATCGGATGTCGATATAAAGATATTTGAAAAATTATAAAATATTACTAAATCTAATTTATTATATACTTTTGTGCACATATATCTCTAACTGAAACTAATTAGGATTAAAGTTATGTTGTTCTGACTTCGGGTTGTCTTATGTCCTACTGCAATATTCACAGTAAAATTACGCAAGCTTATATGATGACGAAGATATAATATTGGTCGATTATATGCGCAAATTCCAAAATTAGACTTCTTCTACTTTATTTAATTAGCTTAGTTAAACCGGCTCGTCTTAGTGTCAAAAAGTTGATCTTGTGAAATGCAGGTGATCAATGCCTGAAGTCCGGTAGAATGGCTGGGTTGGAGCTACGGGAGAACCTATAAATTAGAACTCAAATCAATCTATTATATAGGTTTTGTATATATCCTAAATTGTACTTCCATAAACTAATTAATATATCAGTTGTGTGGTCCTTATCTCATGAAATATAACGGATGGAGCCTTTCTCCGCAAATCACTAAAAGGCTTGATCAAAGTCCCTACTGAATGTTTTGGATTGTCAATAGGATTAAGATCCTTACCAAACTCAAGAAAATGCCTTTCATAATCCTATAATCATTCATTTTTGACTTAAATCATAAACTTGCCCTATACTTAATTAAACTGAATAAGATTATATATATTTTAATGAATCTTTGAACAGAGTATGAAAAAATATTAAAATAACGACTCTAATTCCACTGTAGAAGATGTCTCTTGATTTGTCGCAAATTCAACACAAAACTCCTGTATATGAATGAGCTTGGATATGGAGAAAATTAAAAATGCTACAAAGCTCCGTGAACGTGGTCTGCTGTGGTACAATAGTCTTAAATTAGACATACTGTCACAAGATTGAGCAATTAAGGATCTAAGACTTTCGGATCTTTTCCATCCGTTGGAACCTATTATCCACAAAAATTGGAAGTTTCAAACAATAGTAGTATCGATTAAAAGATCAAAATTCAACTTTTTTGTTTTTTACTTTATGTGACCAGGTTGATCTTGTTTGTCAAAAAAGTTGATCTTGTTAGCTGCAGGTGAAGAGATCCTGCAGCCCGAGAGAAGGTAGAATGCTAGGTACTAGAATACCTTTAAATAATAACTAGATTTGATGTATTATATATCTTCTGCATATATACTATATAGTGCTAATTAAACTGGGTAATATTCACATTAAATGGTCTTGAGATTTGGGTTGCCTGATGTCCCTCAGCAATATCCCTAGCAAACTTTTGTGGGCTTATAAGTGTAAATATTTTGGATACCCAGGTAAAAAACATGGACATCGACAAGTTCTAATATAGCAGGAATGCAGTCAGTACTGGCTATGGACTGTTTTGTTCTTCCCATATGCTATGGACACCGTAAGCCAGGATCTAAGTTCTTCGTTGCTGTCATTACTTACATGTAATGGAACTATGCATCAATTATTTTAGTTACTTTACACTTATAAATTTTTTTGGCATATTTGTGTTTCGAGTGGTTTTTTTGTTTATGTTTACTCAAACAAGTCTTAACCTGGAACGTTTAGACGAAAAAGCTTTGCATATAGCTATGAAGATCTGAATTTGATATTTCTGTTGAGTTATTTGAAATGTCAATTCAAAACACTGATGTTACCAGAATTTGCAACATTACTTTTGATCCATCGGGTGTGACTGCGACTCTTTCAGGGCTGTTTCCTGTATTCACCCTGGCTGCAACAGTGAGTGTTGTGTGGCTGTGTAATTGCAGAGACATTATTGTCGCCGCTGGCACTGCTTGTTACATACGCTTTTGTTCCATCTGGGTTGACCGCAGTTCAATTGCATTTTTAATAGTGTTAATCTAAGATGGTTCTTTAAGAGCCAGATTAAATGATGCGATTTTTTTCTGCAAACTGATTAGAGAATATTATTTTGCATAATATTTAATAAATGAACACATCGTGCTTGGATCTGTTCTATGATGTTGTCAGCAATCTCCATCCTATATGCAAAGTTTAAAACAAGATATATGGTTCTGTTGCAAAAATAATTTTTCTTTACTTTGAGGTCATTATTATTTCCTTTAAATGATATTTTAATCCCAATTTGATCACTCAAATTACCTGATTGTGAAGATTTTCAGCGATTTTATAAAATGTTCTGATTTTCTGCAACGGAACCGACTGGAGAATAATCATAAATAGAAAATATCAGAAAAAAATAATACTCGAGTACTTAAACAAAATTCAAAATATGAATAACTAAATCAGGAACTTAATTTTTCAGTAATCCCACAAAAAGGTTTGAGAAATAACCATGAAAAATGTTTTGATATTTTTTATGTTTCATCTCTAAGTATCTAAACTACTCTGATATTAATGAAGCTAAATATATTAATCAATTATTTTTGCAACGGAATATCTCTCCTTATATCTTTGGAGTCTTCTTTATTCTTTTTATACTCTTTTGTAAGCTCTACATATTTTTCGGCATTTTTTGCTATGGATTTGATTTCAGCTTCGTCAATTTCTCTTTTTGTCTTTCCTGGAACTCCAATAATTAAGCTTTTTTCAGGAAAATTTTTCCCTTCAGGTATCAGTGAATTTGCGTCGATTATGGAATTTTTCCCGATATCAACTCCATTTAGCACTGTAGAATTCATTCTTATAATAACATTATTTTCTATTTTACATCCATGAAGTACATCTCCATGTCCTACACTTACATTATCCCCGATTTTCACTCCATTAACAATATCTGCATGAATTACCATATTATCCTGGATACTTGTTCTGTTTCCAATTATTATTTTATTTTGATCTCCTCTAATTGTAGCATTAAACCATATACTTGAAAAATCTGCTACTTCTACATCTCCAATTATATCTGCAGAGTCTGCAATAAAAACAGTCTTTGAAATCTTTGGACTTTTGTTCTTATGACTCAGTATCATTATATCTTCCTGATTTTGCATTAGTAAAACAACATATAATTATTTAATTATTTATTACTGTTCAGTATTTCATATATTTTAATTGTATCTAAATTCGTACAACGTTATTTTCTAAATCACGCTCTAATGTCTAAAAATATTTATTAATCATTCTTTTTTTTAATCTTAGATTGAATGGAATCATGTAATCTTGGGAATTTAGTATTTGAAAATACATTTAATGCTGTTTCATAAGCAATTTTTGCGTTAGTACGATTATTTGATTCATTTTCAAATTTCGAGAGAATCAAATATGCATCTCTCAATATTACTTGAGTCTTTGCAAAATCAATTTTAAAATCTCTGAATGTTCTGACATTAAGTGATTTTTTTTCTTCTGCAAGCAATTTGTAAATTTTTCCTAACACGTATTGTGTGGTAGCAACTTGAATTGTAAGATTGTTCTTTGTGTAGATGTTTAAAGCTTCTTTACAATATCTTTTTGCTTTCGTACAATTGTCTATTACTTGATTGTAGTTTTTTTTCTCATATTCTACTTCACCAAGAATTCTATGTAACGTTCCAAGGATGGTATAAGTGGTGGCATGATATACGAGGGGGCACTCCTTAATTTGGAGAGCTTCCTCACAAGCTTTTATTCCTTTATTACAATAGATTCTTTTTTTATTTGCCTGAGAAGTTACTTCGGCAAGGTGTCGATATGCAGTTCCAAGGTCGGATTTCCAAATTGCATAACCTCTTGAGGAATCACTACTTGACTCAAAATATCTACAAGATTTAACACATGATTTAATCGCTTTTTTGGCATTAAAAATTTGATCTTTCTCATCCATTTCTGACAGAACACGATATGAAATTCCAAGAAATTTGTGATACTGAACATTCTCAATTGAATTCTTTAGAGTCTCAATTATTGCCTTTTCACATACGTTTTTTGCCAGGATATATAGTTTTACTTTTTTATCATCTAAAACTCCTAGAAAATAATAAGGATTGTTTGTAAACCGAAATAATACTTCAGGACAATCAAAAAAAACGTCTGGATTATTTGAAAAACAGTCTATCATTGTCCTATATAAAGTTAAATCAGAAATTCGATTCTTTGGATTATATATTCGCTCCAAATAAACTTCTTCAACCCAAATTGTGGAAGCTGATAATAATTGTATAAGATGATATCCTTCAAGTTCTTCTAAAGAGTTTTCCCATTCCCATTTTTTCGTTTTAAATTCATAGTATACATCACAAAAAAGTGTAATCCAATCTAAAAGAAAGGTTTTTTTTCTTTGAAAATACCGCATTTATGGAGCAGATGACAAGTTATTAAAATATGTTTTAAATGTATTTTTTCATCCGGAATTGCCAAAAATAGTTGGCTTATGATACCTATAGGCATAAAAATTGAGCCTACAGTATTATTAAATTCAATTTCATCCCAATTTTTATTAGCTATCTGGGCAATTTTTTTTGCAGTATCCTCGGTAATCCCCGGTAATTGAATAATATTTTCTTTTTTAAATACCAATGAAATATCTATCTGTTTTTGATACCTTCTTCAAGAAGTACGTCACCAACTTTTTTTACTACAACATCTTTTCCCTCATAAATGAAAGGCAAGGCGGGGAAGAGAATATCTGATGCTCGATGAGCGAGAGTTTCTAGATCCATAAAACTCCTCTAAGTATTCATTGAGATCACTCTTTGATACTAAAAGCTGCTGAAATAAATATTTACTATTTAGAATGATCAGAAAGGAAATTTTCGAATTTTAATCTTTCAGAAGACACACCGATTGTTTCATAGATACATAGATTTTTATAGCAAAAGCTGTGCATAATTCAAGGATTAACATTTAAATATTGATCCAAAAAATAGAAGGTTAAACCTTAAGTTACATCATAAAAATCCGGAAATAAAAAAGCCAGAGTGGAAGTTCTAGTAATATAATATTAAATTTTCCTATGTTTTTATGTGCTCGTTCAGCGATCAGAATATAGAAAGTGTTTTTAACTTTGAAAATCTAATTATCCGATAATGTCCGATGAAAAGAGGAAAATAAGTTTTCTTTAGAAACTATTTTTTGTGTAATTAATTTAAAATAACGAATTAAGCCCAGTAAGTAATTCGTTCATCGAATATCTTGGCGCAATAGAATAGATCTCAGCCAATCAATTTTTGATAGTTTGAATAGTTACTAAAAACAAATTCCTTTATAATTATTAATTTTAGCCATAAAGGTGTGAAATAAATGTTGGGGCAATCATCTATTAGAATGACAGCAGCACTGGCTAGTTTGCTGGCAGTTCTTTTTGTGGTATCAGGACAGCTGCAGAAGTAAGTGCAGAACCTGTTGTTGCTAGAGAGAATAAAAATAGTAGTTGAAGTAGAAAATGTTGAAATCATAAAACACACCTATCACCACCATACTTGTGATAGGGACAGCACTATGGCAGCATCTGTTATACTTGCAGCCACGGTCAACGTTGCGCGACACAAAATATATGGCTATTTGTTTGCAATTTGTACCGTATCGTTTTAATTTCAAATTTTCTATTTTGAAATCTTCTATTTATGATTATGCTTTAGTTTAATCAGTTCCAAATGTTCCATGAGGGATCAAGAATGATAACAATCTTTCAAATAAGAGAGTCTCTTAAAATTAAAGAAACTTTTATTAATTCTATAATGAGCAATTTTGACTTTAAGTGCTGTACTGATCATTATATGCGCTTATTCACAGTACTTCTGAAAAACACAATTACATACAGTATAACAAATTTATAGTATAACAAAAACTTGACTTAGAATATTAATTTTAAATGGATATCAGAAAAATAAGATTGTAAAAATAAAATATACCCACATGCAAAAATTTTCTTAATTTTGGTAGCGTCCGCTATTGCAAACTTTAATTATTAATTAAAATTTGGATGATTATTCCTAATATCAGCCAAATTATTTTTATTAATGGTCCTTATATAAATATATTATTCCGTAAAACTCTTAAAATTATTTAGGACCTGGACGACGGACAAATGCTGATTTTTTTTAGAATATTCTATTAATTTTGAGACAAATAGTTGTGTAATCTTTGTGGTGCTTTCGTCGGCACATATTATTATAATATCAGCAGTTGGTTGGTGATTAGACCAAATTTTAAGTACTTCTTGAAACGCTTCAAAAAATTTAAATGCTATGGGTTTTGCAGCAAAAGGCTCCGTGAGTACTTCTAATTGATTATATAATTTACAATTACTATTTTTTCCCCCCACAACACCTTCTAGAGTCAAAGGTTTTATCGAACCTTCTGGCAGTATCATATATATTTCATCATAAAAACACTTACATTGATCTTGCCAGTATTTTGACAGAGTGTCTCCCTTATCTGGCTGTAATATAATTTGAAAACTAGTTTTATTAAAAATTTGCATTTTAAGAATTCCTAGATTTGAATAAATAAATGTAGTAAGTTCTTAACCCATATCCAATGATTTCAAAATCAGATGTACTTCTTTTAACTTTATTAAATTGTGATATACAGCATAGCTACATCTTTTTCAGTAAATATGATCACATATACACATATATAAGTTATGAACTCAAAATATTTTATTTACATCTATGTTAGAAAAAGCCATTTGCAAATTTTTCTTCAATATTATCTGAATGTTCTTTATAATGGTCAGCTCAAGTAACTTTCCCATATGATGCATTGACAGCTTTGAGTAGAATTTCAGGAATAATGACTTTGATTGCATTCTTTACTATCTCAAAAACGCACAGTTTTTAGTCTTAAAACATATGCATTAATTATCATAAAATAACGGAAAATGATAAACCGGATTGGAAATTTTGATAATATCCGCTCATCCGTTAGTTTCTTCAAAAAGGACAGGATATTTCTCTTTTAATTGTATGAGAAGTTTTTCGTCTAATTTAGTATCGTAAAGTGTTTTCACTTTAGAAAGTTGGTCAAGTGATAGTCCGTAAGCTTCTCCAAGGAAAGCTGATTCAAGGTTAGCCTTCTTAAGATTAGCCTTCTCAAGGTAAACTTCTTTAAGGTAAGCGTCTTTAAGGTTAGCTTCTTGAAGGTCTGCTTCTTTGAGGTTAACTCCTTTAAGGTAAACCCACTGAAGATTAGCTCCCATAAGGTTAGCTTTTTCAAGGTTAGCTTCTACAAGGTTAGTCCCTTCAAGATTAGCTTTTTCAAGATTAGCTTTTTCAAGATTAGCTTTTTGAAGGTCAGCTCCATAGAAATTAGTTTTTATAAGGTTAGCTCCTTCAAGATTAGCTCCTTCGAGATTAGTGTCCATAAGATTAGCTTCTCTAAGGTCAACTTCTATAAGATTGGCTCTTTCAAGGTTAGCTCCTTCAAGGTTAGCTTTTCTAAGGTTAGCCCATTTAAGGTTAGCTTCTCTAAAATTAGCTCCTTCAAGGTTAGAGCCTTCTAGTTTGGCTCCCATAAGATTAACCCCTTCAAAGTTGGATTCTTTTAGGTTAGCTTCTCTAAGGTCGATCCCTATAAGATTAAATCTCTTAAAGTCGCTCTCGTTGAGATTAATTCTTGTAATGTCAGCCTTACTTATGTTATTTTTTAAAATTTTCTGCACACTGTAACTCCTTTCCTTTTCCATAAGATATAGTTTTTCTTGTAGTAACTCTAAATTAAAAGAAAATTATTACCAAAATCCTAAATACACGTTACTTATTATATATTCTTTGTATGTATCAAATATAGTATAAACAAAATCAATCTGTACATATAGATGTATATATTTAGGAAAAGACAAATTAAAGAAGATGTCCTCAGCAATTAAAAGAGGATGAAGACATTTATACAAAATTTAAAAATATTAACAAGACTTTAAAAATCCTAAAAAATTCTAGCGAGCTTGCAAAGTGCTGAAATCTAGATTAAGGTGAAAAGGAAAAAAGATAAAATGATGTAAAATCGTGTTTATGCTAACAAAATCTCTGTCTCTCTGATTTAGATTGAATATAGTTTTTAGAGTGAAAATCTGTATGCATAAAGACAAAAAATATAGTTGTTATATGGTACTTTTAAAACAAAAAAGCATAAAATTGTATCTCAAAGAAAGTTTTTCAGCCATTGGATCTAAACTGCTCAAAAGTACATGCAAAAATTATCTATAGCCCTCGTTTTGGTCATTTCAAAGAATCTTAGTCAAGTAGAGAGATAATCTACCAGCTTGGCTATGAATTGAATTAAATTATAAGATTTTAATAGTACAAACACGCCTATAACAATGAGCACTATACCAGTACCACCTACATATTTTAAATTTTTCTCAGCGAGCCTAATTTCGATATAGGTATCTTTTTATTGTAGTTGAAGATGTTAACATTAATCCTGCTATCACTAAAATAACATCCATTGTCTGAAGTAAAAATTATTGTCACAGAGCTTTTTGTTGAAGGGATAATTTTGACTCACCTCAAAGCCAAAGTTACCTATTTCATGTGAGTATCTCCCCTTAACGTTCTCTTTGCTCCTTATTCCGGATGGAAAGTTTATTCCGATGGAAATTGAGGTAAAAGATCTTCCCTCCCGGATTTCTTTTATTCTAATTCCTGGGCAAGAGATGCCTTTCCTCCAGATCTCCCAGATCTATGCGGAGAACGTAGGCTAGTCCGTGAACGGCCATGGTGTTTCAATGCCCAGGAGAGGGCAAAGAATATAGCCAAGGTCCAATGGAAACTGTAAGTCCAGTATCCTGCCATTGACCCCAGCAGTTCCATGTAGCCGCCTACAACCACACTTACCACCACTAGTGAGATTCCATTCAATGGAGTGCTTCCCTGGAGTAGAGCATACCAATGGCAACCAGGACCGCATATATCACCAGCACATTTATACTCGATATGGCCAGATACCCCTCCCAGTAAGAGAACAGGACAAAGATAGCTAGCGCCACCAAAAAAGGAAATAGCCTCCAGTTTTTTATTTTCTTAAAGATCTCCAGTCTAATCAGCCACACCTTTTGGAAATCGGATAGCTGCAATATGACAACCATTATCAATATCCAGCCAGATATGGTGAAGATGGTTACATCTGTGCTTCCTGTGTACTGGAGAAGCCCTGTCTTTATGTTAGTATGTTCTACCACATAACAGACTAGAGATGATGTTGCCAAAAGCGATATGATGGAAATGGTCTTCATTCTGGCCGAAGCCAGAGCGGCAATTGCTATTACCAGAATGTAGCTGCACTCAAAGAGTAGGCTGGACTTCCAAATATATCCATCTGCATAGTAGCCGATAGCGTATCCCAATGCCACCAGAGCTATCAAGTTGATATTGATTACTCTCCTGGTGATGTCTCCTAAAGTGCTTTTGATCCCCTTGAGATTAGTGTAGACGAAATCGTGCAGGAGTTGGAGAAATGCTGGGATCAGATAACGCAATACCGGCAGGCGGGCGGTATCATAGAGCAGGAAGTCCGCCCTAATATTAGAAAAAGTCTCCCAGCCGGGAAACATCAGGATTAGCTCTATGCCCCATTCATAGAAGTCCTTGACCTGTGGATTGGGACGCTCCCAGTTGCCATCCTTTGGATGGGGGTAGGGTAGGCTGCTCATATCGAAATGTGCCGTGGCGCCTCCTAGTCCTTTCTCCGAGGTCATCTTGATATGCTCGATGTCCAGGAGGGGCTTATAGCCCATCAATTGGCAGGCAATGGAATCGGCCATGACTACATCTTTGGAGGCGATAATGGTCTTATAGTCCAGCGAAGTTGCAGAGAGAGGACCTATCCCTTCGCCGCCTATGCTCCGTCGGATTATAACCAGATTGGGAGTAAAGGCAGAATTTACTTCAAGGATGGCATTCTCGATGCTCTTTTTGTGGAACTTGGCTTTGTAGATGTCCGGAAATGTGCCGTACATATTCTTCATGCCCAGGGTAACTCCGGTGAGGCGATGAGTTTTCATGGTGGGGACAGAGATGATCACATCGGCATCGATTAACTCCTTAGATTCCTTCTCTGTGCCTAGAGCACTCTCCTGGCCAAAGTCAAAGCGCACAATCTTGGTCTCGGAAAGATTGACTAGATCTATTCCCTTCTTTTTGGCCCATCCCACAAATCCTGAATCTTTCGCCGCCGGCCAGAATTTGGTCCAGACCATGTCGGCATCTGCAAAGGTGTGCTTGCCTCCGGCAGACAGGATGAGATCCGCTAAGACGTCGGCAACCTCATGCTAGTGAATGTTCCCATCCTTTCCGGCACTCCCCCGCAGATGTTGATCTTTACTAGTACCTTGTAGCTCTTCTTGACGAATTGCCTATACCACCCAGGGAGTCTCGATGGCGTCCTGCCCACACTTTTGTATATCTTCACCCCTTTGAACCGAATAATCCGATGACTTCATGGAATCAGCTGCTTTATTTGTGATCTGTGGGCCGTAGATGCCTGTGTCCTCTCTGGATTCATCAATATTGCTATCGTTTTTGATATAGTTGATGTTTTTCGCGTGGGCGCCCTTCTTACTCCTGACATCAGTGTATGTGTAGATCTCTTGAGTAATGCGCCTTCTTTTTTCCAGGAGCATGGGGTAGGCATACCCGGCAAGGATCCAGAACGGATAGAGCAGAAACAGAAATAGTACGACAATCTTTGGAACTATCGATTTTGTGATGTGAGTTATATCGCTGTGGAACATGAACTCCGAGCTTTTCATGTGGGAAAAGAATGGAAATGGGCAGCGGATGATATCCGCGTAGAGAAAAAAGCTGAATATCGCGAATATCAGGGCGACTATCAGTCCCATTACTATCTTAGCATGCCTGCTCCATTCCATCCTCTTCCCTAAAAGGTAGATAGCCAGACCAGAGAGCAGCGACAAAGATGGATATATGATAAAGCTCATATCCAGACATCATTTTGTCTTTTTCAATTCTCCAGATTGAACGGAAAACTCGACTTTAATTGCAATAGTGCGTCTAATGAGAAACTCATCCCAAAATAAGTTTTATTTTCTGTATACAAAGGTTCTGAGCAGTTTCCATGATCCAAAACTCGATTAATCATTGGGTTTAGATAATTCAGAGATTCACTTTTGGATTTTAGGGTCAGATCAGAAATAATTAAAGTTGCAACTAAAGAATAGTTCTTTTTGTTTAGAATCCAAGTATTATATACATTTTTATATTAATTGCTTTGTAGAAATCGTCTGGAACAACTAATTTTCATTAATTAAGCTATGTCTTCAAAGACATTTGAAGAACACGACGAAAAATAACTAAAATGCGTGATGCTTAAAGGCAATAGATACAAGAATGGGTTTATTGATGACAAAAATTCATAACCGTAATACTGGTATATAAGTGTAACCTAAAAATGTTAGTAAGTTAGCAGGCTCTAAACGTATCGATTTTAAAGTATCAAAAGTTCTAAAAGTTGAATGAATTCGCTATCAGACTATTTTTCAGTTAAAATATTAATTATGCAGTCTATTGCCATCGTTTTTTCGCAATCTTTGAAAGATGAGTCTAAGCTGATAACCTGATGTCTTTTTATTATCCAATTTCAGCCTTTTGCAATTGATATAATAGGTTTTCTACAAGGGCTAATTTAAAGACAGCCTCTAGTAAATGGAAAGCATCAAACTGCTTTTTCTTATTCAAATCCTTCCTTTTTAAATATCTTTATAAATAGAGTCTTTGGAGAAAATGTTATTTCAGCCTTAGCTCCATAATTTTTGAACAAGCTTCCAAAATTACCGAAACTTCCACATTGCTTATTATTTTCTTATCTTTGTGTAATAATTCACGATTGAATTATTATTTTTCTATGTTAGCATTTGAATTTTAGCTGCATGCTACAAGTATCTCACTTCGCTTTATAACAAAAAGTATACTGAAATAGAGTATTATAATGTTTTCCAATGGAAATTAAATGGTTTTGAATTTACCATATTTTTTCTATATGTTTTTAGTTATATATTATGTATGCATTGTTATATATGTTTATTAATTTTTCTTTAAATGTGATATTGCCTACTCAATTACTTTCCAAAATTTGAGATTTTACATCAAATTTTGCATTCTGCCGAATCAAGCGCATTAAAAGAGAATAGATGAGTCTCTACTATCTCCCCTTATCCACTAACTTCAGGTATTATACTCTCACAAGTATACTCTCACAAGTATATTTAATTTGAAATAAGACTAACATCTCCCAAGGTATTCTTTTTACCGGTTTGTGGTCTCTTTTTGGCCTATTCGGTTTTTCTACAGTATACTATTATCCCCATAATTATCTTAAATTAATTATACGGAAAATAATTATATCTAAGAATTTTCACAGTCAAGTACCAAAATCGAATGTATGCTTTCCCTAAAAAATCAACATGTGTTAATTTTTTAGGCTCTTGCGATTTTAGGGGAAAATTATATTCTCACTTTCTAAATGGATGTACAACATGCATAATCTGTGAAAAAATATATTGTGGGAAAATCAAGTTTCTGCTCGATGCTAATCTTTTTAAAGTGCCACTTTTCAACTGGAAAATTATTTTTAACCCACACAGAACCACGAAGAACCAGATTTTTGCCTATCTGTCTGTAAAATTGATCGTTCTATAGATCGTTGGAATATACAAATTTCTACCGATTTTATGTTCAGTAAATACAAAAAAATATTAAAAAATAATTGCCATAGAATGAAAAACTTGGAAACAACAAAAAAAATCATTATTAATCTTAATTATATTTTGATTGTGAAGAATCTTATGCGGGATTATTTTTCGTTTAGAAACTATTTTTCGTATGATTAATTTAAAATAATTATGGGGATAATAGTATACTGTAGAAAAACCGAATAGGCCAAAAAGAGACCACAAACTGGTAAAAAGAATGCCTTGGGAGATGTTAGTCTTATTTCAAATTAAATATACTTGTGAGAGTATACTTGTAAGAGTACGTATCTGGAGTGAGTGGATAAGGGGAGATAGTAGAGACTCATCTAAATTTTTTTAGTTTTTCAACCGCCTTATTAGGCTTAAAATGAAAACTATAAAAGGGAATTATAGATGGGAAAAAGTGCCCCAAGAAAATAAAGGGGAGAAAGAGAAATGGAAAAGTATGATGATGTATCAAAGTCAAGAAATGAAGAGCAGATAATCTGGAAAGCGGATCCTACTTGTACAATGGAAAAAGTAACAAAAGCAACGAAAAAAACATTTGAACAAAAAACAGCAAACGATATACTTACTTTTGTACAAAATTTGGATGATTTTGAGGATGCAGACACGTTCATAAAACTTTACATTAAGGCATTAAATACCACCTAAATTCAATAAGGAAAACTGCAGAATAGATGAAAATGAGGTAAGAAAAATAATAGCTGAAACCTATACAAGAGATTGGTATATGGTTAGAAGGTATGTGAAGAGTATGAAGAAATAATGCAAATTTTTGAAGCAGAACTGGAATCGAAACCTCAGATGTTGCAAAAAATGTAAGCACTCTGGCTGAATTCTACCATCAAATGGGAGATTATAAAAAAACATTCCCAATTTATCAAGGAATAGGAAAAAAGTTCCAATTACATAAAAACGCTAAAAATCATTTTTTCTTCTTTGTTGTATAGGTTTATATAGTAAAATCTATGTATCAATAAAACAGTAAACACTGTTTTTTTTTGTGGTGGAGATAAAGGTTACAGAGCCAATCAGAATTTGCAGAACTGTCGGTCCACTCATCATAGAAAAGGTTGCATGCTGGCAGTCTCGCCTAATGAGTGTCCTAAAATAAACTTAATCCCATAATTGGGATAGGACTGGCTTAGGACTTATATATTTGAACCGAGTAACTACAGTATTAAACCGTTAAATGTCGTGATGTAAATTTAAATTATAAGGTCTAATATAATTTATTTAATGAACAAAGTTAGTAAATCTCATGGGTTACTACCCTCTAATCAAAAAAATGGCTTAAATCGGCACAGAGGCGATTATATAAGAGCAAATTTGCCTAAAATCAAATCTTACGCGTTTCTCTATACTCTTAAGTTTGTGAGTGCTGAATAATTGTGCAGAAAATCGTAATGGAGAGATTACGGTGAGAATACAAACCGTTTTTAATAAAATATACATAAGATTATGCATCATTTTTAGTTTCTCCAAGAGAACTTTAAAAGTTAATGCATAATAGTTTCGAACGTAAATAAATATACTTAACTAACTTAAGGCGCTTTAAATGTAAGAAACGTAGGCTGTGTATGAATTCTAATATGCGGCCTTAAACCTCAAAAAACGCGATCAGGTTAAGCCAGTACATTCTTTCGCGTTTAGAGCCAAGGGTTAACTGCACGTTTCAAGACGTAACCTGCTATTATGGCTGTTTATATGTGTAAATATTTACTACGTTGACAATAAATAAAGAAACTTGAATAATGTGGAGGGAAATAATGAGAAAAGAATTTCTTATTTTGCTAGTATTGTTCGGTGTCTTTCTTGCAATAGGATGCGCAGGTAATAAAGGTGAAGCTCCAAATAATGCAGTAACACCAAATCATACAGCAACTCCAAATGATGCAGTAGCTCCAAATAATACAGTAACTACAAATAATACAGTAGCTCCAGTTGCTATGGGTAATAAGACAGGAATGAGTGGTAATAGGACAGGAATGAGAGGTAATAGGACAGGAATGATGAGTCATAGGACAGGGATGATGAGTCATAGGACAGGAATGATGAGCCATAGGACAGGAATGATGGGCAATAGGACCAAATGACAACTGTCCAATACATCTATCGTTCTTGAGGACATAAAGGTGTAGAAAAACAATAATCAGACGGAAAAATTGATGGTTTTGTTGCTGGAATAAAGATTATTTTAATTATGGAAAATTTCGATAACCTCCATGCTCTTGAGCATGGTTGGCTTTAAACTTGTCAATATTTATGTATATTCATGAAAACTCTTACTGATTTTGCTCTTAAATAAGAGTATAAACTTCTTGAATCTGTTGGAGATAAGCTTGCTGAAATTGCTTCCTTAATTGATTGGAAAACTTTTCGATTATTCTTGAGTCTATGTATATTAACAAAACCGTTTCAGGAGGGAGACCTGAAACTGATGTCATTGTGATGTTCAAAATGCTTGTTTTATAACAATGGCATGTGCTCTCTGATTTTGAACTTGAGAAACATTGTATAGATCGAATTTCTTTTAGAAAATCCCTTGGATTTCCTGAATACATACCTGACAGTACTACTGTATGGCTATTTAGGGAGAGAATTATCGAGAATTTCAAAGAAAATATGGGGAAAGTTGCAAAGCCAACAATCTAAGGAGCACTGGAAGGGGCGAGATCTTACAGGTTCTTGTGATGGGTGGTTTCCTAGGAAGTGGGAAAACCACAACTATAATCAATATGAGAAAATACCTGGCAGAAAAGGGAAAAAAGTTGCAATTATTGTAAATGAGAGAGACGAAGTCGGAATCGATGGAGATGCAATCAAAAGATTCGGGTTCGATACAAAAGAGATTACAAGCGGTTGCATTTGTTGCTTCCTTAAAGTAGGGTTGTGGACAACAGTTACTCTGCTCGCAAAAGAGTACAAGCATGATACTCTCATGATCGAATCCGCAAGTATTGCTTTTCCTCGTGTGATAAGGGATGAAATAAAGCTTATGAATCTTGGCGAACAGATAAAAATTACTCCTCTGATTACCTTAATTGACGGTAGTAAATTCAAAAATCTTATGAAATATGTAAAAAGATTTGCTATGAGCAGATTGTAGATACTGAAATCTTGGTAATAAATAGAGTTGATCTGATAGAACCTATCAGGATTTCCGTTCTTGAAGCATCAGTACAGCAGCTAGATCCAAAAGCCAGAGTAGTTCTGCTTTCAGGAAAGGATATGGGGGGAAAGTTCGAAAATTTCATGAGAATAGCGCTTCCAGATATAGAAGAAATACCAGCAAAAACTCCAGAAACCATAGCAGTAAAAAAACGTGAACTTTCTGTATCTCAAGAAACTGAAAATTCAATCGAATCCTCAGGAGTAGGAAGTTATTCCCCAAATAGGACAGCTTAAACCATCTTTTAAACTCTGTAATGTTTGCAGATTCCATAATTCGAATCTAACCTTGAAAGATAGGGAATGGATATGTACCGATTACAAGACAAAGCATGATGGAGATATAAACACAGCAATCAATATCAATAAATTATCTCTTCAAGATCAAAATCTAATAGTTCTATGATACCTATGGAACATGGGGAAGAGATTGGGGATTTATAAACAAAAGTTTAAGGGATGAACCATGAAGCTCCTTCCTAGCCTTCATCAGAAGGCAGGGAGGAGTAGTCCACCTCAGTTCTCTTCGCAAAAATCTTCTTGAGAGATAGAAATGTTTCTTTGCTTTTCAGTGTATCTCTCTGGCTCTGTATATTCGATGAGTTTTCCATCTTCAAGTACGGATACCGAGCCATGCCCACAGCAGATCAAGCATTTTTTACCCTTTACTGTGAGCCTTTCATCGATTTCGGAGATCAGGGAATGAAGGGCGTTTCGCTCTTCCCGAGCAAGCTTACTGTCAACATTTACAGAGGTCATAAGGTAATCAGCGAGCAAGTTATATTCCGTCCTATCAGAGCTCAAACTTTTAAAATTGATGACAGCATCCTCAGGGAAAATCAACCCCTCTTCAGGGCAAAGATAGAAAACTTCCCCATGCATATGCCCTCCTAATCCTGCAAGAGCCTCAAAGTTCAAATCTCCTATGTGAAACCGAGCAATTATAGAGAAAGCCCCTCGTTTTTCAATGTTTTCATTAGATGCTGAGATTTCAGGAAAAAGCACTACATTCGAAGGCGGAGTAAACTTGGAAAAAAGATTGATTATTTTCGTATAGACCTCTTCAAGAATACATCCCTGATTGCAGGATCCGTATGCTCTGCTTGTTTTCTGTGTAATCAAAAGAGTTTCATGATTAAGATAAGAAGGAGCAGAAAAAAAGCCTGCGGCTCCACAGTGATCTGCATCAGCATGGGTAATGTAAATCCTTTTGAGCCGGCTTAGATCCCCAAGCCTGTAGTGCTGGAGCATAGTCACAACATCCTGGTAATAGACGCCATAACCTGTATCAATCATGATTCTTTCGGAAGGGGTATCGAAAAGGTAGATATTTCCCCCGCATGGGAGCTGAAAACAAAATAGTTCGACGTCATTTTTAATTAGTATTCGCTGCACATCAGCATAAAAGTTTTCTCCCGAAGTCCGGTTCAGGCGGTCCCCTATTTTCAGGATGTTTTCAAAGACCTCAACAGGATCTTTCTGAAGGTTTGAAAGTTCCTGTGCAATATGGTTAATATCGTGCAAAAACCTCATCAGAAATTCGTCTTCAGCACTTCCAATAAAAGATCTAAGTTTTTGAGCCAGCCTGAGATAAAATACCGTGTCATCAAGTCTCTCACCGGTTGTGTCGTACTCGATAATCTCTAGCCTATACCGTGATTTGAGCTGGTTTAGAAGGGAATCTATTAGGCTGGTATTATCGATATTAAGACCTACAACAAGTCTTTCAGGATGCTGTCCCCGGTCATCAAAATCAAGAAAAGTGATATTTGCCCCCGATGAAGTAATATGATTAAGGAAATCGAATAAGGCGCCAGAACAGTTCGGGAGATATACATAGAATTTTAGAAAAGCTACAAGCTGGAGGGAAGTCTGGAGATAATCTATTTTTTCCAGTTCCTCACGGATTTTGCCATAAACCTGTGGAACGGCAGTCACTTCAAAAAAAACAGTGTGTCTGTCGATCCTGCGGTCATATTGAATTCTATTAATATTTCCTTCGTACCGGCTTATTATCTCGGCTGCCCTGTGCAATGTTCCTGGTCTGTCAGGCATGCAGGCAATAAAAGAAAAATGTTCCATTCGATATCCTCTGATCAAAAAGCCTTATTTCTGATAACTAAGAATAAACCCTGTTTTACCTTAAGCTTTCCTGTAGATGTCAAAGAAAAGAAACAGAAGTTTCATAGTTCAATCAAAATAGGCGAAAGCCCAAGATTTTTAAAAATTTCAGTGATCTCACCAATAGGGCTTTTTCTACTGTAAAAAAGGTGAGAATTGCAGGTACAATCCGTACAACCAAAACCGAAAACTTATTCCCATTTTATCCTGTTGGCAAGTGCGCATTCAAGTCTTGTAGAGGTAATGGCATAAACTGTCGAGATCAGCTTAAAAGAAGGATTTAGGTGGAGATAATTTACATGCCATCTGGGATTTCTGTCTTTGTTCCCAAAAAAGTTAATGTGCCTTTTTACTCTTTTCAGACCTCCCGACCCAAGGGCTGAACCAACGTATATATGAAAGCCTGAAGCGAATGAGAACTCACCTTTTTTTCCCTACTTCAAATTTACAATCCTGGTTTTCAAATATAAGACAGTAAACCCCTTTTTCGGAAAAATCCATTTCAAGACCTCATTTTATTATCTGAAATCTTAAAGTATTTTTCAAGTAAAGGTCTGACCATTTCCTCGAGTTTTTCTTTTTCCTTAAGAGCCTCAGTCCAGGAAGCAGGAACTTCTTCAATACCCAGCTTTGCTCCAAGAATTCCTTCTGCAATGCTTCCTACTGAATCAGAATCTCCTGTGATATACACGGATGTTTGCACTGCTTTTTTATAGTCTTTTGGATAACTCAAAATGCAGAAGTATACAAGGGCAAAGGTTTCATCTGCATACCATCCCTGCCCGAGTTTTTTCAAAGCTTCTTCGTCTCCCAACCAGATTAAGTTATTTGATAAGAATTTTTCAGGGTCACCGTAGTGTCCAAGTAGTCGGTAAAGTCATCCTTGATAAAGTTCTTAAATTTCTTTTCCAATCACTTAGAGAAGCGTATAAGTATAGCCAGATTATTAATTATCATCGTTGGTTTTCTTTCTTCATCCTGCAACCTTTTGATATGCTTTCTGAGAATTTTGAAATTTTCTGGTAACATTTCGTTTTCTGCAATTTTTAGTCGATTGTTCCAGTAAGCTAGGTTACGAATATCCTGTTGAGACATGGTTATAATTAGAAATCTGTCTGTAAAATAGTTTCTTTATTTTGATACACTATTATGTAGAATTTGCAGTTGAAAATGAAAATCTGAGCAATGTAGCTGCAAGAGAATTAATAACCTAATTGATGACCACTTAAAAGCAAAGGTATTAAAATTAAATCCCGAATTTGCAGGCATATTAACCTTTTCGTAGATATAGGGTCAGAAACCGTAAAACAAAGCGTTACAATATATTACGAAGAGCCCCAGAAGATATAATTAAAACAAAGTAAGGATCGGTTCCTGCATTAAAAATCCTCTCAGCAGTTTCAAATGTTAAGAAAGAAGCCCTTAAAGAAGCAGTAAATAGCTCGGTACAGGGAGTTTTTGAGAAGAGGGGCATTAAGGTACCTAAACCTGAAAATGACCACGAGCGCGAACATAAAGAGAACACATATTGCAAAAAATAGAGAATCTTTCAAGCAGGAAGAAAAACACTGAAAAGGAAATTCAGTCGCATCTGTGAGTTCTTTGATAATTCTGAAAAACGAGCATGCCCCATTTTTTCTAACTATTCTTGAGCCTGATTTATACCTAGCTGTCAATTCTAATTTCTGATTTGATTTTGTGCTGTATTTACTTGACTGCAGTCCTTTTTTAATCATTTCTGCTTTGAATATACGTAATAAAGCCTGGAAGTAATGAATCAAAAATCATTCCAAGTATCTTAAAGCTGAAGTTATCCTTTACATTCGGCAGGTTTCCGAAAAAAGTATCCTTCTAAAAGGAATGCTCATACCTATTAGATTCCACCAATGACATTATAGCTAATGAAATTTGAACAGGACATTATTCCAACAACTGCAACAAAAGGCGCAAAGCTGCGGATAATAGGAACAAAGAAGGTTATTATTGTTGTTTTCGCCTCATGTTTTTCAAAGAATATGTGTGTAAGATCAAGATGCTCCTGTTAAATAAACCGGAGTTATCGCTGCTCGCTACATTATTTCTTAATAACTGACCGACATGATACTTGGCAGTATCTCCTGCAATAGCTGCAAAAAACAGGGTAAACAGTAGGGTAAATAACTTGAGCGATCCGATAGCATCAAGAGCCTCAGTTGCGAAGACGAGAGAATCGCCTGGTAAGAAAAGAGTGACTGTGAAACCTGTTTTTTCTTTTTTCTCTGAAATGTTTTTACTTTTTCAGTTCAATGAAAAAGTACTGATATAGGTTTTGTAACAAGGGCTTTAACCAAGACTATTTAAAAAAGATAATAGAAGAACCAGCCCCGATTAGAAGCACTAATTCTCAGGCAGGAAGATCGCAACTTCACTCTTATATTTTGTGAGGCAGTCGCTCACGAATTGATCTCTGCGTCTGTAAGGGTTCCGAAAGCTGCTTTTACATCTTTAAGAGCATTTGCTTCGAACCTGGAGAGCTCAAGTTTGCCTTTTGCTCCTTCTTCGACTATTTTGATGCTTTCCAGAGCCGCATTCTTGGCACGGAGATAAGTATCGTTTCCATCCTTTGCAATTGCCTGTCCCACTCTGTATGTATTAGGATATGCAAGCACATAACCCTGCGCATCTCTATACATGTCCGAAGCTGCAAACATGTCTCTCAGGATTTTTTCATTACCTGAGTCAAGAGCAAAGTTCATGAGAGCGCAGTCGTATGCCAGGGTTTCAGACCAGCACTGAACAGTTGTACCACCAAATTCACCGTGGTATTCTACTGATTCATTGGACCAGAGGTCACAGTACTGCATTGTGAGATTGCCCATAAGATCAGAGTGAGCACAGGTTGAGGTCTGTTTGTGGTGCAAAAAATCTGTATTTGTTGCAAAATCAGTGTAAAACCTCTACAATTAAGAATTTTAATCATTCTCATCACCGGGAAACAGTACAAAAAGACAAGAATTCTGTGAAAATATTATTTTTGCAACAGAACCCTATAATGAGATGGGTGCATTAATATTCTCCTGAAATAGAAAAAAAGGTAAGAAGACATTTAAGACCAACAAACGATTCGTGGAGAGTTGATGAAACCTATATCAGAGTAAAAGGTAAATGGAAATATTTTTACCGAGCAGTTGATTAAGATGGAGATACAATTGATTTCATGTTAAGTGCAAAACGAAATCGAAAAGCAGCGAAGAGATTCTTTAAGAAAGTATTGAGTTCTAATCATAATCAAATTCCAAGATTAATAACCGTTGATAAGAATCCAGCTTATCCACTTTCTATAGATGAACTGAAAAAAGATAAATATTACCTAAAAACGTAGGCATTAGGCAAATCAAGTATTTGAATAACATTATAGAACAAGATCATAGATCTATCAAACGAATCGTTAATCCAATGTTAGGATTTCAGTCTTTTCGATCTGCTAATAAGACTTTAAAAGGAATTGAAGCCATGAATATGATCAATAAAGGACAAATCAAGAATCTAAAATACTCTGTTCTTAATGAAGTCAAATACATTAATCAATTGTTTGGTTTAGTTTTATAATATTGATACATTTTCCTCGGATATTTTTGATTTTTGTTTATTACTTATAGAGTTACATCTTTTTTTTGAATTTTTTGCAACGGAACCGTAAATTCTAAGTAGTTCTGTGTTCTTTGTCTCCACCACAAAAACAGTGTTTATTGTTTCACTGATGCAGAGATTTCGCATAAAATCTATCCATATTCTCAACGTATCCTTCCCATAATTTTCGATTCACTAGAACTATGAGTAAACATATTTCAAAAGTTAAGGGAATTTAATTCATTTGACTAAGTTTTAAAAAAAATAATAGATATATATAAATGAGAATTAATAATAAAACAACATTCTTTATCATTTTGAAGTCATAAAATGACTTACTTTTAGAGAAAGCCCATCAGAAAAATTATACTTGCAAAGTTCGAAATAGTATCTATGTCCTTTTGACTTTATTATTCAGGCAACATAAACGAAACTAGAGATATGATCTTACCTAAACAGAAAGTCTAAACTATGTTCAAAGCAAATCCAACCCCAAGAAAAACGCTTTTGAATCCGACCAACCATACGTTGATTATGATCGATTATCAGTCGCAGGCGGCCTTCGATACCAAGTCTATTGATGTCGTATATCTCCGTAACAATGCTGAACTAGTTGTCAGTGCGGGCAAGGAATTCAAAGTCTCAACCATCCTGACGACCGTTACAGAAAAAAATTTCAGTGACCCTATTTTCAAGTTCTCTTCAAAAATATATTTATTTTTCCAATCTTACCTTTTATGTCGTGTCCACAAGTTACTAAAGACAGTGAGTGTCAGAAACTCTTTGTATTTTACTCAAAATACTTTTGGATAATATTATTTTTTTTCAGAATTGATAAATAAATAACTCGCGTGACCGAAAATATTTCATAATATTTTTATTGCTTTCATAGTTTATATGTTAGTCTTAGAAATCCATTTAATATTTTCCCTTTTTCATTATCAAGTACATTTTTTTGATTTATATAGAACAATTCCTATTTTAACAAAATCACCCATATGACAACTAAATTTTAGGACTTATATAGCCAAATCGAGAAATCAATGGCATTTAAACCTTCTGATGTCTAAGTTCTAATTTGAAAATAAAATTTTTATTGTATCTGATTTTGATCCTCAAGACTTTAATTTCAGTCTTCAAAGATCATTTTTACACCTTGATTGGCAAAACTACAAAAGGAATGCCTTCAGCATATAGTTTTCTCTGTGATGAGAAGACAGTATAATTATGGAGCCATCTAGAGAGTAACGATTCATTAGGGAAGACAATCTGTCCACCAAAGAATACCGAATTAGGAAACTTCTTTAAGATTTCTGGTGCCAGCTTTGTAATTTCATCAACAACATCAGTACCTATTGAGGTAAAACTTTCGGCATAATAGCCATATGATGAAATTAATCCGACATATTTATTTATATCCTTATTTACCTCAGCCTGAAGTCCTTTAATTTCTTCTACTCCTTTAAACACTCCAGCATCGATTACTCCAATTTGTACAAATACAAAATTTTTGTATATTCCACCAAATAATTTGAATATATTATACAGTGTATGGATCCCCAAACCATTAAAACCGTTTACAAGTAGTACAGCAGTTTTATCTTGCATGTCAACTCTATAAGGTGCATCATTTTTAATTATATCCGCAAATTCGGTATAATTGATGATTGCGGCATTCAACTCTTTAATAAGTCCTGAAGCATAGTCATAATGGTGCCTAATAACAAGAACAACTCCAGCAAAAACTGCGATAATAAGCAATGTCACCCATCCACCTTCGTGGAACTTAACCAGTATCACTGATATTAATATCAAAACAGTCATTAATAATCCCATACCATTGACGAGAAATTTTTTCTTCCAGTCTTTGACTTCTGTTTTAGATTCCCACCAATGGCGAACCATTCCTGCTTGAGATAGAAAAAAAGTTATGAAAACCGCAATGCTATAAAGGACTACCAAGCTTTCGACTGATCCATGGGTAAGGAAGACCATAATTAACGCTGAAATGCCCATTATCAATATGCCATTTTGAGTCACAAATCTATCACTCAGCGTTGCGAACTTAGTCGGAACCCATCTATCTAGAGCCATATTTGCCAGGACTCGTGGACCATCTATAAATCCAGTCTGTGCCGCTACAAACAATAGTCCTGCTTCTGATAGGAGAGTTGCTATTACAAAATAGTTACCCAGACTTCCCCAAGACTTGGTCACATTCTCAAATAAGGTGGCATTCAAAGTTTTACCAGGTTCATGGGCGACATTATAAAGTACATAAGCAAACATCAGTCCTGCTGCCATGAATGCCAGTGAAATCGCCATAAGACGCATGGTTCTCTTTGCCGTCTTCACTTTCGGTTCTCTCATTACTGGAACTGCGTTACTTACGGCCTCAATTCCAGTATATGTCCCAGCTCCCATGCTATATGAATGCAGAATAATAAAAAGCAACCCTGTAACCCCTATTCCAGATGTTACTTCGTGGACATCA
This sequence comes from uncultured Methanosarcinaceae archaeon, assembly GCA_963833425.1. Taxonomy (GTDB): domain Archaea; phylum Halobacteriota; class Methanosarcinia; order Methanosarcinales; family Methanosarcinaceae; genus Methanosarcina. The sequence continues at coordinate 63,277 of CAWHXP010000003.1, read as the reverse complement.
GTGACGGTATTATTCATCACTGTTGGTACGTTCGTTAGATGGGTAGAAAATGCATATATTATTAATATAACATGGGTAATTGCAAATAATGCAAATATTGGTACTAAAACTATAACTGATTCCTTTATCCCTCTCAAATTCAATACGATAAGTACCATGATCACAAAAAAAGCGAACCCCAATTTAGTTATTTGCCAACTTATTGGTAGAAAGCTTAGTACGGCTTCTACACCGCTTGCTATTGAAATTGAAATTGTAAGTACATAATCTATCAGGAGTGCACAACCAGAAAGCATTCCAAGAGACGGCGATAGCAATTTGCTTGCAACTAAATATCCACCACCGCCTGTAGGAAATAACTCAACTATTTGCGAATAACTCGTACTAATTACAAAGATTGTCAATATAATGCCCATCGCAACAAATATGGCAAGATAAATATGTCCTCCCAGTGCCAGATATGCTTCCGGAGGGCCATAAGATGAGGAAGACATTGCGTCAGATCCTAGACCAACCCACGCAAAAAGTGATATCAGAGAAATTTTATGAAATATATTCGAATCTAATGGGTTACGTGGTTCTCCAATAATTGAAATCTTTAATTTCTTAACATATGTTCCAATATTTTGCATTATTATTTCAGCCTTCACTTAATTTTTACTCATTTTGCTGGATTTTTTACATTTGGCTAATATAAGTATCATCACTATGTGGCTCACGACTTAACGCTTAATTTGACATTGATCACTAAAGTTAATCTCAGCTATCAAGCAGAAAGATCGCGTAGTTGAATAAAGAATCTATAGAAGAACTTCTAAACAATCTATAGTCTTCACATAAATTAGTTACATCCATAAAAATCTATAAAGTACTCGAGAATGATGTACCCAATACAAAAACAATTTTAAAAGGCAATTAAATTAACTTGCTACATATAAAACTATCGATATGGTGAAGGCCATTTTTTTTACTTTTTTCCGATAAGTACGATGAAGCAGAGACAGGAGCAAAGAATAGAGATAACTAATCAAGAATAGATGTATCGTGACAACTGCATTTTCATAGAAGAGTTTAAAGGGTTCCGTTGCAAAAAATCCTTTCTACTGGTACAATAGAATAAAAAGAAAACCAAAGATAGTAACATGCTATCTAATTCCTTTAAATGGAAGCATTATGAAGGAGAAATTATCCTATTGAATATAAGATTGTACCTAAAATATCCATTGAGCTATAGAAATTTAAAGGAAATGATGATAGAAAGAGGAATTCAAGTTGATCACAGTACTATAATGAGATGGGTGCATAATATTCCCCCTGAAATAGAAAAGAAGATCATAAGGCATTTAAGACCAACAAACTATTTGTGGAGAGTTGATGAAACCTATATCAAAGTACAAGGTAAATGGAAATATTTTTACCGAGCAGTTGACTCAAATGGAGATACAATTGATTTCATGTTAAGTGCAAAACGAAACCGAAATGCAGCGAAGAGATTCTTTAAGAAAGTATTGAGTTCTAATCATAATCAAATTCCAGGAGTAATAACTGTTGATAAGAATCCAGCTTATCCACTTTCTATAGATGAACTGAAAAATGATAAAATATCACCTAAAAACGTAGGCATTAGACAAATCAAGTATTCGAATAACATTATAGAACAAGATCATAGATCTATCAAACGAATCGTTAATCCAATGTTAGGATTTCAGCCTTTTCGATTTGCTAATAAGACTTTAAAAGGAATTGAAGCCATGAATATGATCAAAAAAGGACAAGTAAATAATCTAAATTACTCTGTTCTTGGTGAAGTCAAATACATTAATCAATGGTTTGGTATAGTTTTATAATGTTAGTACATTTTCCTTGAATATTTTACTTTCTTTACACTCATAGATTTACATGCATATTCTGAAATTTTTGCAACGGAACCTAATATCTTTCATGTTACTCATATAGTATCAAATCAAATATTAAAAATTCGATCAAAATTTGAAAAAATGACATTCAAGGAGTGGGAAAATATCTGCCAAATAGAATCATAAAAAATTGATCAAAAATTTGTTGACATAATGTTAATCCTTCATTCCTTATAAATATAAAAATGCCATATAGCATATAAATAGAACTCTCAAATTAAAGTTACAATTATAGAGTACTTCAAAATTTTGTCATAGGGGCAACAAGATTTAAAGAAAAAGTCTTTATTATTGCAAAAGAAAAGCAAGTACTTATAGCAAGCAAAAAATATGCTACTGTATTTTAGTCTTTAATCAAAATTTCAGGCATCAATCAGCCTAATTTTTCCTTTTACCTTTGATATGTTCTAGAATCCGACTTTTTTTACTGATAGCTTCTTCAGCAGCTCTTTCGATTGCTAACCTCATATCCTCAAAGTCTCTGGGTTTTTCTTCACCATGTACCTTTTTCACAGGGGTATAGGCCGATTCTCGAAACCTTGGCGAAAAGTCCCGAATTTCCCCATTCATGAGAATCTCTGCTCCTAGCCCTTCTTCCACACGACCTATGATGTCAATCTCGACATTTGCAGCTCTAACAGTTTCTAAAATATTTTTTGCATGTTCAGATGGTGCAATGATTAACAGAGCATCGATAGATATTCCAAGGTAGTCGATTTCCAGGAACTCCAGCATAGAAAGAACCTTCGGATTTACAAGTGCTCTCATTTTTTCTTCTTCAAAGATCATTTTTACACCTGCGGTCTTTGAGATTTCTCTGGCATCACCCCGAATTCCGCCATTAGTAACGTCAGTCATAGAATGAATTTTACTATAAAGTCCTGATTTCAGTAGAGCTTCGCAAGCCTCAAGGAAACGGATGTTTATAGTCTCTTCCACAACATCATGCATCCCGTAGTAAAGCGCAGTTGTAGAAACTGTACCCCCACCAGCTCCTTCGGTCATAAATATGAGGTCGCCTATCTGAGTCTTATTTCGGGGGGTAAGATAGGAAGTTATACCTACAGCGCCAACACCTCCTGTCATTCGTTCACCTATGACCATGTCCCCGCCAATTCGAAGTGTGCTTCCAGTTATGAGGGGTATTCCCGTTAGTTCAGAAACCGTAGTTATTCCTGCAATATGGTCAAAAATCTTTGCAACATCTCCGTCGTCTGCTATATGAATATCTGAAAACATCGCCAGAGGACGGGCCCCCATGGAGTATACATCACGTAAAGCTGCCCTGGCTACATGAAACCCTGAAAGAAAAGGAAAATCACTCAGGCGAGAATGGATACCATCAATTGTAACAACGAGGTACTCATCACCGAATTTGACAACACCTGAGTCATCAAGCTGGGAACTATCTACAAATGCACCTGTTTGGCCTATGACTTCTCCGAGCTTGGAGTGAACATAGAAATCCCCAGTACCTCTGGACCCTACTCCAAATTCTCCCATGGAAACTCCAGATAAGGTAGGACTTAAAACTTCGCCTTCTAAATTGAGTGTTGCTTTTGCCTCATTAATAACTGCAGCCACAATTTCATAAACTCGTTCGTAGCTTATGTTCTTAATTTCGAGGATCCTTGAAGCCAGTTGTGCCTTAAGTTCTACTTCATTTGAAGGATTCTTCCTGAGAGCCCGTTTTGCATAGCCTTCTAAATCCATATTGACCATCTCTTGTAGATTATGCTACCCTAAAGTTCAGGGATATCACACAAACATTATATCCGGTGAACTAAATATTTTATCTAAAGCGCTTAAGAATCTAAACTTAATTACTGAACAAAAAAATAAAAAATAACTTTCAAGCTTCAATGTTAGCGAATTTTTAGTACATTAGCGAATTCTTCTAAATATCTGTTCAGCACATATCTCTAAAATTTTTTAGGATCTTCAATCCAGTCGCTCCACTTTTCTCAGGATGGAACTGGGTACCCATAACATTGCCTTCCGAGTTCACGACAGAAGCTGAAAACTCCAGCCCATAGTTACACACTGCAAGGGTATTCTCCAACGCTGTGCCCACGTAATACGAATGTACAAAATATACAAAAGAATTTTCAGAAACGCCTTCAAACAAAGGGTGATCCTGTTTGATTCCAATATTATTCCACCCAATATGCGGTACTTTTAATTCTGATTTTGGAAAGCGCAGAACCTTGCCAGAAATAATATTAAGTCCATCTGTAAACTTTCCTTCTTCAGAAGAACTCATCAGAACTTGCTGCCCAAGGCAAATACCGAGCATCGGTTTTCCTGACAGTACATACTCTTTTATGATCCCTTCAATTGGAGCAAGGTACTTCATCGCATCCGCAAAAGCTCCGACACCCGGAAGAATTACACCGTCTGCGCCAAGAACTTCCTCAGGATCTCCGGAGATAATGGAACTGGCCCCTATATGTTCAAGTCCCTTTTGAACACTCCGAAGATTCCCAAGTCCATAATCTAGAATCACCATTCTTTTCATAGCTCTAACAGATAAGTTAAAATAGATTAAGTTTACGACAAAGAATTCGGAAAAAGGTTACCAAACAACACAAGTCATGAGTGAAAAAATTAAATAATTTGTAAATCTTGTGAGATCAATATATATCCTAGTAAAATTACTCATGAATTTATTAATGAAATTTGATAGAGAAATAAATCTGGTGTTTAGGTAACGATAAATTAGGTGTATTGACTCAAAGTGTACTAAAGAAATCAAAATGACCGTTTAGTATAGACTATGTATATTTTATACTTTAAAACTTTTAGATGTTGAATTTTGTATAGGCGATTACAAAAAAATAGAACAATGATGTCTGAATGAAGTTTTTTCTTGTGAATTATTGAGGACAAATTGTAACCGAATAAAAATAGTCATTCGGAACCACAGCAAATTGGACCTATTGTTTAGCAAAAATTATAATATAGTATTGTACCCTATACAGGGCGGGTTTTCAGCTTGAAATATATCACGCAGCGGCTAGGCAGAAGCAAATTACATAGAAATGTTTTTAACGAGAATCGACCAACGGCATAATATATATTCTGACTTGAAATTAAATATTAATTCCGGCAATCTTAAAAAAGAGTTCAAACCAAAGTTATCAATATTAGCAGTTTAAGGATAAACAACGACATAAGAAATAATCAAGCTAATGTAAAACGTGATCTGATTATGAAAATTGTAATGAAATTTGGAGGAACTTCCGTTGGGAACGGAAAAAGGATCAGCCAGGTTGCGCGAATTTTGAAAAAATACCACGATGAAGGCAACCAAATCGTGGTAGTAACCTCGGCATTGAGTGGGGTAACAGACAAGCTTTTGGAAAATGCATTTTCTGCCTCAACAAAAGGCAAAGTCAGCCTTATTAAAAAATTTAAAACAGAACTTGCAAAAAAACACCGTGAAGCTGTAAAGGATGCAATCGATGAACCCAAAGTTGCAAAAGAAGTACTCCAAATTCTCGATCACCTCATTGAAGACCTCGAAAAAGCTCTAATTGGAATTTGTTATCTTGGTGAGCTTACGCCCAGGTCTATTGACTATATATGCTCTTATGGAGAACGCTTAGCTGCTCCGATTGTCTCAGGAGCTATTCGATCTCTTGGGATAGCGTCAACCGAATACACAGGTGGAGAAATAGGGATAATAACCTCATCGGATTACGGAAATGCCAGGCCTCTGGAAAAAACTTACGAACTTGTAAAAAATAGGCTTGAGTCCGTACTTGGTTCACAGGTTATCGTAATCACAGGTTTTATTGGAGAAAATGAAAACGGAATTATTACTACCCTGGGAAGGAGTGGGTCTGACTTTACAGCTTCCATCTTGGGCGCTTCCCTTAAAGCCGATGAAATCTGGCTCTGGAAAGAAGTGAACGGAATCATGACTACTGATCCGAGAATCATACCTGAAGCAAAAACGATCCCACAAATTTCTTATTCTGAAGCTATGGAGCTCTCTTACTTTGGGGCAAACGTGCTGCATCCGCGCACAATTGCGCCTGCAATGAGAGAACACATTCCGGTACGTGTTAAAAATACCTTCGATCCCGAGTTTCCTGGAACCCTCGTTGTTGCGGAGAAGTTCCAGTGCAAACACGTTGTAAAAGCCGTAAGCCTGATAAAAAATGTGAACCTAATTAATATCTCAGGCGCAGAGATGGCAGGGGCAGTCGGAACTGTAGCAAGGCTTTTTACGGCGCTTGCGAAGGCCGGAGTAAATGTTGTTATGATCAGCCAGGGCTCTTCCGAGTCCAATATTTCTTTTGTGGTTAGCGAAGCGCATGCTGAATCCGCATTAAAAGCTCTTCATGCTGAATTCGACCGCGAAATAGTAAAAGAGATCAACTTAGATGAAAATGTATGCGTAGTTGCAGTTGTCGGTGCAGGTATGGCAGGAACACCTGGTGTTGCAAAACGAGTTTTTGGAGCTCTTGGGAATTCAATGATAAACATTATCATGATCAGTCAGGGCTCTTCTCAGTACAATATATCTTTCGTGGTTCGAGAAGAAGATGCATTTGCTGCAGTCAGGATCCTGCATGAAGAATTCGAGCTGTATAACGAAAATTAAAAAAAGCATGAAGGGGCAGAGAATGAGCGAGAAGCATTTGACATACGCTGATTCAGGCGTAGATATTGTAAAAGAAGAAAAAACAATCAAAAACATCATCGAAAAACTCAGCTACGTTCGAAAAGGCATTGGAGCTCCCATCATAGGGATAGGTCACTATGCGGGGCTTCTGGACTTCGGGGAATATGCCATTGCCTTGACAATGGATGGAGTGGGCTCAAAAGTACTTATCGCAAACGAAATGCAGAGATGGAATTCTGTAGGAATAGACTGTATCGCGATGAATGTTAATGATCTACTTGCCATAGGAGCTGAACCGGTAGCCTTCTTGGACTACCTTGCCCTGGAAAAGCATGACGAAGGATTTGCCGCACAGATAGGAGAAGGACTTCTGAAAGGAGCTGAAATCTCAAGAATGTCTATTGTAGGTGGAGAAACCGCTACAATGCCTGATATAATAAAAGGCTTTGATCTCGCAGGTTCATGCCTTGGAATTGTCAAAAAGGATAAGATTATTGAAGGAGGAAAAGTCAGGATGGGTGATGTGGTTGTTGGTATTCCGAGCACTGGCGTTCACAGCAATGGTTACACCCTTGTAAGGAAGATCATTGAAGAAGCGGGATATTCTTATTATGATTCTTGTCCTTATAACAGCTCAAAGACCATAGGAGACGAGCTCCTGACCCCAACAAGAATTTATATCGAGATTCTGGATGTACTTAAGGTATGTGGAGTTCACGGGCTTGCCCACATAACTGGTAGCGGACTTTTAAAGCTGAGGAGAGTAACAAAACTGGGCTTTGATTTTTATGATCCCATTGAACCTCCGGAAATTTTCAAATTCCTACAAGAAGAAGGGAGAGTAGAAGATCTTGAAATGTACAAAACTTTCAATATGGGTATGGGCTTTCTTATCATCCTGCCGGAAGAAGATGCAGCAAAAGCTGCAGACATTACCGGTGGAAAGATAGTCGGAGAAATCGTAGAAAGCGGGATCAGGATAAAAGACATGGTATTATAGTGTCAAAGAATGTAAAACTCAATTTAGAAAATCAACTTGGAAGAAAGTGAGGATCAATATAGTGTTATACTATGTTGTAACTCTCTTCTGAGATTTTGATTGTGACCAGACACCTGAATTTCACTTTTTCCAGATATCTTGAAAGCTGGTTTGTGGCTTCTTGGAGCTTTCAAGAGAGCTGTCATTCTTAAATGGGGTATGTACTTTCTCTTTCCCCATCTCTCTAAGTCTATAAATTTCCTTTCTGCTATCCTCACTATCTATAGAAAGGACAAAAGTCCCATAGCAGGGTTTCGTATAGGTGAAGATCAGAGCATTGCCCTTAATCCCTAAAGCAATTGGTGGTATTCCTATTATGTAGTAGTTATTGAAAATCTTGTAGCCAGGAGGTACATAGTAAACCTCGTCAGAGTTTTTCTCAATGAATTCTCTGGACTCCTTAAAAGTCTTTTTTTCCATAAGAATCTCGTATTTCATCTGTTCGATGCAGCTCATTTGACTATATCCTCCATCACCTTATCTAGCTTATTTTTGAGACGAGAGGGACTATGAACATCATTAGCGACTATTTTTTCACAATTGTATTCAATTGTTTCGGACAGAGCGTCGGCGTTCCTGCCGAAAACTATGGAGTATATCTTAGCTTGAGAAATAGCACTTATGGTGGAAGCGTATGTTATTCCAGCATCATTATGCATAAAAGCGAAGCATATGTCGAAATCTATTCTTTTCTCAACAATATCCTCTAGGGTTTTATCTAGATTCACCAATTTTTTTACATAATAGCCATCGGAATCAGAGACCTTCAAGAGCTTGGTTACGGCATCCGTACCGGCGACTGTTACAGTGAATCCTAAATTGGTCAGTTTATGGGAAAGATACAGGGCAATGCTAGTTTGAATTGGGATCTCGGGACATCCCATTATGAAGAGCACTTTTCCACCGGGCATAGACTTTCATCTCTGGATTATTTTATCTGTGATAATTAGATATGTGTTAATTCTGAATTTCAACCTTTGCAATTGACATGTCGGCTAAATCCTTTAAAAATGAGACAATTTTTAAATTCAACCCAATTACCTGTAAAGTTGGTATTTAGTCCCTTTAGGGATGATTTTAACAGTTAGTGAAGTATCTTGAATAAATAAAAGTTTAGACTTTTTATTCTTGCTGATAATTATGATTGATTGTAGCCAATTACTAATGGATTTAGTGATAAATTTTAGTGATAAATTTTAGTGATTCTGGATGATTCTAAAAAGTCTCTTGAAGAGAAGCTTTGTAGAAATTCTTAATTCAATCCGAGTTATTTCTACATTTTTTGTTTACGCATTTCTATAATTTTGTTTATGTAGTTCTGTAAAGTCGTCATTTGGAGGGACAATATACCATAAATAATGTGAGCATCAAAATTTAATTTTCTATGGCGTACTCCGCTGTAAACACCTGAGTATAGCTGTCCATCGTAATTATGATATATTAAACAATGTGGATCGGTAATCATATATACATTAAATAATATGTTTATTCATGGGAGACAGGTAAACATAGCAATAAATAATTCGTACAGTAAAACAGATATCTAAAGGCTAGATTATTTTTTGATGAAGTTATTGCTTGAGAGTTGAACAATCGTTCTTTTTCCCCTATAGTATTTTCTACTAATTGTGGATTTTGTGGCACTACTCTTGGTTGTTGCTGTCTATTTTGAAACAAGAAATAATCATACTTTTAGCACCAAAGCTAAAATCTATACCTTTTTCCCATATCTAACCAACTAATATTTTGGACGACCTTGTTGGAATAGAGCAATTTATGCGATTCCTCAATTAACTGAGGACGCATGAATTTTTATTATATCCATTCTATTTTCACAAGTACTTTCCTATATCATAGAAAATAAGTCGCTCAAAAGCAAAAAGGTACGATGCAAGCATGAAAAAACCTATTAAAGATCCAGTAGGAGCGCAGAACAATACTGTGAAATTCGGCTCGATAGTCTCAGTGCGTGGCAGTGTCGTAGATATATGGTTTGATAATCATTTGCCACCCATTTACACGTTACTACGTGCTGGAAAGAAAGGACAAATTGCAATTGAGGTGTTGACTCAACTTGACGAGCATCGAGTTCGTGGAATTGCTCTGACTCCCACAGAAGGTCTTGCTCGGGGCATTGAAGTTGAAGATACCGGAGGACCTCTGAAAGCACCTGTAGGCAAGGCGATTCTCTCGCGGATGTTCGATGTGTTTGGAAATACCATCGATCGTCGGGAGGCACTTTTAGATGTCCAATGGCGTTCAATACATAATGCTCCCCCACCTCTGACACAGCGGTCCACTAAATCAGAGATCTTCGAGACTGGTATCAAGGTAATTGATGTCCTAATGCCTCTCGAGCGCGGCAGCAAAACAGGCCTATTCGGGGGAGCTGGAGTTGGCAAGACTGTGCTGCTAACCGAGATGATTCACAATGTGATCAAGCATCATCAAGGGGTAAGTATATTTTGCGGTATAGGTGAACGTAGTCGTGAAGGGGAAGAACTCTACCGTGATATGAAAGCTGCCGGAGTACTTTCTAACATGGTCATGGTTTTCGGTCAGATGAACGAGCCCCCAGGCTCTCGTTTTCGAGTAGTCCATGCAGCACTAACGATGGCAGAATATTTTAGAGATGATGAACATCGCGATGTGCTGCTGCTCATCGATAACATTTTTCGCTTCATCCAAGCAGGTTCAGAAGTTTCCGGTTTGATGGGTCAAATGCCATCGCGCTTGGGCTATCAGCCTACAATGGGTACCGAGTTATCGGAGCTAGAAGAGCGTATATCCAGTACCGATGCCGGAGCCATCATGTCAATTCAGGCTGTATATGTGCCAGCCGATGATTTCACAGACCCTTCGGCTGTACACACATTCTCACACCTCTCAGCATCCATTGTTCTCTCGCGCAAAAAAGCAAGTGAGGGGATTTATCCAGCCATCGACCCTCTGCAGTCAAATTCCAAAATGATCAATTCTAGCATTATTGGCATGAGACATTATCTCCTGGCCCAGAAAATTCGCCAGACGCTAGCACAATACGCGGAACTCAAAGACATCATCTCTATGCTTGGCCTAGAACAGCTGTCTCAAGAGGATCGGAACGTAGTTGGCCGCGCCCGTCGGCTGGAGCGTTTCCTCACTCAGCCGTTTTTCACCACCGAGCATTTCATAGGCCTTAAAGGCAAATTTGTCTCTCTCTCAGACGCGCTCGATGGGTGCGAGCGTATTCTGCTTGACGAATTCAAAGACTACCCTGAAAGCGATCTCTACATGATTGGAACAATTGAAGAAGCAATAAACAAAAAAAATCATCCGGATAGTCATGAATTCGACAATCATGAATCTTAAGAAGATTTTAAGAAACCCCTAAATTTTGTCATACGCATGTAAATGATGAATAAATGACTCGTGAAAATCAGAGAATGAGATAACCTTCCGCAGGTATCTGACAAGTTTATTTACTTGTTATATTATTGACTGAATGCCCAAAGTGTGGAACCTTGAATATATTATTAGGTAATATATTACGTAGGAGCTTTCTTTTAGGTCAAACAGAATTAAAATTTACTCCTAATGTATTTCTTCGCGGGAATACTATCCAAATCTTTCTAGCTAATTCTGTATCTGATCAGATTTTTTTTCTGGCTCAGTATTCTTTGATTTTAAAGATAGATTCCGCTATCCTAGAAATAATTTTTTTATTATCAATGTCTCAACTGACATTGAGTATAAGCAAAAGCTGTGAACAAAATTTTTAGATTCATTTTTTGAACAGTAGTAACAAAAATTTGTTCTGCTTTGAATTTTTTTAGTTACACAAACAGTTTATCTGGGCCTATTTTTGAGTTTATCCTCTTGTTATTAGTATATCACTAATTCCTAGAAGATGTTTTTTACTGCCATTTTCATGGGTGCATCATAACTTTTGCTTTTGTTCTGAAAGCTGACACAAAAAAATATAGACATACTATATACTATGGAAATCTCTCAAATAAATTTCTGAGGGGTTAAGAGAAACATGGTAAATTATAGAAACTGTGAGACTAGATTAGTGAACCTGGTGGTAAGGGATATAAATGCGCAGCTATACTCTTGAAAACTTCTATTACTCCATAAATAACTATGTTCAGTTTTTAGAGAATCAATGGGAACAGTGAAGAATTTCATAATATAGGAACGCGAAAAAAAGCAGAGAGGAAGACCAAAGAAGGATGAAAAACTATCTTTACTATGTTGTAAGTACAAAAGCAATTAGGAATGAAGAAATCACTCTGAATGAAATCGAGTATCAGTGAATCTACGTATTTTAGAAATCTCCATAAGTTTCAATTATATAATCAGTTGTTCTGCAGAATAAAATATTTATTGTAACTATTCAGGTATAGTCGATTTCTCTCCTTAAATACCGAGAAAATACCTTTTATAACCTACAAACGGTTCCTTCGGATCGTAGTGCTGTGGAATTTAATGCTACAAAAAGCTGCCCTCCTTTATTTGGTTTTGAATGTTCATTCTATTTTTGCTGTAATTTCATCATTCTGAGTTTCCTTTTTACCGGTTTATTTTCAGATGGAACTCTCGAATCTTTAAGGAATCTCATGATATTCTATTTGTGTCGTATGCACATTCACAAAGCTACTTGAATAGTTAGCATTTTTGCATCTGCTAGCAGGTTAGATCTATAATAATAGCAAATGCACAAAGATAAAAATGCACAAAGGAATTATATCAATTCCTTAATTTTCAATAATCTGTTTCCCTCTTTTTGTGGGGATAATTGTCAGTTCAGCACCGGGAAATTTTTTCTCCAGCATCTCAACATCAGCGATTCTATCCATTGTAATTGCAAGAGCCGCAACTTCAGAATGCGGCTGATTTCCCACCGCAATATTCCAGTCAGCGAGGTAGTATATTTCCGGAGGGACCTTCTCTGCTCCTACAACAATCATAAGCTTATCACATTTTTTAAGTTCATCGATGATATTGGGTAGATTGACTCCATACATCGAAAGGTGACAAATTTTTCCACCGCTAGCTTTCCATTCCTTGATTTCCTGATTAAAATTGACTTTATTTTTAATGAAAAAGTTCCCCCCCAACGCTTGACAACGGCCTCAAGACTCCTTACTACCACTGGGTCATCTGCAGCAAGAAGCATCCCACATGCACCAAGCAACCTAGCTGTCAAGCCAACATGGGTAGTGATCCTTTTATCCCTTCCGGGGCGATGCCCCAATCGCAACAAAATAACTTTTTTCATGCTCGTGCTAAAGCCAGAACAGGTATTAAAGGATTTCACTGAAAAAATGAAGAATAAAAGAGAAAATTATTGGAATCCAAAATTTCCAGGGATTCTCCTCAAAAGCATACCTTCTACTATTATTGGATTCGTTCTCTGAGCTGTTGTCAATGCAGCTTCGAGCTTTAACTGCTTTTCAGCATAGATAGTCAGAATCGAGTCTCCTTTCTTGACTGACTCACCCATTTTCTTGTGGATAGAAACCCCAGCTCCCTTGTCGTTAGGGGCACCTGCAAGCCTGGCAACTTCAATTATCCATTTATTGTCAAATTCTATAACGTATCCGTCAGTAGAAGCAAAAAGATCGGCGGTATATTGTCCAACCCGAATAGCATCGGATGTGATATTAGGGTCTCCGCCCTGTGCTTCAATGATCTGTTTCATCTTCTCAAGAGCTTTTCCGTTCCTGAGCGTTTCTAGTGCAAGTTCTTTACCATGGTCCCTTGGAGCCGCACCACCCATTTCTAACAGAATACCCGCAATACCAGCACTCTTTTCAATAAGGCTATTTGGGCCTTCCATGCTTTCCAGCACTTTAAGGGCTTCCCTTACCTCCAGCGCCGGGCCCACCTTTCTTCCTATTGGAGAGGATCCGTAGGTAATGGCACACTCTACATTCATTTCAAGCCTATGCCCGAGATTAATCAGGTCTCTTGCCAATTTTTGTCCCTCCTGAATTGTTGGAACTTTTGTTCCAGCTCCTATAGGAATGTCGATTACCACGCTGTCAGCTCCTATAGCTCCCTTTTTTGCCATAATTGATGCAAGCATCTGGTAGTAAGGATCAATTGATAGGGGGTATTCGACTCTGATTAGCTTATCATCTGCAGGAGCGATATTAGTGGCTCCTCCCCATACCAGAGTTCCTCCCACTTTCTCAGTTATCTCCTTGACTTCCATAGAGGTAAACTCAACAGGGCAGAGTACTTCCATAAGGTCTGCAGTTCCACCTGCCCCTGTGATTGCCCTGGAACTTGTCTTTGGGATCAAAAGTCCATTTGCAGCAACTATAGGGACAACAAGAAGGGAAATTTTGTTTCCTGGTACTCCACCTATGGAATGCTTGTCCATGATAGGATGTGTATCAAATTCGATCTGATCTCCGCTATCTATCATAGCTCTTGTCAGCCATTCTACCTCGTCATCAGTCATTCCATGGATATAAGTAGACGTTATAAAAGCCGAAAGTTCGATATCACTGAGGTTTTCCTCCACGATATCATTTACTAGCATCTTAAATTCTTCTTGAATAATAGGTTTTTTATCCATAATTTTTTTAATCACGGTTGCAGATTTTGAGCGGAATGCTGGTACAACTTCGACTGGCTTATCCCAGTCCTTGAAATGCCTGTAAATTTCGACAAAAGCTCCCAGAACACCAGGAGGAACCATGTCATCAGTTGTGTCCACAATGGCAGAAAGGCTTTCGTGTCCACGGATGCGGATTCTATCCCCTGGATTAACCCCCAGTTCCTTTGCGTCGGCAATATTCAACAACACTTTGTGCTGTCCTATTTTGATATTAATATGTTCCAGCTTCAATTGCATAAATAAACTCCTTCCACTTGGTTCTCCCGACCTTTTACTTTTTTTAACAATAACTTTGTTCCAATTAATTCATATGAATTCAGACTTTTGGCTAATTTCTCTAACCTAAAAACCGACTTCAAAGCCTGAAAAGGAGTCTTGAGGCTTAAGAGCAAATTTAAAACTGAGGGTACTTATTCACCTTGATATTATATTAATTAAATCCGTAAAATAAACTTGAGAAAAAATAAATTACTGAGAAAAAAGATGGTTAATAAATTTTATATTCTGCAAATGTATACAGATATCTAATTTGTTTGATATTTGCTCACTATTTACCGTCATCAGATACAGTCCTTGTTCTCTTTTCCCATAATTACAATCATTTTATGATTTATTTTATACGTTTATCGACCTAAAAGAACACAGTCATAACAATTACTCTCGTTTGGATTTTCTCTCTTTATGCTGATTTTCAATTTCGTATATCTTTTCATTCGCAATCTGATGCAATATAATTGTGGTAATTTTCCTTGCTAAAGCAATAATTCCTTTTTCATACCCAATTGATTTTTTCTTTCGGTTAACTAAATGATCTTAACTTCGCTATTTTTCTTTCTTGTTACTGCCTGAACAATCTTTTAGAATTTCCTTCCTCACTTTTGATCCTTGTTATGATTCTTCCGTTGCAAAATTTACCCCTAAATTGGTATACTATCGGAACAACTCAACTCAATGAAACAAGCTTACCTCACGAAGAAAAATTCGCAAAATCTTTCTTTTAACAATTAGAGTTACTAAACCGATTCTTCTAATACCTAGAAACTTACGTTAAAATTTCCATCTTAATTTTGCATTACGCATAAAATGCTGAAAAATCGAAAAGACAAAAGGGGCCTAGAAATTTACTCTTTTTCGGTTGGTGGTTATTAACCTAAAACCGCAAAAAAATTTAAATATGTATACGGATAATGGTCGATAGAATATTCTTACTGAAACCGCAATACTTACAAATCAGTGGTATCGTCAAAAACAGGTGTTTTGTCTTTATTTTTGAATACTGGATGTTAATACTCACTCCAAGTAATATCAAATCCACTGAGTATAAAAAGACATTAGCATGGTATAACTTGGTAAACACAATTCAACAGATAAATTGGTGAATAGTGTTTATTCTATTCTTATCATATCCTAAAACAGCATGATCGTATGTATATCAGGGCAATTTAAACTGAAAAATTTTTATCCTCTATTTAACTAACTTGAGACGAAAACTGTGAAAGGAAATAATTTATTCAAAATTAATTTCCTGCAAAATTTATGAAAAATGGGTAGAATTTTACTGATATCCGAACTAGATGGTGAAGCATTTAACGAATAGTTAAGTATACCAATTATTCAAAAATAAGAAAGTGATTAGATAAATTTGGATGAAATTCCATTATGTTTTCAAAGTTGGAGAAAACCAGAAAAAAGAAAAAAAAGAAAATGATGGAAGTCTGATTTAGATCTAAATAGAAAAACAAAGTGGTTAGGTAAAAATTAGCAGAAAGTATAGCTTTGAGTGGAAACGAATTGAAAATCTCCAAAATAAGTTAATTTCACTATGTTAAAGTAGTTTCGGATATTTTATGTCCAAAAATTCCTCATAAACTGTAAACTTTATTACAAAGCTATAAAACTAAAAAAACAGATAAAAGTAATATTGAAATAAAAATTAAAAAGAAAAATTACGATGCTTGAAGCTCCAGGTTATTTTTCTCTATACTGAATCAATCTCTCAAGATAAGTGATGTTCCTGTCATATCCTGCGGTTTCGCAACGTTGAGGAGTTCCAGAAGAGTAGGGGCGAGATCACATAGTTTTCCATTCTTAAGAGCTTTTATCTTGTCGTTTCCTACGTAAATGCATCTTACCGGATTTGAAGTATGTGCAGTATGTGGTTCTCCTGTTTCCGTGTCTATCATCTGTTCGACATTTCCATGATCTGCTGTTATAAGTGCGCTGCCTCCCCTTTCTAAAAGAGTCGTTACAATCCTGCCTACACAACTATCCACGGCTTCTATTGCCTTTTCTGCAGCTCCACATATTCCGGTATGCCCAATCATATCCATGTTTGCGAAGTTGAGGATAATAACATCATACTTTCTGGATTGAATTTCCCTGATAACTTTATCTGTAACTTCATAAGCACTCATTTCAGGTTTTAGGTCATAAGTAGCGATCTTCGGAGAAGGAATAAGACAACGATCTTCTCCTTCATAGCATTTTTCCTGCCCTCCGTTAAGGAAAAAAGTTACGTGGGCATATTTCTCGGTCTCAGCAATTCGGAGCTGAATTAGTCCATTCTTACTAATGACTTCTCCAAGCACATTTTTCGGCTTATCTGGAAGAAAGGCAATAGGTAAATCCAGGTTTTCATCATACTGCGCCATACAGACATAGTAAACCTTCGGACATTTTTCTCTCACAAAGTCTTCAAAGTTGTCTTTTACAAAAGCCCAGGTAAGTTGCCGCGCCCTATCTGGCCTAAAATTGAAGAAGATCACTGAATCATTATCTTTTATTATTGCTTCAGGCTTGCCTTCTGAATCAATGATTGTAGTTGGTTTTACAAACTCATCAGTCTCTCCCCTCAAATAGGCTTCTGAAATTGCAATCTCTGCATTAGAAGCTTTATAAGGGGCAACGCCATTTGTCAGAGCATCAAAGGCAATTTTTGTTCTATCCCAGCGCTTGTCTCTGTCCATCGCATAATAGCGCCCTGAGACAGTTGCTATTTTTGCACCTCCATTATGTTTACAAAATATATTTAGTTCCTTTATATCGCCCAGAGCGGACTTAGGAGGTACATCTCTTCCATCCAAAAAAACGTGTATATAAACTTTATTTAGCTTATTTTCATTTGCAAGTTTTATAAGTGCAAAAATGTGTGTCATATAACTGTGCACACCTCCGTAGGAGACCAGTCCCATGAGGTGAAGGCTTGAGTCGTTGGCCTTTACATTTGAAATCGCATTCAGAAAAGCAAAATTTTTGAAAAAATCTCCATTTTTAATAGAGAGGTTTATTCTGGTAAGGTCCTGGTACACTATCCTTCCCGCCCCTATATTCAGATGCCCAACTTCAGAGTTTCCCATCTGACCTTTTGGAAGGCCGACAGCCTCTCCGGAAGCTTCTAAAAAACACCAGGGATAGTCCTGCATCAGAATATCAAGATTTGGAGTCAAAGCTGCCAGAATATCATTTCCTTCTTCATCTTCTCTGTATCCCCAGCCATCGAGGATAATGAGCATAAGAGGTCTTCTTGCCTTAATCATCAAAAATTCTTCACCTATTCATAAATACTTATTGTAAAGCTTTTAGAAGCATTTTGAAATTTTAATATTATATATTTATATTATATTAAAAATATTATTTACTGCCATTAATTATAGTCGTCTTCGAAATTACCTATTTTGCGAGTAACCTTTAAGATTCTTTTTATTCCATGTTAAGGAATAAATCATATTTCTTACAAATCGAATTCGGAAAAAGTAATGATAGGCGGAGTTATCGCGGCTCTTTAATGGATATTGATCTCCTTTACGCTTGCTAATTTCCCATGAATTTTATCCGGATTTATCGAAGGCTCTAAAAAGTGCATTTTGAGTGAATGTGCCAAAACCTTCCATATAGAACTGCACTGTCCCTATTTGGTATCATTGTGGCATTATCCTCCTGAAAGCACCTACAAATCATCCTTAATACTGTCCAGTAGGCAAAATAAAAAACCTGTTATTTAGTTTTTATTTCTTTTAGCCTCCTAAGAAGGAGGCAAGTAATTTAGTGGTCACTGGATGTCCTAGATTTTAAACCGTAGCTTGTAGCAAACTCTTTGTTTACCTCGACTACTTCTTCATTAAAGTGTTTGAGGTTATCTGGAATTTGTCCAAGTGCATCGGCCTTATCCTGCGTATCTACTAAAGTAGCAGGTGGTACAAACTTGGCATCAGCAAGCTTGACGCCAATAACTACGGCTCCATGAGCGATAAAGCATTTTTCACCAAGGGTAGATGCATGCACTACTGCGTTAAAACCTACAAAGCTATCATTACCTATATTCATGGGGCCGTGGACTACTGCGCCATGGGCTATTGAGACTCGCTTTCCCAGCACAATAGAGCTACCTTCAAGGCCGTGAAACACTACGCCATCCTGGATATTGCATTCGTCGCCTATGATGATAGGGTGTGCCTCATCTGCTCTGAGTGAGACCACAGGTGCGACATATACCTTTTCCCCTATCCTTACATCCCCTATCAGTACAGCTGAGTCGTCCACATAAGCGGTTGCTGATACTTTCGGCATGCACTGTGTGCTGTTCCAAAATGTTTTTGGGTTGATCTTTAGCATATTAGCACTCCTCTCTGGTTTAGCATTCTATTTAAAAGAGATTGGCACCGATAGTGATTTCTATGAGAAGGATTTGCAACTATTAAAGGTTACGGATGGTAATATGCCTTTTGCTACATTTTATGATTAATTGCAGAGCTTAAGTTTACTACATGCCGTAAAATAAGCTTATGATGATAAATTAAATAATATAATGAATAATACTGATAAATTTTCGCCAAATTTAAATAGGGGTGAAACAGAATAGAATTGGACCATGGTATAGTCATTCGAAGGCAATGGAGGAATTGATGAAAGAAAAGTGAAACTAAATTAGTACAGGATGTTGACAAGAAATAGACAACTTTTCAGCCTGGGTAAAACAAAGAAATTTGTTATCTCCAATAAAATTTAATAAGCAAATTCACGTTAATCGGTTTTCTTAAATTGATGGTTTTGGTTTGTTTTTTTCTTCTATTGACTGATATTTGCACTTATTTCCACTAAAATCGGTATCAATTACTAATTCAGATAGGCTGAACAGTTACAAGTATAGATCAATATAGGCTTACGCACTTGGCCACAAATCAGTAAAAGAAATATCGTAAATTAAATTCACATTTTAGATAGCCAAAGGCTTAATGTTATCTGCTCAAGGCTTAATGTTATTTATCTATAGCTCAACTGCGTAAGTCCTGGAATATTTATTGTCCGGATTGAATAAGAATGGAATTATTTCCTTTCGAAGGTGTTAAAATCATGGCAGATGATGTCAAAATATTAGGCATGCCCGTAGCATCCGGGCGTTGGCTCATGGTGTTGGTGGGCCTAACAATCCAGCTTTGTCTGGGTGCCATTTATGCATATGGCGTTGTGAGAGTTCCAATTACAGCTTACTTTAAGTCTCTCGGTTTAGATCCGACAGCAATGGACATGACTTGGCCGTTTATAGTATTTCTATTATGCTTTTCTCTTGCTATGCCTCTAGCAGGTCCTTACATTCAGAAAGTGGGGCCCAAGAAGGTGTCCATTGTTGGAGGAATACTTGTTGGAATCGCCTGGTTTGCAGCATCTTTTGCTACATCTCCATTAATGCTAATTCCATTGTATGGTGTCATTGGTGGAATTGGGGTAGGGATAGCTTATGGTTGTGGAATCGCAGTCTCATCTGCTTGGTTTCCTGACAAACGTGGCCTTGCTGTAGGGCTTACTGTATTAGGCTTTGGATTCTCTTCAGCGATAATCACGCAGATAAATAAATTCTTGCTTGATAGCGGAATGGGAATAATGACTGTCTTGAAGACATTCGGTATTGCTTTCTTCATCATTACAGTCGTATTGTCAATGTTTCTAGCGTTTCCGCCAGCAGGATGGTGTCCAGCGGGATGGACACCACCAACACCAAAAGCAGGAACTTGTGGACCAGTTGTTAACCTCACTCGAGCTGAGATGGTAAAGACCAAGACATTCTACGGCCTTTGGTTGTGCTATACAGTCGGAACATTGGCTGGACTTACAGCAATCGGAATTTCAGGACCTGTCGGTCAAGATATGCTGAAAGGCGCTGGCTTAAGTGTACCTGCAGCAACGGCAATGATTACAACCCTGATATTCCCCTTTGCTCTGGCTAACGGCCTAGGCAGACCAATATTCGGCACCCTAACAGATAAGCTGACTCCAAGAAACACAGCGTTGATAACATATGTGCTCATCATTGCTGCGTGCTTGTTAATATACATGAATTATGCATCTCAAACAGCCTACATGATCGGCTTCATTACTCTCTGGGGCTGTCTTGGCGGCTGGCTGGCAATTGCACCAACTGCAACAGCAAGCTATTTCGGAACCAGGGACTACGCCAAGAACTACGGACTTATCTACACAGCTTACGGCATTGGGGCAGTGATAGGTGGCATAGTATCAGCACAGGCCAAAGATCTCCTTGGAGCTTACCAGCCATTCTTCCTAATAGTAGCTGTTCTAGCACTACTTGGAATGGTCTCGGCATTTGTTCTGATGAAACCAGTAGAGTAGATGTCTCCAAGACTTCTGTGCCAGTGAAACGAAGAAGAGATCAACTTAACTCTTTTTCGTTTCTTTTTTAGTTAAAAGAAGGCAGCTAAATTATTTGTGTTGCTTTTTGAACTTCAGCCCTTAGCTGGAGACAGATCTATGTTAATTCTTCTTCTGGTTTAGCATTCTCCTTAAAGAGGTTCCATAAATATTGGTTTTCATAGATAAGTCTTATCTATATCTATTGCAAGAATATTAATATTTTTTCCAGAGTGTCTCAAAACTTACCCACTTACGTTGGGATAATTTATGCTGTTGATTCAAAAACCAGGTAGTTAATTATTTTAAAATTAAGATAGATATCAACTTTATTGCATTCTTGTCCTGTCATAGAATCAAATATAGTTTTGATATCACATTTTTTTACGGTTATGATTTTTGGTGCTCTATTAATAATTAGTTGATATTTCGATACACCTGTATTTAGCAATTACATTAATGCCAATTTACTCTTAGTGATTCCAGATTTTTTGCAGGTGTATTCTTTTCCATATGCCCATTTTCCTTTTCTTTAGTCAATCCCGTGTGATTTCTACAAAAGTTAAAATGAGTGCAGTAGAGTCTCATTTGATTGTAAAGGCACCTAATTTTCTTTAAAAATCCTATCATTTTTCTTGAGACGCTTTTGTTACCCTGTCTAAAAATTAGATTTTGTCTTTCAATTAAACTCGTTGATATTTTCTTTTGATTATATTTTGACCAAAGATAACTCTTTTATCAACTTTCTGGAGCCTTTTTCCTTGTCTATTTTTGATAACCTGAGCATATTTCAGGTCTTTATCAGGTACTAAAGCTGACTTTTTAGGTCGTCCTCTCTTTCTAGTTCTAGGAAACTCAATACATTCTACATACTTTTTCAAAAAGGCTTCAGCATAGAATTTTAGTCCATCTGTGGTAAAAAGAGGTTGGGAGTCTGAAAGATGCTTATCTGTTACCTCTATCAATTCGTCCACCATAAATTTTTTTCTTCGTTCTAAGATAAATTCGATTATTAGCCTTGACTCAGGTGCAAGGTTTACCCACATCAAGGTTCCTTTATCCTCTTTTTCTGGTCTTAGCGTAACTTTTTTTTGGGTATTACCCACAATTAGTCCATCTCAACTTTGGAAATATTTAGATCTTTCATCAAATCGTCATTTAGCTTCTCACATTGTTTCGCTGCGCGAAACAACCAGTACTGACTTTAGCCGGTCTGACTTCCAGTACATCAGCAAGGGTTTCTATTGACATTCATTTCAAGCCATTTTTTAAAGGTAACAGAATAATTGATTCATCTTTGCGAAGATCATCAAAGAAAGTATCTGTTTGATCATTGAATACTCTGCTGCATTCGCGGCAGATATATTCGTGAATTCTTCTGTTGCTGAAATGGCATAAGTCATTGCATATGATATTTTCCTTCCCGGAAATACTATCAAATTTACAATCTTGGTTAGGACAGTAAACATCAGTGAACTTTGATTTTGCTCCTCTTTTCCCATTAGACTATTTATACTAAAACTAATATATACTATTCTCTAAATGAGTATGAGGCCCTTATTTTGTAGGATTTTGACTTCAAATTGAATTATAAAATATGTCAACTAATATTTAAATTATGAGCTCATACTAAACAATTTTATTTCCACATATAAGTGCTTCAGAATTATTTTCCTAATCAGAAGATCAATTGATTATTTTAAATTCCAGATTTAAGAACGTAATTCTGAGTTTTGGTATGAGCTCTATAATAATTAATTCAGATAATTTCACCAAATTTAAATAGGGGAGTAAATGTAAAATAAACCATTATATAATCATTAGAAGGTAATAGAGGGATTATTGAAGATAGGCTAAATATCCGGTTAACGGAAGGAGGATTGTATTTATGACTGGAAATATTCAAGATATTACTAGCATCCGTGATGTGGCTATAGCTGATAAATCTGCGAACCCTGCTCCTCTGGGTTTGATGGGTTTCGGAATGACTACTGTGCTTTTGAATCTGCATAATGCAGGATACTATGCCTTGGGAGGAGTAATTCTTTCGATGGGTATCTTCTACGGTGGATTAGCCCAAGTCATTGCTGGAATAGAGGAATGGAAAAAAGGTAACACCTTTGGAGCTACTGCTTTCACCTCGTATGGACTCTTCTGGCTCACTCTGGTAGCAATTGTTCTGCTGCCTAAGTTAGGGGATAATTTTACAGCACTTGCTTTTACAGCAAAAGACTTTGCAGCATATCTGTTCTTATGGGGAATCTTCACACTGTACATGTTCATAGGCTCATTGAGAACAACAAGGGCTCTTCAGTTTGTTTTCCTGTCGTTGACCATCCTATTCTTCATGCTTGCCGCAGGAGCATACCTGGCCAACCCAGCAATAACCAAAATTGCCGGCTATGAGGGAATCATTGTAGGCTTCTCAGCGATTTATGCTGCTATGGGTCAGGTAATAAACGAGATGTACGGAGAGAAAATTATTCCTCTATAATACTTATCCGACATTCTGCAGCTGCACACATATGTAAGAGGATTTCGATATGCTCTGAGTTTCAAGAATCTTATGCCCTTTAGAAGCATATGACAAAATTTAGGGATTTATCGAAATTTTCTACAACTTGCTTACCTATTTGCCCACTATTACTCATTGAAAGTCAGATTAATTTTTAAATTACTGCCATATTGAGAAAATAGATGGCATTTTAGTTTATAGCTGCGGAAAGTGGGATCTATAATGTGCGTGTTTTGATTTTTTTAATGCCCCTTATATTTTAGACTTTTAAACATCTAGGAGATCAAAAAATTATCATTAGTTTCACTTTAATTGACTGTAATCAATCAAAGTTACACAGTTCATAATCGTTTAATTATATCATGTTAAATACCAATGCCCTTTTCTAAGTCGGATGGATTGGGTTTATCGGATCGATTCTAATCTACTTTGCTGTAATTCACAAGATAGTGACCTTAAGGTCAAATAAATTACAAACATCAGAAACCACAAGAATCAAATTTCAATGAACTCTATCAATTTTTCTCCTTCTTTTAAACGTTTGAGAAAATCTTCCCTATCAGTATAAGGAACTCCAGCAATAACTGAAGCAGCAACTTTCTTACTAATTCCAGGTAATTCTTTTACAAGGGAAAAAGAAGCCATGTTTATAGACAGAGGATAAGGAATACCAGTAATCGAGCGCATCCCATGCCCGGTGACTGTAACGTCAATAAATTTCCGTAAAGGCAGGTGAGCAGGAATTCCTATCAATAAAGGGTACGAACCAAGCTGTCTCCCGAAGGTAACTCCCTTTTCATACACTTCACACATGACGTCTCTGAGCACCGTGCCATTTGGCACAACGCGTCGCAACATAGGAAGGTCAATAGTCTTTCGAACCTTTTCCTTATAGTCCATGAAGAGATTCTTGTTTCTCCTTCCAGCTTTTATCTTACCGTAAATAGGCGTTCCGGGAAAAGCCATAACCTGGCGAATGTTGATCCTGCGCAGGAGCATTCCAGAATCGAGCACATTCTTAAGGAAATTATAATTAAATTGGAAAGTTTTTTTAGATTCTTCCATTAACCCATGCACAAAATTGATGCCAGGAAGAATTTCTGGAAGTCCATTTGTCCCTCTAACTTTTCCATACTTATTCACAAGTTTAATTGCCTCAAGGACTTCATCGGAGCTTGCCTTAAGACAGTTTGCTGCAATTACCATCTGGTCGGCACTTTCCATCCCGAATGCAGTCACGTCTCCTGAAGTATGATATTTAATTATTGTTTTAAGAATTTTCTCCGATTCCTGTGGATAAGTGGCAAGAGTACCAGGGTTCGCATTGTCCATATGTAGCACTGAAAGGTCAGGAGCAGAATTCCGGATCCCCATATAAAGCCTTTCAATTATATCAGGCTCAGGCTTTGGGACAGGCCCTCCATTATCTCTCCCATGATAGGAAAAGAGATCCGACTGCCTCCCTATTCGAAAGTAACTAGCTCCATGAGCATAAAGGGCTGATACTTCATTGATAATCTCTTCCACATCCCGGTAATCAGGGGCACCATAAAAGGGTTCTGTACAGAAAGAGCAGTGAACTTTCCTGGAGCAGCCCCTGTAGGTTTCAAGCTCACACATGCAATAAGGGTAATCAGGATGCTGCCTGATCAAAAAAGCCCCTTTCGGCCCCCAACGCCCTATTTCAGATGTTGTCCTTAAGCGGTGCTCAATTACTTCTGGAATTTTCAGATATGAAGGAAATATTCCTGTTCCAAGAGATCCTCTTTCAAATAGATCATAAACAAAAGCCTCTATGTCTATTCGAGCAATTAAGACGTTTTCAAGGTTTAACAAATCTTCAGCACCTTTTGCAACCTTTCCCCCTTCTTTGCTGAATCCTAATCTGATTGGACCGCCGAGTATTTTTATGCCACACGCAACTCGGAAAATAGCCTCGATTTCTTCAAGAGTTATAGGGGAAGCTCGAATGTATTTCCCAGGCACAGTAATTCCTGCAATAACAATCAAAATTTCTGCCCTTTTTATAAGTTCCCCTATACCAGGAGAATTTTCTCTCAGAGTGTCGATAGTATAGTAATGAATATCTTTTTCATAAAGCCCGCGTTCTCTGAGAGCTCCTGCTATGTAACGCGGATAAGGGGAAAGGTATGGAGGAACCCCCAGGCAGGCAGGTTCGTCCACATAGCCATCAATAATGAGCGCTTTCATGCGAGTTCTTGTTCACATTTATTAGATATAGGACTTCAACAGTTGAACTGAAAAATCAGCAGCAACAAACCTTTAATCATCTAAAATTTAAATCCAAACAAAACATAAATTTTATTTGATTTCATACTTCAAGCTAGTAAATATTACGACAATTGAAGATGGGAGTATATGCTGCAGTTAAGTGTTAAATTACAAGTAATTGAAAAATCATAGGGCTTAGAATGGAAAAATTTCAGCAAAAATATTCAAGGAAAATAAGGGCCGGGACCGAGAATTGAACTCGGATCGTAGCCTCCACAGGGCCACAGGATGACCTCTACCCTACCCCGGCCACAGGAGCATGGTAATTCAGATTTGAAGTAACTTATAAAAGGAGTTTTTTTATATAAAGTTTTTGCCGCAAAGGTCTATGTTGCAAAAATACCCTATACATGTTGATTAATCCACAGAAATTGAGTTGTTGAACTAGAGATTATTCCTAAATTGTCGTTCCAATTTAACAGTTCTATTTTTATTTTGAAAGGAAATTTTCAAATTTGTGGGGGAATGAGGAGGTAATATTGAGGTTAACAACTTTTAGACTCATTTTTCTTCGATATTCTGTAGGTTCACATAGATGTATAATTCATTCGTCTATCTTGCCAATATTATTAATGAAGTCAAACTAAAATTTAAGCTAATATCATTTGGATAAAATGAATGTAAATCTTATGTACATCCTAGGAAACGGGATCATGAGCTCACCGATGATTTAGCATCACGGAAGCTGGCAACTTTTAAATCAAAAAGAAATTATAGACATATTAAACATTAAAAAATTTAACAAAGTTCTTTTATATAATTAATAAAATATCCGAAGAATGAATATAAATTTGTTCTGGACAGTTGAAGAAAATTTTTATAAACCTCTTGTTTCACTAAATTCAGTTCATCGATGAAATTTCACGATACATTCGATACATTCTATTCTATCTATATACCTTAAACACTAAGTACCGTCTTAATCCTCTCAATTTCTCTCTCAACCATCTTCAATTAGTGTACGAATGCATTAAATCGAGAATTTACCAATTTAAGCCCTTGATTTATTCAAATTCCTCTTTCGGTCTAATAATGCAACAGCAAACTTTCTTTTGTAAACTATGCAAACTTTTCGTGGTGATTATTTAACGCCAAAACCAAAAAAATCGCGATTTTACGTTCCTTCCTTCGTTTTTCCTTTAAGACACTTGACAAGAATGACAATATTTAAAAGAATTTTTATTAGATCCTTCATAGCATATTTTCGATCTGTGCATTACTCTCTTTCAGGATCTGTTGAATCTGATTTCCTTTCTCAATAACTGAAACTATATGTGGAATCTTATCATTTTGAAAAATTCAAGCACATCTACAGAATAAAACTCCCGCCAAACAATAACCTTAATTTTAAAACTTAAGTTTTTGATAAGGTAGATAAAATAATGGGCATTCTGCTCTATTTTCTTTTTTTTGTAGGAATAACTGATGCAATAAATCTTTCTTATTTTTAGTGGCTTAAAGGGAGTTATGAATAAAAGGATTTTATTGACTTTTTACTCGTCTAAACATTACGTATTTTTCATAAAATGAATTTATTTTTTCACCAGAAGTAGTATCAGTGTGATCAACAGGTAGTTCATAGATATTACCTGTTTTCAGAGCTTTTATTGGATTTTGAAGGGGAACTTTCAATGGTTCCGTTGCAAAAATCTCAGAATAAGTATGTAAAATATGGATGATGAACAAAAGTCAAAATATCCGAGAAAGACGTATCAATATTACAGAACTATTCCAAATAATTGATTAATATATTTAGCTTCATTAAGACCAGAGTAGTTTAGATTCTTGATTTGTCCTTTTTTAACCATATTCAAAGCTTCAATTCCTTTTAAAATCTTACTTGCAGAGTGAAAAGACTGTAAGCTTAGCATTGGAGCAATTATCCGCTTGATAAACCTATGATCTTGTTCTACAATGTTATTCAAATACTTGACTTGTCTCATTTAAATTTTTTTAGACAGCTTTTTCTCTTATTTCAGTTCATCTATGGCTCTCGGATAAGCTGCATTCTTATCAATTGTTATCACTCTAGGCATTTGATTCTGATTTGAACCCAAAGCCTTTTTAAAGAATTTCTTTGCGAGTTTTCTATCTCTTTTTGCACTTAGCATGAAATCAATTGTATTTCCATCTGAATCAACCGCACAATAAAGATATTTCCATTCACCTTTTACTTTGATGTATGTTCCGTCCAATCTCCAGGAGCCATTGGTTGGCTTCAAATGCTTTCTTATCTTCTTTTCTATTTTAGGAGAATATTGATGTACCCATCTCATGATTGTTGTATGGTCAACTTTAATTCCTCTTTCTGCCATTATTTCCTCTAAATTTTTATAGCGCAATGAATAATTTAAGTACCATCTTACTGTTTGCAAGATGATTTCTCCTGTAAAGTTTTTCCATTTAAAGGCATTTATTTGCATACCATACCCTCCTAAATTCTTATTTCATTGTATCTCCCTCGTAATCTTTTTGCAACGGAACCCTTTCAGTGACTGTATAATCTCTATGATCTTCATTTTTATTAAGGGTTACATATGACATTTAACACTCAGCATAAGGTACTGTTTTTTGAGACCGAGCGAACAGAATTATGACCGATTCCATACTCACAACTGCACTAAAATACTTCCAATTTAAGTGAACCATCAACATTTATATAATCGATTAAAAGTGTTAATGAAGCATCAATAATTTGTGACTTAAATCCTATTTCAGTACTATATCCAAAATTATATGGTAGAAAAGTATCTACGAGTGTTTGTATCGAATATAAAAGTGTATGAGACTTCTTTTTATGTGGAAGTGAAGATTAATGAAATACTGAAGTAATTATATTGCTTTTAAATATTGTTTTTATGACTAACATGTCTATTGACTTGTTTTCATTAATCATAATGAAAAATTATTTAAATGAAGTTAAAATTTTATTTTTTTTGTAAGATCTTGAGTTAAAATTTGAAAAATAGAAAATAATAAGAGTATCGAAATCCAAGCAAACCTCTACAAGACTAAAACTTTTGCCGACAAATACAATTTTTTCCTTATGAGTCCAGCATTGTGTGGGAAACATTACTTTCATTACATATTCAGTTAACTGATAGAATGAAAGGTTACCTCAAAAAATAAATGTCAAAAATGCAGATTTTTAGACTGCAGCTCACAAATGTTCTTATTGAACAAATAAGTGTATGTAAAGAAGCTACAGAAGTAATTGAATTAAATTCATTATCTAGTTTTAGAAGTGTATAACAAAAAAACAAACCAATACCATCAATAGTAATTTAAAATTGTCAAAATGCTTTCATATTGCTTTATGAATCTTATTTCCCACGCAGTAAATTTTTTGGTTATTGAATGTATGTAAGCTTGAAACACAGTTATTAAAAAATATGTGTATCATATTTTTGGCTGGTGAGTATAGCATTTATTAATACATAACTACTACTGATAAGATATACCTTACTGTAGCAATTCCGATGGAGTGAGACAATGGATTTTGCTTGTAAAGAGTTCAAAATAGAAGATGTAATTAAATGTGCCCTTAATCTAACAAAAGCAGACCTCAAGGTTATGAAATATTTTTTAAAAGAAACAGAGCAGTGGGCTGATACATACTTTCTTTCAGAAATTTTGACTATGGACATCTCAACAATCCAGCGTTCCGTAAAAAAATTGCATGAAAAAGAAATTTTGTACAGGTTCCAGCAGAATCTGGATGGAGGGGGGTACGTTTTCAAATATAAAATCCATTCTAGAACTAAAATAAAAAATATTATAATGATTGTAGTTAATTCCTGGGCCGATAGGTTAGGGCAGGAACTGGAAAAATGGGAAAATGGGGAGTAGTTTTACTACTAAAACACAGCAAACGAAAAAAAAATCTGCCGCATAGCTCAAAATTTGTATTGTTAGACAAAAATCGACTGCATAAAATTGTAGCTTTCATTAAAATTATTTAGTATATGTAGTTTCAAATCTATAAACTAAAAAAAGATGTTTAGACATGAAAATTTTCTTCTATTTCAGTATTTTTGCTATACAACTTTGTATACATTAGTAAATATTTTTTTCATTTTCCATATAATCTGTCGGATTCGATATCAAAAAGTTTGATAAAAATTTATCAAAAAGATGAGAATTACCTGTCCATGAATCGTCAAAAATGAATCAAAAATTTGTTGGCATAATATCATTTCTTCATTCATTAAAAATATAAAGTTTTATTTCAACATAAAAATCAAATTTCAAATTTTGGGTCACAAATTATCTGTAACTTTGCATAAAAAATATTTCATTTCCTTAAATCCACAGATGCTATTGTAAAGGAACTGAAATAAATGATATTTATCAAATCAATGCTCGACTTTCGTAGATGCTATTTTTTCGGAAAGCTTTGATAGTACCTCGGTCCTCATCCCTTCTACAAACTTGATACTGCCCACGACAAGGTGACCTCCTCCGCTGATACCTGCACCTTTCATTTCTTCTCTAAGTTCCCTTACAATTCGTGGAATATTCATAAGAATGCCTTTTGAACGAATGACAGCAAAGTCAGGCCCATATCCTATAGTCACTATGGCTCTATTGGGATTTTTTTTGACAAGTACATCGTGGACTTCCCCAGAGGTTTTTCCAGGTGGCGGAAAAGTGAATTTTTGTGCATAATTCTCGACATCGATAACGTTCATGATAGCACCGTTTGCTAATTTCTGAGACTTAACATTAAAAAGACATGTTTCAAGTTGTTCTTTTATCATGGTATTTGCCTGCTCACACAGGAGAGAAATCAGCTTATTGTGGATAGCATTATCACCTAGATCTAGGATATCATCGATAAGGCCTTTCCCAGTGCTAAATTTCAGCCAGAATTGTTCATAATCCAGTGCTAAAGCCATTTTTTTTAATTCTTCAAGAGTATAGTGGTCTGAAACCAGAGAGATATATTTTTCAGCTTCAGGAGCTTCCGAACGGTCTCCAACTGCTGAAACTGCAGGAAGATGCTTTATTGTATCGCTAACGTTGGGATTGATCATGCGAGCAATTTCAGTACAGAGCATACCTGAAGTAACCCCAAAATCCCCTCCTACATGTGCGGGATTTACGTGTCCTATAAGATACTGATCCACTATGTCTTCAGGATGATGGTGGTCAATAACGAGCATTTCAATGCCATAAATCTCTGCCTGCCGCATGGCTGGAACATCCTCTTCGGTTGACCCGTTGTCCACAAGAATTACAAGCGGCATTTTCTGCCCGTGCCTTGAGGAATCTTCAAGTGCAAATGAAATATCCCTTGTAACATCCGCAAGTTCATAATAAGGTGCCTTCGAAGGAGCACGCTTGTAAAAATAATATTCTGCGTCTGTTCCACCGATATCAGTAATAAGGGGCAGTATAGCTCTCTCAATTGCAATTGCAGAGGTGATACCATCAGCATCAGCATGATGCCTGAGTATTATGGGTTTTGAATGGAATATAGCTTTCTTAATTTCTTTAGCTATAAGGAGCATCCTAGGTTTGAGTTTCTCCATAATATCGCTTTTTATAAGAAACGGAATTTCAGAAGGCGATGCCTTTTCATCAATTACCTTTTCAACTCTAGCCCTAACAGCTGTCTCCTTTATTCCTGTAAGCAGTTTCATACTCATGACTTCGATCTGAACCTGCTCATCTCTCAAAGTCACTTCCCCAGTCATTGAAACAATCATACCTGAATCGATGTGTGGATAGGAGCGTTTCCCTGCGCTCTCGAAAGCTGCACACTGAATAAAGCCTCCTTCATCGTTAATAGTGAAAATAGTTGGCCCACTGGTTTGCTTTACCTGGATAACATCTCCTTCTATTCGGATGATCCTACCTTTCATACTTGGGTCTATTTCAGCAGAGTTCTTAAGTGGGAGCTCTTTCTCAATTTCAATTGTTTCATATTTTTTAAGGGTTTTCGGAATTAGGTCGAGTTTTCCTCCAGCTTTGATGCTTTTCACCAACACGATTACGGCATCTCCCCTCTCAGGTAGGGTTCCAACATTGCTAGAGTGCATAAGCCCCCTTATATGTGGATTAAGGTCCACAAAAACTCCAAAAGATGCTTTACTGTTTACTACGCCATGGTAAATTTTTTCTGCTTCAACGTCCTTAATATCGCAGGAATCATCAAGCGAATAAACATATTGAGAACTGGAGCAGGAATCGCATATCTCCTCAGTATCCCGAAGTTCCAAAATTCGCGTCCCACAAACATTACAGGTGTATATTTTTCCGAGCCCTTCGCAAGTTTTACATTGTATGGTTATTTCAAAATTTCCAGTACCCTTGCATTTTTCACATGTTGCTCCTTCTTTCAGGAAGCTGTCAATATCTTTTTCCGAAAATTTCATGAAATCTACTGATTTTGACTTACCTTTTCCCTTACATTGAGGACATACATTAGTTGAAATAAGTTCATTGCTGCGCCCATGGCAGTCTGGACATTCCTTACTCATTAATATCAACACCGTTGGTTCT
This sequence comes from uncultured Methanosarcinaceae archaeon, assembly GCA_963833425.1. GTDB lineage: Archaea > Halobacteriota > Methanosarcinia > Methanosarcinales > Methanosarcinaceae > Methanosarcina. Next base: position 31,120 of record CAWHXP010000003.1, on the reverse strand, counting down.
CTCGAACCTGCGTTTTCCTAATTTCTATTGTTTATTATAGTTCAGAATAAACTTCTGATTTCAACAGAATCTATTTCTTTTAATCAGCTTTGAATCGTACTGATTCGCTAGGTTGCCCTATCCATCACTAAAAATCAATAAATTACCTTTGATTCCGTTTCTGTCATTCGCTTTTTCTATATTTTGTATTTTAGATCTTATAAGCATTTAGAGGCGATAGTCCTTCAAAATTTTTTTAGAAGTATCTGTAGGTTTCTGCAACAATAAGTATTTATTATCAACAATTTTACTGTCCTTTGGTAACTTTCAAAGACCTGAGAAACTATAAATCATTGAAAATCCGAAACATGTACTAATTATATAGAAGGAATTTAGATAAACCCATTAATTTGATATTATGATTATAAATTGTTTAGCAATGAATCGAGAAAATCAGAGTTTTATCTAGATTCTCTATAATTTGCAGATATTTTGCGAGATTACATTACACAAAATTTTCCAAATAAGAAGGCTTACTTTGAAGCACTTTTTTAAGCTAATACTTTCGATAAATGGTACTTAGTTCTTATTATTTCTGAATTAATCTTAATGTAGCAGAGATCATGAATTATCGTTGGCTCATCAGTGAATTATTGTTTCTTGTATTAATAGTTGTATTATTAACACTTAGGCAATCTATAAATATTGTTGATGGATATGAGAGTTAATCATTTTCAGGGCTTCTGAAAGTTGTTCAAAAAAATTTCAGAGAATTGAAGCTTTGTAAATGAGCATGTCTCAACTTTGATGATTTATTCTTTCGCAGAATGGAAACTCAGAAAACGGATAGTAAAACCGGGAAAAAGTACTCGATCAAATTGAAAAAAGAGTTCAAAAGCTAACATTGAAATTAATTTTCATTTTGATACAAGTGTTTATAGAAGAAAGATGTAAGTTGACTCAGAAGTGGTAATTCAAATCACGATCTTAAATAAAGTTAAAAAATAGGTTTGATGAAACAAAATTGTGGAACAATACTATTTTGGGATAATTTGCTGAAAGTTTGTTACAGGTTGAAAGGAAGAAATAGGGCATAAAAAGATGAATCTCTACCAGTAATTTTTAGTAAATTTATGAAATTTGAGCAAAATCTATGTCAAAATATAGGGGATTTAAACTGGCCAAAATAGGGAAAATTAAATAACAATTGAAATTTGAATATTTATTTTTACCCACAAAATTCATTCTAGTTCGCTTTGATATAGGAATAATAAATCTTCATTTTAATTATCCCAAAATGCATCGAATCCGATGATTTTTGAATGAAACTCAAATTTGACAGAATAATAAGTTTTCATTAAGTCGCATACCCCCCAGCTTGCTGTGGGGTGCGACACCACAATTTGATCATGTGTAAATAGGCTTTTAAACTTCTGCCTTATTAATACGATTCAAAGTTATATTTTATGTTCATTTACTTCTATATTTATCTTTTTTTCTATGATACTTTATTTCTATACGATATTTTTTGCAATCAAAGTTTCGGCTGCTTATTCCTTTGTAGGTCTCACTGAAATCTTCCTTAGAAAGGTAATTATTCACCGCAATCGACATTCGACATTAATTTCATGTAAAACTCGTGAAAAGGGGTGAAATTTTACTTATCATCTGAGCCAATTGTTGAAGACTTATACATAGTCAACAACCTTCTCAGGGCTAGAATCACATATTAATAATATTTTCACCTCCGAGAAACGCGAGAGACTATTTCTATAATAACTATTATGGAACTAATTATTATAAGCATAGTATCAATATAAGTTAGGAGTAAAGTCAGCTGAATGATCAATAATATTCGAGCAAAAAAGCTATTTCCGCAACAGAGACCAAAAGATAATCGCGAAATCTGCAAAAAGGTTTCTGAAAGGTTTCAATCTAATATTCACGCTTTTGTTATGCATTCGTATTTCACATTAACTTGGGTAATTTTTGGGATATGGCCCCACATACCCATGTATTCCCCTTGAATCACGATTGCACCTTTTATTCCTGGAATCCCTTTTACCGAGTTAAAAGAAGCCTTTATAGATTCTTTTCCGAGACCGACTTCATTTCCAAGTGATGTTGCAGCTGCATCTGCCAGAGAAACATCATCTGAGAACACTGAGGCGGCATCCGCCTCTCCAAAACTTATTGAGGGGCCGACTGTCCCTGCTGAAGTGCATATACCTGTTATTGAGTCTCGTGGCTCGAGAATCAATCCCAGGTTTTTAATAGGGGATTGCCCTGAGTAGATCCCAACAACGATAGGTCGATCGTTAATTAGTGCTATATCACCTCCATTATCAACGATGGCATACCTTGCTCCGGCTTCTACCATAGCTTCCACTGCTAGGGCAGAAATTGTACCTGCAACTGCACTCATTGGACCTACACCCATCATATTCCCAGCTTTTATCATTCTCTTAACAACTTCAGGCGCAATTTTTGGGCATTCATAGGGTTCAAGGGTAAGCTGAAAATAAGGGTCTAAATGGATGTAAGTTTCGAGGGCTGCCCTGTGGGTTCGAATTGACTTTTTTGCGACTTCTATAAAATCTTGGTTGTTGGCTACTATCGTAACTATGGTTTCCTTAAGTTGAAAGTGTTCTTTAATTGGGATTTTTACATGGTCTCTGGCATGTTTGATCGGATCTGACATTTTGATTCACTTGGTAAGTCATTGCTTAATAGAGGGATGCTTTCTGCTCTGATTTAGGGTGAAAATCAGATTTTTGTGGATAACCTCTTCACTAGGCAAGCAACTGCTCATATTCATTCATAGATCGGGGTTCAAAGAATTTATTTAAAATCAAATATTTCCATTTTCTCATATGCTTCTTTTCTTCCTAATTTCCTTTATTTCCAACATAGTTTTTAATTACTTTAAAGTTGTATCATTATTCACATTTGCAATGTAACCCTTACCACTTTTCTCAAACCTTAACTACCTTTTAATTTCACGGTGTTCTCTTAAGATCTTTCTTGCTGTGATACTTTTCATAACCTCATCACTTTTGAAGTAAAATCTTTTGGTTCAGAACCAATGAAAAAGTATAACTAATCAGCATTACCAATTATATCAAAATAAAAATCATATCTTTTAACAAATTCAATGCATATATATTTTCAATGGTTGATAATGTAATTATTTAAAAGAGGCACAAAAAAGTTTATCGGTTAAAAATAAAATCAAAATTCTACGCCACAAGAATTTTGATTTTAAAAAAGATTTAAAATTTGAGAGTACTTTAGAGATACTTTGTGATCTCGGAAAAATCTATCCTGGCAGTTGCATCCAGAGAAACAGGAGTTATTGAGACGTGGCCTTTTTGCATTATTGAGTGCACATCTGTCCCTTCTTCTTCTTGCTTGATCATTTTTCCAGCAATCCAATAATAGGGTCTGCCTCTAGGATCATGACGTTCTTCGACATCAGTTTTAAAAACTTTCCGTGCAAGGCGAGTTATCTCTATCGGTGTATTTTCCTCGGCATGATAAGGTATATTGATATTCAGGAGGTCCACATTCTCTGGCATTCCATGCTTTAGGACATTTAGGGCAATCCTGTTCACGACTTTAATCCCGGCTTCGAAACGGTCTCTGTGATAGTCTCTAGGATCGTCGAATTTCTGTCCTTCATCGAGCACTTGCATGGAAGCTGCAATTGCAGGAATGCCGTAACTTGCAGCTTCCAGTGCTCCTCCGATTGTTCCTGAGGTAGTAATCGTATCCGTGCTTATGTTTTCTCCTATGTTAAAGCCGGAGAGCACTAAGTCAGGCATTTCCTTGAGAATAGTGAAGATGCCCAGAATTACAGAGTCTGTAGGAGTTCCACTCACAGCATACGCAGTTATGCCTCCTACATCTGTCTTTGTAATTCGAAGGGGCTCGAAGATAGAGATCGAACGACCGACCCCGCTCTGCTGAACAGCAGGAGCCGAAATTGTAACTTCTCCAAGATCAGAAACGCTATCGAAAGCAGCTTTAAGGCCTGTGGAATATACACCGTCATCATTGGTAATCAGAATTTTTTGGGCCATCAGCTTTTCCATAAGTTGCCGTATAATTTAAAATTAATTGAAAGCTGTGCTGCTTGAAAGAACGCTCTGAGAAATCTTCGAGCCTGGAATAGAAAAGGGAAAATGTTTTTAGGTGAAGGGGAAACTAAATTCTGTCAGAATTGTAAAAAAAATTGTTTTTAGATATTATCTAAATCAGCGGGCTCAAAAATAGTTATAATACTAAGTTATAAATCAATTATTATACATTATCATAAACTCATTGAGCAAATAAAATTTCAAAAAATCGATATAGCTTTGGATGTAAATATTTATACTTAATTTATTCGGATTTTGATCCTCATCTTTATCGTACATATTCTATTTGGAATGAAATTCCATATGTTTGCCAAAAATCAGTATACTGTCCTTAAGATTTTAATAAAATTTACCCAGCATTTATCAATTTACAATCAAACGGCTCAATAAAACTCAAATATGAAGGTTTTGTTCCATTTTAGTATTCTAGCCAACCAATTCTTTATAAAGTAATAAATCTTTTTTCCGTTAGCCATATAATTTGTAAAATCCGATATCAACCATTCTATATATGTAGATATCTTATTTGTTCGCCTACTTGTCTACTATTATTCATTAAAGTTAAATAATTTTTAAGTTACTGTCGTGCGGATAAATTGAATGACATTTTTGTGTAAATTTGTGGGAAGTTGGAGCTTTGCGACCAAAGATAATTTTAGCAACACTGGGATTATCAACTGGTTAAATCTAGAAGAAATTGTGGATATCTTGAATCTGGACAAAAGGCATGGTAAATCATACTTTGTATATAAATTTCATGCATGAAAGAGGGGGATTACGAGTGGATCAGAAGATTCAAAACAACAGCTTCATAGCTTCTTGATTTAAATGTAGATTTATCAGAAAAGATAGAGTGTTTTACAGAAGTAGAGTACTTCAAAGCAAGATATTCTTCTTTAAGAGTGATACAAGTTATAACGAGTATCAAGCAAAAATTAGAAAATGTAATAACTGAACGAATTTTGGGGAGAAGTTTTATAGGAGGTATTGGTAAGAGAAATCTTCTGGAAGTCTTCAATTTATCCTTCAAGAAGTTATCTACACTTTAAATTTATATGTATGCATTTACTTCCGCTGATCCATATAATTTTTCTATTCCGCTTTGTAACTTTATAAAAAAGCTATTTTAAGATAATTCAGCGCAATTATGATAAGTGCTCCGAAAATGCCTCCCATTGCACAGATAAGAACTGCTACCCAGGTGATTGCAATTTCAAGTCCGAGAAAAATTTTTACTGCAATCAGTAATAGAATTCCAAGAATTGCATTTATAGCAAGGCTGGTGGCAGTTTTGAGAGCTTTATATAGCAAGATAGCTACTATAAGTGCCACAATAAATGCTGAAATTTCTGCAATTCCAACTACCATAAAGCATAGTTAGGAGTACAACTTATTTATAATTATCATTGAGTTTTGTAGTGTAGTAGAATTTTCAAGTATTTTTATATCCCAGCCGAGACCCTATAACTTGGTGGGCTCACTAAAATTCGCTTTATAGAAGTCGGCAAAAACATGAAAATTCTCCCTATCGAAGTAAACAGAATTTTTAAAAACCCCCCAGTGAAGTAAGCGGAATTATTATAATTAGCCTCCCCGAAGTCAGCAGAATTATTAAATGTCGCCACAAGAAAGTTAGCAGAATTGTTAAAATTCGCATAATTGAAGTCAACAAAATTATTAAAATTCACTCCAAAGAAGCTGGCTAGATTGGTAAAATTCGCCCAACGGAAGTAAGCAGATTTATTAAAAGTCGCCCCACCAAAAGTCAACAGAATTTTTGAACTGCTAAAAAATGTGTGCTAGAATTTCGGCCGAACAGGCTTCAAAGTGTAATATTACTTGTAGTTGATATCTATTTTCTGCTCAGTCACTGACAATTATAATCAGAAATTACGCCAGGAAATTATACAGAGTATCTCCAGTTTTTTGTCTTCTACGAAAACGATTGTTATTTTTTGCTATTTATTCGCCGTCTAAACTCATTTCTGTGGTTAGTATGCTCGAAAAAAAAATGGAATAAGGGGAAAACAACTACTATTCCCCGATTTTTTAATATATTCAAGTACTGGTGGGTTTTTTTTCAAGGTAAGTAAAATAATCGAAACTTATATATAATGCAAACCCAAAATTTATCTTAAAATGGACTTATTTGATAATTTATATCTAATAAATGTCGAATAATATTGCATTATTCTTAGAGCTGAATCTTGATGAAATTTAATCTAACTTTGTTTTCGATAGTAGTACTAGGTACACTCGCATTTTCAAATGCCTCTGCTTCTTACTGGATTGATGACAATAATAATTTATGGATTTCAAAAACGATTCCATCTGGAAGTTCCATAACCTTTAATCTCGCTAAAGCAGCAGGGTTTTCTCCAAATGGTAACGCTGTATTTCCCACTTTTTTTGAAGATTTTACTTCGTCTTCAGCGATACAATATGACGGCATAGTCACACAAAAAGCAGGGTTGTTGACAGGAGCTGCTGACGTAACTCTTATATTGTATAATCATAAAATTTATGCGACAGGTGGCTATGGATCCTCAACTTCTGTAATTCTCAACAATGAACAGATTTATGATTTGGACAATGATTCTTGGACGCAGGGTGCGACAATGCCCATCGCTACATAGAGCGTAACAACAATAAATTATGCAGATAGAATTAACTGTTATGGTGGTAACAACGATAGGTTTGGGATAAATTCAATTCCTCATCTCCAGATTTATAACATTACAACAAACTCTTGGACCTTAGACTCAGTTCAAATGCCTACTGCTATTTCTCATCAGGGTTTGATGTCGGTTACGGATGGCATGAATAACTATCTCTTATTGGGCAATTTATTCTTATAAACACATCACAGATACCGACACTTACACACAACTGGCAAATTGTCCGGTTAACGTTTCTTGGGGTGGGTTAGTATATTACCCAGCTAATAATTAAATATATTTGCTTGGAGGCGCCCGAAATCTTTGTGGAAAGGCGGGAAGTAACGGCGTATATGCTTATGATATGTCCTCTAATCGTGGTCTAATCCTCTCTCTACGGCGCCGTATTCAGTATATGGGCATACACGTGAGAATACATGGTATGGAGATAAAATTATTATGGGTTACGGTCGGGGGCCTTCAAGCATTTTCCATTCAGAAATTTATTATTATAATATTACAACTCATTTATGGTCATCAGAGATTTGCTTTAGGTTTACATCCCAGGGTGGAGTAGGAACTGCTATTTCGGGTAGTAGTTTATATGTAATAGGAGGGAGGGACACGACTTCGGGTACTCATGGAATTACATATAATGAAAAAATCGATTTGAAACAGTTAACAGCAAATCCCCATATTGTTCCGGATCCAAGTAAATGGAACTATAAACAAAATACTGGTCAAATGGATATCAATAATAGTATCCTAACCGTTACAGGAAATCCTACTGACTACAATTATGGTGAAGAGTGGATAATGGCTAACCAGGGGTGCATTGAAAACAACCGTTTGATAATTAGAGCTAATGTGGGGGTAAAAAGCCATTCAGCTAGTTGCCAGATATGCAAACTTGGGTTAAGCACCTATTCAATAGCAATTAATTCAAATAGCCTTGCATCTATTGACGATACCAATGATCTAGAATAAGGTGGGTCTACATATGATCTCCATAAAACAGGATCGTCTTGGTTTGGAACTTGGCACATTTACGATATTTCGAGAACTGGAAACTCAAAGATATTCATTATAGATGGGAGTAAAGCTTATATTTCGAATGAAGGTGGTGTAGGAGTTGTGAGATATCCTCATATCTTCACGAGGCAATCAAAAAAAAATACAAGTTGATTATATGGTCATTCATCAGTATTCTGCGACTCCTCCAAAAGTAACAATAACTCCAATACAAAACTATTATCAAGTGAGAGCTACAAATCCAGATGTTTCGGATCTAATAAATTATCAACTCAAATTATCTGGTCTGGGGATAACATCACGAAATGAATCGTGGAACACAGAATATATTCCATAAAATTTCGATAAACATCCGATTTCAATAAATTAATTATATCTGCTCTATAAAAAACCAACCAAAAATTGTGGTTTCTCGAAATCCTCTTAAAGATATCAACTGCTTAATGGGAAAGCACCCTTTAGTAGGTAAAGAGTAAAATTGCCATCTTTAGCTATTTTATCATGACAACGATTTTGTCGATATCAAGTATGTTGTTTTGTTTGATTCCATGGCCATTCGAGAAATCTTTCCAGAATTAACATAACTGCTATTTCCTTTATTCCAAAATCCATACACGTACTTTTCGATGTTTGCGTTTGTAAAAGTAGTAGCTTGATCAATGAGATAGATAGTTCTGTTATTTGTACTGTTTGTTAAAAATTTTGCTATACTATTATTCATTTCATCATTTGATTTTGCTGCTGAAACGTGGTATAATATGGTAGAAAAAAATCGAGGATGAAGTGATGATAAAGATCAATAGAAGATTGATATAATGCTTTTTTTTCATTGGTAATGTTATTAAAGCTACCATCGCCAAAAAATAGATGTACATAAATAATGATGGTGGTAAATATGATGAAATTCTTTGCTTGGGGGTTGTAAAACTCGGCTCATAAAATTTTGTGAGTGCATTAAATGTAGAATACCCATAAAATACACTTATGCATACAGTGTCGGATTATTTTGTAGGTCATTGAATACATTGATAATAATATTATTTCAGGCGAAAATATATGGTATAATAAGTATGAGAGGAATGCAGAGAGCTATAAAATTAATAATATTCAGCTTATTCATTATTTTTTGATCAATATTACTTATACATATAATTCCGACTATCACTATTATTGTTACGATTGGCGCAATATATCTTCCAAGTATAAGGTTTGTATTTTTACCCTTGAAAAGAAAGCTGATAGTAGCGTTATCAGTAATGTAGAACTGATAGAAGCATAGAAAATTGGCATTGATAATGTAGGATTTTTCAATGATTTTTTATTGATAACTAACAGGATAAAATAAAAAAGGATAATAAATAAAAAAAAGGAGGCGACTAGTAGGTAACTAATTAAATTTGTAAAAATTTTAGTAACAGTTACATATTTTTAACACTTGCGAAAATGTCTATTCCGTGCTCTGCGATCCTTTTATATTATGAGCTGATCCAAAATTATAAGTTTTTGTTAATTTATCATCAAATGGTTGATTTATATCCAGGAAATATGTTGAATAAATAAGCCATCCGAATAAAAATATAATAATACTAACCATAAAATGAACTTTTTTTTATTATGACAGGTATTTGATCCTATTTATCCCCTAAATAAGTAACAAGTGCTACTATATATGCACCAGCTATTCCATGTATTAATAAATTTAAAAGGAACTCCAAGTTTTTTCACCTTACATCATGATGTGACCATATGCAGAACATACCTCTTCGAATTGATATTTTTCTGAACGCTATTTATTCATATAATTCATTATAGCGAATCTACATTCTTTGTCCTTTTTGTTGACGAATTTATGAATTATATTGCTATTTTTTGCTTTGAAATAGATAATTCGGTTTTTCACGAAATGCAGTAAGAAATCAAGAGTGTTCTTGTTATATATTTTTATTTATAAATAAGCCACATTTTGATTTGTTTTAATTCAGAAATAAATGAATCTATTTATGGGGCAAAGAGAGAAAGATGTCCTCTCCGAGTCACCATATCTAAAGGGATACACACTTAATGGTAACATTGTAAGATAAGTAACGAACGAAAATTTATTATTATACTCTTGGAATGCGCTCCATAAAACTGAAAATAGATCTAATAAGACGACTAGGCCGAAGTTATGTTGTAAGGCTTTTCATTTTATTTTTGAGATAAATTAAACAATTTATTTGATTGCATTTTTGTTTGGAGAAAAAAACTATTATGTTGAGATCATTTATCGACTTACTTTTAATATCCTTTGCCTTTCTATCTATTTTTTACTACGCCGGATTTTTTTACTGCACACCTCTAAAATAATGTCCTGTAGTGAAACCTTTTCCCTGATTTCCACTCTTTTTGTGCTCCACATTTCTGTCTTTGAGATAGGTATCAATTGCGTTCCTGTACTCCCAGGTTACTTTCCTGATTTCGTCATCGTTTTTCATTTTGAGAGTACCTATCCGTAGACTTAAGACTCCGCTTTCAAGAAGTTTAGGTACATGTTCAAGCATGCAGAGAGATTTAGAATTGAGGATATGCATCCTGCACTGATAGTCCATGAGCAGAGGAAATTCGTAATATTTTTCGTCGACCAGTGTAAAATTTCCAGAATTGCATGGTGCACTGCAATATTTAGGATCTTTATCAATCAGCCCGCCTACAAGGCAGTGTTCAGATACCATTAATTCAAGCCTTCCGTGGACGATACATTCTGCAGGCCCGCAAGATGCGATGTCTTTTAGTTCTTCAAGCGTCAGCTCCGGAGAAATTACAGCCATTTGAGCTCCTGAATGCAAAAAGTAAGAAAAGGTAAAGCTATTAAGTATATTTAAAGAACTGTCTACAATAAAAGGAATATTCTCTGCTTTTGCGAGGTTTAGGGTCCCAAGATTTGATACAAGAACGCCATCAGCTTCCAAATTCTTGGTAAGAAATAGGGTTTTTTTTACGGATTCCATTTCTGGGTCTTTCACAATCTTTGGGGTACCAAAATATATTTTTCTGCCTGCAGCACGGGCTTTAAAAACAGCTTTTTCGAAAATGACACCTTTATCCCTAGCATTTTTTTTTTGTCCCGCGATTGTTGATTTTCTGGGGAACTCCTCTTCGAAGTAAATGCAATCTGCTCCTCCTGAAATCGCTCCTTCGAGCCCTTTTAAGGAATATACGGATACTGAGAGCATAGGATGTACTGGAAAGTTTTTCGGGGCAAGGTCTTCTCTTTCACTTCTCATCTTTTTAACTTGACAAGGGAATTTCATATGACTAAAAGGTTTTCGCTTCCACTTTGATATACGTAGATTTTCTAACTGTAAGATTGCTTTTGCTCTCAGGTAGTTCAACTGGCCCACAGGAACAAAAACATCCCCTACCAAATTCACTTTAAGCTCAGTTGCCTCAAAGAGTGTGTTTCCAAGCTTTGATAGCTGTTTTTCTATCTGAGCTGTTGAAATTGGGTGCTTCTCTGCCTTCTCGACAAGGTATTCGGATTCGATTGTTATTATGTTTGAATCTCTGTCCTTTATCACGAGCTTTATAGGTCTTCCTACTTTAGCGGTTAAGGTGATGGATACATAAATCTTGGGCCTCAAAGTTTTGGATTCACTTTCTCTTTTAAGGTACTCCATAAGTTTCCGATCCTGAGTTTTGTATATCTCACTTCCTGATGGTACCCTTGAATCAAAGGAAAGCTTAACTATATCTCCTTTTTCTGCTCTATATATAGGACCTTTCTCAGTAAGCATTGAAGATACGATTTTTCCTTTATCTTCTGACATGGTTACGGCGTTTTTGACCATTATTCCATCACCAAGTTGGAGAATGTGTGAAAGCTTTACAAAAATTTGATTTGAACTCTTATCATGCCCAACAACAGTGCCTGCTGGAATTCCACGATTATGTGGATTTTCCCTGCACATGAGTTTTCCATGTGGAGTTTCGAAGAAGTAGCCAGATGTAAAACTTCTGTTAAAAATCTGGGTAAGTATTTCCTGTTCTTCTTCGGAAACATAATAGTCTGCAGGATTTTCAGCATACCTGTCTATAAGACGACGATAGACCTTGACAACACCTGCAACATATTCAGATCTCTTCATTCTGCCCTCTATTTTGAAAGACTTGATCCCAGCTTCTATAAGAGCTCCCAGATCTAAACTTGTGTTAAGGTCCTTTGGACTTAAGAGATAGTCTCCGGTTGTTATGATATTTTTCCCTTTGCAGTACAGCCTATACTTTTTTCGACATGGTTGAGCACAGTATCCTCGGTTTCCACTTCTGCCACCTATAAGACTGCTTAGGAGACATTGACCAGAATAGGAAATGCATAAAGCTCCATGGATAAAAATTTCGATATCAATTTCACTTTTTTCTTTTATCAGTATTATATTTTCAAGGGAGGATTCCCTCGAGAGCACAACTCTTTTGATTCCTAATTTTTTTATAAATTCGACTCCTTCGCTGTTATGCAAAGTCATCTGCGTGCTTGCATGCAGTGGAAGGTCTGGTAGATATTTCCTGACTAGATAAATCAACCCCAGGTCCTGGATGATAATTGCATCTGCTCCCATTTCTCTCAGGCAATAAATAAGTTTGAGGGCGCTATTAACTTCTCCATCCTTAAGTAGAGTATTTACAGTGAAGTATACCTTCACGCCTCTGAGATGGGCATAATCAATTGCTTCTTCCAATTCTTTTTCTGAGAAATTCGATGCATACCCCCTAGCACTGAAAACCTGAGCTCCAAGGTAGACGGCATCTGCTCCATTTACTACTGCTGCAATAAGGGCTTTCATGCCTCCGGCTGGAGCTAGAAGTTCCGGTTTTTCAGACTTCATTAAGTGGGACTACTAACTCTGCACTAATTAAACTTTGGCATCCATAAACTGTGCGAATTCTCACAAAATTATTTTGACTTACATAAGGTAGCTGAAATCAGAATTTAAAAAACTAAAATTATGCGCTTCTCCCCTATCCTAAATAATGTGCATGCTCGATCCTCTAGCTTTTTTCGAAAACTCAACATTCATGATTCTTTTTGAGACCTGTTATTATTTTCTGAGCTTTTGATTGATTGCAGTCAATTGCTAGAGGAATGAATGGTAAATTTTAGGATCTCAGAAAATATTAAAAAGTCTCCAAATCCCTGATAAACATTAGTATACAACTGAATCTTCTAGATTAATGAATTTAAAGGAATTTGTTTTATAATTATTTTTACTTCATTATTTACAGTCTGAATTGAGTATATATTTATTTATTAGACTGTATTTAGTTCATACTTTATAATGTGTAGCGAATAATAGCTATGAAATTAATGACAAATTGAAATAATCTTTGACTTAAAAATGAGACCGGTAATATCATTTTTAAATTTTATATCATAAAATATGAAAAAATTTAAGAAAAATATGAAATATGAAATTGTCATAAATTCATATGTCTATCCAACATATATAGAAAAATAAGAATATCTGAAACCTTTTCATCGCAGCTGTGGTTGTGGAATTCTTTATCTATAAGTGTGAGAAGCTTGGAAGTTTCAGATTTCTAAAACAAGATACCGAGTTCTTGGAAGGGTTTTCAACATTTTCTCTCCCCTCACTCCTATTCAAATCAGATAAAATATCAAGCCCATTCTCTCAGAATATATCCTATATACTTGCCTGCTACAAATCCAGACACTAAAGCAAGTAATTGAACTCTTTTAGACCAAACAATTTTCATTTTTGTCAAAAAAAATTTAAATTTAAATTATTATGATCCAAAAAGCTATAGGTTTTTTATTTTTTTGTCGCTTTCTTTTCTATGAAATTTAAGAGACTACTACTAACTATTACACCGGTTACCGCGGATATGATGTATCCTGCTGAAAAAAAGGCTTCGAATCTCGGAGAGATGGACCGTTGGGGATGTTATAATCATCCGTGGTGTACCATAGGCAAGAGAGCTCTTCCAACCAGTATGGCACACTCCCTATATATCTTTAAGCTCATCAGATGTTCATTTTACTTATGAGTAAATAACTTTATAGTTTTTGGCAAAAGAAAGTTAAAACAGAGAGGGAGTAATTTTGGATACAAATTTTTGAATTGTACTGAACTGGGGAATTTTATTAAGGTCGAGTTTTTATTTTATATTGTTCATTATGTTAATAAGTTTTATAGAACACGATAGTTTACGTTGATAAACTCCTTCAATAAAACCAGAACATGAAATTGATACTTGGTATAAACGTGGTTGGAATATTTACAGGAATAGATGTTCATTTTGGAAGAATGAATAGTTTTAATGCTGATATCAAAAAATTTAGTGTACTAATCTAATTTCGAGTGACTTGATCGTGACGACTTAGTTTAAAACCGCTACTTCTTCTAAAAAGTGTAATTTATTCGTGGGTTTCTAATAGTTACAGTTACTTAGTTACTTTAAATCGTTATTTAGTTACTTTAAATCGTTATTTAGTTACTTTAAATCGTTATTTCTCAAAAGGTCTGTTGCTTTAATAAGCAAGCTTTCAGATCCTTTGTCACTGATCTTCTTAGCTGGAACACCAGCTATACTGATATTTTTTTCGTGAAATGACTTATTCACAACAGAATTGGCACCAATAGCTATTCCATCGGCAATGATAACATCTCCAAAAATTTTCGCTCCAGGTCCAATGTAAACATTTTTTCCAATTTTAGGGGCGACATCGATGTATTCTCCCGCTTTTATACCAATGCTAGTACACACATGTATTCTGCAATTTGCTCCAATTTTAGCATATCGACTGACAACGATAGTGCCTCTATGACCGATAGACAACCCAGGACCAAAAACATTCGGTGGGATGCTAAATCCAAGAAGAACACTTAAAATAAAAAATTTAAAATACGTATATAAATAAATTACTTTATAAATCTTTGACTGTTTGCAGTTGTGATAATATTCAACTCTTCTTAATAATTTTTCAAAAGTCCATATTTCATCTATAACAATTCTCACTCCCGTTTTTTTTCGGCCTAATGCGATTCTATCAGCCTCTAAATAATATTTATAATCATCTTTTGATTTTATCATAGTATCTCTCGAATCGCTTTTTCCACTGATCTTCCTCCTCCATTAATTCCCTGGGAAATTCTCTGCTTATGTAGTACTTTCCTGTTATCTAGTCCTCATTTTATATCAATGGGTATTGAAAATGTTGGTCTAAATACTGGATATTGTTTGAGGAATGCTCCAAATACCTTTTTCTTCTGTTTAGCTCTTTGCTAGTTTTTTCCCTGATATTTTCTGTTCTTATTACAGTCAAATACCCCTTAGCTTGCTGAGTTTATGGACTTTCTCCAATATATATCAAAAACGGAAGATAGATGTCAAGTACACAAGAAGAGATGAAAGTAGCGTGTAAATTTACCCGACTGAAAAAGGATCATTAATGTTCTATATATAGCGTTGCAACTATTTTTGAGAAGGTTTGGACTTTAGGTGTAAATCCAAGATTTTATGTTCAAAGCCATGATAATTAAAAGCCATTTATATGCGGTTTATAAGCATATTAAAAGATTTAAGTTTTATCGAAATCTTCTATAAAATTAGTTCTCTTGAGCAAAGTAAAATTGACAGCTAATGGCAGAGTTGCAACTTTGCTAATGCAACTTTGAGAATTATGCTTTACTGTAATTTTCCTTTCGTTCCTCTATGAAATTAAGGAGTTCCTGAGAATCACTTATCCTGTCAAGTTCCTTCTTTTCGATCAAAACTGTATTTTCCACGGATTTAATTTTGGAACATCCATTGATAATAAAAACTGATTGTGTCTTTGTAACAGAGGAAATGCTGCTCATCAGGCTAGCTCGTTTGATAATGGTTGTGTTGAATTCGCTGACACCTGTGAGGATAACTGAAGACTTATCTCGTGAAACAGCTTTGAAAGGTGCCTGAGCTATGGGAAAAACATCATATCCAAGAGTGGAAATCATATTAAGGATCAAATCTTCCGGTAAAAGCATGCAGGATTTTTTGTGAGTTTCTGTTCCGGATTCTGTCTTTTTCCTGGATTTCCGATTCCCACAAGATTTCAGAATATTTATGGGTCTTGCCAGCTCAACCTCAAAAATATCTTCTAACTGGAGTAGGATACCAATAGAAGTATCCATTCCTTCTTCCTCATATTTACTAATAGTTCTCCTTGAAACACCTACTGTTGCCGCAAGTGCCCCCAAAGACATCGACTGATTCATCCTAGCTTTTTTGAGGGTATCTCCCTCAATTGAAACATATAATCCCACCGGGAGCAGCTGAAACTAATGGTGGAATGTTTTCAATAAAGTAGTCGTGAAGGGTCCGAACATTCAGGGCAAGAATATCATAACGCATGTAAACGACGCTATCTTCAAGCATCTGATCCCTTGTCTTGGCCCCCACGACAATAGCAGAACCGCCAATATACTCGGCTAGGTATTTCATCTCCCTAGCAGTTTCTTCATTCAGGCCGTCAATATTAAATAATACCTTGCAAAATAGTAGTATTTCACCTTTCCGTGCAGCGACGTCAAAGCTTCTCGGACGAATGTTGCAGCGGTCAGAGAGTGAAAAGCCTGCGCGTGACAATACATCAATAATTTGATGCATGAGATCCTCTTTTGACATTCAGTATTTATTTCTGTTTGATCATCTATATACATGTTGCTTCGTTCGCAGTGCTCTATAAAGTAGCAAGAGAATAACAAAAAATGTGACTATCTAGAACTAGTTGCATGAAGCAGTAAAAAATATCGAAAATACAAATAAATGATTATCGGAATTGATGATACAGACTCAAATGAAGGGATGTGCACCACATACCTGGGAGCTATGCTTCTTGAAGAACTGCAGATGTATGGGACTGTTGAAACTCTTCCTTTCCTTGTGCGCCTTAACCCTAGTATTCCCTATAAAACAAGAGGAAATGCTGCAATAGCTCTGGAACTTAAAACAAACTGCCCGGAAAAGGCAATTGCCTATATTTTGTCCAGAATCGAAGAACTTGCACACATGGACTGTGAAAAAACCAATCCAGGAGTTGTTTTCATCCTGGAAGAAGAATATGAGAATCTTAAGTTGTCCTAAAAAAATTTTTAACAGAGGCTATAACTGGATGTAATTGAGATACAAAAGGCAAAAAACATTATTTCAAAGCATGGGATTCGCTCAAAGGGTTTCAAAAACGGAAGAGGACTTATAGGCGCTCTTGCAGCCTGCGGGGCCATGCTGAATCCTGAAGAACTGGATAACACTTTTGAGCACTTGGCATACAGGCGGAAGGAAAAATGGGGGACTCCACGCAAAGTGGATAAGGAAAGCGTCTTTGAAGCTGACAGGGAAACATACCCTAAAACATGGGATACTGTGGATCTCACAAACAAGATTGTAGTCTGCATACCTCACTCATTTGATCCAGTACTCTTTGGAATTAGGGGAGAAAATCCGGAAATCGTTACTAAAGCTGCAGGGATCATCAGGTCTGAACCTGTTGAACGCTTTGCTGTGTACAGGACAAACCAGGGCACTGATATGCACCTTCTGCCTGCAACAAACATTGCTGAAATCCGAAATATGCATTCTTACAAGATTGAGGGAACTGTTTCAGCAGCTCCGAATACTATCCGTGGAGGGCATGTCTTTTTCCTCTTAGGGATGGTAGTTGGAGACGAGATCGACTGTGCAGCCTTTGAGCCTACCAAGAACTTCAGGGTAATCGTTAGGAGGCTCATGTCAGGAGATAGAGTTATACTTTCGGGAACTGCCAGCTCAGGGACGCTGAACATTGAAAAAATGGAAATTAAAAATCTTGCGCCTCTTCATGCCGAAGAAAATCCAAAATGTCCTAATTGTGGGAAGCATATGAAATCTGCAGGACAAGGGCAGGGTTTACGCTGTAAAAAATGCAGGATAAGAACCCCCTCGAAAATCAGTATGAAGTGAAACGAGATCTCAAAGTAGGACTTTACGAGGTTCCACCCTGTGCCAGAAGGCACCTTGCAAAACCGTTAGTCAGGGAAAAGCGATCTGAAACTAGAGTCTATCCTTCCCGATAAAAGAAAAAGATCGAAACCTGAATTCTTGGGTTTCTTGAGCATCTATTATTTTCTCATATTATCTGTAACCAGATTAGCATATTTCAGGGACAGGCGGAATTTTTCTTTTATGCTCGCTTCTCTCGATGCGCTTCATTACGGAGTTCAGTTGCTCTATGGAAACTCCAACAGTACTCATAATAATTTCAGGAGCTTTATTTTGTTCAAGCATCATTAGCACATTATCCAGCTTTATATAAGAAATTCCAAGTTCATCTTCATCTGTTTGGCCTGCCCAAAGGCCTGCAGACGGTTTTTTGGCAATAATAAATTCCGGAATCCCTAATCTGCGAGAGAGTTCCCAAACTTCTGTCTTGTAAAGCCTGGCTATAGGTTCAAGATCAACTCCTCCATCTCCGTATTTAGTGTAATAGCCAAGAATAATTTCAGTTTTGTTGCTTGTTCCCATGACCAGTCGATTCATATGGTTTGCATGAAAATAAAGAAGAGACATCCTTATCCTTGCTTTCAAGTTGCCTTTGCTGAGCTTGTCCGCAGATTCGCTCTCAGGAATTGCAGCCATAAAAGCCGAAATAATTCCTGAAATATCAATTGTCCTAAAATCTATCCCAAGCCAATCTGCAAGAGCTTTCGCTTCTCCGTTATCTGTAGAACTGGTTAGGCCGAATTCAGGCATGTGGATTCCGAGTACTTTATCCTTTCCGAGAGCTTTTATGGTAAGTGCTGCTGTAAGGGCTGAATCTATTCCCCCACTAATACCTATAACAACCCCTTTAGCACCTGCTTTATCAGTTTCATTCCGGATAAAATCAATAATTTTATTCTGCATTATTTCAAGTTTCATGCTGTCTATTTCCTGAACATTCGTGATATTAAAGTCTGGGTTACACAAGTGTCCATACTAAGATTAAAATTTGAATGATGCTTAGCAAGTCGAATGATGCTAAAGTCTGAATGAGATAAAATAACTTTATACACCAAAGCTATAGATATATTGATCTTCACAAGAAAGTGGAACAAAGGATAAGCTTATCTAATAAATATAAGGTATAAGGACAATATATCCTGGAAATATATTATCTCCAGACATGTGCTTATATAATAGTTAATTATTCAATGAACTCCTATGATAGCAGAACTGTTGTCTTAACATAGCCAAAAGGACACTAAGGTATTTTTTGGCCATGAATGCTGGACAGAAAATTCGAGATTTTTTAATCACATAATAAAAAGTCAAGATGGGATAAAATTTCTCAGAGCATAGGTATTAAAATAAAAAGAGCGCCTAATATAAATAAATGAGTAGCGTATAATAAGCAATCTAGAGTTTAGATATACTCTATTGGTCTATTAATTTGTGGGTTTGCCCATAAGTTCGTGATAAATTCTAAAAAAAAGAATTTAATTCTCGTATTTTTAGAATAATTAAAGAGAGTCCTTTGCTCAAGGTTTTCAGCAACTCACGGACAAACCCAATTTTTTATAATTGAATATAAATTGCAACAAAGAAGACAACTATTTTCGGGATGACCTATGGAAGAAATACAGTTGAAGGTTGAAAAAGCATATCCTATCGACCTTGGAAGAGGAATTATCCGACTTGATCCTACAACTCTACTAAGACTTCAGCTTTCGCCAGGTGATATTGTGGAAATAAGGGGGAAGAAAAAAACTACGGCAAAGGTATGGAGGGCAGATAGGCAGGATTGGGAACAGGGACTCGTGAGAATCGATAACTTCATCAGACAAAATGCAGGAGTTTCCATAGGAGAGAAGGTAATTATCAAAAAAGTGGAAGCTTTGGAAGCAAAAAAGCTCATTTTGGCGCTTCCTGAAAGCATGACACAAGGAAGCCCTGAGCTCCAGTTCGGAGAGCATGCAAATGAGATCATAAAACGGCACATCCTCAAAAGGCCAGTGTTCAGGGGAGACATTATTCCGATAATTAACTCTATGTCTCAGCCAATGACTGAATCCCTGACTACAAGCCAAGTAATTCCTCTGGTTGCTGTCGAGACTGACCCTTCAAATACAATAGTCATTATCACGGAGTTAACAGCCATTGAACTTCGGAAAAAACCAGTAAAGGGCTACGAGAAAGCAACCAAGGGCATAACTACTTATGAGGACATTGGAGGTCTTGGCGAGGAGATCATGCGTGTTCGGGAAATGATAGAGCTACCTATGAAACATCCTGAGCTTTTTGGTCATCTTGAATATAGAACCTCCGAAGGGAGTTATCCTATATGGCCCACCAGGAACTGGTAAAACCCTGATTGCAAAAGCCGTAGCCAATGAATCTGGAGCAAGTTTTCATTACATTGCTGGCCCGGAAATAGTAGGAAAGTTCTACGGAGAAAGCGAGGAAAGGCTCCGAAAAATCTTCGAAGAGGCAACACAGGATGCACCGTCGGTCATTTTCATAGATGAAATCGACTCCATCGCTCCAAAAAGAGAAAATGTAACAGGAGAAGTGGAAAGGCGAGTAGTTGCTCAGCTCCTGACCCTTCTTGACGGAATGGAAGAAAGGGGTCAAGTTGTGGTTATAGGAGCCACTAATCGTGTGGATGCAATCGACCCTGCGCTCAGAAGACCAGGTCGTTTTGATCAGAGAAATCCATGTCGGTGTGCCTGATACGAAAGATAGATATGAAATCCTGCAAATTCACACACGTGGCATGCCTATCGAGAGAGTTGATAAACTAGAAACCGAATCAGAAATAGATGTCGAGGCTTATGAGGCTGATGAAGCTTCTCTGGAGAGGGAAAAGAAGGATAAGATCAACAAATACTTGATGTATCTGGCTGAGCGGACTCAGGGATTTGTAGGCGCGGACCTTCTGGCTCTAGTGCAGGAAGCTGCCATGCGCTGCCTAAGGGAAAATCTGCCTGAACTTGATCTCGAAAAGGAAACAATCCCGCCGGAAAAACTGGAAAAAATAGTTGTAACCAAGAAAAATTTTGAAGACGCCCTGATGGAAGCTGAACCTTCTGCTCTGAGAGAAATTTTTGTAGAAATGCCCACTGTAACCTGGGATGATGTTGGAGGGCTGGATGAAGCAAAGCAGTCAATCATTGAGGCTGTAGAGTGGCCCATTAAAAGTCCACAAAAATTTGTCCAGATGGGTATAAAGGCTCCAAGAGGAATCCTGCTTTACGGCCCGCCAGGGACAGGAAAAACTCTTCTCGCCCAAGCTGTTGCCAGGGAGTCAAATGCAAATTTCATAAGTGTCAAAGGGCCAGAGATATTCTCAAAATGGCTTGGAGAATCGGAAAAAGCTATCAGGGAAACTTTCAAAAAAGCGCGACAAGTTGTTCCCTGTGTAATTTTCTTCGACGAAATTGATTCAGTTGCTTCCATGTCGGGCATGGAATCCACAGATAGCCATACTTCAGAGAGAGTGCTGAACCAGCTTCTGACAGAAATGGACGGTCTGGAGATTCTTAAAGATGTGGTAGTGATTGCCGCAACCAATCGCCCTAACCTCTTGGACCCTGCAATCATACGTCCTGGTCGCTTCGACAGATTGGTCTATCTGGGGACTCCTGACCGCAGAGGTAGACTCAAAATTTTTAATATACACACAAAAAATACACCCCTTAGCGAGGATGTGGACCTTGAAAACCTTGCCGACATAACTGAGGGTTATGTGGGGGCTGACATCGAATCAGTATGTAGGGAAGCTGTTTTGATTGCTCTCAGAGAGAATTTTGATATAGAAATGATAGAAATGAGACACTTCAGTGAAGCTCTGAAGAAGGTAAAGCCCACTATTACAGAAAATATTGCTCAATTCTACGAAAAAATAGAAGCACAGTTTAAGGGAGGCCAGAAACCAACAGAATCAAGTGCATATGTTGGTTACAGATGAGAAATGAAATGATTAATTTTTTAAAGGATGAGCACTTGAACAGAAAAGTTTTTAAAGAATATAGCTCCAATTGGAGTAAATTATCCTAAGTGAAAAGCCAGGTTTACCCTAATCCGCATAAGATTGAGAATGGAGACACGATATAAAATGTCGACAGTATTTGCAAGGAACCTTCTCTTCAACAAGCAGGTAATGGCTACCGACGGAACGGAGATAGGAACGCTGAGCAACATTATAATCGAGAGTAAAGGGGGAAA
The DNA here is from genome assembly GCA_963833425.1 of uncultured Methanosarcinaceae archaeon. Taxonomy (GTDB): domain Archaea; phylum Halobacteriota; class Methanosarcinia; order Methanosarcinales; family Methanosarcinaceae; genus Methanosarcina. The sequence continues at coordinate 9,096 of CAWHXP010000003.1, read as the reverse complement.
CATCATTGACCTGATGATCACCCCAAATCCAAACTTTGACACTTCAAGGTACAAAAAAGTGGACAACTATATTCTTATGCCTTTTGATTCCGTAAGCGCCATTAAGGACTACATTATAGTGGACAAGATGAAAGCAAGGGCATGAATTGAAGCATAAGGGAAGGGAACAAATAGATCTCTTTCTATTATGATTTTGTCTTCATTTTTTAATTCTTCTGTATTTTCAGCACAAAGGAGCTCGCTCTTTTAACTCCGAAAATGGTATATTTCCTTCCTCAACAGAGTTCCATTCCTGAAGCTGGAAGATTAGAGTCGTCGACTTTTCAGCATAATATAAGCTTCGTGTTCATGTAGTTGTATATGAGTACGTAGGGAATATATTGACTCATATAATTATAAATTATTATATAAATAAATAAATAAATAAATAAATAAATAAATATGATAGTAGATCTCGTTCATAAAAGTCATTCTGTATGTTCATTGAAGCATCACTTTGTGTTAAGTATAAAGATAGAGAAAATGCTCTTAAAGATCAGAAATAGCGGCTCTCCTGAAAGCAAAAATCCATCGCTTTAGTGATTAATTCGAAATGGATGTACTGAATATTGAAGTACGATGAAGCTTATTTTTATATGATCTTTACGTCAAAACAACAATCGTATCCTAAAGAGGATTTAGATGAGACTCTTATTTTCACGAGTTGTCATATCTAATTTTATAAATGTAAATTAAATTTGGATATTTATTAAAATCTTTCCAATTTGTATAAGAGTTTGACGAAAAAAACTGAAGGCATCTGTTTTCAACTAATATTCCTCCAAATTAATGATCTAATGCCTTCAATATCGTTTTAATATTGATACATCAATCGATACATCCATTGCTTTGTTTTCCTCTGTCAATGGCATCAATAATTCTTCAGTTTTGGCGTATTAAATTCCCAAGCTTAAAATCCTGAGAAAACTGGTGGATCGTGAATCATGCTGAAAAAGCAGGTAATTTTTTGATATGGCATGTCTGTTTTTTCAAGCACTTTTTCTACAATTGGCAGGTACTTATTATATTCATGGATAAAATCTCGTTCCGTTTCATTTTTCTTTTCGTATTCATCGATGATTAGGGGGATGCCTTTTTTTTGAATTTTCTTGAAACGATCTTCTTGCTCTTTTTTACTGATATGGAGAGAAAACTTCAATATAAGGTATCCATCATCTGAAAGCTGACGTTAGAAACAATTTATTTTTCCCTGGCATTTCTCAAGTTTGTATTTGGATTTTTCCTTCATGAAATGTTTTACGATTGCCCGGCTGTACCAACTTTGATCAAATATCGCAATTTTACCTCTTACTGGAATAAGAGTCCAAAAGTGCAGAAGAAAGGGTTTAAGTTCATCTCCATAACAAGCAAAAGTCATGGTGTGAAAATCGTATCCTCTCGAATCCAGAGGCAATATAAAACGATTGATAGCTTCTCCCAGCCCGGATGCATGCCAGCCTTCGAAAACAAAAATAATGGGGATCTTCAATTGTCGGGTCTTGCGTTTGAGCTCACCTAGCTTAATCTCAAGTATCTTCATACTTTCTTCATATTCACTGTGTTTTATTGCCAGTGGCAGGTCAATATTTTCAGGCATACTATACCCCTAAGTTTATCAATTAAGGTTATCCAATTAATTTCGGTATTTAGTTTTGATCTTTATGTAAGTAATTTTCATGACAAGGCTTAAAGGTAATATTTGAACCTACTTTCGGCAGGTCGGCATTAAATTTTGAGAATTTCAAGGTTTTTCTTCATTAAGCTATTGATATTTTTATAATTAAGTTTCCAGTGTAACGAAAATTCGCATGTTCATTTACTGAAGTAACTGGCTCCAGTTATGCTAATCGAAGTGCTGGACAAAAAAGATAGATTATGGACAGAGAGGTATCTCAAAGTGCTGCAGATGTGATATTGATGTGTTGAAGCACACTCTTTACATCAGATCCATGGTGGGACGGAAATCATGCCATCGTGGGTATGAGTGCAGTTTTGCTGGGGCTGTAAGAGCTCCTCTGACTGCTATTCGAATCTGTTTGAGATTACTAGGAGATTACAATTTGATTCTTTCTCTTATGTTTGCCTGCAGCCTTAGTAACATAATGTCAAATCCCTGTACCTGAACAATTTTTATTTTAGGACTTCGCAGAAAAGGTATCAAGATTCGAAAAGGAAGGGAAGTAGATTATGGTTTCAATTCTTGTAAAAGATGCCATGGTCAAACATATCCAGGTAGTTTCCGAGGATAAGAGTGCCAAGATCATCATTACCTTTACAAGAAAGTCCACCGGCCCACATGCCAGAAGATCCCGAATTCCATTGTGCCAATTTTTCTGTAAAATCCCGTATCTCATAAGTTATCTAGTAGAAAATTCTACCTTAAAGAAACCAAATTTATTACATTAAGCAAAAACTTAACTTAAAATTTACAGAAAGTTTTTATCACTGCTTTTTTTATGGTAATCGTCCAATTGGATTATCAAAGCTGATAAAGGTGATAAATTTTTATCAAGAAGTTGCTACATTAAAGAGTTCACATTCATTTGTTGTTAGTTTACTCGAAAGTTCATTCGCAGGTTGAGGCTTTTTCTGCTCTTTTGACCATATTCAGGCCCTCTTGCATAAGTTCCTCTGTTCTATCCTGCTTTTTTGCTTCAGCAAAGACCCTAAGAATCGGTTCTGTGCCAGAGGGACGAATAAGAACCCAGCCATCTTCGTACCATATTTTGATTCCGTCTGTAGTATCTATCTTGAACCCAAGTCCTGAAGCTTCTTGCTTCACTATTTCCATTGTGGCTGGTATATTTTTAGAGGGGACTTTTGTCTTTGCGTTGAAATATTCAGGCACACTTTTTGCAAGATCAGAAATCTTTTTTCCGTTAGCCAGGATTTCAAGAACCATGGCACAGGCCATTGCTCCGTCTCTACAATACTGATGTTTGGGGAAGATAAGACCCCCATTACCTTCACCCCCGAATACTGCATTTACTTCCATCATTTTCCGGGCAACGTTGATTGAGCCGACAGCAGTCCAATATAGTTTGATATCTGCATCCTTTGCAATGTCGGCCATGCGTTGAGAAGAGCTAACAGGAGTCACTATAGGGCCTTTTTCATGCTCAAGTATATATTTTGCCATCATGGCAAGCAGAACTTCAGCATTTATGAATTCCCCATTTTCATCTATAAGGACTACTCTATCCGCATCCCCATCTTGAGCTGCTCCCATGTCAGCACCTGTAATTTTTACGAGTTTAGTAAGTTCAGTTAGGGCTTCAGGTAAAGGTTCTGGGTTTCGCCAGGGGAAAGTTCCATCAGGCTGAGCTTCAAGAGTCAATACTTGGCAACCCAGTTTGCTGAGCAAAAAAGGAAGAGTGAGAGAACCTGCTCCACAGCCTGTATCTACAACTACTTTGAATCTGCGGCTGCGGATGGCTTCGGCATTTACTGAGTTGACAATATTTTTTATGTAGTATTCATTGACTCCAGGATCGTTACTGAAGTTGCCGGTTTTCTCCCAAGATACGATGGAATATTCCCCCGCATAATAAATTTTTTCTATGTCTTTTTCTCCATCCCTGGAAAATTCCGAGCCATCACCTGCAATAAATTTAATTCCATTATATTGCCTTGGATTATGGGATGCAGTAACAACTATCCCGGCATCGGCATGGTCGCGCACATAGTACTGGATGGAAGGGGTAGGAACAGTTCCCACATCAATAACGGTGAGGCCTGTTGACAGAGCTCCAGAAATTGCGGCAAATTTCAGCATCTGACCCGAAATTCGAGTGTCACATCCTATAGCAACCGTGCCTTTAGAACCCATGTATGTACCAAGACTTCTAGCTAAATTAACTGCCAGTTCTGGAGTTATGTATTCATTAACGATACCACGTACACCGTTTGTTCCGAATAATGCCATATAGAGTCTCCTTCCTTAATTTAAGCTAAAATTATGCTGTTTTGGAAAATTCACTCATTATTAGATGAATTTTTGTTGTCTTTCACAAAATTTATTTTCTTAATAATAACTAAAAAAGCTTATTTTATCAAAATTTTACTCAATTTGATATTTAATTAGATTCTAAGGCTTAATTAAAGAGTAACATTAAATTAGGATTACTATTAAGTTGACAATCAAACAAAAACCACACAATGTATAAATCCGTAATAGAAATTGTTGGCAAAAGATATAAGTGGGTAGTATACAGAAAGTTCTGTAAAGTATGATGAATTTGTGTCGTTTTGTTTGGCTATAAAAAAAGGATAATAGTAAATGATTATATTGACCAGCTCCTGTGAGTCTCAAGGCGAAAGAACGATAATTAAAGCAATTTTTGAAAAGGCTGGAAGAGAGCCTGAATCCTAGCATTTAGAGTATTTGGCTAATAAAAAACGCGAAGCTTTGAGTTTGATAAGATAAAACCCTTTAACGGTATTTTAGATTGCTAGATTGCGTCAAGGAATTAAAACGACATTTTAAGTTCGCTACAGTTTCCTGATAAGCTGAAACATTGTTGAAAAGGCTATGAATAAGTTTTTTTTGAGGCTTTCTGATGTTATTATCATGTAGATGATTTGGAACACGGGAAACCTGACTCAGCTCCCTTCCTCAAAGCCCTTGAAAAACTTGACATGACTAAGAATGAATGTATTGTAATTAGAATTCCCCTCTGGGTATTACTGCTGCTAAAGAGCTGAACTCTATTGTGTAGCGGTTCGAGCACACTTGAGCCTGAAAAGTTGCAACATGCAGATCTTGTGCTCAAAGATCATACTGTTCTTTTTGACTATCTGAAGAGACTTATCTCCAAATAGACTTTTAAGTTTTCCGAATTATTTTCCACATTCAATCCTAAAAACTTGCAGGGGCAGTGAAGGGCTTTTTCAGAAAGTTTTCATTAATAGGACTTAAGCACTTGAGATGCAAAATAAAGTATAATATGCTAGATGAGACTAGAACTCAAAATTGTGTCTTAAATTTCAATTCCTAATAGCTAATCGAATTTCTGTTATGAAAGGAATTCTGAAACTCTTATTAATGAAAATAAAGTTGGTTTTGGGATAAGCAGATCGATCAATAATGAATTGGTGTTTATCCATAATAAATCACATACTTGCTCTTTTCATATCATTTTCCACTATGTATAGTTTTTGATTTCTTTATGCAGTCATGCTTAGAAAACGAGTGCATTTGGAGCAAAGTGCATTCTAAGGTAAAAATATTAACCATCTAATAGAGCACTATTGAATCAAGAATATTATATCAAATTAATCTATGTTGCTTTTTAGGAAAAAGCTCTATGTTAAATTTCTGAAGATCGCCGAAAATAATAAAAACATCATTAATATCAAATTGTTGTTTTATGCTAAAATATTTTTGGTAGAAATATTTTTTAGTTTCAAACCATTTTTTTTATAAATTATTTAATATGATTTGAATGATTAGTATATAAACAACTCGCCAAAATTTAGGGTTTATCAAACTCCTCTAACATTTTTTTTTTAAAACATCTTATAATTAAAAAAAATCAAGTCGTTTATGGGATAGAATGGAGCGTAGCTATATGTTGTTGAAAATCGTGAGCATAGGATTCAATCTGCATTTTCTTAAAAATTGGGGATATACTCGGTTTTCAGATTTGATGAATGATTCAAGAGCACGATCTAAAATTCTGTATTGTGAAGGTATGTGAAAGGAGTAGTTAAACATGCAACATGAACAATCGACAGGGACACAATCAATGATGTACTCTGAACCAATGTCTAAGCGCTCTCCTTTTTTTATAAAAGAAATCTCGGAAAAAACTTGAGGTTCGCGGAAATCCCACCACTTTTAAAAATATGTATTCTACGTACATTATTTCACATAGTGGGATTAGTTGGTTGAAGCATAAATCGTGCGTAAGAGTAGCTCAGCTAGGCCAAAAACATAAAATTGAGAGCCTGATCTTGCAGGGGTTCTGTGTTCGAATAGCACCTCTCACACTAACTAGGAGTTGAGATTATGGAAGAAACATTTTGGTATCCTTCAGAATGGAAATGTAAATGCCCGCATTGTGAAGCAACTAACATATGTTCTGTGCCTCAGAAGATCTTGTGTGCATCGAATGTGAAAAAGCATTTGCTGCTTCTGTAGCGCATACAGAAGAGTGATTAAGCCATATATTTTAAGAGATCGAATATAAGAGATCGAATTTGTAATCAGTAGGATTTTATGCGGTTGAATGTGAAAATCAATAGCTTTAAACCTTTAACTGTATTAAATAAAATTTTAAATCCCAATGTTTATTGTTTTATTTTGTGCCTCAATTACGTAAGTCCCAACAAGAACAGGCTATCTGCATCTGACTTTTGCATAAATAAAAAATATAAAGGAGAATGAGAACATTAGTGAACTAATCGTTTTTGCGTTTCCTAATGAGGAAGGCGCGTATAAGATCGATGAACTTATTCATCAACTTAAAAAAGAAGAACTGATGGTTCTTAGGATTCCGCAGTCGTCATTCGTAAGCCCGACGGAAAATAAAAGTGAAGCAAGCCACACATCTCGTGGGTGCAGGTATGGTAGGCGGAGCCTTCTGGGGCATGCTCATAGGACTGTTTTTCTGGTTACCGTGGCTAGGATTAGCCATTGGTGATTGCTGGTGCAATATCTGGTGCACTGATGGATTATGGAATCAATGATGGTTTCATCAAGGAAGTGGGTGCAACCATTAAACCAGGAGGTTCTGCTTTGTTTCTCTTAATCGAGAAATGGACTGAAGACAAGGCACTAGAACGACTTACAAGTTCAATGCAACGATAATAAGAACATCTGTTACCAAAGAAGAGGAAGAAAAACTTAAAGTTGCATTCGGTGCGGGTGAATATTTGAGGAGTCTAGATATGGGGATAGTGGAAGAAACGCAGGTTATGGAACATGAAGCTTTTTTGCCAACAACTACAATCAAGGGGTCTAAAGTTATCATGTTAGTGAAGAACACCTTGGAATGCTTGAAGAAATGATGATTGATCCAGAAAAAGGAGAAATAGCCTATGTAGTACTTTCTTTTCGTGGTTTTCTTGGTATAGGTAACAAATTATTTGCCATCCCTTGGGAAGTTCTTGAGTCTAATAGGGGCGAGTATATCCTTAGGATTGATAAATCTGTTCTAGAAAAAATGGAAGGTTTTGATAAAGAAGAGTGGTGTGTCGCGTGACGCATTAGCCAAGGTATATGCACACATTAAATTTAACGATATCGGAAACTAATATGGGAATAGTTGAAGAAACGCAGGATATGGAGATTGGGATTTTGTGCCAACAACTACAATAAAGGAGTCAAAGGTCATCAATGTCAATCAAGAACACCTTGGAAAGATAGAAGAGTTGATGGTTGATGTGAATATGGGGAGAATCGCATATGCAGTACTCTCTTTTGGTGGTTTTCTTGGTATAGGTAATAAATTATTTGCCATTCCTTGGGGAAACTCTTGAGTCGAATAGGTACGATTATATCCTTAGAATTGACAAATCTGTTCTAGGAAAAGCAGAAGGTTTCGATAAGAAGAATGGTCTTTGACTCGTGATGAATTAGCTAAGGTGTATGCACACTTTGGAATTCAACCCTATTGGGGAAAAACATAAAGTATTGTTTAGGGTGATAAAGTGAAAATTGTGGTATCCGATCCTTGTTTGAACCAGAAGAATACAGGAAAAAACTTGAGGTTCTTGGAAATCTCACTATTTTTGAAAGTATGCCATCTTCCATGGAAGGATTCATATCGAGAGTTAGGGATGCAGATATAGTCATTGTCGGAAGATATGGTTTCTATTGAAGAAGCGTTCAGTGCCGCTAAAAATCTGAAGATCATTTTATTATGGCAAACCGGCTATGACCATATAGATATTAAAGCAGCGGCTGAAAAAGGTGTAATCGTATCTAATGTTCCTGACTATGCATTTGATTCAGTTGCAGAAATGGTTTTTGCTTTATCCCTAAATATCCTGCGAAAAGTGCATCTCGCAGATATCGGGATACGAAAGGGGAATTTAGAGTGGAGAGACTATATTGGGAACCAACTTCTGGGAAAAACAATTGGGGTAATAGGCACCGGTAGTATAGGAGTTAGTGTTATACAGATAGCTCACGGTTTTGATGTGGATGTTATTCTAGGTACAGGCAGTCCGAGTGAAGAAAGAAAAGCAAGAAGACTTGGAGTAAAATTTGTTGATCTGGATACATTACTCAAAGAATCAGATATCATCACCCTTCACGTACCACTCACTTCATCCACAAAAAATATGATAGGCACAAAAGAGCTTGCAAGGATGAAGACAAGTGCAATTCTTATAAATACAGCCAGAGGAAAGATAGTCGATGAAGTTGCTCTCATAAAAGCTCTTAGAGAAAAACAGATTGGTGGAGCAGGTCTTGATGTTTTTGATAAAGAACCTCTTCCATTAGATAGCCCGCTGATGGAATTTGAAAATGTCGCGCTTACGCCACACATTGCTTTTCTATCGCATGAATCCCTTGAGGAGTGCACAAATGTCTGTGTTCAAAATGTAGAAACATTTCTTGAAGGGAAGCCACAGAATACCGTAAACTCCGAATGATTGCCGGTTCCAAATCTTCTTAAAATCTGAGCGTAAAGAGATGTAGTTCACGAAAAATCAATGCATAAATTACAAGTGGAACCTACTTAATCCAAGAATACATTGTACTGATTTGGAAAAACTTTTCAACTAATGCATGAAATTTTAAGTTTATTCCCAAACTTTTTATTCACAATAATAATTTTAAAGGGGATTTCGGAAAATGTCTGAGATTAAGAGCAAGTACATCCGTTGGTTTCAAGAGACTACAATTGACGATGTTCCGTTTGTGGGTGGAAAGAATGCTTCTCTTGGGGAAATGTACAGGGAGCTTACTTCGAAGGGGATAAAGATCCCTAACGGCTTTGCAGTGACTGCAGAAGCTTATTGGCACACCCTCCAAGCCGGAGGAATTCTAGAGAAGCTTAAAAAAGCAATGGAAGGTCTTGATATTGCAAATGTCACTGACCTTGC
>CAWHXP010000002.1:0-455193 GCA_963833425.1 uncultured Methanosarcinaceae archaeon | reverse complement strand
TAGCTTTCATGCTTATGCTGCCAGACGCCATTGACTTGTCTGCGGACTTCTTCCGAGCCCTCTACATAGATAAGTTCAACTTCTTCAAAGTCTTCAGACACCTCAGTCTGGGGTTTTTCTTCAGCTTCTTCAAGCTCTGCAACTTCAATTTCCTCTATTACTTTTTCTACTGCTTTTTCGGGTTCTGCAGGAGCTTTGGATTTTGCCGTGCGTTCCTTTTTAGGAGCCTCAGTGGGTTTCTCAGCCGGTTTTTCGGATGGCTGCTCAGCGACAATTTCGTTTAACTCCTTAATCCTGTATGAATCAGGAAGGACAACACCTGGCTGAATGATCCGGACTTTGCAGCCAAGGGTGCCGAGCTTTTTGATTGCTACCGCAAATCCTTCGTCTACTACCTCTTCAACAGGATTTCCGGAGTGCTTTATGTATCCATTAATGAATTTTTCAACTCTTGACCTGGCACCTGTAAGCTTTCCTGATATTACGACTTCACATCCGAGAGCTCCTGCATTCATGACTGCACGAAGAGTGTTGTGACCGGCTTTTCTGAAGTACCACCCTCTCTCAATTGAAGCTGCAAGTCTTGAAGCCATCATCTGGGCGTTAAGTTCAGGTCTCTTGACTTCTTGGGCATCAATCTGCGGGTTTTCAAGATTGTATTTGATTGCAACATCCCGAGTAAGTTTTCGAATAACCTTCCCAGCTTTCCCGATCACCATTCCCGGTTTTTCGGAATAAATAATAATCTGAGTGCCCATTGGGGTCCTGTTAAGCTCCATACCACCATATCCAGCTCGGTTCAGCTGCTCTGCAAAATACTCGCCCATGGAGGCTTTGACATACCCATCATTAACGAATTTTTTTTCTATTGCCATTAGCGCACCTCAGAAAGGATCATCTCGATATTTACGGTTTCGGTATCTTTTGGGGTAGCCCGTCCTCTGGCCCTTGGCATAAATCCATGAATTACCCTTCCTCGCTGAGTTGCAACATGGATGATATACATGTTTGCGGGTTCAAGGCCTTTGTACTCGGCATTGCTTTCTGCATTTTTTAGAACCTTGAGAATTTCCTTTGAAGCATTGACCGGGTACCTGCCGGCAGCCATGGGACCTTTTCGGTGTCCTGTTCCATCGTGATGTCTTTTGAAAGGTACTGCCTGTTTCAAAGCAATTACATCCTCTAAAAACGTCCTTGCTTCAGCGATCTTCATGCCCTTTATTTTACAACAAACCTCTCGAGATTTTTTAGATGAAATGTGCAATTCTGAACCCATTGCCTTAGAGGTTATTTCAGGGTCTCCCTTGACTGAATAATCGATTCTCGCCATTCCCTTTCACCTCACTTCAATGGCACAAACTTGCTTGAACGAGTTGCTCCCACACCTGCACTACCATGTGTAACTTTGGATCTTGTGGGCGCAAATTCTCCGAAGCGATGTCCGATCATTTCGGGCTGAAGGTCCACACTTACAAATTGCTTTCCATTGTGGATTTCAATTGCCTTTCCGATCATTTCTGGAAGAATGATCATATCTCTATGATGAGTCCTGACATTCTTTTCTTCCTTAAATTCGTGCAGGATTTTTTTTTGCCCGTCTGTAAATCCGCGTTTGATGCTCCTGCGCTCTCTCGAAGGCAGGAGTTCTGCAAACTCTTCAAGACTCAGTTCCTGAAGTTCTGAGACGATTTTCCCACGATAGGTATACTCGCCCTTTCTCTTAGGTAACCTTGATGATGATTTTTTTACCATAACGAATACCCCTCATCAGCGCTTCATTCCTGTCCTTCTTGCTGCAATCAGTCCGACCTTTCTTCCTGGAGGGGCGTTCCTGCTAACAGTCGTTGGCTTTCCTGGATGCTTCCAGGCACCTCCGCCGAATGGGTGGTCACGCGGGTTCATGGCAACACCTGAAACCCTTGGATACTTTGCAGCTCTTGTTTTCAGTTTATGGTACTTTTTTCCGGCTTTGAGCCATGGTCTGTCTACTCTGCCGCCGCCTGCAACAATACCTACAACTGCCCTACAGCTCGGATTAAGCCATTTGATAGTACCTGAAGGCATTGCCACTGCAGTTCTGTTAAGCTCATGAGTTACAACAGTTGCATATACGCCTGAGGAGCGAACAAACTTACCCCCATCATTTGGTTTTGATTCGATATTGCAGACAAAGAAACCTTCAGGCACCTTTCCTATCGGAACTATATTTCCTGGCTTGACCTCTACATTTTCTCCACACTCGATTGTGTTCCCGACTGCAATGCCCTCGGAAGCCAGCAAGAAAAGTTCTTCCCCGTTTTCAAAGGCCACTTTTGCGATTGGAGCTGAACGAGCAGGGTCGTGCTCTATATCCATGACTTTTCCCTCCAGGGAATTGTTTTCATCAACACGAGGATGTCTCAAATCTGCCTTGTACTTGTGAGAAGGAGCTCTGTAGGTTGGAGTACCCCTACCTCTGTTTTGTGATATGATTCTTTTACCCATATATCACACCTCACACGAGTCCTATCCGAGTTGCAATCTCGTGTGCAGACTCAGGCTTTTCGAATGCCAAGATTGCTTTTTTCGTTCCCTTCATGGTGGTCATTGTCCGTACGGACTTTACCTTAAATCCATACAGCTTTTCAACATCCTCTACGATCTGCTTTTTGTTTGACCTAGTGTTAACGACAAACTGGAGCTTGTTTTCATCAAGCAACATCATCGCTTTTTCAGTAACAAAAGGATAGTCAATGAAACTCATTCGAATACAACCTCCAGTTTCTCAATTGCAGATTCTGTCCAGATAGTAAGGCGTCCTGCATGAGTGCCAGGTGCGAGAAGTTCGGCATTCAGTAAATTTACTGTTGTAACGTCTACCCCAGACAAGTTTCTTGCAGCCTTCAGGATAGGAGAATCTTCCCCTGCAACAATCAGGATGCTTTTTTTATGTTTGTATTTCCTGCCTCTGAGCTTCCCGCGACCAGCTCTGATATGTCTTCCATATTTTGCCCTCATGACGTCTTCGTAGACCCCGACAACTTGCAGGAAGTCTATTACCTGCTTTGTTTTGTCCAAATCTTCAAACGTTTTTTCAGCAACAATAGGGAGCTCAGCTTCAAAGATATGGCCCCTCAGGCTTACAAGAGTAGGATCCCGAGTTGCTGCGATTGCTGAGCGGATTGCATAGCGGCGTTCCTTGGTGCTTACCTTCTCTCTCCTGTCAGTTTGGGGTTTTGGCGGGTGGGCTCTTCTTCCGCCTTTAGCGTGTGGGACTCTTGCAGCTCTGCTGCTGTTTATAAGTCTTGGAATCTGAGCAACGCCTCTTCCAGAACCCCAGGACCTTGCAGAAGTTTCCATCCCTGCATAGAGACGGGGACCATAGGGTTGAAGCCTATTTGCTTGTGCTGCAAGCACTGCCTTTTTGATCAAGTCAGGGCGATAGTCCGTATCAAACACGGATGGGAGTTTAATTTCCCTGATAACCCTTCCTGTAAGATCTATAGTTTTTGCCTTAGTCATTTTACTTCACCCTTGTTTTGATTCCCTGCTTATATGGACGATATTTGGTTCTCCAAGGTCAACTTTCTTTGCCCTAATTGGATCCCTGAGTCTGATAAGTCTCTTGGAAGATCCAGGAACACTACCTTTGATCAACACATAATCTCCTCGTAGAAGACCGTAGTTAAGGAAACCGCCATCTGGAGTGACTTCTGATGCATTGGATCCGATCTTAAGGATGCGTTTGTTGAATTCGGTCCTTTGGTGATATCCCATCTGACCCATCTGCGGGACTCTCCAGGAAACGTGGGCCGGATGCCATGGACCAAGAGTACCTATCTGTCTCAGGCTACCCTGTCTTGAGTGCTTGCCCTTCATCAGCTGGATACCCCAACGTTTGACAGGACCCTGGGTACCTTTTCCGATAGTAATCGCGGCTGTATCAACCAATATTCCAGTTTTGAAAACATCGGTAATTCTTACGAGGGTGCCTAGAATTGACTTTGTATACTCGAATTTAGTATTGAGATCCCTTGCGCTGATTCCGGATTCCATAATATCGGGCACTTTTTTAGGAATGCCTGTAAGGCTCTTTGGCAGAGTATATGTAATAGCTCTGATATCGCTTACCTTACCTTCTTCAATCATTTTCTCAATAGTTTCAAGGGTTTCAACCAAATTTTCAGCTTTTGGGATATGGATCCTACGCTTGAGTTCAGGATCAAGATCTGCTGCCCACACTTCAGCGATTGCCCTCTCTCCTACACTATCTTCTATATACGCCCTGATGGCTGCAACCCTGATTGCGGGAGTTTCAATTACAGTCACGGGTGCGGAAATCTCCATGCCCTGTGTAAGGCTGTTCTTTGTGTCATCAACCATGATTACGTGTGTCATTCCAACCTTGTACCCTGCAAAACTTTGTAGCCTTGGTTCACCTATAGCCTCCGGCCAGGCCCTGAACCGTGGAATGTGGCCTTTTGCCCTTTTTCGTGGACTGAATGCGAGTGAACCTCGTTTTGGTCGGTGTATGCTTGCCATATTTCTACTCCATAAATTTCAATTTAAATACCAGCCCCTCCGGTCGACTCAACAAAGTGACAAAAGAAAAACGCACTGGATTCCCCAAACGCTACCAGGTAGGGAGGGATATCTTTCAGACCTGCCTGGCAAAAAAAAGCCTCGAGCAGACCAGAGCTTTATACTTCCGGTACCCTAATTCCTTCAGGCATCTGCATTCGGCCCTTTCCCACAGCCTCTGCAGGAGCATACGCTTAAGGGACCGATTTTACGATCCTGGCAGACCCTAATCCAGGTATTCGGCCCTGATTTGAAACATCTAGCAATATATTAGAAACTTCAGCATTCAGTAACCAGTAATATTACTTGAAACTTCAGCATTCAACAACTGCAACCGCAACTCATCGAAAACCTAACAGTTTCGTGCGATTTTAGGCGCATTCATAGCGCTAAAAGCGGGCGTTTCAAAGCATTGGCCCTTTGACACTCATGTTGATCCGACTTTTCTCACTGGAATTATCTTCAAATACAGAAAATTTTACCTAATCAACGGCAAAACCCAATTTCCCGGAAGCTTCCAGGAACTTAGCATTAAGTAACACATTGATTTTGTTTAATAATTTCAAACACGAAAGTGCTTGAAACTTCAAACTTTGATGTGCATTGCCTGTAAATAGCACATCTAATATATAAATCCTTTGTGGAAGACGAAAACAAAAAGAAGAAACGAATCAATGAAAAGTGAGATAAAAGTGAATAAATTAAATAATTACAGCCTGGACAATATATTCTAAAGATATTGCAAATTTGTATTCAAAGAGAATTAGATAACCATCTAAATTTAGTCATTTTCTTATAAATGATATATTCATTTTTTTATGAATTATATGTAACTACTCGTGAAAATAGAAGGGGAATATAAATCCTATATATTAAATATCAAAGCAAGAAATGTCTTTAAAGAATAACTCGAGGTCGAAAACAATTATGTGGTGATGAAATGTGGATTATGAAGATTATATCGGAACTGTTGATCGTGGTACAACTTCGATGTCGTTACAAAAGATATTGAAAATTTCAGGAAAAAATATAAGAAAAATAATCTAATCTAATTTATATAACCAATTTTGAATAATTATTTGTACTTTTTTACAGAGTGGTGGCGCTAACAGATCCCATTGCTTGCAACAGAATTCAACACCAAGACTTTGATACAATGAAGTTTTTGCAATAATTTTGAAACTATATTGATATGTTTTATTTGTGCATAAATGCCTTCATACCTCACGCACGTTCGAAAGATCGCAAAAAGATGCTGTATCAATGAATCCTAAACCGGAACCCAAAAATCACTTGTTGATTCAGATGCGACAAAATCACATTTTTATGATATAAACAAATTTTTAAAATCTAAAATTTCATCATCATATCTATAGAAACTCTATTGTTTTAATTTCGACCATCAAATTTGTTTGGTCAGTGAAGTTACTACAGAGGCAATTTGACATCCGTGATCAAAGTTACATTTGAGTCTTCGATGGCAATTCACTGATTAGTTTTGGAACGGTTTTAAAAAACTAAATCAATGAAATTCTTACTGCTTAAAATTATGATGGAATAATGGTCAAAAGAATAAATTGAGAAGCCTTTTGGATTATCTGTGCCTGTTATTTGGTAAACTACCACTCAGCTGAAGACTAAGTGGCTTCTTGGTTCATTTCTTTCCTTTTGGGAACGAGTCCTCAGGCCCATCCCGCATTCCGCAGATGTCAGAGGCTGATTATGGACAACTACAACTACCAATGTAGCTTAAACTGGTTAGATTGATCAATTGTTTGATGTAACCTAAAATTAAATGCTTTCGTCATAAAATACTTACTAGGATTTAACAAAAATATATATTTTGTAAATAAGATACGAACATAAAAACATAGAAAATTTTTGTTACTTATTACATTATCTCCGTGTACAAGTATCGAAAAAAGATACTATAACCGATTGATTAAGAACTCAAACAGATAATTCATGGCATTGAAAAGGAAGAAGATTTTGAAATACTATAAATTGAACCTGACGAAGACCAATCTATCTACCCATTAAGTTCAAACCGAGAGTTAGCACTCTTGAGCTCATTGAAAGCTGAAACAAGAGACAACAATTAGTCTATGGGAAATTCAAAAATAATATTTGGAAAAATACTATTGGAAAGAGTATACGTTATTAGAATGATGGATATTTAGCTTCTTCTATCGAAAATATTAGAAAGAAGCAGCCGGAATTTACATACAGAACCTGGGTTGAAGTTGACGCTTACATCTACTGGGCTGAGAACACAGTGATTTGTACGCTTTGGCCTATAAATTTAATGCTCGTTTTTGTAGAAAATAGAGTGCTTGATGATTCGAATATTCTCCTTTATGTTTATTTTAATTGTAGATAGCACAGTGATTAGCATATAGATGGATGAGGCATTAAATATAAAGATATCTCTGAATATAGGCAGAAATCATGGAATCAAAATTGACATTAAAGGATCTAATGGCATTGAAGAAAATTTTGATAACCCAACTATTTTGTTATTTACATATGGATAGCATATTAAATGACTCGTGACGATCAGAGGTTTATCGAAATCCTCTGAAGTCTTTTAAATCATCAAAAGGATAGAAAAGCGAATGACAATAACCTATCAGAAATGCAATCAAAGTTGTGGTACTGTACCCACCCGTCAGCAACTGGGTGCACAACTTCTCTGGGGTAGAGAAAATTACTCCGGATCAAATATTTTCATTTTCTTATATGTTCATTTTTCCGGTTACCTGATTTTCAACATAGTTCCTGATTACATCGGAAGTTGTGTAATCACTCAAAGTTTCAATGTAACTTCCCTCATTCCATAGCTCACAAACAAATAGCGACTTTTTAATCCCAGCATTCTAAAACTTTTTTTTCTCTGATACTTTTTCTAATCTGCATAATTCTTGAAGTAGTATATTTTGGTTCCCAGCCAACAAAAAAATATACGTAATCACAACCATAAACCACGGAATATCTTATTTTATGGATTCAATGTTTCGAATGAAGTAGTTCCATTTTTATAATGCAAAGGCATATTAAAATAGATTTCAGTTAGCTAATAATCGGCATTCTGCAAATGTACCTATTTGAGTCGTTTGTTTGGCTATTTACCTATGTTTATTCATTGAAAATTATATTAATTTTAAACTACTGCTATATTGAGAAAAGAGATAACATTCTTGTGTGTATTTGCAGACGATTGGTTAATAACAGTATAACTTAGGTTATATCCCTGTAGCTTGTTATGGGATATTCGATTGAAATAAATTCAATTATATTTTATAATTAGTTTTACAGTCTATAGGACTTACGCCAATGAACTAAAAAATAGGTAGCAATAAAAATTAAATTGCCTAAAATATAAGTTCAAATCACAATGTATACTGTACTGGATTTTGTACCTAAAATGCGTAAGTCCTATTTCGTACCCAATTTAGATCTATTAGACAGATCAGTTCATGATTCGATTAGTCAGCAATCAGTTATCGAGTATAACTTGCAAAACAACCATTTATTTTTACCAACCATTTTCTGCTATGGTATTCTTCACAATATAGTGGGTATCTTGGTTCCACATGCATCCATAAGGTCCGCATACGACATCGTTGTCACCGCTCATGCCATAGGGAGCAGGTGGGTAATATCCGAATGGACCGCCCCATCCAAAACCAGGTCCGCCAAAGTCGCCGTGACCAGAACCGCCGTGGCCATGACCACCGTTACCATGACTACCGTGACCATGATAAGCAGAACCAGAAGCTGCGTTCGCTGCCACAGTTGTCAATGGCACTACTACAAAGACTAGCATGAGAATGCTAAGTGTTTTTTTCATTCTGTCAAATTTTTGTTTCCCCATGTTTGTATACACTCCAACTTTCATTCCGTTTGATACTATTTTTGAAGACTTCTGATTTTCCAATTTACTTCCAATCGGCAAGTATATCGCACGAATAGTATCTCTCCAACAAAGTGTCTAGTTTGATTTTTTTTAGTAGATTTCAGTTGCTTAATTTTCATACTATATCATTTGCCGAGTTAAATGTTTTCAGATAGCGCTATCAGAGTATTATTATTCAGAGAATATAATGTATAGCGAAGTATACGTAAGAAACTAATATTTAGCATTTAGCAGAAACAATTTTTGACTTAAACTGAATTTATATAAACAAGTATCTTATATTTATTTCATAATGAAGTATTATTTCATAATTAATCACTATTTTCAGTAAAACTACTTTGAAAAATACACTGTTACTATATGTAGCTTTATAAAATACAATTTTATATTATATTTGGCAACATATCTAATGCAAATTGGTAAATGAGTTATAAATTTGCATATATTTTTCAAAATCTAGGCGATATATCATCTTCAGTGAAAATGGCAAATCATGATAAATTGGTTTATTTCTACAATCATTATTTAAAAGAATAATTAATACTAAATTGGGAAAAGTTATTATTTTATTCGGTATCTTCTGAAGTTGGATAAATTTTGCTTCGAACTTAAAGATGTGAATTCAAAAAAATTTTTTAATCGACTATTCGTGGATGCTAGAAAAAATTTTGATAAATTCCTATATTCCGTAATTTGCATATGAATTATACATAAATTGGCTATGTAGAAATGCTCTAAATTGAACTTTTATACTATAATATTATAAATAGTTAGTTATAATATTCTTCTTATTTTTTCACTAAAAACGAAGTAACATTCATATTGAAGTTTAATAAGTACATTAAATTTGTTGATACCAACCTCGAAACCGTTCAGTCTTCGAGAATGAAGCTTCATTCCTGCAAGTATTCAAAACACATTTATACCCAGCATCAGCTTCTTATACTGATTTTATTGAATAGTACAGATTATCGAGATTTTGTAGAACTTATTGACCTTATAAACGATTTAAAAGAAAAACTTATCCTTGATAAGATTCCACATTTCATTACCCTTCAAATGTTTGTAACCAGGATTCCCTCCTCTCTGTGTAACCTTCTTCTGTCAAGGATATTAAAGCTGTTTTACTCATATGGAGAAAATGTCTCTGTTGCAGCGAACGATGCAACAAGATTTACGAGTTCATATGCAAGTTATTATTATTCCAGAGGGACAAGGAAGCTTCGAAGAAGCTTCCTGAAAACTTCAATATCAGTAGATACCGGTAAAAAGGTAATGTTGGGATGGAAAATTAGTCAAAAAGCAGACCATGAAATCAAACATGCAAATGCTCTGATAAGGCAATCAAATAGGATAGAAAGTCTGATTGTTATGTAATAGATAGGATATGATTCAGAAAAAATACTTTCTATAATTAGAGAAGAAATCAAAGCAGATTCAATTATACTTGTAAGAGAGAGAAAAAGGAAGAGAATAAGAGGAAAATATAGAAAACAATTGAACCTGATCTTTGACAGAATTAAATATAATCAAAGAAATATTGTGGAGACTATATTTTCTGTAGTTTAAAGAAAATTAGGAGAAACACTGAGTGCAAGGGAATTCCGTTATCAAGTGAAAGAGATTAAAATTAAATTAATAGTATGTAACATAAACAAAAAAGTTATAGAAACAATTTGCATCAAATTAAGGATTTCTACAGAGCCATAAATTATACTGTTTATAAATATAGACAAAATTCAGGGATTTATCAGAAATTTCGGAATATTAGATATTAAAGTCATATGGAATTGTATAATCACGAAAAACACGGAGGAAAGGAAGTACAAAAAGCTCTTTTTTGCCTCCCATTTTTCTTCCATGCTCGTCTCGCTAAACTTTGCATTTGTGATTAATTGGTGCCACAACATGGATAGCACATGATTTTGTACATCAAATGCTTAAATCCTATTTTTTTAGCAAATTTAGCTTTCCGAGATAGGTTAATTCATGTTTCAGCTAGTCAGAACAAGCTAACGAGATCATTGGCGAAACAGCCGTTTACTTTCACCAGCCGTTGTCGGCTATGATACACTGTGTAAGGTACGTGTAGTCAGGAGCACAGAAGCATCCATAAGGTCCACAGGCACAACTTCCCATTCCTGCTCCATAGGGTGCAGGTGGATAAAATCCGAATGGATCGCCCCAGCCAAAACCAGGTCCACCCCAGCCGCCCCAGCCGCCACCAAAGCCGCCGTCAAAGCCTCCGAAGCCGCCTCGGCCGCCAAAGCCGTGACCACCGTGATGACCGCCACCGTTACCAAAAGCTGCGCTCACTGCCACAGCTGTCAATGGCACTACTACAAAGACTAGCATGAGAATGCTAAGTGTTTTTTTCATTCTGTCAAATTTTTGTTTCCCCATATTTGTATACACTCCAACTTTTATTCCGTTTGATACAATTTTTTTTAAGACTATTAGTTTTTCAATTTACTTCCAACCGGCAAGTGCACTGAATAAATTTTGATTTACCAATTGATTCTCTGGTTTAGTTTTTGAAGGACTATTCCATTTTTTAAATTTACTTATTATATTATTTGCCGATTTAATTGTTTTTTAATTGTACCATCAGAGTATTATTATTCAGAGAATATAATGTATAGCGAAATATAAGTAAGAAACTATTATTTGTGAGGAATTCAAATTGATCACAGTACTATAATGAGATGGGTGCATCAATATTCTCCTGAAATAGAAAAGAAGATAAGAAGACATTTAAGACCAACAAACGATCATGGAGAGTTGATGAAACTTATATCAAAGTAAAAGGTAAATGGAAATATTTTTACCGAGCAGTTGATTCAAATGGAGATACAATTGATTTCATGTTAAGTGTAAAACGAAATCGAAAAGTAGCGAAGAGATTCTTTAAGAAAGTTTTGAGTTCTAATCATAATCAAATTCCAAGAGTAATAACCGTTGAAGAATCCGGCTTATCCCTCTGCTATAGATGGACTGAAAAATGAAAAGAAGTTGTCCAAAAGGGTTGAAATTAGACAAGTCAAGTATTTGAATAACATTGTAGAACAAGATCATAGGTCTATCAAACGGATAATTGCTCCAATGCTAAGCTTTCAGTCTTTTCGCTCTGAGAGTAAGGTTTTAAAAGGAATTGAAGCTTTGAATATGATTAAAAAAGGACAAATCAAGAATCTAAATTACTCTGGTCTTAATGAAGCTAAATACACCAATCAATTATTTGGAATAGTTCTGTAATATTGATACATTTTTCTCGGATATTTTGACTTTTGTTCATCATCCGTATAATTACGTGCTTATTCTGAGATTTTTGCAACGGACCCTACAAACAGTTCCGATGTAATCTTCAACATTCCAAAGTTCACAAAACAGAATTTTTTTTAATCTCAGACTATTCTTTAAAGATTTATCTTGATGTGATAGTTTTACTATCTGCATCGCTCTTGAAGAAGATATTTTGGTTCATCACAAATGAAAAGATGTACATGATCACGTCGGTACCGACATACCATGCACAAAACAAACAGTTACCAATTTCAAAAAAGATATATTTCATATGATTTCGATCAAATCTCTGATTTTTACAAGTAACTTATATACCATGCATAAAAGCATATATGAACTTAAATAATTTGTATAAGTACTTTTAAAGCAGTTGACGATTCCATTGTCCTAACAAAATTTTTGACGATAATTCGTACTAAAATAATATCTAATATACCCTTTTACAGACACATATGTTTGCATGAAACATTTTATTTTTTGGAGCAAAGGTAGCTTAAAATCTAAATAAGTTAGTCAATAACAGTTATCTAAGAAGTTGCCATACCTACAGAAAGTAGTGGGATAATCGACTGAAAAAGAGATATTTCTAACATCATAAATATAAAAAACTTATGTGAAAATAGTAATGGCATCTAGAAAGTGTTTAATTCCCCCTTAATCACCATTTCTGTAATCTTTGTCACATTGGAAAACCAGTCATCAATTACAACTTCAGCTTCCACTTTAACCTTTTCAAAGGATGCATTTTCTTTAGGGATAATCTGAGCACTTGCCACAAGTGGCTTGTCAATGGGTTTTCCGATCTGGGACAGCAGTCTAACATAGACTTCTTGTACTTCTGGAACTTTTCTTATAATATCATGGGAGATTTGAGTCGCTAAAAGGTTGTAAATTTTCCCGATATGGTTGATAGGATTTTTTCCACTTGTAGCTTCCATACTCATAGGCCTATTTGGTGTTATCAAGCCATTGCAGCGGTTTCCACGCCCAACGGAACCATCATCCCCCATTTCAGCTGAAGTTCCGGTTACCGTAAGGAAAACACTACTTGTTTCCAGGTTATCTCCTGTATTAATGAAAACTTTCACATCTCGTTCAGTGTAACGAGTTGCAAGTCCCCCTACATAATCCTTCATCTCTTCAATTATGCTTATATAACTACTCAAGTCGTCGATATATTTCCCAATCATGCCACTGCATATTGTAAGGGTTATATCTTCTCCATCCCGAAGTCCCATGACCTTCATATCCTCTCCGATTCCAGGAATGCGAGATTTCAGGTCTGTGAGAAGTTGCCTTTCCGTATTGTAGACAAGATTTTCAAGCTCAGAAAACGGAGCATGTCCAACACCGAAGGAAGTATCATTTGCAATCGGAACCCTGTCTCTTTTGAATACATCCCTTAGGTCTGAAGAACCTGTTCCGAGTTTGCAGTCCATGATTACATCTCTATCAAGGTCAACATTCACAAGAGTATTTTTAAGGTATTTCCTTGCAGCTTGAAGAGCTACAGACTCGGTAGCAAGTTCGACACCTTCAAACTCTTTTGTAGCTCTGCCCACCAATAGAATATATATTGGCTGCAGTACTTCTCCCCCCCCAAATTTGGGACACGATCTTCCAGCTACAATCTGAGTTTCATCGGTATTGTGATGGAGTACAACCCCACATTTGCTGATGTATTCCCTACATAGTGCGCGGCTTACGTCTTCTGCCAATCCATCTGATATACTGTCAGGATGCCCTATCCCTTTGCGTTCTACAAGCTCTATTTGTTGTTTCTCAATCGGAGTTCGCAAAAGCTCTTCGACTTTTATATTTCGGGCCATTTCAGATCCTCTTTTTTTAAAATTAACAGTAGTTCTATTAGTACTGTTGATGTTATTCTTTTACTATTTTTCGGTCAATTAACGTTATAATTCTGCCTTCTTTAACACTTAGTATTATACGAACTCATATCTTGCTAGAAAACTTATCAGATATTTATATCTACGATATTCTGCATATGTACATCTATTTAAAATTTGTTTACCAGTTTGTCCACTATTATTCAGTGAAAATTAGATCAATTCTAAGCTGCTGTCATATTGAAAAAAAATGGATGACAGTCTTGTACACATCTGCAGTAAGTGGGTATGCAACTCAAGATTCTATGTTTAGTGAACTCTCCATCCCCCTGCTGACGCATCGAGGCAGGTGCTCCTTCAAAATAATTAGTCCTCTTATTTGAAATAACGCTCTGTTTGGCCATCAACAAGCTTGTTTGTCGAAGGTTATCAACAAAATATTAATAGATTGTTTACAAAGCATTCTGTGGTAGGAAACATTTCATGATATTGATTGAACTATTACCATCTCGGCTAATAACATTTCCACAATCGTAATCCATAGTTATTTTCTAAAGAGGCATTTATTTTCTAGTTCCATAAGCGTAAAACTTTTGAAAGTACATATTTAATCGATTTTTTTCAAATGTTTACCTATAAATTCGTACTTATAAGCTAAAAATCTTGAACTGGGACGGTAACCCGGATTTCGAGATTTTATATTCCATCATTCTATAAGTTTTGTGGGGTCTAAGGAATCTTTTACTATTTTAGAAATATTCTTTTGTTCTTCAAAATTCTTTCTATGAGACTTTATGGAATCTCATTTTGATCAACAATATTGATTTAATCTAAGAGTTTGATTTCAAAGATTTACTTTCAGTATTTACAGAAGTTACTATCTTTATAATAATTGCATAATAGTATGATAAATCCCGTCATCAATATATTGAGTTTTAGGTACTTAATACACGACAGAAACGTAAAAATCTCTGTTAACATGAAAAAGTTTGCTATTATAGACTTATAGACTTCGATTTGTTTGATATTTTCATAATTTATCCCCAAATCAAAAGTAGAATTTTTTGTTATGGAAATAAAACAAATATTTATAAAGTGGGGGAAACAGTGTATATAAGTGGACTAAGATGCAGCTCAAGTGAAGCGTCAATCTTTAAGGATTAGTGGATATATCTCGTTAGCACATCAGTTTTCCGTGAAATCTACCGTGAAGTCTATATCGTAAGAGAGTATTTTGGATAAACATTTCATTTGGATGAACACGTTCAGGGAAAAAAATTCCCCCTAGATGACTTATAAGAGGGCAGAGTAGATGATTCGCATTGTAATACCAAATAAAGGACGCCTTCACGAACCCGCCTTATCTATTTTCCGTGATGCGGGGTTCCCAATAAGCGGGGGAACCGAAAGCCGAAAACTTTTTGAAAAAACAATAGATCCGGAGATCAGCGTTCTCTATGCCAGAGCTAGCGATATTCCAGAGTACGTACAAGATGGGGCTGCTGACGTTGGTATCACAGGTATAGACCTAATTACGGAAAGAGGAGCAGATGTTGAGACTCTTCTAGACCTTAAATTCGGAAAATCAAACCTTGTACTAGCTGTGCTCGAAGAATCTAATTTTGAGAAGGCTCAGGACCTTGAAGGTAAGAAAGTTGCAACTGAATTTCCGAAGATCACTGACCAATACTTCAAAGAGTTGGGAGTTAATATTAACATCATAAAGGTTAGCGGCGCTTGTGAGATAACCCCACATGTAGGAATTTCAGATGCTATTGTAGATATTTCAAGTTCCGGAACAACTCTGATGATCAATCACATGAAAGCTATTGACAACGTATTTTCCTCAACAGTTTATCTGATCGCTAATAAAGAGAGCCTACGTACAAAAGACAAAATTTTTGATATCAAAACTGCACTCGAAAGCGTGCTTAATGCGAAAGAACGGCGATATCTCATGATGAATGTTCCTGAAGCCTCTTTAAAGGCAATAAAAGAAGTTCTACCTGGCATGTCAGGACCTACTGTCATGAAGGTTGAATCCAGCAAATCTCCTGAAGAGTCGATTCTCGCAGTTCATGCAGTTGTCGATGCAAACTTAATCTTTACCATTGTAAATAAGCTGAAAAAAGTAGGTGCAAGAGACATCCTTGTTGTACCAATTGAAAGAATCATGCCATGAAAAGAAAATATCTACAATCATGAGAGCATGGGGAGATTACAGATAAGTGTGTTGAAGAAGTGGTTTTCTTGGTTTTTGTAATGATCCCTGCGGTGGACATTAGAAAGGGAAAGTGTGTTCAGCTTGTGCAGGGAGTACCTGGTAGTGAAATTATATCTATAGATGATCCTCTTTCAGTTGCCTTAGACTGGGTTAACAAAGGGGCAGAGTGCCTGCACCTTGTAGATCTCGACGGTGCAATAGAAGGAGAACGCAAAAATACTCACGTTATTGAAAAGATAGTAGGGGCATGTAGGGAGAGAGGCGTTTGTATTCAAGTAGGAGGAGGAATTAGAAACTTTGAAAATGCAGCTGCGCTCCTCGAACTAGGAGTTTCAAGAGTAATTCTTGGAACTGCTGCCATCCAAAATCCGGAACTTGTAAAACTGCTTGTCAATTCTTTTGGAAGCGCACATATAACTGTTGCTCTGGACGCAAAGAACGGAAAAATCTCAATCAAAGGCTGGACTGAGGAGTGCGCGCAAACTTCTGTGGAAATGGGCAAAAAGTTTGAGGAGCTAGGTGCAGGAAGTTTGCTTTTTACGAACATAGATACTGAAGGTCTTATGCAAGGTGTGGATCCTGTCCCTACAAGGGAACTTGTTGAATCAGTCACCATCCCTATAATTGCATCTGGGGGAGTAAGTTCTTTGCACGACCTACAAATTCTGAAGAAAACTGGAGCATTTGGGGTTGTGATCGGCAGTGCTCTTTATACAGGCAGATTTTCTCTTGAAGAAGCTATTGAGTCTACAAAGGATGAATAATTAGGTGCCTGTCTTTTTCTTCCAGCTGAGCAATTAGCTCATTACCTTGATTTTCCGGGATAAACGATCAGAATTCAAAAAGCTGCTAAATACGAGGTATTTATTTAATTTAAGAGAATTTGATACTCTATGAGAACAAGCAAAATATCCCGCAAGACAAAAGAAACTGATATCAAACTTGAACTGAATCTCGACGGTACAGGAATTGCAGATATCTGCACAGAAATTGGGTTTTTTGATCATGTGCTTACGTCCTTTGCGCGCCATGCAGAATTTGACATTAAGATTCGTTCCGAGGGCGATCTTTACGTAGACGAGCATCACCTAGTGGAAGATACAGGGATAGTTCTCGGAAAGGCTCTTGAAGAAGCGCTTGGAAACATGGCAGGAATCGCTCGTTTTGGGGAAGCCAGAATTCCAATGGATGAGGCTCTTGCTGACGTTGCTTTGGATATAAGTGGGCGCAGATATCTTGTCCTGAAAGCTGACTTTGCTGTGCCCAGTGTGGGACAGTTCAGTACCCGTCTGGTGAGGCATTTCTTCGATACTCTTGCCTCAAATGCAAAAATTACGATACATGCAAGTGTTTATGGAGATAACGACCACCACAAAATCGAAGCTCTCTTCAAGGCTTTTGCCTATGCCATGAAACGTGCAGTAAAAATAGAAGGCAAAGACGTCAAAAGTACGAAAGATACTCTCTAGAAGTCGAGTTGAGCCATCATAGTTTTGTTTCAGCAGCAACATGTTCTTTTCGCTATGCTCAAGCGGAATAACTTGTTGCTTAGAATTGTGCCTTGCTCGAGAGGCTTAATTAAAACCAAATATAATGTTATTTGAATAAAAAGCTCAAATCGAATTGCTTGCGTCATACGCGCTAAATGATGAGACATATTTCTAATCCCCACTCAGTTCATCGAAATTCATAAATCATCGATTCTTATTTTACTTATTCATTTGATCTAGATGATTAAAACTCTGTTTTAGGCTCTCTCATATTCCAGAATATAGTGTTTATTATATCAGCTGCCACAACTCAAACGGATCGATAGAATTACCATATGACTATACGACTCCCATTACGATATAATTTTTAAATTAAGGATGAACTTTGAAAAGTCTGGAAGAGCTACCACCTTTCAAGTATTAAACTGCTCTAGCAGAAAGTCGTGTGGACGGAATTCCAGGAATGAAGAACTCGGGATTCTACTACTTCCATAGCATGAATTTATAGCCTTGCTCCACACAAATAGGGGTAAAGATAGATATACAATTTCTTTAATTCGCTTATGGAGGATATTTGTATCGATAATTAGGCACCCATACTATATAATAGATGATCCTGCAATAGCTATCGTTAAAGCTGTTTAATTAAAAAATATATCAAAGCCCTTTAAGATTTGGATAGCACCATCTGTGACCTTGATGACAAAAAAACTCATTTTACAACAAAGCAATAATTTAGAAGTATAAACGGAAATAAGAAGGTGTTAGGGTTTGCTTCGTCCCCGCTTTAAGGACAAGTAATTCGTGACTCTCAGCACCTCAGAAGTAATATATATTCAGCATTATTTTTCTGAAAAGATCATGAAAATGGGTGGACTTTTAATGAATATCTGAACCAGTCAGTTAAATTCTGAATTCAAGAATTTAAATAATTATCGAAACTGTGAGTAAATCCTCCATTGATACTTACTTTTCCAACTTCTTTATTTACTTTTAAGCTAACTGTATCCTTTCCAGCTTTATTGTGTGTGTGTACAGAATTCGTAGTTGGGGAATTTGTATCCCATCTTTAAAAATTCTATCTACATGAAGTAGGAGTTCATAGATTTGTGCCAGTAAAGGCAACGATCGAATGTGCATGTTTTAAGTAGCGTTACTGCTAAAGCATATAACTGATTTTGCTAGAAACATTGTTATATTCATATTGCTTATCTTTGAATTTTTACCATTTTCATTGTTTACTTTAAGCTATATTGTATTATATCTTGCAGCTGAAGACATATACATTAGATTTTGCTTAGTCGAGTAAACTTCATCTCCAAAAATCTAGTCCAATTCTGTGTGCTTTTTGGTGGAACTGTAGACTTTTGAGTATCACTCTTGGTGACATTGCTACTGTTGTTTGCAAAGGGAAGTTTGCAATTAATATTAATTAAAACTGTTCCTTGCTCCAATTTCTGCTGTGATAACATATTCTCTTATCGAAAGTCTGTAATGGTTTTGGTTTTTGCTGCCAGCAAGAAACTTTAAAAGTACCTTGTCTGAGTAGTCTTTTGGGTCAAGTGCGAAATCTGTGCCATACTTAAGACCTGTTTCTTTAGAGATTTCATTGAGATTTCCTTTGAAATACGACTTCCAAGCATCCGGATATTTAGTGGAAATTATACAGTCAAATGAGTTAATATTTCCTAAATCTATGGTATTAGGGTGATTTCCAGTCAATCTCAAATAAGTATATGTCTCCGAAGAAATGGAATCTGAATTTCCTGATAAGTTGATTGCTTGAATCAAAACATTATAGTTATGTGCACCAATTTGATTTATACTGAATAATGATGGAAACTGCGTCATCAATGATCTGTCGCCTTGGACAAGAATAACAGCTCCGTTTTCATATCTGAAAACCTGATCCACAAATTGTCTATTGTTAGAATGATAGGTAATTATGCTAGAGTTGATAGATGTTTCATTACCTACTGTTGGGATTATGGTCATCTTGTATGATTCTGTATTTACCGACAGCGTCCCGCTCGATTTTGAGGGTTCTAGAATAGATATTTCTCCCCCACCCATGCTAAATGGAATCGTTAAGGGAGGTCGGGCTGAATAACTTGTGTTTGTAGCCGTAAGAAAAATAATCATATCTATTGTTGATTTTAATCCTGTCATATCCTTCTGGACTTCACTCATATGTGACTGTTCAGCATCAGCTTTCCATTCAGGAACATACGCAATTCT
Source organism: uncultured Methanosarcinaceae archaeon (assembly GCA_963833425.1). Lineage (GTDB taxonomy): Archaea > Halobacteriota > Methanosarcinia > Methanosarcinales > Methanosarcinaceae > Methanosarcina. The sequence continues at coordinate 435,615 of CAWHXP010000002.1, read as the reverse complement.
TACTACTGCAAATATGGTAAATAGGATGCTTAGCAGTAGTACTGCAGCAATGACTGTGGATGCTGCCGATTCCGAGTTTGATAAGTTCTTAATGACCTCTCCACAGCTTCTAATCTTTCTGATTTTCATAAAGGGACTTCGTGTGATTTTAAAATAGAATCTCCTCTTGTTTTTCTTTTTTCATTTTCTCCCATGGAGTTCCGCCCTCTGGATTACCTGGCCAGATTTAGTGTTCACGAGATACATATTAACTGTATCGTTATCCTTTAGATAAATTCCAAGTTGTCTCATATTGATTTCTATACAGTCACCTAGCATCAGAAAACCATTATTAGACGCAGAACCTCTCGAATTCAAAATCTTAACACTGGGATCGGACACATTAAACTTAGCCAACTTTCCATTGACACTGAGTATGATCTTGATTGCTTTCAGGTTAATGGCTTCTCCCCCACTGTGCAATATCTGTATAATATCGGCATCGGTGTAAATTCTTTCAGAAATGTATGTATGCTGCTTATGAGGAGGATTTATGACTACAGCATCCGAAAATATAGTAATTGCTATCGACGAGAAAGCTAATACTACTATAGCTATCATGAACACCTGTCCTAATACTTCTGAAACTGCCTGACAATTCTCTCCAAGTGCCCTATATTTTTTGCCCTCCAAGTTAAAACCACATTATCAATATTTTATATTATCCATGTTACATTGTTATTGATTGGATATTAACTTGACTGTCTGCAAATAATTATATACCACTTAAAGTCATTAATAGATAATCTGGAAATAGAACCACAATACACTATATAAATAATATTCTAATGTAATCCGCAAAAATGCATATAATGATGATGGATAATGGGTACAACACTATAAAATAATATGTATTAAACTGTACCTAGTTTAGCCGTGTATAACAATTGTTAGAAGTTTCAGGCAGGTATCCTGTTTGAGTACCTTTAATCCGGAGGGAGAAACATATGGGTCTCAAGAAATTATTTGGGAATAAAGATGCAGTGTCCCCGGTTATCGGTGTCATCCTGATGGTTGCAATAACTGTCATTCTCGCCGCTGCAATCGGTTCTACTGTCTTCAGCCAGGGGTCTACCAAATCTGCACCTCAGGCAAGCATAGATATTAAAGCAAATGATACTGCTAATGCTACTGGCATAGCATCTGTAAAACTTGAACACCTTGGCGGAGATCAAATTTACTTCCGAGATTCAATAACGAAAGTTACTGCATCACTTGGAACTAAATCTGCTTCAGTTAACACTTCTAGTCTCGATAATTTGAGTGTTGGTGATATGAAAATACTCTCGCTGGCTAATACGGATGGCATGAATGTTTTTGAGACGGGGCCAATATCTGGTGATATTGTCAATATTAAAATCATCGATTTAAAGACAAATCAGCTCATCATCAACAAAGATGTTAGGTTCTAAATATAAATAAGAGCATCGTTTAAGGTGCATATTCTTTTTCTCCACTTGATTATTTATCGGGATAATTGTTAAATTTTATTCAAGTTTTATACAAATATCATAATCTGCAGTTGCTATTGTATATATTTAGAAATAGTTGAGTTATAATCTAAATGTCCTAAACTTTGTTGAATTTGAATTCAATTTAGAACCCCTGTAAAAAGTTGTTTCCAAAAAATATGGGGGATTCGAGAAGCTAGTTTTTCTTGAAAGAATTGCTTAAATTGTGAAAATTACTGAATAGTTCTTATGGGCTACTTTTTGCAGATGTACACACTTGTGAGATTTATTTGCCTATTTGGCCACCAGTTAATAGATGTAACTCGTGTATATATCTGTGGGAAGTGGCATAACGATTCTCTGATAGGCTTTCATCCAACACAGACTACAGGTCATTCGAATGGAATAGAGAAAGAAAATGTGAAGTTAGTCGGAAAAAGATCTGACAATAAGAATTTTATCCACATAAAGCAAAATTACTTTGCATGACAGAGTCAGAATTCAGCATAAAAAAGACTCTTGAGGAAGCAGGAACTGATGCTTACCTTATGATAGGAAATATACATAATTCTGATATTTACTATGTAACCCATTTTCTATCTTCGGATGAGTTTGTTTATCTGCAGACAAGAGCAGGAAAAGAAATAATTTTTATTTCGGAAATGGAAAAGGGAAGGGCAAAAATCGAGTCAAGGATTCCAATTATAACAACAACTCAGGACTTTGACTACAGGGAGAAGATCAAGGAGAAAAAAGATATGTATATTGCCTATGCGGATTGCATATCAGATTTGCTACTTGGCGAAGGAGTAAAAAAAGTTGCAGTGCCTTACGATTTTCCGATATTTCATTCAAATTACTTTGAAAAATCAGGTTTTTCCATAGTACCTGTGAAAAGTCCTTTCAAGAAAATAAGGAGCCTGAAAAAACCGAAAGAAATTGAGTCTATAAAATATGCTCAAATGGCTGGAGAAAAAGCTATGAAAGCAGCGATCTTCCTGATAGCAAAAGCAGAAGAAAGAAAAGGAAACTTGTATCATGAAGGGCAGATACTTACCGGGTCTAAAGTAAAAGCAGTCATTGACCATACATTGCTTGATTTTGGGTGTGAAGCAGAAGAAATTATCGTTTCATGTGGAAGAGATACAGTAAATCCCCATGGTACTACAAATGGTCCTCTCTGGGCAAATGCGCCAATTATCTTGGATATCTTCCCGAGGAGCAAGAGAGAACGTTATTTTGCGGATATGACACGAACGGTACTTCATGGAGTGGCTTCAAAAGAATTAAAAGAAATGTACAAAGCTGTAATCGCAGCTCAGGAAAAAGGGCTTGAAATGATTAAGCCAGGCATATCTACAGCTGATGTACATAATACAGTCTGTGACACATTCGAGAAAAAGGGATATGATACCTACAGAAGTGGTTCAAAAGTTGGATTTATTCATTCCACAGGGCATGGCGTTGGACTGGACGTACATGAACTTCCTGCAGTAGGAGAAAATGGGTATATTCTTGAAAAAGGTAATTTAATTACTATAGAACCTGGCTTATACTACCCTCAAACTGGAGGAATCAGACTTGAGGATATGGTGCTTGTCACAGAAAATGGGTATGAGAACCTTACAGGAATAGAAAAAAAATTTATATTATGACGTTTTACAATTTAAAAAGTCTGTCTATGTCTGGAATATAACTTCGCTTTAACCAAAAATTAGCGGTACGATTGTCAGGATCAGATACTTAGACCTTATTATTTCATTCAGGCCAGAAACCTATTACATTCAATTAAGAGATTAACGGTATTAACATGACTGATAATGTGAGCAATAAGCAAGAAATCCTCGAGAAATATAGAGAGGCAGGAAAGATCCTAAAGGTTGTCAGAGACGAGGCCGTAGAAATGGTAAGAGTTGGGAATAGCTTGCTAAAAGTTGCAGAACTTGTGGAAAATAGAACTATCGAGTTAGGAGGTAAGCCAGCTTTTCCCTGCAATATTTCGAGAAATGAGGAAGCAGCACATGCAACCCCAATAGCTGGAGACACCGATATATTCGGAAAAGATATGGTGAAGTTGGACCTTGGTGTTCATATAGATGGATACATTGCAGATTCAGCTGTTACTGTTGATTTATCAGGGAACTCCGATATATTAAAAGCAGCCGAAGAAGCCCTTTCTGCAGCAATTAACCTTGCAAAACCAGGGATCACTACAGGACAAATTGGAGCTGCAATAGATGACAGTATTCGCAGCTATGGCTTAAACCCAATAATAAACTTGACAGGTCACGGGCTTTCCCAGTATGAGGCTCATGACGAACCTTCTGTTCCCAACAAGCGTGTTGAAGGTGGAGTAATTCTTAGGGAAGGAGATGTGTTTGCAATAGAACCATTTGCGACTGATGGAGCAGGTTTTATTCACGACGGAAACTGGGCCGAGATATATAGCCTCAGAAGGAAAAAACCGGTCCGTATGCCTGCAGTCCGAAATATCTTGAAACAGGTGGAAGAATATAGAGGACTACCTTTTGCAAAACGCTGGCTTGAATCCGACAAATTGGAGTTTGCATTAATCCAGCTTGCAAAGGTAGGAATTCTTCAATCTTATCCTGTACTTCTTGAAAGTGCAGGGGGACTTGTAGCCCAGGCAGAGCATACGATAGTGATCACTAAGAACGGCTGTGAAGTTATAACAAAATAAAGATTAACTAGCCTAAAGATATCTGAAAAGGTTCACTGAAAATGAACTCATTTTTAAGAAAATATATATCTATAGAATTTCCGGGGATTTCCGAGGTTATCTTTTAAGGAATTCCTATGGTTTCAGTTACCTAATTTTCTGACATAGAGGAAACTTGCAGTAGAAATCGGGGTTAAATAAAAATTTAATGATAATTAATCAGTGTGTGCTAGCCGAAAGTTCTACTCTACATAAAATGTCACGGGTGAAAAAAATAAACCAAATTAAATGAAACAATATTTTTTAGTGAATGGGCAGTTGCAGTGGAAATAAAGGGGTCAACAAATATAAGAAATAATAGATAAATAGCGGATAAAATTTGGAAATAACAAGTATTATTATACTATATGTTTGGTCATGTGCTTTTTTCTCGTCATAATCTGCATACTCTTGAAGGAGAATATTTTGGCCTAGCACCAACGAAAAAATTTACATGATCACCATTAGTTCAGATTTCATTAAACTCAAAAAGGTACATTTTACTAATTTTAAAGTGTATTTCAAATAGTTGATGATGTCGCCGTATTAAAAAAATTACGATAATTTATAAAAAACCATGTGAAATTTTATTTTATAGCAAAATAATATTATGACGTACTTCAAGTTTATAGGATAAAACCGGCTTAAAATATGAATAATTTAGTTATTAGAAGTTCTCAAGTGAATTTATATCCTCTCACTAAGCTACTAAATATTTAATTTGAATAAAAATAAATTGAAAGTTAATTTTATTTATGTAGGTGTCTTATCTGACTAATAATGTAGATGTCTTCTGGAAAAACGGTTTAGTTTTATAGAGTTCTAATTTTGTTATAAATTCATAAACTTGCCTTATTATGATCTCCTTATCAAACTTGATCTCTATCCCTTATTTCTACCCTTCGGATTTTTCCACTAATTGTTTTTGGAAGTTCGTCCACAAATTCTATGATACGCGGATACTTATAGGGAGCAGTGACTTTTTTTACGTGTTCTTGCAACTCTTTTTTAATTGCTTCTCCAGAAGTGTATTCTTTTGTAAGCACAACTGTTGCTTTGATTATCTGCCCCCTTTCATGATCAGGAGCGCTTGTAATTGCGCATTCGAGCACTGCAGGGTGCTGGATGAGAGCACTTTCTACTTCAAAGGGTCCTACTTTATATCCAGAAGTCTTGATAATATCATCAGCTCTTCCCACAAACCATAAGTACCCTTCTTCATCCATCCATGCCATGTCTCCGGTGTGATAATAGCCATCGTGCCAGGCTTCTTTAGTTTTCTCAGGATCCTTTCCGTAATGGACGAAGAGCCCAACAGGTTTTCCTTCCTTTGTGTTGATTACAATTTCTCCTTCTTCACCTGCCTCACATAACCTTCCGTCCTTATCCATAAGCTCAATCTTATAACCAGGAGTTGGCTTTCCAATAGATCCTGGTTTTGGTTCCATCCATGGAAAGGTTGCAATAGCAACAACAGTTTCAGTCTGCCCATACCCTTCCATGAGCTTTATATCTGTGAATTTAAGGAACCTATTAAACACCTCAGGATTTAGGGGTTCACCTGCAACAACCGCATATTTAAGAGTACTGAAATTATACTTAGTCAAGTCTTCCTTGATAAGGAATCGATATATTGTAGGCGGAGCACAGAAAGTTGTAACACCGTGTTTAGAGGCTTTTTCAAGCATATTTTTGGCTTCAAACCTGTCGTAGTCATAGACAAAAACCGCACAACCTGCTATCCACTGCCCGTAGATTTTGCCCCATACGCATTTTCCCCAGCCGCTGTCTGCAACAGTATAATGCAATCCGTTATCTTCGACGTTCTGCCAGTATTTTGCAGTAAGAATATGACCCAAAGGGTAGGTAAAGTTATGCTTCACCATTTTTGGGAAACCGGAAGTCCCTGAAGAAAAATAACCAAGACAAATATCATCATTTGTAGTAGCAGACTCACCTGAGGGACGCTTAAAATAAGGGGAAGCCTCATCAAGTTCTTTCCTGAAATCGATCCATTCTTCATCATCTATTTCTCCAACCACTGCTTTTTTGAATGGGATATTTTCCCAATGAGAATGGGATTCGTTCACCTGTTCAGGAACTCCATCTTCCGATATGCAGACAATCATTTTCAATCCAGCTTTTTCGATCCGGTACACTATATCTCGTGTTTTGAGCATATGGGTTGCAGGCACAGCAATGGCTCCAAGTTTATGCAATCCCAGGATGCAGTACCAGAACTCATAACGGCTCTTTAAGGTCAGCATTACATAGTCACCTTTCATGATCCCATGTTTTGCGAAGAAATTTGCAGTTTTGTCACTGTAGTACTTGAGGTCTTTGAAAGTGAAGATTCTCTCACTCCCATTATCGTCACACCAAACAATGGCAATTTTATCAGGAAAATCTCTCGCATAGGCATCTACAACGTCATAGGCAAAATTGAAGTTCTCAGGAACCAGAATTTTAAAATTTTTCTGGAAATCCTCAAAAGATTCAAAATCTATTTGGGAAACAAATTGGCTCAGTAAGGAAGTCATTTTTGACACCAGTTTTATCTACTTGTATGCTCATGCTCTTTGCATTTTGAAAACTAGGGATATTTTGAGTCTCAAAGGTTTTCCGAGGAATAATATTTTACATTAGTTTTCATCTTTCTGATATCAAATTTACATTATACCTGCCAAGAACTTAACGGGTTTTTCTCCCATAGATTCCATAGCATGCTCGTAATTTGAGTCAAAATAAATTGAATCTCCTTCATTCAGAACAATTTCGTTATTGTGAATATAAACTTTCAAAGTACCTGCGAGCACATAATTGAACTCCTGTCCCGGGTGGGAGTTTGTTTCAGGCATCATCTCCTGAGGTTTGGGTTCAACTGAGACTATGAAAAACTCGGCTTTTTTATGGATGAATTTCTCAGCCAGGTTCTTGTATAGGTACTGCTTTCTTCTTTCAACGCTTGCCCCTTTTTTATCCCTTGTGACGGTAAAAATATTCATATGTGGCTCTTCCCCTGTCAGGAGAACAGTCATGTCTATGTGAAGCTTGTGTGCAATTTCAAAAATGATACTTACCGGAAAATCTTCAATTCCACTTTCATATTTATTGTAAGTCTCATCGGATATCTGCAGATATTCTGCCATTTCTTTGACCGGGATCTCTGAAAGTTCCCGTAGTTCACGGACTCTATACGCGATTTCCTTGATTTTTTCCTGCATGATGCATCTTCTCCAGCTAGATTTTTTAGAATTAACTTGAAGATTCCTAAAAAAAACCTTTGTGCTCTCCAAGGCTTATTACTTTGTTCGAAGGAAATTTTTCCTCCAGAATCTTTGAAATTATCATTAATATGGGTTATTATTTCACATTTAACTTACTCAAAATATAAACTACAGAAATAAGGAAAGTACGAGATAAATGGAATAATGAGATATAGTTTTCCACATAAAGTATCGAAGTTTATAAAAAAATAGACATATTTGCGACTAGATCTAAAAAAATATATTGTTGAATAAAATATTTCTTCTGAAAACTTGATTTCCTGAAAACTTGATTAGTACGTAAGGATGAACAAAATACCACAGACGATTCCAATTTACATTTATTTTTTTCTTTTCTGTTTCATTATTCTTTTATTTTAAAATAGCTTCCGCTATCCTTGAATAAACCTTTTTATTTCAATGTCCTCAATTGATGGAGATTATAACAAAAAGCTGTACACAAAATCTTTAAACTCACTATTTGAACAGTCGTTACAAAAACTTTTTCTGCTTTGAACATCTTTTTAGTTACTGCATAAATTCTTTCCTCTGATATTTTTGAGCATAATTCTCTTTCCTTTATAAATCTCTTATTCCTAGAAAACGTTCTTTTACTGCTCTTTCCATTTACATTATAACATGTTGATTTTGTTCAAAAGTATCCTCTGTCTATGTAAATCACTTGATTTTTTCGGAACTCGTTTTTGCATGTCTAGAATTTGAATGGATAAAAGTAGCTTACAGAATAATTCTCGTTTTTATTTTCAAACCAAAGCAATTAATTTTGTTTCGAAACTATCCCTATATTTCTTATTCTTTGCAGTTATCAATAATTTTTTTCTGGATGTACAGACGTGATACTGTCTGGTATGTACTCAGGACAGACTGAGAAATTTTCTGAAAGAAATTCGATCAATATATTGTTTCTCAAATTCAAATTCTGAAAGATCATTTCATTGCTTTAAAAAAGCATTTTAACCATAACGATTACGTCAACTCCAGATATTATCTGATTTGGATATTTGAAAGCTTCTGTTTTATAGTCTCCAAAGTAAAAATTAACACTTTAAAAATTTACAAAAAACATGTACTTTCAATCTACCAAAAATCGATTTGTTGAAATATATTTTGACGCAATAGATACTTCTAATATTAACTGATGGAAAAACCAACAAACAGAATTAATAGTAGATAGTTGAATGAAATAATCCCATAAAAATTTGCTTAATGTATAGAAACAAAAATAACTATACATATGAGGTATTCTCAAACAGTATAGTTACAATAATATATTTATAAGTGAGCATGGAAAGTTTTTTACTAAACTTAAACACAAAATTAAAAACAGAAAGAAACGATAAAATTGCTTTTATTTTTTTTCATGGTTTTCCATGATTTCTGTGGTTAAATTTACATTTTGTGATTCGTGGATAGATATATTCTACTTTTCACGTATGTACACAAGGATTGACCCATACATATTAATTAGAAAGCTATTGATATTATATTCTCCTATCAAAATAGTCACCAAATTATTTTATAGGAATAAATTTAAAGTGAAATCATAGAAATAAAGACTAAAAAAAATATAACTGCAGAAAGATATAATATTCCTGCAAGTAGTTACAATAAGTTAATTAACTGATTGCGATTAAATTTTTCTATAGCTGGTTATTTTATGTGGAGAACTGAATTATTTATGCTACAAAATCCAATTTGGTAGTTGATATGAGCTATTGGAAACCGCGAGCAAGAGAGTATCTTTAAATTGTTATATAAATTATGAGTATGTATCCGTTCTTTTGAAATTCGACATCTCTGGACAAGACCTACAATCTTTTAAGTAATGTATCCTCGTCCAATATTCCTAATTAGTCATAGCAGAGAGATTGATAATTTATATCCCTAAATCACAGATCACCATAACAGTGACTCTAACTATAATTTCCACCCTTCATATTAGGAGTCGAGATATTCTATGAACAAACTTGTGACCGAATCCGCAGAAAATTATATTTCTGTCGAGAAGTCTAAATCCTCTGATTCTCCGATTGACATACAAAGAAAAAATGAAATTTCTTTCCCTTCATCTGCGATAGAACCCAGGGATACTGAAGCAAAATCGAATATAACCTCTGAATTTTTTACAGAGACGCTTCTTGACTCAGCTTTGGAAATCTCAATTCCTTTGCTTTCTCAATTCCCAGGTGAATGCGAGGATGAATGTCACCCTTCAAAAATTGTGCTCATAGGGACAGCCCATGTTTCAGAAAAGAGTGTCGATGAAGTTAGAGCCGCTATCAAAAATCTGAAACCAGATATAGTTGCTGTCGAGCTCTGCAGGGGACGCTATGATTCCATAAAAGGGAATGTCCAGGAAAACCAGGTTCCGATCAAGGATATTCTTTTTGAAGGAAAAATCTACTACTACACCATCCAATGGGTGCTTGCCTATATGCAGAAAAAGATAGGTGAAGACATGGGCGTAAAACCAGGCGCTGAGATGCTTGCAGCTATAGAGGAAGCTGAAACTTCAGGATCTAAAGTTGCCTTAATTGACCGAGATATCCAGGTGACTCTTCAGCGATTTTGGAGAAAGATGAAATTCCTGGAGAAAATCAGGATGATTATCTCCCTGCTCTATGGTTTTATAGGAATTGGAAAAGGAAATGAGATAGACATCGATCAAATAACAGAACAGGATGTTGTAACTACCCTTGTAAGTGAACTTAGGAGTTTTGCCCCTACAGCAGCAGAGGTGTTAATTGACGAACGGGACGCATATCTTGCAGGAAATATACTTAATATCGCTGCAGGTGGAAACAAAACTGTCGTTGTGGTGATAGGAGCAGGGCACAAACCTGGAATAATTAAATATCTTAAATATCCGAAAAGTATTCCTTCCCTCAATACTCTTATAGAAGTTCCGAAGAAACGTTTCGATATTATTAAAGCTATTGGCTTTATTTTTGTCGGACTTATAGTTGTATTTTTCTGTTATTACTTATTTCAATCTTTCCGAGGAAGCTTTTTTTTGATAATCTAAACCAAACAAGGAAACTAATAATTTCGTTAACCATCTAACTTAGTTAGGTCAGATAAAGTGATTTGGAGTATCGGATTAAGAAATAATAAGGTTCTTCATTATTTCTAGTGGGTATTTTAAATCACTTTCCAAATGCGGCAAAATATATGTGATATTCTGAAATAGTTATTTAGGAAAATCACATTTATTATCGATGTTTATTTCTTTGTATAGTTACTTTTTCAACTGGAACATTATTTTCAACCCACAAAAAACGGCGGAGAGTCAATATAATATATATCGGATTTGTTTACTAGAGATATATAAAGTGGTAGCTTTAAACCTCCTACTATTTAAATGGTGAATTTGACCAAAATGTTCTATTGCAGTTAATTTTGTACTTTGAGTGCGTAAGTCTTGATTGAGTCATTTGTGTTGCCAGGAAAATAGAGGATGGAACTGCTCTCCACATTTGTAGAGCAAACTTTGATTACTTTGGTTTCAAGCTGCAGAATTGCAACTTTGCATTCTGAATAATTCTCATCAGATCAGAGCTTGGTAGTAACCTCCTTTTTCAAAGATGATAAATTGCACTGGTTTCGCAAAAATTCTCCATTGTAATCATTGATATGAAATTAGGGTCGATTGTTGATTTTATAGTTGGTGTTTGAATTCTGAGACTATTTTTTTGGTCCAAATAGATAGCACGAAAACAAGAAAATTTTTTAATCGATGACTAATGAATTCAACTTTAATTATCTTAAGAGAGCATTAAGTCTACCTATTGTGGGTTAATAATGATAGATGCACAAAAATTATAGAAAGCTAAAAATTAACAGAAGGTATAAATAGTGGATTCAAAACCATACGACTTATAGTGGAGATACTGTAATCTTCATTCTTCAATATATTATTGTAAATTTTGGTATATGTCAAGAGACCATCTTCAAATCTAAATATGTGTAAAGTATTGCCTCCTTCTCTGAAACCGAAGCTGCAACGAATATTATTTCAGGAATGCTCATAGGCTTTGAGAGCACTTTTTTTACCTACAGTAGTGATTATTAGTCGAGATTCTTGTCTCAGATTTTATCGTTGGTGGACCAGCAGATCCGGGAATAGGGGCCTACAGGGTTGCTATTTTACCCATTGAAATGCTCTCAACCATAGCACGATAGTTTTGTAGGACTTCTAATGCTCTATTACTGACAATTTCGCCGGAAGTGTCAATAGTAAGGCTTCCAGCTCAAATCAGAAAAATTACAAATGGCCTTGATGCAGTAGAAAAATGCCATAAAAGCAGCCACTAAAGTGTGTGCTATGCGTTTTGCTGCTCTCTGCTAACTTGCTCGGTACTTCCCCTAAAATAATTTCTCATACCGAAATTCGGTTTTACCCAAATAAAGATGTGCTATATAGGAATCCACATGCTTCAATAATTAAAATCCCTTTGGCAAACTTCGTTTGTAATCCACAAATAGCAATGACAATTTTCATCTGCAAGTTTGGATCCAGGATATTTCAATAGATCTTTAAATGGAATCGTTGCATAATCGTGCTTACTCTTCCCATTGGCGAGATTATCTTTCATTGCATTTAATCGACATGTGATAGGTCACAGGCAGTATATTCTCAAGCGTAACAGAATGATTAATTTTACGGGCACATGGGCAAAAAGAATGAGATTTTTATTTTTACAGTGGAACTATTGTTTCCTAAAAATTAGCGATCTAATTATTAAACAGATTTGTTTGACTACCCGAGGACACGATAAAAAATTTAAAAAAATTTGAGCTAATTAGATGGTGTTGATAATCTTTTTTATCAAACCTTTAAAACTTAGAATTTAATCTAAGGTTAAATATATATTGCTTTTTTAGGAAAAAGTTAATTCTAAATTCTGAAAACTTTGGAATCAATAAAAAATCATTATTAATATCTAATTGTTCTTTGACTGAAAATAATTTTATGCGGTGTTATTTTTTGTTTGGAAACTATTTTTTGTATAATTATATTTAACTGTCCTTTGAATTGAAATAATTTTATGCGTTATTATTATTCGTTTGGAAACTATTTTTTGTATAATTATATTTAACGTCCTTTGGTTTGAAATAATTTTATGCAGTATTATTTCCCGTTTGGAAATTATCGAAATTCTTTAAGATGCTATAATAACCCATAACATTTTTAATATATTTACAATGTATTATCCGGAGTAAATTGGTTCAAAAACTTAAAATTCTGCGAATAACAGGCGCAAATAAATGAATAAGGGTAATAAAAATATAAAATATCTGGTGATAAATATGGCAATTGTTGGACAATGGAATCTTCATTAAGATTTTGGTTTCAGGGAAGCTACGCTCAAGTAGAAATGACTTTCAACAGCAATAACACATTCAATATTCCGACACAAAACTTCACTAGGAAATGGATGCAGAGCGATGGATGATACTTTGGGATTTTGATAATTATAAAACAGTCTATGGCGGAAATATTACTGAAAACGCACTGAACGGCGTAGTTTCCACCTCCAGCGGAACTAATGGTTGCTGGTATGCAATAAAAGTAGGAAGCACAAACATACTGCCACAGAACGCAAGCCAGAACTTGATTCATCCGGCAAAAAGATATATAAATCATAAATTTTGGGCCTGACGACAAGCCACAGGCACGTCCCCATGTTCAATATTTTTATGAAAGAGGCACGCTCACAGTCCCAAAGTCGGTGGGATCATATACACACCGACTCAGATCGTACAACTATATGATTTTCCGGAAAGAGCTTAATGGCATAAACCAAGCAGAAAATCGTAACTTTCTCCTATTTTATTTTTGAGACCTTGATCTCCTATGAGATCATTTCAGTAATATCAACATTTCCATCTTCTTTTCCAACGACTGAAATTTCTCTAGTTTTTACAGACACGAAGCGATATTAGTATATTTGATCAATATGTTCTTGCAAGTCTCTGGACATTATTTAGAATTACAATTGATTTCTATGCTATCGTTTTTTGAGACTACTTCACCATTCAAAAGTTATTTGTAATTATTCAGCCTACCAAGAATCGGTAATCGGTATCTATTTTGATGTGATATATACGTACGATTAATCTATTAAATTATCCATCCTCCGAAGAGTATAAAGAACTATCAAAAAGAAGAATAAATACCATTGCGGCAAACTAATAATGGTTGGTATATGAAATCTAAATTTCTCATCTTCCTGTTGATACTTTCGCTTGTCTCAAATGCTTACTCCGTCTTATTTAAGGAGACCCCTTCCATTGAAAAAAATAAATCAACGAAATGCAGACTCGTATAAATAATCTCCAGAAGGAAAGCGAAGAAATTCTAGCGAAAATAAATCAAAATAATAAGTTGCTTCAATTTTATGATTCCCAATTTGAATCCCATCGCAAAAAAAATTTTGAACTCAAAAATAATTTTAAAACTGGTCCCACATGCCTAAATGGATTCGCTAATCTACAGGGACCTGCTGTCTTGGAGGTCGTACAACCAGATTCGACAGTTGCTGAAGAAGGTGCTCTGATAGATGTTTCTGTTGAGATCAAGCCAGGAGAAGGTCGTGTGCTCGTCCAGACAACTCCTCTCATGGGTGTACTTTTCCAGGATGCAGGAAACACCGCAGTCTTATTAGCTGAGAATAAAACTGGGAAATCACTTTCGAAAAGTGATGTTATATTCAGTATTAATGCTAAAAATCAAATTCCGCGTATTGAAGGCTCCAGTGCAGGTGCTCTCGTGACTCTTCTTACCGTTTCCGCAATCGATAGCAATATCAAACTCAATAACAGCATTATTCTTACAGGCACTATTGATAGCAAAGGTAAAATTGGCGCGATATGTGGAGTGCTCGAAAAAGCCAAGGCAGCAAAAGCCGGAGGGAAAAACTATTCCTAATCCCCAGGGAAAACAGCGAGCTTGTTATGTATAAATACGTGGAACGAAATTTTGGTGGTCTTAGTTTTGTGGAGAGAGCACCGGAAATCGTGAATTATAAAGGGTATCTCGAGAGAAATGTTAGGATAAGGACCGAATACGTAATACAATTGGCAATGTGTTAAATCATGAAAAGTGAAGTAGGTTATTTATAGAGTTATATGTAATTTTGTTACAATCCTTGATAATTTCTCTGAAATTTTTCATTTGAATGGCTCCGTACATATGAGAGACCATCTACTCATTTTTAAGCTGAATTGTATTTTATATTTGCTACAAGAAACTTTTATGAATCAGCCATAGACACCTTCGATTGTCTCAAAATAATTAATAAATTTACGCATTTGAAGTCTAAAATCAAGTAGAATAACCTAAAGGTTAATGAATGCTTAGATACATATTTAATAAATGAATTAAAAGAGTTCTGCACACAGGTTTTCCCACAAAAAAACTATGAGCAGTGAAACCACTAAATATAAAAACTGTGATAAATGTATACCATTCTAAAAACATTTATTTGAAAATATAAATATGTATATATATACTCCAATAAACCTCCTATTTTCTTGAGTTATTTGGATACTACTTATAAGCCTATGACGAAAGTCCTCAGTTTATCAAAATTCTCTATAATTTATTTTAGATCAGTCTTGAGGCTCATACTTTTTCCTTACAATCATGACAGGCATCTTCGAGTGCCGGACCAAATTTCCTGCAATGCTGCCCAGAAGTATTCTGTATAATTCTGTCTTTCCATAAGTGCCATAGTAGCAATATCTATTTTTAGCTGCCGAACATAGTTAATTAGAGCACAAACGCCACAGTGTTCCCTGCTGACGCTGTCACCTACGTCCAGGGAGTACCAATAGGATTTATTGGAGTTGTCCTGGAAGATACACCTAATGTGGTACTTCCTTCAGCAATGAAGGGACTCAAGTTCCTGAATGAATCCGAGACCATTAACAAATACGTCAGGGAGTTACAGGAAAAGGACGTGAAAACCATAGTGGTGCTCATACATAATGGGGCTATCAGAAAGGATTGTACAACGAGATCCAGAATAAAATTGGTCCCATCTTCGATGTACTCAACAACACCGATCATGCAGTAGATGTATTCATCACAGCCACACCCATCAAGCCTACAATGCCCTTATTAACGATAGCATAGTGGCACAAGCCGATGCACAGGGTAGCGTACTCACAGACATCGATTTGGTAATCAGCAATGAGACACATGCTGTAATCAAAAAAAGTGCCAGAAACATTATAGTGTCTAGGAATGCTCCTACAGATTCCAGAGTAGCCGAGTTGGTCATGGAATACCAACGTCGGGTTGAATCTACTGCAAACACGGTGATCGGCAACATCACGGGTAATATTACACAGGAATCTATGGTCATGGTGAATCCGCCCTTGGTGATCTCATAGCCGATGCCCAGTTCAATAACACCTCTAACCTAAGTTATGGCGGTGCTGTGGTAGCTTTCGCAAACCCGGAAGGCATTCGTTCTAACCTGATTTGTTTGAATGGTAGTAAACTGCCATGTAATGTCACGTATGGTGAGGCCTTCAGCGTCCAACCCTTTGGGAATAAACTAGTCACAATGACCTTGAAAGGCACTCAAATAGAAGATTTGCTGGATCAACAGTTCAATACATCTTTTGGCAACAAAGGCGTATTACTACAGGTCTCAAACGGCTTCAGTTATACATGGAACAAAAGTGCCCCCGTTGGCAAGAAGGTCAATATCTCCAGCATAAAGATTAATAGAACTTCTATTGATCCAACAAGCTCTTACAGCGTAACAGTAGACAGCTTCATAGCCGAGGGAACAATAATTTATCTGTCCTGAAAGCCGGAGTCAATAGAAATGAAAGTTCTCTAGATGATGTAAATGTCACAGCCAATTACTTCAATCATTCTTCCCCGGTGGATCCTGGGGCTCCTGGACACATGGATCGGATTGGTGTGGAATAAGAGCATAGGGAGATCTCCACTTTTTAGGAAGGGAAACCTACCAGTATATTTTTTTAGCTGATAACTCCCTTCCTACCATGATGAATCTGTTAGATAATTTTTAGCAGTAATAAATTAACCCATATTTTCAATTTAAAGGTTTTAAGAGCTTTTTTGTTATCTATTCATCTCAAAATTAAATTGTCAGACAATCTGTTTAGGATGGACTACTGCGGGTTATTTTATTAAAAATATCTATTTACTATCGAAGAAAATATTCTTCCCTGTTAAACTCAGAGAAATCCAAAAAACAACATCATCATCTTTCAAATCCGATACCCCTTGAACTGCACCAATCGTGTACATAACTCTTGTCGATACAAAAATCTTTGGCTTTTGCAACAGCTGCACCTACAACAATTTCCAGATCTGCATGCTTAAACATGCAATTTGGACCTTTAAACTCTGCTTCTACCTTTTGTCGGTTCAACATCTCTACACAGGTTTCAAATCCACAGGCTAGGCAATTAAGACCTGCAGCTCTGCTGGTTTTAACGCCTATAAGGATCGCGACTCCGGTATTTATGAGGTTTGCAGCATCCCTTTTCAGGAAATCGGATCCTGCGCCTTTTTCATCTGCCAGCTTTTCCATTGTCAGGGCAAGGGCACCAATATCATCTTTTTCAACAAAGGCAGTTACGGTGTAGTCTAATCCTTTGATTTTTGTGGCAGTCCGTGCAGCCAGAAGGATTATCTTTGCGTGTATCTCCTGGGTCTCGGATTCAGGATCATACCTAGGTGATTAGAATTATTTGAGGTTTAAGCGTTTCGCAGGTTTTTTGAAGTCCTGTATATCCTTTTATTTTCTTTAAAAGGTAAAAGACTCCCCGTTTGAAGGTGCGTATGCATCCACGCCGATTTCCTCCGAAATCCATTGCGAAAAAACTTCAGTTTTGTCCCCATGCATTACAAAGACTCTGATTGTGTCTCTTTTGCAGAAATCTTTTACAAGCTTCTTGAGCTCACCGTCTCCGCTGTGGGCGGAAAAGTCGTACTGCTCTATTTTGAGCTTGAGTGTCAGGACCTCTTCTTTTGTTTCAATAATTCTATGCTCAAGGGCCCTCCGTCCATTTGTACCTTCAACCTGGTAACCGGCAAGTAGGACTTTTGATTTGGGATCTTTATATTGTCTGCTTAGATAATAAAGAGCTGGTCCTCCGTCCAGCATTCCAGCTGTAGTGACAATTACTGAAGGTTCTTTAAGGACTAAATTCCGCTGCTGTACTTTTACGGGAACCGCACGTCTGAAAGCCCTGTCAAGAAGCTCAGGATTTCTCAGGTATTCAGGGTATTTTTTAAGTATTTTGTATACTTCCAGGCCCATACTATCTACATGAGCCCTGATCCCGTGTGCATCAAGTAGCATCAGGATCTCCTGAGTCCTACCTATTGCAAAGGCAGGGATAAGTGCAGTGCCTCCTTTCTCCAGAGTATCTTGGACTGATTCAATAAACTTTTCTTCGGTTTCCTTTCGGGGGATATGGTCTTTCTCGAAATACGTGCTCTCGATCACAAGAGTTTCTGCTTCAGGAAATTCGGCTGCACCATGCACAAGCCTTGTTTCTTTCGGGCTGAAATCTCCTGTGTAGAATATACTTTCTCAGCGTTCTGATTCCAGGTGGATTCCCGAAGCATCAGGGATATGACCTGCGTTGTAAAAGCAAACTCTATATCCGTTTGTTTTGAATGTATCTCCATAATCAATTTTTCGTGTCCTGCGGCTAAGTTGATGGAGATCTTCAGGATCAAAAGGGGATATACCTGGAAGTGTAGTCTTCGCGAGTTTGAGGGTGTCTCTCCCTAGAAGGTTGGTAAACTCTGCAGTCGGTGGGGTCATGTAAACCTCTGGATTCTGGTACATTAAGTTAGGCACTGCCCCACAGTGGTCAAGATGTCCATGTGAAACAAGAACCTTCTTCGGCTCAATGTCGTTGAGAGGATATTCGAGTATGCCTCCTACTTTTATTCCATAATCAAGCAGGATTTCCCCATTTACGAGTAAACCAGAACGTCCGATTTCCCTGCACCCACCTTTAAAGGCCAGCTTCAGAATAAAAACTCCTTAACTTTATATTATAAAATTGATATTCAATTGATGTGCACAATTGTAGAATTTGTCTCCTATTTGCTTACGATTATTCATCGAAAATTAGATTAATTCTTAAGCTATTGCCATATTGAGAAAATATATAGAATTTTTGTGTACATCTGAAGAACATGGACTTAAGCTACCTTTAAGCTATAAATTGGACTTAGCCATGCAAATCATGTCTATAAAAATAAGATATACACGTGGTTTTTGTATTGAGTATCGCAAAAATTCTCTTTTAGACAATGTTATGGTTAACTATTTGAAATATATCTGCTTTTGAATTAGTAAAAGGCACTGTTTTGAGTTGATGTAATCTGTAATGATGGCGATCAAGTATATCTTTTCGTTGGAGCTGAAATAAAATATTATCCTTCAAGATTGATGCAGATCATACCAGAAACCAGAAAAAAGAAGCATTGAGCAATGAAAGTACTTCTTTTTGCATAATTTCTTTATATCAAAAGAGTGGCGTGAACATACTCATTTGTTTTTAGAAAGGTGTGAGCTTGTAAGTATGATCTAGCTCTATGGTATAGATCACTTTTTTGTTCTCTTTCGGTCAGTAATCAAAAGCCTCTCTTGCGTAAAAATAGATCCCTTCTCACTTATTTTCGGTAGGCTTGATAGTTATCAAAAGCTGAACAACTTTTCAAGCCTGATAGGATTAAAATAATTTTAAATTATAAAAACAAATAATGAATATTAAATAATAGTTATCCAGTAATATGAATCTTGGACAGGCAAATTAAAGAAATATTGAGGGTAATGTGGACAGAAAATAATTTCAATAAACCTCCGATTTTAGCAAATTATTTATATTGGTCTTATATACATCCAGCCCAAAATTAGGGTTTATCTTAATTCTTCTGATGATTAAGAATATCTTGGAATTAATAATTTGATACAGGAGTGCATTTAATGGCTAAAATTTCCGTAATTGGTGCAGGAAACGTAGGAGCAACTACAGTCCAGCGACTAGCTGAGCTTGAACTTGGTGAAATTGTCATGGTGGATGTCGTAGATGGATTGCCGCAAGGAAAAGCTCTTGATCTCATGCAAGCAGGTGCAATAGAAGATTATGATACCCAAATATTGGGAAGTAACGATTACTCAGACATTGAAAATTCTGATCTTGCAATAATTACAGCAGGAATTGCCAGAAAGCCTGGGATGAGTCGAGAAGATTTGATTAAAATAAACTCCAAGATAGTTGTTGAAATCTCTAAAAATATTGCTAAATATGCTCCCAAATCTATAGTAATAAATGTTACAAATCCACTTGATATTATGACCTATGTAGCAATGAAATCAACAGGATTTGAGGTAACAAAAGTATTCGGAATGAGCGGGGTTCTGGATGCAGGACGTTTTGCGAGCTTTATTGCAGAAGAACTCGGGTGTTCGAAAAAAGATGTACATGCAACGGTTATAGGGGGCCATGGTGATCTTATGATACCTCTCCCAAAATATTCTACTGTCTCGGGAATTCCACTCACATACCTGCTCTCAGATGATCAGATTTTCAGATTGGTAGAGAGAACAGTAAATGGAGGAGCCGAAATTGTAGGACTCCTGAAACAGGGAAGTGCTTTTTATGCACCTTCTTCAGCTATCGTGTCTATGGCCGAAGCTGTGATTAAAGACTCAAAGAGAATGCTTCCAGCTTGTGCTTATCTGGAAGGGCAATACGGCCAGGAGGGGATTTATTTCGGAGTACCAGTGAAACTTGGAGCTTCTGGAGTCGAAAACATTTTTGAACTCAAATTAGATCCAGACCAAAATGAAATTCTCAGAAAATCATCAGAAGCTATTCGAAAGATAATCTCACAGATGGAACTATAATAATAGATTTACTCGATGAAAAATAACAGATTCATCTAATGCAAAGAAAGTATTGAGCTTAAAAAGAAAATCTATGACCATTCAATCCATCAAAAATCAATTTAATGATGTTTAACTTATTGTAGAAAATTTCGATTACCTCTGATTTTTGTGATTAATTCGTATCCTCTTTACAACATATGACTAAATTTAAGGATTTATCGAAATTCTTTAAGGTTAATATATTTAAACTCTCCAATTTTCAAATGTATAGATGTTTATCGAAATCCTCATAATTTAGTTTAAGGAATGGCTTTCGATGAATATGTATCCAGCTAGAATATATTTATATAAATAAGATTTTGATAATAAGAGGAACTTTTAATACATCATTATGACCATATCGGGTTGATTATTTTTAAATTATTTCTTTTCAGGTTAATAAGTATAAGGCAGTGTTTATACATGAGAGAATCAGTCAGAAAACTTGGGCTCATAGGAGCTGGCCTCTGGGCAATGACCGAAGAAAAAATAGATGAAATGGTAAAGGATTTGGTAGATAAAGGAACCATCAGTAAGGAAGAGGGCAAAAAAGTTATTCAGGATGTGCTTGAAGAAAGCAAAAAACAGAAAATTGATCTTGAAAGAAAAATTTCTGACAAAATTCAGGACGCAATCTCAAAAGCAGACATGTTTACTCGAAAAGATATGCAAGAACTTGAATCAAGAATAAAAATACTTGAAGACGAGATTCAGAGAATGAAAAATAAAGAAAAAATATTTTTTAAGTGAAAACAATCTATTATATTGAGTTTTCACTTCTTTTCCATTTCACATATCTTCAATTGCTATAATTTCATTTAGGTTTGCAGTTTCAAGAAGATTTGTAGATATCTCATGTCAGAATCAAGCTCTTCAAGTTCTGCTTGTATGAGGAGCACTTCAAATATTCAGATGATGCACCAATAAATTCCATGATATCATTTGAGTCTTCACTTCATTTTTTCGCTTTAGATGTATCATTCCCGCTAAATCCTGATCTTGCAAATTGGATGATTGAAACTGATTTATGAGCAAGTGAGCAAATTTGATCGTCTCCTGCCACCATAAATTTAATTATTTTAAACAAATCGGTTCATTTTCAATCCAATAGCTTTTATGCTTCCAATTCTGACACTAACTGTTGCCTCATTTTCACGATTATAATATAGGATGCCCACTGCTTTGTATATTGGCTCCCTTGCTTCTAGACACAAATATAATCAAGGAAGACGCCACTGATAAGCTCAAGGTAAAGTTAACATTCAATGGCTATGGGGGAAAAGTATGCTAGCCCACACAAGATCTATTTTAGAGTCGCCGAATTTATTAATTTTTCAAAAGATAAGGGTGTCTGAGGAAATTGAGTTAAACCTGGATTTTTAATGGGTATTAAAGAAATTATAATACTTTTCGCATTGAATGGGTAACTAACATGCTATGGGAAGTGTATTTTTGCATGATATGACATCATTGAGTTTACAGGCACATAGTCAAACATTTTGATATTTCATTTCTGCAATGGAACTTTTGCTACCGATATTTTAGTTTATGTAATTTCCAGCTACAGTTTAGATATTTTCAGATACTCCTGCGTGTACTATTTGTTAGCTACACTTGAATTGCCGTTGATTACGGTTTACAATTGATAAAAAGTCAATGAAGTAAAAATTTCGTGGTAACAGGAAGAGGTTATTGATTTATTGGTTTTGGAGAAATTAACTTTTTGAAAGCTAATTTAAAAGAATCAACCTTGACAGCGCTAACCTTAGATGGCTAATCTTTTTATGGTTAACCTTAGAGGAGCTAATCTTTAAGGGGCGAACCTTGAAGTAGCAACTTTGAAGGATCTATCCTTGAAAGAGCTAATCTTTTTATGGCCGATCTTGAAGGATCAAGCTTTGGAGAGCTATCCTTGATGAAGCTGACATTGAAGAAGCTAATTTTAGAGCAACTTATTTAATAAAAGCTGATCTTCACGGAGCTAACCTTGAGAGAGCTAATCTTAGAAAAACTAAACTTCAAGGAGCTAACCTTGCAGGAGCTCTCAATTTCTCAATTAAAAGCTATCTAAAGTGAGAGAGCTTTATAATGTAAAATTAGATGAAGATTTTCTCATACAACTAAAAAAGGCTTTTACGTTTCTTTTTAAGTCACTAAATCAGAATTTCTAGAATACCAGAGCAAACTTTTAGAAACCTAATGCAGAAAACAATTTCTAGAGAAACTAGGGCTATAGAGGATTTCGATAAATTCCTTAATTTATTCATATGTTTATGGATAATATATAATGATTAATTAAAATCAGAAGTTATAAAAAATATATAGAGAATATAAAAATTAACATAATAAATAATGTAAATACAAAGATTATCCTAATAAATAATGTAAGTATTGAGAAAATCTAGATGTATAGTGCAAGTATAACAATGAATAGTAAATTTTTACGATCTTATGAGATATTAAAAAGTTTACTATTCTAAAATATTATAATTCTTGCTGTGGGAGTAGTCATTGAAAACAATATACAATAGAACCTCTCTACATATTCTTCAAACACTGTGAAAGTATCTATTTTTTAGAATTAGATCAATCACTCATGGTGAGACTAAGAATCTATAGAGTTTAAAAAAATGTAAAATTGGATCAATGGAGGAATCTACAATTTATAATTTACTTGCATTCAGCCCATGGCTTATACTTTTCCTTCACAACCATAACAGGAACTTTCGAGTGGCGGAGAATATTTTCTGTTACGCTACCCAGAAGAAATCTATCTATTCCTGACTTTCCGAGAGTACCCATAATAACAATATTCATTTTATTCTCTTCAGCATACCGGGTAAGCTCGTCTGCGGGATTTCCTTCAAGCATGATAGATTCGACATTAACTCCTTTAATCTTTCCTAAATTTTTTACATAATCCAAAGCCTGCTGTCCATGTCTTTGAAAAGCCTCCTTTATCGATTCCCAATCAGGATTCATACCAAAAGAAGGATAGGCACTCCCATCCATAGCAGATAAGTAAGCTTTTGACAATACATGGACTGCGTAAACCGTCCCTCCACTCAATCTAGCAAACGCTATACCTTTGTCGGCAGCTAACTCGGAGGGGACCGAACCGTCGGTAGCAATCATTATTTTCTGAAAATTAACAGCTTCCATGTAAAACCCTCTATTATATTATATATGGAAGAAATATAATAGCATTGGTATTCGTGAAGTAACAAAGCCATGGAACTTTTTGATTTGAGAACTTTTTGAACCTCAGTAATATGAAAATAAGTATTTTTAATATTTTTTTGGATGTTCAAATGTACTCGTAATTTCACTGGTAATTGACCGTAACCAATCAAAACTGAGAGGATAATAAAGGGTCTCCAAATACATTTGTATTCTGTAAGACACAAAGCTTCTAAGAGTGTTATTTTTATGCTAAAAACTTGCTATTTAGGTAGGAAATCACTAGATTTGGCATTCGAAGTTGTGCATAATAACCATTACCTGTAAATTGCACTACCACTCAGATGAAGACTAAGTGGCTTCTTGGTTCTCCTTTTCTCTTTTGGGAACAAGTCCCAAGTCTATTCCCCGCGTTCCACAGATGTCAGATCACAATTAAATATTTATCGATGAGATAAAATTTGTTGATGTTGATTGCAGCATTAATGTCTCTGTCATATTTTGTCTTGCATTAAGGATATTTCCATTCTCTATCTTTAGTGTTAGCTTAAAATTATGGTTCCATAAATATGATCGACCTTGGATGATGGTTCAAATTACCTATCATAAAAATGATTTTTCCTGACCATCCTGATTCATATTCTAATTTTATTACAAAACTGCTTTACGACGAATCACCTTAGACTGTGCTAAATGGTGACTCTTAGTCGTGCCTTTAAAATTCAGAGTGGCAAAAGCTATTGATTGGTCCTCACTAACAAATTTAAAAGAGAGTCTGTGAGGAAATCATTTCTCTAAGTTGTTATTCTCTCGTGAAGTACAGCAAGTTTTTGTTTGGCTTTTTCTCTCTTTTTAGAACCATTCTATTTTCGACTAACCATTTTTTTTTTTGAGTACTTTAAGTCTCTTCATAGAGTTTTTTTAAGCACTTAGTATTTTCGATCTATTAATTAGTTGACATAACAGTAAAATCTATTATCCCAAGGTCTACACCAAGTCGTAGATTCAGAAAACACTTGTTTAACTGGAAGTTCTTTTCTATCCTCCAGTAAAGTGTTGATCAATACTTCCCGGGCAAGATTTCGGAATAGTCGCGGTTTTTAATTCTCCTTCAAATGTTTTTGAAGAACTACTTTTATTTCTCCAATCTGAGGAAGCTTAATAGCATTGTTTTCAAAATTCACACTGAGTGTTGTGGAATCGGAATGACTGAATCGGACTCTTCTTTGGTTTGAATTTAAGAAAACCATTTTTTTTTCTCTAAAAAATCTAGTGAATGCAGATTTTACCTGTTTAGTCATAAACTGAAGTGAATAGGAATTGACTCCTTCTAGCCACAGATTTTGCTTTTTTAAATTCGGAATTAGTTTGTTTGAGTCAAACCTAGAAATTGATTCCCCAATTTGCTCATATGTTTTTACTTTCTGATTAAACCCTAAATATAGACGAGCCTATAACTATCAATATGTTGAGCAAGTTAGTTAGATAGGTCAACTATAGGATATATCCTAAAATCGAATGCTTTTATCATAAAATACGTAATCTATTTAACGATACAGATGTGTTTTTATAAACACGGAGTGTGAACAAAAAAATCTTAGCAAATTTTTGTTAATGTATCACTGCAAGTGTCGAAAAAGATACTAGAACCGATTGACTAAAAATTCAAACAGCTAATTCATGACATTGAAATGGAGATCGATTTTGAAATACTAGAAATGGAGACTGACAAAGATAACATCCATCTACTCTTTAAGAGCTAGCCACAAGTCAGCACTCTTGCGATCATTCTATAATTGACACAAGAGACGATAATTAGATTATAGAAAACTCAAAAAGAGTGGTGGAAAAATACTATTGTAAAGAATATACGTTATTAGAAAGGTGGGTACCCCGCATCTGTTAGTGGCAAGGTTAGCACAGAAGTAGCTGAAAATTACATACTAACAAGGGTTAAAGTTGACGCTGACATCCATTGGGCTGAAGACCAAGTAATTTTATGCTTTACTATAGACGATTTCGATAAACCCCACTTTTTAGTAGATAGTTTATAAACGGTATATAAGCAATTTGTTGAAATCAGAGGTTTATCGAAATCCTCTATAACCAATGATACTATACAAACGAGAGTTTTACAAGAAATTTCAACATGATTTTTTGCTTTTCGTTTTTTCAGGGCGCAAGTAATTTGAAATAAGTGATTAACTCTCCTCTGCTAGTGAAATGATGCTTTGGTGATACTTGTATAAAAGTTATAATTTTGATAGAATTATTCTTTATCAGTTAACAACTTTTATGCACAATTTCTACTCTATGAATCTTTGAGATTTATGATTTTGCAGAAAATCAGCGATAAGACTATTGAATCGATTAAAAATTTTGATGATGGACTTTTCCGTAGTTGTGAGCTTCCTAAACTAGCCTATTTTGACCTATAGAGGGTAAAAATCATAACTATTTTTTCCTATTTGGCCGTTACTCCCCTTACAACAAGTACTGCTTTTTTTGAGTGCCTAACCACATTTTCGGCTACACTTCCGAGTAAGAACCTCTTTATCCCTGTTTTTCCAAGTGTACCCATAACTATAAGATCGATGTCGTTTTTTTCTGCAAAGTCGATAATTTCATCAGCAGGGTTTCCTTCAAGAATTACGGATTCTACTGCAATACTTGCAATTTTTCCGGAATTTTCTACATAAGCCGTAGATTCCCTGCCTTGTGTTGCAAGATGCTCTTTCATTTCCTTTTTCCATTCTGCATCTCTGGGCTCATTTTGTGTTATCGAAGCTTTGGGCTCATTTTGAGTTATCGAAAAATCTCCCGGAGCGATTACATGTACAGCATAAAGCTTTGCATCATTTAACTTTGTAATTTCAATTGCTGAATCAACTGCTTTTTTTGTTAGTTCTGAACCATCAGTTGCAACCATAATCTTCCTGAAAATACTACTATTCATTCCTAACTCCTCTTTTTTCTTTCCGTTTTTTCCATATTATTTATGGAACAATACTCCTTATATAGCAGTTGGTCTTTATAAAGATCTCAATTGATTTTGTTTCAAAATAATAGATAATTTCGATTTATCACATTGAAGTATCAAGATAACTAAATATGACTTTCTAAAAAGTCTAGTTTTAAAATCCTTTCGTTGTCTGAAACTATTAAGACTATATTATGCTTAGCTGTTTTTAAAAACTAGTTTCTCTCAATCCCATAACTTATCCATCTCAACTTTGAAGCCGTGATCTATTTATTTAAGACATCAAATCGCTTAGTATCTAGTTCTTTCCATCCAACTTGTGGCCACCATTTAAATCGGTAATCTCTACTAAAGTAATTAAGGGTAGGCCACTTTTTGACATAAAAGTAATCGGATTTAAAATTAAATGACTTTTCTATTAATAGTCAAATATGTGGATAATTCAGATGAAATGCAAATATATAACTGGGGTAAATTAGTTAGCTCCAAAATCTCCACACTATCAAACCCAACCA
Source organism: uncultured Methanosarcinaceae archaeon (assembly GCA_963833425.1). GTDB lineage: Archaea > Halobacteriota > Methanosarcinia > Methanosarcinales > Methanosarcinaceae > Methanosarcina. The sequence continues at coordinate 408,500 of CAWHXP010000002.1, read as the reverse complement.
TAATTTTATGCTCAGTTAACTGTAAAAAGCTGCCCAAAAGTAGGCATGATGGAAAAGTTTCTAGTTTGGTGATTCTTCGGCCATTTTGAAGTAGTAATCCCTGTATTTTTCTATAAATTCTTCGCTTTTACCTTCCAATTTGCCCGAATGGTAGCAATTTTATACTATAATTCTTGCCTTTGAGTACCATTTTTCCCGGTGATAAGAATGATTAACTTTCCTAATTGTGAAGGTTTTTATACTGATTCTGCAACAAAACCAGATTTTTTGCACCACAACCAGTTTAAGGAAAGAATTCCCAAAGTACTACGAAAAACATAACATTGGATATCAATATCATAAAACTATCTGGGCTTCAATTAATCCAGAACTGGATAAACACAGTGAAAAAATACTTTTTTATTCACCCTAATAAACGGGTTGTGGTGCAAAAATCTCTTTATAATCTCCAAAACATAGATGGTATGCTAGTTTTTTAATAGTTGCTCAATGACTCACAGACACGACCATTTTATGGTAAATTTGGAAATATTTTTTGATAAGGTTCATCACCCATTATACCTTCTCCATTCCTTTGGTGTGAGATTCCGGGTTAAACGATTGCTGGTTTCGTTTATAAGATCGTCTGTATGACATATCCACAACCTTGCGGTTTTGCCAACACTCTCCGTAGCGATGTATTTTCCATCAGGACTGAATACAACATCAAACACCGAATCATCATGGTTCAGAACTAAAATTTGTTTACCTGTAGATTCATCCCATAAACGCGCGGTTGTGTCAACACTCGCTGTAGCGAAGTATTTTCCATCAGGACTGAACACGACATTATTCACCGAAGCATTATGATTCAAAGATACAAAGCTATGAGGTATGAGTGATAATCCCCGACGTATTAACTGATCACATCTAATGTTCTACGAATTCGAAATGATTCGATAGCAAGAAGAATGCTTTTTTCCAGAGTTCTAGGATATTTAGAGAGACTGCTGGATTGTAAATTTAAATTCAAAGCACGAGCATCTTTCGTCTTGGCTTCCGCGCTCTGCCACATATAGGTTGTAGCTACAGCTAGACAGATTATCACAAATATAGCACCAATGACCACGCCACGTAAAAACCGCTTTTCTCCTTTACTTTTATCCCGTTTCTTCCTGCTAGCTTTCACTAATCGTTCTTCGGCAGTTTTCCAGGCTCGCATCCCGTCCTTTCCCTTTTCAACCATGGAGAGCTCAGATTCATCCAGAGGGGTGCCCTGTTGGTCATCCTGCCAACCTACAGGACGGCTCTCAAGAATACGCCTCGCTCTCTGTCCGGGCTGTCTGAGGCGGTGAAGTGCTGTCGAACCAATGGCGCTAGAGTAGCATGGAATAAGCGATTTGTTACAGCTTTGCTCAGCCTTTCAAGCAAGTATAAATCCACACATTTTTGGATTAGAGGATTGATGACTTGGCTTTGGTGTCTATATGTCAGCCGGAGCTGCTCTTCAGTTCGTTCCTCCGCTGTTCTCAAAGGTGTGATGCGAAATTCCAGTATATTCAGGGCCAACCCTGAGTTAACGACTTCAGGGTCCCATTCTTTTAGAGCAACAAGCTGTTGGTCTAGGAAGTCCTTCAGATGGATCCCCTTTCTCTTTAAAGTCTGGTAGAGTTCTCGATCAAAGACAGGGTGCTCATGATCCTTTTCTTTGGCCTTGTCCCACATCTTGGTGAGCAGAATCTGAAGGATGGGGGCAATGGTGGATTCACGGTCCTCTAACAGGTCATTAGCTATGATGTCCGGCAAATCCGGCAAACCAGGCTCGATCTTAAGCCCATAATGTTGCTGCAGTCATCCGCTCCTGGCTGTTCCACTAACGGCTTCGATAATGCCTCTTTGGTAGAGTTGTTCTAGAAGTACCCTGGAAAATGGCAGTTTTCGATCGGTGAGCTGTTTTTCTATCTCCACTAAATATTCTTTACAGAAGCCTAATATCAGTTTTCCTTGGGTCGTAGGCTTCGATTTCCGAAAATGGCTTCCAAAGCTTTCCAGAAATCAGGGTGTTCATTGTGCAGATCAGGATTATGGCGAGTGAACGCCTCTTCAGCCTGGTCTAGGATGATGACTAATGGTTTTCCAGTTTGGCCCTCTCTATCTAAACCAGGATTCAGCCAAAGTCATACCTTGCTTTTCAGACAAACCCTCCAGTAGTGTTCCCAACAAGCCTTTTTTGAAGTCTCGACGCAGATAACAAATTTCATGGCTTCTCTCTAATCGAGGAAGCAGACAGGCAGCTATCACCGAAGATTTGCCTACCCCAGTTTGGTCCTAACAAAGGATAATCGGCTCTGAATCAGGATCAGTCGCCCGTTGATATAAATCTCGAATCTCATAACCCCGCCAAAGAAAATTTATGCTTGTTCTCTGGCAAACCAACTTAGGTAACGGAAGGGGCTGGGTGGCAAATCCTGCGCTGGAACCGGGGGTAGTCCAAAGAGAGGGTTACCAACGGCCTCCGGCAGACTCCATTGAACTTCTAATTCAGCCCCAGGGCAACAGTATAAATCCCATGGCCAGCGGTCTTCAACTAAATCCTCGGCTCTGCTCCCGCAAAATACAGGTTTCGCGGGCCTTCGCCGTGTGTTGTCTGAATCGCAGCCCTAGTTTCGTTGTAGGCTCTCTGGACATTAGCCCCTCCAGCAAGGCCCTTGTAGAAGCACCTCGCAAATTCCATAGCCACCTGGTTATCTATGGATCAAGACGTGGCTATGACCATGGAGATTTTTTCATAGATCAACCCTTGTACCTTTTCTGAGTAGCACAACCATTGAGAAAGACTAGTTGCAGGCCATCCTGTTGCCCCAGAAATGCAGCCAAGCCTCCTGCATGTGCGGCAGTGGTACGCCCCCTGTTCAGATTCCAGCAAAAGCTGGTGCCTTTGGAATGACCGCTATAATGGAATATAGCAATTCTATTAGAATATAAGGGATCCTGAAATACGTCCAATATATCACGCAAAGTGGCATTGGAACGTTCGACTATTTCGCATAATCCATTCCTGCTAGCAAAATCAAGAACATGGCGGGTATTCCGTGCCTCTTCCGGCAAGTTGCGCAGATATCTTACTTCGTCCTCGTGTTCATTTGCGAAAGCTAGAAAGATGACTGGTTTTGTGTTTTCGGAGTTCATAGAATTTTGGACTCCAATTTGTTTATTGGAATAAATAGAGAAGGGTGGTGATTTTTAAAGTGGTAGCTTCTTCGTTAATGAGCTTTTTAATGTGATCTTCTTAGAAACAGTACCCAACTGGTGCCAATAGCAATTTATAAATTTTCTCAGCATCTAGATCTGCATATTTGAGATTAACGCCTTAATTGAAAAAAGAGCTAGATGGGATCAAATCAATGAATAATAACTACATGATGCAAATGCAGACTCTTATCAATCAAAAAGCTATAGAATCGCCGAAAGGTAGTGGTTTTTGATAAATCCAGCTACAATTTATCAGAAAGTAAAATGAAAGATGAAGGACATTTTAGTAAAATAGGTTGAGTTCGGATGGAAAATCTTAACCAATTGATGACTCATTTCTTTCTCTAAACAAAGAAAGCTTTGATAGAATTTTTCCCCTGACCTCATCCGCATCGTTGACTATTATCTCAACATTCTCATTTTTATTCTCTGAAACTGCATTAATTTTCCTATATTCACGCCTACCAAAATCTTCTGGGAACCGTCTCTCCATTTAGACTCAGAGGTATAATTCTCTGACACTTCTACCATTGGTTTACATCCCATGATATTATGGCTTTAATTCATTATGTATGGTGTCAATTTTTTCATTCATTTTAAGATTAAGAATTTCAGACAATATTCCTACTGCATTCAATAATCATAATAGTATCATTTTACTATTATTTAATACTTCCAATTTCTACTGTCCGATTTTGCTTGTACCAGACTTTCAGCTGATCTTAAGATAATAGTGTTTTTGCTTTACAAGAACACGAATTCTTGTTAATTCTAACTTTAGAGAAATCTTCAATAATACAAAGCTGCTAAGATAGCAGATAAACAATATTAAGATGATATATATTTATATTGAAATATATATCTTTTCACTTTCTGCAGATATATAATAAGACTGCCATCCATTATTCTCAATATACAACAACTTTAAAATTCTCTAATTTTCAACGAATAAGAAGCAAATAAGCAAACAAATTCTACATGTGTTAACATCGACAGAATGTAGGACACATAATAAACTCAAGAATACTTTTAATGTAGGGAATCTTGAAAGTCATCGTAAAACTTATACATGTCTTATGACATTTACTCGCAGGTTCAGATGATGAAAGCAGTACTAGGCTTAGAAGACGGAACAGTTATCAGTGGCACTGGTTTTGGTGTTGAAGGGACGGCTTGTGGTGAACTTGTCTTTACCACTCAATTCACAGGATATGAGGAGGCTCTGACAGACCCTTCTTATAAGGGTCAGATTTTAATGTTTACTTATCCATTAATCGGGAATTATGGCGTCAGTGGGGAGCGTTTCCAATCAGATAACATTCATGCGGAGGGACTTGTTGTTCGAGAGGCATGTAAAGATCCTTATCATTATAAATCAACACGTTGCATCCATAAATTTTTAGAAGACGAAGGAAAACCAGGAATAGAAGGCGTAGACAGTCGCATGCTCACCATCAGGACAAGAGAACGCGGAACAATGCGTGCAGCCCTTATCACTGGCAATGATGACGGAGAAGAGGCTGTCTCTGTGGCAAGGAACTTTCCGCAGATAACGGACGAGGAACTGATTTCCCTCGTAACCTGCAGAGAACCTCGTTTTATTCCTGGATCAAATGGTGCCTGGAAAGGTAGCAGTAGGCACAAACATGCAGTTATAGTTGACCTTGGGATAAAACGCAATATAATAAACAACCTGCATAAAAGAGGGATCGACCTTACAATTGTTCCAGCGACTACAAAAACCACAGAAATTGCAAGCTACGAACCAGATCTCCTTATCGTTTCAAACGGTCCTGGAGATCCAGAAAAGGCAATAGAAGCAATTAATGCAGTAAAAGCTTTTGCAGGCACGATTCCAGTCTGTGGAATATGCTTCGGGCATCAGATTATCTCCCTTGCTATGGGAGCAAGGACGTATAAGTTGAAATTCGGGCACAGAGGAGGGAATCAACCAGTAAAAGATCTAGTGGAAAACAAAGTTTTCATAACCTCTCAGAACCATGGATATGCGGTTGATGCTGACTCTCTGGATGGGACTGGGCTATATGAAAGCTATATTAACACAAATGATAAAACAGTTGAAGGAGTTTCTCATAAAGACTTGGATATCTTCAGTGTGCAGTTCCATCCTGAAGCTCAAGCAGGACCTATGGATACAGAGGAAAAGTTCTTCAGTAAGGTTGTAAAAGTCCTAGGGGGTGAAATTTGATGCCGAAACGGGGGGATATCAAGAAAGTTTTGCTTATAGGTTCAGGCCCTATAACTATTGGCCAGGCTGCAGAGTTCGACTTTTCAGGCAGCCAAGCTTGTAGATCCTTAAAAGAAGAAGGTGTGCAAGTTGTTCTTGTGAACTCAAACCCTGCGACAATTATGACCGATCCAGAGATGGCCGATTTTATCTACATCGAACCCCTTGATGCCAGAATTATAGAAAAAATCATAGAAAAAGAGTTACCCGACGGGATAATCGCAGGTATAGGCGGACAGACTGGCTTAAATATCACAAGTGAACTTGCGGAAATGGGAGTATTTGAAAAATATGGAATCCGTATACTTGGTACTCCTGTTGAAGCTATCAAAAATACAGAAAATCGGGAACTCTTCAAGGAGACCATGCTCAGGATAGGAGAAAAAGTCCCCTTGAGTCGTGCAGTTAACTCCATAAAAGAAGCTGAAGAGGCTGGAGAGGAACTGGGCCTACCTCTAATTGTTCGGCCGGCTTATACTTTGGGTGGGGCCGGAGGCGGAATTGCCCATACAAAAGAAGAACTCCTGGAAATCTCTGAACGCGGACTAAGGCGCAGCCGCATTTCCCAGGTGCTTATCGAAGAAAGCGTTCTCGGATGGGCAGAGATCGAGTACGAGGTCATGAGGGATGCAAACGATACCTGTATCATGATTTGTAACATGCAAAACATCGATGCAATGGGGGTGCATACCGGAGAATCAATAGTTGTTGCCCCTTCTCAGACCCTGACAGATGCAGAGCACCAGATGCTTAGGACTGCATCAATCAAAATTATCCGTGCTCTTAAGATTGAAGGTGGATGCAATATCCAGTACGCTTTAAAAGAAGGGGACTACAGAGTTGTTGAGGTCAATCCAAGGGTTTCGAGATCATCAGCCCTTGCGTCCAAAGCTACAGGTTATCCGATTGCCCGCGTAACCGCAAAGATTGCAATTGGAATGACTCTTGACGAGATTATAAATAATGTAACCAAGAGTACTCCAGCTTCCTTTGAGCCGGCTCTAGATTACTTAATTATGAAAATTCCTAGGTGGCCTTTTGACAAATTCACAACTGCAGACAAAACCCTGACAACAGCCATGAAAAGCACTGGAGAAGTCATGGCTATAGGCAGGACAATTGAAGAGTCTCTGATGAAGGCTTTCAAGTCTCTGGATATAGACAACCAACTAGGTGTAAAGCGCTGGGAAGAGCTGGAAATCAAGACTCTTCTAAAGACTCCCACAAGTGAACGTTTTTTTGTCATCTTCAATGCGCTTGAGAGAGGAATGTCGATAAAGGAAATTGCAGAACTTTCTAATATCAACCCTTTTTTCATCTCAAAGATGAAAAAGATCGTGGACATGGAAAAGTGTATCAGGATGGAAGGACTCACTACTGAGCTCCTGCATGAGGCAAAAAAGATGGGATTTCCTGATACGCGCCTTGCAGAACTAACTGGCAAAACCGAACAAGAAATCAATGACATCCGGCGCGTAGCAAACATTGTGGCCACTTTCAAGATGGTGGACACATGTGCAGCCGAGTTTCAGGCAGCAACTCCTTATTATTATTCCACTTACGCAGATACATGTGAAATAAACCCGACCAACCGGAAAAAGATCCTCATCCTTGGTGCAGGGCCTATCAGGATAGGCCAGGGAATAGAATTCGATTACTGTACAGTTCATGCAGTTACTGCGCTTAGGGAGGAGGGTATTGAGACCCATATCATCAATAACAACCCTGAAACCGTTTCCACAGACTTTGACACCTCTGACAAGCTTTTTTTTGAGCCCTTAACCATGGAATACGTCATGAACGTAATTGAATGTGAGAGGCCTGATGGTGTACTGGTGCAGTTTGGAGGACAGACTTCGGTGAACCTTGCACTTCCCCTAAAGCGAGAATTAAAGCGTAAGACATACCTTGATACTGTCATCATGGGCACTGACCCTGAAGATATGGATCTTGCCGAAGATAGGGAAAAATTCTATATGTTGATGCAGAAACTTGGGATCCAGCAGCCCGAAGGTGGGTATGCAACGTCTCAGCAGGAAGCAATTGAGGTTGCGAAAAGGATCGGCTTCCCTGTCCTTGTGCGCCCCTCCTATGTTCTAGGTGGGAGAGCAATGGAAATCGTTTATGACGAAATTGACCTTGAACGTTATATGAAAGAAGCTGTGAGGGTCTCTCCAGAACACCCGATCCTTATCGACGATTTCCTTGAAGCAGCCTGCGAAATTGATGTTGACGCGATCTGCGACCAGAAAGACGTACTTATCGGCGCAATCATGGAGCATATTGAAGAAGCAGGAGTACATTCCGGAGACTCAGCCTGTGTAATTCCTCCCCAGTCCCTATCGCCTGAAGTGCTTGATATGGTAAGGAGTTATACACGGAAGATTGCACTCGCGCTAAGGGTAAAAGGGTTGATCAACATCCAGATGGCAGAAAAAGATGGAAATGTTTATGTTCTTGAAGCAAATCCGCGTTCGAGCAGGACAATTCCCTTTGTCTCAAAAGCAGTAGGAATCCCACTTGCAAAGATTGCAGCAAAAGTGATTGCAGGGTATAGCTTAAAAAGTATGGGATATACGGATGAGCCGAAGCCCAAACACGTTTCCATTAAAGAAGTCCTACTACCCTTTGACAAGCTTCCAGGAGCAGACCCTGTTCTTGGCCCGGAAATGAAAAGTACTGGAGAGGTGATGGGAATTGACTACGATTTTGGGAGGGCGTACTACAAGGCAGAACTTGCAGCAGATAACCTCCTTCCACTTACTGGAAAAGTTTTCCTATCTATAAGGAATGCCGACAAGACCAAACTTGTGGAAGTTGCAAGAAAACTTCATGCAGCAGGCCTTGAGCTAATGGGCACAAGTGGCACTGTTAGCTACCTTGCACAGCATGGGATTTTCATGGATACGGTAAAGAAAGTTCACGAAGGAAGCCCGAACGTCATAGATATGATGCGCAGGGACGAAGTTGACCTTATCATCAACACCCCAACAAGCAAAGAGTCCCGAAGGGATGGTTCAAGGATCAGGCGGGCAGCGGTGGACTTCAAGGTTCCATATATTACAACCATCCAGGCAGCATTAGCTGCTGCCGATGCGATCGAGACCATGAAGAAAGGCCAGGACCTTACGATCAAATCAATCAACGAGTACCACAGAGAGATGGAGCACGAAAGCGAATTAGAGCCAGCAGAATAGATCAAAAATCAAGAAGTTCTGAATTGAATCTTAAGTAGCAGGTAACTATTCATGTACCAACAAATAATCTAAGCGATACAATTTTGGATCTTCCAGTGCATGTAGATACCAACCAGCAAAACAGGAAAACATAATTAATATAATCAATTAAAAAAAATGGATCTACAAAAAGATTTTCTTAAAATATTAATTAAGGAATATACTGATTTTGCTTTTCCAAAGTCGAATAGTTACAGCAGCGGTTCTAATCAACAATTTAGAATTGAAGTTCTACTCAGAAGTCATAATCTGGAGTTATGAAAAAATTTTGTACATATATCTGAATCAAAAAGGATAGCTTTTCTCATCCTTAGGTATTTACATTAAATTCAAATCTGATTTAAATCTCATTTGTTTTAATCCATTAAGAGGAGTAGTAAAAGCATGGTAAAAAAAGTTGCACTTGCATATTCTGGAGGACTTGACACCTCTGTGTGCATTCCAATCCTCAAGGAAAAATATGGATATGACGAAGTGATCACAATCTCTGTGGATGTAGGTCAGCCTGTAGAGGAAATAAGGAAAGCCGACGCAAAAGCCAAGAAGATTAGCAATAAACACTACACGATTGATGCAAAGGAAGAATTTATAAAAGATTATATCTGCCCCCTAATCAAAGCCAACGGGAGTTATGAAGGCTATGTGATGGGCACATCCGTTGCCCGTCCTCTTATTGCCAAAAAGGTTGTAGAGGTTGCCAAAAAAGAAGGTGCCTCAGCCCTTGCTCACGGTTGTACAGGAAAAGGCAATGATCAACTTCGTTTCGAAGTCATTTTCCGCCAGACAGATATGGACGTTATCGCCCCTATGAGGGAGATGAACCTGACCCGTGAGTGGGAAATCAACTATGCAAAAGAGCACGGAATCCCTATAGAAGCCACCCAATCCAAACCCTGGAGTGTTGACGAAAATATATGGAGTCGCAGTATAGAAGGTGGCATGCTTGAAGATCCATCTTTTGTTCCGCCCGAAGATATCTATGAGTGGACCAAATCCCCGGAAAAAGCCCCTGAAAAAGCAACGACTCTTGATATATATTTTGAAGCAGGATTCCCAATTTCCCTTGAAGGCGAAAAACTCAGTGGCTACACCTTAATTAAGAAACTAAATGAAATTGCAGGTGAAAACGGGGTAGGTAGGACGGACATGATCGAAGACCGTGTCCTCGGTCTTAAAGCCAGAGAGAACTATGAGCATCCAGCTGCAACCGTTCTTCTTGCTGCTCATGCAGACCTTGAAAAACTTGTACTCACCCGTGGAGAACTTAAGTTCAAGAAAATCGTTGAAGAACAGTGGTCTGAAATGGCCTACTACGGCCTGATAGATGACCCCCTTTTTGCGGACCTCAACGCCTTTATCGACAAGTCCCAAGAAAGGGTCACTGGCACCGTGAAAGTAAAGCTCTACAAAGGCGCCCTCACAATCCTTGCTCGCTCCTCTCCAAACTCTCTCTACTCCAAAGACCTTGTTTCCTTTGATAGCCAGACGATTGACCAGAAGGATGCCGAAGGTTTTGCAAAATACCACGGGTTTCAGGCACGAATGTATAGGAAAGTTATGGATAAACATAGGGTATTTCTATAAACTTCTAGTTTTCACTAATCATTTGTATTTTTTTATACATATGATATAATTTAGGTGTATATCGAAATTCTCTAAGCATAAAACTTTCTAGGAATCCGAAAAGATCTTGCGATATAAAGATCAAAGAGCTTAACTTGTGTAATGACAATTTAATTCATCTACATAGTTTTTGTACATTTTATATCATCAACACCCTCCTCTTGAATTCCAGTTTATTTCCGTAACTATTACACATATAAAAAAAGATCAATAGTCATCTTTACTAAGATTCAATGGTCAAATTTAGTTTGACTAATTTAATTTACCTGTCAGTTAATGATAATGTTTTTGATATTAATCAGTTAGTGATCAGAAGTACCTATTACATAAAAACAAATATTAGACACTTATTTTGGGCAGGCTTAACATTTGGCTATTTATTTTATGCTCATTTTCTCTCTTCATCCATGTAGCGACTACAAAGTTAAATATATTTGAGAGGATTTTGAGGAATCCCAATTTTTAGTTGGTTTTTTATAGAGCCGATATAATCAATTTGTTGAAATCGTATGTTTATCTAAATCCTCTGGGATATATTCTGTGTTCCACGATTCATTTCGTGATACTATCCCCAGAAAAGATAATTTGAGTTGATAATTTATTAAATCCGAAGCACCTTAATTTGTAACTCTCACTTGATAATAGTTTTGTATTGGAGTTATTGTTACTTTTGGAGGAGTCGCAGAATACTGATGAATGAACATATAATCAACTTATATTTTTTCTTTTGATTGCCTCGTGAAGATATGAGGATATCTCACAACTCCTACACCATCTTCATTCGAACTATAAGCTTTACTCCCATCTATAATGAATATCTTTGGTTTCCAGTTCTCGAAATATCGTACGTGTGCCAAGTTCCAAACCAAGACGATCCTATTTTATGGAATTCATAAGTAGACCCGCCTGATTCTAGATAATGGGTACCATCAATAGATGCAAGGTCATTTGAATAGTTGCCAACGAATCGGTGCTTAACCCAATTTTGCATATCTGACAACTCTGTGAGTGGCTTTTTACCCCCACCTTAGTTCTAATTGTCAAAGTGCTATTTTCAATACATCCCTGATTAGCCATTATCCACTCTTCACCATAATTGTAGTTAGTAGGATTTCCTGTAATGGTTAGGATGCTATTTTTGATATCCATTTGATCGGTATTTTGTTTATAGTTCCATTTACATGGATCCGGAACAATATGGGAATTTGCTGTTAACTGTTTCAAATCGATTTTTTCATTATATGTAATTCCATGATTATCCGAAGTTGTGTCCCTCCCTCCTATAACATATAAACTACTACACGAAATAGCAGTTCCCACCCCATCCCTGGGATGTAAACCTAAAGCAAATCTCTGTGACCATGAATGAGTTGTAATATTATAATAATAAATTTCTGAATGAAATATACTTGAAGGCCCCTGACCGTAACCCATAATAATTTTATCTCCATATAATATATTCTCACGTGTATGCCCATATACCGAATACGGTGCCTTAGAGAGAGGATTAGACCACGAATTAGAAGATATGTCATAAACATATACTCCGTTACTTCCCGCCTTTCCAGAAAGATTTAGGGTCCACCAAGCAAATATATTTTATTAGTAGCTGGATAATATGCTAATCCCTCCCACGAAACGTTAACCGGACAATTTGCCAGTTGTGTGTAAGTGTCGGTATCTATGATGTGTTTATAAAAATAGTTACCTAGTAAGAGATAGGTATTCGTGTCATCTGTAACAGACATCAAACCCTGATGGGAAATAGCAGTAGGCATTTGAACTGGGTCTACGGTCCAAGAGTTTGTTGTAATATTATAAATCTGGAGATAAGGAATTGAATTTATCCCAAACCTATCGTTGTTACCACCATAACAGTTAATTCTATCTGCATAATTTACTGTTGTTACACCCCATGCTGCGATGGGCATTGTCGCACCCTGCATCCAAAAATCACTAGCCAAATCATAAATTTGTTCATTGTTGAGTATTAAAAGAAGATGATGACCCATAGCCACCTGTCGCATAAATTTTATGATTATACAATATAAGAGGCACGTCCGCAGCTCCTGTCAACAATCCTGCTTTTTGCGTGACTATGCAGTCATATTGTATCGCTGAAGACGACGTAAAATCTTCAAAAAAAGTGGGAAATACAGCGTTACCATTTGGAGAAAAACCCGCTGTTTTAGTTAGATTAAAGGTTATGGAACTTCCAGATGGAATCGTTTTTGAAATCCATAAGTTATTATTCCCATCAGTCCTGTAAGAGGCAGAAGCATTTGAAAATGCGAGTGTACCTAGTACCACTATAGAAAACAAAGTTAGGTTAAATTTTATCTAGATTCAACTCTAAGAATAATGCAATATTATCCTATATTCCATGAACATATATTGTCATGTTGATCTATTCTTAGACCGATTCTTATTTTTTAGCATAAATCAGTTTCGATTCTTCAAGTCAACTGAAAACAGAATATACCTCAAGGAATATATTCAAAAATCTGCGAAAAGCAGGTTATCGCTCTCTTATCACAATTTTTTTCTAGGATCCTAACTATAGGTTTCTCGACATAAAAAACATATTAACATCCATATAGAACAAAAATTAAGCTTTGAATTTACCGCAAATTTGTGAAAATACCAGTGAATAAACTTATAGATAAGTTCATTAGTCTAAGTTTTTGAAATATTAATTTTTACTTTGCGGACTATAAAATGAAGGTTCTTTGTTCCAGAGATTTTTAATATTTTCTGGGATTGATAAAATGTGCAATTAATGACACTGCAAATAAATGCAATCAATCAAAAACCCAGAAAATGATAAAAATTTCTTGTTTCAAATATTTTTTTGTGGAACCTAATAGGTCTTATAGCTGACAATCGTTCAAATTCAAATGTTAGTATCGGCCTCAAGGTTTCCGTGATTAAACCCAACTGTTCGAAGCAAGATCATTATCAACGATTTTGTGAGTAACCTGATTCATGTTGCTCAGGCTTCCATAATTAGCCGGATTTGAGTTGACTGGATTTCCGTAATTAACCGGATTCGATTTGACAGGGCTTCCATAATTAGTCGAATTTGAGTAGACAGGATTTCCGTGATTAACCGAATCAGATTCATCCGGGACAGTGATATCAACCGAATTTGAGTCTTTGACCGACTTACTAGAACATGCACTTGCTGAAGTAACTGTTAATGTTACTATGAAGAGTACAGCTATCAGGATATTAATTGTTTTTTTTATTCTGGACAATTTTTGTTGATTCATTTGTTTCATCTCCAAAATTTTGCTTATTTTGATACATTTTTCATGTTTCCATCGATCGAACACTGTGGAATATTATTTAGCTAAGTAATCATTCATCCAATATATTTAGAGAGGTTACGATAAATATATTACGCATAACCATCATTACCCACAGTTTCAATATCAATTTACACATGTGATTATTAATTGTCAAGTTATTTAGCATGTAAGGAAGTCTTGTTTCTGATCATAGATCCTTACATATAATATTGAATTGCTATTATCATTTGGAAAATTATAGGAAGAGGTTAATTTTTCTCATAAAAATACTTAACATAAGAGAATATTTCTTCGGAGAAATGAAAATATCAAAAAACAAAACAAAAGATATGACTTCGGATCGTATGAATAAAGCAGAATCATGAAGCATATTTAGATATTATTAAATGTATCTTCTATTCAATTCTAGTTCTAAAGATATTGTTTAGATTAACATATTTTTTAATAAAACATTGTACTATTGATTGAAGTTTTCAATATTGAATTTTCAGTATAACAAATACCTTGCGTTTTTATCCATTGAAACATTGCCAGTTTCCACATAATGACACACGGAACAAAAAAGATGAGAAATTGCATTCAGATTATTACTGGAAATAGTATCAACCAAATAATATCGAACAACCTAACTGCCATTGAAAAGACTAAATGAGATGGGTCTCTGTTTAAAATTTTTTAATATACCTAGATTTTTGACTATGTTTTTGCAAATTAAATAGTTACACAACCCATAAAATTTACAAGTTTTCATCGATTACACTCCCGTAAATGAAAGAATTATAAAGAAAAGCATAGGCAAATCCCAATAAATCCTTATGATATCTATTTTCAATTGAGACAGAACCTACAATTTTACAATTCTGGAAAAGCGTTTGTTGAAATAAGTAAACAAATTGAAACAAGAATTGTTAGAAAACTATCATTTTTAAATGATCTTTAAATGATCTGGCTTTGTCCACAACGTCTCTATCAAAGAAAACATCGAATCCCTAAATTCCTCGATAAAAAATGAATCATAAATCTATTTTATTTATTTATTTATTTATTTATTTAGTATAAGAATTAATAGATTTTACTTTCGTGACGTTCTCTTCGAAAAAGAGCTACTTAGTAACATTGGAATTAACCTGCAACTTAGAAGCTTGGCACTTAATCCGATGGGGCAATAGAAGGCTATGACTAAATATTTGGAATTAATTAATAGGGTCCAATAGCTTGTACAATATTGGAGTTTTAGCCAAATAGACTAAATAAATTAGACTTATAGACTTCACATAAAAATTAGGTGCATTGGGCAATGTGCGTTTTTAAAACTGATTTCGAGAAAATATTTTTCTCGAATTAATTAAAATTAAAAATAGATAGTAATATAACTTATCAAATTTCACTCTGCTTTTTTAATACTTTTTTTATTTACTAGGATGCAATCTGTAGAAAATTGTATATTCCTATTACGATAGAATAATCCAGTTATTAAAAACATAGGCAAAAATCAAGGACGTTTCGATAAATCTCTAAATTTTGTCCTATGCTTATAAAATGGTATATAATTAAATCGTGAAAATCAGAGATTATCTAAATCCTCTATAATATGGATGGCTATTGTATTGATGGGCGCCTTCCTAAAATTTCTTAGAACTTTCATGGATTTTGTAAAATAAAAATATACATCCAGATCTCCCCTTTTTAATTTAGTGAATAATTTGATTATTCTCGCTTCAATCTCTTTTTTTGTCTGGTATGAGCAGATTCACCAGTTTTAGATAATACCTCCTCGATTGCCATCGATCGCTCACGATTATTTATTTTTTATCTCAGAACGTATTTTCATAAAATAAGACAGGGCTCTATAGGCAAAGACTAACAGATTCCATAGACAGCCAGGTTGATTTCTTGCTGTTCAAAAATCACGCTCAGGAAGTTGACCCCCAGCACGACTAAAGTAAGACCTACTAAACTCAATTCCATGTCTCCGATGCTATTCATCTTCAGCCACTCTGGTAAAGGAAGCACCTGAAAAAACAATTGGTAGAAACCAAGTGAAGTGAGGAAAAGTATTGTGCCAATTAGAAAGAAATGAACAATATCCACAATACCAACAATAATAATACCTTTTGTACCTGTCTTTTCTATTTGAGCAATCATTTCTATCAGCAAGTTAACCCGATCAATGCCGCCTTTAATAAACAGAATGCAAGCTGCAATAGTCAACCCGATAACCGGAATCAATCCGAAGAATCACATTCCAGCAATTAATTTCACTATTTTCATAACAGACTCAATCTCTTTAAAAATAGTCATAGATAAAGTTAATTAACTATCTGAAGTGTGCATTCAAGCTGGCTGGTTAAAACTTTCAAGTGCTTGACGGTGATGTCAAAAATGGAATTTCAAATGTGTTCCAGACAATTTTGATATTATTGATTCTCCGGTACTTTGCAAAACTTCGAAACCTGGCCAAGAGCTTGCTGTTTATAATATAAATTATAACTATTATTTTCATGTATATGCGCCTATCTCAAAATTCAATTAATCCCTTCAATTAGATAATAGACAGGCTTGCTCTTAAATGGATATAGGAAATCAATCCCAAATTCATATATAAATTGATCTTGAAATGGAAAATCTTATTTAGTTTTTAGAATTGAACTTAGTTTTAAGAGAACCGTGTATCATATCGTTTTATAATATATTATATGTATTCTTATTTTATATGATTTGTTGGCCTTGATGATTCTGATACACTAAATTCCCATTGATCGAAAAATAGTTTCCGTCCTGGATGTTGAACATGCGAAGTGCGTCAAATTATCGTATTTTCATGAAATTTGAAAAATAGTCCAAAAACCAAACCCTAAACCTGTGGTAAATAAGATGCAAAGTGCAAGTTTGTGACCTTTCTGGATAAACATCAATTCATTATTGGTGGACTACCATAATTTTCCTATTACTTTTTCTTAGCAAATTTGAATTTATTGCAGCCTTGTCGTTAATAAGACTGTTTAAAATATTATTTTTTATCTTGCTCCTAAATAATCTAAGCCACACAATACTTAAAATTCCAACAATAAACACAGTCAATAAGTCATCAACTTGCAACAATGAGAAGCGAAATAGGCTTCTTAGAAATGGCATATTAGAACCAGAAAAAGCCCTGATAACGCTCCAATTAGCACATACCTTAATGCTTTGTTTTCTGAACGTAATGTTTTGATCAGGCTCTGCGACCAGGAAAGATTTGCCACAATTAATGTAAGATTAGCAATTACTAGGGTAGTGAATGTAAGCGTACGTGCTTCAACTTCACCCTTTCCAGTATGTAATGCGTAAATGAAAATAGCAATCACCCCTACAAACATGCTTGTACCCTGCAATAGACTTAAGGTTAGGCTCTTACTTCCAAACAGCTTTTTTTTCAAATTTTCAGGTGGTCTATGAATTATGTTTTTCTCTTCAGGTTCAGCCTCAAAAACAGTCTAGCAGGCAGGATCGATTATCAGTTCAAGGAATGCTATATGGGCGGGTAATAGAACCAAGGGCAAAATAAACAATACAGGGAATAATGCAAGTCCAGAATATGGATATGTACAGAAATAGTATAGCTGATTGCTTTCTTGAGGTTCTCGAAAATCCTTCTACCCAGCCTGACAGCTGCAACTATAGATAAAAAATCGTCGTTCAGGAAAACAATCGCCGAGGACTCCCGCGCCACATAAGTACCCCTTTCTCACATTGCAATCCCAATATGAGCCGATTTTAATGCAGGGGCATCTTTAACCCCATCGCCTGTCATAGCAACAATTTCCCCGTTTAATTTTAAGGCATTTACGATTACCAGTTTTTGTTCAGGCACGACACGGGCGAAAATATTTGTTGTTTTGATTTTCTCTGCGAGCTCACTCTCACTCATTTTGGAAAGCTCTGGGCCAGTAATGTACTTATCTGGATCTCTTAAACCGATCTGCTTCGAGATATGCTGAGCTGTGCCAGGATAATCTCGTGTGATCATAATTACTCTTATTCCGGCAGTATAGCATTCCTTTACCGATTGATCAACTGATGGTCGTACCGGATCGATAAAGCCCAACAATCCTATCAATTCAAATTTGAAATCGTGCTGCTTTTCAGGCAACAAATCAGCTTGAAAACTGGCTTTTGCCACACCTAAAAGCCTCAATCCTTTATCTGCCATCTTTTGGACCTGAGATATCATTTTTTTCTTTTTCTGCCCCATTGAGATGACACAATTAAAAAATAGCTTCAGGAGCGCCTTTTGTAGCTATGACATACTTTTGGGAGTTATTAGGTTTCCATACATTTGAGATGCAAGTACGTTTTTTGATAGCGGATATTCCCGGATAATTCTCCATCCACGATGTATGTTCTCATGGTCAGGAAGGAATTTTTCAGCCCTTTTTTTTATTTCTTTCTCCAGAGGATCGAAAGGGTCTTGCTGGCTTGCTAAATATCCAAATTCAAGCGGCTCGTAGAACTTCTTAAAGAGGTACTCATTTTTATCGATCTCACAATACTCATCTCCTGGATATATACAGCTTAAGGTCATCTTGTTCATTGTCAAGGTTCCTGTTTTATCCACGCACAGCACTGTTGAAGAGCCAAGAGTCTCAATTGAATGCAAGCGCCTAATAAGAACATTCTTTTTGGACATGCGCCAGGTCCCCCTACTCAGGAATACGAGTAAAATAATTGGGAATTCTTCTGGAAGGAGAGACATGCTCAAACTCAGTCCTGCCAGCAAGCTGTGCAACCAATCTCCTCTAGTAAATCCATAGACTATAACTATAAGCGCACAGAGTATTCCTCCGAAAATAGCAAAATTTTTTACAATTAGGGTAATCTCTTTTTTAAGTAGAGAGTCTTCCTCGGCAATAGTCCCAAGAGCCTTTCAAATCTTGCCCATCTAAGTTCGTATTCCTGTTGTAATCACCTGGACTACTCCATGTCCCTGAACCACCAGTGTACCGGAATACACAAATTGCAGATCATCTCCTCCAGGCTGCCAGGAATGCAAAACCTGAATTGAGCTACTAGATTCGCATTTTCTGACTGCGAGAGATTCACCTGTGAGCAAAGATTCGTCCACCAGAAGATTTGTACAGGAGAGTACAACTCCGTCTGCTGGGACACGATCTCCCTCTCTTAAAATTATAATATCTCCTTTTACGACTTCCCGACCTGATTTTTTTTTTGTTTTCCGTCTCTTGTAACAAGAGCTCTCGGACTTGAGAGACTTTTTAAAACATCTAATGCTCTCTCGGTTTTTCTTTCCTGATTAAATGTTATGCCTATGACTACAAAAACAAACATTAACAGTATCAGAGCATCAGTTACTTCCCCAAGGAACAAATAAATCATATCTGCACCTAAAAGAAGAAGCAAAATGGGTTCTTTAAGAATATCCAATAAAATGAATAAGAGGCTCTGTTTTTTTTGGGATGGTAATTCGTTATAACCTTCTTTTTTAAGCATTATAGCTGCCTCTTCTTCAGAAAGTCCAACTATCTTTTCTGGATCAAATAATGTTTCCATTTTTTTTATACCCGCCATTGATCATATCTTCATCTCACTTGAGAATTTTGAGTTTTTCTCCCTGGAATGGGAAGGATTGCCAATGAAAATTCCTGAAAGACAAATGCAGAGGATACAGCAATCTCAACTCTGTTGTTATAACTTAGTTCCAGAATCCGGTGATGAACGTAAAATTGAAAATAATTCGTATGTCATCGGTTAGCAAATTTTATGCACAACTTCGAATACCAATTATAGTGATTTTCTAACTAGAATGTTAAAGTTTTAGCATAAATAATAACACCTTTAAGAGTTTTATTCCTTGACCGAATACAAATGGAAAATAACTAAATTTTGAAATTAGTTACAATCCTTTGAAAACATTCTCATGATTAAAATCTTTAGATTCCGAACATTCAATTTGATTGAATAACACTTTTATCCTACAAATTCAGTATTTCAGTTAAGAAATCCAAAAATCACTAGATTTTAGACCAGCGTCAATCATATTCTGTAATTACATTTTTACCTGAATTCGAGAAAAATGCTCCGATAGCCCCAACAGAGTCTGAGAGTTATCATATTTAAACTGGTAATTCAGTTTTGGGAATGAATCCAGATCTGATCTAAAAAAGTATACTCCATGTTTGTGAATAAGGTAGATAGTAATTCTTGTGCTTATGGGTTTCAGTAACTCTCTCCTATAGAGGATTTCGATAAACCTCTGATTTCAACAAATTGCTTATATACTCTTTATAAACTATCTACTAAAATGTGGGGTTTATCGAAATCGTCTATAATTAATTTTTACTCACTCTCAGATATGTACTCCTTGGAGAACATTTATAAGGTCAAAATGAAGTAGGAAAGTAGAAGGGGACCTATAATGGTTCCGATAAATCCAAAAAGGGAAACTTCTATGATAATCCCAATTAGGGATAGAAAAGGATGAATTTCTCCAACTTTTTTTTGGATCATAGGCCTGAGAAAATTATCCACGGTACTTACAAAGATCCCAGCAACAAGGATAGCAATCCCTGCAGTATAGTCCTCCAGGAGGAACTCAATAATAGTTGCAGGAACCCAGACTACAGTTGATCCAAAAACGGGTAAAAAAGATAGGAGTGTTGCTATAGAACCCCTAAGAAAAGCTTCCTGAATTTTTAAAATCAAAAAAGTGATAGTTAGAATTCCACCCTGAAAAATGGCTACAGCCCCGTTGGAAATCATAGTTGCTCTGACAATTCTTCTGAACTCACCAAGTAGAGTGGATGTATTTTTTTCATTGAATGGAACTGCTGCATAAATTTTGTGTACAAAAGTAGAATCTTCTCCTATTAAGAGGTAGTAAAACAAAAAAATACATAATTAAAAGGCCTATAGACTACTGGTCCAGTATTTGAATCGAACCAAGAAAGAACTTACTTGTGTAATTAACAGCTTCAGAACCAATGCCCATAATCCTTTCCTGTATCTGCTTTTGAAGAACATCAGTAGGAATACCCAGCTCTGAAATATAATTAGTGAAAAATTGGTGTTGAGATCGAATAGATGTAATAATAAACGCCTGGGTGAGTAAAAGCTGGTGGATTTCACTAATAATTGTACTCAGGAGAAAATATAATGGAATGAGGACAATACATATTGAAATAATTATCACCAAGACTGCAGCAAACTGTTTTTTAAGCCCGAAGATCCTTATAAAAAAGTGATAAAGAGACCTAAATATGATGTAAAGGATAACGGCCCCTAAAAAGTAATCTAAATATGGGAGTGTGGCATAAACAATAACCGTGGTTAGGACGAGGATGGTTAAGAGGGTTAATACTATTTTTGCAATTCTTTCATTGAATCTAATTGTATTTCCTATTATAAAAATAGTATAAGTTTAATAGTTCCTCTCTTTCTATCTAAAACTTATGTCTTTACTATCTTCTAGAATCATCAAAAATTTTAATATTTAAGCAATATTTTGTCATAAAAGATGGTTGTTATTTCTTATCAGTCAGACTTGAAAGGCCTTAGAAGTCTTACAGCTGCAGTGATTCAGATAAATCCAGAACTTTTTACATTAAAACCTATGCATCAGTAAAATAGATGCATTCTGTTGCATACGATTTTTTTTCTGTTTCGTGACGTAACCCCCCTTTAAACTCAAAATTGAATTATTTTTATTTAGAGTGGACCCCAAAAGTTACAAAAATTTATATCCGTTACTGTGATCATATATTTATTGGTTTCATGAGATTGCGCTGGATTGATACATTAAAAGGATTCGGAATTATGCTTTAGTGTTTGCAATTACTAGCTACCTATGGAGCCTGATACTTACATCTTTTCGTTCCATATGCCGCTTTTCTTTTTCATTTCCAGATTCCGGTTCAATTTTGTGAAATATACAGAATAAACTACAAGCTTTGTGAAGGAGAGCTGCAAATATTTTGTTGCGTCTTACTTCGTTTTTGCAGTACTTGCCTACCTATTCTACTTTTTGCTGGACGAAGCGTATAGCACAGGAGTTACAAGTATTAAGTTTTTCGAAGCTATATTCTTTACAGGATTTATTCAATCCTATATTCCTTAGGGCCTTCGATCTCTTATAATCACCTCTATGGTTCCTAACCTGTCTTTTCGTAACCGAGCTGATTTTTCGAGCTCGCAAAAAGATCATAAATTCTAAATAAGGTTATAGAAGGGCGAATAAATAGCAAAAATAACAATAGGTTTCCTGGAAACAAAAACTGGAAATAATCTGTAGAATTTATTAGTGCAATTTCTGATTGTAATTGTCAGTGCCTGAGCAGAAAATAGACATTACTACAAGTAATGTTACACTTTGAAGCCAGCCTCGATCAGTATTCTCACCAATACTTTTTAGAAGTTTTGTAGATTGAAGTAAATCCAAAGTTAAATATCTACACACTGTATGCAATGTGGTTATTCCAGCATATGATCTCTTAATTTTAACTTCTGAAAGTTATGATTTCATAGAGAATTGGCACACTACCAATTACTGTGATATTTATTCAGAAACTTACTCCAGAAGACCACTGATAAATTTCTTATAAATATTTGTACATTTTTTTCTTAAGGTATAATTATAGCCATGATGATGTATATTACCAGCCCAATTCCGTCGAATAAAGTAAGAGCCACAAAAACAAGTCTTATCAGAGTAGGATCAATTCCAAAATACTCACCTAGCCCTCCGCAGACTCCAAAGAGTTTACGTTCGGTCTTGCTCTTGGTCAAGCGTTCCTTCCTAGAGCAAATAGTTAATTTTTTATCTTTGAATTCTTTTTGAGGTTTTTTTCTTGCTTCTTCAATCTTTTCAGCAGCTTTTTCATCGATTCTTTTCTCAGGTTTTGCCCATGATTCAATCGCATAACTAGTTCCAAGTTTCTCTAAAGCCTTGAACTTATTTTCTTTCGATTCTTTCCTTTCCTGGAATTCAGGATCCCTAACTATTTCCTGTCCGTCTATTTTTATCTCATATCCCATTCTGGTTCTCCCTAAAAATCAGATTTTTGAATCCCTGGAGCTTCAAAGAAGTTTCCTCGAATTTTTTTAATTTCATTTTTTTCTTGAGTATCTGGATTTTCTTTCACATGAATGATTCCATTTCTGAGAATTTATACTATTATGGTGCTCTAGCTATTTTCTTCATTATTCTTATTTCATCCTCCAATTTACGCGATATTTGAGGCAACTGTACCCCTTTAATTGTGGAAAATTTTGTATAACATCGGTATGAATATTAAAAATTGAAAAAATAATTTTCAAGTATTCGAAAAGTATTTCTCTCGCAGCTCCCATGATTGGACTTGACTATATTCATCTTTAGGGAATTTAGTAGTAAATGATACCAGCAAGCAACCAGATAAGTATCCATTTCAAGGTATCTCATCGAAGCTTGAAATAGGCATATTTTATCCTTTTAACAAGCTGTTCTTTTACGGATTTTATTCAGTCGAATAATTTTTTACCAACTTGATTTGAGCATAAGGATATTAACAGAATACTAAGTTTAAGAATAAGTTATATTTAAGAGATTTATCCAATGCCCCAAATAAAGCTGTTTTTGAGAATCATTGAGATATCCAGTCCAGCATGACCCTAGTATTTTAGCTTCAGCAATCTATTGTAAAATTACCAGTTTATCCCAGTAAAAGGATTTTCGAGTTTTTTAATTATATTATAGGGTATAAATTTGTTCTGCTACCATGATTAGAACAGAATAGATTGTTTCTAGAATTTAAAGTATTTTTAAAATATAATTCGAAATATATTAATAACTTATACTGTTTTCAATAGTTATGGAACAAGGATTTAAATCAAGAAAAAAGGACATTGGCTACATATAGCTTCAATGATAAATATACTTGTTATCTTTCTGATCCGAAGAGAGGATCTTAAGCAGTTAAAGCTATTGAAATTTTGACTAACTTTAAAGGAATAAAGTTCGTAATAGGTGCAAATCCTGCAGCGTCATAAATGAGCTCATACTCTTTGAAATGCTCATCTCCAGAAAGAACTTAATGGATTTGAATAGATTATAAAAAGTAATTGGATAAAGAAATGAATGAGCTTTTAACAAAAATGAAAAAATAAACTGATGATTCAAATAGCAAATTTAAGAGTTGAAAAAAATATTCAATTCCATAGTTTTGTAAGGAATTGAAAAAAATCTACCTTCTTTTAAACTCTAAAAATAAGAAAAGTACGGTGCGAATCCAAAAAAAGAATCAATGAACCTACTTGATAGGTTTATATAATGCAAAAAAATATCAGGAAATTTCAGAACCAGATCAGAAGCTGTATGTTTCTGCTGAATTAGAGCCGACAGTTCTACAATCAGAAAGTACGATTTGCCGGTTATAGAATGAGTCTAGTGACATCCAAGAGGTGAAGTTGGCTATACCCTGATTAGTTACAAAAAAGAATATAAACTTAGAATGGGCATTGGGTAGAAGCTAGTATGTGTCCTTTGATGGCCCCCTTATTCGAATAAGTAAAAATATATTTTGAAACCTTCCTTTTCGAGATGTATAGTTTTAGATCCAGGAAATAAACCTTGTCCCAATTTATAGAAAAGATTCATAAATTTAAAAAGATTACAATAAATTCCTAAATTTCGTAACATATTTATTAATGGTATATAAATACCTCGTAAAAATTAAAGGTTTACCAAAATCCCGTTAAATCCATTTAATGTAATGGAAAAATTTACTTATAAAAAAATTCTACTCTGAACCCTTATGAAGGTGTATTTTTGAACCTGAGAACCTTGAAAAAAGCAATTTTAATTATCTTACTGTTCATTGTGGGAGTATTTCTGGTCCGCCCCTACTTGACAGAAATTGTAACTATTCTAGGAGAAAACTGGGGAATATTTCATGAAAGCCAGATTCATCTGGCATTCTTCGTACATCTGTTGAGTATATATTTGTTTACAATTCATTGGCAGCAGGTTCTCTCTTTTAATGTCTATAATCTTGAGACCACAGGTCTTTTTCCAACTTTTTTTGAAAAAATTGTCGTAAATAATTTAACTTTGAAGAGTGTGGCAGGGAGTGAAATGCTCCTGATACTTTGGGTTAACAAGAGATTCGGAATAGGTTAT
The DNA here is from genome assembly GCA_963833425.1 of uncultured Methanosarcinaceae archaeon. Taxonomy (GTDB): domain Archaea; phylum Halobacteriota; class Methanosarcinia; order Methanosarcinales; family Methanosarcinaceae; genus Methanosarcina. The sequence goes on along the minus strand of CAWHXP010000002.1, from coordinate 383,699 downwards.
ACTAATACTTTTAGATCAATTCTTTCCAAAAAGTCGATTGAAGCAATTTCTATTTTGATAATATTAATCTATAGTTCGTACTTTTTATCTCAATTATATATTAAACTATTACCCTTAAGGAATAGCCTAACTCTAAGCTCAACTTATTTATTGATTTTTGTCTTTTTCATAACAGGAATGACAATGTGGTTTATCATAGCAATTTTTACTTCTTGTCTTAACTGTGCACAGCTAAATTGGAAACAGCTTAAAAAATTTTTCACTTTTACTCCACTCTTATTATTTGGAGGCTGGATTCTTGATAAAATACATCTCAAAATGATGGCTTTAGCTCTGAAAATTTCTCTCTTTTTACATTTAGTTCCAACAATTTCAATTTTGTACTTGCTACTAATAAGCCTTCCAATTAGTCCTAGTGGGCTTGGAATATTTAAAAGGATTATTATCTCTGTCCCTCTCTATTTAGGGCTGAGACTTGCTTCAGCAAGTAACTTCTTTTTTCTCGAATGTTTTGATCTCTTTTGGGCTCAGCAGCGTAAAAGATTCCTTTATCTACTTAATTACGGAGGGTTTTAAGTATGGAAAAGCTCAAAATTGCACTGATTAGTGATTGGTACTTTCCAAAAGTAGGAGGAATTGAGTATTCCATGCATGCCCTTGCTAGGACCCTTGCCATCCATGGCCACGAAGTAAGCATTATTACAAGGAGCTATCCGGATGTCCCTGAGAATTGTATCAGAGATGGAGTATCAGTGATAAGAATCAAAAGTAAACCCTTTCCTGGCCAGCATCGTTTTCTCATGCCCAACGCATATAAACAGTTGTACTACCTCTTGAAAAAAGGAAATTATGGAATTGTCAATTGCCACGGACTAGATTCTCCTATCGGAATATCTGCCCTCCTAGCATCCCGGAAACTAAAAATTCCTGTAGTAATTACCAATCATTCTCTAGTAGGACATACTTTATATCGCCCAGTTTATTATCTTTTAGGTAAATTGCTTTTAAGGAATGCGGATGCTGTGATTGCTGTTAGCTCTGCAGTTGAAAAAGACTCAAAGATAATGACATCAAAACCTATTTACCGGATTTTTAATGGGATTGATTCTGAAGATAATATTCTCAAGATTCCCTTTCTTTTCGACACTAATGGAAAAGTTGTAATTGCTACTGTCGCACGTATGACAAAAAAAAAGGGTGTCTTGAATATTGTGAATATTGCTCCTTCTATTCTGAAAAAATATGGGAATGTAATTTTTTTAATGGTAGGAGACGGTCCTCTGAGAAAAAAACTGGAAAAAATGGTAGAAAAAAAAGGGTTATCTAGAAACTTTTGCTTCACAGGAGAGGTTCCCAGAGGAAGGGTATTGGGATATCTGGAGCAAGCAGATATCTTTGCCCTTCCCTCCAGTGACGAAGCCTTCGGAATTGCGATCCTTGAAGCTATCTCAAAAAAAGTCCCTGTTGTGGCAATGAATCATAGTGGAGTTTCGGATATCATCAAGAACGGAGTAAGTGGTTACCTTGCGAATAATCTTATGGAATTTTCATCACATCTTCAGACATTGATAGAAAATCCGGCATTAAGAAGCTCTTTTGCGCAGGAAGCAAGCAAGGAGCTTTCAAATTACAATTGGGACAGAATATGTGAACAGACCAAGCAGATGTATACAAAGGTCATTTATGAAAAAAATTACAATAACAATTGATGTAGAAGAAGATTGTCCACCTATGCTTATGAGTACAAGAGGTATGGAAGAGGGATTGCCGAAATTATTGGATCTCTTCAAAAAGGAAGGGATAAAAACAACTTTTTTCGTAACTGGAATGATGGCAGAGCAGTTTCCGGACCTTATATATAGAATTCTGGAAGAAGGACATGAACTTGGTTGTCACGGATATACACATGCACGTTTTGACCGAATGGAAACAGAAGAAGCGAAAATCACCCTTAAAAAAGCTGTTAAGGTCCTTAGACATTTTGAAAAAAGGCTGATATCCTTTAGGGCTCCGAACCTTCAATTCCCGGATAAATATCTTAAGCTTCTGGAAGAGGAAGGTTTTCTGTATGATTCCTCACTTGCAGCCTATAAACCACCATTTCCCAGAAGTAGGGTGGAAGCTAAAATAATAAGGATTCCTGCTACAATTACCTCTTCTTTTTTACGGCTTCCCCCAGCCTTATTTCTACCACTGCTCAAGCACGTAAAAGCTCCTTTAATCTTCGTCCACCCATGGGAATTTGTGGATATGTCCAAACTACCAATACGCCTTGATTGTAAATTCAATACCGGAGGAAAAGCTCTCCAAAACCTTAAAACCCTAATACATTCTTTCAAGGCTGAGAACTATCATTTTTTAACCGTGGGAGAAAGAGCATTCCGTGAAAATTATGAACATGAAGCTAGATAAAACAATACCCTACTTTGATATAGTCCCCTCTAGAATGATACAACATTACCATAGATTAGATAAAAATAGTAATATAATTCTAGAATTTAGATGTGTTTACCGAACCTGATATTGTTAAAAGAACAATTAATTCCCGCGACAAAAAAGAGAATATGAAAATTCAAGTATTCTTGATGATTAATAAAGTATGATCCGCTTCAAATGAAAGCAGGGTCAAAAATTGAAGTTGCTTTTATAAATTATAATATCTTCTTGCTTTTGTTATATGTTGTAGCTTGAGAATACGGGAAATTAGAGTTGAATTGAAATCCTTTTTAAAACTACGCTGAGGGGGAGATTCGAACTCCCGTAGCGCGTGAGCACTACCGGTTTTCAAGACCGGCGCCTTAGTCCGCTGGGCCACCTCAGCAAGTTGAAGGTATATATTCTTACAGGTTCCCTAGAGAAAATGATGTAGATAGCCCTGATATTCCAGGAAGATATACAGAGACACTGATTATTATATATATAATTTACGAAGAGAGAATCTCTTCGCTTTTTTGGTTCAGTCTAAAGATGAAATCAGACTTCTGGTTCTGGGGATTCTTCGGATTCGGCTCTCGATACAACCTCATCTGTGGTCTGAGGGGATGGCGGGGCTAAAGATTCAGGTGTGAGTTTTTCAATTAATTGAATCTCTTTGAAACCAACGTATTTGAAGAGTTCGACTGCAATCCTATTCTTTGCCATGAGCCAGCGTTGGTTGAAAGTAAGGCCTGTAGGTGTATAGATCTTCGCAATCCCATCATCAATGGAGATTTCCAGATCCCTCATGCCCGTGTAAAGGGCTAACAAACCCTTTATTCTTTCAATTTCAGTCTCAATAACTCTTTCAATCGTGTATTCATAGATTACTGTCTTGCCTGCAAGAGGGCTGTTAAAGTCCACAGTGACCCTACGACCTATAACTCTGCTGACAACACCTTCCCTACCGTCAACCTTAACAGTCATTCCTGGATGGACTTTTCTGTCCTGAAGCTTCGTAATGGAAATCGTTTCGATGAGTTTAGGGTCGCTAAGTCCAAAAGCCTTTTCAGGTGTAATTACAATTTTCCCCGTGTAACCGACTTCCTTCCCTTCGAGATTTTCATCGAGGCCCACAATAGTATGCCCTGCACCGACAATAATGATATCTCCACCATAAAGGCCACGGAGGTCAAAGATGTCTTCTTTTTTTGCAAGTTCTTCGTCGGTTGTGTCGAAAACTCTGTTATCTTCGAACCTACCCGTGTAGTTTAATGCTATGAAATCGCCTTTCTGAATCGTCATATTTTCAAATCTCCTATAAACTCTTCTATTAAATTAGCTAAATTTATAAGTAAGAAAATTTTTATCTAAATTTCTGAATTTTCTAAGCAACCATGTTTCACGCTATAGAACTTGGCCTTTAATAAGCTTTTTGGGGATCAGCAAGGTTATTCCAGATCTGATATGGAATTATAAAATTAAATTTCAAACTAATATTCTCTGAACCTGCATCTTTTGGCATATAGACTTATTTTTGGGAGATTGTTAGCTTGAAAGTATGTAATGATAACTTTATAATATTGCAATATAAAATTTTGCTGTCTTCTGCCAGAATATTCCTTTCCTTCAAAATTGTTTTTACAGAAGTAAAGGTTCATGCAGAAAAAAATTCGCTAATTTATCGTGAACATCAAAATGAGATCACAAGAAAACAAAAATGGAGATAAACTCCTATATCTACAAACTTTTTTAATCTATGTGGTGTTGAAGCGACAAATATATCGAATTTTGATGCAATTTATTAAGAATATTAAATAATATTTTGACGAAAAGAAGAGGCTTCATTCCAAATGGGAATTTTACTGCCAAAATAAGATTGTAAAAAGAACGAAACGGTCCAAAACCTATTGAAGAGGATCTATTTTACTTTGATAAATTTAAACTGGTAATAGAAACTACTTAGAAAGCTTTTTCGGACCCGAAATGAAATAATCACTCTAAGCAATATACGTACTGTTGAATACGAAAAAACATCAGCGCATTTGGTTTAAGTGGTATAATCAAATAAGATCCCGAATTTGACAGAGCAATAGATTATAGAGGATTTCGATAAACCTCTGATTTTAACAAATTGCTTATATACCGTTTATAAACTATCTACTAAAAAGTGGGGTTTATCGAAATCTTCTATAGAGAATTTCGATAAACTTCGGATTTTATTTCTTAGCAGTGATTTCTCAGATCTTCCCCTCAATTTCTCTATTTAATTCATCTTTTTGGCTTTACTTATTCTCAATTCTTTGATTTTAAAGATAGCTTCCACTATCTTCAATATACTTTTTTATTTTCAATTTCCTCAATTGATGGAGATTATAACAAAAAGCCGTATACAACATTTTTAGATTTACTCTTTTAACAGTAGTAACAAAAACTCTTCCTGCTTTGAAAATTTCTTTCGTTACTGAATAAACTCTTTCCCCTTGGATTTTTTTTGAACTAATTCTCTTATTTCTTAATATATCCTTTATTCCCAAAGTATGTCCTTTGACCGCTCTTTTCATTGTTGCATTATACCCCTTCGTTTTTGCTCCAAAGTATCCTCTGTCCCTATAAACCACTTAATTTTCCTCTGTCAAATCTACATACGAATCATGTACTGACGCAGTTGTTGTTTTGAATCTTCTGATCAGCTCATAATCTCTGTCTATTATATTGTGGAGCTTATATCCAAAGTGAGACTTACCTCCCTTCTTTGTCCATGTCCAGTCTCTGCCTCTTCTTGTTTTTGCCTCATCTCCTCGAGGTTTATCTACTTTTGCATGTCCTGGATCTGAATGGATAAAAGTAGCATCCTGAATCATTCCATGCTTTATCTGTAAACCCAGAGCATCAAGTTGGCTTTGCAACTTTTCCCATATTTTCTTTGAACTTTTCGATAATTCTCTCCAGTGCATATGGAATAAAACAAGATCGAGCTTTGGAAAGTCGCAAGCGCACCAATTGAAGATTATGCCCCATCAATCGAGAACCATTCTATTTTTTGCACTCTTGTATTTTTCAGTAGAAAAGCTGATCTATTTTGATCCAGTTATGAAAAACAGCACAAGAACAAATAGTAATGTTTGATAAACAAATTTGTGTTACTCAAGAAATTTGTGATGACTATGAAAATGACTATATTGACAAAAAAGTTTGGCTCGTGTGGATCGCTGCAGAAACTGATATGGGATAAATTGCGGATATCTAACTGAAAAGTTGAAAAACTTGTTATAAATTCGGTCTGTCTTATTCTGTCTTATTACAAAAGAAGGATATGTGGATTGAAATCACCTCTACTTATTTCATATTGACGTATTATATATATCAAAAAATTAAAATAATTGTAAAAAATGTCAATCCCTTCCCTATGGTATACGAAACCGGATAGTTGATGGTCTGACTCTCAACTGTCTGATACCTTAATACCAGTATCATTAGCAACCTTTAACTGGGATATATAACACAAGTAGATAATATTTGTTTTTTATATGCTCAAATTCCAAAATGGGATTTCATCTGCTTTATTTTACTAGCTTAGGTTATCCGGCTAATCTGTTATGTCAAAAAGTTGATTTTGTAAACTATAGATGGTGAATTGCCTGCAAACAGTTGGAAAGTTTACTTAACCAATCTAAATAAAATTACAACATTTTATATAATAAGCGTCTAAATTTTATTGTTAGTTTATAGCTTCTATAATAGCGGTATCAGAAAAATATTACGAGAAATTATGCAATAGAAAGAGCTAGAACGACTACTCATTATCTTTATTGAGGGAAAATATCTATAAGAATCTTGGTTCGTGTCAATTTACTTTTCCTGGCAGATTCTAGGATTTCAGACGCTGAGATCATAAATGAATTAAAAATGAACAAGTCGTTTGTAGTTCGGTAGGTGAAAATATGCCAATAAACGGATACGGTGTACTGAAAGGAAAGGCCATAGATATGATGAATGGTCAAGGATTGAGACCGCATTTCCAAGTGAAAATCAGTGATGATGATCTGTTCAGAATAGCCATTGATGTCAAATCCCAGGAAGAGCCTTCAACCGTGCTCTACTATCTAGACGAGGATTTCAACCATCCTATCCTTAAAGACCTGGGGACTCTATCCTCGGGCTTCCAGAATCTGGAAAACCGACCGGGGGGAATGGCGCTAGATTATATTAGGGGAAATATCTTCGATATAACCCAAATGAAACCACTGCCATATAACCTTCCAGGACCTGATAACGACCTGAATGAGCTTTTTCACAAATATGTTGATAAAGCAATTTCTATGGAAACCAGTGAGATATATGCTTTTGGCCAGCGTTGGGGACCAGAGAATAAACGCGATCCCTATTTCGGTTTCAGGCCTGGAAATGGCATCCACGATATACATATGAATCAAGGCAATAGAGATGAATGGGTAAAAGATGACGGAACATGGCAGGACGGTGGCATCATATTTCATTACCCAGACGAGAATAGATGGGTGGCCATTTTCCTGGCCTTCCAATCTCAGTGCTTCCACACATATGACACTACAGGTCATTTCATTCCAGAGGCATGCGGAGCTCAAAAGGTTGCTGTAGCTGCTGCAATCGATAAGCGCGTGATCATTATTGCTGCCTTGGTGAACCCAGTAGGTTCTGAAGAAAGAAACGTTGCCATCCTTAATGCCACTCCTGAGTCGGTTACACTTAACGGTTGGAAGTTGGCTGATAGAAATAAAATGAAAATAGATCTGTCAGGTACTTTGAATGCTGGAGAAATCCTGAAGATTCCAATCACAGGGGGTGACTTCACGTTGCCCAAAGATGGTGGAATCATAACCCTACTGGATAATAAGGGCTTAAAGGTGGACGGAGTTAACTATACAGAGGAGGATACCTCCAAAGAAGGATGGACCACAATTTTCTAAGTACCTATTCAAAAAGTGGAAAAGGCTGAGCCATGATCCTAGAATCCTACGTCGAATAATAAATCTGTGAGCTGTTGGGGGGAATTCCTACTGCTCAATCGAATATCTACCTGAGTTATAGGGTGATAGACGAATTACAATTAAATTTGATTTGTTATATATTCCCTAACACAAGCTACTTAGGATTGAAATTAGGTGACCCTAATTTCATGAATCATAACAAACTGGCACCTTTCCCGCTAGAAGTCACTAGGCGCATTCTCAGCTACTACGGCATGTCTTCGGCTATCTCAACGATAATAGAATGATAATCAAAAAGAAGATTAAAGTGTACAGAGCAGATTAGGATAAAATTATACATTCTGTCAAATTAAGCACATTAAAAAAGATAATATACAAGCTTGGAAGAGTTGTCTCTACTGTTTGCTCTGGTACAGTCACTTCGAATATATACCCGCAAAAGTATATTTAATCCGAAATAAGACCAATGCCTTCCAAGCAATTTTGCTCTATCGGTCATCTCTCTGTTTTTTAAAGTGTCTGTTCGTTCTGTTGTACAATCCATGAAGTACAACAATACTACTTGATTAGTTCCGCATTCATTTTATAATTATATGAAAAATAGTTTCTAAACAAAAATAATCTCACATAATATTTTTCACAACCAAAAAAACAATTCGATATTAATAATGATTTTTTATTATTCCCCAAAATCTTCAGAATTTAACATTAAGCTTTTCTAAAAAAGATCGAATATGTTTAAAATTAAAATAGAGTGCATTTGTCCATACTCTTAAGCTTGTGAGTGTGGGATAATAGTGAAAAAGATTGTAATGGAAAGTTAACGTTGAAATTATGCATATGTTTTACTTTAAATACTATGCATAAAAGTAAAGCTAAGAAATTTTTCATTATTTTTAAGGTTTTAAATTGATTTCAGTTGATTGCTAGTTGAATTTATAGAAATTTTAGCAATGTGGCCAGTGTGCCAAAGGTTATGTAAAATAGAATTTATTCTGTATCTCTTTTCCCCAATGCAAAACAGAAATTTCTCAATATGTTAGCAGAACGAGTTAAAAGTTAGGAAAAAATAAGTTTTAAAGCATCCAGTTGATTATCTCACTAACTACACAAACAATAGTCTATTGTTGACAATTCCACGTTTATAGATGTCATCTTCATATATAATTTTAAGGGGTTGGTCAATTAATTTTCAGGGCAGTAATGATATTACTTAAAGTAATAGATATTGCCCTACATCTTTTTTGAGTCTTTGACAGCACTTTTGATTTATTTGATTCACTAATTTTCTGTTAATACCCCATAGATCAATTATGGATGAGATTTAAGGGACATATCACCTGAAGAGACCAAATCAAGTATCAACTGTGCAGCAAACAAAATAAGATGTTGTCTAGTTATAAAAAAATGAGTTTTATATATTCAAAGAGAAAATTTAGTTGGAGAAATAAAATGGATCGCAAAAAATTAATCAAAATTTAATTTTCTTCTTTATATCGGCTTAGATAATCAGCTGATCTTAGATTTCAAAAAATTGATCTGTGAGCTGCAGGGAGATATGCCCACAGCCCGATAAACGTCTACTTCATGGGTGAAAGACAAATAATAATTAAACTCGATCTATCATATATTTATAATAGATAATATTTATTTAAACTAAGTGGTATTCACATTAAGTGGTACGGATATTTGTGAGCTGCCTTATGGCCCCTGAAGCAATATCCATAGCAAACTATTATGGCCTCATAAGAGCAAATATTTGGGATACCTAAGTAAAAAACATGGAGATTGACAAATTCCTATAGAGCAGGAATTCGGTCAGTTTTTCGTAAATCTACATGTAAATGTGGTGAACTGTTTTGCTCTTCCATATGTTACAGTCCACCGGCAGCTAGGATCTAAGTTCGTTGTTGAAGTCGCTTCTTTCATTTAATGGAAATGAAAATCCACTTATTCTTTATCCACTTTACACCGAGTGATTTTTTTACCCCCCTATTATGTTGTTTGGAGTAGTTTTTAGATTATGTTTACTCATAGAAGCCTTAGCATTAGACTCATTCAATTTAGCCTTGAAACCTTTAAACGGAAAAAAAACCTTAGCCTTGCAACCACAAGAGCTCGAATTTGATATTTATGTTGTGCTAGAAAGTTCAATGCTATACAAATAATGTTCACTATCAATCAATTGTGTACTAATCAGTTGTGTACTTACTTTTTGTTAAATTAGAAAAGGGAGTTTTTGAATCACTACTTTTTCGGCTCTGTAGAAATGCTCTAAATTGAACTTTTACACCATAGTAGTATAACTACTCATTTATAATATTTTTCTTATTTTTTTCGCTAAAAATGAAGGAACATTCAGTATTGAAGTTTAATAAGTACATTAAATTTGTTGATACTAGTCTTGAAACTGTTCAGTCTTCGAGACCGAAGCTTTATTCTGCAAGTATTCAAAATACGTTTATACTCAGCAATTAGTCAAAAAACAGACAATGAAATCAAACATGCAAATGCTCTGATAAGGCAATCAAATAAGATTAGAAAGTCTGATTGTTATGTAATGGATAATGGATATGATTCAGAAAAAATACATTCTATAGAGGATTTCGATAAACTTCGGATTTTATTTCTTAGCAGTGATTTCTCATATCTTCCCCTCAATTTCTCTATTTAATTCCTCTTTTTGGTTTTACTTATTCTCAATTCTTTGATTTTAAAGATAGCTTCCGCTATCTTCGATATACTTTTTTTATTTTCAATTTCCTCAATTGATGGAGATTATAACAAAAAGCCGTACACAACATTTTTAGATTTACTCTTTTAACAGTAGTAACAAAAACTCTTCCTGCTTTGAAAATTTCATTCGTTACTGAATAAACTCTTTCCCCTGGGACTCTTTTTGAGCTAATTCTCTTATTTCTGAATATATCCTTTATTCCCCAACGTATGTCCTTTGACTGCTCTTTTCATTGTTGCATTATACCCTTTCGTTTTTGCTCCAAAGTATCCTCTGTCCCTATAAACCACTTCATTTTCCTCTGTCAAATCTACATACGAATCATGTACTGACGCAGTTGTTGTTTTGAATCTTCTGATCAGCTCATAATCTCTGTCTATTATATTATGAAGCTTATATCCAAAGTGAGACTTACCTCCCTTCTTTGTCCATGTTCCGTCTCTGCTTCTTCTTGTTTTTGCCTCATCTCTCTCCTTTTGCATGTCCTGGATCTGAATGGACAAAAGTAGCATACTGAATCATTCCTTGCTTTATCTGTAAACCCAGAGCATCAAGTTGGCTTTGCAACTTTTCCCATATTTTCTTTGAAATTCTCGATAATTCTCTCCCTAAATAGCTATACAGTAGTACTTTCAGGTATGTATTCCGGAAATCCAAGGAATTTCCTAAAAGAAATTCGATCTATACACTGTTTCTCAAGTTCAAAATCAGAGAGCCCATGCAATTGTTGTAAAACAAGCATTTTAAACATCACAATGACATCAGTTTCAGGTCTCCCTCATGAAACGGTTTTATTGATATACATAGACTCAAGAATAATACGAAACGTTTTCCAATCAATTAAGGAAGCAATTTCAGCAAGCTTATCCCTAACAGATTCAAAAAGTTTATACTCTTCTTTAAGAGCAAAATCGATAAGAGTTTTCATGAATATACATAAATATTGACAAATTTAAAGTCAACCATGCTCAAGAGCATGGAGTTTATCGAAAATCTCTTTATTGTATGATAAAAATCTTTTTTGTGAAATGTTTCAGAAAACTTTCGTTTGATATAACCTCTTCTCAATTAACAGAAAAAGAAGCTATTCTGCGATTTTTATGTTATGAAAAATCAAGACAAAACTTCTTTCAGGTGGAACTCATCATCATTTTGTGAATTATAGATTTTGTGAGGAAGGGATCAATGAGATAATAACGTTGCTTTGTGAAAAAATCCTCAAATTTTCACAAGAAAAATAAAATAGGATCGATTTCGCTTCAGCTGAAGCTTCAAAATTCGACGAGCATGTTATTACAGTCTTCATTATGAAAATATAATGCATCAGGCACACATTACAATGTTTGGTATTTATCCTGTTATTATGACTCACAATAATTGTATTGCTTCTGATTCTCTTGAGCTTATTAAACACATGTGAATTTTACAAATAAAGAATGCTACATATAAATCATGTCCTGCAGACGGAGGTTATTATTTGTTCCTTAATTATGCATGAGATGGTTCCATCTTAAAGTAAAACTTATCATCACTTATGAATCAAATGTCGCGATCAATAATGAAGTAGATGGTGAAATACCAGAATATTAAGGATTATCCATACAAATAACTATACAAAAAAAGAGTGTAATGTAAAAGACAAATGACCATATTAGGGATACCGTAAAATTCGAAATCTGGAAAGTGAAAACAGACTTCAGCTATGCATCTTGATGCTGTTTTTTTGTAATTTTCCCTATAAGATCCAATATTATAGAGAATTTCGATGCACACCTATGCATTTGAGAGAATTTCGATGAACTCCTTTAATTACCGTAAGTAGAGATAGATAATAGTTAAAAATCTCTAATTATTTCATATTAAGCTTATTATTTTCTGCGAAAAAAAATGAATATCCTCTTATCTATTTAGAATTCATTATGAATATTAATACAGTGACTCAAATTCTGTATTAATTTTTTATGCGCAGGAATCAATTTGGTTTCTCGATATATTGTATTATATTGTATTATAATATATTATATTTTTTATATATCTACAGAACAATGATAAATCTCTAAATTTTGTCACCGGCATATAATAGATAAATGATTCGTGAAAATTAGAGATTTATCGAAATTCTCTATAGTTATGTTCATTTCATCGGATTGGAATTCGGATGATAGCCCAATGTACCAATGGTTAATCTTAGATAATCATTATTTTATGTATTTTTTATAAGTAACCGACTGAATTCTATGTTTCTCAGCCTTAATTTATTTTTGAAGCCCCTGTTCGGGAAATGTTTTGCAAAAAATAACTTAGCAAACATCCAAGGAAACTGATCTTAGAATACTTGGACGTAAAATTGACCATATCACCATCTTCGAGGTCTAACTCTTAGTTTTGGTGTATGTATGCAGCATAGACTTGCAGTTTAAAATAGAATATTTAAAAGGGCAGACAACACAATGAGCTATAATCTCGGGGACTATCGTTTCAATACAGAACTTGTTAAGTTTCTTCGTATGTTTGTTACCCATGGTATAAAAAAATGCTGAGATAAGTATTAAAGATAGGTCACTGGGTCAAAGACTTTGTTCTTCTAGTTGATTTTGGTTTTTTTCAATAAATCAAATATTTACAAGAATTGGAAAACGGTGGATATTTTGTTTCAAGTGTTGAGGAATACGAACCTTTGTTGTTTCTGTTGAGAAGGGAGTTTTTAAGACAAAAAATAAAAAGTTAGCTTGCAAACATATTAACGAGTTAAAAGCAATTTTTTAGAAAAAAATCTTGATGCCATTGTGAAAATAACATTGAACGAAGAGTATATATGGCAAGAAAAAACAAAATTGAATGAAAACTCCTCTTATTACAATATATAACAGTGAAGCGGGAAATTACCACAGATATTAAAATATATATCAATATATGTAACAAATATTCAGAAAAAGATCTTAGATGCGAAAGACATTACAAAATTAAATGGGGAAAATTGAATTTAGAGAGCTTTTCAAAGAATTGAGAATAAAATAATAAATTGGTGTTCTTGATGCAGAGAATAAAAGGCAATTGAAGCTCTGATCTAAACATCAATATCAACATTAATCATTAGCAGAAAAATATATTATCTTATAAGTAACATTACTAATAAGCATGAAAAGATAGTGCTATACAAGCAATTGATCTTGAGTACAATATTTGCAAAGGATGCACCAAATTTGATGCGTATGATTATACAAAAGTGTGTTGTTAAAAAAATTATGAAGCTGTAATGGAAGTATATGAAATCCAAGCTTAAGGTTTACAACTAAACACAGAAAAATTCAGAAGAGTGGTTTAAATAAAATATTAAAAGGCTGATAAGAACAAAATAATAATGAGAATAAAAGTAGACAACTAACCTATGATTGAAGAACAATTCTAGAAAACTAGTTGAGTTTTGAGAATTAAAGTTTGAATTTCCGGATAAAGTATTTTATAAAATAAGGAGAAGATTAGAGCATCTAATAGACGAATTATTCTCAAAAAAGTGACAGAAGGGGTAAATATGAAAAATTATGTAAATATAAAAACCGATTTAAATATACTAAAAAAAATAATAATTTTTACTGAATTTCTGGTTCTTTTCTTGGTTATAGGTTCATCAATAGCGATGGCTTGTACAGGATCTTTAGAGAAAAACAAATCGTATGATATTCACAAAAATATTGTAAATCAAACTGAATTACCTCCAAAACTTGGACTTGCACCAGAAAATCCAAAGTTTATCGAATACCAGAATAATAAAAAATTAAATCAAAAGGTACAGTCCCAAAGTGGCCATAAATCTGGTTTTATACCCTCACCTGTAGATTTAAGTCATCTACATTAAGAAATAATGACAAAATTCTTGACTGTAGAGGATTTCGAGAAACCTCCAATTTTAACAAATTACTTATATAGGTTTTATAAGCAACCAGCAAAAAATTGGGGTTTATCGAAATCCTCTGTATTCTATCTAATCGGTATGAAAGTACATTGGAGGTTTTCATCATGGACTCTTCCCATGTCTTGTATCTATACTTATGGCAAAAACAAGTAATGCGACAGCAAAAGATTTCACAAATCTTTTCTTTGTAATATCCATTCGGCATCCTCCAATATTCGGTAGTTTATGAGTTGTTGAAAACAGAATGAAGACTACTACAATGGTATTTACTATTCGGACTATAAAAATAGGTGTATAATCTTGCTACTCTATGAAGCTGGATCTACGTGCCCTTAGTGGAAAAACAGCCTTACTACCGGTAGTAGAACAAATACAACTCCTTTGAACACAATAAATTGTAGAGAATTTCGATAAACTTCGGATTTTATTTCTTAGCAGTAATTTCTCAGATCTTCCCCTCAATTTCTCTATTTAATTCCTCTTTTTGGCTTTACTTATTCTCAATTCTTTGATTTTAAAGATAGCTTCCGCTATTTTAAATATACTTTTTTATTTTCAGTGTCCTCAATTGATGGAGATTATAACAAAAAGCCGTACACAACATTTTTAGATTTACTCTTTTAACAGTAGTAACAAAAACTCTTCCTGCCTTGAAAATTTCTTTCGTTACTGAATAAACTCCTTCTACTGGGACTCTTTTTGAGCTAATTTTCTTATTTCTGAATATATCCTTTATTCCCAGCGTATGTCCTTTGACTGCTCTTTTCATTGTTGCATTATACCCTTTCGTTTTTGCTCCAAAGTATCCTCTGTCCCTATAAACCACTTCATTTTCCTCTGTCACATCTACATACGAATCATGTACTGACGCAGTTGTTGTTTTGAATCTTCTGATCAGCTCATAATCTCTGTCTATTATATTATGAAGCTTATATCCAAAATGAGACTTACCTCCCTTTTTTGTCCATGTTCAGTCTCTGCTTCTTCTTGTTTTTGCCTCATCTCTCTGCTTTTGCATGTCATGGATCTGAATGGATAAAAGTAACATCCTGAATCATTCCCTGCTTTATCTGTAAACCCAGAGTATCAAGTCGGCTTTGCAATTTTCCCCATATTTTCTTTGAAATTCTCGATAATTCTCTCCCTAAATAGCCATACAGTAGTACTGTCAGGTATGTATTCCGGAAATCCAAGGAATTTCCTAAAAGAAATTCGATCTATACAATGTTTCTCAAGTTCAAAATCAGAGAGCCCATGCCATTGTTGTAAAACAAGCATTTTGAACATCACAATGACATCAGTTTCAGGTCTCCCTCCTGAAACGGTTTTGTTAATAGACATAGACTCAAGAATAATACGAAACGTTTTCCAATCAATTAAGAAATCAAATTCAGCAAGCTTATCTCCAACAGATTCAAGACGCTTATACTCTTCTTTAAGAGCAAAATCAGTAAAAGTCTTCATGAATATACATAAATATTGACAAATTTAAAGCCAACCATGCTCAAGAGCATGGAGGTTATCGAAATTCTCTAAAATCAACTAATTAAAATTTGCAAATTTAATCAATGTAATGATTATTTATTGATAGTTCTTTATTAAAGCTGAATAGTTTCAAAAATGGTTCCAAAGAACTCTAAGAGTGCAAAAAGAATAATCAATCAAATGCAGAATTTAAAAGAATTCGTGACTTTCAGAATTTCTATTCAATAACTTGGGGATGCGATCGAAAATCGAAATAATCGAAAAAAAATGATTAAATAATCTTTTTATAACTTCCTTAAATATTCAAGGCTTTGAATTCCTTCTTCAACCGAACCCATCTCAGTAACAAAGATGCCTTTATAGTCTGAAAGCCTTTCCATGACTAATTTCCAATTTATGTTACCTTTCCCTAAAGATAGATGTTCATCTTTTTTACCCATATTATCGTGAATATGTACATGGGATATTTTTTCTTCAAGGAAATCCAGAAAATCATTCACAAGCCCAACTGTGTTTGCATGGCCTACATCAAAGGTAAAACCCACGTTATGGCTCCCGACAGATTCAAGCATCTCAAGTATTTCATCAGGATATTTTCCGAATATTTTAGGAAAATCGGGCATATTTTCAACAGCGATGAGGATTCCAAAATCCGCCGCAAAGTCGCATATTTCTCGAATTGATGCCAGATTAGTCAGGTAAGCTTCCTGCGGAACCTGTACGCCATAATGAGAAAGATAACCAGGGTGAATTACAGCCAAGTTTATATAATTGGAAGCCAGGGTAAGGTAATGTTTCATCTGCCTGAGGACTTCAGACCTGATTGAGTTGTTAAGACCTGCCAGATTCATATCCGAGAACGGCAAGTGTAGAGTCAATTCGAGACCCGTAGTATCATAGATATTTTTCAAATTCTGGATATTCTTGCTGTTTAAGCACTGTGATCCTTCCTGTAAAATTTCCCAACCAGTATATCCATGATCTTCGAGCTTATAAGCCCATTTGAAAGGATCTTCGATAGCTACGTGCGATGAAAAACTGATTCTTTGCAATTGCATGAAGACGATTCATTCCTTTTCATTAATCAATATAGGTTTAAAAGTACGTGGGAATTAATATATAGTTAACTAAATTGAGTCAGTTTAATGAGACCTTTCAACGAACTTCAACAGAGCAGTAGTATACATACAAAAATTATATCAAAATAGGAATTATAGCCATACATAATTTTTAAAAGCTAGAAAAATTTTCAACCCTTTTCCACATAATCCATTTCCACTTCAACAACCGGTATACCTCCTTCGGTAATGGGCAAAAGCCACTCTAAAAGTCTTCCCATTTCTTCCAGAGATTCGGCCATGATGACGATTTCAATAGATCCGAGCGATTCTTTTTGAGCGGAAATACTGGGGATACCGACAAAAGCAGCCTGTTTGTTTAGCAAGAAACGGATTGAAAGGCCATCACTGGATAAGTTTTTACTGAAAACTTTATTGCGGATACTATCTATAATCTTTTCTCTTCGAATGAGCCCATGCAGAGTTAGCAAGAGATCAAGCTTTCCTTCTCCAGAAACAAATAAATTCTGATAATCCCCTAGCTCAAATTCGATGGTCTCAATAGTCTTTTTTTCGAGTACTATGTCAGTAAAAATAGTAGAAATAGCTCGAATAACTTTTTCTGGGTCCTCGGTGGGATACACAACTGCTGAAATTTTAACATGTATCATAAATTTGCTCCAGTATCTAAAAGGAGTTTATTTGCTTGATTTTAATGGATTATTAAATTGAATTTTGTTCAGAAGAATTGTTTTTCCATATTTGATCTTTTGAGCTGTGTAACGAGTCTAAATCGTAGTAGTTATTCAAAACCTCGACAACATTATTTTTAAAAATATCCAGAGTGAAGTTGTTCTCAATTTCAATATTTGATGCTTCTATAGCTTCTCCCATACCCCAGCCAAGTTCTCGCTCATCTCGATTACGAAGTTTTTCTATACTGTCCATATCATCGCTTCGACCTCTTTTTTGGACTCTGGAAAAACGAATTTTAATCGGAGTGTAAATGGAAATAAGAACAAAACCTATTCCAAATTCTCGTCTGAAGCATTCCACCTCGGCAATTCCGCGCACACCATCCACAACCACAAGTTTGGAATTCATTTTTCTGATGTGAGAAATGCAGCGTCTGGCAATTGCATCCATGCCTTCACATTTGCGGAGGTCCGTTGCAACCATTCCGGTATTTGAGTCATTGGGTTCGAGCTCGCGTCGGAATACTTCTTCCCGGATCACATCACCCATATTAACAACGGGAATGCTCATATGAGTGGCAATTCTTGCAGCTTCTGATTTTCCAGAAGCTGGCATGCCTACGAATGCTATTATTTTCATCAAAGATTACCTTTTACCAAATATTGTACTTGAATTATAATACGAATAGAAGATTAATTCAATTAAACTAATCTCAGACCTGAATAGAGTTTGAATAATTAATTGTATAACATTCGAGCTTGACTTTAGTTTATAAATATGGTATGATCGTAGTCAAACCACATGATCATATATAGTATTTCCTGAAAAATTCAGTAATACCTAATCTCATTATTTCTGAATCCATTTTTACAAATCAGAATAAAATCCACAAAATTATTAAGGTAATTGAATGGTTGACTATAAAAGAAAGCGAAAAATTAATCCACTTAGGTATAGATACAATAAGTTTTCTATCTGTGAGGCTCTTAAATTAGAATTTTAACTTAAAAATCTATTCTTTTTTCTACTAATTTTGTCTACGCTTATTTTTTTTCTTCGACATTTACCAATGTTGCATTTTTTTTCTGCATTCATTATAATACAACGCAGTCGAATTTTTTTATACCAACAAAGTTTGCACTTTGAGTACAGTGTTTAGAGAATTTCGATAAACTTCGGATTTTATTTCTTAGCAGTAATTTCTCAGATCTTCCCCTCAATTTCTCTATTTAATTCCTCTTTTTGGCTTTACTTATTCTCAATTCTTTGATTTTAAAGATATCTTCCGCCATCTTCAATATAGTTTTTTTATTTTCAATGTCCTCAATTGATGGAGATTATAACAAAAAGCCGTACACAACATTTTTAGATTTACTCTTTTAACAGTAGTAACAAAAACTCTTCCTGCCTTGAAAATTTCTTTCGTTACTGAATAAACTCCTTCTACTGGGACTCTTTTTGAGCTAATTTTCTTATTTCTGAATATATCCTTTATTCCCAGCGTATGTCCTTTGACTGCTCTTTTCATTGTTGCATTATACCCTTTAGTTTTTGCTCCAAAGTATACTCTGTCCCTATAAACCACTTCATTTCCCTCTGTCACATCTACATACGAATCATGTACTTACTCAGTTGTTGTTTTGAATCTTCTGATCAGCTCATAATCTCTGTCTATTATATTATGAAGCTTATATCCAAAATGAGACTTACCTCCCTTCTTTGTCCATGTTCCGTCTCTGATTCTTCTTGTTTTTGCCTCGTCTCTCTGCTTTTGCATGTCATGGATCTGAATGGATAGAAGTAACATCCTGAATCAGTCCCTGCTTTATCTGGAAACCCAGAGTATCAAGTTGGCTTTGCAACTTTCCCCATATTTTCTTTGAAATTCTCGATAATTCTCTCCCTAAATAGCCATACAGTAGTACTGTCAGGTATGTATTCAGGAAATACAAGGAATTTCCTAAAAGAAATTCGATCTATACAATGTTTCTCAAGTTCAAAATCAGAGAGCACATGCCATTGTTGTAAAACAAGCATTTTGAACATCACAATGACATCAGTTTCAGGTCTCCCTCCTGGAAAGGATTTGTTGATATACATAGACTCAAGAATAATACGAAACGTTTTCCAATCAATTAAGGAAGCAATTTCAGCAAGGTTATCTCCAACAGCTTCAAGAAGTTTATACTCTTTTTAAGAGCAAAATCAGTAAGTGTTTTCATGAATATACATAAATATTGACAAATTTAAAGCCAACCATGCTCAAGAGCATGGAGGTTATCCAAAATCTCTATATTATGCATAAATTGACTTTATGCTTCTGTTTACTTCATAAGGTTCAAATTTATATTGGAACTATTCATCCTGAATAAAAAACATCATTAGCCATTTTATCGAAAGTTTAGTGGGTGATTTTATTGAAACTTACTTTCTTTAATTGTTGGATAATTGATCATTTTTATCCGTTTTGCATGGACTGACAATTATATTTTTTGATAACTTCAAAACAGCATCAAGAAACTAATTTTGGATTCTGAATAATTTGTTATATTTTATGATATTTGGTTGCAATATTTTTTTGTTTTCTAAATATATTCTGCCAATACGATAAATCTTTTATAATAAAAATAAATATAAATTAATGATTCTGTAAAATTTGGGATATAATAGAACGCAGTAATTATACTATCCTAATCATATTCAAAAAAAGCTAATAAAATTTGCTGGAGGAAAATTTCAGCTGGAGATTTTAGATTCTTCTACCAATTCGAACTTGAGAGAATACTAGTAAAGAAAAAAAAATCGATGCTCAACATTACCTTTCTGCAAAACTCGTTAAAATATGGTAGAATTTTACTGATTAGCTGAGCCAGCTAGTGAAGTACTTAACCATTCACAATAGTAGAACTTATATATATATGAAACTCATTAATCAGAAAAAACCTATATAAAAGACCCTATCTGAACTCTTAAACCGGTTTTTGTAGCTTGAGCAGATTTATTAATAAGTTAAATTGGTTAAGATTTATTCATTTACAAAATTAATCAATTTCAAATTTATACCCACTATGGTTCTTCCGTAGTTGGAAAAATAATAATTAATTATTATTGAATTTAACGGTGAGGACAACTTGGTTTCAGAAACATTAAAAAAGCAGATCGATCGATTTTTGCTAGCTTTCGGTTTTTCACTGATGTTCGGGATAATGATTCTTGGACAGAATTTCAGACAGACCGTTGGGGAAACTGTTGGGGTTTTAATGAATCCCTTACTTGCCCTGGTCGGACAAGAGAATTTTCATCTAGTCCTTTTAGTAATGGCAGCTATAACTGCTATTTATGCATCTCTAATCCAAAAGTATACAATCGACTGGGATCTTATGAGAAACACCCAGGAACGCATGAAAATTTTCCAGAAAGAATTTAGAGAGGCACAGCTTTCTCAGAACACTTACATGCTAAAAAAGCTCGAAGATCAACGAAAGGATATGATGGAAGACCAAATGAAGATGTCCAAACAGCAATTTAAGCCTATGGCTTATATCAGTATCATCTCCATTCCTCTTTTGATGTGGATTTACTATTACATAAGCGGTCACGGATCTGCCACAATAGTTTTTCCGTTTTGGGGTAAACAGTTGCTTACTTCTAATGCTTTTGGCCCTTTTCAGCACTGGATTTACTGGTACTTTATCTCTTCTCTTGGAGTCAGCCAGTTGATAAGAAAGGCGCTGAATATTGGTGGGGTCTGATGCAAATAACGGTAAGCGGGCTTCCAGGGAGTGGGACAACAACTACATCAAGGCTTCTGAGCGAATACTATGAGCTTGAATTAATCTCCTCAGGAGAAATTTTCAGGAAAATGGCTAAGGAGAAAGGAATGACCCTTGCAGAATTCGGAGCTATGGCCGAGAAAGATCCCTCAATAGACCTTGCTATCGATAAAAATCAGAGGGCTATTATCCGAAGTCAGGACAATCTAGTTCTCGAAAGTCGCCTCGCAGGCCATATGGCTGTGGGTGTTCCAAATGTACTGAAAATCTGGATAAAGGCTCAATTACCTATCCGAGTTAAACGTATTCAGAAACGGGATAAATCAGTATCCTTTGATGAAGAGTTCAAAAGAACTGTATTAAGGGAAAAATCCGAAGCTCTTCGCTATATAAACTACTACAACATTGACATAGGTGATCTCTCTATTTACGACATTGTTATTGATTCTGAAAAATGGAACCAATATCAGATTCTAGATATCCTAAGAGTAGCTATTGATTCCCTTGTTGGACCACAATAATTTCTTAGCCCCGTCCTTAAAAATGTCTGATTTCCAGACAGCGTACAGTTTATTCTATTAAAATGTAGATATTCTGTACTAGATATTTGAGTTTTTCACAACCGATTTCTACAGTGAGAAGTAACAATCAAATGTATCCAGTAGTCTTTGTCTAAGCATATGTTGGCATAAAGATTTATTAGTGATCTACGGTTATTTTTCCAGATTGAAGAAATTTCTAAGTTTCTAAACTCTAAAATGAAGCGTCCGTTTCGATTGTTATGTTCAATCTCTAAGAAACTTATGATAAACAAATCGATCAATACTAAGTAAGGAAAGTATTCGCTATAATACCTACTGCAATATTAAAGATAAATATGATATATCTCTGATGTTCACACATCTATAAATTCGTATTTTCAAATATTATCAACTTAGCAGTTTGTTCTTAATCTATATTGGACACACATATATACAGTTCAGGAGTTTTCGATAAAAAATGTCACAAGTCAGCAAATTGCCATCAGAAACTGAAAGAACACTAGTCAGAAAATCCGGCGCCTGGACAAATCCATGTTATGGCTGTTATCCGGAAAAACGCCCAATTCTTGAATATATAGAAAAAGGAGTTGTGAACATTGATAAGCCTAGAGGGCCCACAAGCCACGAGGTCGCAGCCTGGATAAAAGATATACTTGACGTGAATAAAGCCGGTCATGCTGGCTCTCTTGATCCCAAGGTTACTGGACTTTTACCTACTCTTCTAGGAAAGGCTACAAAAGCTGTCTCAGCTCTTCGCCTTTCTGGAAAAGAGTACGTTTGTCTTCTGAAACTTCACAGAGAAATGCCTCCAAAACTTGTTCGAAAAGTATGTGAGGAGTTTTCAGGTTCCATTTACCAGGTCCCTCCTGTTAAGTCTGCTGTAAAGCGCGTACTCAGAATAAGAAAAATATATTATCTTGAAATAATTGAAATCGAGGGCAGATCTGTGCTCTTTCGTGTAGGATGCGAGGCAGGAACTTATATAAGAAAACTCTGCCACGACATCGGGCTTGCTTTAGGATGTGGTGGACATATGCAAGAACTCAGAAGAACAAAAGCCGGGCCTTTTACTGAGAAAACACTTGTTACCCTA
Organism: uncultured Methanosarcinaceae archaeon; assembly: GCA_963833425.1. Taxonomy (GTDB): domain Archaea; phylum Halobacteriota; class Methanosarcinia; order Methanosarcinales; family Methanosarcinaceae; genus Methanosarcina. The sequence goes on along the minus strand of CAWHXP010000002.1, from coordinate 361,017 downwards.
CAGGACCTGAAAGATGCATATGTTTTCTGGAAGGAATGTGGGGATGAATCCGAAATCAGGAGGGTAATAAGACCAATGGAATCGGCGGTTTCTCACATCCCCAAGATTCTCTTGAGGGACAGTTCGGGAGATGCAATATGTTCAGGAGCTTCTCTAGCTATTCCTGGTATTGTGAGCCTGGATTCAAATCTTGTGAAAGGTGATATTGTCGCGTTATTTACCCTAAAAGGCGAGCTTGTAGCTCTGGCAAAAGCTGAAATGAGCACAGAGGAGATCCTCAAATCATCTTTTGGTCTTGCAGCTACTCCTATTAGAGTTATGATGGAAACCGGAACTTATCCAAAATGTTGGGCCAAAAAAGGAAAAACTATCCAACTTTAATATTTAAAATGATTTATATCATCGGACTTCAGTATTTTTGATTTGGTGTAGTTTCGAGTGACTACTATCAAGAAAATTTAAGAACAAACTACCTAAACAAATATTTAATTCTTCGAATTACAGGCTCAAAAAAAATGAAAGTACTTACTTCTTTATTCTTTTTTGGCTATTGACCCGACAGAAATCTAGAAGGAATTTTGTTCTAATTTTGGTTTTCAAAATCTTTATAGAACTAATTAGTTAATTGACATCAAGGATTCAAAAATGATTTTGATCATGGAAGCCAAATTGCATCTAAGACAATTCAACTTCTAAAATAGATTTGATAATCTAATTGTCGGAAATAGTAACCAAATATTGTGGTTTAGGCATTCACAAATTTTTGTCTATTGCTACCTTTCTCAGTATATCAGTTGGAAAACATCAGCAACGTTTCGAGAAGAATGATGATGAAATTTTATCCTTGAAAAATGAAATATATCAAAAAATGTAACGTTGCTGATGCGAATCAACAAGTGACTTTTGGATTCCTATTTATGGTCCATTGTTGAAGCATCTACATGTTCTAATTGGAAATGCACGAGCTATGGACATTTACACTCAAAAAAGCGAATGAGATAGATTCAAAAGTTATTGCACAATTTGCATTGGATGAAATGATTCTCCACTCAATTTTTCCAAAGACACAAACTGTGCAAAAAAAAGCAAATCTCAAAAATGAAATTCACTCTATTCTCAGACCTAAAATGTTTAATCTAAGTTATGTACTGACATATATTATTGGCAAAAAGGTATCTCAATTACTGCCATCAATCGCATTAGGTGCTACTGTAGACTAAATTTTAGAAATTCTTTGCCCAAATATTCGTAAAGAAGTGTTCAGATAAGATAGATTTTTGTACAGAAATACTTCATAGAGATGTAGTGTAAGAACTTTAGAGAATAACTTTTTAATTATGTTTCCTGGAAATATAAACTGGAAACTAGTATTTTAATTTCAGTTTAGGATATTGGAATAAATTTGTGAGCAATTCTAATTGCTGAAATAGGTAGTTTCAAATATTTTTTTGCCCAAGAGCTAATTTTGCTTCACGGCTTGAATAGTTCTGATTGTATACCAATTTGTAGATAAATTCGATAATTGTATAATCACAAAAAAGGATAGAAGGAAGCAAAATGAATTTTAACATAGAGTACTAAAGCAGCAGCAAGAAAAAAAAATAGTAAGTAAAAAAAATTGCCCGAAAAAAACTTAAATGGATATTCTAAAGCAATTATTGCCCTAACAAGGAAAATTTGCCACAACAATGTGACATCTTATTACAAATAATGAGATTTATGGAGATGAAAAAGGGTATGAAATAAGAAATTAAACCTAGGCAGATTGTAGAGACTTTGATCTTTGTAATTGAGGAATGTATACAAATAATAGTGGAATGATAGTAATTGTGAGAAAAGAGATCTTTGAGAATGCATGAGGAACCAATTTAGTCACGTACTTTCATGCTAAATTGGGAAATTTCAATAACCTTCTATTTTCTCGAGTCATTTGTGTACTATTATAAAGCATATGATGAAATTTAGGAATCTAACAAAATTCCCCATCATATAATTCTTCCTCTAAATATGAAAATCTCCTTTCAACATAAAAATTAAAATGTCAGATTGATGATTTAAAAGCAATAGTTTTTCTCTATTTACGGATTATTTTTTTTTTCAGAAGGCTCATATTCAGGTTTTTCTTCTTCACTTTCGATTGCCTCTTCCTCAAAATATTTTTCTTCTGAAAATTCCTCATTAAGCTTACCCGCATAACCTGCAGGCTGAATATTCTGAAGTTCTGCAAATTCACTTACACTATGGGCAATAAGTTGAGGGTATTTTTCGATCTGTTCCCTTGGAATGAAATCTGCTGCTTCAGAGGATTTTATGATACGTTCTCTTGCATCTTTTCCTGCTTTGCTTAAGTCTTCCAGCTGTTGTCTACTTGCAATATAATCTATTTCTTCAAGTGCCAGAGTCGTCCAGAGGGTCACAACCTCCATCTTATTTATAACAGCACCTGACCCTATAATCTCAAGAGTGTCAACAGCATTTTTTGCAGCATCAAGCATTTGAAATTGTGCTGCTCCTTTTCCTACTTCCTGCAAAGCTTTTGAAAAAGACAAGAGCGCAATTGAGAATTTTTTTTCTAATGTAAATTCAGCAAGTGTTTTAAGAACTTCCACAGCAGCGGAAACAACATTCTCAATCTTTTTCTGGATAGCTTTGTTGCCTATATTCCGGAGTGAAATTACGACTCTCTTTAAGTCAGTCTCCAAATTTGCCCCGAGTAACTCTTCCCCGAATTCCCGAAGGTATTCAACATTTTGAAGTGCATCGTAGTCATTTTGTTGTCTTACTGCTTTCTCTCCAGCTTGTCCAAGTTCGATAGCTTTCTGTTCATTCAGTGAGAACATATTAAAACCCCTTTACAGTAAAATTCTATCAAAAATGCTTGAATTTTGAGACAATAATTGCTTATATAGATTTGCTATGATATTAGTCTTCCTGCTTTTTGAAAATCAATTGTTAATTGTTAATGACTGGAAATAATTTCTGAGGATTCCAATTTATCTTTGATTTTTCCATTTGCTGGAATGCTGTCCAAATTTTTCTCGCTAATTTCTGTTTTTGACCCTATTTAGTTTAGGTATATCATTGTTTGATTTTAAATAGTCTTCATCTCCCTTATTTGTTTATTCCCACTGTAATCACATAATAGATATTATGACAAAAAGCTACCAAAATCTTCTACTCACTCTTTGAACAGTAGTGACAAGAACTTTTCCTGCTTTGAATATCTTTTTAGTTACTACACAAACTTGTTCCGCTGTAGCTATTTTGAGTTGATCCTCTGATTTCTTAATATGTCACTCATTCACTTAGGATGCTCTTTCGTGCTTGATGGCTGAGAGCCACAAAAAATCTCTTCGATTACAGGGTTAATTCTAATAACCCAATATTAGATTAGGGATCTTTGCAAATTTCACTGTCCCTAATTTCACCTCAACTTCGATTCGAAAGGAGGAATGCGATTTCTCTTTAATCCAGATTTTTTACCTTTTGATGTGATAGTCATTCTTCTGTTTGCAATACATACAATGATCACCAAGGGTGAAAGTAAAACTCATTTTGGATTCAGTTTACGTGGAGTCCTGAGCTATTTACATCAATTCTTTTTACTCTTATCATTGCCCACTTGCTCTCAGAGCTAGAATTCCCATAGGTGGGATAATCTACATTGGATGATATACATCGAATATTTTTACTTTGGAATGCACATTGCAATCTTGGTTGTTTTCTCGAATTCAATAGATTTTGCGTTAAATAGAGGATCCTCTTTATTGATGCAAAAGACAACACTTACATGAAAGTATTTTATTGGCTTATATCACGAGAATTCTGCTGCTCTTTATACTCTTGGATTTTTATTGGCAAAGCTTCTGTTTTTAGATTTTCTTTTATCCATAAGTATTGAAACTACTAATTTTAATACTGGTTACTAGTTAGGGAATACTCCATCAAATCTGCTTCTTGAACATACTTTGTTATTTACGTTTCATGTAGGCTCTATAAAATTCAATAAATAAAAATACAGGTAGCACTTTAAAAATATAAATATTAATTAATATAAAATAATTAATATATATTAACGATCATTAATATTTGTTCTGAACTTGCATCGTTAAACTGAAAATCACATACAAACGTCCAATTTCATAAAGGAGTGAAATGAATGCTGAAACAAACATCTATTAAAATAACAAAAGGGCTGGCTATTTTGCTGGCAGTTCTTTTTGTAATATCAGTAACATTTGCAGCAGTAAGTGCGAAACCTGCTGCGGTTAACGATAAAAAAATAGTGGTCATAGATATTGATAATGGACAGATAAAAGCTTTGAAAGGAACGTCTGTTGGTAATGAAAACGGAGAAATAAAAGCTGTGAAAGGAATGGTCTTGGACCGTGAAACTGGACAGATTATTAAAGCTTTGACTGGCATTTCCATAGGTAATGAAAATGGAGAAATAAGAGCTGCTAAAGGATTGGCTATTAATAAGAAAACTGGAGAGATAAAAGCTGCGAAAGGAATGGCCATAGGTAATGAAAATGGAGAAATAAGAGCTGCTAAAGGGTTGGCTATTAATAAGAAAACTGGAGAGATAAAAGCTGCGAAAGGAATGGCCATAGGTAATGAAAACGGAGAAATAAAAACTGCTAAAGGATTGACTATTAATAAAGAAACTGGAGAGATAAAAGCTGCGAAAGGAATGGCCATAGGTAATGAAAACGGAGAAATAAAAGCTGCTAAAGGATTGACTGTTAATAAAGAAACTGGAGAAATAAAAGCTGCGAAAGGAATGGCCATAGGTAATGAAAATGGAGAAATAAGAGCTGCTAAAGGGTTGGCTATTAATAAGAAAACTGGAGAGATAAAAGCTGCGAAAGGAATGGCCATTAATAGAGAAAATGGCGATGATCAGGATGTACCTGATGATAGTCAGGCCATATCTGATGATGAATAGCTAAACTAGTAAATATATTACCATATATAGCTGAAACGAAAGCTTCAAAGCTGCAGTAGATAGATTAGTTAGTGGAAGTGTCTTCGGGTTTGAAATAGATTTCTCTAAAAATATTAATCAATAGATTCAAGGATTCACCTAGCTGAGCGTAATTTCGATTCCTGGAGTTCGTTCCCACTTCTTAATTACATTATTTGAAGCTTCTACTAGTAAATATCTTCCATACCCAATAGTAAAGAAGTAGAAGAGTCACAAGTGTCTCTTGGATACCATCTCCAGCAGGTGAAATTATCAAAATAATATTTTTTCAATTTACTGTGCAAGTTCTAACCGGACCAAAATTGTATCAAATTTAATAAAAAGGAGTGGAATGGATGTTAAAACAGTCATTTATTAGAATGAAAAAAGTGCTAGCTAGTTTGCTGGTAGTTCTTTTTGTAGCATCGGTGACAGTTGCAGCAGTAAGCGCGGAACCTGTTGTGACTAAAGAGAAGAACATGGACATGAAGAACCTGGAAATGAAGAGGATTGAAATGAAAAACATGTCCGTGAAAGACAAGAAGTACACAGGCCTGGAAAAGAAGAAAGAAAAGTTGGAAAGAGCAATTAAGAGGAAGGAAATGAAGCTGAAGGACAAGATTAAGGATCTGGAGATGAAGAAGGAGCACATGAAGAACAAGGAAATAAGTAAATAGACATGGATATTGAAACTGACTATGTCCAGTACTGATCTGGCGAAGCATAGCCAAATTAATTATCTCGTTAACTACGCAAAAACCTGAGATATAGAAAACCCTTACTCATTGATTTATAAACAAGCTTCTTCTTTTTAATACTTTTTTGGCATTTACTGGAATATAAATTTGTGAAAATTTTTATATTCCTAATTTAATGGAAAGATTGAGTTAAGAAAAGCATAGGCAAAAATAGATATAAATTAACAAATTTCAAATAGAAATATATCTGACGTAGTCTTGTCAATTTTTCGGAGCGCTTAATAACTTAATGGCATGACATATTTACACATATTTAAAAATATATAAAAAAATATTAGACTCCCCATTTTTTAATTGTTTTTATGCGCCTTATGCGTTTTCATTCCAAACAACCTTTTGACATAACTTAATTCTCAGAGTATGATTACATCACTTACTGCCTCAATAGGTGTCTACATACTCATTGAAGAAAACATCCAAATATCAATGGCAGGCTTGATAGAATGCTCCAAAATTTTACATTTCAACTGGGAATTTTAAGAACTTCAGCAATTGACCTGTAGAATTGTTTTTTAATGTCACTCCACTTTCACATGTTCTATAATCAGGGTTATAGGGCTTCTTTACAACATTTATCGAGACACTCGCTACTACTATAATTATAGAGATTTTGGATAACCTCCATGCTCTTGAGCATGGTTGACTTTAAATTTGTCAATATTTATGTATATTCATGAAAACACTTACTGATTTTGCTCTTAAAAAGAGTATAAACTTCTTGAAGCTGTTGGAGATAACCTTGCTGAAATTGCTTCCTTAATTGATTGGAAAACGTTTCGTATTATTCTTGAGTCTATGTATATCAACAAATCCTTTCCAGGAGGGAGACCTGAAACTGATGTCATTGTGATGTTCAAAATGCTTGTTTTACAACAATGGCATGTGCTCTCTGATTTTGAACTTGAGAAACATTGTATAGATCGAATTTCTTTTAGGAAATTCCTTGTATTTCCTGAATACATACCTGACAGTACTACTGTATGGCTATTTAGGGAGAGAATTATCGAGGATTTCAAAGAAAATATGGGGAAAGTTGCAAAGCCAACTTGATACTCTGGGTTTCCAGATAAAGCAGGGACTGATTCAGGATGTTACTTCTATCCATTCAGATCCATGACATGCAAAAGCAGAGAGACGAGGCAAAAACAAGAAGAATCAGAGACGGAACATGGACAAAGAAGGGAGGTAAGTCTCATTTTGGATATAAGCTTCATAATATAATAGACAGAGATTATGAGCTGATCAGAAGATTCAAAACAACAACTGAGTAAGTACATGATTCGTATGTAGATGTGACAGAGGGAAATGAAGTGGTTTATAGGGACAGAGGATACTTTGGAGCAAAAACGAAAGGGTATAATGCAACAATGAAAAGAGCAGTCAAAGGACATACGCTGGGAATAAAGGATATATTCAGAAATAAGAAAATTAGCTCAAAAAGAGTCCCAGTAGAAGGAGTTTATTCAGTAACGAAAGAAATTTTCAAGGCAGGAAGAGTTTTTGTTACTACTGTTAAAAGAGTAAATCTAAAAATGTTGTGTACGGCTTTTTGTTATAATCTTCATCAATTGAGGACACTGAAAATAAAAAAATATATTGAAGATAGCAGAAGCTATCCTTAAAATCAAAGAATTGAGAATAAGTAAAGCCAAAAAGAGGAATCAAATAGAGAAATTGAGGGGAAGATCTGAGAAATTACTGCTAAGAAATAAAATCCGAAGTTTATCGAAATCCTCTTTAATTAACTATCAGCTGTTAATCATGATTTCCCTATTTTTCGCCAGTAAGTAATTGGATACATCTATTTTAGTTAAAATATATGTAAGAGGATACCGATTTATCTCTCATTTTTATTACAATTCAGATCACTAAATTTGTTTGGTTAATGAAGATTCATAAAAGACAATTTGGCATACTTTATCAAAGTCACATTTGAGCCTTTGATGACATTCACTAATTAATTTTAGAACGGTTTTGAAAAATCAAATGTGGGATAACTTTCTTTCATAAGGTAATGATGCAATCAATAGTCAAAAAAGTTGAAGCAAAAATATTTTAATTTATTGTGCATGTTATCCGAAAATTTTATGCTAGTTTTCGAAAAAAGTACAGTTCTCAATGTATTGAATCATATTCTACTGCACCAATTTAGCTTCTGTAGAGAGCAGGCGGTTCGGCATAAGAATATGAAAAAAAGTTAAATTTGAAAATGCACCTACAAAAAATTATGAAATTACGGATTTAAAGTGGACATTAAGGGACTTACCACATTTAGATCTTTTAAAACACTAATAATATTGATTGGACAAGCAAATAGATAATATTCAATCATTCCTATAAAAATAACCAGTTCCCTAAATTTCTGTTCCTATATTCCTTTTCTATGAATTTTTTTGAAGAATTATTTGCTTTTGAAATGTCTCTGAAGGGGCAAAGATTTAAATCAGATTATTCCTTTGTATCGCATGTTTCATTTTCGGGATTAGTTCCCGTTGGAGTGTGACCCTGCATACAGGGTTGAACCGTGAAACATAAATGAAACTTGGTGTTTTAATTTGGTAAAATCTTTTTATGGATATGTACGGGATGCATGGAAAAACCCTGAGGAGACATATGTGAAAGAGCTCCGATGGGATCGCTTGCAGGTTTGGAGAAAACAGGGATCTGTGACCAGAATCGAAAAACCCACACGAATTGACAGAGCTCGTTCTCTTGGATATAAAGCTAAGCAGGGTATAATTATTGCAAGGGTAAAGGTACGCCGCGGGGGACTTGGCAAAACGAGATTCAATCGTGGAAGAAGGACACAAAAAATGGGAAAGAATAAAATCACAGGTGGCATGAGCATCCAGAGGATTGCTGAAGCTCGTGCAGATCGTAAGTACCCTAACCTTGAGGTCCTGAACTCTTACTGGGTAGGTGAGGATGGAAAGCACATATGGTATGAAGCCATCCTTGTGGACCCTCATCATCCTGTAATAAAGAGTGACAGTAATCTTAATTGGATATGCGCTCCGTCTGTTAGGGGTAGAGCTACAAGAGGCAAGACCAGTGCCAGTCGCAAGGGCAGAGGTATGTCTACACGCGGTAAGGGCACTGAAAAAACGAGGCCCAGCATCCGTGTACATAAGAGTCGAGGGAAGTGATTTATCACATAATTCTGCGTGCATTCGCCCACGCAACAGAGGATGTATTCAGAGTCCAGAAAGCTCTGAAGTTTTTGGTATCCAGCACTAGCGTCCTGGATAGGGAGTTGATTGAAGAGCTTCAGTCTGAAGGGCATCACGGAAATCCCATTACTGTATTGAGCTTACAGGTTAAAAGGAAGGCAGACTGCCTGGGTTTTGCTAGTTTTGTCCGGGAACATTTTTTAGAGAAAGATGTAGTACGGCTCAGGAATGAAATGTCTGAGAGGCTGGACAATGATCAGGTTTTCCATCTCCGCTTTGATAAGCAGGCTGCGTACTTGCAGAAGGTAAGGTTAACTGATTCTTCGAATGCGATCACCGTAAAAGTCAAGATCAAGACATATCCGAAGAGTAGGGAAAAAGCCGGAGCCATAGTGGAGGAGTTTTTTGGGTAAACCAAAATTTTATGATTTTTGCGTTCATGCAATTCCTGATGGGGATAATACTGTTGAGCAACTTTCTACACTAGCCATGCATTTCGGGTACAGTGGAATCGTGCTTGCAAACCATTCAGATAAACTTCCTCAATCACCACCATTACTTACCTCAACCAATGGATTTGAAATTTTCAAAGGAATTGAGCTTGTAGAAGAAAATCCTTCGAAACTTAACAGTTTAATAGGGAAATTCAGAAAATCGGTGGATGTTTTGATAGTACATGGAGGTTCAGAGACTGTCAACAAGACTTCGTTGGAAAATTTCAGGGTAGATATATTGAATCATCCGGCTTTTGATAAGAGCAGTGGGTTAAATCAGGTGCTTGCAAAGGCAGCAGCTGAAAACGGGGTTTCAATAGGCCTGACATTGAGGCCTTTCCTCCATTCAAGGGGTTCCAGACGTATCCGTCTGTTATCGGCTCTCAGGGCAAACCTAGACCTTGTCAGGAAATATGACGTTTCTCTTGTGCTCTCAAGCAGTGCGATGTCCTGTTTTGACCTGCGTTCCCCAATGGAAACACTTGCTATGGCTGAAATATGCGGGCTTGAAGAAGAAGAAGCTCTTGAAGCTATGTGTACTGTGCCTGAAAAAATTATTTCAAGGAAACGTCTTGCATCTGGATATATAAGAGAAGGCATCGAATTACTCGATGAGTGTGATCATTTTTGAAACGCTTGCTTCCTTCGCTTCGCGGAAAAAAACGCTATATTGCTTTTGAGCTTATTTCCGAGGGGCCCGTAGTAAGGAGTGATTTGGTAAAGGAGATCATATCTTCTGCTTCCTCGCTGCTCGGAGATGTAATTTCAAGTGAATGTGACATTAAGATTTTGGGGTTTGAAGACTGGAAAGGTATTATCCAGTGCTCCAGTACCAGAGTAAAAGAAACAAGAGCTTCTCTGGCAGCTCTCACTCGGATTAACGGGAAGAGGGTAACTTTGCATATATTTGGGATTTCAGGTACAGTTAAAAGAGCCACTGAAAAATTCCTCCAAATTCATAAGGCCTTTAAGCCCGAAATTGAGACTAAATTCAGAAAGGGTGAAGAATAAAATCTTGAAGGTTCAAGAAAATAAACATTGGCAGCTTTTATTGGTATTTTTTTATGTTTACATCGAATTTTCAGCCATAGAGCTGCTTAACATATACAACAATGGATGAGTATTATATTAGTGTAAGATATTGATTAGTGGGACTGATTGACAGTGATGTAGCTTATACAAAATTTCTAAAAGTTGATTGTGGATGAGTAAGGTCCTGATAAAAAAAGTAGGCCCGAAATCCGAATGCATTGGAAAAGGTAGAAGGTTAACTCAATTAGGTTTTCAAAGCCCGAATTTAGGTACCAGAAATACATGGACCTCACAAGCATTATAACTGAGTAAATACACTTTATTAACGGATTTGGTTAACATTGGAACTAGACCACAAAAACAATTAAAATAGTTTCCTTAAGTACGTGAATCCGTGTCACTATTTGGGGGACGTATTTTTATTTGGTAAAAGTGCCTTTGAATTCCCTTTACATAGTGTATTTTCGCTGGTTTCATCAAAAAAACTGCCAGGATTTGAAGTCCCGAATAAAAGGTTAAAAACTATAATAAGGAAGAAATACGTTATAGTGGATCAAAATACTTTTTCCTTGCCTAAATGAAGAGTATGGGGCTTCAAGCTCCTGAATTTTGGAATATTCGCATAGCATCGTGACCAATGACCAAAGCCTTTTTTTGGAAGGCGTTTATTTAGCTGACGACTCTGCGGGTAGAGATCCTAAAGGAAATAATACCGGTTATTTGCCGGAAAAATTGGGAACAACAAGTAATAGATATAAGGGAGATATGGAATATGCAGATGGCACCACAAATGGGTTATGACAGGGCAATTACTGTTTTTAGCCCTGATGGAAGACTTTTTCAGGTAGAATATGCCCGCGAGGCAGTTAAAAGGGGAACAACAGCCGTGGGAATAAAAGCAGCTGACGGGGTAGTGCTGCTGGTTGATAAGAGAATTACGAGTAGGCTTGTGGAAGCTGAATCAATAGAAAAAATTTTCCAAATCGATGACCACATCGGAGCCGCAACTTCTGGGCTTGTGGCTGACGCCCGCTCACTTGTTGATAGGGCTCGTGTAGAAGCACAGGTCAACAGGGTTTCTTATGATGAACCCATAGGTGTGGAGGTCATCTCCAAAAAAATTTGTGACCATAAGCAGACCTACACACAGTATGGAGGTGTTCGCCCCTACGGTACTGCACTTCTTATCGCAGGTGTGAATGATAATCTACCCAGATTATTTGAGACCGATCCAAGTGGCGCTCTTCTGGAATACAAAGCAACAGCTATTGGAGCAGGCAGAAATGCAGTAGTTGAAGTTTTTGAGGCTGATTACAGAGAAGACATGAATATTGATGCAGCTATTCTCCTCGGCATGGATGCACTCTATAGAGCTGCTGAAGGTAAATTCGAAGCTTCAACCCTTGAAGTGGGTATTATTTCCCTTCAGGATCAGAAGTTCAGGAAATTGGTTCCTGAAGAAGTTGAGAAATATGTTCAGGAGATCCATGCTAAACACAGAGAGACTGAACACAAAGAATAAAAAGCTATATTAATTTTCAGGAAATGAGTATTAGAGAATTTTTTATTCTCAAAATTATGGTTTGGAGAAGGTATTTGGAAATGGTGTCCCTGGATGAGGCAGTTACTGCAAGACTTAAAAGAGGCAACAAACATTTCGAAATCCTGGTCGAGCCAGAAGGAGCTCTGGCCTACAAACGAGGAGAGGAAGTAAATCTAGAGGACGTTCTGGCAGTTGAAACAATATTCGAAGATGCAAACAAAGGGGATCGCGCAGCAGAATCCGATATTATCAATTCTTTTGAGACTACTGACCTCTTGGAGATTGCTGCCTTGATCCTGAAAAGTGGAGAACTTCAGCTTACAGCTGAGCAGAGAAGATGCATGCTTGAGGAAAAAAAGAAAAAGGTTATCTATACTATTTCCAAAAATGCTATAAATCCCCAGACAAGAGCACCGCATCCTCCCGCAAGGATTGAAAAAGCGATGGAGGAAGCAAAAGTTCATATAGACCCTTTAAAAAGTGTGGATCAACTCGTAAACATTACAATGAAAGCCATTCGTCCACTTATACCCATACGTTTTGAAGAAATCAATATTGCTGTGAAAATTCCCCCAAAATATGCCCCAAAAGCATATGGAGACATTTCCAAGGTTGGAACTATTACAAAAGAAGAATGGCTGCGTGACGGCTCTTGGATTGCAGTTATAAGGATTCCGGGAGGAATCCAAACTGATTTTTACGCTCTTATAAATCATCTTACGAAAGGTGAGGCTAAAACTAAACTTTTATAAGAGGATGTTGGATGGATAAAAAAATAGTGATTCCTGGTGACCTAATATCCGCGAACACAAGAAAAGCCGGATATGGGACATATGTGAAGAATAACAAGATATATTCTTCTTTTTGTGGTATTGAGAATCTCAAAGATGATAAAGCTGTAGTAACCCCTCTCGAAGGAGCCTATATCCCCTCAGTAAATGATGTTGTGATAGGGATCGTTATTGTGGTTACGCCGTCCAACTGGATAATGGACATTGCTTCTCCTTATGATGGTTTATTCCATGTATCTGAATATCCAAGAAGATTAGAATCACGGGATATGCCTGAAATTCTGAATGTAGGCGATTCTATGATTATCAGGGTAAAAGATGTAGATAGCTCCATGAAAATTGAGCTTGGCTTGAGGGATTCAAACTTCCACAAACTCAAAACGGGTCAGATTGTCGAGGTTGAGCCTGTCAAGGTCCCTCGTGTGATAGGACACGGCGGTTCTATGATCTCAATGCTGAAGAAAGAAACAAACTGCAGTATTTTCGTTGGCCAGAACGGTAGAATATGGATCGATGGGAAGGATGAAGATGTAGAGCTTTTGAGCAAAGCTTTACGGAAGATCGAAGCTGAGGCACAGCGTTCCGGATTGACAGATAGGATATATAATTTTCTGAAAAATGAAAGGTTTGTACAGAGTGAGTCCAGTAATTTAAAAATTTTTAAAAATGCACATAAAGGTGCTAAATTAGCAAAAGAAGATAATTTCGAAGATATATACAGGAAAATTGACGTATTGCTGGATCCAAAGAATTGAGTTTTAGTAGAATTATGAGAGATTTTAAGGAATCTTCTATAAGCTGATTTGTTTTGTGAGTTTTTTGGAGATCAAAGCATGAGTTGTATAAGTGATAAGGCTGGAAAATTAATCACTGATGACGGGTTTCGTCTTGATGGGAGGCGAGCGGATGAAATTAGGCCCATGAAAATTGAAATTGGAGTGCTTTCTAGAGCTGATGGTTCATGTTACCTTGAATGGGGTAGAAACAAAGTCCTGGTAGGAGTATTTGGCCCGAGAGAAGCTCATCCCCGTCGTATGCAGCGCGCAGATACTGCAGTTATCCGTTATAAGTATAATATGGCTTCTTTTTCCGTTGAGGACCGCGCTCGTCCAGGTCCTAACAGACGGAGCATCGAAATTTCAAAAGTTTCTAGAGAAGCCTTTGAACCGGTAATTATGGGTGAGCTTTTCCCAAAAACGGCGATTGATATTTTTGTAGAAGTACTTCAAGCTGATGCAGGGACAAGAACAGCAGCAATCAATGCTTCAAGTATAGCTCTTGCAGATGCCGGAATTCCTATGAAAGGTCTCATAACTTCCTGTGCTTTCGGAAAAGTTGATGGGCAAATAGTACTAGACCTTAACAAGGAAGAAGATAATTATGGAGAGGCCGATTTTCCTGTCGCGATGACTCAGGACGGAGAGATTACTCTGCTCCAGATGGACGGGCACCTTACATCTGAAGAAATCAAGAAAGGCCTCGAACTTGTAAGAAAAGGATGTAAAGAAATACTCGAAATTCAACAAGTAGTTCTGAGAAGGAAGTTCGAAACTCCCATCGAAGAGCCTGCAAAAGAGACTTTTATTGAGGAGATCTCAGATCTTGAGAACAAAGTTATAGAAGCAGAAGTGCCCCTGAAATGCGCTTCAGAGATAGCAGTAGTCAAAGAAATTCATGAAGAAGTCAATGTTTTTGAAGAGGATATTTTTGAAACAATCGCTGAAGAAGATACTGTTACTGAAGAGATTCATGAATGTGAGGAATTAGAAAATAAAATTGAAGAAACTGAGTCCTTAGTAGATGAAGAGGCTTTAGAAGAGGTAATCGGAGCTGAAATCGAAGAAGAAGCTGATCCTAAAGCATCTTTAGAGGTAGTTCCCAAAATTGCAGAGTTTGAAGAGCTTGAGCTTATCAAGGAAGAAGCTGTATCCTCTGACGCGGAAAAAATGAAATTTGAGTCTGAGGAATCTGCTGAAAAAGAAACTCTGCTTTGCGAGAAATCCACAACTGAAGAAGCCATCTCAGAAAAGACTTTTGACTCCGAAAAAGAGCTTGAATTCAAAGATAAATCCAGAAAAAAGGTTCTTGACGAGGGAGCAGTAAAAGTTGAAGAAAAATGTGAAAAAGAAAATTCCAAAGATCCCTGGTTGGTAGTAAAAGATCCTTCCGAATCAGGAAACAAAGGTGATAGAGATGAGTGAAGTTATTGCTACGCTCAAGAAGGATTATATTTACAATCTTATGGTCAAAGGTAAGCGACAGGATGGGCGTGGATTTAAGGATTTCAGAGATATCAAGCTCGAAACAAATATTATCACTAAAGCTGAAGGTTCAGCAAAAATAACTCTTGGTGATACACAGGTCCTCGTAGGAGTCAAGCTTCAGATAGGCACTCCTTTTCCAGATTCGCCCGATGAAGGGGTGATTATTACCAACCTTGAGCTTAACCCTATTGCCTCTCCAGATTTTGAGCCAGGTCCTCCCAGAGAAGAAGCAATCGAAATGGCAAGAGTAGTTGATAGGGGGATCAGGGAATCGGGCGCAATTGATTTAAAGAAGCTGTGCGTAGCGGTGGGAGAATCAGTCTGGATAGTCTTCATAGATGTCCATGTTCTCAATGACGAGGGAAATCTTATTGATGCTTCCTGTTTCGCTGCTATTGCAGCTCTTATGACCACGATTGTTCCAAATGAGCAGCAGGGAATCGGGGAAAATGTGTCCCTTTCAATGAAAGAGACACCATTGGGTGTGACTCTGGCTAAAATCGGTTCAAAGTTAATGGTGGACCCCTCTCTGGATGAAGAGGCAATTTGTGAGACAAAACTTACAATTGTTTCCAGTTCAGATGGATCTGTTGCTGGAATGCAGAAAATGGGTTCTGTTCCTCTCACTGAAGCAGAAGTTCTGGAAGCAATCAATATGGCGAGCGAAAAGGCGAACGAACTTAGAAAACTATATTTGGAAGGGCTTGTAAGAAAGGAATAAGTCTAAGGTTATTAAGAGAATTTCGATAAACCTCATAATTATATATATTTAAATAAATTATATATAAATAAGCCATATAAATTAGGAGTTTATCGAAATTTTCAAATATTAAATGCCAATATTACGGTATACGTGCTACAAATATAATCAGAGGTGAATATCTAAATATCGTTCTTGAGCCTTATTCAGCGGCTTGAGTTGAATCGTTTCGAAATAGAAGTATATTTTTATGGAGTTATAACTATGGTAAAAAAATTTACTAAAAAGGGAAGAATTTCCAGATCATCAGGTAGGTTCGGTCCCAGGTATGGGAGAAAGGACAGAAAGCTTGTGGCGGATCTAGAAGAACGCATGCGAGCCCCACATGTGTGTACTAAATGTGCTCGTCCGACTGTTAAAAGAATCGGGACAGGAATATGGGAATGCAGTAAGTGTAAATACACCTTTGCTGGCGGAACCTATCTTCCTTTCACTAGTGTCGGTCAGACCATGTTGCGCACGATGAAGAACATTACCGAGGCAAAATGAAAATTTTGAGGTTGTTGTGATATGGGTTATAAGTGCACTCGATGTAAACAAAAAGTCGAAGTAGATTACGAGTACACAGGTATAAGATGTCCTTACTGTGGACATCGAATCTTAGTAAAAGAGCGTCCTACAACTATCAAACGCATTAAGGCCGATTAAGAAGTACGCTAATTAATGTGGCTGAAGATTATGGTTTGTTAAAAAAGGAAAGATCTTCTAGAAATATGAAAATTCTTTTATTATTTTTCTAGATTTTTGATTCATTGCAACCAATTGCTATTTTAATTAATTCAAACATTGGGATTCCACAAGGGATTCAAAAATCTCAGGAACATAAGCTCCTCATTAACTAGCGTAGACCTGGAGGAATTTATAATCGATTTTATCATTTTTTTGAGCTTGAAGGTCACTAATCCTCTGTCCTTTTGGTCAGGGACGAAATGAACCACTGCCACATTTTGTTTTCTTTCAACACTCTAGTTCGTCTCTTTTCGTAAAATTAGTTTGCTTTTTGGCACCAAGTCAAAGGTGTGGATCCGCACAATCTTGCAGGAGTGTAGTGTCATCGGAGTTAAACAGTTTTAACCATGGTTATGGTAGAACATTTATCACATAATATAGAGATTTTGGATAACCTCCATGCTCTTGAGCATGGTTGACTTTAAATTTGTCAATATTTATGTATATTCATGAAAACTCTTATCGATTTTGCTCTTAAAGAAGAGTATAAACTCTTGAATCTGTTGGAGATAAGCTTGCTGAAATTGCTTCCTTAATTGATTGGAAAACGTTTCTTATTATTCTTGAGTCTATGTATATCAATAAAACCGTTTCAGGAGGGAGACCTGAAACTGATGTCATTGTGATGTTTAAAATGCTTGTTTTACAACAATTGCATGGGCTCTCTGATTTTGAACTTGAGAAACAGTGTATAGATCGAATTTCTTTTAGGAAATTCCTTGTATTTCCGGAATAAGTACCTGACAGTACTAATGTATGGCTATTTAGGGAGAGAATTATCGAGAATTTCAAAGAAAATATGGGAAAAGTTGCAAAGCCAACTTGATACTCTGGGTTTCCAGATAAAGCAGGGACTGATTCAGTATGTTACTTTTATCCATTCAGATCCATGACATGCAAAAGCAGAGAGATGAGGCAAAAACAAGAAGAAGCAGAGACGGAACATGGACAAAGAAGGGAGGTAAGTCTCACTTTGGATATAAGCTTCATAATATAATAGACAGAGATTATGAGCTGATCAGAAGATTCAAAACAACAACTGCGTCAGTACATGATTCATATGTAGATTTGACAGAGGAAAATGAAGTGGTTTATAGGGACAGAGGATACTTTGGAGCAAAAACGAAAGGGTATAATGCAACAATGAAAAGAGCGGTCAAAGGACATACGTTGGGGAATAAAGGATATATTCAGAAATAAGAGAATTAGCTCAAAAAGAGTCCCAGGGGAAAGAGTTTATTCAGTAACGAATGAAATTTTCAAAGCAGGAAGAGTTTTTGTTACTATTGTTAAAAGAGTAAATCTAAAAATGTTGTTTACGGCTTTTTGTTATAATCTCCATCAATTGAGGACATTGAAAATAAAAAAAGTATATTGAAGATAGCGGAAGCTATCTTTAAAATCAAAGAATTGAGACTAAGTAAAACCAAAAAGAGGAATTAAATAGAGAAATTGAGGGGAAGATCTGAGAAATCACTGCTAAGAAATAAAATCCGAAGTTTATTGAAATCCTCTATAGTACCTGAGTATATATACAAGATAAAATATCCCGATAAATCTCTAATTTGAACTAATCATTTATATACAAATTATATAAATATGGCAAAATAAAGGAGTTTATCAAAATTCTAAATATAATAAATTATCATCTGATGCAGCGTTAAATAAGTCAACTATAGGACGATAACAAAAAATAAACAAAGAAAGAAATGAAACATATACTTTTATCGATCCTTGATTTAATAAATAAAAAAGTAAATAAAATGATTAAAAGGGATCTTAAAAAATGTTTAAGCAGAGATTTGTACTGGACACTACAGCACTGACGGATCTGCAGACACGTGAGGTCATGGGCTATACTTCCCTCTGTGAGGGAATGACAGGAATTCTTGATCTGATAGCCGATGCCCGCCTGCAGTTTGGCATAAGTTGTTACGTACCTTATCCATCAGTATATAAGGAGATGTATGAATTTACAATTCGAAATGGTTGTGACAAAGAGGTTATAGCCAAGATGGATACTTGGCTGGTGAAAAAATCTCCTGATCGTTATAGAGTAGATGTAACCTCTCAGATCTTCCACGAATATGTATCCCATATGCGAGAAAGGATTAATCGAGGAATGGGAGTTGCAGAGGATGCGGTCTGGGAGGCAGCTACTGCATGTCTCTCTATTGAATATTCGCAAAGTAAAGGAAAAGAATATAGAGAAGAGATTGAAAGAGAAGTAATTGGTGGAATCATCGGCAAATTTAGGAACAAATATCGTGCCACTCTGAGATATGGAATTCTTGATAGCGCTCCTGATATTGATGTCCTGATTCTTGCCAAGGAGCTTGATGCAGCAGTTATTGCAAGTGATTATGGGATTGAAAAATGGGCAGAACAACTTGGAGTCCGTTTTGTACCTTCAAATACTTTCCCTATGATGATTAAAGAGTATCTAAAGCATCTTTCTCAGAATGAAAGTGAATCCTAGCCTAAAACTGAGATCAAAGAAAAAAGGGATCTTGGGAATAAATGAATTCATTTAGAGAATTTCGATAACCTCCATGCTCTTGAGCATGGTTGACTTTAAATTTGTCAATATTTATGTATATTCATGAAAACTCTTACTGATTTTACTCTTAAAGAAGAGTATAAACGTCTTGAATCTGTTGGAGATAAGCTTGCTGAATTTGATTTCTTAATTGATTGGAAAACGTTTCGTATTATTCTTGAGTCTATGTATATTAACAAAACCGTTTCAGGAGGGAGACCTGAAACTGATGTCATTGTGATGTTCAAAATGCTTGTTTTACAACAATGGCATGTGCTCTCTGATTTTGAACTTGAGAAACATTGTATAGATCGAATTTCTTTTAGGAAATTCCTTGGATTTCCGGAATACATACCTTACAGTACTACTGTATGGCTATTTAGGGAGAGAATTATCGAGAATTTCAAAGAAAATATGGGGAAAGTTACAAAGCCAACTTGATACTCTGGGTTTACAGATGAAGCAGGGAATGGTTCAGGATGCTACTTTTATCCATTCAGATTCAGGACATGCAAAAGGAGATAAACCTCGAGGAGATGAGGCAAAAACAAGAAGAAGCAGAGACTGAACATGGACAAAGAAGGGAAGTAAGTCTCACTTTGGATATAAGCTTCATAATATAATAGACAGAGATTATGAGCTGATCAGAAGATTCAAAACAACAACTGCGTCAGTACATGATTCGTATGTAGATTTGAAGAGGAAAATGAAATGGTTTATAGGGACAGAGGATACTTTGGAGCAAAAACGAAAGGGTATAATGCAACAATGAAAAGAGCGGTCAAAGGACATACGCTGGGAATAAAGGATATATTAAGAAATAAGAGAATTAGCTCAAAAAGAGTCAAAGGGGAAAGAGTTTATTCAGTAACGAAAGAAATTTTCAAAGCAGGAAGAGTTTTTGTTACTACTGTTAAAAGAGTAAATCTAAAAATGTTGTGTACGGCTTTTTGTTATAATCTCCATCAATTGAGGAAATTGAAAATAAAAAAAGTATATTGAAGATGGCGTAAGCTATCTTTAAAATCAAAAAATTGAGAATAAGTAAAGCCAAAAAGATGAATTAAATAGAGAAATTGAGGGGAAGATATGAGAAATTACTGCTAAGAAATAAAATCCGAAGTTTATCGAAATCCTCATTTAACAAGTTTACTGGTTTTCGGAGCTCGAATCACAATAATTAGCTTGAAATAGGATTAGAAGGAGAATTATCCTTAATCATATAGTTATATCTTCATTCATAGGGTTGAATCCCAATTCATAGGGTTATATCCTGATTTATAGGTCATTATTCATTGATTCCTAAGTTTGACAGTTGAGTAAATATATGTTCCTTTGCTTCTGTTATTCTGTTCAATTAATATCGACTCAAAACTGAGAACATTCCCTACAATTACTAACAACCGAAATTTTGCAGATGTGAATAGATGTAGAATTTGTTTGCCTATTTGCCCACTAATTTATTTAAAGTTGAATTAATCTTTAAGCTACATTCATGTTGAAAAAATAGATAGCATTTTTATGTACATCTGCGAAAAATTGGTAACATAACATGGGGAATCCTATCTGATAGATTCTTAATGTTCAATTCTTTTATATAATGCTTAATTTTGGAGGATAACAGAGAGGAAATATGATCTATATTCTGATCAGTCTATTTTAGGTTTATGACATCGAAGAAACGGATTTAAATTTGGATGGGCAAGCATAGTTTTCCACGGTACTAAACATAAACTTGGTAAGTATGAACCAGTAAAGATTATAAACCTGACAAGTTACATCTAACTGTTGGAGCTAATAAATTCAAGAAACTTATGAACATATTCATTGGAGGTATAGTGAATTGAGTCAAAGTTCTGACTAGCAGCATTTTTTGGTACTTATAATCAGATAATAACTAGGCTCAAAAAACTCTTTTACTATTTTTGATGACGGAGTTATTACAGCAAACAATATGAAATTTTTGTAAAACAAAGAAGACGAAGTAACTAATCTCGATGAAATTTTTCATCTAATTCTTTAGCAATACTGTAAGCAGAAAAATCTGAGTTTTACCCACTTTGAAAGTAGTTATGATCTTTTCTATACTTTGGGGTGGATATGCCTTGCGGTAAGATTCAGTTACGGTAGTGTATGATTTTTCAACTCTCAAATACTTCTCAAACATACCTGTTTCAAACGAGAACTCACTAAATATTTATACAAAGTATATGTTTAACTGATCCCATTTCCTTACTTTTGATATTTATTTTTTTTCTGAATTAAATTAATTATTTGCCTGTTTAGGGTTACTATGAGATCACTTAGAATGCCGAAAATAAACATCTGCAGACCGAATATTGTGAACAGGGCTGTGAGAACAGAAAGGGGAACACGTGTGATTCCCTGGAACCACTGGTATATCACAAAGGCTCCCGTAATAAGGCCTGCTAGAATAAAAAAAGAGCCTATGATCCCAAAGTAAAACATTGGATTATGTACTTTTGCAAGCCTGTAGATAGTAGAACCAATTCTGAACCCGTCTTTTACCGGATTTAGCTTGGTTGTACCTTCTTTGCTTCTGGGAAGGTAAGTAATTGGGATCTCCACAACCCTCTGCTTTTTAAGGATACATTCTACAGAAATTTCAGTCTCAATTTCAAAGCCTGTTTTGTTAAGTTCCAGTTCCTTCATACTCTCAAGAGTAAATGCACGATAACCTGAGAGAATATCCTTTAAATTTACCCCGTACGCAATGTCAAAAAATATGTTTATCAGACGGTTGCCCATCAAGTTAAGTTTTGTAAAAGCTCCTGAAGAATAATTTTCAAGTCGATTACCAATTACATGGTCTGCTCTTCCTCTCTGAATAGGTTCGAGAAGAACTGGAGCTTCACGAGCTAGATAAGTTCCGTCCCCATCAACCATTACTACATAAGGACTCTCTATAAGCTTAAAAGCCTGGATAATTGCCTGCCCTTTACCTTTTCCAGTCTGAATGATGACTTTTGCTCCTTCGGCTTCCGCAATTTGACTTGTGTCGTCTTTGCTGTCTCCGTCAATCACCAGAATATTAAAAAAACCCTCTTTTTTGAAATCTTCGATAACCCGTCCTATTGTTGCAGCTTCATTCAAAGTGGGAATAAGAATACATACATCTACGCTGTTCAAGTTTCACACATGCCCTTTACTTGAATCTATGCATGTCGCAGAATCCATTTTATTTTAGATTTTCGATAATTTCCTTTTCCGAGAAAAGAGCCCTATAAGGGGTATACAGTTAATATAATAGATTGATGGTTCTTATAAAAGGCCCATGTTGTCAAGCTGCTGGCGGACTACTTTGACACCCTTTTCGCAATCTTCAGGGGATTTGCCACCTGTAACGACCAATTTTCCTGAACTGAAAATCAGAACTACTACCTTGGGTTCATCGATCCTGTATACAAGTCCTGGAAACTGTTCGGGTTCATATTCAATGTTTTCAAGTCCAAGCCCGATTGCAATTGCATTAAGATTCAGGATTGTGTGCAGGTCTGCTGAAGCAACAATATTTTGGACAGTAATATCGGGATTTTCTAGGGTCTTGATTCCTATGCTGTTCAATTTTTTTGCCATATTACCTATAACTGTGTGCACATCGGCTACATTTTTTGCTCCAGTACAGACAACTTTTCCAGAGGTAAAGACCAAGAATGCAGCTTTTGGATCTGAAACCCTGTAAACGAGCCCAGGAAACTTCTGCTTATTGTACTCAGCCCCTTCGAACTCAGATTCTATTACCGTTAAGTCAAATTCTTCAGCAAGTTTGGTGGATGCGACCACGTTTTCGATCTTTATACTAGATTCGCTCATTCGTCAACCCTCGGTATATAAAGCAAAAGTAATATCCTCTAACCGATATATAAAGCTATAGTTAAATGCCCAGTCTGGTTTATAAATGCTTTATATATAGAACACAAATCAAGCAAAACTATTTAAATTTAAGTTCCCGTTTTCATAAAAAATTAAGAAATATTATGGCAGATGCATTGGTTTTTAGATGCCTCATTTTTCAAATTTACTCAAACCTTCAAGAATAGAATCATATTTTTTGCATACCCTTTCAAGGAGATTGCCCTCTATATTGTGGTGAGTGGGTATTAGAATTTGATCTCCGCTCTCTATTTTTACATTGTTCTTTAAAGCACGGCAGTCTGGAGCAATAAACACACCGTCTGAAGAAACTCCAAGAGAAAGATCATTTATGATCTTTGAGACCATTTCAGTTGCTGGTTTTACTTTTTTCTCAATGAGAACAGAGGAAGAAACATACTTTTCCCTGGTATCCCGTATTTTCTTGAGAGTATCTTCCACTGTTTCAGTGTCTATTTCGTTAGTAAGTTCCTCAGATAATAAGGAAACTGCTTCTGTAAGGTCTTCAAAAGTTGTCGAATGAATTTCAAGGATTTCTCCATCAAAGTATTGTCTCAAGGTATCAATATAACCTGCTGAGACTACAAGCACATCAACCTCAAGCAAACGTGAGATCTCCTCTTTTGAAGGTGAGTAGGCATTAATAACAAAGTATTCTTTGATTCCACACATGCTCATGAGAGATTCATACATAGGAGTCACGGCAACTGATCTTCTTTCAATCCACAAGTTAATCTCACTTTGCCCACCTTGCGATTTTAGAAGTTCCAGAATTTTTTCCTTTATGGCTTTCGGATCATTATTCATAAGCCCGAAATAATCTGCAAAAAGAGAAGTCGTTGAAAGCTGCCTGCTCTTTCCGCAGGGTACGGATTCTACAAATCCTCGCTTTATCAGGTCTTTAATATGATCATAAGCACCACTACCTCTCATATGAATAAGATCTGACTGAAGCAAAGGCTGATGATACGCAATCATCGAAAGAGTGCGGAGTTTCGGGGCTGAGAGCTCTCTTGGTGCAACTTCGAACATAAGTTCTGCATATTCGGTCTTGACCTGCATTACATAACGATCTCCAAGATTTATAATCTCAAGGGCAGATCTTCTGGAGGAATAAGCTTTCTTTAGCTCCTTTAATGCCAAAAGGACAGCTTTTTTGGGTTTTCCGCTGATTTTTATAAGCTTCTCGAGGCTTATTGCCCTGCCAGCAACAAAAAGTGCTGCTTCAATAATTTCAAATTCACCCATAAGTTTCACGTCCCTAAAAGGAATAAAGACTACTAAGATTATTTATTCTTTAAGTGAATTTGGCTTTACATGTTTCGATTAAAAAAATAATGATTAAGGTACACTGTTTTTCAGGCTATTTATCCACTTACTCATCCGGGAAGACATCATTTATAAAATTTGTTTTAAAAGTGTTCTGAATCTGATACCTTGAAAATTCGCCTTTCGATTCCAACTTAATCTCATTAAATGGAGAGGGATTATTCTTAGTGGAAAATCCAGATTTTTCTCCTGGATATATATACAGTTCCCCAAATAGCTCATTCTGGAAAAGCCAAATCTTTCTGCTTGAAGCAAGAAAAAGAAGAGATAGATAATCCATAATTTTATCTTCACTTATTTCCAGGAAACTGGAAAAAAGTACTACAGGCTGAATCATAAACAATTCTGAAAGACTTGCCCAGATAAGTACCAGCCGCGAACTAATGGCTTCTTCATGCGCGATACCGAGGACGTCAATGGTATTAGGGTGGAGATCTTCGAGCAGATGAAGTTCTTCCGAAGCTCTAAGAGCTCTCTTTTCATTTTTTTTGGTAATTGTTTTCTCTGCTTTCTTGAGTTCAAACATCAATTCATTGAGTGTAACCGGCCTAGTCGAGATGCGGCGGATCGGAAGCTTCGGAAGAGGAAAGTATTCAGGTTCAGGCAAATTTAGCTCGTCGACAAAATCAGAATCAAATTCGTTAATCTCTTCCTCCTCTACTTCAAGAATTCGCGAAGATTTCATACGAAGAAGAATGGCAGAATAAAGAAGTGTTCGTGAGGAAATTCTGAGGTCCATTTTCTTGAGTTCTTCCACCTTTCCCAGGAAGCTGTCAGTAAGCTGTACAATATCGACATCCCAGGGATCTATTTTCCCACCCTGAGCAAGCTCAACCAGTATGCCAAGGGGTTCATATGTCTCAAATTCAGAAATATCAATTAGATTCCATTCAATTCCAAGGCTTGTAAGTGTCTTTGGAAGTCCATAAGTTTCTGAATCTAAAAAAAAAGAGTTATTTTTCTCAGATTCACAGAAAGTATGACCAGATATGTTGGGAACTTCAAGTGTAGCACCCACGTTACCCATAATTTCAGCCATTAAGCTTCACTCCAGTAATGCTAGTAATGTTATTTTCCTGCATTGTGACCCCTATTGTTCTGCTTGCAGCCTGAATCATGGGTTTTCGTAAAGAGACAACGATAAACTGAACTTTTGATCCTGAGGATTTAATCCGCTTTGAAACTCTCTCCACATTCCAACCGTCCAAAAACATATCAATTTCATCAAAGGCATAAAAAGGAGCGGGGTGGTACTGCTGGATCGCAAAAATGAATGCAAGAGCTGTAAGGCTTTTTTCTCCTCCTGACATGGATTCGATCCGCTGGAGAGTTTTTTCCTTGGGCTGGGCCCGGAGGGTCATGCCTCCTGCAAAAGGATTAGCATGGTCTTCAAGTAAGAGCTCACCCATGCCCTCGGAAAGCTCATGAAAGATATCTTTAAAATTGGCATTGATGATTGTGTATGCTTCCATAAAAGAATCTCTCTTTAGCTGTTCGTACTGATCTATACGTTCAAGCAGTTGCCTCCTTTCAGTAGAAAGGATATCCCGCTTTTCTTGAAGATTCAAAAGCCTTAGTTCTACCTCTTCGTACTTGTCAATTGCTCTCATGTTTATTGGCTCAAGACTCTTGAGAGCTTCTTCGATTGCTTGAATCCGCATATAAACGGTTTCGTAATTTGGAACTTCATACGTTTCCCTTATACCTCTTCTCTGGACTTCTTCCGTGAACTTTTTTTCTTGGTCAAGAAGCGCATTTCTAGTAGCTGTGAGCGTAAACATCTGCTGTCTTGCATTTTCAAGGGCTTTTGCAGCAACGTTAACCCTGCGCTTCACTGTACTGTGTTTCACATTAACATTATCTCTGTCTGTTTGAAGCCCTATCAGCTTATCGGAAAGCTCAAGTTCCAGAGTCTTCTTTTCATCGAGTTTTTCCTTAAATTCCTTTATTTTTACCTTTAGAGAGTCAACTTTTTTAAGCTTTAAGTCTTTTTTTTCATCAAGATCCCCAATGAGTTCCTTCGCGTCGGCAATTTTTTGTTCAACGTATTCTTTTTCAAGCTTCAAAGCATTCAGATTAGTCTCAATATCCCAGATTCTACTTTCAAGCCTCTTTAATTCCTGGTCAACGGATTCCAATTTTTTATTGATCTCAGGTAGAGGGGAATCAGCAAGTTTTGCCTCAAGTTCAGAAATATGTGCTTCAATTTCAGCTGTAGTTTTTTCTTTTTCGCTTTTTTCTGCAATAATGTTGTCCATCTCAACCCGGAGTTCAGTCCTTGAGTTCTCGATTGCTTTAAGATCTGTTTGCTTAGTTTCCAGAAGTTCTGCAAGCTTGGCCCCTCTGCCTGCGATTTCCTCAAGCTGATGTTCCTTTCGCAAAATCGTAACCTCACAGTCCCTAATTTTTCGGCTCAATTCAAAAAGATGATTTTCAATGTTATCCTGTTTGATTATAGCTGCAGTCCGGCTAGTATCTAAAGAATTTATCTCATCTGCAAGCTCAATAAGTTTATCTTTTTCAGCAGCCTCAAAAGTAATTCCTGACTTTGAAGAAAGAAAACCTCCTACCATTGCACCGCTCTTTTCCAGGAGTTCCCCTTCAAGGGTTACTATTCTTGCCTTTCCCATGAATTGACGAGCACTTGCTAAATTTTCCATCACAAGTGTATCCTGAAAAACATACCAGAATGCAGGTTCAAAAAGGGGGTCAAATTCGAGAAGATCAATTGCGTATCCTATTAGACCATTTTCATAACTAAGATTTTCAAGATGTCTAGATTTTTTCATTTTGTTGAGTGGAAGAAAGGTGACTCGTCCTCCTTTTCTGCGCTTTAAGTATTCGATTGCTTCAGCGGCATCGGCATCAGTGTCTACAACAATTGCTTGCATTCTATTTCCTGCGGCAATTTCTAGAGCTGTTGCGTACCGCCTGTCCACTTTCCCCAGCTGTGCAATGGTACCATGGATTCCGAAAAGCTCCTCCTGCATAAAAGCTCCGATCACCATTTCAACAGCTTTGGAATAGCTTCCTCCTTGTTCAGATGCCCTGATCCTCGCTTCAGTAATTGCATATTCTTGTTGCAGGCTGTGAAGCTTGCTTTCGAGTATCCTGACATCTTCTTTGATTCTGAAATGACTGCCCTCGATATCGTTATTATCTTTTATAAGGGCTTCTATATTTTTAGAAAGCTTTTCGATTTCGTACTGAACAGAAAGTGTGTCGCTATCGCAGTTAGAGACTGCTGCTTCTGCATCTAGGATCTGTGTTTCTATCTCCCTAAGTTCCGAAGATCTTCTCCTGAGAGTATCTAAAAGTCTGTCCTCAGTTCGGATGAGCTCATTCCTTTCATTCTTTACACTCTCAAGCTCCCGTCTGGTAGCCATGAGCTCATCTCTTGTCACGGCAAATTTTGTATCCACCTCAGCAATCCTGCTGTGTAGTAATATGCACTCTTTTTTGCGCTCGGAAAGCTCTGATGATATACTATCCTTTCTCAGGTTTTCAACTTCGATTTTTTCTTCAAGTTCTCTGATCTTGTTCTTGTTTGAGTCAATATCAATAAAGGCTTTCCTACGTCGCGAGTCAGCGTCCTCAAGTTCAGATTCCGAAAGCTCAATGCTATCTATGCAGCGTGAAATTTCTCCCTTGATCTCTTCTATTTCTCTCTTGATCTGGAGTTGTTCATCTTCCCCTTTTTTGCGGATTTCGAGAGACATTTTTTCAAGAGTCTCTTCAAGAACTTGGATTTCCTGTGTTCGCTCGTTTAGCAAAGCTTGTACTTTTTCAAGATGTTCTCCTTTTCTGGCAATCTCGTGATCTACGTTATTCAGTTCGATTCTTGCATCCTTTAGTTTAGAAAGCAGAATGTAGCCCTCAAAGTTAACTTTTTCAGCCTTAAGTGCCTGGTATTTTAAGGCCTGATCGCGCTCTTCGGTCAATTTTTCAAGTTGAACTCTTACTTCCTCTAAAATTATATCAACACGTTCTATTTGCTGCCTGACAACTTCCAGTTCTCCTAAAGACTTTTGCTTGCGCTCTTCAAATTCAGTAACCCCTGCAATTTCGTCGATAATCTTTCGCCGTTCTACAGAGGTCATGGAGATAATCTGTGTGACATCCCCTTGCATTACCACATTATAACCCTCAGGAGTCACACCGGCTTTTGCGAGCTGAAAATGTATTTCTCCAAGGTTTACAGTTCTTCCATTGAAGTAAAAGTAGCTATAGTATCCGTTTTTAGTCCGCCGGATCTTTCTTGAGATCTCAACTTCGTCAAGTTCCAGAGGTAGCTTGCGGTCGGAATTGTCAAAACGGATCGTAACTTGGGCGTAATCAGGTCTTTTTGCTTCTTCACCGTTGTAAATAAGATCAGTGAGTTTTTCGGCTCGAAGAGTCCTAGAACTTGTAAGCCCTAGTGCGAAGAGAATCCCATCTATTATATTTGATTTCCCACTACCATTCGGACCGGAAATTGTGGTAAAGTCGTTGTAAAAGGAAATCTTTACTTTTTTTCCGAAGGATTTGAAATTAACGAATTCAATCTCTTTTATGTACACAGAATGCCTCTTTAATTTGCGTTTTTGAGGAAGTTTCTGTTTTTTAGGCCTCAATATGCTCTTGGATTTTTCCGGTTACAGGTGATAAGTTCTGCGTCTTCTTTTTCCCTCGCTTCCACAGACTCTTCTACTAAATGCTTTTTTGGAGCCTTTTCAGCAATTATATATTCACACTTATAATCAGATGCAGGTCTGGCTCTTATTAGATCTACCTTTTCAGGGGTATTCTGTTTCATAGTGGATATATTTTTGGTAGATTGTTGTCTTACGGGCTCCACTTTCATCGAGAGCTGCTGTTTTATATTACCTTTATATAGTCTTTTATCCCCACTCTCGGCAATAATATACTCACATTTTGGTTCAATTTTTTCTTTATCAAATTCATTTGGTTTTATCTCTTTAAG
Source organism: uncultured Methanosarcinaceae archaeon (assembly GCA_963833425.1). GTDB lineage: Archaea > Halobacteriota > Methanosarcinia > Methanosarcinales > Methanosarcinaceae > Methanosarcina. Next base: position 331,785 of record CAWHXP010000002.1, on the reverse strand, counting down.
CTTTAACTGAACTTTTGCATTGGTACCTGGTAGATGGGTAGAAGCTTCTCCAAAATTAATCATTCCATCTGTAGGAGTTTCTTTTTTGAGTTCGGAATTGTGTCTTAACTTTCTGGAAAGAGAAGAGGTATCGAGAGGATCTTCAAGCGAGGTAAGGAAAACAGGAGAGGAGGGTGCAAGAGTAGTACTTTCCATATTCTCCAGTTTTTTAGTGAGATTTTCGATCTCAGTTCTCATTTTTTTCATAATCATTTTTTGGTCAAGTAATTCTCGAATGAGACCATCTTGAACTCCAGCTAGTTCCCTTAGCCGTCGATCAATTGCCCCAAAATTATTTTCGGAAGCATTCAATTCCATTTTCAAATCATTGAGGATGGAAGCCTTGAGTAATGCAGGACTAGGAATTTCCATCAATTCAGTTTTGATGTTGGAAAGTACTATATCCGTTAAGGAGTCCTGATCGGAAGTTTTTCCCATTTCGACTCGTAGTTCGTTGAGAACTGAAACCTTGATAGATTTCTTGAGAGTCTCGAGCTCCTCACAGCTTATTGACATCCCCCTTTTTGGTATGTTGTGCACGTCCCTCTGTCTAGTTCTCATAAAATACCTCATATATGGTCCACATTTATGATTGCCTGCAATTTTTTGTCGGCAGAGCATATTAGCACGATATAGATAATTTCTGTGAGCTCCTAAATTTTGTTATATGCTTATAAATGATCTATGAGTGACTCGCAAAAATCAGAAGTCTATCTATAATCCTGTATAGTAAATTGATTCCCTAATACAAATTTAAATAATATGTATAAATTACATGTGATCTAACTTTATATATATATGGTGATTGATAGTAGTTTTTCATTATCAAATTTAGTTCCTTTTTATTTATTATCAGTAAGAATAATTCGCAGATCGTTTCATCTTATGGGAAATATTCATCAATCTGATTCTGTGTGTTATAACATCTCTAACTCTTATTATAATAGAATTGAGTTGCATAGTTATAATCGCAAAATTTGTGAGTTTCTTATGCATTGATATATTTTTGATCAAAATATCAGAATTTAGCGAAGACACCGCATAAGTGGGATTAACACCAATACTTTGAAAGACAAATAACTATTAATATATTCAAAAGAAGAAAGCTATATATATAATTTACTCAAAAAAAATTTTAGAATATTGAATTTTTGCAATTGCTTCTCAGTATTTTACTTTTTCAGCCAGAAATCATTATTTCGCAAATAATAATTTATCCGAAAAATCCACTTATCTCTAAATATATTTCTTCTTCACCCATTTCAAATCTGAATAAAGTGGGAAAGATCATTCAACTTTCGGTCTAATTCGAAAAAAATCAAGCTCAATCAGGGCTTGCTAACAGGAATAGTAGGTACAATATGAGCTACGTCTGGAACGAAATTATGATGCAAAAGGAATAATTTGGAGCTAGATTCCCAAAAATATATTTTTATCCCACATTCATTAGACTTCTCGAGTTCTTACTGGTTTGTAGAGAATTTTACATCTCCTTTTTCGATAAGGAGTTTAAGGTCTTCCAGGCTCAAACGAGCGTTTTTCTGGAGCTTTTCGCGAGCATCGCTATGTTTTTGGTTTACTTTGTGTTCATCTTTAGTGAGCTGCAAGTCCTTCAATCTGTCAAGATAGAGGGAGATTTCATTCCTACTGCTAGCAATATTAGTTTTAAGTGGGTCAATTTTTTCCTTGATTTTATTTATATTTGTGATATTTTCTGCAAGCTTGGCGTGGTACATGTTTGCTTCTTTTCTGATTTCGTCCGCGGACTTGAAATTCTCGAGCATTTCTAAGTGGCAGATCTGAGATTCGTCAGAGAGTGCTTGGATTTTTTCATGGAACTCATCCCCCTCTTTATGGATTCCCTTAGACTCTCTATAACTGTCCTGAATTTGTGCGTGCAATTCATTTGCTTTTTTTGCAGCTTCAAGGCGTTTGCGGAGGTCATTTAATTTCTGGAAAATCTTAATTTCCACTGCAAGAAGAAGCTCTTTATTAAGGAAAGCATCTAGTTCAGCTTCATATATCTTTGAGATAGATTCCACACTTCCATGGGAAAGTTTATTGCAATCATCCCGCTGTTCTTTGAGTCCCGCAATTCCTGAAAACAATTCTTGCGTCTTCAAGTTTACGCCACTTCTTTTTTCCTTGTACTTACCAATTGCCTTGTTAATCTCGTCCCGTCTACATCTCAATTCCTGAGCTTTTGCAACCTTTTCTTTTACCTGCTGATTTAAAAAGTCTCTCTTTTCCTTCAGTTCGTCTACATCAGTTCTATTTATTTTCAGTTCTTTAAATATCGAAGCTAACTGCCTTTCGTTTTTCTCTATCCTGCTCCTAATTTCGTTTACCTTTAACTTCAGCTCCCGTTCGCTAAGGTTTGAAAGGTCGGCCGTTGCAATGTCTGTAGTTGAAACGTCGTTATTCATGTAATACCACTCGCAAGTTTTCGAAAAATGGTTATTTTTTAAATTTTTCCCAATAATTCAAGGCTTCTTCGTGATTTTTTATTTTGCTATTAAACCATTTGTGCTGAGATTTGCTTTTGGAAATCTCTTCATTTTTGCTGTTATCATCTTCTTCAAACTGTTTTTCAGATCCAACTATTCCTTTGAGTTCGAGATTTGAATTTTTTGCTTCCTCTAATCTAACCTGGATTTGTAGAAAAAGATTTTCTTCAAGCTTAGTTACTCGAGCAGTTTCGCGCAGGTTTTCTATAAATAAGTCTTTAAGTTTTTGTTCCTCATCAGGTTCTACCTGGCCTTTGAGTTTTTTAATATCTTCCTTGAGTTTATTTGCAGTTGTTTGGTTTAGTTTCGGAAAAAGCTCCCTTTCAAGCAATGCTTCAGCTTGATGGTAAAACTGTTGTCGCTTCTCCTTCAGAATTTCTTTTCTTTCCATAAACTTGATTTTGGAATTTTTTAAATTTTTAGCGTCCTCTTCGATCTGGTTCAATCTGCTGTTTATTTCTTCGAATTTCTTTCTATCATCTCCCAGAAACCGTCTGTGTTTCTCCATAACTGCTGATATCAGCTCCTCTTCTGTTGACACTATGATCCCAATTTTTTCGATTTTTTCATTCACGGTATCACAATCTGTAATTTACATTCTATAACGAAGTTATTATCTTCCGATCTATATCCGCCTGCAAAAACTAAACCAACTGATTTCTGCCGAATTTTAGTCTTCCGGTATCTTTCCAAGGTATCTTATCAAATCCTGAAGTTCTGGGCATGAGGTACGTAATCGATCATTATCACTGAATCCGGATCAATAAATCCGCACTTTATAGCACATTTGATAGTTTTTTCCCCAAAGAGATTTACAGTCGTGGCCTCGTGAAGAGATGTCTGAAGTTCTTCCTCTGAGACATATGCCCCTCCATAAAAGGCCTTGCTAATCTCCACTACAGAATTGCCGTATTTCAGTTTTTTTCCAAGCACTTCCTTATCGCAGGCCGCGATAAGAACCTGCCCTCCATTTTTATAGATCTTTAGATACATATTCTACATCCCAGTAGTATTTTATTTCTTTTTAGTATTTACAGCTTGACCGTGTCCACATAGTTGCGATGTGTGGTATTTTCTTTGGTGCTTTGGGAAGATATTTTTAACTTACTTTTCGGAATTTCACTCAATCTCAAAATCAATTAACGAGTCTTATATGTTTTTGATCTGGGGAAAGAATATCCCCTCCCTGTTTCATTTTCTTGATATACTCTTCTGCATGAGTTCTATCTATTCCATGCTTGCTTTCAGCTTCTGTATACACTTCTTCCAATGGAGCTCCTTCTTTTCCTGGATGCCTCTCACTTACCTTTTTAATAATGTCTCTCAAGGATTTTATCTTGTTCCTTTGGCTCATGCTTGTGCCAGATGCGATAATGTCTGCATCAAGGGCTCCTGTATCAGGGTCAATACCGACGTTTTTCAGACAATTCATAACTATTTTGATAGTTCGTTCTGCATCCTCAAGAGTAGCTTTATTGCTCAGACGGACTCTTGCACTCGCTTCCGACAGACGGACAAGGGCTTCAAGCTGTCTGGCTGTTACTGGTACGGGGGTATCTTTGCCTTCTCCTGTTTTTCGAAGATCTGTATAAAATTTCATTAGGCGATCACGTGCGTTGCTCTCCATTACAGGGAAAACATTTTTACGAGCATATGCAACATACTTTTGCATGATTTCAGGATCTATGATAGGCTCGATAACCTCCATTTCGGCTTCGACAAAATCTTCCGTAATATGGGAACCAGGAAGTTTTTGACGCTGCTCGAAAAGTTCTCCTGCATAATGAGACTGAAGAATATGGTTTGCAATCCTACTGTCCAGAGCATGGTTTGGGGTATCGAGCAAAACAAAGATCAGATCAAAACGAGAGAGCAGAGCTGGAGGCATGTTTATTTGTTCTGCAAGACCTTCATAACGGTCAAAACGCCCATATTTTGGATTTGCAGCTCCTAGAAGAGCGCAACGAGACTTAAGAGTAGCAATAATCCCAGCTTTGGCTATACTTATAGTCTGCTGCTCCATTGCCTCGTGCAGGGCGCTCTTATCCTCTGACTTCATTTTGTCCATTTCATCAACTGCAGCAACTCCCATATCAGCCATAACAAGGGCTCCGCCTTCTATTGTCCATCTCCCGTCATTTAGGTCATCTTTTACGGCAGCTGCAGTCAACCCGCTTGCAGATGCACTCCGCCCTGAAGTAAAGACTCCTCTTGGGGAGAGTTTGACCACATATCGCAATAGCTGGCTTTTTGCAATTCCAGGGTCTCCTACAAGCATCACATGAATATCTCCTCTGATCCTAGAACCATCAGGAAGATTTTTCACCACGCCTGAAAATAATTGAAGTGAAAGAGCTTCTTTTATATCCTCGTACCCGTAGATTGAAGGTGCAACAGAACTGACAATTTTGTCGTAGATTGCAGGGTCACTGGAAAGTTCAAGAATTTTTACTTCGTCTTCTGCAGTTATTTCAAGTTCGTCATAATCCCTATCCAGGCGTTCGATAGAACTTGCTTGGAGTACAAGGTCATAGAAAGTAGATTTCCCATCTTTTAACGTACGTTGGACAGATTTCAAGATCCCATTAATTATAACCCTATCCCCAGGAGTGACGTTTCCTGTTAGGTCATCATCAGAATCAACTTCCAGACTCTGAGGCTGAGACCCTCCTTTGAGATTTTCAGGTGATTCCTGAATCTGGAGTTTCTGGGCATCGATGAAAGTAGATTCCTCTATTATAATTTTAAAAGGTCCTTTCTTTCCGCACGTTTCATCTTCGCAACCTGCAAAGGGCTCCTCAAATTTGAAGCTGCTTTGCTCCACAAGGGTCAGATGTCCGCATCTGAGACACTGGAAAGCAGCTTTCGTAATTCTTGGCCTGACCTCAGTAGCTTTCCTTATCATGCCTTCAATAGCAACAAAGCGCGAAAGATGTTTACTTCTCAAATTTCTTATTGGTATTCTATTCGGGATTTTTATTATCCTTACATGAGCCTGTTCGAGGTTTTTTTCTACAGGAAGATCTATTTCTTTCAATGCAACCTCAGCATCTTTTATAAGTTCTCCAGGATGCTCAAGAAACTCCTTTGAAAGCTCTCTGTCAAATTTCTCTATATCTGTAAAATCCACGCCAAGGCTTCTTTGGTCAGGATACTCGTTTGCAAGCTGGAGAATTTCATTCCAATAGTAGTCCTTAAAAAACCTTTTTAGCTTTTCTTCCCACTTACTTTCTTTTTCAGTCATATTATTCTCGGAACTACTTTGACATTTATGTAAAAATCTCATTTTTCTTCAAACTAGTTTTGCGCAAAATGCTTCAAAATATTGAAAAAAACGATAATAAAATTCAATGTAAGAACATGCTTATTCTCATATGAACTTTTCCATTTTTTACGGATTTTCTATTACAAGCTCTCAAATTCTTTTATTGAGCATCCCATTTTTCTCTCTATTTTCCTTATTATACCCCTCAAAGTTTGAACTTCTCTAGGAGTCAGGCCAGATCTTCCGAATATTCTCCGCAGCATAAGAGAAGTTTTGTCTTTTTTGTGGAGAGGATAGTCTATTTTCTCCAACAGTTCTTCCAAATGCCCGTACAGAAGCTGTAGGTCAAATCTATCTGCAAGCGGATTGTTTCCCCCTATCAGCTCCGAAAGTTCGTAAAGTACAACTGCAACCGCATGGGAAAGATTCATTATGGGATATAGTTCAGAGGTTGGAACCGTAATGAGCATATCAAAATTTTTGAGTTCATCTTTTCGGAAGCCGGTGTTTTCTCTACCAAAAATAATAGAAGCGGTTCCACTATGCTCTTTGAGTTTCTCTTTGAGTTCTCTGGATGTGTAGAGCGGAAGGCGGAAGTGTTCTCCAACCTTAATGCTAGAAACTCCAGTTGTTCCTATCAGCAGATTTGAACCTTCTACAGCATCATCAAAACTTAAGGTAACCCGTGCATCTTCAAGAATATCCCTCGCATGAGATGCCATTGCTCTTGCTTCTCCCTCGAGTTTACATGGATTTACCAGCACAAGGTTAGTATATCCAAAGTTCTTCATTGCCCTTGCAACAGATCCGATATTTCCCTGGTACATGGGTTCTACAAGCACTACACGGATCTCAAGCGACAAATGTCTCAATCCTTTTTTTTAAATCAGTTAATAAGGTTGATTTTATCTCTATAAAGATCCTCACAAACATTCTATACCCCCGGTAATAAGACAAATCCTTCAAAAAAAATACCCTCTTCTTACTTTTTTCGATGGAATAAAACCTCAAATCTTTTGGACAAATAGCTTTGTATTTCCCATAGCTTGTACACTTATTCCTATCAATATAACTTTTAGTCGCTTACTTTTATCGGTTGTTTACCGGTTGATATTTGAAATACCTAAATGCCTTTAGATCCCTTAATGTTTGCTTTGATTCTACAATATTACATTCTCTAGAAGATGTATTTTTGAATTTAATTTTTCGTTCATCCTCATAAGTTAATTCACTATACTCTCCACGAAAGTTCAAATGAGTGAATTAGAGCTTCATATGACTAATCATTCACTTTATTTCAATCACTTTATTTTTTTTGAAAATTTAATTATCTTTCTTGAGACTCTGACTCTATTATTGACTTATCTATAATTATCCCGTCTGTGTGTTAATTTCTGCTTTTCAAGTCTACTTGTCGATATTTTATATTCTTCGATTTTTTCCTATAGAGGATTTTAATAAACCCCTAAATTTCGTCATATGGTTACAAATTATATATATATGACTCATGAAAATCAGAGATTTATCAAAATCTCAAAGAAATTAATTTTAAAGGAGAGATAAATTATTTTCAAAGATTTCATAAGATATGCTATGCCAAAACAGAGCGATCCTGCTCAGCTTCGCTATGAGACACAAGCAGGAATAAAGTCCAAGGTCAACTGGACATAAATGGAAACAGTTAAAATGGATGGGGAAAGCAAATTTTTTGCTTCAACGTGATTCTTGGATATTCCAGGATGATTTTAGAAATCCTCTATATTCTACAATCAGCGAAATAAAAAGGATTGCTTGTTTATCTTTATCGTTGTTTGCACGGAACAAGGCTGCAAAATTAATTCTGTAAAAGTGGGAGAAGATCACGTTCACTTTATTCCTGGAATTTCATCCCAGTGACTCTATAATTGGAGATTGTTAGATATTTGAAAGAAGGTAATTATTACATAATTTTCAATCTTCACCTTAACTGAGAAAACGATATTAAGATGAAAACATATGGTCAATTATCAAATTCTATCGATCTGTAGGGCCCTAAATTTATTTTAAATAGTTCTAAGAAAATACTATTTTTTCAAGATGTTGTTTAAACTTATGTTACGTTATAAAAGTAGTGGTAGTCTATCATTACATGGGTGACATTTTCATGATAAGTTTTCAGTGTAATGATGTTACATTTTAATGTATAGAAGCAAGTGCTCTTGCAAGTGTCGAATTTATGTTTGATTTTATACAAAATAATTATCTTCCATGTATGATCAAACATTTTTGTAGCTCAATTGCTTCCTTATCATTAAGCTCTTCGAGCTTAGTCCTGAAGGAGAATCAATCTCAGTCAACTAGTAGAGACCCCTGATTTTTTAGAAAGGTTTTTATTTTTAAGATCGCCTCCTGATATCTTCTACTCTTTGCAACTTCTTCAGAACAGTTCTTGCTTTTGCTTCCAATCGTTTAATCTGAAAATATTTAGATAAATCAAAATACTTTATGCCAGTTACAGTATACTCACTAATTTTAGATTCCACATAAACGAAGTTTTCATATACCTTTATACGTGATGAAAAAGCTTCGGTATGTTTTTGCTAGCATAATAAATATGGATATAGTTCTAAAATAAAATTAAGGTCAAAAAATGTATTGATGTTGTATACAGCCAACATTTTGCAGATGTACAGATATATGTAATTTGTTTGCCCACTCTCAAACTGTTATTTATTAGAAGTTAGATTAATTTTTAATATAGTGTCATATTGAGAAAATAGGCGGCATTCTGGTTTAAATCTCGGAAATTGGATGAAATGATTGATAAAACAATAATTATATTATACACAAACAAATAATACTTTTACTGCTTCTTTGAACCACACATTTGATACTCAACACGCAGGTTTAAGTTTTCTAATCTTTATTGCTTAATTACATCATTTTATAGCATTAACACAAAATCTTGGCGTGAGTATGACTACAAATATGGACAAAATCCCACTAGCTTTCGGGAATACGGTAATTGAGCTGGAAATTCCTAAAAGGAATATCTCCAGTATTATCTTACCTCCAGAATTTGAAAATCTAGCGGAAACAGCTTTTTTGATCAAAAAAGCGCTTGAAAATCCTATAAAAAGTAGGCGCCTTTCGGAGATTGTTGGCCCAAATTCCAGCATCTCAATCATCGTAAGCGATGTAACAAGGCCAACTCCAACTGCAAAAATCCTTCCTCCTTTGCTTGAAGAGCTTTATATGAGTGGGGCAAAGAACGAGAACATAAGCATTGTCTTTGCACTCGGGCTCCACCGCAAGCAAACTGAAGAGGAGTTAAAAAAAATTGTCGGAGAGGGAATATATAAAAAAATATTGTGTATCCAGCATGACACTCAAAGATGTAAACGTATTGGCTTGACGTCACGTGGAACCCCTGTAGAAATATTTGAAGACGTTATGGATGCGGATATTATTATAGGGACCGGAAATATTGAATTTCATTATTATGCAGGGTATAGTGGTGGGGCAAAATCAGTACTTCCGGGTATAAGTTCACAAGAATCCGTGATCACAAATCACAAAATGATGTTTGACGAAAACTCTATTTCCGGAAGAGTTGACGGTGCTGTCAGGCAAGATATGGAAGAAGCTGCAAAAATATTTGGCCTTGACTTTATCCTGAATGTGGTGCTTGATAGCAAAAAAGAGATAGTTGCTGCGGTTGCTGGTAATTTTATCGAAGCCCACAGAAAAGGGGCTGAGTGTGTGGATTCCATGTACAAGGTACCTGTTGAACCCGCTGACGCAGTTATAGTTTCTTGTGGTGGATTTCCGAAGGATGTCAACCTTTTCCAGGCAACTAAAGCTCTTGATAATGCAACCAAGGCAGTAAAGGAGGGGGGTTCCGTTATCCTTGTAGCTGAATGCGCAGAGGGAATCGGAAACCAGGTATATGAATGCTGGAATAAAGAATGCCAGAGCCCTGAGGATGCAATCGAGCGTTTCAAACATTGTTTTGAGTTCGGAGGGCATAAGAGTGCAATTGTTGCAAATATTTCAAAAAAATTCAATATTTACCTGATATCAAAACTCTCTAAGGAACAAACTAGAAATGCATTCTTTACTCCGCTACCAAACTTGAAAGAAGCTCTTTCTGTAGTCCTTCTAGAAAAACCTGATGCAAAGATTCATCTGATGCCTTACGGGGGGCAGACACTTCCATTCAGAAAAGATATTAATTGATAAACTCTCTTGAGCTTATTTTTAGGTTTTGAACTTAGATTTTTTTGAAACAATAAGGGTTATATTAAAAACAATCGTGATATTTTTTGAATAACATGCCTAAATGTATTTTTTACGAAAATAGATGATATTTATTAAAAAAGATATATGAGCAATATGTTTAAAAAATTCATATCTATAAATTTTTTCTTGATCAACTTGATTGGCATATTCGGATATAGCAGAATACTAAAAAGGATTTCGAGAAACCCCCTTTTTTTGGCCAGTTGTATTATAGTCTATATCAGCAATTTGTTGAAATCTGAGGTTTATAGATATTTTATAAAGTTTAATAGAAATTTATAATTCTGAAATGTACACAGATGTTCAATTCATTTGCCTATTTGCCCACGATTATTCTTGAGAGCTTGATTAATTTTTAAGCTACTATCATATTGAGAAAAAAGATGAAATTTTTGTGGAGATGTACTTATAGATTGGATCTAAATGACTCGTGAAAATCAGAGGTTTACTGAAATTCTCTGATCTTTCAGTAGGTTTTTTAATTTGAGATTCAAGACTCTCAATATAAGCAATAACTTTAGGATTTGAGCACACATAACAGAATCTCTTCTTTTTCATCAGCAATAAAAATAATTCATTTTACATCCGATTTTCCTCTTTCCTAGGAAAAATTGTGTGGTCACTCACAAAGCTACCTGAATAGTAATGTATATTTGTGATAATTTTGGGAATATAATAGCTTAATTGTGACAAAAACGGGCCTAGTTTGTGGAATATATGATCAAATTTTATTATACAATGAGTTTTGTCAAATCATTCGAGCTAAAAAAGGATTGGGTTTCATTAGGAATTAGTGAATACTTTCAGTCTAAAGTTAAAAGATTCAGGTGGCTCAATTTCCCATATTCAAGACCAAATTTCAGAGGAATTCTTATATAGAAGTGCTTGCATTAAGAATAGGAAAATTACGCACAAAAATAATGTGCTTAGGAATATGATTAATAAAAATTCATATAAATTCATATCATTAAAAGGAGATTTAAGCTTGGCAGCACAACCGATCTTTATTTTAAGGGAAGGCAGCAAGAGAACTCATGGTTCCGATGCCCAGCATAACAATATTATGGCCGCGAAGGCAGTAGCTGAGGCAGTAAGGACCACTCTTGGGCCGAAGGGTATGGACAAGATGCTTGTAGACTCCCTAGGTGATGTGGTTATCACCAATGATGGAGCAACAATCCTCAAAGAAATGGACATCGAGCACCCAGGTGCAAAGATGATCGTAGAAGTGGCCAAGACTCAGGACGCTGAAGTCGGAGATGGAACCACCACAGCAGCTGTGCTCGCAGGAGAATTCCTAACAAAGGCAGAATCCCTGCTAGAAAGCGGTGTACACCCCACAGTGATTGCAAGCGGTTATAGGCTTGCAGCAGATCAGGCAGCAAGGATAATTGAAACCATTACTATTAGCGCATCCCCAGAAGACACTATAACTCTAGAAAAACTTGCAGCCACAGCTATAACAGGAAAAGGTGCAGAGGCTAATAAGGAACACCTTTCCAGGCTTGCAGTTAAGGCTGTTAAGTCGGTTGTTGATGTGAGCGAAGATGGGAAACTCACTGTAGATATCGAAGATATCAAGATTGAAAAGAGGCCAGGTGGGAGTATTGGGGACTCCAAAATTATAGAAGGGGTGATCATTGATAAAGAACGCGTTCACACAGGAATGCCGGAAATTGTTGAGAATGCAAAAGTTTTACTCTTGAGTGTACCCATTGAACTCAAGAAGACTGAAACAAAAGCCGAAATAAAGATCACCACCCCTGACCAGATGCAGTTATTCCTAGATCAAGAAGAATCCATGCTCAAGGAAATCGTGGAAAAGGTAATAAGGACAGGTGCAAAAGTGGTTTTCTGCCAGAAAGGCATTGATGATCTTGCCCAGTATTATCTCACAAAAGCTGGTATTTTCGCTATGCGCAGAGTTAAGAAGAGCGATATGGACAAGCTATCTCGGGCAACAGGTGCAAAGATCATCACAAGCATGGATGAAATTGAAGAATCAGACCTTGGATATGCCGGCCTTGTGGAAGAAAAGGATGTTACAGGTTCCAGAATGACTTTCGTCACAGATTGCAAGGAAAGCAAAACCACCTCAATTCTCCTTCGCGGTGGAACCGAACATGTAGTTGAGGGGATTGAGAGAGCTCTCGAAGACGCTCTCAGAGTCGTGGGTGTTGCTCTAGAAGACCAGAAGATAGTTGTGGGTGGAGGCTCACCTGAAATTGAATTAGCCCTCAGACTCAAGGAATACTCAGCAACCCTTAAAGGCAGAGAACAGCTTGCTGTGATGAAGTTTGCTGAGTCTCTCGAAATTATTCCTCAGACACTTGCAGAAAATGCAGGGCTTGACCCGATAGATATGCTTGTGGAAATGCGCTCCCAGCACGAGAAGGGAAACAAAAGGGCAGGGATTAACGTCTACAGCGGTAAGATTGAGGACATGTTCGAAAACAATGTTCTCGAACCTCTCCGAATTAAGACCCAGGCAATTAATGCAGCCACAGAAGCTGCAATCATGATTCTCAGAATCGATGACGTAATCGCCTCATCAAGCAGTGGAACAGCAGGTGCAGGCCCAGGCGCAGGCTCCGGTGGCGAAATGCCAGAAGACATGTGAAAAAATTATAAATATTAATCGAGGGTTTCTGGAGATCTTACAACCTTTCAGAACCTTTTTATAGAATACAAATTGGTCCTTTTTTGACCAATTTTTTGTTTTCAGATTCAATTTTTAATTTTAGAGAATCCTGAGATTTTATAATTAATATCATTTTTAGAAGAACTTTAAAGCCTTCTGGTACATTTTGATAGTTCTACTGAAATTTGCTGAAAATTCATTCCTTCCTGATGAGTCTTGCAATAAATGCCGTAACTTCGGTACTTCAATAACTCTTGATCTATGATCTCAAGATCCAATTTATTTCTGTTAATTTTATTAAACTGTAGTTCCTAAAATAGGCACATATTCTTCATTAAATTTACTCTATGCAGTCGAATGAAATTAGATATATATTTAATACTTTTGTGATCACGTACCTAGTAAATCAAAGGACTATATGGAATATCCAAAAAGGAACTGGGAAACATTCAACGTTTGTATCCTAATTACAGGCTATAGATGTTAACCTTTATCAATTCGAGAGCAATTGAAGTGCTAGGAGCTAAAAAAAGCCGTTCGAATAAAAAATTTAAATAATTTGTGACTTGTGCATTTTTCTGACCCGAATAAACTTCTCAATAATTTTCCCTCGAATTATATCTATGTCATTAATTTTTGACTCTATATTTTTATTTTTACTCTCTGAAATTGCATTAATTTCCTATATTCATGTCCACTATTATAGCTAAAATTCGGACCTAAACCAACTTTGATATCATAAAAAATATTGTTGATAGAGAAGTGGTAGCAAGCTATGTAGCTGACTTAATAGCCTTGTTCGTAGTTTGGGCTTTTCACACGCAATATTTCTGCTACTTGAACTATTAATATTATTACAGAAAGACTGTTCATTAAATAGTCGGTATCGTTATTGGTTTGCCAAATGGCTATTATCCCATTTTGTCTACTTGCCAACCTTCAGCTAATTGAATCCAATTTTCATGCTGTTCGTCTTCCAATAAACTTTTCATCGGCAGATTCACTGAGTGAATTTTATATTCTAATTGATGATCCAGATTTGTTTCTTTGAAGGTATGATTATCTGTAAGTAAGATTGATAATATATATAAATAATATATATAATTCTATAAACTCTTTTAAGGCTAACCTTGAAGTAGCGCTTAATTTATCAAAATTGACCAGCTGTCTAAAGTGAGAGTGCTTTATAAGGTAAAAATTGGACAAAGAATTTTTCATACAACTAAAAGAGGAGTTTCGGCTAGTTTTTAAATCACCAGAGCAGCAGTTTTTAGAACATTAGAGTAACCTTTTAAAGCTAACGTAGACAACAACTCTAGAGAAACTAGGCCTATAGAGAATTTAGATAAATTCCTTAATTTTGTCATGTGATTATAAATAGTTTATAAGTTACTTTGAAAATTAGAGATTTATCGAAATTCTCTTTTATTTAAAATCACTTTTTTTGTATCTAGAAAATTTTTTTTTCTTCAAACTATCTACAGTATTCTTCAGGACATTGTTTCTCAGAGCACCCCTGTATCTACTCAGGTATTCGCAATTTTGCACTGGGCATTGATACTGACATATCTGCACTTCCATAATAAATGCGAAATTCATCATCTACTAAGACACATCAGCAAGGAAAAACGACATCATTGCATCTTTTGATACATTCCATGTAGGAGTACCTTGTTCAGAAGTAAAGTTGATATAATGAATTAAAAATCAATATATATAATTATTGAACACAGTTTATTTACCAGGATCGTGCTCTAAACTAAACGGCCCAATTCATATGTGACAGATGAAAAATGAAAAGTGGATTGGTAATTTTTTTGTTTCCACTTCCCACATATTTACATAAAAGTTTCATATATTTTCTCAATACAGAAGTATTTTAAAATTCAATGGCAGTGTTGTGAATTTGCTGTAAATTATAAGTCAAATTTTTGTGCCCGATATATAATTTTGTTTTTCAATATAGGATGTAATTCGGACTTATCTTGTGCACAGAAAACAAGTGTGAATAATATGGAGTAAGGATTAAAAAGAAGATTAAAGTGGCTAGAGGAAATTTTACAGAAAAAGCTACACTTTATAAATTTTTCTTATATGTAAAAAATTGGTTTTTGAAATTCGATAAGGTTGATTGATAAAGCGAAATAAAAAAATTGAACCTTTACCCAGTTTAGATTCCATCCATATACCCCCATATATTACGCAATTTTTTTACAAATTATAATCCCTATTCCAGTTTCTGGTAATCCGCCATTACCTCGTTAAAGTATCATGAGATATAGTGCTTCCTTTTCTTTTATAATCAATTTAAGAGTGGAAGTATTTGATTCAAAATGGATTCGCAATCTCTCGGTTTAAATTCTCTGCTTCTTTTAGCCACTAAGGAGTTTCTAAAAGATCATTTCGCAGATTTATTCACTGACCTAAGGGAATGGCAATGAATTTAAAAATTTTTTATTTAAAAGATAAAATTTTGGTAATAACTTTTATCAGATTTTTTAATTTGAGAATTTGATAAGCACAATTTTAAGTGCTTTTTCCGAAAATGCTCAATATTAAATATGTGACTATCTATAAAGTAATAACATAATTAATATTAAATTATTGTTTAGAATCAAAACATTTTACGGGGAAATAACTTTTATTCAGAAACTATTTTTTGTATAATTAATTTAAAATAACCATGGAGGTAACTGTACATTGTCGCTTAAAATGAATAGATTTTGGTAGTTTTAGGCTGAAATCTTATCAATTCGAATATCTACGCAATTTAACTGTTGAAATAATAATTTAACTAAAATAAATATTGTGCTTGATTTTAGTCTTTACTCTGAAAATAGGGAAAGTAAAAAGAAAGCCTTTTGGACACTTGCAAATAAATAGATTTAGGTATTGGAGATGAGTCATTGATAAAATCTGATAAAACGAACATATTACTCTTTTTTGGGATAATTTGCAAGCACGATGGCAAAACACAGGTGAAGCGGGCAGTACATCTTGCGGGTATAGGCATAATTGGCGGCGCATTTTGGAGTATTTTGATAGGAATCTTTGCTTTATTTATCTTAATCACGAAATGGGCCGAAGATAAGGTACTAGAGCTATTAAACAAGTTCAAAGCAACGATAACATGCACATCTCTTTCTCGTGAAGATGCACTCAAAATTAAAGCCGATTTCGATGATAACTAAAGGATTGAGATGAATGACAGCTAAATGAGTGACAAAAATCTACAGGTCCTAATTGTCGGTTTCTTCAACGAATAATATTTGACAAATAGGCAAACGAATTCCATATCTGTATATCTTTTTTCCTGTTAAGTAGCCAGCTTACAGAGCTGAAGATGATAACTGCAATAGCTATGTAAATCACTTTACGGTACCCATCTATCAACTGATAATTTCCAACTTCAAGTTAGTACCTATGTATACAAATCGACCATTGACAACATGTCCGGTTGTTTTGCCTACAACTTCCTGAGAAACACCTTGATCTTTCTGCAGATTTATGTCCCATCTTATCTAATATCAACATCTTCTGAATCCGCAATCTCAAAAAGAGGAACGTATTTCAATTTCCCATTTCCACTTCCTGCCAAGTAATTTAGAGCTTTTTATATCTGCGTAATAGGCGAGATTATAATGTAGAGGAGCGATTTTGGTATTTATATATCGGTGAAAGAGGAATGATATCAGGAGTGATCTAAAACTCTTGGATAATTAAATTCAAAAGTTTCCGAGTTGATGGGCAAAATAAGTACCATCCAAGACAGTAAAAAGAGCAATTTTATAGCGTACCGATAGAATTGGTTAATATTAAACCTACCTCTGCATTATTTTAGTCATTAACTTAATGAATTAGAATTTTTATCTTTTAATGAAACGCTTCTATCGGAAGCGACGAAATATCATTTTTCACCGTTTTGAACTCTTTTTCAACAGAAACTATGCGTCAATGCATGCTATCCTAAAAATATTGTTTTAAATGGCTCTTTAGAAATCCATAATTTGATGCAAATTATATTTATAATTTTTTTGTTTATGTTGTATGCTATTAATTTAATTTTAATCTCTTTTACTTGATAACGGAATTTCCTTGCCTTAAGTGTTTCTCCTAATTTTCATTAAACTACAGAAAACATTGTCTCCACAATATTTATTTGATTAGATTTAATTTTGTCAAAGACAGAGGCAGCTGGTTTCTATATTTACTCCTATTTTCTTCCTTTTTCTCTCTCTTACAGGTATAATTGAATCTGCTTTGATTTCTTTTCTAATTATAGAATGGATTTTTTTCTGAATCGTCTCTATCCATTACATAACAATCAGACTTTCTCATCTTATTTGATTGTCTTATCAGAGCATTTGCATGTTTGATTTCATTGTCTGTTTTTTGACTAATTTTCCATCCCAATATTACCTTTTTACTTATGTCTAATGATATTGAAGTTCTCAGGAAGCTTCTTCGAAGATTCCCGTTCTTCTGGAATAATAACTTGCATAGGGACTCGTAAATCCCTTGCATCAATCGCTGTATCATAGATATTTTCTCCATATGAGTAAAACAGCTTTATAATCCTTGACAGAAGATGGTTAAACAGATAAGAAGGAATCCTAGTTACATACTTTTGAAGAGTAGTGAAATGTGGAATTTTATCAAGAGCAAATTTTTCATTTATATCGCTCATAAGGTCAATGAGTTCTACAAAATCTAGAGATAGTCTGTACGAATATACTCTTTAAATAAAACCAGTAAAAGAAGCTAATGCTGGGCATAAACGTGTTTTGAATATTTGCAGGAATAAAGCTTCAGTCTCGAAGACTGAACAGTTTCAAGGTTAATATAAACAAATTTAATGTACTTATTAAACTTCAATATAGAATGTTCCTTCGTTTTTAGCAGAAAAATAAGGAGAATACTCTAACGGAATAATTATAATAATGTAGTGTAAAAGTTCAATTTAGAGCATTTATACAGAACCTTTTAAATACTGTTTTAAAAATAAAGTGATTTTGATAAACTCCTAAACTTTTTCATATGCTTATAATTGATACATAAATAAATCGTGAAAATAAGGGGTTTATTGAATCCCCTATAGTCCTAATCTTTCTAAACATTGTTGTCTGCGTTAGTTCCTAAAGGTTAGCTACATCAAGGTAGCTACGTCAAAGTCAGATTATTCAAGATCAGCCATAAAATGATTAGCTCTTTCAAGGTTAATTCTTTTAAGATTAGTCCATAAAAGGTTTATTTCTCGAGGATCAACTATACAATAATTTCTTTCTTTTACCTAAAAATTCTGACTTTGTTGGCTTTTGATCAAATGTAATCAATTGTAAACTATGATCAACAATAAGTCAATTGTGTCCCATAAACGGTACAGTTTGAAATATTGGGGATCTCTAATCTGCTGATGGACATGATTTAAGCTAAGAGGCCGTAGCGAAAAAGTGAATGGAAGCAATTTGTTGAAAATCGGAAGTTTATCAAAATTTTCTACGATTACCCAATAGATCTATACATCCACTCTGCGTAATCACACATCCTACTGATATTCCTCACTCAACTCTTTATTCGTTTACTTTAATCTAAAATCAAAAATTGTCTCCACCGTTATTTTAAATTAATTATACAAAAAATAATTTCTGAATAAAAATTATTTCCTCGTAAAATGCTTTAAAATCAAAATATAATTTTATATTAATTATGTTTGCATTATTTGTGGAAATCTTAATGAACTTAATATTGTGATTTTTTTTTCAAATATAAGTAGATTAATTTTAGATATAACATGCATAATTTTCTGTAAAATCTGCAATATACATTTAAAATTCTTTTTTAATTAGATCGTAATGTTTGAAGTATTTGGTTTTTATTTCAAATGCGTAATTTCAAACTTATCCAGGAGAATATTTACTGCTAAAAAAATTGAGCATATTCCGGGAAAATTTTTATGGGTATCAAACGTGGATCTAAAAGCATATATGGGAAAAATTTAAATTTGACATGTTCATACTTTTCACTTCGGAATGCCAGGTAGAAAGTTTAGGTTAGGATGATAGTTGGGTATTAGTAAATAGTAAGGTAAAAGTAGAGGAGAAATATTAGAGAATACGGAAGCACCTGGTAGTAGAAAACCAAAAACTATGGTAAGAAAAAAAAGTTGCAGAGAGAACGTACGTAAATACTTTGGAGAAATATTAGCATATCTTGAGTATTTCGATAAACTTGTAAATTTTGTCATATTTTTATAAAATGTATATCAACGACTTTTGAAAATTAGAGTTTTATCAAAATTATCTATTAATGATCCATTTCTTGTTCAATTTTTTAAAAGTTTTTCCCAAAGAGAAATTAGAACAGGAAGCTATATTTTTGTCCTTGAAAAATTGATAGTTATTTCCTGAAGCTTAGGCAGTGAATAACTAGAAAAAATTCAGTTCATATAACCGTTTTTAGCGATTACATCATTCAATTAGATTGTTATCTTGCTTCGTAGCATGAAATCTCCCTCGCATCCATTCTTATCGGTTTTCCCAGTTTATTTGAAACAACGCTTTTCACCCTTGCTATAGATCTATATTCAAGTTGGATGCGGACAGACATAGCTTCTCGCTCTTCAGTATAAATATCGTTTGAGCTGAGAATAGAATGAACCGAGATTTGCTTCTGCATAACCCTTGCTATCAGACCTGGAGTCCCCTCTTTAATGTCCTGAAGGCTGGTAGAAGTCAGAAGAACATCATCTCCCACATTAAGCTCGATTATTCCTAAAAAATTTAGAGGATTTCGAATTTCAAGAGTTCTGAGATTATGTTTTTTCAGGATATCGATCACAGAATCAGCAATTCCTGTTAATGCTATGTACTCCATGGGATCACCCGTACATTGGAAATTCCTTTTTTACTTCCCCTTTCTGCTCAGTTGTCTGAACATCCTCAGCAAGCCTCTGAAGTTCTATTTCTATACGTTCAGCCTGTTCTACAAGCCTTTGAGTATCTATCGAAAGCTCATAAAGCTCGTTTAAAACTTCAATAACAGCAGATGCAGCCCTTGGGTCCGGATTCTGAGTTCTGGTAGCTCCAAGTAAGCTAAGTGCAGGAATCCCACGCAGCAGGCATTCAGTCATTACGCTGCCCGAAATTCCGGAGATAGTTCCCATCTGGAAAATCTCTACTTTACTCCTAATTTTTTCCAGCATTTCCGGCATGGTAGCTGCTCCAAAGACTTTGTGCCCTCCATCCATAATAGCAATTCCTGCAATGGAAATTATTTCTTTTACATTAATAGACTGAGCCCAGTCCACTAGAGCATTACTGACATCGTAAGAGACTGTGTGACTGATAGGAATATCGGAAATTACGATAATCAAGTTACGCTCCTCTTTTTCGTAAATCCTTACAGGCATGTTTATAAGTCCCTCATATAGCACTGCAATAGAAGGAAAATATCTGGAGTCAATGGAGCCAATGTACTCCATATTCAATTCTTCGATCATATGCTGGCTTGCTATGTTCCCCACGAGTCCGATTCCTGGAAAACCTTCAATTAAAATCGGATTTTTTGATTTTAAAGGTTTGGTAACAATCTTCACATCATTATTGTCATAATCCGTATCTGACAAAAAAAACACCTCTATAAAATGCGACCCCTATGATTATATTTTACCTAATCATAGATAAATAATTTTTTCAGTAGCCTGAGTCTGCTTTGCTTTCTGCATTGAAGTCAACAAGAAAAAAATTATGCAATGAATCCGGATTTCCGAATTTCATAAATCTCTTTTTTATTAAAATAGACTCGTTTCAATATATATTTTTTCTTCTGAAGGAGGAATATATCCGTATTAAATATATTTATAATCCAATATAATATATCTCCTCAATGAGAACCATCCGGAGAAGAATTCGTTTTTGAAATTGTTATAAGGATGAGCATAGATTAGAAAAGGAACCGTAAAAAAGAGCCGCATCAGGATACAAAATACGAATGAAGAAGAGAATAATACTTGGAAAAAATATATTTTCCATCGATAACAGTGTATGAGAGTCAAGTACGAAAGCAATTGTTGAGGCAACATCAAGAAAATCACCACAGTTTAAAATATTCCATATTATAGCAATTAGCCCAAGCGGAAAAATTGCTATAAGAATGACTTAGGATTTAAAGGGTAGTGGAATAGAATTTATCTGGATAAGCTACCATTATTGCCAAAAAGAAAAGGTAGTGGGAAGTAGAAGGATGATAGAATAAGAAACCTGAAGATCCCGGAAAGTAATTTCCACTCAACCTATATGTTTGACGAAATTCAATATTGCCGGTGAAATAACAGGCCGAGATATATCTGATTAACCAAATCATACTATCCGTATGGATGATTGACAGACAACCATGAGATTCTAAGATAAACCGATCGCTCGTGTTCTATGCTCGATGTTTCTAGCGCCATTCAAATCGCATTAAGTTCAAAATCTTGAGTCTTACATTGGAACTTCTATCCATTTCTATTATTTTGCTTGACATGGTTACACCTGCAACAAGCCTTGGAAGTAATTCTCAAATTTAGTTATCTCTTCGGAATAATCTTCGAAGTAAATATTGATGTTGCAATTATAGCAGCTAATAAAGATATATCCTTGTTTTAGATGACATAGTAATTATAGTATAGGAGATACTCGATAGGTAACCTATATGATCATTGTAATGAGAATATCTAAGAGCAGTGATTTCTTCTCCCTATGGTTTCTGGAAAATTACTTCAATGTCTCGAGCAATAAAAGACTGAGGTAGGAAAAAAATTCAGGTAAAAAAATCTAGAAAAAGTAGTTAGATACCGGAATTCTGACTTAAAAACCATTTTCTCCCTGTTTTTTAAAACTGAGAAAGTGTATCTTTAGGCTCCTTCCACTTTATCCTGGTTTATTTCCAATCCCAAAAATAAATATATCTAGTGAGCGTCTATAATGCCGGTATGTCAGTAATATTCAAAATTTTTGACAAGGACGCAGGCGGAAGGATAGGAAAGTTAAGGACTCCCCATGGAATTGTTGAGACACCTACAGTAATGCCTGTAATCAATCCGAATATCCAGCTTATCTCTCCAAGAGAAATGGGAACCTTCGGAGCAGAAATCCTGATCACCAATTCTTATATTATCTACCGTAAGGAAGAGCTGCGAAAAATTGCTCTTGAGAAAGGGCTGCACAAGCTCATAGATTTTGACGGACCCGTTATGACTGACTCGGGTTCTTTTCAGCTTTCAGTATATGGTTCTGTCGAAGTAACAAATGAAGAGATTCTTGGGTTTCAGCAAAAGATCGGAAGCGATATTGTTGTCCCTCTCGACATTCCAACGCCCCCAGATGTTCACTATAAAAGAGCTGAAGAGGAGCTTGCGATCACATATGAACGTCTGGAAGCTGCCCGTAAGTTTATTAAGGGTGAACAACTACTTGCGGGGCCAGTACAGGGCTCAACTTACCTTGATCTTAGAGAAAAGGCTGCTACCCAACTAAAAAATCTCAAATTTGATGTATATTCTCTGGGAGCAATTGTCCCGCTCTTGGAAGCATACCGTTATGCAGATCTCGTTGACTTAGTTGCGGCATCCAAAAAAAGGCTTTCTCCAGTCTCACCGATACATCTTTTCGGAGCAGGGCACCCTATGATGTTCGCTATTGCAGTGGCACTTGGCTGCGATCTTTTTGATTCGGCAGCTTATGCCCTTTATGCTAAGGACGGGCGCTATATTACTGTAAACGGGACTTATCATTTGGATAAATTAAATTATTTACCCTGTTCCTGTCAGGTTTGTTCAAAATATACCGCACAAGAACTTAAAAAAGCAGATAACAGGGAAGAACTTTTGGGAAAGCACAACCTCTACGCAACTTTTGCTGAAATCCGGCTTATTAAACAGTGCATAAAGGACGGAAAATTGCTCGAACTTGTAGAGAAAAGATGCCGTTCTCATCCAAGGCTTCTTGAAGGACTGAAAAAACTTTATACACACTCACACTGGCTTGAACAGTTGGATCCAGCCACAAAAGGAACATATTTTTACTGTGGACCAGAATCTTCCTCTCGGCCAGAAATCCTACGTTTTGGGAAACGACTGGGAAGGTTTAGCTTTGAAGGCTCGGTACTTATTCGCACAGACCCTGTGAAGGGAGAGAACAGTTACGATCAAATCCTTAATTTCAAAGCACCGTTCGGGGCATTTCCTGTTGAAATGGATGAAGTATATCCTTTCAATGCCGAGGTTCCTAAATTTCCGGATTATGAAGCCCTCAGCACAGCTCTTCTAAATACTCTTAAACTAATGGTCTTAAACCCGAAAGCAGAGTTTACCTTTGTCTGCGAAAAGGAGTTCAAACACCCGCTATTTGAAGAAATAAGCAAAAATGCAAAACTGATCTACAGGGAGGCTGGGGAAGAAACATAAAAAATGAGCTCTATAGGAGCTTTGTAACGACATTGAGCATCTAACAGTTCTTCAGACTTCCTAATATATCCTTTATGATTTACTTATAACTCCTTCACTAAATCTCATAAATAAAACACTGTCTCTGAAAAAAAATAAAAAGAAAAACTTTTTGAGATGCGAACCTTCATAGGACTTATTGCAAAAAATATTATAAATTAAAAAAAACCTGAAGTATAAATAATTCAGATAAAAAGACTTCTGTATCTATTCGAAAAATAGAGGTGAAATAATTTCTCTTACAGCAAGAATTGGAGAACTCAGTCCTTACCTCAAACTTTTAAGGCCCGAACTCTACTACATGGATCTTACCCTTCCATCTTCGAGTGCAATTCTGGCCTCTTATATAGCAACAGGAGGACTTCCTAAACTTATCCCCTTCTTGATTGCCGTTATAGGAGGCTTTGCGGCGATTACCAGTTCATACGTCTTTAATGATTGCTGCGATATTGATATAGATACGATCAATCTGCCAGGCCGCCCTCTACCCTCTTCCAGAATCTCAAAAAATTCGGCTTTTATTTATGCCTTCTTGTTGTTAGTAATAGCAGGCGCATCAGCCACTTATCTAAACCCTGAATCTCTCATTATCCTTTTTATTGCGGTCGGAACTATTACCATTTATTCGATCTTTGCAAAGAGGCACACCTTTCTCAGCTTTTTGCCCGTGGGTATCTCCTATGGGCTTGTGCCTATAGGTGTTTGGGTTGCCTTTGACCCTATAGGGCTACTGAAAGGCGGCGACGGGGTAACTCTTCCCTTGCCAGCTATTTGTTTTGGGCTTATGATGTGTGTTACAGACTGGGCTTTTACTCTTGGAGGTGTTTCCAGAGACTTGGAAGGGGACAGGCTTAAGGGTGCCCCTACAATGCCAGTGACATTTGGAATTCCTTTTACCGCCAGATTTGTTACTATCTGGTGGGTTGTCGGTGTTATTGCATCAGTGCTTATCGGCTGGTCTGCCCATCTTGGGCCCGTATATTTTGTAGGTGCCTCTGCCTCAGGGCTCTGGATGCTTGTCCAGTGTTTTGACTTTATCAGGCACCCTACCCCGGAGAGGGGAGCTGCAATCTTCCTTAAAGGCTCAAATTACAGAGCAATCATGTTCGGATCAATGATCCTGGATGTGGTGCTGTGCATTTATGTAGGATCTTATACCTCCATTCTCTGGTGAAAAAAGGCAGGGGAACATGGATGCGGATATTATTGTTATTGGAGTATCTCCTGCAGGATTGATGGCTGCAAGGAACGCGAGTGAAAAAGGCTCTACAGTCCTTTTGCTGGAAAAAAAAGAAAATATTGGAAACCCTCCACATCCTGCAAATTCTTTTTTTAAGAATATGTTTGATAAATGTGGAGAGACAGTAGATCCGTCTTATGTAATGCATTACCTCAAGGGCATGCAAATTATTTCTCCTGCGGGAAGGATAGTAGAGGTTGAGGCCCCTGGATATGCTATTGATAAAACAGAGTTCGACAGATTTTATACGGAAAAAATAATAAATATCGGCGTAGATGTTCAAAAAGGGGTAGAAGCACAGAATATTCTCAGAGACGGGAAAACATTTTCTGTCAAAACCTCGACCGGGATTTTTAAGTCAAAAATCGTAATTATCTCAGACGGTATTAATTCGAAAATGGCATCCTCTGTTGGGCTGAAAACGATGAAACATCCGGAAGATATTGCTTGGGGAATTGAACTTGAAATTCGGGCTTCAGGCATTGGTAAATCAAAAATGTTTGAGTATTACGTAGGAAATCATGCCCCTGGATGGAAGACTACTTATTCCCCAAGGGGGGGAGACAATGCTTCAATCGGGGCATATGTACGTAGATGCGGAAAGGATGCAATGCCTTACCTGAACTCCTGGATTGAAAAATTCAAGAAAATAAAAGGATTACTAGATTTTGAAGTCGTAAGAAAATTTTCCGGCGGAGACCCTATAGTAACACTTCCGAATGAGTTTATTACCGATGGAATCATGGTCGTCGGTGGGGCAGCCGGTCAGTCCGGGATAGGCTATGCAATGAGAGCAGGCCAAATATGCGGAGATGTGGCTGCAGATGCTGTAAAAAAAGGGGACACCTCAAAAAATTATCTATCAGAGTATCGGAAGACTTGGGAAAAGGAATTTAAGATAGAACATTACGTTGGTCGCATAGGGCTTGAAACTCTTCGAAAAATGACAGACAGAGAAATTGATGATATAGTAACTGTTTTTGAGAATGAAAATCTCTCATTCATTCATGGAACTTCAGTTGAGCAGACGATGCAGATCTTTGCATTCATGTTGAAGAAAAAACCCTTTTCAATATTGAATTGCAGAGCACTTTTCAGGAACAAATGAGCTTTGGATTTTAAAAGACTAATTTAAATAAAGAATCTGGCTTGCACAAATATCAGCATCAAACATCCGATGCAGGATAAAATATGGAGTATGATTTTTATAAAAGCCCCTTCCTAAGAATATCTGTCAAAATAGATGACGGACGCATGAGGCTAATAACCAGCGGGCCAGCGTCCATAATTATGCGAAAAAATCTTGGGAAAAACCTCTCAATTTTTGAAGGAGAAAAACCTGCAAAAATAGATTCCGATAGGCTTATTTGTTCGACCTGGCTGCCCTCCATACCAAGTCTAGGTTTTGATCGCCTGGTTAAAAGCCAGCTTTTGTCCATTCTGGGTAAAATGGTTCCCGATCAGGTAACCATCTCAATAACTGAGGAATGTCCCAACAACTGTATCCATTGTGCTCTTCCTGACACAAAAAACCGGGCGAAACTCACACCTGAAGCAGTGAAATCCACAATTGATCAAGTTCTCGAGATGGGCACGACCGTCGTAATCTTTGACGGAGGCGAACCTCTTATGTATCCTGGATTAGAAGACCTGATTAATTATGTAGATCCTGAAAAAGCCGTCAACGGAATGTTTACATCTGGAATCGGGCTGACTGAAGAGAGAGCAAGAAGCTTGAAAGAAGCAGGCCTTTATTCCCTTACTGTCAGTTTTGACAGCGCGTCTGAAGATCAGCATGATTATGTCAGGGGTAGAAAAGGGGTTTTCAACAGTGCGGTTGAGGCAGTCAAAAATGGAATTAAGGCAGATTTGCTTGTGAATATGTATGTGGTTCTTTCCAATGACAACGTAAACGAGCTTGAACAAATATATACACTTGCATCAGAGCTTGGAGTCCACGAACTTTCTTTGTACGAAATAGTTCCTACTGGCAGGTGGATGAATAATACTTCCGAAATCGTGAACCCAAAAAATATGAGAAAATTTGACAATTTTGTATCGATTGTCAGGGAAAAAGAAGGTCCAAGAGTTTTTGCTATCCCGCAGATCATGAAGGCAACTGGTTGTATGGCAGGCAGGAAATGGTTACACATCACTCCAGAAGGGAACATTCTACCCTGTGCTTGTATTCCTATCCCATATGGGAATGTATATAGAGACAAAATAAAAGATATTTGGAAGAAAATCCGTAAGGATCCTGTGTACAATGCAAAGTGCTGTCTTATGAGGAACCCCGAATTCCGGAAAAAATACTTGAAAGTTGTAGAATAAGTGTGGGACAAAAGTCCAGAATCCTACTTTAGTATAATTTATTCAATAATTTTTCCTGAATTAAAAGAGACGGCAAAAATCGAGTTAAAGAGGATTTAGACGAATCTCTGAATTTCACGAGTCAATTGCTGTCTATTTATGTACATATGATCAAATTAGAGGTTTTTTGAAATTCTCCGTAACAAACAATATTTCCGAATATCTTAAGTTACGAAACATTTATATAAATTAGATAAATATCAAAGAAATTATTTATGATAATGAAATAATTGATTATGATAATAAGAAATAACTTCGCTTAATTTATTTAAAAATTAGAAATAATATACTTTGATACCGATTTAATTTTTTAATTTTGCGATAACTCCGAGGTGGTCTTCATGATAGGGCATCAGGTCCTTTACGCAAAGAATTTCGAATTTTGGTTCAAGTGTTTGCTCTAGTTTTCGAAGCTCATTTGCAAATATTTTTTTAGGGTTCATCACAGTATCGATACTTCGTGACTTGATGGAAAGCAGGACATATCCGGCTCTTTTCAAAAAACGAGCAGCATTTCTTGTAGCTATTTCTACCTGGTTGGGTTGTGCAACGTCCTGAAAGATGAGATCCACAGGTTCAACTAGATGGGCATAACTATCTGTTTTCCTCGCATCAGCTAGGATTGGGTAGATATTTTTCCGTCTAGATGCAAGTCCTATGAGATCTCTCATGCTCCGCGGGGCAAACTCAACGGCATAGACTGCACCACCTGAAACGATGTCAGATACGTGACTTACAGTTGTGCCTGATGCTGCTCCAAGATAGAGAATTTTAAAATTTTCTTTAATAGGTATGTTGAACTTCTTTAGGATCATGGCTCCCAGCTTGCTCCTGTGTGGGTCCCATATTCGGTATTCAACACCTTCTAAGGAAATTAATTTTTCTCCGTAGACTACTTTACCACAGTCAATGTTCCGTGTAGCAAGCTGCTTTTTGTCTTTCACTATCTCATAAATTCCATCGTATAGTTTATTGACTTTAGGCATTTACCTCTTCCTTTTTTTGGTTTTTGTCTCGTTTACTTGCATTCGTTGAGGAGGTTTGGGATTTGAAGCCTTGATCAGTCGAACCTTTATTTCAAGTTTTTCTACAAGGGAGGGGTCTTTTTCGCCTGAATAATAGTCGAGTCTAGAAGCAAGGGATAACTTCCCTGCAAGCGCTCTTGCGATTTTTCCCCTTACCCACCAGGGAGCAGTATTCAGTAGATGATGACTATAGATGATTCCATGCTTAGGAGACGGAGCTCGAGCTCGAAGGTGCTTGAAGAGAGCCTTGCTAGCCCCTATAACTTGAATAGTACTTGAAGGAAAAGAAGCAAGTTTCTCGAGGCTCCCTGCAATACTTATTAATCTTGCCCCAAGAATTGAGCCTGCAATGAGTTTTAGATTTGGTGAAATCGATCCCATGCTGTCTTCTATATAAGCTTCTATCTGTCTCTTCCTTTCATACAGGCTATAAACGCTTTCTGCAAAGCCCTTCAGCAGCATTTCGTCTGCAGCCTCTAGTTTTGCACCCATTGAATTTATTGTTTTAGAATAGAGAGGATTTTCAGACCCTAAATTATTAGGTGAACCATAATATGCAACAAAAATGGCAAGAGCTTCTCCTCCAAGACCGCTTTCCGGAAAATAAATCCCATACCATTCGGAAAGTCTTTCAGATAGGGAGTTTATATTTTCATTAATGTCATCCAGGGCTTCCACAGCGTGGATAATTCGCTGATCAGGGTTAAGAGCTCCTGATACTTGAAGTTTTGCAGTTTTTAGGGTCACTTCATGTAAAAGGGAATAATACTCTGAAGGGGAAACTACAAACTTGCACTCGAGAGCCGCAGCTATCATATCAAATTTCTCCGGCAGAAGATTCACTATGTTTTTTCTGAGGCAAAGGGAGTGAAGTGCAAGCTCCTGGATATCCTTTGAAAAAAGCTCGGATTCCATAATTTCTCCTGTTCTGCTTATCTCAAGAACTCCAAACCAGGTATTGATCTTCAATCAGGACCCCCAAATATATCGGCACCACTGTTCTTAGCCTTTGTGAGCAATACCTTCCCTCCAAGAGATTCATTAAGCATTCGCTGAGATTCTTTCTGAAGTTTTTTGCCTTCGCCGATGCTTCCAACTACCCCGTAAACTACTGGCCCAAAAGAACTGATTCCTGAACCACTTGCTCCATTGTCTCGCATATACTCCATGATGTCCAGAACAGGTCGTTGCTGAAGTTCGACTTCACGCTTCTTAAAACCTGCAATTTGGAAGTGGTTGATTGCCCTCCCAAAACTTTCCAGGTCTTCTTCCATTATTGCCGGTAGCATCTGAATAAGGATTACATGGGAAATCTCCTGGACTTCAGCAAGGGGAATAGGACAATATTTTTTGAAAATATCCACTTCTTCGGCGCCATGGACTCCTTTAGTATTAGGGATTGCAAGGACAATCGGCCAGTCAGGAAAATTTTCCCTGAAGAGTACAGGGCCAGGAGGTACATTTGAGGCAGCAGAAGGAGAAAAATTAAGCTTATCCTTAAATTTATGGCCTCCATCCAGGATTATACCACCATATTCAAAAGCAGCAACCCCTATCCCAGAAGTCCCTCCTCTACCCACAGCAACTGCAAGTTCTCGAATACTTTTACCAAGTCCGTAAATTTTATTTAAAGCAGCTCCTGCTGAAAGTGCAGCCTGAGTCCCGGAACCGAGACCTACATGATCAGGAATACTGTCGTTAATATGGAGCTTAATCCCCTTCCCAGCAGGTAACAGAGAATCTGCTGCTTTTCTCATTTTTTCATATAGAAGAGAATCTCCTAAAATTTCGATATTATCAGCCTTATCTGCCCAAAGTTCCATGGATGGGTATTCCAGGGTAATTCCTACTCCCCCATCAACTCTGCCGAGCTCTGCATTGAGGTCTATTAAGGTAAGATGCAGTCTAGAGGGAGACACTACTTTAATCATATTCACTTGTATCCTCATTACCTGTTCATATAGATTCGGAGTTAGACTTTTAGGCAAGCTTCCATTTAGGCTTCCATGTAGACTTCCATTTCCGCTGAAGTATATCCTTCACAACCGAGTAAGTGAAAGATAAAGTATTCCAGTTAAATATAAATTTAATGAATGGAAGAATCAAAGAATGTATTTTTATACGTATTTCCAAATTTCCCTGTAAATTCAACATTGGATCCATGAATTCAGGTTTTATGGAAAAATTACAATGCCTACAACGACTGTAGACAAATCCTGCGATAGCATGTAGGAATCCACAGAGAATACCAGTATCAGAAGGATCTGGAAGGCAAAAAGTCATGCAAGATTCCAGGCTTTTAATTTTGATTCCATTCAACAAATCAGAAAATAGACAAAATAAAGGTTTTCTTAGAGAACTAAATGCTTCAAAGCTCCATTTAAACATTTCTCTGGTGGTCATCCCCTTTTTAGACTCTGTCACATTTTCTTTTTTAACTTTTTCTTCTCCTCTTATTCCATCAATTGATCTTGTTTTTACTCCATTCTCAGTTTTTTTTTTAATTCCGATTTTTTCATCCTGCAGAGTTTCTACTACCTTTTCAACTTCCGACTTTTTAGGTTCCTCAAACGTTTTATTTTTTGTCAGAGGCTCTTCAATTAAAAAAGTATGAGAAAAAAACAACCATTTTACAGCAAATATGCTTCTTAGTTCTTTAGTTTCCTTCAAACTTATGATTTTGAACTTGATAGTAAGGCCTATTGCTGTAAAAAGTATAAATAAGACTAACAGAATAACCGAAATGAAGGGATAGATGATAAACAGCATGATGAACAAATTATAAGGAAAAGGATAGTTCTAAATGTCTTGAAAAACTTAGTTTTTTTTTCATTTCTGGAAATTCCTTGAAAGAGTTTAATTTTCAAAGAAATTTACTGAAAGCAGCTCCCTTTCTTAACTTGATCTTCCGTATGTTCTGCCGGTTCCTCCTCTTTGACTTTTTGTTCTATGTTCTCCCTTTCTCTCGGAGTATCTTCTTTTTTATGCTTATCTTTCCTTTTGAGCTTGTCCATGATATCAGGCAACATATCTGGGAGGGCACTAAGGATTGATCCAGCATCATTTTTCTCAGAGATGCGGAATATCCTCGCTTCTTCTTCAGAAATCATGATGAAGGCCACAGGTTCGATCTTTACTCCTGCACCTCCGCCTCCTCCATACCCGGATTCATTATCCTTCTTACCCTCTCCACCTCCGGCCCCGAAACCCATAGTAATTCTTGAAATTGGAATAATTGTTTTTCCAGCAGCAGTAATGGGTTCTCCAACAACAGTCTTAGTGGTCGCTATTTTCTCAAGTTCACCTGCTATTTCTTTGATAGTTGCTTCTACACCCATCCTTTAGATCCCCTTTTTGTCATATAGTTTTATTTTTGTAGTTTTATCTGTAGAGTAATAAATATTTTCTATATTTTTTGTTTCCAATATAACTTCATTGAATGTAAGTTAATTGTTATGAAGGATCTTATAGTTACTGTTTAGATAATGAGAAGTTATGTGTTCATCTCCTGATTATGTACACGCTCAATTGATAGGAGGGAAAAAGGAAAATCACTGAACTAGCAAGAATCTTTAAACTACTAGATTCTAAAGAATATACATCAAATCCGATGTTTTTAGGTTAATAGATTCAGGGAAAGAGTATAACAAAGTTCTTGCTTTGAAAGTTATAGAAAGGTTCGAAAGTAAAAAATAATGGATCATGGCTTAAAATGGATTTACATTTCATATAAAATTCAGCATACTGAGAACAGTATTTTATACGAAATAATTAGACAGGTAGATCCAGGAACCAAAGTCCCGATGAAAGGATTTTCGTTGGATTATTATTCTGTCTTATGGAAGGATGCTCACTGCTTCAGATGTGGTACCTAACTTATAATCGTGAGATTCAATATAGCCAATTCCTTACATATCGATTTTACGGAATTTTCATAACTCCAACACATTTGACTATATTCCGTTTCAAAATTTTCATATAATCTATTTCAGTATGGAAATCGTTGGATTTAGACATTATCACTCCATGTGTATAGAATTCTTTGCTTTTAGAACATTAATTGAAACAGTCGCTGATGTGTATTATAGTTTGCAGTGTCAGTTGGTGTAAAAGAAACTTCAATGTCTGCGTGCCTGCATTTAATACAGTTCCTACGGGTGGAGTATAGACAAAGGTCCCAGTTACTGAAGCAGTTGCATCTAGTTGAGTGGCTGTCAATGCTGTTCCATGTGTTATGTCAGCAGGTTTCTTCCAAATAATTGTAGGAGTCGCATTGTTTACATTGATCAAAACATCCGCTGAAGCCTTATTATAGGCTATAGAATCAGTTGGTATGAATAACACACTCAATGTCTGCGTACCTTCACCTAATCTGATTCCCGCTGAAGGAGTATAAACAAAGGTTTCAGGTACTGAAGCAATTGCTTCTAGCTGGGTTCTGCTCAATTTTGTACTAGACTATGTCAGCAGGATTATCCCAGGTAACTGTAGGGGTCGCTTTGTTTACTTTTATAGAAGCAGTCGCTGAAGCTGTAGTATAGTTTGTAGAATCAGTTGGTGTGGAAGTAGCAGTCAATGTATTGATATCTACACATATTATGGTTCCTGCTTATGGAGTATAGACAAAGATTCCAGGTGCTGAAACAGTTGCACCTAGTTGAGTGCCGTCCAATCCTGTTCCATAAGCTATATCAGCAGGGTCACTCTAGGTAATTGTAGGAATTTTTTGCTATAAACTGCCCTAGGGCGACAGGATTGCCTCCAAATTCACAGTGGCTGTAACAGTGTTTGTGGCTGGGTCGATTACAGAGACATTTTGTTGCCTACATTTGCCACATATACCTTTGTTTCATCTGTTGTGACTGCTCTCCAAAAGTAGCAACGTCTACAGGTACCGTTGGGAGATAAAAGCGTTTGTGGTTGTGTTAATTACAGAGACAGTGTCATTGCCTTCTTAGTCACATATACCTTTGTTACATCAGGTGTGACTGACTCCTATCGGAGTTTGTCCTACAGGCACCGTGGCTATAACAGTATTATTTGCTGCATTAATTACAGATACAATATTGCCATAATAGTTTGCCACATAACATTTGGTCCATTGAGGCTGACTGTACTACCCAAGGATTGATCCTACATTCACTGTTGAAGAAAAGCAGAAAGTAGATCGATATTCTTGTAGAATTTTCCAAAATGGGAATTATGCTTATTCTTGTAAGAATTGATATGTAACCGTCAAGTTTTTTTGGGATAAAAGTCTATTTGCTTACTGAAGCCACAACAAACCCATACCTTGGTGCTGGAACTCATTATCAAGTATACAGTAGTAAAAAAATAAATCTGTATCAATAAATATAATATACACAGTTTTAGTCACAAAAAAATAACCTGTGCATTTTCTCATTTTCAGCCATGATTATAGGACATTTTTATCTTATTGTTTAGAAAATATATAATTTTAATTAAAATTGATGTTGCGATGGGAAGCAAAAAACCTGATATATTTACCTCGTAAAGAATAAAAATAAATGAAAATTAAGTAACTAATCAATCTATAAATTAAATTTATTCAATCTATTTAGATAAAGTTACTGTACTGTACCAAGAATCGTAAGCAGATTGATTTCATTTAGATAAATTTTGATTGTACCAAGCTTCTGAGTTGCGGGTTAATTCATTCGTTTGTCATAGGCTTTTATTACTTCATCAGAATTATCTAAATTACTCATAGAATTTATTTAAATTATTTGTGGCAACTCCTTTATATTACAATAGTTTAATTATTATCATGATAAGTTTTTTCCAAAATATATTGCATCACAATTTTGGTAAATGTAATGTTTGTGGTAGAGTTACTTTATTTTTGTGTTACGATCCCGAGGGAATACGGGGAAGTATGACATGCCTATTTTGTCACAGTATTTCACGGCATAGACATGTTACCAAGGTAATTATAAACACGTTTTTATCTTCAAACGGGTCTTTGAACGAAAATAAAGATAAATTAAGCAATCTTACTATTTACGAAGCATCTGCTTATGGTCCTATAAACGGAGTCCTATCAAATTTACCAAAATATATTTGTTCAGAATATTTTGATAATGTTGTACCTGGCACAAAAAATTCAGATGGGGTTCTATGCGAAGATTTGCAAAGTTTGAGTTTTCCAGATAATAGTTTTGACCTGATAATTACGCAAGATGTCTTTGAGCACATTCGAAATCCAGATCTAGCATGGAACGAAATTAAAAGGGTTCTAAAGCCAGATGGATATCATATATTTACTATTCCATTTTATTTTGATAGGAATACATTTAAAAGAATTGATGTGTCATCAAATGAAGATATTTTTATCGTACCGCCAATGTACCATGGAGATCAATTAAGGAACGAAGGTATTGTTGTATATAACGATTTTGGAATCAATTTATTCCAATATTTAGAGTCATTGGGGCTCCCAACTAAAGTATTTTTCAACAAATACTCAGATGAGTATGCCTATAGTATATATGAGAGCTATGTTTTTAGCTCACAAAAAATATAGAGCTGATCCAAAAATAAAATTGTTTTCCTGAATCTCGTATTTTCATAATCAATAGAATTTCAAACATGAAAAAAATACTTAATAAATATTTTTATGGTGACAACATATTAAAAGAGCCATTTTTGCTTTTAACAAGTGAATTAAGCATGAAAATGTTCATTTTCTTTTTTGCTTCTTCTATGCCTTATATAATAAGTGAATATTGTTTAGATTTTTTCCTGCATGTTTACTAAAAGCTAACCAACGATATATTTATTATTTAATTTCTTTGTTAGCAGATCGGTTTTTGCATGTTTCTTATCAATCTTTTATTCGTATCTTTCTTCGATTACATCAGAGTTTACGGCTTCAAATTTCAATTATTATGTTATTGACTCCAGAATTAGCACAAACTGCTACCCCATTAACTTTTAACACCGCTAACTGATATTCTTCCTTTGTATCTTGTAAATTAGGTTATACATCATATAAATCATAGCATCTATAGCTTTTTGACTATCTGTACACAAAATACCTGCATACTCAGAAAGCGACCGGTATCGTAGTTCTTTGCCGCAGGAGTCAGATATTTCATATCATTATCCATTTATGTTATATCTGATACAAAATTTTGTAGACCGTTAAGAATCTTGATATTTGTTGTTTCATTTATTGGTGTAGCCAAGGATCAAGGTAATACGACAAATACTACCATCAATAGGCACAACGCAATAAAAAATATTGCAACTCCAGAAATTGGAGTTTTTAATTTCTTTTTCACGTGATTCGCGCTGAGTAATTGTTACAATTGCTGCTAGAGTAAAAAGCAGTCCTTCAATATAGCCATGCAAAATCGTTGAACATAAACTCATGACTAGAAAGGGTCTCCGAAAACATAATGAATAATGCCAATAAACGGGACATTTTTCAACTCTTTTAATATTCAATTAACTAATCCCATTCTAATCATTTTGAGTATTTGTCTATTAAAAATTCAAACTTGCAGATGTTATATCTAGATTTTCAAATAGCATACGAACTGTATTATATAGTGATTATACTTTCATATATGGAAATCAATAATCCTTAATTTTTTTGTTTTGCGCCGAAATATATTTCTTAAGTTCTTAAGAATTCTGGAATTCCAGAGAGATTAGGAATGTTCAAGTTTCTATCGATTACATCCCATAAATGCACAAAAAATAAAAAGAAAAATATGGGTAAAAGTAGAGATATATTAACAAATTTCAAACAGAAGCATATCTGATTTAATTTGTCAACTGCGGTTAAGTTCTCCTATGTTATTTGATTGCTAGTATTTCCAGAATACTCTTACTACCATTTCTCACCTTTTTTCTTCTGCTTTTCATTGGGGTGGAAGGATTTCAATGGACTAAAACGAAAACATTCATTAAACTGGGAACTGAGATTGAAAGCGTTAATCAAATGATAGAGGACGATAGTTATGAAATATTGAGTAAAATTGATCTCAAAATATAATCAACTTTGAATAGCCTAATTTAATAATCAGCAGCAACCGTTCGTATGATATATTCCTGTATGTTGATCAATAAATTCAATACATGCCTTATTATGAAATATCCCAAAAATTTTGAAGTAATCTAACTCCTAAATTATGACCGATTTTTAGGCGTTTCGCATATTCATTCCAAATACTCTCTGCCTACTTAATTTGGTTAACCAACTCAATAATAATATAATTAGCTGAATCAATCAGTGTCTGCTCTTTTGTCGGCGAACATACCCCATTATCGATGTTATCTTTTACCGGATGATAAAAGATCCAAGTTCAGTAGTTTCTGTAAATATATTTCCCACCCTTGGATCTCTTTTTCTAACATCCAAACCTACCTCTGCAGCTTTGAGCATATTTATACAGTGTATGGGATGATCCATCATTCAGCTTATCTAAAGTGGCTAAACCTTATACACAAATAATCATATGATAGTTCTTCTGCACAGGAGTCATATATTGATTATAAAATTATGTTATATATTACTGTAGTTCATAGCGTCATCAGGTGTGAATCAATATGTGAGGTCTAATTACCTACATTTAATAAAGTTCTGTAAGATATAGTGCAGATCAAGGATCAAGACGCTGAAGCAGTTGCTTCTACCTGAAAGGTGCTCATTATGTGCCATAGACTACGTAAGCTGAATTAATCCGATGTCACAAAATGTCATTCCTTGTATAATGCTTATTATCGTCGGTTGCATATTTGCACTAGATGTCGCCTCAAATCAGCAACTCAAGACCTTTCTAAATTTTTCAGTGGGACTAGGTCATATCGTACTTGTCGCAATTCATTCAACAGAAAAACGTGGATTTTCGCATCTATTTTAAAAATCTCATAAAAATTGAGTTTTTCATAAAAGGATTAGGAGTAAGAATAGATTCAGTGCGACCGGTATATTCTTATATGAATTATATAAAAATGCTCTCTTGTGTTCATTGGGTCAAACAATACAAACAAAGAAATTTATTTTTACTCAAAGATCAAAGTTAGATTTTCTCTAATTGTCAAAATAATTTGATAAGTTAATAACACCAATTTACAACCATCCAGGCCATATCACTCCAATACCCATCCCTTCCACAATTTTTCGCAGATCATTACAAATCTGTCTATCAAGTTTCAGTACAAGGACACTATATGCCACCCCTCCGACAATAACGGCCATCAGTGTAATCCATATATTGGAAAGTGGTATAAGTAAACGATACCCACCTACCAGTGCTCCCATTACAATCGAAGCCATAGAAATATTCAACAGGCTGTGATGCTCCACTCGTATTTTCATAAGTTTTGATAATGAACGTCTTGCGAGTAAAACATTTAATATCATTGTTGCTAGAGTTGCGATTGCTGCACCACTTACACCTATAATTGGGATTAGTATAAAATTTAACACAATATTTGCTACAACGCCAATTGCAGTTACTTTAAAGGATTCTTTAGGATGGTCTAGCGCATCCAGGTACATGGTAAATAAAAACTGGAATACATTAACCACTTGTACAGCAAGTAGTATTATTAATGTTTGGTAGCCACGAGCAAAGTCTGCACCATAGAATTGAAGTAGCAGGCGATCACCCAATAAAACACCACCCACAAACACAGGAATTGCCAGTATCAATGAGTAGCTAATAGCACGTGACAGAGACGCCTCCACCATATCAATCTCATTAGTTTTACCCCAGCGGCTGATACGGGGCCAAAGCGTGTCGCGTATTGCATTTGTGCTAAATGAAGCGACCATTGTGAACTGGAGCGTAATCCTGTAAATGCCTACATTGACCATGTCTAATAAATGTCCAATGATAATAGTATCAGCCTGCGAAAACACCATCATTCCACTAGTAGTTAAAAATAACCAAAATGAAAATACTGATAAACTTTTTATGTGGACCCATTTGAAACTTACGAAACGCAAATCGAAAAAACGAAATTCAATTATTGCTGCCACTACTGCTCCAGCCACCATACCTCCAGCCAGACCTGCAGTCTCATATCCGAGATATATTGCCGGGATCTGAAATAGGACACATGAAATATTTTTTATGCCAATACAGGTGTTGTGTATTCCAATTTTACCCATGCCGGCAACTCCGCTTGCGATAGTACCCGCAATCATAGTTACCAGCAATGAAAGCAGCAGCCAGACAAATATACCTGAGTAATTAATCTCGACAAAATAATCTTTAAACACGAGCAAAATGAGTACTACGAGTATAGTGAATGCTAACCGAAGTATAATAGATGCACTAAAATATTCATCAGGTTCTTTTCCTTCACTGATACGTTTGGTTGCGGCTCCACCAAATCCCCCGTCTGTAACCAAATTAAAAATACCGTTGTATGATAAAAACAGAAAATATGCACCGAGAACTGCAGCACCTACGGTACGTGCGAAGTACATTGTACTCAGAAAACCTATAGCTGTGAATGCTATCTGCCAGAACAATGATATTATACTCTGGCGCTTGATAGGATCTATTTTAAGGATATTAGAATAGATGGCAGTTATGTTATACATGGTCCAAAACATCAGTTATATTTTTATTAGTTATATTTCAACATATTGGCAAAAGTGAAAAGAGTTCATTAAATAGTAATCTTTTTCCAGATTAAGCATCAATTTAAGTTCTATAATGGTGTATTGACAATTAAATAGGACAAAGCGTAAACCACTAGGTCTTCAGCCCATTGGATGCAAGCATCGACTTCGACGCTAGTTCCGTATATAAGTTTCGGCTGCTTATTTGCTAACATTAACGATAGAAGAGATTAAACAAAAGATAAGGAAGTTTATATTAAAATTGTTTTGGAAAACAGTCTATGTAAAAATTTTTGATTTATCCAAATTAGTTCTAATACTCCTTATTTATGTTATAAACTATCAGTTTCAAGTTTACTTCTACAATTGGTTACGGAACTTTCTTGTCCTAAGTACTTCTCCAAATTTCCTTTTGTCGACAGAAACAGTTGTTTCGACTACATTATTTTATCCTATTAATATTATAAAAAATTAAGTGAAATTATTTCCTGTATTTCGTCACTTTCTTTCTTTTAAGGGTGTCATTGGGTCATCATTGATTATTCTAATTAAATAATGAATTTTTCACATCAATTTTGAGGTGGCACACCCCGCTGCAAGCAATCTGGTATGTCCCAAGCCTTGCTCTGAATACAAAAAATTATCCAATATTATATATTTTTATTCATATGCGTGCTTTTTTCGCCCAGAGTGGAACAAAGGCACATGTGGCGAATGACCTTGAAGGCACCGTTCCTTCATTGACACAGCAACGAACAATATTACAGCCACGGAACGGGAACAAAACATAGGGCTTTCGGCCAGTTTATAGGTTCTCTCACATATGTACCCAAAGCTCCAACTAATCAAACAGCGATCCCACAAAAACCTGATGAAACAAAACCTGATAAAACATTACTTAAGATAATGAGTTTCTTTTAATAAAATAGGAATATTGTTCACTTAAACTACACTTAAACAAAATATTTATATCGAAATTGAGCTCTCCGAGAAAAATTTGAAATATTTGGGAGATTTGATTTAGTGCTAATTGTTATCGGAATATATGTACTATTGAAACGTTATAACTTAAACCCATTTTAATTCATAGCTACAGTGAGAGACCATCCATATCTAATTGGACAATAAATTTGAATAAATAGAAGACGCATATTACATAAAATATGCAATAAGTTTACTTCCCAAAGTATTGCTTTCTATGATTTATGCTATGCTTTTGTAATATTCTAACATTTTTTAATCTAGAATTACTAAAAAAAATATACAATTTTTCGATCATAATCACTTTAATAGCTTATTGGATATCAGAAATTGGAGATGCGACAACACTAGAAGTATATTGAGAAGTATTTGCGATTGAAGATAACTATCTCATTATTTCTCGCTTTAACAATATGGAAAAAAAGAGTTGAAATAAGTGATCAATGAACATAAATTTTATTCGATAGCTTTAGTCTCAACAGCTATAATTTTAACGTTAGCGGGTATCTCAGCTGCAGCGGTTGCAACACCGCGAGCGATCCCAATAATTATTTGGAATAGTCCTGCTGACATAATCTATGGAAGAACGTTGAACAACACTCAGCTAAATGCATTTGCTTCAGATACGGTGTCTAAAGCCATAATACCTGGAACCTTTGTCTATACTCCGCCCCTAGGAACGTTACTGAGTGTAGGTACGCAGACATTAAAAGCTTATTTTATACCTAATGATATTACAAATTACAGTAATGCATCAGCGAGTGTTTCGATCAACGTTAACCATGGACGCCCAACACATGCTAGAAATTTTAGAGCTAACCGTAGCAGACCTAACAACGGTGATTATGGCGGTGCTTTTGTACCTGTAGTATGAAGTGCAACTCGTTCGTATCACAATTTTCAATATAACTTCATTGAATTTAAGTTAATTGTTATGAAGGAACTTATAGTTACTGTTTCAGATAATGAGAAGTTTGGTGTTAATCTCCTGATTATGTACCTGCTCATTTGATAGGAAGGAGAAAGGAAATCATGAACTAGCAAGAATATTTAAATCACTCAATTCTAAGGAATATACTCCAAATTCATTAGTTTTATGTTATCAGATCTAGGAAACAAATTAGTAACAAATTTGCTTCAAAAGTGGATAAAAAGCTTAGAAAATGAAAAAAATACAAAATAATGCCTTAAACTGGATTATATTTTGTGTAAACTTCAGCATATGAAGAACGGTTCCGTTGCAAAAAATCTGGCTATTTTACAAAACCAGTGAAAAACATCACAAATAGGATATTTATATGCTCTAAATAGATCAATAATGATACAAAAAACAATAATTATAGCCAAAAAGGCAGTAAAATTATTTTTGCAACGGAACCTTTTTTAGTTTATCATTTACATGCATTTGTATTGTATGTCTTTTGGTTTCCCATTAATTTTTCACAAATATGATGACGCAAGATCACTCAAACAAAAAATATATTATTAGTAATATATTTATTTTAGATTTAGAGGTTACTGGAACGAGCAGATAGACACTGAAAACAGAGATTCTTTTAATCTTGTAAATTTCTTTGATAAAAAATATATAATTTTATCTTAAAGCATGTGCATTTCCTGAATTCCTTCGAATAAGAATACATTTTGAATCACAACCTAGGAGATACATATTTTTTTAAAATCAATGCGAAGCTTACAAAGTAAAACATTGTTATTTTAATCGCTTACTCTACATTTAAAATTTATATTAAATACAGTCCCTCAAGATCATATTTTCATTACTTCGCTTATTGACATTCAAAATAATTCGATATACAAGAAATTTGTAATATTGAATCTTTACTCATCCATCCCTTCTAAAACTTTCTTTATTTTATCTACTCTAATTTCCCAAGAATTATTGTGGAGTAATTCATCACGTTCTTTTTCGTTGTATTTTGGAAAGAATCCGTGATTTATCATGTTATTTACAATATTTAATAATTCTTCTTTGTTTGAATAAAATGATACATATTTTGAAAACCGCTCTATTTCCTTATAATAAACTGAAATAATTGATTTGTTATAATTTACATACTCATATAACTTTACAGGATCAACTGATATAACTAATTTATTTAGTTTAAAAGGCATGATCATGCAATCAAAATCTTTTATAAAAGAGTACAATTTATCGTGGTTCATAGGTCCATGAAATATTATCCTTTTATGTGCCCAATTATTAATATCCACATCAATTGGCCCAATAATATGAAATTCTATGCTTTCAATATTTTGGACGCAGAAAGATAATGAATCGAAATCAAACCATGAGGCTACAGTTCCAATGTAGCAAATTTTTTGAGTATCATTTTTAATTTTTGGTTTATTTGTAGGAGGAACATCTAATTTATTACCACCAAAAGCATTCCTGATGAGTACTGCTTTATTAAGGCAGTATTCCCTGTTATTAATAGTATTCATAAGATTTTCACTTGAAACAAAAACAATTGAAGCTTCTCTGATGAGTTTGATCTCTAAATTTACACGTCTGAAATTTATTTTTTTTTGATTGTCAAACTCTCCAGCATCATCCATACAATCATATATTATTTTTGAGTTATGATTCCAAGGTATCAATTCGTATGAATCTGGAAAGGTTATCCAGAGATAATCAGGTCTTAATGTCTTCAAAGTAAAATAAATATACATCTTCAGAAATAAGCGATCTAAAAAGTTGAACTTAATTTTACCTATAGAAGGGACATAAAAAAATGGTCTTAATTTCAAATTGTTCCGCTTATTTTTAGTTAATTGTGATCTTTTCATGTGATAAGGATAGATGATGAGAACATCGTAATTTTTAGATAAGTATTCGGCAATATAATGTGGCCTCTGTTTTATCCAATCCCAATCAACATGCATGAAATAAAGTATTTTTTTACGCATGATTTCCTCCAATTATTTTTTTTGACTCAAAAACCAAGATTTTATCTCCCACCGTCTGACTTAATAATTGAAAATCT
Source organism: uncultured Methanosarcinaceae archaeon (assembly GCA_963833425.1). Classification (GTDB taxonomy): domain Archaea; phylum Halobacteriota; class Methanosarcinia; order Methanosarcinales; family Methanosarcinaceae; genus Methanosarcina. The sequence goes on along the minus strand of CAWHXP010000002.1, from coordinate 289,342 downwards.
TCTCTTTAAAATCCGCATATTACAATAAATTAGCTAAAATATATGTAACTGTTAATCTAGTTAAAAAATATTTAATACGAGCTGAAAATTATTACGAGAGCATCAATCAAAAACCCTGAAATAGTTGATTTCACAACTGTCTTAAGTAGAGTATCGAATAATTTCTTATTGATTCTATTTAACCTAAAGATAAATTTGTATTAATGAAGAATTTAGACAAATTACCTATTTAAACAGGTCGCCCATATAGGAATTACAAATAACCAGCCAAAAATTGGAGATATTGAACACAATATTGATACATGTTATTATGGAACTAGCAGTAGCAGCAGAGTAGTGGAATGGCTGTTGATTGATTGTGGTCAAAGAACGTGAAGAATAATGATGAATGTTTGCAATTCCACAATATATTAAATGTCGCTTGATTATTGATTAATATTGTTAAGTTAAAACCTATTAAGTTATTCTTAAGATAGCAATATTCCATCATATAATGCTGCATCTGATAAATTTATAAGATAGATACTAAAAATTCTGTAAATTCTGCGATTCTGTACCCTTTGCCTTCACCACAAAAATAGAATTTATCATATATATTGATGTATAGTTTTTTACCTGAAGATCTCTGCATTTGACCAGTTTCAGCCAAAATTATAAAAGCATTTTATCTAAATTTAAAGAAATACATGACTTTTATGAAATACGCTACAATCAAAGTGCTAAAAATCAGCAAAAATAAGTGTTTTAGGGGTTAAATGAAACATTGATGTCATCAGAGACTATATGACCCGAATAGGGAACAAGATGGCATGAGATATCAAAATGCAACTCTACTCTTGGAAGCTTCCGGCACGATATAACGAGCCATATGCAATTTCTAGAGAATACTGGAAAAAAATAAGGACAACAAACATGATGAAAAGGACTGACAAGGAACCAAAAAGAAGACGCAAGGTGACAGCGGCGTTGTCTGACCATGAATCAGTATTGAGCTGCTAGCCTCAATACTCATCGATATAAATGAAAGCCGGATAACAAGAAACAAGTATTAATAGTAATGGAAGAGTGTGATTAAAAAAGAAGATTACAGAGATTCCGATGTACTTATTATTTTTTCTTCGCGAGAATCCTGTTTAAATCTTTCCTACGAATTTATTTAGTTTACTCTATTTTTTTCTTTTCTTGTACATCATTCTCTTATTTTAAAGATAGTTTCATCTATCCTTAGAATTCTTCTATTATTTTAAATGTTATTAATTGATGGAGATTATAACAAAAAGCTTTCACAACTCTTTAGATTCGCTCTTTAAATAAAGGTATTAAAAACTTTTCCTGTTTTGAATATCTTTTAGTTACTGCATAAATTAGTTCCTAGGAACTGTTTTAAGCTAAGCTTCTTGTTTCTTAATATATCACTTGTTTCCAGAGGAAGTTATTTACTGTTTTTTTTCGTTGTTACATCATTGACTTTGCTTCAAAGTATCATCCATCCACATAAAAAACTTCATTTTTTTGAGAAATTTATCTGACAAATCATGAAGTAATGTAGTCGTTGTTTTGAATCTTCTGAGCAGCTCATAATCTCTACCTATTATGCTATGAAGATTATATCTAAAGTATAGACTTACCATTTTTTGGTATCCATTGACGAAAACCATTTTATAACTTAATCAGTTTACATTTACTGTAATGAGCCCTTCATTAAACGCAAATAAAAAAATTAACTTTTCGTTAACAAGTTTACTAAAAAGCGATATTAGCATAATAACCATTATTTACACGTTTGCTCATTTTTTAATGCTATTGAACAACGGAATTTTCCTTGACGATTGGTTATACATCGACTTGGACAAAAACATTATGCTTGATAATTTCTACCAATTTGGCAACATCTTTCTAGGGCACTATTTTAACCTTATATTTTCGCTGAGCAACAGTGTTTTCATTTTCAGGTTACTGGTGTTTCTCGCCTTCTTGTTATCAGCATTACTGCTAAACGAGACAATGAAATCGATAAACGATATCGACCACACATCAAGGCTCATGTTGGTCCTCCTATTCGCAATAATACCTTTAAACGGTTTTAGGATTGCGATTTCTGTCTCTCAATACGCACTATGCTATTTTTTCTACTTCCTCGGTCTGTGGCTTACATCAAGGTATCTCACGCAGGGGAAGATTATTCTCAGGATTGCAGCGCTGATATTCCTATTCTTATCGTTCTTTACCAATTCGTTCCTGGTATTCTACTCGGTCGTATTACTGTATATTGGATACAAGGAGCTCAAACATATATCTTGGACGTCGATTTTCAGGCTCTCTGGCAGGTATGTCGATTTTATTATTATGCCGTTGTTGTTCTGGGTACTAAGGACCATCTTTTTCCAGCCCCATGGCATGTATAGGGATTACAACTCCATTACAGTCCTAAACCTGATCAAGTTGCCCTTTTACATCGTCTATGCGATATTTAACCTGCTTGTGGAATTATCAATTATTTCGCGGGAAACCTTATTGATCCTAGGGCTTTTCATAATTTTATTGTTACCACCTACGTATATGCTGATCAGGAGCGTGGACAATCATAATCAAAGCAGTAAGGATACGAAATATTTCCTAACCGGAATCATTTTGTTTCTGATAGGATTATTCCCTTACCTGGCCGTCGGGAAAATTCCCGGATATTATAACTGGGATAGCAGACACGAGCTTCTACTACCTCTAGGATTTAGCTTCGTGTTGTACTTTGGATTCAACATAGTGACCGATCTGCTTAAACTAAATCGGACAATTAAAATTATTCTACTGTCCATTGTCATCGTATTTTGCATATGCTCCTGCATGTCGAACTATCTGGAGTGTCAGAAGGATGACTATAAACAATTGTCTTTGATGGACCAGTTCAAATCTAGCAGCGTCATGAAGAACAATACCGCATTTTTATTCATCGACGATGCTCGTGACTTGAATGCTAGGTACCGCAATTACGTCTATTTTGAATATCTGGGCATGATGGTACATGTGTTCAATGACGAGACGCGCTTTGGCTCCGAACCTCTTCCTCATTCTATGAACATCTCAAATTACCAGATTTTAAAGAAATATATCTACAATGGTGTATTATTTTCCTTAAAGAATAGGGATTACGTCGAAAGAAGCCCACAGTACTTGGTCATTATAGATAAGGGAAGCTATGATATAGATTACGGCCAATTTTACGCTAGCCTTTCTAGCCTCGATAACCTTTTCAGACTAATGCTCGAGGAGCGCTTCGATTGCAACAGTTTCAACCAGAATATCGGAAACATCGTAAAACTTGTATATGTAAAAATAGGGTGAAATTAGTATCCTCCCATAAAGCTCCTGAACTTCGAGAGAATATAATCGATCATTTCTCCGGTCAGTCCCGGATATACTCCGATCCAGAACAGATCATCCACGACCAAATTTGTGTTGTTCAGGCCACCAACAATCCGGTATTTAATCCCTGCATAAGCCGGTTGCTTCAACAAGTTCCCTCCGAACAACATTCTAGTTGCTATTTTATTACTCTCGAGATAGTCCACCAGATCCTTACGGGTAAACTGCATATTTTCCCGAATCAGGATCGGGAACCCAAACCAGCAAGGATTCGAATTTTGTGTCGCAGACGGCAACATCAAGTGTTTTTCATAGGTTCTAAGGCCTTCGAATAATATCCGGAAGTTTCTCTTTCGTTTTTCGATGAATTGGGGTAGCTTTTTGAGCTGTGCGACTCCAACGGCCGCCTGCATGTCGGTCACCTTGAGGTTATACCCAACGTGGGAGTAGGTGTATTTGTGATCGTAGCCATAAGGCAGCTGCCCCAACTGCCAAGAGAAACGTTTATGACAGCTGTTGTCCTGTCCAGTGTCACACCAGCAATCCCTCCCCCAATCCCGGAAGGACATAATTATTTTCTTTAGATTTTGATCGTTAGTCAATACTGCTCCGCCTTCGCCCATGGTCATGTGGTGAGCTGGGTAGAAGCTAAACGTGGACATATCGCCAAATGTGCCAGTGTATTTCCCTTCATACTGTGAGCCCAGAGCATCACAGTTGTCCTCGATGAGCCAGAGGCCGTGATCCTGTGCTATCTCTGTGATGGTACTGAGATCAGCCGGGTTGCCAAGGGTGTGGGGAATAAAAATCGCTTTAGTTTTATCAGTAATTGCATCTTCAAGGAGATCCGTCCGGATGTTGTACGTGCCCAGCTCCACATCTATGAACACAGGAATTAGATTGTTTTGGAGAATGGGATTGAGCGTAGTGGGGAAGCCACACGCAGTTGTAATGATTTCGTCTTCGGGATTGAGCCTTCTCACTCCAAGCTTCGGAGAAGTCAAAGCGGATATTGCAAGCAGGTTGGCCGAAGATCCGGAGTTCGTTAGCAAACAATGCTTCACACCCATAAATTCTGCGAACTCAGTTTCAAAATGCTTTGAGTAGCGACCGGCGGTCAGCCAGAAATCCAGCGAAGCGTCCACAAGCAGCGTCATTTCCTCTTCATCGTAGACCCTGCCAGCGTAGTTGACCATAGACTGGCCCGGGACGAACCGACTTTCCTTCTTCTGTCGATAGTACTGCTTTACCTTTTCCAGTATCTCATTCCTTAATTCATCTTCGCCCATTTGATCCACCGTCCTGACCTTCATGCCTCACGGCCAGTGACTGATTTTGCACCATGGAAGCTCCAGTACTTGTGGCCAAAATAGCTCAATAGCGTTATCAGTGGTAGCACGATCAATTGCCCGAGCCTGGGATCGACGGCCAGTAATTCCACGGCGATATACAGTATTAGCATGTTAGCTCCGAGCACGAGCAGGTAAACGACGTTGAACTTGACAAGTTCAGCCAGCCGGAATTTTTTCACTTGGAACGTCCAATACTTGTTCCATAGATAGCTGTTAGTGACGCCGATAAAGTGTGCCACGACTAGGGCGACCAGATAGTTTAGAAAAAACAACAATATAAAGAAAGCGCCGTATCCTATGACGGTGTTCATCATACCGACACAGATGAACTTAAATATGCGCCTGGCCTCCTCTGAGCTGGTGATAGGCCCGGTAACCAATTGGATCTTGGTGTTATCAAATGATGCCATGTTAGCCTGCTAAACTTTTTCATTATCCTGGATGCTGGTGACCATATTTGACCTAAGCTCATCAGGGGACAGGGGAGGGTCTTGCTCCTCAATCGGCTTGTTAACAGCCAGTTTGGGCGTGACAACCGACTTGTCGCTAATGAGCACTTCGAAGAATTTAGGTTTCTTATCCTCGAAAAGCCATTTCAGCCCTTTCGTTACATTTCTGACGGCCACTGCTCTGGCTACCGGTATGGAGTACGCTGCTACTACTTTCTGAAAGTCTGGACAACTGTACCCGACGACAGTCGACTGGTACCTACCATCGAAATACTGATCCTGGAACTGGCGGATCATGCCATAGCTCTGGTTATTCAGCAAAATTATCTTAATGGGTAAATCGTGATGGTACACCGTCTGCAGCTCCTGCGTGTTCAGCTGGAACCCGCCGTCTCCGGTGATGATTACGATCTGCCGGCCAGGACAAGCGAACGAAGCCCCGATGGCCATAGGCAGCGCAGAACCCATGGAAGCCATACCCCCCTCGGTAAGCAATCGCTGTCCCTTCTTCAAAACAATTGACTGGGCCGACCACATTTGGTTCTGGCCGATGTCAACGCACAGGATAGCGTCTTCCGGCAAATATCCGGACAGCTCATGTATGAAATAGTTTGGAGAGATCTTATTGCTATCTGGTTTCACATAGTCCGGGTACCGGATCTTATATTGCTTTATACTGGCCATCCACAACGAAACATTTTTGCACATTAGAGGCCAGTTGTTGAGCTTAACTAAAAATTTTAAGACATCGCAATTGATCGCGATGTCAGCCTTAATCTTGCTATTAAGCTCCGACGGATCGATGTCGACATGTACGATCGTGGCATAACGAGCGAATGAATCGGGATTTGTGCCGGTTTGCCTGGTGTCCAGCCGTGTGCCCAGGGCAATTACCAGGTCCGAATTCGCCAATGTAAGGTTAGCATACCGGTTTCCGTAGGTACCGATCATGCCGACGTATAGCTCGTTATCGTGAGGGAAAGCATCAAGTCCCATAAGGGAAGATGCAACTGGAATGCCAGTCTTTTGCGAAAAACAATATAGTTCTTCGGTAGCTCCAGAAAGCCTTATCCCACCCCCTATTAGTACTACAGGTCTCTTTGAATGTTGAATTAAAGTGAAAATTTTATCGATAACTTCGTCGCTGAACTTGTCCGACTCTAAGCGTGTCCTTTCATACGTTGTCTGCTCTGAAGGATTGATATCAGCCCTCTGGATATTCATGGGCAGATCAATCAGAACCGGACCGGGACGCCCGCTGCATGCGACGTCAAAGAGCCGTTCTAGCTCGTACCTAATTTTAGTCTCGTCGATCATCAACAAAGCGTCCTTGACTATAGGTTTGACTATGCTGATAATGTCGGTCTCCTGGAAACCAACTTGCCTTACGGGCCTGTCAAACTTGAACTCGTACGTGTTCACTTGCCCGGTAATGAATAATGCAGGTACCGAGTCGAAGAAGCAACTGCCTATGCCAGTGATCAGGTTGGTGGCCCCGGGTCCGCTTGTGGCCATAGCCACGCCTGGCTTCCCGCTAATCCGCGCGTAACCTTCGGCTGCGAAGGATGCAGACTGCTCGTGGTGCATGCACACCGTCTGGATATCCTTCCGGTCGTAGAGGGAATCGAGCAGATGAGTTATTGAGCCTCCGGCCACATCAAAAACATGGGTCACTCCTTTGCTGACGAGAAAGTCGATCACGTAGTCTGATAGTTTCATAAGAACCTCTTACCTTCGTATAGTCCGACGTTTTTCCTGAACCATTCCACTGTTTCGCTCAGGCCGTGATCTATCGAATACCGGGGCTTCCAGCCCAATGATCTTTCCGCCTTGCTAATGTCAGCCTGCCATACACGGGGCTCGTTCTGCCGCTTGCCTGGATTTCCCCATTCGGACTGTATGTTTTTATCTACCAGCTGTATTATATTTTGCACTACATCTCCGACTGTTTGCTGTTTGCCTGAACCGACGTTGAATATTTCTCCAGGATTCTGCAGGTGGGACTTCTGGATAGCTTTTTCGTATGCGCTGACGATGTCGCGGATGTAAATGTAATCCCGCACGAAAATTGGAGACGATACCTTGGGCGAGCGCCCGTTGAGGCAGGAGATGATGACCGAAGGAATTAGGCGTGTGGCATCATCGTAGCTCCCGTAGGGTGAGAACAGCCGGAAGGTAATGATCGGTTTCCGATCCCGTCGGGCAGCCATTTGACAGTACAGGGAAGCGGCAATCTTTGACACTCCATAGTCTTCACCGGGCTCGCAAACCTCCGTCTCTACCACAGGCTGTCTCTTAGTTCCGTATTCGGAGGAAGACCCGGTGTTAATGAAAAGCTCATAATCAAAGCTCTTGCAAGCTTTCACCAGATTAATAGTCCCATTGAGATTAGAGTCGAAGACTTTGTAGATATCGTTCTGGAGTGGATGGCCACCGTAGACGGCGGTGTGCAGGATGATATCCGGCTTGACATATGTCATGACTCGTTCCAGTTGCACGGGCGCGGTCAAATCGACTTCATGCGCACTGATGTCGCCCATAATGTCGGCAATCCTCCATGTATCGGAGGAAGACCTCAACAGCAGGTGGACTTCGTTATTTTGCTCGACAAAGTAGCGGGCGAGGTTAGAACCGACGAAGCCTGTGGAGCCAGTGATGATGATTTTCCTTGTTTCCATTATCTACCCTCGATTTTTTATGGGCCCCTAGAATCCGATCTCCTTTTTTACTACGTAATTCGGTCTCTGCTTTACTTCATCATAAATCCGGGCTATGTATTCTCCAATGATTCCCATGACCATGAACAGCATGCCGAACAGGAACAGTATCAAGATGACGAGTGTCGTGAACCCTGGAACCTCCCTCCCATATTGAAAAAACAGCTCTAGCTCAACAATGATCATGATGAAGGATAGAACTGAAATGATTAAACCGAGATAGGTGGTCAGCTTGAGCGGAATGTAGGAGAACGAGAAAATGCCATCTAACGCCAGCTTTAAAACCTGCATGAAGTCCGCCTTGGACTCACCACCGAACCGGGGGGGTCGTTGATAGCCGATCGCGTACTGCCTGAAGCCAACCCACGCAATGATGCCCCTGAGCATCCGATTTCGTTCGTTCATCTGGTTGACCGTTTCGTACACCCTTCGATCGATAAGCCGGAAATCACTGGCATTTTCTGGGATGATTCCGCCAGTAAGCACTCTGATTATCTTGTAGAAAAGTCGGGAGAAGAATCTCCTCGATATCCCGGTTCCATTCCTTTTGAGGACCAGGGTGTAAACGATGTCATAGCCTTCTTCCCATTTTTCGAGGAATTTGGGAATCAGCTCTGGTGGATCCTGTAAATCGGCCATCATGATGACCGCTGCGACGCCCCGAACGTACTGTAACCCGGCAGTTATTCCACCGTCGCACCGGAAGTTGCGTGACAGCTGCAAGATCTTGAAACGACTATCTTCGGTGTGTATTTTGAGCAGTTTGTCATACGTCGAGTCGAAAGAGCCGTTATCGACGATGATGATCTCGAAGTCGTACCTGTGATTGCAATCCATCATCGACTGGATCCTGTTCTTTAGCTCGTCCAGCACCTCCTCCTCGTTGTATGCCGGTATGACGATGCTTATTAGCTTCTTACCACTCATATCGAACTCCATCAAATGTCACTCGAAAAACTTTCTGTACCAGGCTATTGTCCTGGTCAGGCCCTCATCGAGTGTATAATGTGGCTTCCAACCCAGCAACTTTCTCGCTTTTTCAGCCGAAAGGTACTGGTGCTCTATCTCGTTGGAGGCCTGGCCCAACACAACAGGTTCCAAGTCACTGTCCATCATCTCGATTACCTTGTTGACTATATCGAGTACTGAGATTTGAAGTTCATTACTGAAGTTAAATGCTTCACCTCGGACCCGCTGATCTTCCATCTTTTCCGCTAGAGTCAGGTAGGCCGTGGCGCCGTCTTCGATATAGAAGTAATCACGGATGAATTTTCCAGTCCCTCTGATGACTGGAGCTTCACTTTTTATGATTGAACGGATAGTACCGGGCACGATCCTATTAAAATTGAGATCTCCGCCACCGTAAAAATTACCACATCTCGTAACACAGACTGGCAGCCTGTAGGTCTCGTAGTAAGCCCTACATATAAGGTCCGAGCAGCTCTTGGAAACGTCGTAAGGATGTCTCCCCTCAAGCGGCGTTTGTTCGTTATAAGGTAGCTGTAGCTGATCCCCATATGCCTTATCGCTAGAAGCGGTTACAATCCTTGTAACAGTTGGTGACTTCCTACAAGCCTCGAGAATATTCCATGTACCTTGTATATTAGTTCCAAATGTAGATAGAGGATTCCTATTCGCGATAGTCACTATAGTTTGGGCAGCCAGGTGGAAAACGGTATCGATCTCATATTCATTAAGTACACGCTCCATTAACAGATAATTCTCTACAGTACCTCTGACCACATTGATCTCTTTGTCCAACTGCTGACCATATAAATTGGACTTCGGGACAGAGTCTCTTATCAGACCGACGACATTAGCCTTTTGTTCAATAAGAAACCTAGTGAGACACGAGCCTAGTAATCCGGTACACCCTGTAACAAATATATTTCTATCTCTCCAGAATTCGTCGACCATATTTCATGCCTCACCAAACTTTCCAAGGCGCATGATTAGATTTCCACAAAGCATTCAATAGCTCGAACTCCCTGTAGGTATCCATACATTGCCAAAAACCTTTATGAGGATATACCATTAACTGACTATCTTTAACCAAACTTTCAAGTGGATCTTTTTCCAGCACACAGTCAGGTTCACTTGATAGGTAATCAAAGAATTCTGTATTGTAGACGAAATATCCGCCATTGAATAATCCATTCATACTCTTGGGTTTCTCGTTGAATAGGGTCACCAAATTGTTCTCGGTACTTATCTCACCAAATCTCGATGAAAGGTATACTCCAGTCATAGTGCCAATCTTGTCATGCAATTCGTGATATTTAACTAGACTTCCGATGTTTATATCAGCCACACCATCGCCGTAAGTCAGCATGAATGTGTCCCCCACTATATATCGCTCGATCCTTTTCACCCTTGCCCCTGTCATCGTTTCCTCACCAGTGTTGACAAGTGTTACATTCCAATCGTATTCATCGTGATTATTATGTAGCTGGATTTTTTTGCGGTTTCCCAAGTTAATGGTAAAGTCGTTGTTCATTGCTTCGTAATATAGAAAATATTCCTTGATCATTTCACCCTTATAACCAAGGCACAGGACGAAATCTTTGTGACCGTAATGTGCGTACGTTTTCATGATATGCCACAGTATCGGCCGGTCGCCGATACTAACCATTGGCTTAGGGCGGTACTCAGTTTCTTCCCTGAGACGCGTGCCTTTACCTCCGCAAAGAATCACAACTTGCATTTATTTCACCATTAGAATCGAATAATACTTTATCTTTTAAATATTTTTTTTATATTTCTTATTTTACAGAACTTTCGGCGCACTAGTTTTTCAATTCATCGTTCAACTTGAGAAATTAAAGATTTATTACAGGATTGAAGGTTACAAAAAGGTTAAATATGCTTTTTTTGGGTTCCGTTGCAAAAAATTAAAAAAAATATGTAAATCTATAAGTAATGAATAAAAATCGAAATATTCAAAGAAAATGTACTAACATTATAAACCTATACCAAACAATTGATTAATGTATTTGACTTCATTAAAAACAGAGTAATTTATATTATTGACTTGTCCTTTTTTGACCATACTCATAGATTCAATTCCTTTTAAGGTTTTATTAGCAGATCGAAAAGACTGAAATTCTAACATTGGATTAACGATTCGCTTTATAGATCTATGATCTTGTTCTATGATATTATTCAGATACTTGATTTGTCGAATGTCTACGTTTTTAGGTAGTATTTTATCATTTTTCAGTTTACCTATAGCAGATGGATAAGCTGGATTCTTATCAACGGTTATTACCTTTGGAATTTGATTATGATACGAACTTAAAGCTTTCTTAAAGAATCTCTTCGCAGCTGCTCGGTTTCTTTTTGCACTTAACATGAAATCAATTGTATCTCCATTTGAATCAACTGCTCGATAAAGATATTTCCATTTACTTTTTACTTTGATATAGGTTTCATCAACTCTCCACGAATCATTTGTTGGCCTTAAATGTTTTCTTATCTTCTTTTCTATTTCAGGAGAATATTGATGTACCCATATCATTATAGTACTGTGATCAACTTGAATTCCTCTTTCTATCATCATTTCCTTTAAATTTCTATAGCTCAGTGGGTATTTTAAGTACCATCTTACATTCAATAAGATAATTTCTCTTTCATAATGCTTCCATTTAAAGGAATTAGATAGCATGTTACCATCTTTGGTTTTCTTTTTATTCTATTGTATCAGTAGAAAGGATTTTTTGCAACGGAACCATCTTTTCTACTCCGTATTTTTGTCTTTACGATAATTTTGTATTAGTACTCCTGCCCTCAATAAACTTTCAAATGTACCTGCATCACTCCAAAAACCATAAAGAATGCGGTACTCCAGAGTTCCTTTATTAGTGAAATAATTATTAACATCAGTAATCTCAAGTTCACATCGCGCAGAAGGTTTGAGATTTTTAATCACGTCGAAAACTTTATTGCTGTAAATATAAAGACCAGTAACTGCAAAATTGCTTTTTGGCTTATGAGGTTTCTCTTGTATTCCTACAACCCTGTTGCCTTTTAGTTCAGCTACTCCGAATCTTTGGGCTTCTGAAACTTCCTTCAAGAAGATCTTGGCACCGCCCTTGAAGTTTAAAACATCCCTTTTAATGTTATCCTGAAAAATGTTGTCCCCGAGAATTACGGTGACATCATCATCATCCGAAAAACTTTCTGCTAGGCCTAAAGCCTGTGCGATCCCTCCGGCTTCTTCTTGAATTTCATACGTGAACTTAACCCCAAAATTTGCACCTGATCCAAGAAGCTCGAGAAAGTGTCCTGCGTGACCTCTGCCAGATACAATCAATATCTCTTTGATTCCTGCGTCGATGAGAGTCTGGATAGGATAAAATATCATTGGATTGTCGTATACAGGCAAAAGGTGCTTGTTTGTAACCTTAGTCAAGGGATAGAGCCGGCTACCTGTACCTCCTGCAAGTATTATGCCTTTCATAGATTTTTCTCCCTTAGATAATCTTTAAGCGCTTCTTTCCAATGCTTCATAGGTCCTGTTTTGGTATTTACAAGAACTGAATACTTTGGGCGTTTTGCTTTTCTTGGAAATTCTTCACTTCTACATGGGACAACGTTATTTAGAAAGGCAGATGCAAACTCATACCAGGAACATATACCCTCATTTGTTAGGTGGTAAATCCCGGGATTGAGTTCGATAATTTCCGCAATTTTATGTGCAAGGTCTACTGTATAGGTGGGTTTTCCAAATTGATCATTTACAACCCTTACTTCAGCCATCTCACCGGATAGCTTAAGCATTGTTTCTACAAAATTTTTCCCGTGTGTACCAAATAACCAAGAAATTCTGACAATTCTGTAATTATCCATCTTTTCTGCAATTTTCAGTTCTCCAAAAAATTTTGATCGGCCATATACATTGATAGGATTGGGAGTCGCAGACTCGATATACTCATTATCAGAACCGTCAAACACATAGTCTGTACTAAAGTGTACAAGTGTTGCACCTATTTTATTACAGGCTTCAGCAATATATCCGGGCCCATATGCATTGACCTGAAGTGCCAGTTCCTGGTTAGTCTCACAGCCTTCAACATCAGTATAGGCAGCTGCATTTATCACAAGATTCGGTTTTATTCTTTGGATAGACCCCAAAACCTGATCTCTATTTATTATGTCAAGTTCCTTGTGTGTTAGTTTAACAGAAGTAGTAAACACTTTGCAGAGGTCGAATCCGAGCATTCCACTTGCACCAATAATTAGCGCTTTAATGGTTCCCACCACCATCTATTTTCAACATACCACCTCACTGTTTGTTCAAGGGCGGTATCAAAGTTATACGTTGGCTTCCAGCCCATTTTTACCAGTTTACTTCCATCAAGAGAATAACGAAAATCATGACCTTTTCGATCTTGCACATATTCAATTGAAGATTCGTCTTTGCCAAGTATTTTTAGAATGTGATGAGTGATTTCAAGGTTTGTAAGTTCGTTTCCACCATCTATATTATATATTTCTCCAATCCTTCCGTTGTGGAGGACGAAATCTACTGCAAAGCAATGATCTTCAACATAGATCCAGTCCCGAATGTTCAGACCTGTGCCATAAATTGGAACTTTTTTCCCTTCCATTAATCTGCTGATGAAAAATGGAATTAGTTTTTCAGGGTGCTGATAAGGCCCGAAGTTGTTTGTACATCGGGTCACACATACTGGCAAACCGTAAGTTGTATAGTAGGACAAAGCAAGAAGATCAGAACATGCTTTGCTTGAAGAATATGGACTTGAAGGATTAAGCTTATCCATTTCGGTAAAAAAGCCTTCTTTAATGCTGCCATAGACTTCGTCTGTTGAGATATGGATAAATTTGTTTATATTATGTGCAAGCGCACTTTGCAGAAGAGTATTAGTTCCGAGGACGTTTGTTCTGACAAAAACCGATCCATCCTCAATTGAGCGGTCAACATGGCTTTCGGCTGCAAAATGGACAATTTTATCCACTTGTTCCATTACTTCATTAACAATTCGAGAATCACAGATATCTCCCTGTACAAAAAAATAATTCGGATTATTTTCAATATCCTTTAGATTTGTAGGATTTCCGGCATAAGTTAGTTTGTCAAGATTTACAATTTGATAATCTGGGTACTTTTTCATCATATAATTGATGAAATTGCTGCCTATGAATCCACAACCCCCTGTTACTAGCAATTTCGTTCTGGCCACCTCTAAATATGTTAATAAATTATAGAGGATTTCGATAAACCTATGATTTTCACAAGTCAATTATATGCCAGTTATAGGCCTATGACAAAATATAAGGTTTATCAAATTCTCATGCATAATCTGGAAATGCAATAAAATGACAACAGTTCATTGAAGTTTTAAAAATTCATGTTAGCTTTTTCCAATTTTGGGAGCAGCATATCTTTCTGAGAAATTTTCACATCTTCATCTTTTATTTTCCAGTCAATATTCAATGAAGGGTCATTATAAATAATTCCTGCTTCAACCTCAGGGTGGTAATATTCATCACATTTATATGCAAATATGGCACTTTCACTTAGAACGGAAAAACCGTGAGCAAATCCTTTTGGAATCAAAAGTTGTTTTTTATTTTCAGCAGAAAGCTCAACTCCAACCCAATACAGAAAAGTAGGGGATTCTTTCCTAAGATCTACTGCAATGTCATATACTTTCCCTTGCAAAACCCTAATAAGTTTTGTTTGACTAAAAGGAGCCAATTGATAATGCAGACCTCGTACCACTCCATAGTAAGACTTTGACTCATTATCCTGAACGAAATCATACCTCTTTCCCAAAAGATTATCAAGTGTTATTTTGTTATAACTTTCAAAAAAGTAACCTCGGTGGTCCCCAAAAACTTTAGGTTCAAGTACGAAGAGGTCACTTATTTTCGTAGTTATTAAATTCATATTTTTAAGTTCCTCCCCTATATATCATCAAAACTAATAACATCTGTTTCATCCATAAGTTTTCTTATCCACACTTCAACAATCACAACTTGAATCTTAACTGAACTAGCTAACTGTGCCGTTCCCTTTACGTGATAATAGTGATTTCTCCAAGTTTCAATATTAAGCTTACTTGTCGTTAACTTCCTACATAAGCCCTATTTTTTACGCTACCTAGTGCTTAATTCTGTAATAATGAGGCCGAAAACTTAACTTGTGATAAGAGATTATAGTGATGTATTTCCCCTAATAGTTAAATAAGATATTCTCCGATAGCAAGTTGGGTCAAAGTGTCTGACTATGTTGATTTTCAAAATTTGGGATTATTTTGTGTCATAAATCTATAGCAAGCAGGCAGAAAATTTCTTAATCGATGAAGAAATGTATTTAAATTAATTATAAAGACTTCATATACTATTTAACAGCGACTTAGTTCAAAATTTAGTGATTTTACATTTTTTGATTGAAATCTAAATTGCGAAGGAGAATTTGGTCTTCAATAAATTCTGTATTTGAATTCTTCCTACATCAGTAAATAGGTCACATTCAAATAATTGTGATAATTTTCAAAATCTAGTGATTCTCAACTTTACTTTTTTACGTTTTTTTTTACGTTTATCACTATATTTTGACATTGTGTCTTAAAAGCGCGTATATATTATATTAATAGTAACTCTCAGCCAGGAAAAAAACATCAATTGCCGTGTTGTTAATACACATCAGAATTATTTATTGAGCTAAAACAGATAACAATTAACTTTTTTGATGACTAAATAGGTATCGTTGTAACTAATTCTCCAATAAATTTGGGATTAGGTTCTAGCGTCTATTCCACTGTTCAAAATTAAGTGAATCAGCAAAATTTTCTTACAAGAAAAAGCTTAGGCTGCTTTTTAAATTAATGTGAATTTCTAATAAATTGGCATCGTCAAATTAACATAGGAGAATTTTGATAAACCTTTAAATTTTGTCATATGCGCATAAGTGGTATATTAATTGACTCTTGAAAATCAACGATATATCGAGATCTTCTCTACTTCGTCCATTATATGTGAACAGTAAATATCATCGATTCGTTCTTGCATTATTCTATTTAAAGTTTTGTGGCAATACGTTACTGTAGAAATTTACGCAAAATTAGCGTGGGTTATCCACTATGTTATTCATGGATAACTGTCGCAGTACTATTGCATGAAATTACTGGTTGGTTATTGAATGAACAGTTTCCCATTTGATAAATGGTTCACAAAACATGACTCCAGATCTGCCCATGTTATTTTGTACGTATCTGTTTCTTTAACTCTTTTACATTGATCAAGATACGTATTTGGTATAGAGGTTTGACATTTCAATTATCTATAATGTAAAATTTCCTTTGCTGCTAATCTTTCCAAAGTTAGCTACATAATAGTTGGAGATCCTGCTATATCGGAAATAAACTTATGGAAATGATAATGTAGTTTTATAAAGCTGGCCTCTATAAGGCTTTTACGGTTGCAGTATCACTAGTAATTCCTGATATCGACTGCGGTGTTGTTATACTCACAGAATTGGTTATGGAACCAATATCAAGATCTGCTTGCGTTATTGTGTAGTTTGCCTGTCCTGTAACAAAAGGTGAAGAATATGTTCCACCAATAGCATCAAGTTCTGGAACACCGTCGGAGAGAACCACTATTCCAGTTTTGTTGCCTGTAACATTAATGTATCCTGGGATCGGTGAAGATCCTATGTTGAACACAGCATAGTCGAATGTGATATTTTGCCCTACAGCACTATAAGTCATTGGAGATGCTGTTTCTACTATTAACACATTATATGTTTGTGCTGCTGCAGCTGATGTCACAAATATCACAAAAAGAACGGCAAATAGAACAGCAAGTACTCCCATTCTTTTGTATAATTTTAATTTTCCCATTTATTTACCCCCTTATTTTTTCACAGGAATTTTAAAAAAATTGTGGATAACTAGACAATTTTCACTATTCGGCTAGAAATCTAATTTTTTGAAAATTCATGCCTAAATTTGTTTCAATAAGTATAATTATTATATTCACACTAAAATACACATTATAAGCATCCATATGAGAACAAATATGTTTACTACATTAATATACTCTAAAATATATAAATTCAATAGTATTTATTTTCCTTAATACAATAATTTTCTATTAAGTTTAAAAAGACTTCAGACAATTATACCAGCAAATATCTAAGAATGCTTGACTACCATACGTAAGCACACAAAATAAGTAAGTATAATCCTATTTTTTAATGGTCACTTGGCTCGTAGAGTTAATTCTATTAGTAAAGCATTTTCAAATCCAAATCTGTCTGCTTTTTTCATACCGAAATAATGATGTGGCGCTGAAAGTATTGACCTTTGAGGACCTCAGACTCTACATCTTGAAGGGATGTCCTAATCATAAGATGCAATTGAAGCGGCCCTAGAAAATGCATAAATTATTGCCACAAAAAAATTATACATGAAATGAATGGCAGTCAACTGCCCTATAACTTAGTGTGAAGTAGTTGACTAAATCATTTGAATATATTCTAAAACAGAAATAAAAGATCGACAATTCTATCTTAAAGGCAAATATTAAAAATATTTAATCAAAGTAGAAAGCTAAAGTAATGATGGTGATCCACCATATTCAGGTTTTTCAATCGTATTTAATGCAAGAAAACCACTTGACTTAGACATACTTCGTCACAAGTTTTTACTTAATATTGCAGACAACCTATTTATAGCCCCTGTAATAGCCATATAGGTATGTTCTTTATTTATCTTCGTTCGACCACTAGATAACGATAATGGGGTTGATGTATGTACCTGAAGTTGATATTTATTTTGTATTTAGGATTTACGCAATTGTAGTACAAGAATAAATTTTCTACGAGTAATAATTCTAGAAAAAGAGGATAATACAAATTACAAAAAGTATCTATCTTTTACCCTGCTTTATACTCGCTGCTCAGATAAACCCTTTTACGGAGCAAAAAGTTATTAGCCGGAGAGATAAAAATAATTTCAATAGATAGTTTGTGTTTTTGATAACAATTTGAAAATTTTGGAAATTGTGATTAAAGGAAGTGAAACTCATGATATATACATATCTGAACCCAAGGGTAGCGCTCATGGGGCCTGGCTGCGTAAAAAGAATCGGAAAGCAGGCAAAGGAACTTGGGGGCACGAAAGCCTTGATTGTTTCAGGCAAAAGTAGACATGGAGAAAAGCTTGCTGAAGATATAAAGAAAATCATTGAAAATGCAGGGCTAAAAGCAGCAATCTTTGCTGGAGCAGAACCGAATCCCACTGACAATTCTATCATGGAAGGAGCAAAAATCTACAAAAATGAACTCTGCGATATGATCGTCGCAGTTGGTGGAGGAAGTCCAATGGACTGTGCAAAGGCAGTTGGCGTTGTAGTTAAGAATGGAGGGAAAATTAATGATTACGAAGGAGTGGGGAAAGTTACGAAAGGAATTCCACCGCTTATTGCAGTAAACACAACAGCGGGTACTGGAAGCGAGATGACAAGGGTTACAATTATTACGGACACAAAGAGATATATCAAGATGGCAATCGTTGACTCCCACATCACTCCTGACGTAGCAGTCAACGATCCCGAGCTGATGGTAAGTATGCCGCCTGAACTCACGGCTG
Source organism: uncultured Methanosarcinaceae archaeon (assembly GCA_963833425.1). Lineage (GTDB taxonomy): Archaea > Halobacteriota > Methanosarcinia > Methanosarcinales > Methanosarcinaceae > Methanosarcina. Next base: position 270,842 of record CAWHXP010000002.1, on the reverse strand, counting down.
CAACCGGGATGGATGCCCTTACTCATGCAGTTGAAGCTTACGTTTCCACCATGGCTACCCCGACCACTGATGCAGCTGCCATCAAGGCAATCGAACTTATCTCAAAATACTTGCGAAAAGCCGTTGCTAATGGAGAGGATGTAAGAACAAGGGACATGATGGCACACGCTGAATATCTAGCAGGCATTGCTTTCAACAATGCAAGCCTTGGCTATGTACATTCAATGGCTCATCAGCTAGGTGGATTTTATAATCTTCCGCACGGAATCTGCAATGCAATCCTCCTGCCTTATGTGGAGATCTACAACAAGCAGGTATGTCCGGAACGTTTTGCGAATATCGCAAAGTCAATGGGAGAGAATATAGAAGGCTTAAGTTTGGAAAAAGCTGCAGATAAAGCCATAGATGCCATCAAAAAGCTTGCAACTGAGATTGGAATTCCTATTGGCTTAAAGGAACTCGGGGCTAGGGAAGAAGACATTGAAATTCTGGCTGAAAATGCCATGCAGGATCACTGCCGCCTAACAAATCCCAGATGTTTCTCAAAAGAAGATATTATTGAGATTTACAGGAAAGCCATGTAACATTGAATTTAATGGTTAATTTCATTTAAGATTTATAACCATGGAAAGCACAGAAATCCTTGTGCTCTTATTTCCTTCTTCCGCGTTTTCCATACTTTCAGAGGAGGCTCTGAATGTAAAATTAGTCAAGTAATTTTAGACTTAATAATTCGATACTCAGATATCTGATTTGATGTTTTCAGCAGAAATTCACAACTATTAATGGACAAATATCGTGAATTTTGTACGGTCCATGGGACAGTTTCTATCCCTTGAGTGCATTTGCACGAAAATTTGCACCTAAAAGTTGAGTAGCAAATTAATGACAAACTTTGCTGTCGTTAGGCAAGTAAATGAATTATGATTTTAATTAATCGACAAGCGCACATGCAAAATGTCCATGCTCATAATGTCCATACTTGCGTCCTTGCAAATAACGTCCTTCGATATCTTTCGGGCTCAGATCCTCATATAGCTGGAATCCTAAACTTGCGAGGTCTTCGACCAAGTTTGACGGATTGAAGCCCCTACTTTTCATTGGTTCACCTATTTTATTCAAATACTCTATTAGCTCTCGCATTTGTGGAGACAGTTTTTCGGGTATAAATGCATCGGTATCAATATAATCGAAAACTAGAGTACTGCCAACAGGAGCAACATCAGCGATAAAACGCAGTGTTGCCAACACATCTTTTTGTGGCAAGTACGGGGTAACACCGAACCAACTGAAAAAACTTTTAATTTTTGGGTTATAAGATGATGAGCGAGTGAGTGCTGAAACTAAACTTTCCTTTGTGAAATCTATCGGAATGAAGTGTAATTTTGCTGGATGTTTCCATCCCAACTCGGCAAGGCGATGGAGCTTAAATTCTTGAGTGGCGGGGTGATCTACCTCAAATACTTCCAACTCTTCCATCATTTCGGATTGCCTGAATGCAAATGTATCCATTCCTGCCCCAAGAATTACATATTGCTTAACTCCTTGCCTGAAAGCTTCCTTCAAGGTATCTTCCGTGTATCGAGCACGACTGATAACATTATTAATTGCTTGCATTAAGGACTCTGAAGTAGTAATTCGATCGGAGAGCGATACAGCATTTCCATGATCATTGAATTGTTGATCCAAAGTAACATATTGTTCAATAAAATGTTGTTCGATTAGTACTCGTTTTTCCTCTGGTATCAAATCATAGGCCAAAAAGTCATCAAAAATTTTAGGAGTCTCATACATGGAATGATAGGCACGCATGTAAGCCACAGACATTGCAGTAAAACTAGCTTGGTTCTCTTTCATTTAATAATCTCCTTTTTAGTTGCACGTTCCCAAAATTTAAGAATTAATATTTTAAAAAAATTATTTTATGCGTTGAAGCTAATTTTTCACAAACCTGCCAATCAGTACTCTTCAACTGATATTATCTAGAATGTCAATTATCAAGTCTGCTCCCTCTTTCCTCTTCCTTCAATACCACTTTTGCTAACATCGTTAGCTGAGAAATGGGTTTCGTGAACATATCGTTTGCCCCTCATTGCAGACAATACCGCAGCTATGCCTGAGAGTACAGCTCCGATTCTGAACGCAAGCTGAAGCGCTGGCATAAAAGCCTGTTGCAACGTCTGTGGGAACCAGTATCTGCTTGTTAGGGTGGTCACGATCTGTTGCGGTATCTCGCTGACGATATGAGGATCCATGGAGTCCAGGATTGAGCCCATTGGATTGTACCCTAGGAAAGCAGAGAATAACGCGTTGGTCGGTGACATGCTAGCTAGCCGGCCTGCGAGTTGTTGCACAATGGGATTAATCTGTAAGGATCCAAGGCTAGCGAAATAGTCATGTATAGCTCCTGGAAAAGCTCCCTTGATGCCTACGATAACAATAGTGAAAAACACAGCCATACTTACCGTATTGGCCGAACTTGTTAGTGTGAACATCGTACCAGATGCTACGCCCCGATCTTGCGGTGGCACTGAGTTCATGACTGACGAACTATTAGGAGAGCTAAACATGCCATTACCAGCACCCATTAGGAAAATTAGGAGTCCTAATTCCCAATAATCAAAGTTATAGGGAAGCATTGAAAGCCCAATAAAGACTAGAGTCACAAGGGTCATTCCACAGGTAGCGATCCATCTTGGCCCATACTTATCCGAAAGCATCCCCGAGATAGGGCCCATAACGACAAATCCAAAAGTCATGGGAAGCATGTAGATACCTGCCCAAAAAGGTGTATCTTCGAAGCGATAACCATGAAGTGGCAGCCAGATACCTTGCAATAGCATAATAAGCATAAACATGACGCCTCCCCGCGAAATAGCTGCTGAGAAGCTGGCGAGATTTGCGTAGGTGAAAGCCCGGATCCTAAAGAACTCTAATCTGAACATAGGATTCTTCACCTTGCTCTCTACAAATGGGAAAATAATCAAAAGTAGTATGCCAACAATGATTGCCCTAATTACCCAGGGGTTTCCCCAGCCCATAGCATCGGTGATGCCATCATGCTTGTACGGCATCAGGCCATAGGTTACACCAACTAGCAGAGATGTTAGCCCACCAATGAAGACCAAATTGCCCAAGAAATCGATGCTTGTTTTTGGTGCACGGAAAGAAACTTCCTTTAACTTCCAGTAAGACCATATTGTCCCAAATATAGCAAATGGGACGCTGACTAAAAACACATATCTCCAGTTATATACTGCTAGCACTCCACCCAACAATAAGCCAATGAACTGACCAGACATAAAAGCAACCATATTTATGCCTAGGGCCTTTCCCCTCTCACTAGCCGGAAAAGCGTCTGTGATAATAGCTGCACCGTTTGACATGGTGAACGCACTACCCACGGCCTGTATGAACCGGAAAATAATCAGTTCCAGTGCACCTGTGTTACCGGTGCTTGGAGTAAGGTAAAGTAGGGTTGATCCAATAGCAAATATAAGGAAACCCAATCTGAAAAGTTTCACCCGACCATACATATCCGCAAGTCGCCCGAAACTGAGGAGCAGCGTTGCAGTTACCAGCCCATAGCCCATCAGGATCCACAGAAGATATTGAAATACGTCAGGAGACATAGGGTTAATCTGTATGCCCTTAAATATCGTAGGCAGCGCGATCAGAACAATGCTGTTATCGGTAGACCCCATCAAAGTTGCTAAGGTCACATTGAACAGTGCAATCCACTTGTATCCAACGCCTTTCCATAATCTTCCAGCGATCACTTTGTCTGTTATATCACTATTTTCGCTCAACCTGTTACCTTCTATCATCATCTGTTTGTAGAGTCTGAGAATTGCCATTGTGTGCTTTTTCAGGCTGCTGATCCGAGCTATGGTTATTGCCGACTTTACCACCAGCATCGCTACTGTCATTACCTTCAGTCATAATATTGATGATCTGAGACATTTCATCCAGGAGCTCCAACCTCTTCTGTGTCATGTGATCCAGCGCCACTATTCCTGTATAGGTGATTGAGTACACCTTCTTGCGGCGCTCCTCTATCTCTTTACTCTGGATTAAGCCGTTTGACTCTAGGCTTTCCAGTATTGGATAGATAGAACCTGTACTTGGAGTCCAGCACCCTTTCGAGCGGAGCTTGATGATCTTTATTATATCATAGCCATGGGTAGGCTTCTCCTTAATAATCTTCAGAACTATATACTTGAGAAAAACCCGCCTGATCTCTGTACACATTTTGTTTTGCATAATTCGAGCCTCAACATCTCGAAAGTTGATATATCAAAATATGACATAACAAGAGATGCTATATTTATAGTTTTCTAGTCAATTGACACATCAACAAGCTTTAAAGCTTGTAGAATATAAACAACAGTGAAGAATATACATGGATTAAAAGTATGCATTATTAGTTTAAATTTATGAATACTTTTTATTATTATTATGCGAGTTAGATTCAAAACTGGCGGCTGCTTCAATTATTGTTTAAGGGCTTTGTTCTTCGCAAATTCCCGATGCCCACAAATTTACAATTAATTAGAACCAAGCAGTTAGGATAAAATAAAATCCTATAATCTCTCGAGAATTATTGACATTTAGGTGATTGATTCTTATTATTCCTACTTCCCGATTCAATTGCATTAATCTCAAGTTATATTTAATGCCATTTTTATCAACGACTTAACTGAATAACCCTAACTGGAACTTAAATATTTGTGACTTACACAGATAAGCAGAAAAACCAATCGCAACAAACATTCAATTGTCTAAAAAATCAGTTTAGCCACAACCCATATTGTGTTTAATTGTGCATATTGAGCGCGTGAGCCATAAAAGCGTTAAATATAACCGTTTAGGCTCTTTAGGAGAACTTTAGGAGCTAACACAGCCAACATTCTTCAAATAGAACTAATGTACTAGCGATTTAATTATTGATTATATCAATAAGCTCTGAATCCGTTACTTATTAATCTTATAGATAAAACTTTAAATTTGCCTAAATAGAGATCAATATGATCGATTTCCAGTGTAAACTAAAGAATCGTTTTTTTCACAAGTCTTCGAATGATTAACAATCGATGTCAACCCGACATAAATCAAGAATCAAAGGAAATAATCAAAAATACTGCAGAAGGACTTAAATAAAACAATATGTGGAATCAAAATATCATTAAATTTTTCCTATCCCTGAACTTGACATATACCATGATTAGTACAATGTTTTCTTGCTAAAAATGCGTTTTGTTGACACATAATCTTTCAGAAAAATGGAAAATGTCAAAAATCAAAAAATGCAATAAGAAACTTTGTGCAATATGAAACTTTGAAATATGTGAGGAAACTGAACCTTAAAGCCCATTTATGCGTTATAAATAGTATGTTCTGCCAAGTTTGGGTTTCAACCACTGAAGTAAAGAGCGAAAAACGGAATTGTCAAAAAATTCGCAAACACACATGATATTTATATACCAGGAATGTGCATCCATGTAGTGATTACCATGAATGTAAGAACTGAAAGAAGGGATCGATTTTTACATCGAATCCCTACAGAATAAAACGGTAACTATTTTTGACACTACACTGCGCGACGGAGAACAAACTCCTGGAGTATCCCTGAATTCTGCTCAGAAGCTGGAAATTGCCCAACAACTTGACAAACTCGGGGTAGACATAATAGAAGCGGGATTCCCAGTCTCTTCAGAAAGCGACAAGGAATCTATAAAATCGATCTCTAATGCCGGGCTGGGTGCTGTAATTTGTGGACTTGCTCGTGTGTTGAAGAAAGATATAAATGCATGTTTCGAAAGCGATGTTGGCCTTGTGCATACTTTCGTCCCCACGTCAGACGTTCAAAGGACATACACTATCAAAAAAAGCCAGGAAGAAGTTATCCAACTGGCTGTGGAAGCTGTCCAGTATATCAAAGACCATGGTCTGGAGTGCATGTTTTCTGCAATGGACGCAACTAGGACTGATCCAGAGTATCTCATAGATGTCTTCAAGGCGGTCCAAGAAGCAGGATGCGATATAATCAACGTGCCAGATACTGTTGGCATTATGGTCCCGTCGGCAATGTACAGGCAGATAAAAGACATTGCAACTGAAATAACAATTCCTATAGATGTGCATTGCCATAACGATTTTGGACTTGCGGTAGCAAACAGCCTCATGGCTGTCGAAGCCGGAGCATCTCAGGTCCAGGTCACTATAAATGGCATAGGAGAGAGAGCCGGAAATGCCGACCTTCCACAGACAGTTATGAGTCTTAAGGCAATTTATGGGATAAAAACAAACATTAAGACCGAATACCTTGTGGAAACTTCAAAAATGATTGAAAACTATACTGGAATCAGGCTTCCTCCAAACACTCCTGTAGTAGGCCAAAATGCTTTTTCCCACGAGTCTGGGATCCACAGCCAGGGAGTGCTTGAGAAATCCGATACTTTCGAGCCTGGAATAATGACTCCGGAAATGGTAGGTCACAGAAGACGTATTGTTCTTGGAAAACATACAGGCAAACATGCAGTTAAACAGTCCCTTGAATCTGCAGGAATAATAACCAATGATAAGCAACTCGATGAAATAGTGTACAGGATCAAGGAGATTGCAAATAAGGGCAAACAGATCACAGATGTTGACCTTTATGCTGTTGCTTCTGCAGTACTCGGGAAAGCAAGCTCCGAAGAAGAACTTATCAAGCTTAAAGAAGTATCCGTGATGACCGGAAATATCCTTACGCCCACTGCTGTTGTCAAAGCAGACATCGAAGGCAAAGAAGTCATTGCTGCAAGAGTAGGGGTTGGCCCTGTAGATGCCGCCCTCAATGCGGTAAGAGATATCCTGGGAGAGAATAACCACTTCAAACTTCAGGAGTTCAGAATCGATGCCATCACTGGAGGAGCAGATGCCCTTGCAGACGTATATATAGGTCTTGAAAACGAAAAAGGCAGAATTGTAACTGCTAGATCTGCAAATCCAGATATAGTTATGGCTTCTGTAGAAGCCCTCGTGAATGCAATGAATTTGCTCTACAAAAATAAAGAAAAGAGCTAAAATTTCCAAAATTGACTAAAAAGCTAGAAAACGTTTAGCTCATAGTTAAGATCGAAGCATAGTTCAAGGAACAGTCAGAAAGACAAAAAAATTGGATATATGACTGTACCTATTCTTTTTCAGGTTTGTATTTCAAAATTGTGTAAAAAGTAAAATAAAATGAGATGGAATAAAGACAGATCCATGCTTTGTCAAGTATAGTGCTTCTCGCTGTCACCTTGATTTTCTTAAATTCAACCGCAATCGAGAAGAGACTATTTTTGAGCCAGGAAAATGGAAATTGTAGAAAAGATCAATTCAGAAATTTTCCTGACGGACAACAGCATGAACCTTTGACTTGTGAAAGATTAGGAACCAATTTATTTCACATTTAACCTAATTCGTTATATAGACATTAAAGGCTATATGAAGAAATGAATCCGATTCTTGCCCAAATTGAAGCTAACTCAGGAAATAAAGTAAGCATCGGAGATGCAGGCCTAAACTTCCAGGAATGCAAAAAAATGATGAGCTTTGGAGGCAAACAAATTAGTTCACAAAAGTGACAGACATTCAAAAATACATTGGAAATCCCATTAAGGATACACATTAAGTTGGATGAAGCGTAAGTTCTGAAACTTTTTAGATCATATGGATACAGTTATTTATCGTTGCCACAGTCTGCTCTATTGAGACAATTCAAGTAATAGTGGATATAAGACATCACAGTTTTCCGACAAATCTTGTATATTTTTTAGACATCGTCAGCTTCTTGCAGCAGAATTGCCACTTGAAAACTGCTTCTTGAAATCAGCATTTTCTATTTTTCTTCACGCAAAAACAGAAACAACATGTATTTACAATTGATTCGATTCATATAGTAGCGCAAATTAAGGATATGAGAACTATAGAGATCACAAAATTAGAGACTGAAAATGCGAACAGGGTTTTATTGTAGAAATTTAGACTTACGCATTAAAAGTAAAAAACTTATGGGGAATGATACAAAAAAAATGTAGGAAAAAAGAGTAAAGATATGAAAAAGGATACAGTAAAATAACAATAAAGGAGGAAAAAAAATAGAAGTTCTGTACATTTGCCCCACAGCCTACGATTCCAGTGTTTACCTAGTAAATAGAAAAGTTCTGATCGACGCAGGCATGAATAGTGACCTTATCATTAAACAACTGGAAAAATATATCCAGCTTAAAAATTTGGAACTCATTATCCTGACTCATTGCCATTATGACCATACAGCAGCAGCAGCAGCAATTGTAGAAAAAAGCGGGGCGAAAGTCGGAGTTCACAGAGACGACCTGGAAGGCGTAAACGACGAATATTTGAGTGTATCTATACTTTTCGGAGACCGTGCACCTGCTGTCAAACCCACAATTACGTATAAAGAAGGAGACAAAATTGAAATAGGAAATGGGGAATACCTAGAAGTGATTCATACACCTGGTCATTCAAAGGGGAGCATCTGCCTCTACGAACCAGTTTCAAAAAGTCTCTTTTCTGGGGACACTGTATTTACGAGTGGGGGGTTCGGAAGGATGGACTTTGAAGGTTCAGAACCTGACAAGATGCTTGGATCAGTTGAAAAACTAATAAAACTAGATGTGAAGAACCTATATTCCGGACATGGAGCTCCTACGGACAAAGACGGAAACAACCAGATTATGGCCTCATACACCATGCTAAAAATGATGATGAAAGCATAAAGAAGATTCAGAGAGACCTAGTGTCCAAACAATTTAATCATTAATTACCTAAATAAAATCTTGAACTTTGGTATGATGAAAGGAGCTATCTAATTATTAGGTTATGCAATTAAATTGCCATGACACTAAAAAAACTTAAGTGACAAAATAACTCTGGCATCTGTGTACCTGAGAATCAAAGGAAATAAGGGGCTTGGAAACAGATTATGCCGACAAATATACACTTTCGAAAGAAAATAAAAAATATGTCGTGGAAAAGTCGAATAACATCAGATTTTGTAGCAAAATAGGATTATTTGTCCCTATGGAAGTAGAAATAATAGAAGACTTGAAATCAGGATCGAATCCAAAAATAAAATCAAAAATGCTAAAAATCAAATTTCCAGAAAAAATAGAAAAAAAATCTGATAAAGGATCCGAAAATAAAACTCGAAAAAAGGAAAAAAAAGAAAACGAGTCCGAAAAATATTTTTCTTCACGTACACCTACAGCAAAATTTCTTCCAATGAGCTCTGAAGAAGTAAAAGCCTGTGGCTGGAAAGAACTTGACATTATCCTCGTTACTGGAGATGCCTATGTTGACCATTCTAGTTTTGGAACCGCAATTATTGGAAGGGTTCTTGAAGACGCTGGTTTCCGAGTTGGAATCATTGCCCAGCCAAGATGGGATAACTCAGAGGATTTCAAGAAACTTGGAATGCCAAAGCTTTTCTTTTCCATAAGCGCTGGAAACACAGATTCCATGATCAGCAATCTAACCCCAGGTCTAAAACCGCGGAATAAGGACGTTTATTCCCCTGGAGGCAAAACAGGACTCCGCCCAAATCGTGCAGTGATTATTTACTCTAACAGGATAAAAGAAGCCTTTCCTAAGGTACCGATTATAATGGGAGGTATTGAGGCTTCCCTGCGACGTTTTGCACATTACGATTACCTCTCGAATAAAGTCAGACAATCCATTCTAGCTGATGCACCTGCAGATTTAGTTGTTTATGGTATGGGAGAGCTGCAGATTGTAGAGCTTGCAAGACGGTTACAGGCAGGGGAAGATATCAAGGAGATCAGAAACATTCCAGGCACTGTTTGGAAGATGGAAGTTAAAGCCTGGAAAGAGCTTAAAGAAAGAGGTAACAAGGCGAAAAAAAAATATATAGCATTTGAAGAAAATGATGGAGAAGCATATGAGAAAGCAACCGAATTTTGCAAAGATTATATAGAAATACCCTCCTTTTCAGAAGTTTCTCAAGATAAAGTAGCCTTTGCAAAGGCTTTTCGCATGCAATTTCTGGAACTGAATCCTTTTATTGGAAAAGGTGTTATCCAACCTCACCCAAAAACTATTATCATTCAGAATAGGCCTATGAGACCTCTGAAAGACACTGAAATGGACCATGTATATGAGCTACCATTTACTGGCGAAACTCATCCATTCTACACTGAGCCTATCCCCGCCCTTGAAATGATAAAATTATCCCTGACAACGCACAGGGGCTGCTTTGGAGGTTGTGCATTTTGCGCCATTACTCAACACCAGGGACGCATGATTGCAAGCCGCAGCACCGAGTCCATCCTTCATGAAGCGAAAAAACTTACAGAAAAACCATACTTCAAAGGAATTATAACCGGAGTCGGAGGTCCAAGTGCTAATATGTATGGCATGGAGTGCAAAGTTTGGATGAAAAAAGGAGCTTGCCTTGACAAAACTTGTCTTTACCCCGAAGTATGCCCTTCTCTGGATACTAGCCACAAAAAGTTACTAAAACTCCTGCGCCACATACGCGAACTTCCAGGAGTCAAGAATGTCTTTACAGGCTACGGAGTACGCTACGACTTGGCTCTTGAAGATGAAGAATATCTAGAAGAACTCTGCGCTCACCATATAAGCGGGCAACTTCGGATCGCACCGGAACATTTCTCAAAAAAGGTCACTAATGCTATGAACAAACCAGCTAGAGAAAAATACGAAAAATTTGTCGATAAATTTGCTGCTCTCAACAGAAAATATAGCAAAGAACAGTATATCGTAAATTATCTGATGTCAGGACATCCTAGCTGCACCCTTGAAGATATGATCAAAATGGCAGAATATGTGCGGGACTATGGGGGCTATACAAAAAATGTACAGGATTTTACTCCAACACCTATGACCGTAGCTACCTGCATGTATTATACGGGGCTTGACCCATTCACAGGCAAAAAAATGTACGTTGCAAGAAACAAAAAAGAAAAAGCAATGCAACGGGCTCTTATGCACTACAGGAGTCCGGGGAATTATGAACTTGTGTATGAAGCTCTGAAAAAAGCAGGAAGATTTGATCTTGTGGGAAATACCTACAACTGTTTGATAAAAAGAGAAAAAAAATGAAATACTTTCAATAGCTTAAATTAGTAGAAAAGCGCGCTTAAATTTTATAATAGTGTGTCATCAAATTTTTATGTTAGTGATTTCAGAGTCTGGTTTTCTTTCACATCCCCTGGCATTCACGCACCAAAGACCTCAGTTTTCTACTTACCTGCCCACAGTAAGTATTAAGAGAACGTTCTATGATCTCGATTATCAGATTTGCCTCCCCATCCCAGCTAAAGTTAGCAACTATTCCATCTCCTTTAAACACTACGGAATTGCCAAATAAAACTACAGTCCCGTAGCTCATAAGTTTCTTCTTTATACAGGAAAACACCTCAGGAGTCACATTTATAAGCTTAATGCCCTGACAACCTTCAGTATCCAGTTTTCGACTATTCATGCTCTTAGTCCCAATATTTTCCTTATGAACCATGGCATAGTATCACGAATTTTTTTATTTTATAGGCTGCGATATCACAACTGATGAAAAGGGGCTTTTGCATGATTTTGATTGTAAGATTGCACTTCCCATCCCATTCAAAATCTGCCACAATTCCAGTCCAAGAAAGCTTTCCTTTATTTCCAGGGGGTATTTGGACGTCTGCATCCTGAAGCTTTTTCTTCATGCGCTTAAAAGTATCAGGTGAAACGTTACAAAAAGTAATAGATTTACAACTCACAATTCGCTTCTCCGAACTTACATCTAAAATTGATACCCGACTTAGAATTCGGTAAACAAAAGTAGTTTTTCGGAAATAAAAATATTCTGTTGGCATCCACTTTCATACATATACTCCTTTGCAGAGAAGCCTTCTTTTCGAAAGGATCTGGAGTGGAAGAGCCGACAAAACAATATTGTGAAATAATTAAAGGTTGAGAACTCTTTCGTAGGCAATAAAAAGAACAATCTACAAAAAACATTTTTTATATTAATTGCTTCAATAAATTAGAAAGTATTTTCGATCAAGTTTTTAAATTTGTGAAAGAGAATTGGGGAACTGATAAAGCAATTGAAATTAACCCTAAGTTCAGAAGCTTGTCACAATAAAATTAATTCACCTAGAAAAAATAGATTCGATGTGTGGATCGAATAGTTACTTAATTTTCATTTATTTTTATTCTTCACGAAATAAATATAGCAGAGTTTTTGCTTTATATCACAATATATAGTTCGACTGAAAAATTAGAAAATACATCGTTTTTTGTACTAAAATCTCTGGATTCCCTAATTTCAGTCTGAATTAAGAAAAGCTTGTTGATCTATTTATTATGAAGCTTATAAGACTCATAGAGCATAGGGAGTTCGTGGAACAATTGAAACATTTGGGACACTTGGAACTAATTAAACTAAACTACAATCATAAGAGGATTTCGATAAACTTCGGATTTTATTTCTTAGCAGGAATTTCCCATATCTTCCCCTCAATTTCTCTATTTAATTCCTCTTTTTGGCTTTACTTATCCTCAATTCTTTGATTTTAAAGATAGCTTCCGCTATTTTAAATATACTTTTTTTATTTTCAGTGTCCTCAATTGATGGAAATTATAACAAAAAGCCGTACACAACATTTTTAGATTTACTCTTTTAACAGTAGTAACAAAAACTCTTCCTGCTTTGAAAATTTCTTTCGTTACTGAATAAACTCCTTCTACTGGGACTCTTTTTGAGCTAATTTTTTTATTTCTGAATATATCCTTTATTCCCAGCGTATGTCCTTTGACTGCTCTTTTCATTGTTGCATTATACCCTTTCGTTTTTGCTCAAAGTATCCTCTGTCCCTATAAACCACTTCATTTTCCTCTGTCACATCTACATACGAATCATGTACTGACGCAGTTGTTGTTTTGAATCTTCTGATTAGCTCATAATCTCTGTCTATTATATTATGAAGCTTATATCCAAAATGAGACTTACCTCCCTTTTTTGTCCATGTTCCGTCTCTGCTTCTTCTTGTTTTTGCCTCATCTCTCTGCTTTCGCATGTCCTGGATCTGAATGGATAAAAGTAGCATCCTGAATCATTCCCTCTTTATCTGTAAACCCAGAGTATCAAGTTGGCTTTGCAACTTTCCCCATATTTTCTTTGAAATTTTCGATAATTCTCTCCCTAAATAGCTATACAGTAGTACTGTCAGGTATGTATTCCAGAAATCCAAGGAATTTCCTAAAAAAATTCGATCTATACAATGTTTCTCAAGTTCAAAATCAGAGAGCCTGTGCCATTGTTGTAAAACAAGCATTTTGAACATCACAATGACATCAGTTTCAGGTCTCCCTCCTGAAACGGTTTTGTTAATATACATAGACTAAAGAATAATACGAAAAGTTTTTCCAATCAATTAAGGAATCAATTTCAGCCAGCTTATCTCCAACAGATTCAAGACGTTTATACTCTTCTTTAAGAGCAAAATCAGTAAGAGTTTTCATGAATATACATAAATATTGACAAATTTAAAGCCAACCATGCTCAAGAGCATGGAGGTTATCGAAATTCTCATAAATAAAAAAATAATAGAAAACTAATTTTATAGTACTTAAAACTAGAAATATGAATAAATTGAATCAGAGATGAATTTCATGCTCAGTGAGTACCTAAAAAGAATTCTAAAATATAGAAATGTATTTAATACATATTGATGCCAGTTAAGTATAAATGAATTAATTTCTCTATGAAGTTTGGTTGGTTTGTCAGAAATTGGATAATGTATTTGAAATAGTGCGATAGAATATTAAAGTCGGTGCCAGGACTTGTACCACCATCTACCATAACACCGTTACTGGCGCTACTTTTACCATTACTATGGATCTAACCGTTGTAGATGCTAAAGAAGTTACAACAAAAGCCCTGACAAAATATCTGTTTTAGAGTTTCGTTCATGCATAGTTTTTGCTATAAAAACTATGTATTTAGCATTTATAATCGAAAAGACTCATGCAATCGAGCTAAGAATCTAAGTTTTTATACTTGAAAGATACATGAACCATGAATTGTATAAAAATAACTTAAAACAAAAATACCTTTAGCACTTGATTTTTGATTTCAAGTGCTTAAACTTCAAAATTAAAAACAGGGAAGGGGATGAAAATTTACACCCTTTTATTCTTGTCTTTATTTTTACGACTAGCATAGTATTCTTTTATCTTGCTAGCTACTGCTGCTGTCACTGCTGCCGCAGCTGTCAGCGTTGCTATAACCACTATCAACAAAACAGCGAGTATCTTTTGAAGTTGTTTTGCCATAGAGCCATCAACTCCTTAAATCTAACTTTTTGAAATACAAAGTTTTGCATAAAATTCGTTAGCCTTTAATAAATGAGTCCAATCATACGCGATATTTCCTAGAAAAAAAATTGTAACATTTGAATGGCTACTTGAATAGTTACGAAAATCTGCTATTTCAGATACCTTCTACAGTGACTAAATTCCATTATCGTTTTTCTGTCTAACTTATTTGCCTTGTTGAATCATTTCCTTGACCTTTTGAATATCAGCTATAGCAGTTTTCTTTAATCTATCATCTTTTCCATATCATGGATTTTTACTTCCATCCATTGTATTATCATTTCCATTCTCATTACTGAAACTTTCTTTTTTTGTTCTTCAGTCAGGAGCTCCCAAGTCTGAGTCATCACAGTCTGCATTATTGGACCTTTCAATCATGGAATGTTCTTCGCACATGTATTAAGATCTCCCTTCATCGATAATATTTTTTGAATTTGTACTTCAAGGAAAGGTCAAATATTTTGGCATTTATTAAGATCTGATTTCAACAAATTCTTATAAAGCTTATTGTACATAATTTGTTGCAACCAGATGTTAACTACCCCTCTGTATTATATTTAATTAATGATATAAAAAATATTTTCTGAATAAAATTTACTTTCTGATAACAAATTTTAAAACTAAAAATAATCAAGCTCTGAGCAGGTATTTGCATTTCATACTGCATATTTAGAATTATTAAATAAATCAACTAAACTTCCAAAAAGAATATATGTCAATAAAAATTCAGGAATGTGATTAACAACAGAATTCCTGTGATAACAGGCCAGTACAGTACTTTCACATACAAGTTATCTTTTACATCGATGAAGGGGAAATGCCGATTTGATGCAAAAGCTATTGAATTCAAGGAAACAACTAAAATTGCCAGATACATAATAAAGTAGAAATACTCAAGGTAGATGGTACTGTCTATTGGAATTTTATTTCTCAGAGAGGAATGGGCGAGGATAAGAGTAAAAAAAAGAGAGGTACAATAGGTCAGGACTCCATGAGAACTAAATCCAAAATGGGTTATGCTCTCAGTCTTGGTTATTATCGTAAGTATTGCAAACAGAAGAATAACTACTACTATTACTGGTAAAAGATCGGATTCAAAGGGAGTCTTAAAATCCCTTTTGAAATCAACGTTGAAATAAAATTCGGGCACATTGGAATTTGAAAAATTCCCTAACCCAAAATTGGTGGTATAAGGATTTACCCTGTAACTAAAAAAAGTTTTTTGTGGTTTCCAGCCCCCAAGCAAGATAGAAGGCTCCAATCCTGGAAGATTTTCTGGAATCAAACTTTTATAGGAATCAAAGTTCGGGACTATGACGCTCTCTGTAGAATTGTTACTCCATAATCTAATCCATAAATCTTCCCTGTCAAATGGGTATCTTGAATACTCAAACTTCTGACGTAGAGTAGTCTTAAAATGCCAGCCTACAATACCATTGTCACTATTAGCATAAGCTTTTTCGATTGTGGTTTCTTTTGAATCCGGAAAACTAAAGCCAGGAGAACTTTTTTTAGCATCTGGTCCTGAAACATTTTGCCAGACATATCCTGTTATTAAGACATCATTAGCAGTCAAAAACTCAATAGATTGGAGAAAAATTCCTGTAGGAATCCTAGAAGTTTTCAGGCTCGTACCGGTGTGTTGCAGAACCGTTTCAACATCTTCTCTGTCGAAAACAACGAGGTCTCCATTCCTGCCGTCAAGAGAAGAATTATTTATGGTAAAGTGCCATATGAAGCCAATCCCTAGGATGCAAAGTAATGAGAAAATAACTGCAAGTATCCAGAGTCCTTTATGATCGTAAATGTAAGTGGAGACTAAAAGCAGGGACAAAAAAAATATAAAAGTAAAAGTTGCGAATACGATATGGATTATGGAGTGATTCTGATCCATTTTTTTGTTCAGCAGAGTTTCTTCCTGTGGAAGGACAAAACCCAGGATCCAATCTGTAGAAGGAATATTTTTATGAAATATCCAATAGGATTGCCCTGTTAAGGAATTTGTTACCGAGTGCTCTGTTGCTGCCATATTTTCAATTATAAAGTAAAGGTTTTGATCTTTTTTTGCCAGTTCGTTAATATTTTTGCCCAGATACTCTTGGATAGGATAAGAAATGATTATCCCCTTCCCGGAGATGATAAAACCATAACCCCTTTTTCCTAGGTTAAGGTCTCCTACCTGTACCCTTACTCCTTCAAGAGAGTGACTTACACTTACTACTCCTGCAGCTTTATTTCCATCCCCAAATTCTTTAAGATAGAAAGGAGCCGAAGAATCTATTTGATAATTGCCATCTGCAATCCCGAAATAAGGCGAAATCCATACCTTTGATCCTTTTTTTAGGGCATCATTGTACCAAGCAGTTTTCTCATTGTCCATCGTGTAGTCATATGTTAATGGTGCAGATACGATATCCAAGCTGTTTCTCTTGAAATGAGGTGCGTAAAGCTTCCCGGCATGGACAGCTGGGGAATATGCAACGACGATGCTGAAAATGTCTGGATTGGCCTTCATTTTAGCCAAAAGGTAATCATTGAGCGTGGAATCATCCTTTAACTTTCCGGAACTCAGGTCTTTTGCAACTCCTTCAGCAAGCAAGCTAGTAGAATTAAGTTCATTCTCTATTTTTGTTATGGCAAATTCGGCTTTTTGGCGCGAATCTTCTTTTGCTTTATCCAGGATTATTTCATTCGTATTGCTGCTTTTGTACTCATATAAGACCTTTACCAGTAGCAAAAAACTGAGTAAGCATAGTAGCAACGTAATACAAATTACTTGTTTCCGGTGCCTATTCAATTCGGTCATTTTCATCTCGTAAACAATATTGTCAATACCTGGTATACAGATTAATGAAAGAAAATGGTAATGTAAGAAAATGGCTCTGATTTTTTCAAACTTTTTTATCATTTAACGAATAATATGCACAACTTCAATACCAATGATATATCTTCGAGTTGAATGTTATATAATTAGACTGAAAATAACACGTTAGGTGTTATTGTAACGGATTTTGATAAATCCTTGATTTTTGCAAAGTATCAATATATACCTTCAGAAATCCTTGCAATACTAGATATAAATGGAGTCGTATCGTAAAAATATACTATCTAACTGGTACAGAGCTAAAAATCGATATCATTGAACCTCCAACTAGCTACAACGTCAATCGAATCAAATGTATACTGCACGTAATTTTACTTCAAGTGTACAAGTCCTTAGTATGATTCACTAAATAAAACCACCGTCAAATCACTTATTGCATAACATAATTTATTTAGAAACCATATAACTACTTCTCTTTTTTGAAAAATATAATTACCTTAAGATCCAGCTAAAACTACACTTTGGACTTGCCAATAGCTACATTTTTATAGACTCGAATAGATCCATTGAGATCCATGCGCATAAAGCACAAATACATGAGTTACGATATCATATCTAGAAGTAACTATGCATTTAACATAATTAATTTATTTAACAATGGAAATCTCCAAAATACCTTTAAATATTTAAAAATCCCTGTAAACACATAAAAAACAAAAAATATCTTTATTGAAATATATCTTTATTGAAGCAATCAAATTTGATGCAAGCAGATAATTTTACACCAAATTATCTTATGGGAAACTCATTTAAAACTAATAAAATAGGAGATAAAAGATGTTAAAACAAATGAAAAAATCACTAGTTATTTTACTAGCAGTTTTTTTTGTAGCATCAGTGACAACTGTTGGAGTAAGCGCGGCACCACAGCACGATGGACACGGGCATGGACATGGACATGGTGGACACGGACATGGTGGACACGGACATGGCGGACACGGTGGACATCAATTCAACAATTGGCACGACCAAAGGCATCACGGTAACCATGATCATTATTATAGGGGCACATACTACGGGGACTATGAATGGGTATATAATCCTGCTACTCTAGTGTGGGACTGGACCTACATGCCTGGCGTTGTAGCAGAACAACCCGTTGTAGCAACACCCGTTGTAGCAACTCCTGTTGCAGAAACACCCGTTGTGGTAGGCGAATATGACGGCGGATACTATGACGGCGGATACTATGGACACGGGCATGGACATGGACATGGGCATGGACACGGTGGACACGGTGGTGGACATAATGGACACGGTGGACACGATGGACACGGTGGACAAGGACATCATAACTGAGAGATATTAAGAACAGTCGCCGAGTCTAGGAGCTATTGAGTATGAAATGAAATCATGCATGGCCATTTTCAAGGCATTGAGAATAAATTCATGATAAACTGCCTTGAATTGATGGCCATATTTTTATTTTCCTATCAGTTTGAGTCCATATGCAATAGAAATAAAATTTACTGATAATTTAAGGTTTTACAAACAGAATGAGCATAACTCTTCCGTATTTTATCCGATCCTTTTGAATTACTTTTTTGCTACCGCATTTTAGGTTAGATGATGTCTAACCACAACTTAGAGATTTTCCAGCACCTCCAAGTATGCCATTCATTGAAATGCAATTGAATTTTCGTTGATTATAGTTTGCAATAAAAATCAACACTTTCATCAAATAAAAAAATGCATTGAATTTCAGCATAATTTCATTTTGTTCTGCGAGTTTTACTATCATTCTATACTGAATAACTCTATACACAATTTTTGTCCCAAAATCTCTATATTTTCTCAGCTTAACCCGAAATTGAAGGCGTATTTTTATTTTAATTTAGGATAAATACATATGTTTTATTTAAATCGCCGAATAATTAATATTTGAAATTTTGCTTCATTTTACATTAAGGACCCATCCAGGATCATAGAAAACAAGCATGTAATAATGGAATAGTAATCAAAAACTAAGATTAAAGGGTACAGAGTAAATTTCACAGAAAATTATGCACATCATCAACTTGAGTAAGGTAGCGAAATTGATCCCAAATCACAAGTATTAAGAAATTGTTAAGTAGAAAATCTTACTCAGAAGAACAAATTAAACAAGATATATAGAAATTTGACTTTGAATACGCTGTAAATTTGTTTTGATAAAATAATTTTCACGAATTAATTTGATAAAAATAGATCACAAGCTAATTTATTGAATCTTGCTATGTCTTTTAATACTGTTTTGCATTTACGTGGCATGTAATCGATAGAAACTTATACATTTCTATAGGCTCTGTGATAATCTAGTTCTCGCAAGCATAAACTAGATACATTTGGGACAAAATAATAAATCCACTATTGCTGATATTGTTCATCCGTGTGAATTGCTCCGTACTAAGAGAAAAAAATATGTCTACGGGTGTTAAGGAGGATGAAACGCTTTATACGAACTTTATAACTAATTGCTCTTATAACACGTTTATACTATTATATTTTTATTTAAGATTAATATACTTTTGGCTAGATGTATAAGGAAAAAAGAAACTGAATTAGAAGACGGCTTTTATATAGTTGATAGGTTTTTATAATATATTTTCAGACAGTTTTTCTATCAATTTAAATAAAATTAACACAAAAATAAAAAAACGTTACCCAATTTCGGTTTTTATGCGTAGGGTGTGTGATAAGTTCTTATAATTCTCACATAGAAAGCATAACCAATAAACCTAATTAATCAAAATGTATCGATGTGCGGGGTTAATGAATAATCTGAAAACCAATAAGATATCTCTATTTATATGACACACATTTTAGACTGCCCCTAATTTTCGCATCAACAATCTAAAAAAATTAGATTAGTACCAAATAAAAGGATCACGTAGCGAAATAAGCGATGCGTTATTTAACTGTATTAAATGATTTACACAAACAAGATACCCTTTTAACTTCAACAAAACTATGCATTCCATAGATTATTTCGTCACAGGTACTAAGAACCTGTCCGAAAAGTAGATACATATATTGTAAAATTACACTAGGTCTATAATATCCAAGTATTCGTTTCGGTTGTCATATTGGTTATTGTAAAGGTAACAGGTCACAACACATTTGGATAGGCTCCAGTAGCAAACGAGTAGCCAATAGGCATTTTAGAACCATCATAACAAGTCAGCAAATCAACTTCGATAGTTGCTTATCCTTGTTGGTACTTTATTCTTGAGGTGTAAAATAATAGCCGTGGCTGATAACTTTCTAATTTCAAATTTGCTATTCTATTTACTTATTTACTTTTTTAGGGCATAAATTGAACTAATTTTATAATATTATTACGTATAGTTGGTTTTTGGTGTCATCCTTAACATAATACCTTTTGGCAGAAAGTTATTTATCCTCAGATTTAAAACATGAGTGGATAATTTACACAGTTAAAAGTACGTTGATCAATCCCTCCTGGGTAGTGATCATTAAAGATAACGAACACTGTGACCCAAAGGCTTACAGAGAGAGATTTTAAAAATCTGCCAAGGTGAGTGCTGCTCATCCTACCTGTTGCCATCACAATACGATTCGGTTATCTTCCCTTGCATCTGCTAATAGTGCTGATCTCGAATGGATATACACATGCCAAGAGATCGCATAAATATCGGGCAACCAGTTACAGTATAAAATATTTGCTAAATATGACCATCATGACATTTATGACCCAACTTCCGTGAACACGTGGATAAATGGGCTTGAACACGCGGATTAGCCGACAGGGGAAACCAGAAGGCAATTGACACTACAGCATTTCAAATTTGCTATTTCCCGACAGGAGGAAACATAGTGAAACCGATACATAAACAAAAGAGCGCGATCGATCTCATGAAGCGATTTGCATCAATATCGATCATTGTCGTAATATTGTTTGCGACTGTACCGCTGAACACTCTCGCCTCCGAAGCTAAAGTTGTTCCCAATGGCAATTCTATCGCTAGCATGGACATTACCAAAAAGCATGGCCTCTGGTATAAGACTCAGATATTACCGGCTAAAAGGGAGGATGCGGCTGCTAACTTCAAGACGACGCATTCGGCAAACAAAGCTAGAAAAGTTCAACCCGTGACGTCTCCCAGCGAAGTGCCCCATTACTTCGGCCCCTATCCTAACTATGCTTATACACCATTACCTAAGGGCCCCATCACAGGCATCACGCTTGATGCTCCAGGCACAGGCTATCTGAATCCAATCGTCTTAATTGACGACGTTTACGGTACTGGGACGGGGGCAACTGCAACGGCGACGGCGAATGGAACGGGTGCTATCACCAACATCGTGCTGACCTGGGGCGGCAAGGACTATACCGCCCCGGTAGTTACGATCATGAACGCGACCGACCCCCAGGGCACCGGGGCGATGGCCACGGCGACGATAGGTGATACCACGGGCTCGATCAACGGAGGCATACGAAAGTTCGTCGACCGGCTGCCAGGCCTGGGAGCGACGAACGCCAACCAGAATGGGCAGTATATCCCGATCGCCGTTCCGGACACGAAAACGTACCCTGGCTGCGATTACTACGTGATCGAGCTGGGCCAGTACACCGAAAAGCTGCATAAAGATCTACCCACCACCACGCTGCGCGGCTACCGGCAGGTCAATACCGAAGATAAAACGTTGAGCAAGTTCAGCTATCTGGGACCCCTAGTCATCGCTAATAAGGACAGGCCGGTACGTATCAAGTTCATTAACAAACTTCCGACTGGTGACGCCGGCAACCTATTCATACCTGTGGATCACACGGCCATGGGCGCGGGTATGGGTCCGCTAGGCATGGATGCTAAGCCGATGAATTACACTGAGAATCGGGCTGATATTCACCTGCACGGTGGCTTCGTCCCGTGGATCAGCGATGGTTCACCTCACATGTGGACGACCCCCTCAGGTGAGAAGACCTCGTATCCCCAAGGCGTGAGCGTATACAACGTCCCGGACATGGATGGCGGATATGAGCCCCAAGGTACGTTAACCTTCTACTACAATAACGAGCAGAGTGCCCGGCTGATGTTCTTCCACGACCACGCATGGGGTATCACCCGCTTGAATGTGTACGCGGGCGAAGCCGCAGGCTACCTGATAACAGATAAAGTCGAGCAGGATCTGATAGCGGGGACAAACGTAACGGGCGTCAATCCGGGCTTGCAGAAGTTGTTACCGGGCCTCGGCACACCCCTGATCATTCAGGACAAGATATTTGTGGACAAAAGCACGATCTCCGCCCAGGACCCGACTTGGAAGTGGGGGACGACTCCACCAGTGCCCAATACCGGTGATATCTGGTACCCTCACGTGTACATGCCCACCCAGAACAACTCGTCGGTGAATCCGATTAACCCCTTCGGTAGGTGGGACTACGCCGCTTGGTTCAATCTGAGTGCGCCGGCTCCAGATCTCAAATACCCGCCAATCAAGAACCCATATTATGACCCGGTCAATGCGCCATGGGAACCGCCAATGATACCCGGTACTCCCCACCCATCCTTGGTGATGGAAGCGTATATGGATACGCCCTTGATCAACGGCGCAGCCTACCCGTCCTTAGATGTCGAGCCAAAGGCCTACAGGTTCCGTATCCTGAACGCTGCAAACGACCGGTTCTGGAACCTGCAGCTGTACGTGGCCAACTCGACGATCGTCACAGCGGACGGCAGGACTAATACTGAGGTCAGCATGGTCCCAGCGACAAGCGCTAGATTAGATACAGGCGGAGTGCCAGATCCAAAGACTGCGGGCCCTTCGTTCTACCAAATAGGCACTGAAGGCGGCTTCCTGCCCGCGCCGGCTGTCATCGACAGCCAGCCGATCACATGGAACATGGACCCGACCTCCTCCAACTTCGGCAACGTAGACAAGCACTCTCTGTTGCTGGGCTGTGCCGAGCGGGCCGACGTCATCGTTGACTTCTCGAAGTACGCCGGCAAGACCCTCATCCTGTACAACGACGCTCCCGCTGGGTTCCCAGCGCCCGACAGCCGCTACGACTACTATACGGGCGACCCTGACCAGACAAACATTGGCGGGGCACCTTCGACCCAGGCAGGCTACGGTCCCAATACCAGGACTATTATGCAAATCAACGTGAGCGCCACGAGATCGGATGGCCAGCCCCTCGCTCCCTATAATCTAGCCGCATTGAACGCAACGTTTGCCAAGACCACAATGAAGAGGGGTGTCTTCGAGACGAGCCAGGATCCCATCTTAGTGCCGCAGCCAAGCTACAACAGTGCGTACAACGCGAATTTCCCTGACCAGAACGTGAGCAACGGTGTAAATTCCCTGACATTCACGACGCTCTCTGGGAAAACGGTGACTATCCCGCTGCAACAGAAGGCCATTCAGGACATGATGCCCTATGCGTATGACCTCGACTACGGGCGCATGATCGGCTTGCTGGGGCTTGAACTATCCCCGACCTCCGGGACCCAGAACTACATTCTGTACCCCTACGTCAGCCCACCGGTCGAGATCATTAATGACTCTAAAGTCATTAGTGAGCCGCTGGCGGTGGCTAGCGATGGAACCCAGATTTGGAAGATCACGCACAACGGCGGAGACACCCATCCCATGCACTTCCATCTGTACAACGTACAGCTGATCAACCGCTTGGCCATGGATGGTAAGATAGTGCTTCCCGACGCCAACGAGCTGGGCTGGAAGGAGACAGTCAGAGTGAACCCGATGACTTTCGCGATCGTGGCTCTTCGGCCGACAACCCCCAAGAACCAGCCCTTTGAGATTCCCAACGTCATCCGCTCTATTGATCCATCCATGCCTGACGGCGTGGTCCTGCAAGGACCGCTCGGTGGATACAAGGACCCACAGGGCAACCCGGTGACAGCGGTCAACCACAAGGTCAACTACGGCTGGGAGTACGTATACCATTGCCACGTCCTGGGCCACGAAGAGAATGACATGATGCACGCAGAGATCTTCGCAGTTGCGCCGAGGCAGCCCACCGACCTGAAAGCAACTCCTAAGGGGAGCAGCGTGGAATTATCCTGGAAGGACAACTCGATCTCGGAGACTGGCTTCACCATCCAAAGGGCGGATGACCCGAGCTTCACGGTGGGATTGACTACCTTCATGGTCGGGCCAAACGTGGTCAAGTACACCGATACCACGATCAAGCAGAATAAGAGATACTACTACAGGGTTCAGGCTAACAACGTGGTTGGAGATACTACAGTATACCCCACACCCTCGGCAGGCTTCCCGCATACTTCAGCCGACTCGGCGTTCTCCAACATCGCAGACACCCATTCCATTACCTGGAATAATCCTGCTGACATATGTCAGGGAATGCCATTGAGCTATGATCAATTAGATGCAAGTGCTTTAGATCCAGTATCTGGAGCCACGATACCTGGCATTTTCTACTATAATCCAGATGTAGACGCTGTATTAAGTACAGGTCAAAATCAGCCATTGCACGTTACTTTCGTGCCAGCTGATAGTACAAAATACGCTAGTGCATCAAAGACTGATTATATTAATGTAAACAAGTGCTCAGAAAAACATGGATTCCACCATGAGTCGGGGTATAGTACATTTCTTCCCTTGAATTGGGGATAACACGTTAGATAGTGACTAAAAAAATAAGGAGTCAAAAAACTCCTTTTTTAATTTAACAGAAAGTACATGATTAAACTGATTGACGGCGTACCAAAAGTTATGTAAAAGATTACAGGATTCTGAGTCCGTAGTTATGCTTAGAAAATATCTGCCTTTCTTATGTTCACGGATGCATAATTTTTATTTTAAAAATATGCATTAGTGAAAACAATTGAAACGTAATATTTGTTAGTAAAATAATTTGCTCTGCATCCTAATTTTTGCGTTGAATATAAAGAATGCAGAATCAATCACACTTTACAGAACTTCAGGCACACTATCAATTCAGCGTTGGCACTAGATTAATGAACTCAAAAATATACTCACAAAAATTACGAAATAGCTTAGTAAAATTATACCTAATTTCTACTTTATAACTTTATAACGTTGAATTTTTAGGGACGATTACAAAAAAATTGGATCAAGATTAATGGATAATTTCTTTCTTGTGAATAACTTAGGAAAAATTGGCAAAAATAATAGTAATCATTCGGAACTGCATAAAATCGGAACTACTGATAATTATAATAAGGATGTATAGCTTAAAGACTAGAACCTTAGTAATAAAATGAATTACCAACTTCTACAAATAAACATCTAGATCAGAGACACAATCATATCTATCACAAGTTGATACAAAAAAGAGTCATATAAATTGCTTAACATGCCTGACAATTATTTGGATCTATCTGATTTATCTCTAGGACGACGCGTATGCAAAAATCTAATACACTTAATTTAGTTTGGATTTGCTTCTTGTCCAGAGATATTGGAAGCTGAAGAATAAGAAAGCAGGAAGAAGGTGACCCAGGATGCATAAAATACTGAACCTTGATGAATTAATCACAGCAAAGCATTTTGAAAAAGAAAAAACGGAAGAATGCGGCGATTTAGATATCGAAGCGTTGTATGATCTGATAATTCCCCCTGGCACGATTGTGTCTATTATCTACGATATAATCGAAGAATTTGACCTTGAGCCTGTAACCAGAAAGATATTCGTAGGGGTCGCAAACAGCGAAGAAAGAGAACTTTTGGCTCTGCGCGGCCCTCTAGAGAGAGTTCAGACCGCTGAAAAATTCCTTTACGAAGAAATGAAGGAATGGATTGAAAAACAGTGATCCTATTAAATCCGGACCAAGGGTCAGATTGACAGAAATACCAGATTGAAATAGCAGCAAAAATAAAATTCTCACTCTAGTAGGAATTTAAAGCAGGTAGAAAAATTCAGATTATTCGGAATAAATGCCTGTGATACCTTCTTTTGAGAAATCAAAAACAGTTACTCTATCTGATTTGTCGTATATATCGAGTTTTGAGCCTTTTTCGATTTTTCCAATAACTACAGCTGTAAGCCCAACTTCTTTAAAAACATTTATGCATTCTTTTGCTTTCTCATGGTATGCTGTAAATACGTAACCTGTTCCAGGATGCACTTTCAGCCATTGTTCAAAGTCCACATTCTCAGGTCTAGGGACTCTTTCGAGATCCACAGAGGCGCCAACACCGCTGGTTTCACAAAGCATTCCAAGTGTCCCTATCAGTCCAGGGTTGCTTATGTCTTTGCCCGCAGTGGCAAATTTTCTCTGTCCAATTTCCTGGGTTACAAGGTAGGTTTTCCTGATGATTTCCGGTGATTTGAAAGATGTCGTGTCCCAACTGTAGGGGGAGTTAGGCCCTATTTTTCCGTCCATATCATAGACTGCAATCACAAGATCTCCATAATTTGCTGTATCGCTCCGAATTAAGCAATCCCTTTTAACTATCCCTATAATAGCAACTGAAAGGGAATTATACGGGACATCAGGATGTACATGTCCTCCAACTATCGGAACTCCAAATTTCCTAACCCCTTCAGCTAGGCCTTCCATGAATTCCCTGCAAACTTTCGGGGAGTTTGAAGAAACTACATCTACCATGGCAAGTGGCTTTCCACCCATTGCTGTTATATCGTTGACGTTCACTACCACAGCTCCATAGCCTGCCCACCAGGGACTAGCATCAAGTAACCTCCCCCATATTCCATCCGCTGCAAAGAGGATGAAATCATCCCCTCCTATATCTATTACTGCTGCATCGTCTCCGAAATCGACGACTGAGTTCTTATATTCAGGACGAACAGCTTCAAAGATTGAAACAATATCCTCAATCTGCTTTTTCCGAAAGACTCCTTCAAAGTTTTTTAGCCTTTTCGCAAGCTTTTCCAAGTTCAAAGTAATACTTCCTTTAATCTTTTAATTTTGCGCAATTAAAATTGTTAATAAGCTATCCATAAAATTCGCGATAATTTCCCAAACTTATAACCTTGGCAGATTAGCAATCATGAGAATTTAGGGTTGAAAGTAATCAGTTGCGATGTAATAATTAATATCAAATTTATAAGCCTAGCTTATAAAAATAGCCTCTTCTTTTCTTACAGCAAAATGTTTGAGATAGCTTGGTTAGTACCTATTCAGGTAATCTTTTTTCTCTTTTTTCTTTGTGTTGCATAAAATGAGCGACAGATTTTATTAAATTATCCTTTATCCCCTTTCTATAGATGTACACAGAGATGCCATTTATTTTTTATTGTGACAGCAGCTTAATAAATAATCTAACTCTCAATGAATGATATGCCAAGTATGCAAACAAATTCCACTTGTGTATACATCTTCATATTACCATCTATACTATTAGATCAATTCTATATAATCAGAGATAGATATAATTCTTGTTAATTAAAAACTGAGTGGAATATTGCCAAAGAAATGATTTAGACCTAAGAAAGTCTGCAGAAGCTATATGGATTAATCTCCTATAATTGAGATATCTCTTGATAAAACTATGCTTTGACTGTGTTACATGTGAAGATACCTGACTGAATGAGGCAATGACCTCGAGTAACATTTTAAAATTGGTCTGAGAAATAGAGTTTTCAGACTTCACCTTTCCAAGATTATGGTTTCAAGACTTATTATAGTTCCTGGTAAAACACTAAATCATGATTAAATCAGCAATTAATTATAGAGGATTGCGATGAAGCTATTAAATTAGAATGGACTTAAAAATCTATTCTTTTTTTCACTAATTTTGATTTTCACTTATTTTACATTTGACAGCTCCAACATTAAATAGATTAAATTCGTCGCCCTTATAGCTAAAAAAATATGGCATATAAGGGAGGCCTCTTCGAGGCCTCCCAAGAAAACTGTATCAGCAAAGAAAATGCCACAATTCGTCAATTATTGTACTTTCTCTGCATCGAAGATGTTACAAAGCAAATAGAAAATACTTTTTATACAACAAAAATTCGTACTCTAAGTACAGTGTTTTTTGTGTTACAAAATGCTTTGTTCTAAAATGTTTCAGAGAACTTTCGTGATAAAACCATTTTTTCCTTAATAGAGAAAAAAGATATTTTACTATTTTTTTGAGGGGGGATCTGCGAAAAGCACTTTCTGGCTAAAAGATTATATATCGAGCCTCAACTCATTTTCGGCAAATTCTTCGGTGTGCATCTCCGATTACTACTCCAATATCTGATTGCAGATAAGGCCCTATTGATGCCACTATGCCAGGGCCATCTGTGTTTTCCCGGCATACTACTACATGTTCCAATAACCCAAGGCGCTCTATCCCATAAATATCTCTACTGTGGCCGGTCTTTTTTATTACGTATTTAATCTCCGAACGAGTTGCTCCATTAACTGTAACCCTGTCAGTACTTGCTTTCTTCCACTTCCACCACAGATCAAGCTGTTTATTGGTAAAACGGGTTTTAATTCCTTTTTTTGTCTCAAAAACTTCGATTTCAACGGGAAGATTAGGTATCAAGCCGAATCTCGACGCAATTTGTTTTGGTTTTCCGCCCCCCATAGCTTTTAATTCTTCGGTTTCAACCCTGACATGTATGCCGATATTAACCAGAAAAGCATCTTCTAAAAAAGCTTGAAGGAATCCCATATATTTCGTCCCATGTTCAGCTTTTACCGCAGGAGTACCATACCTCGAGATTAGTACATTGGCAGATACTTCTTCATCCTCACCTTCAAGAAACACTTCAACCAATTTTTTCGAAGTAATGGATATATCAACCTTTACTTCAAGATTTTTCAAATCATTCTCAATCAGGGTTTTCAGAAAGCCCGTCAGCTGTTCCCTGTTTTTCCCGTAAACATGCTGGAGTGTTACAACTTTGATCATATTTTTTCCTATAGCGGACTTCTGTATATTTTTTGAAAATTTTTAATTCTTTTTCTGCATTTTGAATCGATCGCATTAGATAGCTAATACAATTACAGATAAATTATGGCAATCCCATAAATATTTAAAAGTTCTTTTTCTGGAATTAGACAACTCGATCTTAACCCTTCAGGTAAGATTCCAGAAGTCTTCCACTTTCTTTTAGGGCTAATATAACAGTTTCATTGATAGGAGTTTCAGCCTTTGTAATCTGATTTTGCAGTTTTTTAATGTCCCGGCTATAAGGGCCGAGTTTTCGGGATATTGCATCTTTGCTATCCCCCTGCTCTAATACACCCCTGTGGATGCTTTCCATCTTACTTGTGAGGGTTTTTATTTTTTTAAGAATTTCAGCATTTATAGGGTCAAGTTCTTCTATATAGCCAAGTTCTTCCTTTTTTTCTTCTTCGATATTTTCTCTTTTTATTTCATTTAAGTCTTCTTTTTCAGACTCTTCTTCATGTGCTTTTTCTACAATTATCTCCTCTGAGATAATATTCCTGAAATCTTTAAGGGCATTTTCAACCTCCTTTCCGTATCCAGTAAGTTCGACAAATTTTATTCGTCCATCGAGTGTGAATCTTATGAGTCCGGAATGTTCCATTTTCGCTAAAATTCTCGTTGTATGAGCAAACGTGGAGTCGATTTCTTTTGAAATAACCGAAGCATATGTCTTTTCCATAGAGCCTATAAATAACAACGTAAGAGTGGGTTTTTCCTGTAAAAATAACTTTTCTGCATTTTCATCGGGCATAATATCACAGTGAAATTTATTAGTAGCTTATTTTTTTGAATCTGAGCTAAAGCTTTTTACTATCTTTTAATGGCTTATCTATAATATAGCAAAATCTCAACCTTCAACTTTTTACCGATTCATTACTTCTGGATTTTGGAGGGTCACGAGTACTATGTTCTTTAGTCAGAGATAAAGTGAACCATCGCTCCATTTATTTTTGTTAATACTCTAAATTACCGCTTCTTCATAAAATGAGTTTGTTTTTGGGGTTCCGTTGCAAAAACTTCAAAAAAATATGTAAATCTATAAGTAATTAATAAAAATCAAAATATTCAAAGAAAATGTACCAACATTATATAACTATACCAAATAAGTGATTAATGTATTTGACTTCATTAGGAACCGAGTAATTTAAATTATTGACTTGTCTTTTTTTAATCATATTCATAGCTTCAATTACTTTTAAAGTTTTATTAGCAGATCGAAAAGACTGAAATCCTAACATTGAATGAACTATCCGCTTTATAGATCTATGATCTTGTTCTATAATGTTATTCAAATACTTGATTTGTCTAATGCCTACGTTTTTAGGTAGTATTTTATCAATTTTTAATTTATCTATAGCAGGCGGATAAGCTGGATTCTTATCAACTGTTATTACTCTTGGAATTCGATTATGATTAGAACTCAAAGCTTTCTTAAAGAATCTATTCGCTGCTTTTCTATTTCGTTTTGCACTTAACATGAAATCAATTGTTTTTCCATTTGAGTCAACTGCTCGATAAAAATATTTCCATTTACCTTTTACTTTGATATAGGTTTCATCAACTCTCCACGAATAGTTTGTTAATCTTAAATGTCTTCTTATTTTCTTTTCTATTTCAGGGGAATATTGATGTACCCATCTCATTATAGTACTGTGATCAACTTGAATTTCTCTTTCTATCATCATTTCCTTTAAATTTCTATAGCTTAATGGATATTTTAAGTACCATCTTACATTCAATAGGATAATTCCTCCTCCATAATGCTTCCATTTAAAGGAATTAGATAACATATTACTATCTTTGGTTTTCTTTTTATTCTATCGTATCATTAGAAAGGATTTTTTGCAACGGAACCAAATTCTACATATATAGTTGAAAAGTGAAACTTAATAAAATAAAAATATTTAATTTTGAATAATATATTATATCTTAAGTTGTGGCGTGAACATGCCCCATGGATTGCATATAGTAACGACAACTAAATTTTGATTATCTCGAAAGGTCTCTGATTATTTTTTTTATTTCAAAAATAGGTGCATCGGTCCTGAACGAAGTTCCGCTGAAGTGAGTTCTGGAAGCTTCAAACCCATTGTCCTTAAGGACTTCGATCAGAGTTTTTATTTCGGTTGCAGAAGCACCTAGTCCTTTGCAGATCATATGTTGATCATAGAACATAGGAATGTCTAGTTCATCTCTACATAAAAAAATTAATTTTTTTGCTTTGTTTTTTGTATTTAGAGGATATATTTCGATTTTTGAAATAACCTCATTACAGAAGTTAGGTTCTCTGAAGGGCCCGAGCCATAAAGGGCCTGCGATTTGTGTGAGAGCACTGCATGAAGGGCATTCTTTGTCAATGTGCACTGCAAGCCCATACACATGTCCTCTAAACCCACAAATCGGGCAGTGAATACTAAAACCCATCGACTTTAAAGTCCTATCAACATGCTTTGTCCCGGGAGTAATTTCGAGGTAAGTGCGGACGTAGTGACGTGTCACATGTGAAAGGAGAGGTAACATCCCTTTTTCATGTTTTGAAAGTTCTCTTGCACAAGCTCCCAGAAGGACTCGCAGGCCCATCTCACCATGATACTCCGTGTTCAAAGGAACAGCAGCATATTTACGAATTCCTGAATTTAGATGGGCTCCACAAAGGGGAGCTGTATCTGTTGCCGTAACCGAGAGCATATTCTGTACTGATGCAGAAGCTGCATCCAGGAAAGGAGAGGGTGTGCCAAATGGATCGATATCCACTATATGGAATTTTTTTTCATGAAGCAACAATTTTGCGTTTTTGTGGATGGCCAGTGTTTTTTCCTCAAGCCCGTTAATTATGATATTTTCCTTTATAATTTCGAAAGCTTCTTGGCTCCAGTCATTTAAGATCGCATGTATGCCCACTTCTCCTGCTATTCGAAGCCCTCTGATTCCTGACGCAGAAAATGCGTCAAGGTAACTAATTTTCCCCCTTATAATCTTTTTTTTGGAAAGAAGCCTTTCCACAAATGCTGCTGTGGCTGCAACATTGATATCGCGGTTAAGCTCCATTTCGGGATTATAAAAAACTTGAGCTGCCGATGGGGGGAAGGTTGCATCCTCAGGAGGTATCGGGACCAGAGCCTTTGTTGTACCTTCGACTATAGTTTTACAGATCATTTGAAATTGCTATCCTTTTGATCTTATTTTACAGTGATGGTCAGCTCCATTTTAGAGTTTCTTTTCACGCTGAACTTATGGATTTAGACCTCTCCTGAAATGCCATATAGACAGAATCTTAAATCTGCTATTTTCTGAACAGACAGCCTGATATTATTGCCAAAAGGACTACAAAGAGAAGGATGTTTTTTTATCACTACTTTTCTCCATTATAGCGGATCATTCTTTTGTATTCTCAATCATACATGGTATTTTTGTAGGAAATAACAAAAACAACATATTTCTTATAGATTGTATCTTAACCGAATACAAATGAAGATCAGGTTAAGGCATATAATTGTTAGAACAGTGCTGTTAATATAGAGCAATTGTGTACAAAAGACCTACTTTTATTTAAATAAAATGATAAAACGAGTTTAATTTAGTTAATAAACAATATAATATTTTGAAAACTGTACGGTAAGAATTTATCAGTTGCGTAAACTTTTTTAAAGATCCCTATTACCTTCTATTTTAGTGCGAGGGGTGGGATTTTGAACCCATAGTTACTTTCGTAAAAGGATCTTAAGTCTATCGCCTTTGACCTGGCTGGGCAACTCTCGCAAATTGATATATAATTTTCACTTTCGTCTTTTATATTTTAATAAAATATAGTTCTGTATGTTTGACTCTGAATCCAACGCCTTTGACATTACTTCTTAAGCAATGATGGAAGAGTGTGATCTACATTTTTCTTTAGATTTTCTCTAAACATCTTTACTTATCCCAATCAGTTAATGCAATCCACTATTCTATTATCATGCCAAACAGTTTTATAAACTATTAAGTGTTGACATGTTTTGAGGAGGGGAAAAAAACTTTTTGGTGACTCCCTCTTTTACTAAGTGATGATATAACAAAAGTAATTAAGAATAATACTTGCTTAGGATTATTAAAAATATTTTTATAGACCTATTGTAACTTTTCAACATATATTACTGACTTTTCGGATAGGCTCTAAATCAATATCGTTATTTTGCCAGGATAATCTTTACTTTTCGAGTAGGCTCTATACTAATACTCATACATTTGCTCTTTTCAGATATCTCAAAGAAAGTGGCGGTTTTAGATCGATCACATAAGTACTTTTACTGATATTATAGCCTGCGGCCCTGATGAAAAATTGATCACAAATAGCTACCATCTGAAAATCCATATCGTTATAATGATGCAGCCATGTACAGAGTGCACCAAATTTTTATGCTGCACAAAAATGTACCTATGCCTAAGAACTTATCGAGTCCATAACGATGTTGAGAATGGGTTACACAAATGCTCTCATTTACTCATGAGAATCAGGTAAAGATTTTCGCTGGTAGCGAACCAAAATATGTTCCTTTGAGAGGAATTCAGATTATAAAAGTACCACATAATAAAAATATTAAAGAGTCCCCATTGGATTAAAACTACTTCTAGGGTGGGAAATTTGAGATTAGATAGGTACATTGAAACTAGGGGTGATAGTACAACTTTGATGTAATTAAAACTATGTTGAAAATCAGGGAAACCATGAAGAAAAAGAACCATATAAGTAAGTAAAAACATTTAATTTTGAATAATTCCATTATATCAAAAGCTTTAGCATTAAAAAATCTCATTACTTTCAGTAGAATGTAACGTCGGAAATTTGATTTAAGTCTATTATTCTAAGAATTTTACCACTTTCAGGATAATATATATTCTAAAAACTCGTTAAACTTCTCCAGACTACACATTTAAGATCTCAAAACCATAAAGGAACTGTCGTCAAATGTCAGGAAATTACGGAAAAGCTTACCTTATTGGCTCAGGTCCAGGCGACCCTGAGCTTCTAACCCTGAAAGCTCGCCGTCTAATTGACAACGCTGAAGTAATTATTTATGACCAGCTCCCTGGAAAAGTTATCTTGGACTCTATGCCTGCAAGTGCGGAAAAAATTGATGTTGGAAAATATGCTGGAAACCACACCATGTCTCAGACAGAAATAAATGAATTGATTGTGCAGAAAGCAAAGGCAGGAAAGATGGTTGTCCGGCTGAAAGGAGGAGACCCCTATGTTTTTGGAAGAGGGGGAGAAGAAGCCGAAGTGCTTGTAGTAGAAGGTATCGAGTTCGAAGTCGTTCCAGGAATAACTTCAGCAATCGCAGTGCCTGCTTATGCAGGAATTCCATTAACCCACCGGGAAAACGCTTCAATGGTTACTTTCATAACTGGACACGAAGATCCCACAAAGCCTGAGAGTGGGCTTGACTGGAAAACCCTGGCGAAGTTAAGGGGAACTATTGTAATCCTTATGGGTGTGAAAATGTTAGGCTGGAACGCAGATGAATTAATTAAGCACGGTAAAGACCCTACTACACCTGTTGCAGTTATCGAGAGAGGGACCAGACCTGACCAAAGAGTAACTGTGGGAACACTTGCAACTATTGCAGATCTTGCAAAGGAGCGTAAAGTGAAGGCTCCAGCCATCATTATTGTGGGAGACGTGGTCAACCTGCATAAGGTCCTTGGAGAGCAACATACTAGAACTGAATTTTAATGGACTCTAAGGGATAAGAGATATGACAGAAAAACAAAAAAAGAAAAAAATACCAGTCCTCGCAATCATGAGGCCGGAAAACTACAGGAAGAGGTCAGAGGCTCTTGCTCGAGATTACAATTTTAGGCCGATCTATGCCCCTATGATTAAGCTTGAAGGCATGAAAGATGAAGGCTTTGATCCCTTCGTACGAAGAGTTATAACCGAAACTTCTGATTATGTGATCTTTACAAGTGCAAATGGAATAAATTTTACTATGGAAAAACTCTCTGAAAGCGAAAAAAACAACTTAATCGCAGGATTGAAAAAAAGCAGGGTGATAGCAATTGGCCCTAATACAGAAAAAAAACTCATGAAAATAGGAATTGACAACCCCCTCCTCCCAAAGGATTACAGCTCTGAAGGCATTTTAGAGGATCTCTGCCCGGTAGTAAAAGGAAAAACAGTGGACATTGCCAGAAGCGCTTTTGGGACAAGGGTCTTAACAGAAAGACTTGAAGAATGTGGAGCCAGGGTATATGAGACTCATGTGTATACCCTCAGCATTCCTGAAGGAGCGATCCAGAAAAAGCTAATAGAATGCACTCTTGCTGGAGAAGTGAATGCTTTTGCTTTCACAAGCTCAATGATGGTAAAAGGCTTCATGAAGCATGCAGAGATGCTGAGAGCAGGGGAAACAATCAAAAAGGCTCTTAACAGGGCTGTTATAGGAGCTATAGGAATCCCTACAGGAAACACCCTGAAGAAACACGGGATCAAAACAACAGTGATTCCAGAAGAGTTCACTTTCGAAGCGCTACTAAA
Organism: uncultured Methanosarcinaceae archaeon; assembly: GCA_963833425.1. Classification (GTDB taxonomy): domain Archaea; phylum Halobacteriota; class Methanosarcinia; order Methanosarcinales; family Methanosarcinaceae; genus Methanosarcina. The sequence goes on along the minus strand of CAWHXP010000002.1, from coordinate 235,179 downwards.
GGAAATGAAGAGTCGATTCTAAGTTGTGAAGATAGATATGATAGGCATTTCAAAACTCTACTGCGGAACTGTGGAACCTTCTGATACACTCCGCTATGGAAGTGATTCCAAGAGGCTCCCCTCTCATCTATTGCAGTTCTCAAAAGACAAAAAGCCTGTAGTGGTCTGGAATACAACCCGCCGCTGCAATCTGAAATGTATACATTGTTATGCTCAGGCAAAGAACATAGAATTTGAAAACGAGCTTTCTACAGAAGAAGGACAGGCTCTTATCGATGATCTTGTGGACTTTGGAAGTCCGGTAATCCTTTTTTCCGGAGGGGAACCAACTTTGCGAAAAGACCTTCCAGAACTCGCAGCCTATGCTCAAAAAAAAGGGATTAGGGCTGTAATTTCTACAAACGGAACGCTCATAGACCAAGAACTTGCAAGCAAATTAAAGGCTATAAAGCTTTCTTACGTGGGAATTTCTCTGGATGGGATGAGGGAAACAAATGACAAGTTTAGGGGGATGAACGGAGCATTTGATGCAGCTTTACGGGGCCTACGCAATTGTCAGGACGAAGGCATAAAGGTGGGGCTCCGTTTTACCATGAATAAGCAAAACTTCCAAGAAATTCCTGAAATCTTTAAACTTCTAGAAAAAGAAAAAATTCCTAGAATATGTTTTTACCATCTGGTTTATGCGGGTAGGGGTTCGAATATGATAAGTGATGACCTCTCTCTCGAGGAGTCAAGACAAGCTGTAGATATGATCCTCAAGAAAACAAAAGAACTGCACAAAAATGGTTTCCCTGCTGAAGTCCTTACTGTGGACAATCACTGTGATGGCCCCTATCTATATATGAAACTTCTTAAAGAAAATCCAAAACGGGCTGCAGAGGTATTTGAACTCCTATCAATGAATCAGGGAAACTCCTCAGGAATCAGGATTGGCTGTGTATCATGGGATGGTTCGGTACATGCCGACCAGTTCTGGAGGCATTATTCTTTTGGAAATATCAGAGAACGTCCATTCAGCGAAATCTGGAATGATCGCATAGATGAGCTGATGACCGGGCTCAAGGACAGAAAACTCCTAATCAAAATTCATGGAGATAGATGTGCCAGATGCAAATGGTTAGATATATGCAATGGAAATTTAAGAGTGCGAGCAGAAGCCGTATATGGAGATATCTGGGCAGATGACCCTGCCTGTTACCTTACAAAAGAAGAGATCGGGTATTATAAAAGCTAAAACTTTTCAGGCCTTATTTTTTATTTTCCTTTAAATTCAAATTTTTTACGAACAGTTCATAAAACCCGAAATATATAGAGTTTTTAATTTCGGCCAGGCTACGAATAAAAGTTATTCCGAAGCAAAGTAAACATATATAATAACTTATCGCGGTCGTGAGGTTTACGCAATGGATCAGTCTAGTCAGAATAAAGAGAAAAAAGATCACATTCCTGGAATTGATAAAGGCAAAGTTGTAATGTATAGTCTGAGCACCTGTATATGGTGCAAAAAGACAAAGAAATTGCTCACTGACCTGGGTATAGATTTTGAATATATATATGTAGACAAGCTTGATGGAGAAGAAAAAAATCAAATCATTCAGGAAATAAGACGTTTTAATCCATCGATTTCTTTCCCAACGACTATTATAAATGGGAAAAAAGCAATATTAGGTTTTAAAGAGAAAGAAATTCGTGAAGCTTTTGATTCTTAGAGGAGTAGTTTGATTGAGGGAAGAAGAAGCTACAGAAGAATACATCACTGAAGAAGAAGTTGACAGGGTCTATAGACGTTTGAGTAACGAGGTTGAAAAATCGGGTTATCATCTCAATCCTGACGTTGAGTTTACAAAGGATCTTGTGAAGGGACTGTTGGCCAATGAGAGACGTTATGGCTACTGGTCTTGCCCGTGCAGACTTTCTGCTAATAACAAAGAAGAGGATCTAGATATAATCTGTCCTTGCTATTACAGAGATCCCGATCTAAACGATTACGGAGCCTGTTACTGCGCACTTTATGTTTCAGAGAAAGTTATTCGAGGAGATAGAAGATTGGAGCCGATTGTGGAAAGGCGTCCTTCTCATGAGGAAAGAGAGGCTGCAATAGCTGAAGAAATCAAAAGAACCGAGATGATAGAAAGAATGGAACTTTCAGGAAAGATCCCAAAACCAGTATGGAGGTGTAAGGTTTGCGGATATCTATGTGCCATGGATAAACCTCCAGAGGTCTGTCCGATCTGTAAAGCAAGAACAGAAAGATTTGAACGATTTATGTAAATTCAAATTGATCCATTTTGACAAATATTCAGCCCGGATAAAAATTATTAGTATCCACATTTACAAGGATTCAATGAGTAAATTTCTGTAGGCTGATTTTATTCAACTGCGAATATTGACTATTTTCTTTATTTTCCAATCATTTTAGTATCCATAATTAAATATTGCATCGAAAGTAGATATTCACCAACTTATTTTTGAAAGGCTAATAGTTACCTCTGTTCTCTTTTTATTCCTTTTATTTTTGCTTACATTAGATTTTTAAATTTTTTTTGAGACTTAAGCATTCACAAGCTCCTGGAAAATAAAACTCTTTCTGAAGTACTTCTCTTAATTTTCCAATCTCCCTATGAGTATAAACCATAAAAAACTATATTGCTTCAAGTAAGAGTCTACCATCCTATTCGTTATTCTCTTTAGAATTCTCTAAAATGAGCTTTTGGGGATTCTACAGCATGGTGCAGAACCGAAACAAAGGGAAGAAAACTTCAGCAGTGGATTCAAAGACCTGAAAAAAATTAACAATACGACACTTGACACCATACACAACTCCTTCATATTTTTATCCAGAAGTCATGAGATTGAATTAAGCTCAATTAGAGAGCGGGAAGTTACTTGATTAAGCAAAGAGCATGTTAGAGCCTATACTTTTGGAATAAATATCGATAATATAGATTAAGTAAACGGTCACTGGGCTAACATAAAGAATCTTTCTCATTAACAATAAAATCTTCAGACAGTTTCGGTGCGTTTGATCCCCAAAATGTCTTCTACCTCGGCAAATACGAGAGCATGAGTCGGACAAGCCTCTACGCAGGCAGGTAACTCCCTACCATTGCAGAGATCACATTTTACCCCCACTTCAGTTTGTCTGCTGATCACTCGACGATTGTAAGCCATGGAACTGGTCCAGCAGCCGATGACAAGAATCAATCTGTATAGTGGCAAAAAGCGAGGACAAACCATTGCACAGGTCCAGCAGTCTACGCAAAGCTTAGGATTGCAGTTTACAATGCTGGTAATTGTATCCTGGGCAAGAGCTTTCGTGGGACAAACCGCTACACAAGGCGCATCCTCACAATGACGGCAGGTTATTGGAATGGAGATTTCAAGATTAGGTGAACAATCCACATTTATGCATTTTTGTGGAGCCGGTTGTTCTCCTAAAGCTGAAAAAAGGCTCTTACTCTTTGAATGGGCAACAGCGCAGGCAATCTCGCAGGAGCGACATCCAAGGCAACGTTCGGGCCGGATCATTAAATCTTTCACCGCAAATCACCTGACTGAGTTCAAGCCCAAAGACCTTCTTTTCTCGTCAATATGTTCAAGCATCAGGTATGCGGCTTTAATGGGATCAGGCTCGACAGCAAATCTTGCTCCGACAACATTGTTTAAGCCGTTTGTCAGAAGGGCAGTAACTGCCTGGCTCCCAAAAACAGGCGGAACAGTGCCTAGAACAACTAAAACTCCTGAGGCGACTACATATGCCCCGATACTAACTGCTTTTTCACTCATCCATTCTGGAGCGGCTCCTGCTGCAGGAAGGTCGCTTATATCCACACCCAATCGGCTTGCAAGGATTGAAGAAAGTAACAGAATGCGACTGATGTCAACGCAGGAGCCCATATGCAGTATCGGAGGTATACCAAGAGCCTCACATACTACTTTTAGCCCGTCACCGGCAATTTTGGAGGCCTCCGGAACAAGAAGCCCGGCTTCTGCACAGGCAATTGCATTACAACCGGTTGTGACCACTAGCACGTTGTTTTTTATTAGTTCCTTAACAAGATTGACATGTCCATAGTTATGCTTTATTTTTACATTATTGCAGCCGACAACCGCGCCTACTCCCCAAATTGTCCCGTTTTTTATTGCCTCAATGAGAGGGTCAGGGCTTCCACCAAGCGCACTAAGTATGGCTTCAGCGCTGAATCCAACCATACATTCCTGCTTTTCTTCAGGGATATTTACCTTCTCTGGATTTCGGGAAGGAAAGTTTTCGACGGCTATTCTTACTATTTTTTTTGCGGTATCATAAGCTCTATCTTCATGAAATTCCATTCTCACAGTCCCGGGAAAATCGGCCTTTGGTGACGTGGATATGAATTTTGTGTGGTAGCAGCCAGCAAGATCGCCTAATGAGGGCATAATGCATTGGACATCTACGACCATAGCCTCCACTGCTCCAGTGATCACTGCCAGTTCCTGCTGAAGGAAACTTCCCACTATTGGAGTCCCATGGCGCATCAGGATTTCGTTCCCAGTACAGCAGATCCCTGCAACATTTATGCCTGATGCTCCATTTTCCTGTGCAAGTTTAATAAGCTCGGGGTCTTCTGAGGCTTCCACAATCATCTCCGAAAGAATGGGTTCATGGCCATGGATTATCACGTTTACTTTATCCCTGGATAATACCCCCAGATTAACAGTGCTCCTTCTCGGTTGTGGGGTTCCGAAAAGTATGTCCTGAACATCTGTTGCAATCATCGATCCTCCCCAGCCATCCGATAGTCCTGTACGCAGACCATGTAGAAGAATATGAGTTGCATTATTGTCTACACCCATATTGGTTCTGTGCATACATTCAACAATCTCCCTGTCAATCCCCCTGGGCTCTATTCCAAGTTCAGCCCATAATTTAAGCCGCGGCTCCGGAGCCCGCTTTGTACACAGAAGCGATCCATTCTGTTTTCCAAACTCAAGAAGCAGCAAGTCTGCGAGTTCTGATGCCATTTCAGCACAGCTTTTCCCCTTGGTAAGAACCCCATATTCCAAGGCAAGAGATAGTAGCTTAGCTTCGTCTTTGATCGAGTAACTTCCGGTTTCTCTTTCACTCATTTTCTTAAAGGTTAGCACTGCATCCCTTGCGTGATCTGAATGAGCTGCTGCACCTGCAGCAATAGTCCTCAGAAGATTTCTTGCAACTATAATATCTGCAGTAGCGCCACAAATTCCCTTATCAGGAGCTTCACCGAAGGGATCTATCCTGCAAGGACCCATATTGCAATTCCGGCAGCAAACCCCGAGTTGCCCGAAACTGCACTGGGGGATTTGTTTCTCATATCTGTCCCAAGCAGTCTCCGTGCCTTCCTGCTTAGCTTTATGAAGCATGGTCCGACTGGCAGAATCAATGGTTTTTTCAATTATTTTCTGTAGCATGGATTTGCTATCATGTTCAGTGATTTGTTCATCTGCTATCTGTTCCATTTCAAATACCACATTTTATTTTTTCTTTTCTGAAATTGATCCGAAATCCTGGTTTTATGGTTTAAGAGCGAGTTCCAAAATCTATTATCCTGAAATGAATCGATATCGAGTTTTAATATTCTGCCCTTTAATTTTTTAAAAATTACTTTGAGTTATGAAATCCTATATTTTATAAATTTTTTTATAAAATATCAGTAGTTCCGAATCTTTCCAGTCCCGAAAATTACTTCTATAATCAGAAAGAAAGTTTGCCGATTAAGACTCTATTCTATCTAAGCGCAAGAGAAAAAGATACCTATATCTTGAATAGTTAAAAAAATAATTTGATATAATAGTCGTAATAAATAACTCCAAAACAATCATTCAGATATTATGGTCAAAAAGGCAAAGCAATTGGAGATTATATTTGTATTCTTGTCGTCACATTCACCTGAACTAAATTTATTTGAATTTATCTAAAAAAGTTTAGAGATAAAACCGAATATAATTATTTAAGTTGGTTACGAGACTCAGAGAATCTATCAGAGATAAATACACAGAATTAGCTAAATCTACAGCACTTTTTAAGAATTGGATCAAAATATTTGATGAACAAACAAAAAATGAATTAATTACTGATTTGACTGGTATCAGAGATTATCAAAAGGAATAGCGGGCTCGAAGGGATTTGAACCCCCGACGTCTGGGTTAGAAGCCCAGTGCTATATCCAGGCTAAGCCACGAGCCCAATTTGCTTTTATTTTGAGAAATACGAATTACGCGTTTTAAGATAAAAACTTTTTGTATAAATTGGTAGTTTTATTTTGCTATAGTTCCAAATGACTATTTTAATTCATTTAGAATTGATCCGCAATAGTTAGTAGGAAAACTTCATCAATGCATCTTACTTATTTTTGTATTCACTTCTAGAGAATTCAATATGTAGAATTCTGAAGTCGAAATGATTAATATTCTTCACGAAATGATTTGGTGATTTTTGCGGAGATGTATCTTATTTTTGAGTTTATTCACGTCGAATACCCCGCAGATTTACTACTTATGAATAATCATAGAGCATAGAGAACCGTTATTAACCAACTGATTTATGGTTTTAAGCTGCATTTGCGACATGAAATGGAAACTATGTTACCCAAACAATTTCTCTCTAAATAAAGCATCATATAATTTTTTTATATAATATATCGTAAAAAAATTCTTTTCGGAAGCTCTCAAATCAGAATTTTAGTAGCTTATAAATCTATTATTTTTTTCACGAATTCTGCCCTTTAATTATTTTTTAGTAAACATCGCAATAACAAGTAATATAAAATATAAATTATATTTTATCATGGCTAAAAAAAATGCGTATATAAAGAAATCTTCGAATAGGTCTTCCTCAAAAACGATATTAATATATAAAGTACCTCAATTTGTCAATTTAGTACTTATTCTTCACTTATTATATAGCAAATAATTTAGGAAGTATAGTTCATACCAACAAAAGTCGGCAATGTATATTCACGAAATAAGACTTCATATTGTATTTTTGAATCGTTGATCAAGTGTGAAAAACAAGTATATCTCCCATTTGGAAATATGTTGGGAGAATTTTGTGTTTATGATTTTCAATAATATATGTAAACACAAATAATTTTATATTGTTATTGAGATATAATTAAAAATAAATGTAGCTTTCTAGTTCCATCATATTTAGAGACTTTCGATAAACTCCAATTTTTATTCAAATATTTGTACTAGTCCATATAAGAAATTTGTTAAAATTGGAGGTTTATTGAAATTCTCTACAATGACCCAATATACTCACACATACTACTCTCTCACTTTTTCACTCTTCAGCTATCCATCTGTTCGCTTTAAGTTACAACGTACAATTAACCATTTGATTATTTTAAATTAATTATACAAAAAATAGTTTATGAATAAAAATTATTCCCCCATAAAATATTTTAAAACCAAACAATATTTTTATATTAATTATTTTTTGTTATTATAGGAGATAATACAAATTTAATATTAAGATTTTTTTTTTAATTCCATAAAGAAGCAATGCATATTTATTCTAGATCAAATTATAGGTTTTAAGAGCCAGACCAGAGCTCTTAAAACACTTGATAGATAAAATAAAAATTTTTATTTTGCGGGCTTGCCTTAAGACATTGAACAAATTTGAAAAATGATTAATACCCCAATTTCAATGAAATTGTTAAAGAAAATATTATATAGCCCCCTTCAAAATAATACAACTATTGTGTCATAATTTTATTTTATGGAGATATTTTATATGAACTGGCCTGCTAAGAGAACAATTTCAGGATCCACACGTTGGGATCCTTTTGAAGAGATTAGGAAAACACAGGAACGCCTGAACCTGCTTTTTGAAGACTTCATGCCTATGAAAAAATTGGCAGGAGGAAATGTATTTACTCCTGCCATTGACATCAAGGACGAAGGAAACAAGCTTTTGGTCACTACAGATCTGCCAGGAATAAATAAAGAAGATATCGAGCTAAACCTTAAAGAAGACATGCTTGAGATAAGTGCAAAGAGCGGAAAGGAAAAAAGAAACCGAAGAGGAAGGATATATTCGTAAGGAAAGAGAATATACACACTTTTACCGAGCTGTCCGCCTGCCTACCAGCGTTAAAGAGGAGGGAAGCACTGCAAAAATTGAAAATGGTGTGTTGACTGTAACACTCCCAAAAATGGAAATAGAAGAGCCAGCAAAAAAAATACAGATTGAATAATCTTCGAGAAATGATAAATAGATACGTTTCGATGCAACAGGGGTTAATTTCATTTAAATACCCCGCAGTAATCTGCGGGGATGAAAATTTCCCTGAGAACCATTATTAACTAACTGATTTATGTTTTTAGCTACTTTTGTAATGTAAATGAAATTGAATCATGCAAATCATTGTGTGATAAAATAACGTATCACAAGGTTTCTTTCTTTCCGTGATTGCAGAATTTCGGGTGGCTTATGTGTCAATAATTATATTTGCAACTATAATTTATTTTTAAAATATAATTAATGAGTTGGCTTAGAGGATTTCGATGAATCCCTATATTTTATCATACGCCTATAAATTCATATAAATGATTTTTAAAGATAAGTTGTACACTGTTATTCTCTATACCCTATAGTTAGTCAAGCCATATCTTAAATATTCATTAGAGAATCTGAGAATCAATCTTGGAATACTCAGCTGCACTAAGACATAAATTATTATGACCAGGTTTAAATTAAGGTAATAATCCAAGCAATAGATACTTATTTTGTCAATTCTAATATTCTATCCGCTATTAATATACGGGGGTAAAAGATTGAACGGACTCAATGTAGTTGAAGTTGATGATATGATCTGGGAACAGATGGTAGAAGAGTCTTCAAAACCAGTTATTGTAATGTTTTACAGCCCAGAGTGCCTTTTTTGTGAGACTATGGAGCCTTATTTTGAGGATTATGCACAAGAATTCAAGAACTCTGCAGTTTTTGCCCGCATAAATACTGTAACAAATACATGGACTTCAGAAAGGTATGGGATTCAGAGTACTCCAACGTTTAAGTCTTTCTGTCATGGAAAACCTGTATGGGAGCAAGTAGGTGAAATATATCCTTCCATATTGAAAACTGCGATTGAGAACATAATAAATTACGGGGAGGATTGTATCAGAAAGAGCACTCCAGTTGGGCAGAATATTACAGGCTATATATGAATTCTTCATATATGGAGATCCGCATATTCTCGAGATCTTTACGCTATCATAGCATAAGCTTTATAGCCATAAGCTTTTTAGATTTTCCCCCTAAGATCCTTAACTAAGAGGTCCATATCCACCAAAGGTTTCATAAGGCTACGGAACTCTGAGTATCGCATTCATTAGGGTTGAGACCGATCTACTATCATTAAAAAAGGTAACAATTTTCACTTTTCTGATATCGATATAGGAACTTCCAACTTAGATTCCAGTTCCATAAGTTGCATTTCCAAGTAGTAACATACCTCCTATAGCAATATAGATAATATGTATCAAGGGAACTCACACGATTGATCACAAATTTATTGATTAGAGCTTACGCATTTGATGAACAAAATCAACTACATCAGGCGTTGTGGACAAACTCTTTTTTAAACAGTTACAACTTAACATGGTTGATTTTAAGTTCAACTGCGTGAGCCCAAATTAGTTGATGCTTGCTTTTTTTCTGCTACTGTAAATTTCAGAATAAATAAGTCTCATTGTTCCTATGAATTTCAACTTCGCATCTAACTAGCCTATAGAGAAATTACCAACTGGAATCCTAGAATTTCAATATCTTCAATCTCAAAGCATTCATATTCATCTAAATAATCATCTGAAACAGATAGAACGGAAAGGTACTATTAAGATTATCATTTTTGCTTTATCCTCTGCTGTTTATACATTCCATAGTTTTTTCACTGCAAATATTCATACTTCACTGAAGCTGATTTTTGCTACATTCATTCGTTAGAGACCAGCAACCGTTAAGAGCCGATCCGAAAAATCAATGATGCAACATTATCAAATGTATGTCACAAAATTTTTCGGATCCGCTCTAATAGATTTTCTTTAATTTTATGTAGGAGTCGTAATATAAAGTGAATTCTCAGTGTCATTGAGAACTATACACTCATTCAATAAATGTATTGATTATCCTTTTTGCCGCAATAGATGAAGGTTTCTCAATGAAATTTGTTGAATTTTCTGCTAAATCCAGTACTTCGCTAAATTTCACTCCTTCTAAAGAAGCTACCAGATCCCATTTTGTATTATAATAACGCCTACAGATATCTTTTGTGTGCATCTACTAAATGTTGATTGGTTACTATTTCTGCCAATTTTAATCACCAATTAATTGGCCAGTGAAATTTCATAAAAGGCCTATTTAACATCCATGATCAAACTTCATTTGAGCTTTTGATGGCAATTCACATATTCGTTTTGAGGCTGTTTTAAAAATAAAAATTAGGACAAATTTTTTTTCCAAAATAACAACATAGCAAATGCTCAAAAAAGATTCAGGTAAGACACACTTCCATTTATTTAGGTATTTTATTCGAAGAATTACATATTATTTTATATCCCTTATATTTGTTCCGACGATATGTTGCAAAAACTTTAGCTTGTGCCCCTCAAATTTCAAGCTCGAAACACATAATTAGACAAAATTAATCATGATAAATAATTATAATATATATCGAGTTAGAATATATTAATATACTATGACCTTTTACTGTATATTACATAAAATAATAAAATACTATATACTTAATACCTCATTTTCATAGTTTTTTAATAGAGGTCCAAAAGCTGGGATTAAAATGCCGAAATCCTGCTATATCCATTCTTTGATATGTTTAATCCCAGAATCAATTCCCAAAAATAAAAATAAAACTTTGGATATGATATAAAATCAAATGCTTTAAACATTATAACCTAAGCTATTTTTAACTAGTTGAAGTCTCAACGTTCTTGATCCCTCAGTCCAACTGCATAAGCCTTAAAACACAAAAGAAGATACCACCATGCTATACTTCTACAGAAGTGAAAACTAGATGTTACTTAAAGAAAAAGAAATAATCGAAAAAATTTGTACAATTCCGGTTACACTTGAAGATGTCTCCAAAAGCATCTTTGAAGGCGTAAGTGCAAAAAACATTCTGATGCATAGACTTCTATTTCCTGAGGAAAGCACTTCAGAATCATATTATCTTTGCGAAGGCCTATGTAAACCTGTATTTTCAGAACCTGGAATTATATATCCATATGTATCAGGAGCATTTTCTGAAAAATTTGCGGTTCGCCCTTCAAATTACCGCTTTATGCTACCTTATGAACCGTTCGATGGGATTAAAAAGAGCGAATACAAAATTATTCCTCCTGAGAAATTAAAGTCCAATTTCCCTCGAGCTTACAGGAGGATTATAGAATTCAAAAATCAATTCCTTCATGATGCTTCACCCTTAAACTCCGCAGACTACAGTATAAAAGAAACAGAGCTCCTTGGGTACCTTTATGTCCCTAAAATCATCGCAATTGGTGGTTATCATCTCCAGGCTACATACGATGCTGTTGGAAATCACGTGTTTAGAAACGGCTGTGGGATTGTTCTCAAAGACTCGAGTAAGTATCCGTATGTCACTGCATTGCTTAACAGCCCGATAGCCAGACTTTTTCCTGCGTTATGCAAGTCTGAAATGATCTTCTCGGATTATACAGATCCTACAGTCCTTGGACGTTTTCCGATTAAATTTCCAGATAACAGACTAACAGAGGATCTCCTAAATACTATTTTTGATTACCTTATGTTTCTCAATAAGCAGATACATGCAGCAAATTATATAGTCATAGACTGGCTTCGAGAACTTGTAAGTTTCTACGAGCAGATCTCAAACCTCCTGATTCTGAATACATACTTTATAAATGATCTGAATCCAAGATTTTTAAAAACTCTTGAAGAAAATATTCACCCCTACGCAGGAGAGATAGAATCTGAAACTAGTGATAGCCTTCTGAGTTCGTTATATTACATAAAGCAACGGATTCTTGAAACCTCAACATTTGAGAGATACGGAGTTAATACGTACATACATAAATTTTAAATTTATCACAGAGTAGAAGAATATGATGGGCAATTCCTTTTCATCTTTTATCCCAGAAAAACAGGATTTCAATTCTTGCCTAACAGGATTTAATCATTTTTAGTATAAAAATCAGAACTTCTCATCAGGATACAGACTGCGAAAATTTCAATGAACCTCCGATTTCAACAAATATTTCATACAGATTTTATTTTTGTAGTTTTTATTTTCACTGCAATGCTGTCACAGTGTGGCATATTTCCATATTATATATGAGTACCAATATGTTCTTTTGAGGGCAGACTTATATACCTTTTAATCCAGCCATGGTAGATCCCGCAGCCATAATAACCGCCTCTTGAACTCGCTGCTTCTGCTGCCAAATAAACTAAAAAAGACTGCCAGAAGTTAACCATTATCGTTTTCATTCGACTCGATTAATGTTTCAACATTTCGTTTCACTCCGTTATAGTTAAAATTAAAAATTGTAATGGACTTTGTTTTTGGTAACTGTTCAACCTACCAAATATTAGTTGGTTGATACTTATTTTAACGTAATAAATTTAAAACTGTATAACTTAAAGACTTTATTTGATTATTTTTTGGACTTTAGAATGTCAGTTATAACTTTTTTCTTTAGCCTGATCAGCTTTTCCACATCATTGATTTTTTAAGGATTTTAATTAACTTCAATTTTTGGCTGTTTTTCATGGAATATATATTGTTATTCTTTTTTCCCAGTGATTCTCGGGAAACTGCATATAATTCATTATATCATAATGGAAGCTTTCAACATAGCAGCTGCACTTTTATAACCTATGCTATCCAATTCCATAATTTGGTCATACTAGTTCTGATAATCTATCAATGCTTTTTTAATCCCATCAGCCACTTATTGCTGTTTCTTTTCTGTAGTTTAATACAGTGAATTTCATAAAATCGGTTTATTTATCCCAAATTCAAATAAAAATTCCCTTGCGATTTCGGCTGAAAAATGAGAAAACACATAGATTTTGATACAAAAAAATTATATATCTTATAGGAGGCCGTATGTATTTGATGCATAAAATAAAACGCAATAAGCGTCATGGTCAAATTTTTTAAAACAATTTAGGTGTAGTGCAATTGATTTTTCAATTTACCGCATAAGTACTAATTAGTTCATGCTTGAGTTTATCTATTAATGTGAATCTCATATTAAATTCGGTCCCATTGTTCATTTTAAGCTCAAGTTCCCCATCTAATTGATGTATAAGGAAAGTTACCAGCTGCAACCCTAGATTTTCAATATCTTCAATCTCAAGGTTTTTAGGTATACCTATTCCATCATCTGAAACTGTCAGACTGAAGCGGGTGCTATTACAATTTTCATTTTTATTCTCTTCTAAGCGGATTATACATTCCAATTTTTTTTCACGGCAAAACTTGATTTGAATTTTTCCTTTATCCCTACTGAAAATGCGTGTTTAAGGGAGTTAGAAATAAGTTCATTAACAATCATTCCCAATGGAATTGCAGTATCAATATCAAAGAGAAGATTATTTTCGATATCCATGCTTAAGCTTATATTGGCTTTCATAAATTCATAAGTCTTGAATAAATTTTGAGTGAGCTTATCAAGGTATGATGAAAAATCTAGATTTCCTATATTTTTTCCTTTGTATAAATCTTCATGAATTAAAGCCATCGATATTACCCTATCCCGACTTTCCCTGAAAGCATCTAAGACTTCTGAACTCGTCACTTCCATTTTGCTTTTGAATTTATCAGCTTGAAGGTCAAGAAGTGAAGATATCACCTGTAAGTTATTCTTTAATCCTATGAAGAATTTCCTTTTTACGAGCAATTTCAATATTTGTGAGTACTTCTTCGATCTTTTTGCGTTCAATAGAATATTGGATAGAACGTTTCAATAATCTACCGTCTACTTGTCCTTTGGCTAAATAATCCTGAGTACCCCTTTTTATAGCATAAATTCCAATTTTTTCTTCATTAGACGCGGTAAAAATTATTATTGGAATTCTTGAATTCTCTGCATGAATATAAAGAAAAGTGTCGATATCATCACTATCCTGCAAGCATAAATCGGCCAATATTATATCAAATAGGAGTTCTTTGAGAAGACTCAAACCTTCGTTTAATGTTTTAACGTTTATTAGTTCATATGGGAAGTCAGCGAATTCTTCAAGCATCTCTTCAATCAGACTTGTGTCTCAAGGATCATCCTCAAAAAGCAAAATTTCAACCTTTTTATCCATAAGTAAACCGTATCTTATAGAGCTTATGTTGATTTAATTTAGAAAGTAACTCCATAACTTCAAGCCATAAAAACTATGTTCTCTTTACGAGACTTCTTTAATGGATAAGTTTCAGTAAAAATCTGAAATTGTTTTTCTTTTCTGTTGTCACCCTATTATTATTTGAATTATAACAGCATCAACTCCTTCAAGGTAATTTGTATTTACGTATCTACTTATTATTCCTCACTTTTTAACCGATTAATTTTCATTTAAATATAAGATAATCTACTTAGTTATTTTTAATTAATTATGTGAAAAATTATTTCAAAATAAAAATTATGTTTACATAAAATATTTCAACCTTGAAAAATAGCGAGACATTAATAGCGTTTTTTACATGGACCAGAAGTCAAAAAGAGATCTTCAGAAAATGAGTGAGTTAATCATTTCTGCATTCAAAGTGAAAATGGTGCAAATGATATGAATGATACCGTCCATCAGCTTAAAAAGGAGAATTGGCTGACTCTCGACGGCTTCACGGATGTTATTTGCAATATAGATGATAAAACCAAGTGAAGCAGGCAGTACCTCTTATGGATATAGGCATGGCTGAAGGAGCATTTTTGGATATGCTGATCGAAATGTTTTCTTTGTTTTGCTTAATCGCAAAATGGGCTGAAGAAAATGAGTTAGATTAAACAAAGTCAAAGCAACGATAATACACAAATCTTCTTCTTCATGAATATGAACTTAAACTTAGAAGCCACTTTCGGTGCTACTGAATAACTAAAAAATCGAGAGAAAAGAAATACAAATGATTGAAAATTTTTTCAAATATTATAATTGCCGATTTTAGAATCCCAGCAGGGGATGATCAAAACAGCCTTATGGCGTCGCCACGCAATGTATACAGTAGCTTATTCGCATAATTGGATACTCAATAATTTTCTCTAAGTAAATTGGTATTTTCATGCATCGAAACAGTTTAGCACACGATTTGACTTACAATTAGCAACAATTAACTTTCGTAGGTGGTATCGTTGTTGCAGCTACAATTTTGACAGGGAATTCCGTTACTTTAGAGACCATGAAGCTGCCACAACTGCTGCAGCTATGACAAATATGGTGATGGCCGCGAGAATTCCATTCAATTGCCGCTCCAATGGTTAATGATGTTACAAAAAACTGCTAACAAAGTAGTTAATGCCTTTTTGATTTTACCAAATGAATTTTTCAATAATTATTCATTCCTTTTATTAAAATTAACATAATCTTATCGGTGTTTGTTTGTCTATTCATACCTTTTTTTCATGGAAATGCACTATGAATGTTTAAGTGCGTAAATCCAAATTTGTTAAATTATATGATCAGCTATCTGTTGTTTGACTGTTGGCCAGTTAATTTTATTCAATAAAACTTAACTTAGTTACTTTCAAAAATTAATTGAGCCTATAAAAAATAAACAGATAAGTGAGATAATTTTCGTACAAAACATCCGTTAGCTGAAGATTTTTTTATTTCTTCATCTATTTGAACTTGAAAAAAATAGCCTTCAAAATAAAATCAAATTTAACATTCATTTTATAGATTGAACGGTTGAACTGCGATATAAATTTTTGCGGCCAGTTCCTAAGTACAGGTAACAATTAGAACAATAGATACTCATTCTGTCAATTCTAAAATTCCATACGTTCTATTCCATAATATAAGGGTGTGAATGTTTGAACGAATTTGATGTGTTGAAATTAATGATACTGCTTGGAACAGCTGGTAGGAGAGTATTCAAAGCCAGTAGAGTTTTTGGGACAAAATGATGTTTGAATTTTTTCTTAATTGTCAAATAATATATCCATATAATATTGAATACTAAATATATTTTAAAATAATTAATAGGATGGGGTGGCAGACGTGCCTATTTAAATAGTCATAACTCCTACGTCGCATTTATCATACACCAAAAATTTCAGCTCCTATTCCATCTATAATTCTTAGGACCCTATTTTAAGTCTCAACTCTAGAGTATAGTATAATCGGGATATTTAAGTAGATAGATCGCTACAGAACATTGAAAGGTAGCTATTTTTATCTGATATATTATAATTAGCCTGAAAAATCAGCAGAAAATCAATATAAAGTCTATATTTTGCGTCAAAACGTAGCTGCCATCTTTTTATCCAGACAAAACTAGACTATATAGGATATACATTTTGAGAAAATAAATCCTGAAGAATATGAAATATCTCCGAACTCGGTAATGTTTATTTAAGGTCCAGCCAATTAAAGTATATGGATAACCCAGACAAAAAAAACCTCTTAGGAGCTGATTATATAGGAACTAACTTCCAAGGAGCTAATTTTGAACAGGCTAACTTTGCAAAAGCTAAACTTAAAGGAGCTAACCTTCAAGAAGCTAATCTTCGAGGAGCTAATCTTTTTTATGCTGATCTCACAGAAGCTAACCTCCAAGGAGTTAATCTTCAAGAAGCTATACTTGAAGGTGCTGATCTCCAAGGAGCTATACTTGAAGGAGCTAACCTTGAAGAAGCTAATCTTCGAGTAGCTAACCTTGAAAAGGCTAACTTAAAATCAGCTAAACTTCATTTGGCTAACTTTCAAGAGGCTAAACTTGAAGGGGCCAACCTTCAAGGTGCTGATCTTTACGGAGCTAACTTCCAAGAGTCTAATCTTCAAGATGCTGATTTTTATGGAGCTGATCTTCAAGAGACTAATTTTCAAGGGGCTAATCTTCAAGGAACTAAACTTAGAGGAGCTAAATTGGAAGGAGCTTTTCTTATTGAGGTTAACTTTCAAGGAGCTAACCTTCAAAAAGTTAACTTTGAAAAGGCTAACCTTCAAGGAGCCAATTTTCAAGATGCTAAACTCGAAGGGGCTAACCTTCAGGGAGCTGATCTTATAGAGGCTAATTTTGAAGGGGCTAATCTTCAAAGAGCTAACCTCCAAGTAGCTAATCTTAAAGGAGCTGAACTATATGGAGCTGAACTTCAAATGGCTAACTTTCAAGGAGCTAATCTTGAAAAAGCTCACCTCAAAGGAGCTAACCTTGAACAATCTAACTTTCAAGGAGCGAACTTTAAGGAAGCTCACCATCTAACAATTAATCAGCTCTCTAAATTGAAAACACTTTATGATACAAAATTAGACGAAGAACTTCTCATACCATTAAAAGAGAAGAATCCTGCCCTTTTTGAAGAACCTAATTCCGATAATCATTGAGAGAGCAACTTTTTATTGATAAACGTAGCTATTACGAAGAGTCTCGAAGGAATACTTTATTTTACATAAAATTCGATCTAAAAGCGAACTCCGACCACGATTTTTAGGCATTTCTCGCATCCTTTTGATACTAGCTCTACATCTCTTTTTCTGATCACGCTCTTTTGGGTATATATCATAGAATTCCTCCTCACGAATATTTTCTTTTACTTCCAAAAAAGTGAATTTTGTGACTCTAACTTTTCTAAACCTCCACCTTGTAATAAGAAACATTACCCCTGCGAAAGCTAGAAGCAGCATGAAAAAAACAAGAATTCACCCGAGTGAAAGTTCAACGATCCCTATTAGCGAAGAATCGCTCCCAATTGCAAAGTATATGATGCCATTGACTAATGCGTGAGTAAATTAAGTGTGGACAGATTCAGGAGTACAGGAAAAAATTTGTTAGAAAAATATCCAAATGGAAAAAATAAAAAATATTATCAATATCCTATAGTTAAATAAAATCAGCCTATTGAAAATCCAGTCCGTTAATCTTAAATAATAGGGTTATTGATATTGTTTTGTTAAATAGTTGCTAAATATATTAATCAAAAAATAATAATAAAACGATTATAAAGTAGAAACTCTAGAATAAACCTCCATATTTCCTGCTTTTATTGTATCTAGGATTATTATAGCCTAATTCTGAAAAATAAGACTTACCTGCGCATGTTAAGTTGAGGGGCTGACATGCCATCATAAGTACTTGCCATATGTTCTGGTTTGACATCAGGCATAGACGAACTCTTAGCACTGAGAACATCGTCCACATGGAGTATCATCTCCGCAGCTTCGGAACCGGCCTTGATGGACTCTATCTTCACTCTGAGTGGATCAACAACACCTCGTTCAAACATATCTTCCACGATTCCTGTTTGAACGTCTAAGCCTGTTCTTTCGTTTTCTACGTGCTTTGCCCTGAGGTTCACGATAGAGTTTATTGCATCTAAGCCTGCATTTTTGGCAATCGTCCTCGGAATTTCTTCAAGTGCGCCTGCAAATGCCAAAATTGCCATCTGCTCACGTCCTCCTATGCTAGCAGCATATGATCGAAGCCTAAGTGCGACTTCTATTTCCGAAGCTCCGCCGCCTGGAACAACCTTTCCGTCTTCCACAACACATTTCACTACTTTGAGTGCATCATCAATTGCACGCTCCACATTATCAACAACATGTTCGGTTTCGCCTCGGATGACAATTGACACGGATTTAGCACCCTTACAATCTCTTAAATATGTTTCACCCTGGTCTCCATCACGATCCTGTTCAAGGAGTCCTGCATGCCCAAGGTCTTTTTCTGTAAGTTCCTTGATATTTCTTATGAGTTTTCCATTTGTTGCGTCAGCAAGGTGTTGCATATCCTCACCCTTGACCCTGCGAGTGGCATAAATTCCCCTGTTTTGCAAGTAGGCTGCAATTTTATCATCCATACCTTTTGAGCAGAAAACAGCATTTGCACCTGCCCTAATGATATAATCTGCCATCTCTAAAAGAGCTGCATTCTCTTGTATTATGAAATTCTCAAAATCCACTACCGTGTTGATCTGAAGTTTTGCTTTGTTTGCAGTTTTGCCGATCTCCATTGGGGCATCTATGAGTGCGATATTTGGATTCTGGATTTTGAGAGGGAAATCTTTTTCCAGAGCAACTTTATCAATTACAATACCTTCCACAAATTCCGTCTCATCAATGGTATGACCTATATCTTTCGTAAGAATAATGCGTTTAAGGTCGGCTTTTCCTTTCTCGTGTACTGCAAGAACTGCATCTACGCAGAGATTCGCAATCAATGTATTGTATTTTTCGGAAGCCTTACCTGTAATGGAGGTTCTAGCGACCTTTACCAGCATCTTCTTTTCACCTTCACCAACTGAGATCGCTAGATTCTCTAAAATCTCAATGGCCTTATCAGCTGCGAGATTATATCCTTTGACAACAATTATCGGATGAACCCCATTGTCAATAAGGGCTTCTGCTTTTTCCAGCAAGGAACCGGTGAATACAACAGCACTTGTAGTTCCGTCACCTGCTGAACTTTCAAGTGACTGAGCAACTTCAACCACCATCTTGGCTGCCGGATGCTCGATGGACATCTCATGCAAAATAGTAGCACCATCGTTTGTGATTGTTATATCTCCAATAGGGTTGACAAGCATTTTATCCATACCAGCCGGCCCGAGCGTACTTTGGACTATTTTTGCAACTGCCTTTGCAGCCGCAATATTCATACTAAGCGCTTCTTTTCCCTTAGTCTGCTCTTTTCTGGGATCTATTATTATGATTGGTTGAGCACCTTTTTCCATCTAGAAAAAACCTCCTTAAAATATAGTGTTTTATTAAAGAACTTAATTTGCAGTTGTTCTAAATTGTGGTCAATTTAGCAGTAGATCAACATGAAAAAGTGATTTAATGATTGCTTGATACAAAGCAGTATTTGCTCAGGAATTACTGATAATACTTCTATAAAAACATACCTATTACAAATACCAATCCTTAAGTATAAAAATATGTTTCCTCAGCGTATTCTGAAAGATAACAAAAAGCATTCCTTTGCGATTTTATTCTTCCTATAAGTTTTTCGTCTCAAGAACTATAGAACAGTTTGATAGCCCGTGATTATGCTTTACTCATCCAAGAGTTGTATCCATTATTTCCTGACTATTTCCACTGATCCATCTTTTTTCCCTATATAAAGCTCATTTACATTGGAAAAAATTCCATGCTCCACAACTCCAGGAATTAAAGATAGTTGAAGAGAAAGCCTTTCAGGATTATATATTATACCAAATCTAGAATCGATTACTAAGTTCCCATTATCGGTTATCACAGGCCCATCTTTTCTCAAAGCAAGTCTCAGCTCTGGCTTTCCCCCCATGTCAAATATATTTCTCATCACAAGTTCTTTTGCAAAGGGCAGGACTTCTACTGGCACTTCCTTATTAAGATGCAAACTTATTTTTGATTCGTCAGCTACGATCAGAAAACGTTTCGCTGAAAGTGAGACTATTTTTTCCCTTGTATGAGCTGCTCCTTGACCTTTGATCGCGTAAAGATTTGAATCAATCTGGTCAGCTCCATCAATAGCAAGATCCACTGCCGGATGCTGGGCAAGTGTAGTCAAAGGGATACCAGCTTCTATTGCAAGCATTTCAGACTGGTAAGATGTAACAACACCAAGGATCTCGAGTCCATCTTCACATATCCGTCTGCCGAGTTCTCTTATAGTATTCGCAACTGTTGAGCCTGTCCCGAGTCCCACTACCATTCCTGATTCCACTACTAGCGATGCTGCAGTGCCAGCTGCACGTTTTTCCACGGAGTCAGTTGATATATTTCTTTCCGCCATATGTATTTCCTTTAGGTAAGAATATTGAAAAAATAATTATAAATATTCTTAAGATCGAAAAATTGTTCAAAATTCAAAATTAAGAACCTCAGGGAGAAAGTCTTCTCCTGTCTCTAGGAAAGAGCACCGTATCCCTTATGTTGTCTGTTCCGAGCATTGTCATGACAAATCGTTCACAACCCAGACCCCAACCAGCATGAGGGGGCATACCATATTCAAAAGCCTTAAGATAAAACTCAAAGTTGTCAGAATTCATGCCCTGAGATTCGATTCGGCTCTTAAGCAAATCTGGGATATGAACACGTTGAGCTCCTGAGGAAAGTTCCATTGTGCGATGCATCATATCAAATGATTTACTTAGCTCAGGCTTGTCCTCATAAGGCATGGCATAGAATGGTTTAATCTCTGTAGGCCAATCAATGATAAAATAGTGGGACTCGCCTGTAGTCTCGTAGACATAATCGCCCACAATATGCTCTCCTAGAGTTCCGATATCATCTTTCCAGTGCATTTTTTCTTCCGACTGGGCGTTAATGATGCTGATTACTTCATCGTAGGTAAGCTTCGGGAAAGGTATCGTCGGAACCTTTAGTTCGATTCCTAGGACTTTAAGAGAATATTGACAGTTTTTGATAACTCGGCTGTAGATATAAGCCACTAGGTTTTCCAGAATTTCCATTACATCGAAATGGTCTGCAAAGCTAACTTCAACGTCTATAGAGGTGGCTTCGTTCAAATGCCTGCGAGTATCGTGTTCCTCTGCCCTGAAAATCGGGCCGATCTCAAAGACCCTGTCAAAACCACCGCTCATGAGTATTTGCTTGAAAAGCTGAGGGCTCTGGTTCAGAAAAGCTTCTCTGTCAAAATAAGTGATCGGAAAAAGTGCAGTTCCACCTTCTGTTGCAGTTGCCACAACCTTTGGAGTTGAGGTTTCGATAAATTTGTGTTTTATGAAGTATTCCCTGGTAGCTTGAAGAACCTGGTGTCTTATCTTGAAAACCGCAGTTGTCTCTTCTCGTCGTAAATCTATAAAGCGGGAGTCAAGTCTTGTGTCCAATTCAGCTTCAACTTTTCCAGTTGTATCCATTGGTAATGGAGATCCTGCAATATTTAGGACACGAATCTCATCAGGAAGCAGTTCGTATCCATTTGGAGCTTTTTCTTCAAACTTGACAGATCCGATTACTGTGATTACTGATTCGCGGACAAGTTTCCTTGCAGCATCAAATAAATCTTTATCAATTTTTTTCTTTACCATTGTAACCTGAGCCTTCCCCTCACGGTCACGGATCACTATAAAACAGATTCCACCTAGATCTCTGATCTCATGGACCCAGCCTGCAAGGGTTATTTTCTGGCCAGCTACTATTTTGTCGGGTTTGATATCGGCTGTGTAATGTGTTCTAAGATTTGCTAAAGACATAAATTCACCTTGATAAGGAAAATTAAATGGGATGTAAAAGTGAAGCTGAGCGTAAGTGAATAGTCATAACTCATTATTAATGTATTTGTTGAAACAGCAGATTTGCATACCAGAGTTCCGTTTCTGGTAACATGAATCCTTTTTCGCTCATTTAGCTAGTTTTTTTCTAGGTTCCAGGATAAGGATATCCCTGCAAGATCAAGATCTTTCAGAACCTTATGAATCAAGAGCACAAATAATTATTAGGATAAAATGTGGAACATAATCAAAAAGTCAAATCTGGCTTTCTTCTCCTTCTGAATGTATTTTCTGTGGAGCTCTGTTGTGGGAAATATTGGAGTGAAAAATATATTTCGTTCAAACCCTGCAGAATTTTGAACCTTTTTAGTGGTCATATAATCTCATCTTTCGTGCTGCTGCAGAATTAGTTCGTAGTCAATTAGTTTTGGAGATGAAAGAGTAAGTTTCCTCCTATAAGAACAGTAAGTTTGTGAAAGACAAAAAAACTTTTTGGTTCGAAGGTGACAGCTTCTAGAATTTCCAGACGCTGGTTATTGAGGCCAACTCATGGATTTCGTTCATAAAGACACTTGTTTTGAGAGCTAAATATCAGGCTTTTGTCCTGAATTATTTTCATAAATCTCCAATAACGCATGAAGTTGATGTGTTTTATGAAGAGACTCGAAATTTCGGAAAAGCACTTCTCGCATTTCCTATCAGGGGTTCCGCATTCCAGTTCATCCAGTTTTTTCTGTTGTCCGAAATAAGGGTGTATTTACTTTGTTTTTGTTAACAAACTCTGCATTATCTTGTACAAGAGCTATAAAAGCAGAAGTGTAATTTTATTTTCATGCCATTTTTCCACCATGTTCCATTCAGTCCAGTCTCTAAATCTTCAAAAAGGTGATTTTGAAGAGCACTCGAATATTCCTGCCCTGAACTTTTAGGAGCATTTTCGAAACGCAGCCTGTTAGAATATTTCACCATTGTTTTAATACCACTATGCATTTCTGAAAAATTTTCCCATATAGCCTTTATCTCTGCCAGTCCCAGATTTTCAGATTTTTCAGGATTTTTAGAATTGTCGCCCTTCTCCTTGCTAACCTGTTCACACGCTTATACATATTTGCTTTATTCCTAAATTTTTACCATAAATTTCCAGATCGTTCCGATGTATATTTTTAAAGATACCTGAATACATTTAATATATTTTGATTCCTATTAAGTGTAAATAAATGACTCGCCGAATAATATGGGTTGGTGCATCTAAAATTGAAAAACGGAGGTAAAATGACATGGTAAAATGTGGGATTTGTTATGGAGAAGCTCACAAACAGCTTAATCACTGAAGAATGAAATTTTGACCTTTGTAGAAAAAAGGGCACTCTTGCAGAAGAAGAGACAAAGGTAATAGAATAAATAATAAGCATATCACCTTGAAAAGAAAAATTGCAGCAATTCTAATTTTTAAAATAGGGTGGAAATACAGTTTAATCCACCACTACCGTCGGTATCGGCAGTATCTTCAACCTACAACTATTACTGATCTACTTTTACAGCCACCTTAGGCTTGAACTTACTGCTAAGCTACCAATGAAGATATAACGAAAACAACTAACAAAATAGTCATGGTCTTTTTAAATTCCATTTGGTAATCACCTCATAAATCATATAGCTAAAGCTGTAATTTATTGATCAAATATAAAACATTAGCATACATTTAATTTAGTATATCTAAGAGATATAAATGACAATTCGACAGCTTTCAGCATCAATTTTATAGAGCCACTTTTAAATTCGGGAATCATTCTTAAACAACACAAAATAGTGAATGGTCAAATTTTTGCCTAGATTTTTGATAACTCGATCTTTCCACTACAGATATAAATTATACCTTATTTGACCAATTACATGCACAGTAAATGCAAAAAAGTATTAAAAAGAATAAGCTTGTCTAAAATCAAAAGGGTATGGGTATCCCTATACTTACAAATTTGAGATTGTATTGAGATTTTATTAATAGTACAGAGATAGGGGCGAAACTTTGACGTCGAGATTATATATGTTTTACTTCAAAACCTAGCCGTTAGTAAAATCAATTGAAATAAAAGCTGGGTCAGTAAAACTATTAGCTCAGCATCCAACTTTTTGCATTGAAAGAAAAGGATAAATAGCCAATCATATTTTATAGAACTTTTAATACACTGACATTTTGTTATTTCATAAATGTATCATTGACTTTTTGGATAGGCTCTAATCTGATACTCTTTAGACTTGGACCAACCGTTGATGAGACCTAATAAACACTTCAGGAGAAAATTCGAGAATATGCCTGTAATGAGTATTATTGCCTGTGGAATGCTTGAAGATGAGTTAGTACACGTATTATCGAAAGATTCTGAACTTAAGCAGCTAATAGTTGTGGAAAACCGGGGCAATTTAGAATTCCTTCGAAAGCTTAAGTCGAAAAACTGTACTCCCAGAAAAGTCTTCCTGGATAGAGTCCAAATGCTTCTCGAAGATACAGACAACCTAAAATCAAGAAAAAGTTTAAAATTTTTTTCTTTACCACCTATTTTCAATAAAATTCACAACAAGAGAGAACTAATAAAAAAGAAAACGGTAACTGTTGTAGTAAACCTATTAAGACAAGACCTACACTCTGATCTTGAGCAATTGAAGGCAAAAGTGTACGAAAATGTGAGAGAAATGGCTCACTTTTCGGATAATATATTAATATTCTATGGTAGTTGTGGGCATACATTAGGGAAACTGAAAGAAGACTTTGCAGATCTTGGATGTTCGCTTTCTTTTCTGAAGGATGAAAACGGAGAGATGATAGAAGACTGCATCAGTTTAGCTCTCGGAGGAAATGAGGCTTATGCCAGATGCATGCTCGAATTCAGAGGTATAGGAACAATTTATCTGACTCCAATGTGGGCTTCAAGCTGGAAGCGGCTGGAAAATAAAGCTCAAGGGAGGGATTTTAACAATAAGTATCTGAAAAACTCTCTTTATTGCATGACTGCAAAAATAGATACCGGATTTGCGAATAATCCTGAATTTGATGAAAACGTTAAGGAATTTGCCAGTAAATTTGATATGAAAATTACTGATCTTAAGGGTAGTATGGAAATTGCAGAGCAGTCTTACCTCACTGCTAGAAACGATATTATTAAAGAATCTTTCTAATTTATATTATTTCTTCTCCAATTTTGAATGAACAACAAAATTTTCATCCAAATTTGTTAAGAGCCTATCCTAAAAGTCCCGCTTCACTAAAGGTTATCCATACACATGCTAAATGGAACATAATCGAGTAATTGTCAATTTTATTTTTCCATATTATAAGCAGTCTTTTGAATCGATTCATCCACGAATGTGTCCTTTCTACAACACCCCTTCTTACCCTATAACACTTCATATCTTTTTTCAGTATTTTCTTCTAAAGAGACTCCAATATATAGCATTATAACCACATTCTTCAACCAATTTTCTGATTCAGGAAAAGAATTAAGTGCCAGAATTATCCTCCGTGCGGTTGAGAAAATGCACAGGTCTAACAGTAAATTATAAGATCATTTTACCTAACTTGAAATACTCATATTTACATTTTTATAAAACCATTTTTACTGAGATTCCTTATTTGAAAATCGATGCCAATAAAATTGACTGCCTTTAGTCTATATTTTCACTATATTTTCATATATACCGGCGTAAAATCGGTAGAAACTTGTATATTCCAGGAATCTTGGGAGTGATCGGATACTACAGACACATAGACAGAAAATAATAAATTCTTAAATATTTCTTCTTCTATATAGTATTACCTATTAAAATCATGCATTGGATAAAAACCCATTCAGCGTTTTATCAGATTTACGGCTTATAATATCCTTGTTTCCTAATTTAAAGTAGATAAGGATTTTATTTTTTAAAATATAATTCTTAATATAAGGTAACCATTCAGCCGTGGAAAAGAATATTTGTAGCCACCTTTAATAAGATTCAATAGCAAATTTAAGTTGGCCGATTTTAATTAAACCTCGTCTATTAACAATATTTGTTTCTTTTTTATCAGTTAATAATTTAAAGCATCAATCCATCGTTTTAGAACTTTCCACGACCCAGTTGGGCATGAGCTCGGGCCAAATGTCCGGCAGCTTGGGCTCCTATGAGGGAAATTTCTCCTGCAAGCACAGCAGAAGCTACTATCTCTGCAAATTTTCGAGAATTCGCCCCAGGAATGTTACTTTCACCTGAAACATCAAGAATATTAAGGCAATCTCTCTGAGTTCCAAGACCAGTACCTCCTCCTACGGTTCCTACAGGTAGAGTAGGCAAGGTAACAGAGCAGTGAATTTCTTCATACCCAGTTAGTTCCATGCTCGTAATCGCAGTGCTGCCCTCAACAACATGAGCTGCGTCCTGTCCACATGCTATATAAATGGCAGCTATAATATTCGCAGCATGGGCATTGAAGCCAAGTGATCCTGCTCTCGCAGAGCCTAAAAGATTTTTACTGTAATTTACCTCAAACATGGCATCTGGTGTGCATTTCAAAGTTTCCTTGACGATTTCTTTTGGAATAGTAACGTCAGCTACAACAGTCTTTCCTCTTCCAAGAATTGTGCTTATAGAAGCCGGTTTTTTATCTGTACACATGTTTCCTGAAAGGGTAATAGCTTGCGCTCCAAATTCGTCTTCTATCAGGTGTAGTACTGCATCAGTAGCTATAGTCACCATGTTCATACCCATGGCATCTTTTGTATCGTATGAGAATCTAAGGTACACATAAGTACCAGTCACGAAGGGCTTTACAGAAATTAGCTTTCCAAAACGAGTCGTTTTTTCAGCAATTATTTTCATTTGGTCAAAAATTTCAGGACGCTTTACCCACTCATAAAATTTTTTAGTCCTTTCGATACTATCAAGCTTAAAAACAGGAGCTCTAGTCATCTCGTCTTCAAAAATCCTTACATTTGCTCCCCCTGACTTTGTGATAACCGAACAACCCCGATTTACACTGGCAACAAGGCCCCCTTCAGTTGTGGCAAGAGGAATATAATATTCAGAGTTTGCATATTCTCCGTTGATTTTTAAAAGCCCAGCAACTCCAAGAGGAACTTGTACTGCACCTATCATATTTTCAATATTCTTCATCTTTGCAGTCTCCACATCAAGGGAAAAATTCTGGATATGCTCGAATTCGAGTTTTGTAAACTTCTGTATCGCGAGCCTTCGAAGTTTTACCGCTGTTAGTGGATCTGTAAATTCTTCAATCTTGCGAAAAGCTATATCACCATCAAAGACTTTCTTTAAAAGAAGTTTCTCTTCATCATTTAGATCATAGTCAAGTTGGACCATAAAATCACCAATTAAAATTTATATTTTATGATTTCCCTTTATTAGTTTAGATTGATTGTTTGAGGGATTGAAATTCAGAGTTACTTTAATAAATTATGCAACATTAACCGCATATTTGAAAATATAGTACCAATTATTTAGAGTAGCGAAATGCGATCTTTATTTGAATGCCTATTTTTATTAAAGCTTACACAATTGAATTGAAAAAAATGACAACATTAAGCACTTAATCGTCTAAATTTAAATGATTATTGAGAAGCCAGATGTACTTTTTTCATCCTTAAACTATGTAAGTACTATTCATATTAAAATTCATTCCCACCTTAATTATGCACATCATTGACATATAATCCGTTCCATAAACTTGATTTTCTCTCTTTATTTATTATGCTATCAGAAAAATTGTCAATTGCTTTTTAATTTTCACAATTTTGATCGGTTCAAATCTTCACACTTTTCGATATAAATTTTAAGGCATGTTGAATACCGAAAAATATCTCAAAAAAGGAAAATTCATTGTTACTGGTGATATATATCGGATTTATATCGATATGTGCCAATTTGGAGAAGAAAAACCACTATCATTAGCCCACATATCTCAAAAAGTGTCTAAATTTAAACTGATGGGCATAATAAACGCAAACAAATCTAGCCGTGGTCGTGGTGGTCCCAAAAGCGAAATTGTATTTATTGGCGATCCAGACCAATTGGCAAAGCTATATATCAAGATGGGCCGTTTGTAAAATTTTTGATGTATAAGCCAAATATTAAAAAGATATTTTCGGTACAAGTGTGGTAGTCTCTACCTCACCAAAATTTCCATATATATTAATTTCATTGCTCTTTTTTTCTTTCACTATTTTTTTTAATGTCCTTTTCAGTTCAGGAAATCTTATATTCGCAGTATTTCAAACAACATTCAAATTTATACCAAAGTAAGCGTGAACTATAACATTCCTAATTCCAGCCATTTTTCTCCAAGGAACGATTGGGTATTCCTTTCTCACCTCTTCAGGAATATGTTTTGTTGCTTCTCCAATGATTTCAAGTGCATGATTTACGGCAAAAATTGTTTTTTCATCGGAAATAAATTAGTCAAAATCCATTCCTTTAATAAAACGTTCACAACTTTCAATCGTCTCAAGGATATCCTGCAAATAATTTCCTACATCACACTCAATCATATCTGTACAACCTTTTCAAGAATCCCTTACCTAGTCATCGATTTTAAAGTACTTTTCATAACAAGATCCATTTCTATGCCAATTATTTCTGATAGCTCCTGCTTGAGCTCAATGGATTCTAAGATGTCAGGTTCTTTGGAGGATCCTACAGGAATAATGAGGTCACTATCCTCTTTTTATTCCCCGTGAATGTCAGAAATAAAAATACCCAGATAACTTATATTTTATTTTTGTGTAAGTTTCAGAAGATGCTGCCATATAATTTTTGAGAAATGTGCTATATCTTTCGTTTTTTTGTCGTTTGAATTAATGGAGATATTGACTGTCATGTGGCCTCATGATCATGTATTTAAGTCATTACTTATGGAATTAGTTTTATAATTATACTTTGTATTCAGTATTTAAAACTAATGTTCGATTAATCTTTGGAATTCAGTGCAGAAATCTTCTCCGTGAGGTTGAGAAAATGCATAGATTTTGCTATAAAACCTATGCATCAATTTGACTTATTATCAATTTTATCCTATATATTTTTGCAACGGAACCTGAGAATGTTAGAATACCGTTTTCGGATACAAGGTAGCATGGTAAACTGCTGGTTTTGTGACTTAGAAAATCAAGAAATTTTATTTGAAAAACTATGTAATTCTCAATGTAAAATCTTCATTACTATTTTTGATGTAAATCTGGTAAGTAATATTTTTTTTAAGTTTGGTATTATGAAATATGAAAAAAAAAGAAAAATAATGAATATGAGTTTGTTGTACATACATATGTCTATCCAAAAGATCTAGAAAAATAAGTAGATCTGAAATTTATTCATTGAACCTTTGGTAGTGGAATTCCTGTGGTGGTGAAACTCCTTATCTATAAGTGCAAGCCGATGGATAGTTTCAGGTTTCTCAAACAAAATACCACATGTCTTAGAAGGGTTTCCTCATTTTCCCTTCAATATATTCCCTTTCAAATTGGCGTAATATCAAATCCACTTTTTTAGAATATATTCGATATATATGCCTTTAAAGGTAAATAGAAAATTTCCACTGCAGAACACAAAATAATAAATTTTAGGAAGGGTTTAATCACTCCGGCCCTTCTATATACTCTTTTTGTTTCCGTTGCAAAAATAATATTTCTGCATTTTGGCACTATAAATTTTACCTTTATGTATCATTTTCGCTCGGATTGAAATATTTAACTTTCCGAATTGTGAAGATTTTTTCTGATTTTGCAAGAGAGTCAGATTTTTTGCAACGGAGCCAAATGTAGAAATATCATTTTTGCAACGGAACCGTAAAACCTGTATCGATATTTTAGTTACATCTATTTAATTTATGCAGTTTTTATCATCATTACTATTAACAGATATATACCCATTGTTCTTTGGTAGGACTCCACGCCCAACAGTCATTATTATCATGGTGATGGTTGTTATGATCGTCATGGTCATTATGATAGTTGTCACCCAAATGGACACGATCCAAATGTTTGTGCTCGTGAGATGGTTCAGCCCCCGATGCTGCTATCGTCAATGATACTAAAAATAAGACTGCCAGTGAGATAGTCAATACCTTTCTAAATCTGCTCATAAAACGCATCTCCTTTCTTAATGATTAATTGTATTGTTTTTCGAGACTTATTTTCTTTTAAACAAATTATATTTTGTGGTATTTTAGATGCCAGCTTTTTCGTATAGATTGGATATTAAAAGAACTATTCAAAGGGAATCAAAAAAGCTTGATGTCTTCAACACCATTTGTACTTTAGTTTTGTTTAGAGTACTCTAATATTATTTTTTTACTGAAATTTTCTATTTATGCTTGTGGTTTAGTTTAATTAGTTCCAAGTTTTCCATAAACTCTAATGTTCTAGGAATCCCAGAAGCTCTAAGAGTTCCAGATTCGGATACAGACGATAATTCAATAAACCAACAAACTGTGGATGTGGCAAAAGGGGGGAGAAATTACAATAAAAATAGTATATCTAGTAAAAGGACATCCAAAGACCGCTTATTTGCATTGTGATGGAACATAGGGTACGGGTCTGAGCGTTGCAAAAATTAACTATTATGTAAAACATATAAAGTACCCGAATAGCTGCGTTTCTATCCAATAGAAAGATCATATTTGAAAGACGGAATACTTATGTAAAAAGCTTATAATGTACTAAAACAAATATTGTTTCGTCGAACAGACGAACAAATCCTCATACAGTAAATTAGATACTGTTGATGTGTGCAGCATCAGCAGTACTTTCCTCTCCAATTTATTATAGATTTAGAATTTGAACTAAAAAATGTCCCAGGTCAATTTTAATTTCGCTTAAATATTACCCACTTGCATTTTTGGAGTTATTTTTCGTGATTAATGTCTGAATCTAGATCAAGAAACTGAAAATAAAGGAATAGATACTTGATAAAATAAGTAAATAGGTATGTACACATGACTTTTTTGACATCCGGATTTATGTAAAGCCTAAATTTTGAAATCGATAGCTTTCAAGGTGGCTCTGACTGGGAAAAGATTATGGTGTTTTCTGGTAGCCCCATATAGTCAACGATAAATCGACCATTAAATCAGTCAAAGCTTCTTCATTCGTTAAAGGCACTGGATATATCATGTTAAGGAGAATAGTGACTTTTACCATAATTCCCCAGTGCATCAGGAGTTCTAAAGGATCCTTACTCCCTATTTTAACGTTATTGAAACGGGCAAAAAAATCAGCTGCCGCTTTGTAGTCTTTAAAGTCCATCTTTTTGATTTCATCTAGAATTTCACCATCAGTAGGTGTAGCAATTGTCAATGCCTTTACCAAAGAGCTATTGTTTTTATTGAGTTGTTGCAGATTTTTGATGATAGTTTTCATGTATCCTGGAAAATCATTGAAATCAACATTTTCTGGCTGCTTTATCATCAACAGTTCGTCTGTATATTGGTGATTGATTCCTTTAAGGATATCAAATTCTCCGTCTGGAAAATATTTATGAATCAGGCCTATACTTACATTGGCTGAATCTGCTATATCCTGAATGGTCACTTTTTCTCAACCTTTTGCTCCTATGAACATACGTCTAGCATCTTGAATAGAAATGGTTTTCGCGTTATCATCCGGTTCGATGCTTATTCCGTCAACTTGAACAGTCTTTTTATTCATTATATAATACCCCCTTAATTTATAGAAATTAAGAACAACAATTTTAGTTAAGTGAATGCAGATAATAACGTTTTCGACAATCCAGTATAAGATTACATAAACAGTAAAAATTTAGTTTACATTTGATTTATAGTTTTATTCAGTTATAGTTCCTATCATTAACCATTAACCGGTCCATACATACTGGTCAACCAACAATCAACAAAATTTAAAATTGGAAACTGGCCAAGGTTCAAAACTTTGCGGCTGAAGTAAAAAAAGTAATTGTTGATTTGAAATAACAGTTTTTTAGCATCGGTGAACTTAAGAATACTTTCACATTAAGCAGTTGATATTTTAAGAATTCTGTATTACCATAGTTCTCAAATTTCAAGCACCTAATTTAGTTCACATTTGATACAAGATAATACTTTTTTGATAAAGGAAAGAGATTCTAATACAAAAATTGTGTATAGAGAAAAAATAGAAATTTTATTTGTACAATCATTGACTTTTTTTACTTTATCAAAATCAGTTTTTAACATGCAGATTGAAACCATACAATCATTTTTTTTCTGTAAAACCCGAAATCTAAAAAATGATAAAATGCCATTAAAGGCAAAAAAGTCATTCTACCATATCACAGACCTCTCATTTTCTGGGCTGTAGAGTTTATCCACTGGCTTTACACTAGGGAACGCCTTGTAAAACTCAGGCACATTGAAGACAACGCCGTTAACTCTAAACCTGTTTGGAGAGTGAGGATCAGTAAGCGCTCGCATCCTTAGGCCTTCATTAGTTTCAGATTGCCTCCACATCTGGGCGAAGCTTAAGAAAAATCTTTGATCACTCGTAAACCCATCAATTATCTTAGGCTCCTCTTTCAATGAACGTTTATATGCATGATAGGCCATCGTCAATCCGCCGAAGTCTGCTATATTCTCTTGCAGGGTCAAGTTACCGTTTACATGTAGGCCGGGAAGGACTTCAAACCTGTTGTACTCATCCACCAAAATACCCGTGTTTTTATTAAAGGTATCAGCATCTTTTTGTGTCCACCAATTAGTTAAATTTCCATTAACATCGAACTTCCTACCCTGGCTATCGAAGTGGTGAGTCATCTCGTGTCCTATAATGGCGCCAATGGCACCGTAGTTGATTACATCATCAGCGTCTTTGTTAAAGTAAGGAGGCTGAAGAATACCAGCTGGAAAGACTACGAGAACTTTATTAGGATCAGCATAGGCGTTAGTCTCTTGGGGATTCATCTGCCAGAGCTTACGATCAACTGGCTTGCCTATCTTATCCAAGCCATCGAAACTGTGGTGGAACTTAAATTTCGAGGCACTAAGGACATTCATGACATATGAATCATTATTCACTTCAAGCTCTGAATAATTTAACCATTCATCTGGGTAGCCTATCTGAACATCCAAGACATCAAGTTTCATAAGGGCTTTTTTCTTGGTTTCGGGTTCCATCCATGTCAAATTTTTAATTCTTTCCCTAAAGGCCTTTTTTAAGTTAGATACCATCTCCTGCATCCTGGCCTTGGAACTTGAGTCGAAATACCTTTCCACATAAACGCGGCCTATGGCTTCACCTATGGCCTCATATTCTGCATCAAGGACCCTCTTCCAGCGGGGCTTCATCACCTGCTGGCCATTGAGTTTTTTCTCATAGAAATCAAAGTGCTCCTTCTCTAGGTCGGAGCTAAGATAGGGGGACGTGGCTGATATCAGCTTCCAGCGAAGAAAAGTTTTCCAGTCAGCTACACTCTCTTCCTGCAGAGAGATGCTCAATTCCTTGAAAAAGGATGGATTTCTCACATTGACCTCAGCCACGTCTGAGCGACCCAGAACACTGAAGATATGAAACCAACTCATACCTGGGGCAAAGGCCTGAAGTTCCTCAAGGTTCATCTTGTTATATGTTTTGACCGCATCTTTGTTGGCCACATTAGTAAAGGATGCATTGGCTAGCCTTGTCTCTATCTTCATTACGGCTCTGGCATTGTGCTCAGCAATCTTTGGGCTGTCTCCAAGGAAGGCAAACATCTTGGCAACGTGAGTTAGGTATTGCTCTCTTATATGGACAGATTCATTGTCCTGCCTGAAATAGAAATCTCTATCTGGGAGGCCTAAACCCCCCTGAGTGAGAGTAGCGATCATAATTGTACTGTTCTTTTTATTGGGTTCGGCATACATAGAGAAGAAGGGGTCCATACCATAGTCCATCATTTGCATTGATACATCTTGGACATCAGGGATGTTGGTGATGTTGTCTATCTTCTCTAGCTTGTCTTTGATGGGATCTAGACGCTGCTTTTCAATGGTTGGAGTATCCATTCCCATAGAGTAAAATTTACCGATTTTCTGCTCGAGGCTTTCCTTAGGAGCAGATGTATTGTTGGCTGCACTCTCCACGATGTCTTTGACGCGGTCAAAGGTTCTGTCATTTACTATCTCAAACTCTCCGTATCGTGATTTATCCGCAGGTACAGGATGGCTTTTTATCCAAGCTCCATTAACATACTCATAAAAATCATCGCCAGGTTTTACTGCGAGGTTCATACTCCCTGGATCGAAAGCTTTCTCATATCCTGAAATGGTTTTATTACTCATCGAAGTTTCAGAAGAACCAAAAGCTACGAGGTTTAAAGCGATAATTAATGCGATACCAAAAACGAATATATATATTACTCTCTTTTTTTTCATACGCTCTCAACTTCTATGAATTCTAAGATATATCTTTCATTAGAGTATATATCTGAGCCAATTTCTCTAAAGCTCCAGCATTAATATATTTACAAATACTAAGTCACAAGAATATCAAAAGTATTATCATTTGCAAAAAAATGGATTAAAAAGTTATATTCAGAGATAAAAAGTATAATTCATTAAGTTAAGGACCAAAATAACGCAGACGTAGGTTTATATTATCCAAATGGATAGGGCTGAAATACGATTGCTTTTCTTATTATTGTTTCTGGCACTTATTTTGTCCATCACATCGAAAGCTTCTGAATTTAGTTATCCAAAAATTTTAGATCATCCATGGGATTATTCACCTATCACCGTATATATAAATAACAAAACGGTTCCTCTCCATTATAGTCCCACCTATTACGCAGATATAGAAAAAGCTCTGAATTATTGGGCAGAAGGTGGAAATGGTAAACTGAAGTACAATCCTGTGTTTGAGATTGTGGATTCGGAAGATGCTGATATCAGGATAAAATGGGACGCAAATCTGCAGAAAGATCAAGATGCTTCTCATGGAATTGCAGGTGAAACAATCCGGCATATTGTCAATGAGCAATTTGTATACGTAAATATTATACTTGGAGTTGGAACTCAACAGTGGATTGATTGGGTTCAGTATAGTGATACAGCAATGATTGCCATTGTAGAGCATGAATTGGGCCATGCCTTGGGATTGGATCACAGCAATGATCCGCAGGATATCATGTATCCATCCAATGAGCAGATAGATAACACAAATCTTTTCTTGGAGAGTAAATACGGTTCTCTTTTGCTGATTGTGTTTTATACCGCTATTGCGGTTATCGTCTTTATCTCTGTAAGCTGGCTACTTAATAGGAAAAAAAGATAAAAACTTGAGGAAGAATTTTTAAGCACGGTTTTATCGACAATTAAGTTCCTTAATCTCCTGGCAAAAATAATCTGAAAATAAATCAAATGTCCCTTTTAAGGACCTTAATTTTATTATTCTTTTCTCATTTGTAGTTTAATGGCAAGTTTTTGTTCCAGATTCTACACTTCTATCTATATAAAAATGTGTTCTTTTATACTAGTTTGGTAATCTGTTTTCCATGATCGATTTAGATACCTTGAAATATGACAACGGTTTGATTCGTGTTGTTGTTCAGGATTATGTCAGCAGAGAAGTGCTTATGTGCGCTTATATGAATCGGGAAGCTCTTGAGAAAACTATAGAAACTGGAATCTCGCATTTCTGGAGCCGGAGCAGACAAAAGGTATGGGAAAAAAGGGAAACTTCGGGGAATGTGCAGAACGTAAATCAAATCAGGATTGACTGTGATATGGATTCTATCCTCTTGCTTGTAAAGCAGGTTGGAGGAGTCTGCCATATGGGATACAGATCTTGTTTTTTCCGAAATATAGAGGGAAAGATAATAATTGAGAACGTTTTTGAGCCGGAAGATGCCTATTAGATTTTAAGATTTCGAGTGAGTTTGAAAATCGTATTCTATAAATCCATTTTTCTCTTAATTTCAAAGTCAGCAAGATCATGCCATTGCTGTAAAACAAGCATTTTAAACATAATAATAAATCAGCTTCAGGTCTGCCTATGGAAACTGTTTTGTTGAAATATATGTACTCGAAAATGATACGAAAAGGTTTCCAATCAATTAAGGAACCAATTTTAGCAAGTTTATCTCCAACTGACTGAAGACATTTGTATCCCTCTTTAAGAACAAAATCAGTAAGAGTTTTCATGAGCAGAAATTATTGTCAAGAGATTTAAAATCTCCAATGTTAAAATGCATAGGAGTTTATCGAAATACTCTATCAATAAAGATATTTACTTATTCATTATAAGCGATGAATCTCAGATTGGATTTAATTCTCTGAAAAATCAGGGTAATAATATAAAGAACGAATACTATGCTAGTTATAAAAAAGCTCACCGGGTAGGGTTCATAAAACGAAATGAAGAGTCCAAGCCACGTTGCTATTAGAGCAATAAATATGGAGATCATTATGCCTTGTTTTGGTCTTTTTGCAAATAGGTGAGCGATCGCTGCTGGTGTGATCATTAATGAAAAAATAAGGAGGACACCAACGACTTGAACGGCTACAGATGTCGCAACTGCGACCATAAGCATGAAAATCATTCCAAGCAAAAGCGTAGGCAATCCTTTTACTTCTGCTACTTCTTCATCAAGAGATGAAAATAAAAGTGGTCGATATACGATCCCGGTTGAAAAAATAATCAGCAGACTGGCAACAAGTGTCACAGCGACATCATTATTACTAATACCCAATATTTCTCCGAATAAAATGGAGTATGCTTCGGTTGCATAGCCACTATAGAGGCTAATGAACAGAACACCAAGTCCAAGCATGAATGCAAGTACTATTCCAATTTGAGTGTCGCGCGAAGCTGCTCGGCGACCAAGTATTGCTATCGTTATACCTCCACAGCTCGTGAACAGTAGGAGACCTATTATAGGAGCGATCCCAAATAGCACGGCGCCAGCTGCTCCTGCAAATCCAATATGAGCAAGAGCATGCGCTGCGAACGATGAGCGACGAAGCACTATAAAGTAGCCGACGATGCCTGCGACGATCGCGACTATAGTTCCGGCTTCAAAGGCATGCTGCATAAATCCGTACTGCCACATCTCTTGCAGGTCAGTTAATAAATTAATGCTAAAGGACATATCAATCGTAATGGTGCTGGTTTTCTTCGATACCTATTACTGCTACCTGGCCCTGCGAACCACGCAGGACCTCGACCTGTGTTCCATATAAAGCTGATAAAGATTCCGATGTCAGGACCTCGTTAGGCCTGCCGATTGCTACTTTGCCGTTGACTATATAGATCACTTTATCAAGAACCTGGAGGAGCGGATTAATATTGTGAGCTATGAGCAATGCAGTTGCATTGCGTGCTCGAACTACATTATCTATAAGCTGCACTAATTCTTGCTCGCGCCTTATATCAAGGTTTGACAATGGCTCATCGAGCAATAATAGATCTGGGTCGCTGACCAACGCTTCAGCTAGAAATACCCGCTGTAATTCTCCGCCTGACAATACGCCAAGGGACCGATGTGCTAGATCTCCTGCTCCAACGGCTTTCAGCGCATCAAAAGCGTATTTGCGATCTCTTTGGGAAAATGGATTAAAACCCCACTGTTTTCCGGAAAATCCGAGCCTTACCAATTCAAGGGATTCGATGTTCATTTCTGGATCAATTAAGTGTCTCTGCGGTACGAAACCTATACGTGAATTGCCGCGTTTAGGTGGAGCATTAAATATCTTAATGTTGCCACAAATAGGTTGTTGTATCCCAAGAAGTAAACGAAACAGGGTTGTTTTTCCCGATCCGTTGGGCCCGATGATCGCTACGAATTCGCCTTGGTCTATAGTAAAATTGGCGTCCTGCCAAACGATGTTGTTCTGATAGCCGGCCGCCAAGTTTTCAACTGTAATAATATTCGGATAGTTTGCGTTCATTTATCGTTTCCCAAGAGCTTTTGCATTTAGCGCATTCTGAAGAGAGATTAATTCTGAGTTCATCCAATCCTGGAACGAAACATCTGGCGGCTGTATAGTTTCTGTGATACCAATGATAGGTATGCCTTCTTCTGTAGCCAGTTTCTTCATATTATTCGTAATTGGCGTTACCGTTTGCTGGTTATAGACCAGCACACTCACATTTCCACTCTTAAGCTGCTTCTCAAATTGTACAATGCTCTCTGCTGGCGGATCGTTCCCTTCGGCAACAGCTTGAGTAAATTCAGGGGGTGAAACAAGGTCAAGACCCGTAGCGTTTGCTAGATATGCAAAGATACTTTCTGTGGCTGCTACTTTCGCGCCCCCGAATTGTTGTTTGATCTCCGCGGTCCTATTTTGATATTTTGAAAGCGATAATTGCAAGTTTGCATAATTTTGTTTATAATATGTATCATTGGCTGGATCGATAGAAATAAGATCTTCTTTCATCTGCTTCACAGTCAGGTTCACATAATCGGGGTCATACCAGAAATGAGGATTATCACCCGCTTTTTTTCCAAGAAGCTTTGCTACATTCAAAATTTTGCAGTCTGATTTGATGCCAGCTCCAATAAGCTTGTCAGCCCAGCTGTCATATCCGGCTCCATTAACAATTATATAATCTGCCATGGCAAATGCACGCGCATTTTCAGTGTTACTTTCGTACTCATGTGGATCTGCATTGGGATCTGAAACTATGCTCAACACTTTGACATGCGTTCCACCAATCTGAGATACCAGACTGCCCCAAAAATTTTCAGCAGCAACAATTTGTATGGTTTTTGTAGTATTGGTGGCAACTGAATTATTATTGGTGCCAAAAGAACTTGGGTGAGAATCCTTTATTGCGATGAAAGAAACAAGGGCAATAAGGATCACCACTCCTATGACAATATAAGTTGTATGTTTCATTATTTTCTACCTACTGAATGTGAATACATTATTCAGCTGATCTCAAAAATTAAAGTTAGTTTTTTGAATCTCATATTTTGAACGAAGAGTCAAGTCTCTGATCATAAAAACAATGTGAAGAATCTAGGACTTACATACTTTGGGTATAAAACAAAGTACTTTAGACTTTGTGACTAAATTTGTACTTTGGGTAATTAGAAGTTTAATGCTATTGATTTTTTTATTTCAACTGCGAAAGTTCTAGAATCCTAATGATTAGGGGTAAATAGATTAAATATGGGGATAAAACTGAGAAACTGCAGCATTAAATATTCAACTGTCTACAGATCAATAATTCTGATGATAGCATAAATCTTTGATTTTATCCCTCAATCACATAAGTTCCAAATTAAATGGATTTGAGACGAGATTATTATGTAATTACCCGTTGATAAATTATTGGTTATCTACCAAATACTTTGTGGCATATAAAGCATTTTTCGTCATAGCTAAGGATTATTTAAATACAAAAATAAACTAAATAAAAAAATTAGATGACTTATTAGAAAATGGTCATTTTTACCGGAAAATCACACATATATTTATTGATCCGACGCATTTGTGGCAAAAAATCCGACTCTATTGATATTATAATTAGAATCATTTATTAGATAAATATAAATTTTATAATATCTATTTTTTTAAAATAGTGAGAGTGTGTTGTTGAAAAACGTAAGCATAGGAATATCTATACGTTTTTTCTTCAGAAATGGGATTGTACCATAAATTTGAGACATATGCAAAAAATATTAATAATATGTGAGTATACACCAAACAATGAAACGTAATGATGGTCTAGAGTTAAGCCCTAAAAAAAGTGAATATTTGAAGTATATATTTGAAAAAGGGGGTACTGTTCGTACAATGGATATATCAGATCATTTTCACCTTGACCCGTCAACAATTACTAAGGCCATACAGGAGATGTCTTCCACTGGCCTTATAGATTATGTACCTTATAGGGGCATTAGTTTGACTTCCAAGGGCACAGAGCATGCTGAGTTTTTAGTTAAACGTCACCGGGTTATAGAATTGATGCTCTCTCACTATGGGCTTTCTGGACACGAAGCTTGTGATGAAGCTTTGAAGTTTGAGGGATACATATCAAGGAATGTGGTCAATAAGATTTGTAATTCTCTGGGGCATCCAAGAGTAGGTATTTGCGGGAAAACCATACATGATAAAAGCTGTTGTTATCCTGGAGAAAATTAATGAAGTATTATAAAATAAAACTAATGAAGTATTATAAGATAATATTAGATAAATCATTGATCCACAATAAACCAGACCCAGATATTTTTATTTCTATAGCGAAAAAAACATTGGCTATTCTATAAGATAAAGATCTGGAGCTTTAATCTATGACAGAATCTATACAGTCTGGTTAGAAAATCAATACGTTTTAAACATTAAGCTGTAAAAATTATCTATATTTTTTCTTTGAAAGTAAATTTTTCCCTATACACCGCTATTTAATTACGCTTAAAATT
Source organism: uncultured Methanosarcinaceae archaeon (assembly GCA_963833425.1). Classification (GTDB taxonomy): domain Archaea; phylum Halobacteriota; class Methanosarcinia; order Methanosarcinales; family Methanosarcinaceae; genus Methanosarcina. The sequence goes on along the minus strand of CAWHXP010000002.1, from coordinate 194,415 downwards.
AACTCTTGAAACTGGTACAAGTTCTAACGTCACAGCTATATATACAATGTTACTGTTCATTAAAAATAATGACAGAAAGACCTTCCCTTGACGAATATTTCCTTGAAATTGCTTTCGTGGTGGGAAAACGATCTACCTGCCTCCGAAATAATGTAGGGGCAGTTGTTGTTAGAGATAAACGTATACTCTCAACTGGATACAACGGGGCTCCGAGTGGTATGGAACACTGCCTTGAAATCGGGTGTATCCGGGACATGGAGAAGATCCCTTTTGGTACTCAACAGGAGAAATGCAGGGCAGTGCATGCGGAACAGAATGCCATCATTCAGGCTGCAATCCATGGGGTGAACGTATCAGGGGCAACTATCTATTGCACACATCAGCCTTGTATTCTCTGCACGAAAATGATTATTAATTCAAATATCAAGAGGGTTGTATATGCAACTCTTTATCATGATACTGATTCACTTAATTTTTTTAGGAATGCAGGTGTGGAAGTGGAATATATACATTTTGAAATTAAATATGGAAGTTTGGCAAAGATTAAACCCAAGGGATTATAACATACCGTTTGTACTCATCTCTGTAAAAGAAGTTCTCCGTAGTAGATCTAAAATGATTTAATTAATTTTATAATTTTTGGGACAAAGCTTAAAACCTTTGGGTCTTTAGCTGAGTAGTAGTTAATATCATATCTAAACTGACATTCCGTAGATTAACATAGGTGTATAATTTATTTGTCTATTCAAACACCTATTTTACGGTAGTAGAAATATGCTTGCAGGTACTTATGCACTTGAGGTGCAAAATCAAGTGTAAGAAAGATTGCTATTTAAATTTTCATTTTAGACAATTAAAAGTTTAATGCTGTTGATTTTTCAGTGCAATCGCATGAGTCCTAATATAGATAGCACCAAAATTTGAACTAACCTCACGGAGAGATATCAAAAAGTGCTGCTTGTAGACTAAAATACCCCACTTTTCGATCTATATTTAGCATTGCTAAAAATTTTCTAAAATAGTTCATCCGATATTGTTAATTCTAGAGGGGAAATGTGCAGGCTATAGGAATTATTCATAGTTATAAAATTTGTGAAGTGAAACGTTGAAAAAACTAGGTATTGTACTCATTTTATTACTGGTAGCATCTGTCTTCGTATCCGGCTGTGTATCCGATAAAGGGAACGTATCCAATAATGGAAGCGGAGTTCAAAGAGCATCTGCAATTACGCAACTGAGAATGGGCTATCAACCAAGTACCCATCATATTGCATTTGTGGTTGCAGATGAAAAAGGATGGTGGAAAACAGATCTTGCACCTTATGGAGTTCAGGATATCAAAGAGTATGTGTTCCAAACCGGCCCTCCTGAAATGCAAGCCATGATGTCTGGAGATCTGGACGTAGCTTATGTCGGGGCAGCCCCTGCTATTACAGCTCTCAGCCAGGGTCTTGACGCAAAGATTGTTGAACCTGTAAATACAAATGGTTCAAGTCTTGTTCTAAGGCCAGAATACAAGTATACAAGTCCTCAAGACTTAAAGGGACTCAAAATAGCTACATATCCACCAGGATCAATTCAAAATACGCTATTGAGAAAATGGCTCAAGGAAAACGGCATTGACCCTGAGAAAGATGTGACAATCGTTGGAATGGCCGCAGCAGGAGACGCCGTCAGCGCTATTTCAGCCAAAAAGGTAGACGCCGTCTTCCTGCCTCATCCCTCCCCAACAAGTGTAGAAAAGGCAGGTAATGGGCGCACCATCGTACAATCTGGGCAGATGGAACCTAATCACATATGCTGTGTGCTTTTGATAAGCGGAAAACTTATCCGGGATCATCCGGATATTGTGGAGCAGATTGTAAAGACGCATATTAATGCAACTAAGTATACCACGGCGCATAAGGATGAAGCTGCTCAGATTTTATCAAATAAGACTTCAGAGGATCTTGAAACTATAAAGGCATCTCTAAAAGAATGGGATGGAGAACTGATTACAGATCCTGCACCGATTGAAAATTCTACTGTTGATTTCTCGAATGTTCTATATGGGTTGAATTACACTTCGAAACCTCTGACAAAAGAAGATCTTTTTGATACAAGTTTCTATGAGAAAGCTATCACTGCGAAATGAAGCAGATGAATTTAAGAATGAAAAACTAAGGCAAGGTGTCCAATTGCCTTAGCTTTTCAGAAAAGGGTTCCGTTGCAAAAAATTCAAAAAAATATGTAAATCTATAAGTAATAAATAAAAATCAAAATATTCAAGGAAAATGTACTAACATTATAAAATTATACCAAACAATTTATTAATGTATTTGACTTCATTAAAAATAGAGTAATCTAGATCATTTACTTGTCCTTTTTTGATCATATTCATAGCTTCAATTCCTTTTAAAGTCTTGATGGCTGTACAAAAAGACTGAAATCCTAACATTGGATTAACGATTCGCTTTATAGATCTATGATCTTGTTCTATAATGTTATTCAAATACTTGATTTGTCGAATACCTACGTTTTTAGGTAGTATTTTATCATTTTTCAGTTTACCTATAGCAGATGGATAAGCTGGATTCTTATCAACTGTTATTACTCTCGGAATTTGGTTATGATTAGAACTCAAAGCTTTCTTAAAGAATCTCTTTGCTGCTTTTCTATCTCGTTTTTCACTTAGCATAAAATCAACTGTGTTTCCAGTTGAATCAACTGCAAGATACAGATATTTCCATTCTCCTTTTACCTTGAAGTAAGTTTCGTCCACTCTCCAAGAATCATTAGTTGGTCTTAAATGTCTCCTTATCTTTTGTTCGATTTCAGGAGAATATTGATGTACCCATCTCATTATAGTACTGTGATCAACTTGAATTCCCCTTTCTATCATCATTTCCTTTAAATTTCTATAGCTCAATGGGTATTTTAGGTGCCATCTTACGTTTAATAAGATAATTTCTCCTTCATAATGCTTCCATTTAAAGGAATTAGATAGCATATTACTATCTTTGATTTTCTTTTTATTCTATTGTATCAGTAGAAAGGATTTTTTGCAACGGAACCTTGTACAATATATAGATATTTATTTGTACATCATTCTAAGGTTTTAAATAAAAGACTATTGTTTGTCAATTATTAATCTTATAAAAGATTAATATATCCAAACTTTGGTATGAAAGCACTTTCAAGTACTTTCATGTCTTGTGCCCGTTGTTCGAAGAATACGAGGTTTGTCATAAGTTCTATAGAAATATTTTCATTCATAAGATTTTCGACCAATCACTGACATGCCTAGATATTTATCGAACTCCTAAGTTTATATTTCCACTAGGCTTTGCTATTCTTTAATTTGATTATAGAATGTGCAACTCCTAAATTATAAATAGGCGCTCACAGGGAATGGAACATAAACCAAACATAACTGTTCAGCCTACTGAAAACAATTAATTAATATCAATTTTGAAATAGTATACATCCAAAATTGTTTTTTAATTTACAAAAAACATAGTCAATATCCAGCGGTTACAAAAACGGATTCATTGAAATTTGTCAAGAGAATTTAATAAAAGATGGTTATTGATGTTGTATTCTTTAAGCTGAATGGTTACATAACAGGAGACAAAAAGATGAAATCTACACAAATTGATCAAACATCCCTGCGTGTATCAACTTTCAGTTATGGAACGTTTTTCGATAGCTCTTACTCGTCATTGTGGCAGAGAAGGAGTGATTTATTTTGGTGAAAATCCTTTGTGTACTGTACGACGACCCGATAACGGGCTATCCACCGTCGTATGCACGAAAAGACATACCGGAAATAGAGCTGTATCCCAATGGGCAGACGGCACCTACGCCCCATGCTATCGACTTTCGACCTGGAGAGTTGCTTGGAAGTGTCTCTGGCGAGCTTGGATTGCGGAAATTCCTGGAGGCTGCTGGGCATACTTTAGTGGTAACTTCTTACAAGGACGGGTCGGACAGTGTGTTCGAAAGAGAGCTTATTGATGCAGACGTAGTGATTTCGCAGCCTTTCTGGCCTGCGTACTTAACTGCCGACCGAATTAATAAGGCTCGTAAACTAAAACTAGTGATTACCGCTGGAATCGGCTCGGACCATGTTGATCTACAGGCGGCAGGGGAGCACGGGCTGACTGTAGCGGAAGTGACCTACTCGAACAGTATCAGTGTAAGCGAGCACGTGGTTATGATGATCCTGGCGCTGGTGAGGGATTACATACCAGCCTATGGGTGGGTAATACGTGGAGGGTGGAACATCGCGGATGCGGTGTCCAGGTCGTATGATCTAGAAGGAATGCATGTGGGTACGGTCGGTGCAGGCCGCATTGGAGAGGCAGTTCTCAGGCGGCTGAAGCCGTTCGGCGTTAAACTTCACTACACGGAACGGCATCAGTTGCCGGTGGAAGTGGAGCAGGAGCTGAATGCGGAATATCACTCAAATGTTGAGTCTATGGTGCCTTTGTGCGACGTAGTGACGATTAATGCACCGTTGCATCCGCAGACAGAGAACATGTTTAGCGATTTGCTTATCAGCAAGATGAAACGGGGAGCCTACCTTGTGAACTGCGCTCGTGGGAAAATATGTGACCGAGATGCTGTGGCGCAGGCGCTGAAGAGCGGGCATCTGGCAGGCTATGCAGGTGATGTTTGGTTCCCACAGCCGGCGCCGAAGGATCACCCTTGGCGGACGATGCCACATCATGGCATGACACCACATACTTCAGGCACCTCACTCTCAGCACAGGCAAGATACGCGGCAGGTACTCGAGAGATTCTGGAATGCTGGCTGGAGGGACGCCAGATCCGCGAAGAGTATTTAATCGTGGACCACGGAAAGCTGGCAGGGACCGGTGCTCGTTCGTATACCGAGGGTGATACCACAGGTGGCTCGGAGGAAGCATCCCGGTTCCGAGCATAATGCCAATCATAGACAGCAGTAAGCCAGAGACTTTTTTATTTTCTGGTCTCCAAATTTTTTCTATACTCATTCAAAACAATCAATGATAAAAATAAAACATTTTTTTATTATTTTCTGGGTTTTGAATTAATTGCAATCAATTGCCAGTTCAATTAATGATATAGTTTTGCTATCCTATCAATACATTAAGAAGAATCTTGTGGGCTGATCGAGAACTCATTACTTTCTTGAGGGAACCAGATACAGAGGAATTCATCGATATCAGGTTCTTCTCAAGATTTAAATGTGTCATATGTGGGTTATTTTTTATTTCACTGCAAAAAGTATGATGCAGATTCAATTATTATGCTGACAAAGTTTCTGTTTTTTATCATCATTAATGCACAGGTTTTATAGAAAAATCTGTGCATTCAAATATCAGTTTTGTAAACCATGAGCGCTGATATGATTACTTTCTCAAAATAAATGATATTTGAGAAAATCTTTATAGCGCATACAACCTTTTTTCATATATGCAAGAGACCTATAAGTTTTCAGCAGTAATCCATAAAGAAGGGGAATGGTACGTATCATGGTGTCCAGAACTTGACGTGGCAAGCCAGGGGGAAACTATTGAAAAAACAATTGATAATCTTAAAGAGGCTATAGAACTCTATCTTGAAGATGAAGATGTTAAAATCCCTGCTGCAGGCTCGATTCTTACCACAATAATTGAGGTCTCCCATGACAAAACTTCCCATACTGTCAGCACATGAGATTATAAAAGGTCTCAATAGCCAAGGATTTAAGGTGGTTTCACAAAAGGGCAGCCATATAAAAATGAAAAAGAAAACATCGGAAGAAACACGTATCGTTATCATCCCTGACTATAATGAAATTCCTGTTGGAACTTTGCAGTCAATAATCAGGCAGTCTGGCTTGACACCTGAAGAGTTTATTGAACTTTTTTAGAGCCCATTCGAAAAGTTTTGTGATCTGTTCTGCAAAACATTATTCACTTTCTTACGTTATAATTTTTTTCTGGATATTGTTTTTTTGGAGAGGTTACATTAAAAATAGATGGTTAAATGAAGGAGACAATAAAAGTGAAAGATAATCAAGCAAGCTTTACTGCAATGACGGTAGCCTACATGCGTGCCTATCATTCCATACATGCAACTCAAAAAATCTTTGACGACTTTCTGGCCTATGAGTTGATACCCGAGGAAAAAAGGGCACTAATTGAACAACATTTAATTGAACAAAATATGATCTATGATCTACCGTTGAATGATTTTCCTCATACTGCATTGCAATCTGAGCAAACAATTACTCCAGAGTTATTAAGACAAGCAACCAGTAAATTGGAAGGCTTTTTCAATAGCCGTGCACGATATGCTGAAGATGCCTTAAAAAATGAAATCAAAAAAGGAGTAAAGCAGTATGTGATTCTTGGAGCAGGAATGGATACATTTGCATTCCGACAACCTGAAATGATGGAAGAGTTGGAAGTGTTTGAGGTTGATCACCCAGCTACACAAAAATTTAAGCTCCATCGCATTGCTGAGTTGGGATGGAAACATCCAGCAAAATTACATTTTATTCCAATAGATCTCACGAAGGAAAGCCTAATAACAGCACTAACTAGCTCATCTTCTTATGACCAAAAAGTTAAAACCTTCTTTAATTGGCTTGGTGTTACCCCTTATTTGACCCGTGATGAAATATTTACAGTATTTCACTCAATCACAATAATTGCTCCCACTGATAGTACTATTGTTTTTGATTATCTCGATACCGATGCTTTTATCCCTGAGAAATCGTCTCCACGAATGAAAAAAACGTTGGAGTATTTAAGAAATATAGGCGAACCGATGATTACTGGCTTAAATCCGTCAATTTTAGGAGATGAGCTAGCAAGTTTAGGATTTAGTCTCCAAGAAAATTTAAGGCCAGAAGACATCAAAGAACGTTATTTCAAAGGACTTACTGATGAATATCAAACACAAGAAAATGAGCACTTTGCATATGCAGTTGTCAAATAGTTAGGCATAACAATATGCCAATGAGAATTCTAATTTATCCATGATTTTTCCTTTGTGGATTTTCTGTTCAAATTATGCACAGATTTAACATTATAATCTCTGCATAATATTTTCTCAGAAAACAGTAAAAAAGCTCCTAAATTCTACGAAGCCTCGAGATAAGGAATTATATATTTGTTAAATATTCATTATATATATTCCTAAACTGCCACTTATTTCGGTGAATCTTCTTTTAATTTTTTGCAATGGAATCTAATATATAAATGGTTTTACGGAGAAAAAGAAAACATGACTATCAAAAAAGTCCAGATCGATCGATTCAGCGTGATATCTTCCAAGCCATTCGAAGTGATCGTGGCAGCCCTAGAAGCGGCTGTTGGGCACACAGATATGGTCGAATTCATGGAAGCAACTCAGTGCGCACTTACCTTTGCTGAACTGAAAAATGTAATTCATAGGAGTCTGGGTAGAACGGGGCTGATGATGTTCATGAAATTCGATCTAGGCGCTATTTTGCGTAAGGAAAACGGGCTCAACACTCCGAAAGTCATGCGTTTTTTGATCGGCAATCCGCTCATCATGAAAGAAATGGTAAAGCATATTCCCGATGCTGGATCTTACGCTCCAGTTACAATTCTGGTCGATGAGCGGCCAGATGGTGTGCATTTGTCGTATGACAAGATAGCCAGTTTTCTGGCTCCATACGGAAACCCTGAAGCTCTCGTTATTGCTAGAGATCTGGACTCTAAAATCGAGTGCCTTCTTCGAGAATTTATGGATTAAAAATCTAGAAACATATTGAGACTATTGATCTTAATACTGATTTCTATTTTTGTCCAAATATTTGAATTATCTTAACCCTAAGATGCACATGAATTGTATGAAAATTTCCATATAAGCAAAACTATAAGTCCTATTTTTTGTAGTGGCAAAAAGCAGAAAAAATAGGTATATACAAATAATAATGGCTATATAAAAAAGCCCATGTACATTGCGGATATTAAAAACCTTGAGAATGGGTATATAGTCCCACCAACATTAAAAGAACTTATGAAAAAACAAAAAGCGCTAGAAATGCAAAAAAAGGAAAGATTTTGCAAAATATAGGTATACAGCCGCAGAGAATATCTTTCAAATATGGTAATTTCATCCTAGTTAGTTGATAGAGAACTAAATTTTCGCGATAAATGAAAGGATCATGTCTTCACTTTAGAAAGCTGTTCAAATTTTAAATAGTAAGCTGCTCTAAGTTCAGATTCTTCAATATTAACTCCTTCAAAAAAAATAAAATTTATAGTATCACACTGCAGAAAAATTATTTTTGCAACGGAACCAAAATTTCTTCTTTCTTGTAAAACTATTGACTAGACATTATCTATTTTATAATAATTAAATAATGTGATTAATATCAAATCGCAGTTGATTTTTACAACGTTTCACGCTGAAATAAGCTTATTTAGAAACTAGTAATATGACTTCATTAGTATTTGATTATTTAGTGGTCTTAAAAAATTTCATCAGAAAGCTAATTTTAATTATAAACTAATTTTTGTGCAATTAATTTTAAATAATTCAGGAAAAAATTATGTATTTTAAAAGTAACAACAAAAAAATACGATAGCAAGGTGAAACATGTGATAAAATCTCCAAGACCAATAGATGCAAATAGTCAACCATCAAAGCCTGAAAGTGCACTTTTATCAACAATTCTAAAAAATAATTTACTTAGGATATATTATTTTGGGGACAATAATCATGCCTACGAACTTGGATGGACGGTACTAACTGGTACTCAAAAGATGTAACGCTAAGTTCGTGAAGAGCAGAGCGTAATTAAGAAAGGGTATCTTGAATAGAACTTACATACTTCTGATGTAATTGAAGTGATCTAAAAAATACATAGGTTTTGTGTGAAAACATTTGCAAGATCTGTTTAACGCCAAACAAAACGATGACTTCATATTAATTTTTAATAAAGCAATTAATCTAGATCCGAAAGATGCTAACGCGTGATATTATAAAGTAAATGCTCTAGCTGGTGAATTTAAGATGAATGAAGCTAGTGAAGCAATTGACCATGCACTTTTATTGAACCCTAATGAATCAAGGTAAAAAAGATGAAGCAGAAAATTATGTAGATAAAGGCTTGATGCTTGATCCAAACAATTTCTTTGGTTGGAATGCAAAAGGAGTCTTTGACGAAATTAAAGGCGATAAAGCAGCAGCAATCTTTGATTACAAAAATTCACTAAAACTTAAACCGTATAACAAACCAGCATTGCAGGCGTTATATTATCTAGAGCATCCGCAATAAAATTAAACAACATTTTGGAGTCTAAGCAAATGGAAAAACAAGCATTTAGCCAAACAAAAAAGATAGTGGGTATTTTGCTAAATTTTTTTATTACAAAAATTTCATATAAAATTATTTTTAATATAGAATTATTTTTCATTTGAAAATTATTTTTTTGATAGATAACTTAATATTAAATGTTGTAAATGTTTTATTTTAGCCATTCAAGTTACATAAAAAACAACCAATATAATATACATATCTAAAGATTTAAAATATTTAAATAAAAATATAACATAATATAATAGTACAATTATGAATACTAAAAGTATATAGGAGGACACTTATATGGATAATCTATGGATTTTTCCCGCCACGATAACTAATAATTACCACGCCTGGACTCACACTTATTCTGGAGACACATCAGGTGTACATGTGTTTGCAGAGGCGTATATGACTGGTTTAGATGGATGGGGAACTTCGGGTGTAGGAGTCGCAAGTGTCGTGGATGCTGGGGTCGATAAACAGATAAATGCGAGTGCAGCTGAGATCTCTAATGCAACTGAAATAACCTATTTCATGTATGCTCACCCATCAGGTTCTGGGACTTGTACGATCAGAGGTGTATTGCGTGCTGATTTTGCTTGGAATCCTACTGCTACGACGATAGATAAAAGGTGTGTACTTTATGACAGCAATGGAAAAGTTGTACATATCCATGATTATTTTGGAGCCAAGTCTAAAACAGATGAAGATCTTGAAAAAATAGCATTCAAAACAGCTGCAATGAACCCGAATATAATCGACATATCCACATTAAAGGTATTGCATGTTGAGCCAGAGCCATTAAGCCAGGAGCCCGTTGAATACAAGGTAGACTTGGCTAAAAAATTGTTAGTAAGTACTCCTATTAAAATCTAAAGAATCGTTAGTAAGTACTTATCTTAAATTTCCAAAGAGATTAATATGAAAGCATACATCAAAACAAATGAAATTAATTTCTATAATTACATAGCTTGGTACTATAACGAAGAAACTTTATCTAAATAGACTAAATAAATTCTATTTGTAGATTGAATAGTTACTTAATTTTTATTTATTTTTATCCTTCAATATATTGAACTTTCATCTGATAGTATGTAAGCTCATATGATCTCTAACATCCTTATTCGAAAATTATGTTCAAGATCACATTATTTCCATCTGAGAATTTTTTGGCAAGTCTCTGATTTTAAAGTCCTTTTTCTTGAAAAAATATTAAAGTTTTAAAGCCAACTCAACTCTCACGAAAATGTACCTACAAATCTGTAAATTATGAATGACTCTGTGTTTTTTTCACAACGAAAAAGAAATTGTTTTTTTATATTGATGCACAGTTTTTGTGATAAAGCATATGTATGATCTCATTCTTACGATTATAATGTAAGGTACTCACTGCTTCAGATGTGGATTCCATACATTATAATCTTGATACCAGATATAGTCAATCCTTTCCATAGATTTTATCAAAGAAGCTATAAATTATCTGATTTAATTATATACTAGCCAGATAGATTTTATTATAGTTAATTAAATACATAAATTTTCGGATATTTTTAGGAAAGAATTTCTTTCCTATATTTTTCAATTCCAAGCCTGTCAAAAAGTTCTCCTACCCTTTCTCCGTCAAGACTCTCTTTTCTGTAATAATCAATAGTTTTTTTCAGGATTGAAAAAAGCTGCTCCTCATCCACAAGTTCAATAAATTTTATTCCGTGCCTTGGCTTGCGTCCCATACTACCTCCAACAAAAATCGTATATCCAATTTTTCCCGCTCTCAATGCATCTTTCCGACAAGCTGTAATACAAGCTCCGCAAAGAACGCACTTCTCTCTGTTAATCCTTACTTTTTCATCTTTGATTGTTACTGCTTCCATTTTACAAGCTTTTTCACAGAGCCCACAACCAATACAATCCTCTTCGAAAATTTCAGGTTTTGTAACACCCATAATTCCAAAATCATTATCTTGGGGTTTTACACAGGCAGAAGGGCAGCCTGTGATCGCAATCTTGAGTTTTTTAGGGACAGATTCTCCGAAATATTTCTCATCGATCTTGGAAGCAAGTTTCTGGCAGTCAATTAATCCATATTTACAGACAGTGTTCCCATGACAAGCAACAATTGCCCGTACTCTTTTCCCAGAAGAACCTCCGAAAATCCCCTGCATTTCAAGCTCAGAACTCGCTTTTTCCGCATCTTCAAGTTTGACAAATGGAACTTCAATCTGTTGCCTTGAAGTTAAATGGATGTAACCAGAGCCGTATTTCTCTGCAGCATCCGCAATTGCCCGTAGTTTATTGGCATTTACCATTCCACCTACAACTTTAAGCCGCATTGAAAACATATTTTCTTGTCTCTGAGACAGAAAACCTTTGTTTTTGAGTGAAGATTCATCAATTTTTTTCTCGGTCATATGAGATCACTTAACTGCAAAAGGATTGAAATAAATTTCTATAAAAATTGTGATTAATTTGACTTTTCTAATAGATCAGGAAGCATGCGCGTAATATTCTATAAAAATACGAAAAAGTCATAGATTCGATACATTCAATATTCCCAAAATTTGAGAATTAGTGATCAATATGCTTAAGTACAACCTTTTAATGCGCAGTTTTTGTGTCAAAACCTATGCATCAGTGAGAACAATCTAAATATAATATTTGTCAGCAAAACTACTGATTCCCATTAATTTCAACGAAGGCCCGAGTAATAAGTGCTGTTGAAGACGCAAAAAGAAATAGGGCAATATAGATTACCTTAAAGAATATCATTATTGCCCTGGAAATTAGATGACTAACCCTTTTAAATTATGCATTGTGATTCCAACTATCAACATGAAGTTAACTACCATAAAATATTGTTTTTGTAGTTAGTGAGATGATCAACCCGATGTTTAAAGCGGGTTAATCCGAGGTTTAGATGCCGTACCTTTTAAGTTGTATGTGTCAATCGACGTCCCAATTTGGTGGACTGGAAGAGTTGCACCCCCCTCCCTGTAATTCGTTTTAATACCTATTGTATGGATCGGTATTGGGGTTCTAGTTCTATTTAGATCTTCGTGATTGAATACCGGCAATATAAAAGCGAAGGATGTTTTAGACCAGCCAACTCCCACCAATCTGCTATCAAGAGTAACTTCAACTACAGTTCCAAGGTTCTCTACGCTAACGATGGTAATATTTTTACCAATGAAATGTTTTGTTCCAACTCTATCTTTATAGATTAAATTTGGTACAGCACCTGGACCCATAGGGGTATATATCACGTTTATGCCATGGCCTGTCAACTTATATTGATATGGATCAACAAAACTTGTTACTGATTGAGTTGTAGAAGATGAGCCTATTGATACTGCTGTCAATGAAACTACAAAGAAGGCTGACAACAGAATAGCTATTTTTCTGTTTATTTTTTGAAATATATGCTTTTTCATATCTAGATTCTCCTAAATTTCCAATTTCAAGTAGCTGAAATCCTTTTAGAAACATTCGTTCTTAAATTAATACACGACCTAAACGATTAGAATAAAAAAATTAAGAAATGTATGTGGGAGCAAAGACATGCTTGTATCACTGACTACTCACGAATTTCCATATTTGTTAAGTGAATCTTGAATTTTGTCTAAAATTCTTTCGTCCTCTCCACCCCACATATTATCCCTCAATCTTTGGCTTTTACTATTGTAGCACCGCCAGATCTTGATATCATATCAACTATTATTAGGTATAACACAAAATTTTTTATCTTCCTACCCATCTACTCATTTTTGACTCAAAAATTATAAATTGCATATATATTTAGTTGCTATAGACTTTTTCAATAATCCCTAATTTTTTGTTGATTTTCGGTAGCTACAGTGTACTATTTCGTATATTATTACTTTAAATTAACTCAATAAAAAATAATTTCTGAATAAAAATTACTTTCTCATAGAATGTTTTAAAATCAAACTTTTAAAGGTCTGATAAGAGCTGTTATCAACACAATTTTTTTAAAGTAAGAATCTTTAAATTTAGGGCCATGTTCCTGGGTTATTGAACAAATGTAAAGAATTATTCTACTTCAAATTTTGGGGAATGGAAGTCAAAACTTTTCAATGAAGTAGAAGGGTTGAAAGTTGTTGGACATTTCAAAAACCCATGTTTGAGTAGCAAAGGTGATTTTCATAAAGAGCGATAACAGAAAGATTGTTAAAATCAAAAGGGGATCTGTGGAAAGTCGGTTAATAATGCAGTTATTTTTGTAAAATATATGTACTTATCCTAAATTTAGATAAAAATGCCCCTACTATTTTGGCTGAAACTGATAAAATACATAGATTTTATCACAAAACCTCTGTGCCGTTATAGACAAAATCTCTTTTTTATAGTGAAGAAAAGGACTAAAAAAGCAATTGCAGTAAGTTTATCTCCAACTGACTTGTCACGCTTTGAACCTTTACATTATCAAACTCTAATATTAAAGCGTTGAAAAAAGCTATTAAATCATGAAGAAAATTTGAAACTGAATCGCTAAACTAAAATAAAACAATGCATTGAAAAATAGTTTTTGAGAGTCAATAATGCTATTTTAAAGAAATCTTAATCATCAGGTATCTTCTATCAGCTTTTTCACTGTTTCAAGCACGAGGATTGCATCTTCCTTTTTCACGTCAATTTCTCTGACGATACAAAAATCTAGAATTGATTTTCTCTTTTCTTCCGGGACCAGGCCTCTTTTTGTTCCTTCTTTTATAAGTCCAAGATAGCTTCTGTCCGGGTAATATGTGTTAACCGCAAGCTCCAGGAGATCATTATGCTCTTTTTTACTTAGAATTCCAGAAGCCACAGCGACTTTCAAGGTTTCTCTTATGTTGACCAGAGGCACGGAAATGGGCTCGAAAGTATCAGGATTAGTACTAACTGCTATCTCATCATCTGATTCAAATACCCCGTCTCTGTAACATTCGTAAACTTTTCCTATTCCTATCATCCCGTAGGTATCTAGTTCAGAGGCTCGGAGGGCTCCCATACTGGAGCCTCCGATAACTTTTACTCCTGCATTGAGGGCGGATATAATCTCCCTGTGTCCTACTGCAGCCCTGTCAAAAAAAATTCCGTCTATGATCCCTATGATATTATATCCTTTCTGGACGAATATTTCAAGCTGAAATCTGCATACAGGAGGTTGGTAATTTACCCTCAATATTTTTTTTGCATCCTCGTGGCTGATGCTGTTGCCTGTAAAAATTACAGCTCTTGATTTCATAGTCTTTTCCATGGCTTATCATTTCTGTCCCTAAAAAAATTTTTTTTCTGCCCTGAAGCCATTCTTTTTCCCTTTCTGTCACGATCAATAGTGAAAAGCTCAAAGCCAGGGATAATTACTCTAACAACCGGAACTCCAACTTCTTTCCTTGAGAGGTCCACTACTAGCACTTTTTCAGCAAGATCCCGGAGCTTGTCGAGTATCAAGTCGATGTTTTCTGCAGGACTTTTTCTGGATAGATCTTGCACTTCAGAAAGGGAAACTTTTTCTCCATCTTCGAACCAGAAAGAGTTCAAGCGTTTCATTCGATCGTACCCTATACCTCTAATAAAACCTTCTCTATCCGTATCCTCCCTTGCTCCCTGGATCTGAACCACCCTCGATTGAGCAGCTTCAGTTATGGCCCTTACAACCGCAGTTTCAGGTTTTAGGTGGGAGCCTGCTCCCATTACTAGAAGAGCGGGATCTTTCAATTTTAAGTCGTCGGTTACTGCAATCACTGTTGGAATTCCGGTTTCTGTGGGAACAAGCCAGATCTTCAATTCTATTTCCGCGTCTTTGAACTTTCTGGCAAACTCGTAGAGATATCCATCTTCTTTAGTCAGCAATATTTCTTTCCCAAGGTTGCGGGTAAACTGAGCTATACTAATTGCATCTCTTTCTATGACCTCAAGCATTCCATGCAGGATAGCTTCTTCAATTACATTCCCAGATGCTAGCCCATTGGTATTACTCAGGAAAAGTTTCTGACATTGACCTGGTGCGTCGTATGGATGGTAAACCGCATTTGCGCTTACGAAAACTTCTTCCTCATTTATTAAATCGTAAGCTTTCACCCATTCAAGTAGGGATTGGGGAATATAGGGCTGAGGCAGAAGGAGGGTTTTTGGATCCAGTACATTGAAGTTTTCGATGGCTTTAGCATAGGATTCGACTAGAGATGGGGCGGAAATGTCTTCTGCGATGTTTTCATTCAGGCCCGGTTTTTCTGCTAGACAGCGCTCAAAACTCTCCATTATAGTCGAAATCCGAGCTCTCTGCTCAGTCGAACCCTTGCCTGAGTATATACTGATCGCTCCCTGAGCGGCACTTGGGCGGATTGCCGAAAAAATAGGGATTCCTAACCTATCCAGGTTTGTAATGTCTGCAATTCGGGTAACACCTATCTTTTTTATCTTATCTTTTGTATTTTCCAAGGTTGTAGTTTCATCATACACTCGCTGTGTACCTTCAATATATGAGAGAGACCTGTCAATTTTTATCTCGGCCATAGTTAGAACCTTCTAGTTTCATTTTATACGTTTTGTGATTTTCCGAATCTTGAACCTTTTCAGATTTTACATATTTTTTATGTATATTTTTTTTTTGGTAAATGAAATCTGACCGAATATAGCTATACTTTCATTTTCCATAGATGTACACAGATGTAGAAGTTGTTTGCCTATTTGCTCACTAATTTATTTAAATCAGTTTAATTTTTAAGCTACTATCATATTGAGATGTTATATGGCATTTTTGTGTACATCTGAAGAGAGTGGATATGAACAAAATAGAAACATAAAGCCAATTTATATATTCTGACATTTATGATTCTGTCAAATCTTGGTTAAATATTTTTGTTCAAAAAATTTGGTGGTCCATCAATAACGAGTTGATGTTTATCCAGAAAAGTCACATATTTGCTCTAATATCTCACTTTCTGCGAGGTTTATCTTTTAGGAAGAAATGTAGAAAATAATTCTGAAACTTAAGAATCTATTTTTGGATAAATTTTTTCAGAAAGTCAAAAAGGGCAGTGTGATCTCTGAACACAAGATCTGCATGTTGTAATTTATCAGGTCCAAGTGTGCTTGCGACCGCAACACAATAAATTTCAGCTCTTTTAGCGGCAGTGATACCCAAAGGTGAATTCTCAATTACAATGCATTCATTTTTAGTAATGTCAAGTTTTGCAAGGGCTTTAAGGAAGGGAGCTGGGTTAGGTTTTCCCCGCTCCAAATCGTCTCCGGTGATAATAACTTCAAAAAAACCTGAAAAAAACGTATTCATAACTTTTTCAACCACTTTGCGGCTTGACCCGGAAACTGCAGCGAGATTGAAATACCTTTTTAACTTCTTGAGGCAATCTTGAATATTTTTAAATGGTTTTATCTGATCAAACTCAAATACTTCACGTTTCTTATTAACCAAATACTCGAAATGCCAGGGTTCAGGTTTTTTTCCATCTTTTTCAAAAATTGTTTTAATTATCGCTCTCTCGTTTGAGCCTTCTAGCTCATAAATATCTTCCCTAGTAATATTAATACCAACTTCATAAAAAACAGTCTTCCAAGCATCCGCATGAAAGCGCATGGAGTCTACAAGAACTCCGTCAACATCAAAAATAACTGCTTTTAACATATGTTATATAAATTGCCAATTATCTATATGAACATTTTATTATTAAAATTGTTTTGATCAATTTCGCGAATTTTCTACTATTAACAAAGATTATACAGCAATGATAATTGTCTATGTGTTGATTTTTCTGCAAAATGACTAATATCAAGAAATCATTCTATAGAGAATTTTTGATGGGTTTTCCCCCATAAGGGGTTTAAAAGTAACATTTTTATTTTTAAGTTGTAATATATGTTTTAGTAAAAACTGTTTACATTCTCTATTTTAGATAACAATTTTCTCGATTTTGGGTGAAGAGTAAATGCACAAGTTTTTGATACAAAAACTATGCATATTCTAGGATCAAGCTCCCCATACTTATCTTGACTCAATCGTTCTATTATATATAAGAATATACAAATTTTCAACAATTTATTCTGTAAATGAAATATAAATTGTAAGAAACACATATGTAAAATCTAATAAATTCTAATGCTATCAATTTCAAATTGAAACAAAAATTAGTCACAAATTTGAGTACTAAAACTGAAATAGGCATCTTGTCACAGCGTAATATCAATGAATACTTTTAATTAACTTTTGTGGAAATCAGTGTAATTTAGCACGATTCCTCGCTTAACCGAAGATACATGAAAGAAAATCAGCTCACTGAAATTTGTCAATTGATCTCAATAAAGATGACCATTGATGTTGTTTTATCCAAGTTAAATAGTTACATAACTTGGAAAATTAATTGCTGTGAGGATCATATATATACCCAAGTTCGGGCTGAAAACACAATCTTGTAATAAAGGGGCAATTCACTTATTCAATTAATGCTCAAGCCTTGTGCATATAAATCTCGTATCACTAGCCATTTCTATATTTTCAGCATTATTTGCAATCCTCTAACTTCTCTCAAGAATTAAGAACTTGGAAATTTTAAACCACCAAAAATGGAGGATTCTTAACTGTCGTTGATACTAATTAATGACGTGTTTTTTCCCATTAGCATATCCCTGATTATATCCGAGTCTGTAGCCATTAGAGCGTCCTCAATAGTATCCAGAAGAATACTGTAAAACATTTCATAGAAAATATGCGTGCTCCTTGACGATTTTTTACATCAATAAAACCATCTTGATATCCTTTCTAATATCCATTGTGATATCCCTGATTGTACTCACTGCAATCTTTATCATTTTTACAGAATAATTTGCATTTGTTGACTCGAATGCGCTCACCGTTACAGTTGCTAATATCACTACAAATAAGATTGCCAGAAAAATAACCCGTTTCTTTTTTACTTCATCAAATAATTATTTTCTCATATGCAGTTTTCTCGAACGGTTTTATTTTATTTAAAATTTTTGCTGATTTTATATGATATTTTATGCCAACTGGGCTCTTTAAAAGGCCTCAGTAGTTGATAAGCTTGTGATCAATGTCAAAATTATCTACGTTTTTGTCCACATAATCATTGAGTACGAAACCAGTCTCAAATAGTCAGTCTTTGATAGTCTAAAAAAAGTTATTATATTCCCTAAAAAGCTATGTGATATCCTATTGTAACTATTCGGTATATTTGTGGATGACAATGCTATTTTTTATTTAATTCGAATATCCTGCGGCTTACTGCAGAGATTCAACTTTCAAGGTAACCGTCGTTAAATAGCTGATTTAATCCTCAATTACCTTTTGCTGTAGGTGAAATTAAGATATGTAAACCATTAGTCTAAGAAATTAGATATCATATGGTTTTTTTTGTATGAAATATCATAAAAAGGTTTTAAATGATAATGCAGTTAATTAATAACGGTTCTTTTGGAAGTTTTCATCATCACAACAATCTGTGAGTATTTGACTGTAATAAAATACTTATTATACATTTCTTCTAAGGTTAAATCGTTTGATAAACTTGCAAAAATTCAAAGTTAAAAGAATCGTATCCCATTTTCCGCAGACGTACCAAAAATGTCATATCTTTTCTCAATATGACAGTAGCTTAAAAATCAATCGGATTTTCAATAAATCATTGTGGACAAATAGACAAACAAATATATATCCGTGTACATTTGCAGAAAGTCGGTTAAAATATTAATTGGCTAGTTGATAAAGATTCTAGGGAAAGTATACATCCCCTCAGATTGCTGCAGGGTATTCGATTGGAGAAAAATAAGCCTACATAAATTTACTCAATGAATCTTAGTAAAGGTAGCTATTAATCTAGGCGTCAAGGATGGATAGTTACAGCTTTTGAATATCCTCTGACTTCAAGCAGCATTTTTATAAAATATTATTCCAAATTATCCAAGGTAAAATATGCTAAATAATACATATATTCATATTCCTGGTGTAGGGAAAGGCCTTGAACAGAAGATCTGGGCTCAAGGAATACATACATGGGAAGAATTTCTTGAGATGGGAGATAGAATCTCAATACCTCCTACTCGAAAAGCAATAATTTGTGAGGGGATTAAGAAGTCTTCCGAGCGTCTGGCAGCAAAAGATTATTATTATTTTTCTCAGTGTCTTCCTCCTGCTGAACACTGGAGGACCTACCCTCTGTTTTCCGAGTCTGTAGCATTTGTGGATATTGAGACAACTGGGCTTTCTCAGCGTAGAGATAAAATAACCGTTGTTGGAATTTATGATGGTAGAGAGTCTAAGACATATGTAAAGAACATAAATCTTGATGATATTGTGGATGAATTTTCAAAATACAGGCTACTTGTATCCTTCAATGGCGCTCGTTTTGATATTCCTTTCATAAGGTCCGAATTTCCTGAAATAGAATTCAAACAGCTCCATATAGATCTTTTGTATCCTCTAAGGCGAATAGGATATAAAGGTGGCCTCAAAAATATTGAAAAGATACTCGGGATATCCCGAAGTGAAGATACTGTATGTATGACAGGATTTGATGCCGTAAGGCTCTGGAGACAATATGAGAGAGGAGACAAAAATGCGCTAGCCAAACTTATTAAATATAATAAAGAGGATATAGTTAATCTGAAAACTATTTTGGAGCTCACTTATCCTAAAATGGTTGAAAAGGCTCTAAATGCTTGAGAGGCAAAATTTTTTATTGAAACTGACTGGTATCAAAAATATCTACCAACATATCATATTCCCTTCAATTATTTAAATTCGAGTCGTCGCCCATTTAAGCGTTTCATGTCATCATAATTATAGTCATCTCAATAAAAATTAATATTTAAAAATCTAGGAAAAATGGATTTATCATCAGATACACACATTTCTCTTAGACATAATACAAATTTGGATCACTTAGAGCACGAAAAAAATAGAATAAGGAAATAATTTTTCCTTTTATTTCGGTTTATTTCCATTATTGTGGAATTTTGAGTGACTGAAGTATGAATAATCATGATTAAAGTATAGATATTCTCGGAAATTTTTATTGATTTGTGAGTTTATTACAGACTTTCATTATAAAGAATGTTTGCGTTCTCATGAACTTAAACAGATTTACTCTAAAATGGCCCTCACAGCAAAAATCGACACTTTACAAAATGAGAAAAAAATAAATTCGTGATAAAATACTAAAATTTCTTTGTGACTATCCATTCTGAGTAAAAAATCCCAATATACCTCTTCACTAGGATTCGGTAGCAAATTTAGGTAGGCGTATTTTAAGTTAACCGTGGCCAAGAACATTGATTTTTATTTTTCAATCCGTGTACAGTCAAAAAGATCTATTGCGTCAAAATAGATATCTACAACTGATTTTTGGTAATCTAAATGGTTACCTTGCTCCACGGATCCTAAACTCAGAGATAAATCTTGGAAAGCACAGAAAACACTGAATAAAGGAAATACTTGAACATTTTTTCTTGTAATTCTGCTTTTTCTTTTTCTATAGAATTTCCAATGACCAAGCACAAGTAATTAAGTTCGAAAGCATAATTGATTATCAAAAGTGTAATTTATTTATTAGTTTACTATAAATGTATAATGAAAAAAAAATAATAATTAAGAATTCCATAGTTGAACGAATAAATACGAAGGCAACTTAATATAATTAAAATTATCGTTTCTGAACTTAAATTTTGGAGATTGGATTTTAAAAAGTTGAATTACCTTTCCTCACATTACTCAGATAAGAATACTTTAATAAAAAGCAGATTGAAAATTCATTATCACCTGAAAGATGAACGAAAACAGTAATTATGAGACAGTAAAACTGTAAGATATATAAGCATGTTTTTCATATAAGGTTAGGAGAAAGAATGAAATAAATTTACAAAGCAGGGATATGATGCGCGCAGAACTTACATCACTTTTTGGTTTAAGCATATACACAAATACCGGTGTTTATGTAGGAAAGCTACAGGACCTTGTAATTGATATAGATGATCAGAAGATTACTGGGCTTGCTGTTTCTGATATTAATAAAGAACTTTTTGACCTGACCACCAGAGGTGTAATTATTCCTTACCGGTGGGTCATAACCGCGGCAGATATTATTATAATAAGAGATGTTGTCCAAAGATACAAAAAACGAAAAGAAGACTGATAATTTTTGAACGATAAATTAAAAATATGGAAATCTTTGTTGAAATGCGCTGTATCCCTCCTGTGGTTGTGCGCGCTGATATTAGGTATCAAGAAATAAGCTCTTGTGCCTGGGTTTAAGAAACTCTATGACCCAAACTTCACCAGGAAGATGGCGAATAATGCCATACTTTTCGTTAGAAAAGTAGTTTAGGCCCTCTCTTTGCCTTAAACTTTTTCGGATGAAATCAGTTTTGTGTTTACAGATCTTTCATTTGAAGTAAAGTAGTAAAATTGACTATATTGTAGAAAGCTTTCTAGGAAGCTCCATTAATATAGATCTGTGGCTTGAAAAATCTTTGGCTTTTGATTCCAGAATATTTGTCCTTCAAAAGGAGGAAAATTCCTTCTCATTTTCATTTGAGATATTTTGGATCCTTGCAAATTTTTTTTATATATCGAGTTACTATGCTCTGATGTATAAAAAGTAACGGATAATGTGAAGTTTAAAATCTGAAAAGAAAAAAGAATGGAAAATCCATTAAATGTTTTTTGAAACGGGGACTAACCTTGCACGACTTCTAGTTGGAAGAGGAGATAAATTCTCATTTATACAACGATTCATGAACCTCTTGCTCTAAACCGATTTTTGGCGAGGAGACTAAATCTCTGTGCAGAAAAGTCACTCGCAATTTGGGAATCGCTAAATCCAAATTAAAAAATGAAATAACACTTCTAGATAAACTTATTAATCTAAATTTAGTTTTTGAAGATAAGAAAATAACGTAAGGAATGTAAGGCGATGTATAGACTCGAACTTGTGAAAAGAAACGTTCAGGAAATTGTAACAGAAGTAGAACTTGGAGAACTTCTTAATCAAAAAAAAGCTCCACGTGCCTATGTAGGATATGAGCCAAGCGGGAAAATTCATATGGGCCATGTTCTTACAGTAAATAAGTTAATTGATTTGCAAAAAGCAGGATTCAAGGTCATTGTCCTGCTTGCAGATGTACATGCTTATCTGAATAGAAAAGGCACACTTGAAGATGTCCGGAAAATTGCAGACTATAACAGACGTTGCTTTGTTGCTCTCGGTCTTGATGAAAAGGAAACTGATTTTGTATATGGTTCAGACTATCAGTTTGGTGCAGATTACATGTTAAATGTTCTCAAGCTTTCGAGGACAGTAACACTTAATAGGGCGCGCAGGAGTATGGATGAAGTTGGGCGTGCTATGGATGACCCCACGGTCTCTCAGATGGTATATCCCCTTATGCAGGCTGTTGACATTGCGATGCTCAAAGTTGATATTGCTGTTGGTGGTATTGACCAGAGGAAAATCCATATGCTTGCCCGTGAAAACTTAAAAAGTATTGGATTCAAAACACCTGTCTGCATTCATACTCCAATTCTCATAGGATTGGACGGAACCAAGATGTCTTCTTCAAAGGATAATTTCATTTCAGTGGACGATACTGGAGAAGAGATTTACAGAAAGTTAAAGAAAGCCTACTGTAAAGTAGGAGACTTGGAAAACAACCCGATTCTTGCTATTTTACGCTATCATATTTTCCCCAGATATGAGACTGTTGTCATAGAGAGACCTGAAAAGTTCGGTGGGAACCTGACATACACCAGTTACTACGAAATGGAGAACGATTTTGTTGCAGAAAGAGTACATCCTATGGACCTGAAAAATGCAACAGCAAAATACATAGACAAGATTTTGGAATCTGTTAGAAATGTACTAATATGAAGATATCTATTGGCTGAGAAATCTTGGCCATATGATGAAAGTGAGGATTAAAGTATGTAGAATTCCGATTACTTCACAATTATTTTTATATTTGTATCAACCGAGACGTTCTAAGTCTTAACAATCGTTCTAATATAAATTTCTTTCTTCTAATGCCCATTTTCATCTTAGTACATTTTGCCATTTATAATAAGATGCCATAAATTTGGCAATTTCCTTTGCTAGAGAATAGCGTCTTTGGTGTCGAATTGATTTTTTTTCTCCCGGTTAATAAACTCTTTTAATTTGTATTTTTTGCTACTGCTTGATCAATTTGTGTTAGAATCCATCTTGCTAATTTTGATCCTCTTTTTGTGATTTTCTAGTTATAGAATTTAATCCGCAGATTGGTATGCGTCCTAAGCAACTCCACCCCGTGAAGCAAACTTATTATACTTAATTAAAGTCTTGAAATCGCCTGTTGTAGCAATTAGAGCTAATAAGTCAATTTTTTCCGATACCTAAAGCAGACAATAAAATTTCGATCTCACTTTTATGCTTTTCATAAAATAGATGAAAATTTGTATCTACAAAGTTCCAATTTCATCATCAAAATTATATGATGTCTCAAATTATTGTTCAAAAAAGGTATAGTTTTTATTTAAATATATGTTATATTAAAAATCATAAAATTACTCTAGTTATATTTTAAAAAAGTAAAAATAAATAAAAGTTAAGTAATTATTTAATTTACTATTTAAATATATTCAATTCATTTATCTAATTTTTTTTTAGCTTCCAAAGCCATTGAATACCTCGGATTAATTTTAATTGCTTTGTCGTACGCTTTTATAGCTTCTTCACGCTTATTTAAGTTATCAAAAGCAAGTCCTTTACCTTCCCATGCTATTGAATCCAGTGGGTTAATTTTAATTGCTTTATCAAATGCTTTTATTGCTTCATCGGATTTATTCAAATCATTTAGAGCATCTCCTTTAGAGGCCCAGGTAAGTGAATCCAGTGGGTTAATTTCAATTGCTTTGTCAAATGCTTTTATTGCTTCTTCATGCTTATTTAAGTTATCAAGAGCTAGTCCTTTACCTTCCCATGCTATTGAATCAAAAGGATTAATTTCAATTGCTTTGTCATATGCTTTCATTGCTTCTTCATATTTATTTAAGTTATTGAGAGAGTGTCCTTTATTGGACCAAGCTTTTGAATCCTGTGGATTAATTTCAATTGCTTTATCATATGCTTTTATTGCTTCTTCATGCTTGTTTAAATTATTAAAAGCTAGTCCTTTACCTTCCCAAGCTATAGAATTCTGTGAGTTAATTTCAATTGCTTTGTCAAATGCTTTTATTGCTTCATCGTATTTATTTAATTTATATAAAGCAAGTCCTTTACCATCCCAAGCTATTGAATTCTGAGAGTTAATTTCAATTGCTTTGTCGTAAGCTGTTATTGCTTCATCGTATTTATTTAAATAATATAGAGCAAGTCCCTCGCCGGTCCAAACATCTGAATTCTGCGAGTTAATTTCAATTGTTTTATTAAATGTTTTTATTGCTTCATCATATCTACCTGATAGCCCTAAATCAAGTCCTTTGTTGCTCCAAGCCGTTGAATTCTGAGGGTTAATTTCAATTGCTTTGTCCTGAATTTTTATGTCATTTTCAAGTGATTTATTTAAATCAGATATATTGTTGCTGCCGGAGTTTGCAATATCTGCAAGTTGTGCCTCACCTGCGATACTCACAAGTATTAAAAGGGTCGACAAAGTGATGCCTAACCTTCTACTTGCTTTATAGTATGTCGCTTTTTTCATATTCAGTTTCCGAATATTTGTTCATATATTAATAATGAAAAATAGCTACAACTTACTATGGAAAATGTCAATAATTATTTATTTTTATGAATTATTTATATATTGTGCATAAACACATGACGAGATTTATAAGTTCATCGAAATTTTTAATAATTATATGTGGAAATTATATGATTTTTTGCATATTATTTTTTTGAAGTCTGTGTGATGGTTGCAAGTTTGAGCTTGAATAAACAAATACTCAAAATGACTAGAAGGTTGATAAGTAGTGGAATATTAAAAAGCCGAAAAAGATCCCTTTTCACGAAAGATAAAAAGAAATGAAAATTAGGCTCGGTAGAAATGTTCTAAATTAAACTTTTACACCATTATTATAACTATTCAGTTATAATATTCGTCTTATTTTTTCGCTAAAAATGAAGGAACATTCAATATTGAAGTTTAATAAGTACATTAAATTTGTTGATACTAGTCTTGAAACTGTTCAATCTTCGAGACTGAAGCTTTATTCCTGCAAGTATTCAAAACACGTTTATACTCAGCATCAGCTTCTTTCACTGGTTTTATTGAAAGAGTATATTAGTACAGACTATCGAGATTTTGTAGAACTTATTGACTTATGAGTGATATAATAGAAAAACTTGCTCTTGATAAGATTCCACATTTCACTGCCCTTCAAAAGTTTGTAACTAGGATTCCTTCCTCTCTGTTTAACCTTCTTCTGTCAAGGATTCTAAAGCTGTTTTACTCATATGGAGAAAATGTCTCTTTTGCAGTGATTGATGCAACAGGATTTACGAGTTCATATGCAAGTTGTTATTATTCCAGAAGAACAGGGAAGCTTCGAAGAAGCTTCCTGAGAACTTCAATGTCAGTGGACACAAGTAAAAAGATAATATTGGGATGGAAAATTAGTCAAAAAACAGACCCTGAAATCAAAAATGCAAATGCTCTGATAAGGCAATCAAATAAGATGAGAAAGTCTGATTGTTATGTTAATGGATACAGGATACGATTCAGAAAAAAATACATTCTATAATTAGAGAAGAAATCAAAGCAGATTCAATTATACCTGTAAGAGAGAGAAAAAGAAAGAAAATAAGAGGTAAATATAGAAAACAGTTGAATCTGGCCTTTGACAGAATTAAATATAATCAAAGAAATATAGTGGAGACAATATTTTCTGTAGTTAAAAGAAAATTAGGAGAAACACTAAGGGCAAGGAAATTCCGTTATCAAGTGACAGAGATTAAAATTAAATTAATAATATACAACATAGATAAAAAAAGTTTTAGAGGTAATTGGCATCAAATTGAGGATTTCTACAGAGCCAGAAAATTAACTACTTATATCTGTACTAGAAGTGGAGTCATTTTTTTGTCGGAATCAACGACTTAATTACCTTAAATACTTGTTTGATTTTTTTTATTTGTAGAAATGGTTTAGTAACTAACGGGATTCAAAACTATTGAAAACGCATGAATTTATATGTAAAAGCAGTATCATGGTTTAAGGAACATTAAGACATTAGACTGAGCTGATATGATGCAAAGTAATGAGCTCATTAAAGAGCAGGTAATACAATTGAAAATAGAAATAGCGCAGCTGGAAGTAGAAGTTAATAAATTACAGGTTATGATACACGAAAAAAAATATGCGTTGAATAGATTGTGTGAACTTTTAGAAATAAGAGATGTAGTTTTAAATGACAAATAAATGGATTTGAATTATTCACTTGACGCTTCTGATGAGCAAACTCAAGCAAAAATGAGTTTGTAAAAATCAGCATGTTTCAATAGTTTGATTTTTTATGCGCCTATTTGGACGTTAACCAGCGTAAAGTCCGAAGGATACATTTAATGATAGTTTCAAACATTTTTTAGTGAATTCATTATATGATATGACCACTATCTGACTTGAGATGTACATGTTACGGTTCAGTTGCAAAAAAATATGAGTGGGATTTACTGAAATAAGTAGAAATTTAGGAGTATATATTATTCCAGTAAATTCCTTTCGATGGAAGTACTATGAAGAAGAAATTATTTTATTAAACGTAAGAGGGTACTTTAAATATGCATTAAGCTATAGAAATTTAAAGAAAATGATGGCAGAAAGAGGAATTCAAGTTGATCACAGTACTATAATAAGATGGGTGCATCAATATTCCCCTGGAATAGAAAAGAAGATAAGAAAGCACTTAAGACCAACTAACGATTCATGGAAAGTTGATGAAACTTATATAAATGTAAAAGGTGAATGGAAATATCTTTACAGAGCAGTTGACTCAGGTGGAAACAAAACAGATTTCATGCTAACTGCAAAACGAAATAGAAAAGCTGCAAAGAGATTCCTTAGGAAGGCATTGAGTTCAAATCACAATCAAATGCCGAGAGCAATAACAGTTGATAAAAATTCAGCTTATCCTATTGCCATACATGAACTGAAAAATGAAAAGAAGTTGTCTAAAAGAGTTGAAATTAGACAAGTAAAATATTTGAATAACATTGTAGAACAAGATCATAGGTCTATCAAGCGGATAATTGCTCCAATGCTAAGCTTTCAGTCTTTTCACTCTGCAAGTAAGATTTTAAAAGGAATTGAAGCTTTGAATATGGTTAAAAAAGGACTAATCAAGAATCTAAACTACTCTGGTCTCAATGAAGCTAAATATATCAATCAATTATTTGGAATAGTTCTGTAGTTTGATACATTTTTCTCGGATATTTTGACTTTTGTTTATCATCCATATATTTACGTGCTTATTCTTAGATTTTGCAACGAAACCCATGTTACAATGCGTTTTTTTGTAACAATCCCTTTTTGCCTCCAAATCAAGATTTATATCAGTCAGGTAGTTTATTTGCTACCATTTTAAACAATAAAACTAACTTTTCGATTTAAAAACTAGAATAGATTTTTTACGATACTTCATACTAAAAAAACCACTGAATGTCGTACTTTATATATACACTCTTTCCACTAATTAGCTCTTTTTTATAGTACAAAGGTTGTATAAAATACAAATCAATCCGTTAATAACTGTTCTCAGGGAAGTATCCAACCCCACAACAAGCTGCGCGGTATTAGACGGAATGAAAATTCAATTCTGCCGAATTATATTTTTAACCAGCCTGTCCCATTCTGTAGACTCAAAAAGTTCTCTGATTTCTGAAGAGTCATTAATAAAGCAGAAACCCCAATAAACCGCAGGCAGGAATTCTCGCTTCCATTGCTCTTTCTTCCTTTTATCAATGAATTGATATGTTTTTGAAGACGATAACCGGCTTACGAACCCCAGAACCTTTACAAGATCTGGGATAGTCTTCTGAGCGGAACCGAGTTTAAGGCATTTAAGTCTGTAGATATCTATTTTCCTAAAATCTGATTCGAAACCCAAGGTGTTAAATATCCGGTTTCTTTCAGATATCGAAAGGTGCTTGCCTTCGTACTTGAGAGAATTTAAAGCCTGAAGCTTCAGCAGCCACTCAACTTCCCCGAATACCTTCGGTTTGTGCTGCCTCGAGATGTCTCCTAATCTACGGTCTTCATATGCTTCCCGCTTGAGCTTATTGATCTGTTCTGTAAGAATCGATAATTCTTCAGCATCTTTAACTCCTCTTACCCTGAATCTCAGGGTATCCCGCATGAGTTCCCGTTTTTCCCTCTCAAAAGCTCCGGTATCCTTTTCCTCTATCAGAGTCAGCAGGCGTGAGAAATATTTAACCCTGAGGGCGGTTGGTGGAAGCCTTATGGGCATTTCCTTAAAAGGTGGGTTTTTTCCTTTTCCGAGGGATCTAAACTCTACCTTGTTGATCTTAATTTTTCCTTCTTCAATCGCCCTGGCAGCATCTCCCTCCGAAAATAGCTCTTCGATACGTATTTCAGGTTGAAGCATCTGAATTTGATTCACTTTTCCCCCATTAAAAACTCCTTCCCCGAAGTGCTGATAGAGAGATTCAATTTTATCTGAAATTTCAACAATCCTCCCCTGCCGCTTTCCTGAACCTGTGGACATTCTTGTTACCCTTCCAACCTGCTGTTCAAATAATCTCATGCTCAGTGTTGGTCGCAGCAGAAAAAGGGATTCTAAGCCCGGAAAATCGAAACCTTCAATCAACATCCCTACAGCGCAGAGAATATAAGGAGGTCTTCCAATCTCTTTGAAAGCCGCAATAATATTTTCTTGAGTTTCTTTAGGCAATTCAGAGGTTATAAATACCGAATTTTTGAATTGTCCTTCTGGGGTATAATTTTCAAAATTTGCAGGCAGGACAGGTTCAGAGCCCTGATTCAGTTCTACGTCAGAAACCTCTCCATTGAAAATTGAGGAAGTAAGCTTTGCATGAAAAGCATTAATTTTGTCTCCCCCTGCTCCTGCTCCATATACCTGCTTCCGGACAGGGGCACAAAATATAAGTGTTTTTAAATCTTTTTGTTCTACCATAGAATCGTAAACATCTTTTGCGAGCTGTGTTCTTCGTATAACTTTCTTCAACTTATCGGCAGTACTACAGTCAAGAAAAAGATCCTGCTTATCAAGTTCTTCCAAACCTTTTTCGAAATCAAAGATCTCAGAGATGTCTTCTGAACTTTCTGCAATCGTATATATGAGTGGGGCTAGTTCTCCGTCCAGAATACATTCAGGAAGCGTTTTAGAGTAAATCTCCCTCATATCCCCAGCAATTTCATCCACGAACTTGACATTTCCGACTATACCCTGGAATGGAGTTGCAGTCATGCCCAAGATTTTTGTCCGTTCACCAAACTCATTGAGAAAATCGTTCCCTTTATTGTTGATGAAGTTATGGATCTCATCCACGATTGCGAGGTCTGTAAATTTAAGAATTAGATTTTTGATTTCAGAACCCTGTTTTCCCAATATTGTCTGTAAAGAGGCAAAAAGCACAAAACCTCCGCTTTTTTCTTTCCCGAGATAGTTCAAAACTTTAGCAAGCTCATTTCTATCTACCTTATGTTCTGAAGAGAGGATTGCACTATTTGGAAAAAGAGGATATTTTTTTTTCCTATCGTAATAAGTCTGATTAAGAAGAGGGTTGTTTTTTGAGACTAGAAAAAGAATAATCTTTCTCTCACAGTAGTAAGTTTTCATGATGTGCTTCGAAACAAAAGTCTTTCCCCAGCCAGTGGGTACTTTGATGTAGCCTCTTTGATTTGTTTCAAAATATTTCAGAAGATTTTTAACAATTCTCTTCTTATTTTCCTTCATAGGCTCGAGATAAACAGGTTTCATGCCAGACGTGGCTTCATTTAAAATTGTCATCAATATGCTGTCCTTATGCTTTTTACTATAAAAACCTTAAAAGTATCTTTTCAGAATCAGGGTGTATCAAATAAAGAAATTTTGGAATAGTTAAACATTCCACACAACAGAAAACATTTCATAAAACTTAAAAGCGCTATAAAAAGCAATTTCCTGCGAATTGCAGAGGATTTCAATAAATTCTCAATTTCGTCATATGCTTATAAATATATATGTAAATAATTCGTGAAAATCAGCGATTTATCAAATCCTCTGCAAATTACTCATAAAAAGTTTCAGTTTAGATATCTGCTACCTGACATCTACTACCTATAGCTTTCTCTTCAAAAGCTGAAAAGAATAAACTCTGAAAACGCTTTTTTTTAAAAGGAATCTCTGCTAAATAATAAGAATTACATCAATATATATTTTATGCCAAAAAAAAGTCAGAGAAGATGTGTAAGTAAGGAATTTCGATTTCTTTAACTGCCTCTGTGCTTTGTCCTGAAATAATTAATAATTTCACCTAAAACTGATTTTAATTTTTTCATATTGGCACAATTCAAACAACTAACTTCTATTTTGAATTTTGCTACCACTATCAATTTATTTAATAAAACATTTCTTAATGAGTCCAGTTATCCAAGTTTAGCAGCTATTAGAGGCTTTTTTTGCACCCTTGAATGAATTTCTTAAAGCTTTTAAACTCGTCTCTCAAGTTAGTTTGTTCAATAGCCTGAAATACGAGTAATCTCTAAAGAGTTAATATGTCATTTCGATAAACCTCTAATTTGTCGAGTCATTTAGATTTCATTCATAAGCATGTGACAAAATTTAAGGATTTCGATAAATCCTTGTTAGTTTGACGGTAAATATCTATTTGGAATGAAAACTCGTCTTTTAATTAAAAAAATAATTTGATAGACTTCAAAGATTTCATCGAAATTATATCGAATTTGTCAGCTTTCAATTAAACAGCTTAAAAAATATTTGATATGATAATTCTATGCAGTAACTAAAAAGGTTCTAAGGCAGGAAAAGTTCTTTCACTACTGCGCAAAAAGTGAGTATAAGATGATGTTTACAGCTTTTTGTTAGAATTTATATCAGTTGATAGCATTGAAAATAGCAGGAGTATTTTAAGCATAGCGGACTCTGTCTTCAAAATCAAAGAATAATGAACGAGAAAATAGATGAGATCAAATACCTAAATTAGCGGTGATGTTCTGGACAGAATTCCCGCGAGGAAAAAATATGAGATAAATAGGACTGCTCTTTAGATGATGACATAGTCAATTATTTGAAAAATACATACTTTGAAATTAGTAAAAGGTACTGTTTAAAATTTAATACAATCTGTTATGATGATCATAGTGTAAATCCTTTCGTTGGTGTTGAACCAAAATACTCTCCTTCAAAGCTGAGGTGAATTATAAACAGTATCACAGCAATAAAAATCTTAAAAGTATGAGCTGAGATGAAAACATCATTATTCGATGAAGTTTTGGTGCTGGTTATACTGAAAATATGATTGATGGCACTCCACCCCGTTTTAACTCTATGTTGAAACTAAGGGAAACTATGAAGAAAAAGAACCATACAAACAAATGAAAATATTTGGTTTTGAATAATTCTTTCTAATAATCTTTTTATATCTAGAGTGTGGGTGAGAAAAATTTATGTCGTTTGCTTCTGGGTGCGACACTGTACCTTTGATTTTCACAGTCGAATAACGTGAACAATAATTATATATTTTTATGCTCCAAAAAAATGTTAACAAATTTCAGTTTTAAAGGTGTATTCTAAGACACTTCTAATGTTAGATACGTTCTTCGATTAATGTGTAAGTTAGTATATTAAAGAATTCAAATTTCTTTTACCTAAACTTAAATATCTTAAGTATAATCTCCTCAAGGATTTGTGTGATTTCAAAAAAACTAATTGATCTTGGAGTGCTGGTGCTCAGGCAACATAACTCTCGTGGAAATTTCAAACCACATATTTCGGTCAGGTTCAGGGATAATGAGGGGGATTTGCGCATGTTTTCCATCGACACTACCAGAACTACAGGAAAGCATGCATACCCTGATGCGTATCTGATTACGCACGCTCATTCAGATCATCATGGGAAATCGGCTATGATGTCCTCTAATTCGGTGTGTTCGGAAAAAACTGCAATTGCCCTCGAAATCAGGCACAATAAAAGATATGCCGGCAGTATTTTCAGGCTTGGAGATGAAATTGATGTAGGAAGGGTGAGGGTAAAGACTTTCCCTACTGAGCATACTTCCGGTGCGACTGCTTTTTACTGGGAAAACGAAGTAGGATCAAGGATTTTGGTTACCGGTGACATCAAAGACGCAAGTAAGTTCCCTCCTTGTGATGTACTGATCACTGAGGCTAACTATGGGGATCCAGAAGATCCAAGTTGTCATTTTGCAGATGACTTCGAAGGTATGAAGGATGCTCTTTTTGAACATGGACCAGTTGCTTTCGGAGCATATGAATTTGGGAAGGCCCAGCGAGCAGTTAAACTTATCCGGGAATTTGGATATGAGGAGACTATCCATATGGATGCAAGGACAAGAGCCCTTACACGAAACATGATCGAAGATGTAGGGGAACTTGAAGGGCTGAGATCTGGAGGGGATGATGGTGTTTTCATAGTCGCACCTTGGAACCTTGGCAAGCTTCCATTGAATATGAAAAAGTACGTTCTAAGCTGCCGCATGGAGTATCCCTACCCTATAATAAGGATAAGTGACCATCTTGATGCATGCGGTCTTGAAAATATGGTCAGAAAACTTAACCCTGAAGTTACTCTTACTTACCATCCAAAAGGTTACAGGCCCTCCAAATTTTCAAAACATTTAAATTCAATAGGAATAGATTCGATATCCATAGATCAGATAGGTAATGTTTTAAGTAATGAATTTATTTAAAGCTGTGAGATTCAAGTTTAATAATTAAATATCGATAATTTAGATATGAAAATTAAATTCTTATGATTTTTATATAGTACTTAGATTCAAAGAATTCAAATATGATAATTCTATTAAAACAATTTAGGTGATAATTTAGTCCGAATGACTTAAATGTGATCATTTAATCCCAATAGGTTAATATAATGATAAGTTTGAACAATTATAGCCTATCAATATAATTATCCAAATATATAATCCAAATTTGAGATTCAAGTATAATTCTTGCAAATTAGATCCCAGGATAATTGCCGTTCAGGAGTGTATAGCGATTGAGTAAACAAAATCCAAAATCAAAACCCATAACTGAACCAGCAAAAACTACAGAAGTTCTTGCAAAAAATTCTGTCGTAAACGATGAGTCCTCGGAAAGGAAAACTCTTATCAAGGAAATTACCCCTGAAGAGAAACAAAAAGCCCACAGAGAGGGAATCATAAAGACAATAGTAGCTTCAGCACTTGGGATAATCGCAGGACTTATAGCATCTATACTGTATGGAACAGGAGAAAATAAGGCCTGGTATGCTATACTCATGTTAGTAATCGGTTTTACATATTTTCTGCAGAAGTTGATCTATTCTCAGCTTAATATCGATACCATTGAATTCAAGTTTAAGGACTGGTTTTACGTTGAGTTTATAGTCATTGATTTCTTCCTTGTTACCTGGACTCTCCTTCTGAATTGAGATATTTTTCCTGAACTGCAAAAAGGTTTTCAAACTAGGGAAACCTTTTTAGATGGTATGTTTTATCAGCTTTTTATTGTTTAGCTTCTATTCGCGCAACCTTTGCCTGCTTTATTCGTTGAGTTCTTGCATGATTGCGCTTCATACTTGCAAATAGTCCAACAGTTCATATACCAGAGCAAGCATTTCATAACCGATAATTGCCTCATTGTGCAAAATCTGTTGATCCATATCACACCAACTAATATTGTGAAGGATTTTCATAAGTTCATATATTTATATATATCTATATGTTTAGAAATAATATATATGTATTCCATGCAAGTATATATTTGTTAAAATGTCCTATTATTATTTTGCTGAATAACTGCTAGCTATCATAGCAGAGATTTGTAGTATTAAGCTTGATTACGCATTAAATCGTAGTAGACAATTCATTTCAGGATGTATCTGTGAATAAATAAAAACAATTCGAAGAAAAAAATGTAATTGCAAAGAAAAAACGTGATTTTAGGGACCATTATGAGAATAGCTATACTTAATAAAGATAGGTGTCAGCCCAGAAGGTGCAGCAAGGAATGCGAAAAGTACTGCCCCAGGGTCAGAACTGGCGATGAAACAATTGTTTTTGGAGATGGCGGAAAACCCTTTATTTCTGAGGAGCTTTGTGTGGGCTGCGGGATCTGCATAAACAAATGTCCCTTTAAAGCAATCATGATTATAGGGCTTCCTGAAATTTTGCAAAAGGCTACCCACAGATATGGATCAAATGGCTTTATCCTCTTTGGGCTGCCTGTACCAAAAGTAGGTAAAGTAACCGGAATCCTTGGTCCTAATGGAATAGGAAAAAGCACTTGTTTGCAGATACTTTCAGGATCATTAATTCCCAACTTTGGACAGGAAATGAGTGATTGGGACACTGTGCTTAAAAATTATGCTGGCACTGCTATTTATGATTATTTTCAGGCTGTGGTGGATGGGGAAGTTCGTGTTTCACAAAAGCCTCAGTATGTGGATCAGATTCCAAAAGTTTTCAAAGGTAAAACCTCCGAATTGCTCGAAAAGACAGATGAAAGAAAAGTTCTGGATGAACTTATAGATTACCTCGATTTGGAAGGTGTAGTAGACAGGCAGATCTCTGAATTGAGCGGTGGTGAGCTTCAGAGGGTGGCAATTGCGGCCTGTGCTGCAAGAGACGCCCAGTTCTATTTCTTTGACGAAATTAGTCCTTACCTTGATATCTATCAGAGAATCAATGTTACTCGCTTGATCCAGAAGATCTCAAAGGATAGGGCCATACTTGTGATCGAGCATGACCTTGCGATCCTTGACATGCTCGCAGACGTAGTTCATATCGCCTATGGAAAACCTGCGGGTTTCGGTGTGGTCACTCTCCCGAAGAGTGTACGTGTTGGAATTAACCAGTACCTTAAAGGCTATCTTCCTGAAGAAAATATCCGAATACGACCTGAAGCCATTAAGTTTGATATCCATCCCCCAAGACAAGATTCACAGTTTAAATCTACAATAACCTTCAAAGGCTTCTCAAAGAGATACGGGGATGGTTTCTCCCTAGAAGTTGCCGGTGGCAGCCTTCGGGATGGGGAAGTATTGGGGATAGTGGGTCCTAATGGAATAGGAAAGTCGACTTTCGTGAAAATTCTTGCAGGAGAAATAAAGCCTGAAGAAAGAGACACTGAGATCGAAGTCAAGATATCCTACAAGCCTCAGTATATCAAAGTCGATACACCAATGCGAGTGCAGGATTTTCTGGGTAGCATCACAAAACGGTTCGGTACCAGCTATTATGAGGTTGAGATCTCGAGTCCACTTCAACTTGAAGAGATCTATGACAGCCTACTTACTGATCTTAGTGGTGGAGAACTACAGAGGGTTGCTATCGCAGCCTGCCTATCACAGGAAGCCGAAATCTATATTCTGGACGAGCCAAGCGCGCACCTGGATGTGGAGCAGCGCTCCATGGTTACTAAGGTTCTGAATCATTTTGCCGAAAACAACCAGAAAGCGACTCTAGTTGTGGATCATGATATATATATGATCGATATGTTGAGCCAGCGCTTAATGGTCTTCGAAGGCAAACCCTCGGTATATGGCGAAGCTCGTGGCCCGTTCAGCATGGAAACTGGTATGAATAAATTCTTGAAAAATTTGGGCATAACCTTCCGCAGAGATGAGGAAACTAAACGTCCTCGTGTGAATAATCTCGGCTCAAGGCTTGATAGGGAACAGAAGGAAAATGGGAATTACTATTATTCAGCAAGCAACGGAGGATTTTTTTGAAAAATTCGACAAAATCGAAGTTACTTTTAGTCCATTTTCCGTAGACGTGCACAAGAATCCATATGTGTTCTCAATATGACAGTGCTTAAAAAGTAATTTAACTTTCAATGAGTTAGTAGGCAA
Organism: uncultured Methanosarcinaceae archaeon; assembly: GCA_963833425.1. Classification (GTDB taxonomy): domain Archaea; phylum Halobacteriota; class Methanosarcinia; order Methanosarcinales; family Methanosarcinaceae; genus Methanosarcina. The sequence continues at coordinate 158,067 of CAWHXP010000002.1, read as the reverse complement.
ATCAGCAAACAAATAATATGTCTATGTAAATCTGTAGAATGTTGATTTATAAAGGGGAGTCCGTTTTTTTGCAGGATAATAAATTCTAGATACTAGCATGAGTGTGGTCTTTTGTAATTAAGTGATTGATGTTTTCAGAATTAAGTTTCCAGTGTAACAAATGTTACATTTTCATGTACTTAGGACGATTTTATTTTTAACTAACTCCACTGAAGTGCAGAACAAAAATACCGGGAAATGACAATAAATGGATTTCAAAATAAAATTAACCAAATAATCGTGGAAGACCTGAGAGCTCAAAATAGCTTTTTATCTTATGTTCGAGTCTTTTGTTTTTAATGAAGATAGAAAGCCTCGATATACCAGACGAAGTAAAACGTTATTATCAGGACTCCAATATTCTGGAACTTTATCCTCCTCAGGTGGAAGCAGTGGAAAAAGGGCTGCTTGAAGGTAAAAATCTGCTTGCTGCAATCCCAACTGCCTCAGGGAAAACTCTTCTTGCTGAGCTTACGATGTTGAAGTCAATTTGCGCAGGAGGGAAGGCACTCTATATAGTGCCCCTAAGGGCGCTTGCTTCTGAAAAATTCAATCGGTTTAGAGAATTTTCTAACCTTGGGATCATGGTCGGAATTTCGACGGGGGATTATGACTTGAGGGATGAAAAACTTGGGGTAAACGACATAATTATAGCGACATCGGAAAAAACCGATTCTCTGCTCAGGAATGAGACTACCTGGATGCAGGAAATCTCAGTAATTGTGTTAGATGAGGTACATCTTATCGATTCTAAAGACAGAGGACCAACACTTGAAGTCACTCTTTCAAAGCTTCGGAAAATGAATCCATCCTGTCAGATTTTGGCACTGTCTGCAACAGTAGGTAATGCCGATGAGCTTGCAGCTTGGCTTAACGCTGAACTTGTTGTAAGTGAATGGAGGCCTACAGAACTTCTGGAGGGGGTACATTTTAATGGGACTTTCTATTGCAAGGAAAGGGAAAAGATTATTGAGCAGCCCACCAAAGACGAAGCCATAAACCTTGCGCTGGATACCCTCCAGGAAGGTGGTCAGTGCCTGATTTTCGAAAGCAGTAGGAAAAACTGTATGGCTTTTGCAAAGAAGGCGGCACCAAAAATTAAAAAGATTCTTTCAACAGAAGATAAAAAATTTCTGACTGCGATTGCAGACAACGTGTTCGAAAACAGTGAAACCGATACTGCTGCAACCCTCGCCTCCTGCATTCGTTCAGGTGTGGCTTTTCATCATGCAGGACTCATCACTCCTTTGAGGGAATTAGTTGAAGAAGGGTTCAGAGAAAGAAGGATCAAGCTGATCTCAAGTACTCCAACCCTTTCAGCTGGACTCAACTTACCAGCCAGGCGGGTGATTATCAAAAGTTATAGGCGCTATTCTTCTGAAGCCGGGATGCAGCCTATCCCTGTGCTTGAGTACAAGCAGATGGCAGGCAGAGCAGGGAGGCCCAGGCTTGACCCTTATGGAGAATCTGTGCTTCTTGCCAGGTCGTATGAGGAGTTTTGTTTCCTTTTTAAGAATTATATCGATGCGGAAGTCGAAGATATTTGGTCCAAGCTTGGGACAGAAAATGCTCTCAAGATGCATGTACTCTCTACAATCTCAAGCGGTTTTGCGCGTACAAAAGAAGAACTCTTTGAATTTCTAGATGCAACATTTTTCGCTTTCCAGTACTCAAATTTCGGACTTTCTACGGTTGTAGACGAATGCCTTGGCTTTTTGAGACAGGAAAAGATGCTTGAGGATACAGACGTCCTTCTTCCCACAAATTTCGGAAAACTTGTCTCGAGACTATATGTCGATCCTCGATCTGCCTCTATCATCGTAAAAAACCTTAAAAAAGCAGAATCCTTGACCAAGCTTACTCTGTTGCATCTGATATGCAGCACGCCTGATATGCGCTTGCTCTATATGAGAGGCCAAGACTATTGCATAATCAACGATTATGCAATGGCTCATGCAGGAGAGTTCGTGAAAGTCCCGAATCCGTTTGATGCTGTAGAATATGAATGGTTCCTCGGAGAGGTAAAAACGGCTCTTCTGCTCATTGATTGGATTAATGAAAAGCCTGAAAACGAGATTTGTTTGAAATTCGGCATAGGGGAAGGCGATATCCATGCAATTGCAGACATTGCCGAATGGATCATGCATGTAACCACCCAGCTTGCGAGGCTTCTAGACATCAAAGGAGTAAAAGAGGCTTCAGAACTTGAAAGGCAGATTCATTATGGAGCTGGTCCTGAATTGATGGAGCTGCTCGATATCCAAAGTATAGGTCGCGTGAGAGCACGGAAACTTTACGAAGCTGGTTTAAAGTCCATTGCAGACCTTTTAGATGCTGCTCCGGGAAAAGTGACTGCACTTCTTGGACCTAAGATTGCTGAAAAAATTTTTACCCAGATCGAAAGGAGAGAGGAAGTCCCTAGGTTATGATAATTACATCACTTGAAAAAAATTTTCCTTAGTGACAAAAGATAACAAATGATTACTGCCTTCACCTACTTTTTGTTTTCTTAATTTTCTTAATTTAAGTCATTTTTACTATTTTTGCGATTGTGTTTCTCTAGAATGCACAGTATCGCGCTGAGATGATGGAAACTTCAAGGGGGACTATTATTAACTCATTTTCTGAAGATGTACACAAGATGCCATCTATTTTATCAATATGACCGTAGCTTAAAGATAAATAAATAAATAAATAAATAAATAAATAAATAAATAAATAAATAAATAAATAAATAAATAAATAAATAAATAAATAAATAAATTCTTCGAATAATGGGTTAAAATAAATGAAAATATGATCCATCAGACTTTTTTGAGCATTGACTACATAGTTATTTTGGCCATGAAATTTGTTCCAATTTTTGCTTCCAAAACTGCCTAACCATAATAAGTGAAGTTGGCAATGCACGAGTTATGAAGACATATGTGAATTAAAAAACAGATAAATTAGGCTCGGAATTTATTGCACAACTTGCACCTAATAAAATGATTCGGACACTAAGAGTCTCCCCAACAAATCAGAGCTATTTTATTTTATACATTCGGATTTGCCATAAATTTGTACAAACAAAAATACATATAAGAAAAGAGGCTCACTATATTCTCATATCTGAAATTTTTCATATAAGTGACTTATTGACAGATATTTGGACAAAAATGCATATATTTACATAAAAGGTTTTGTTATGTAAAAAAAAGTAAGATCATATAGTAGAATACCTTTTTCAAAATGTTCGTAATATACGTATTCTGATAAGAGGGATTCGGGATATATAAATATCTCTAAGCGTTATAGTTACGTTTCAGACATGTCTGAATCTTATACAATATCTTGACGATTAAGTCGAAACTTTGGATGGATAAATTTTCATTATTCTAGGGAGAACATAAAAATGCAGTATAAATTTTAATATTGGTTTCGGATATTTGGAAGATTGCTCAACAATTCTAATTGCTGAAATAGGTAATTTGAAGGATTTTTCTTCAGGATATCAGCTTTTCTTATATTCAAAGTTGTTTCGAATGTATATCAATTTGCATATAAATTCTACAAATGGAGAATTACAAAAAGATGATCAAAGTAGCAGGTGGTTTCTAATGCAGATTGTTTAGGCAGCAACAAGGAAGAAAAATAGTAAATTAAAAAATACTCTACCTGAAGAAGAAATCAATTGGATATTCAAAGGCAATTATTGCTTCAGCGAGGGAAATTGCCACAATTATATGGAATCTGATTACAAATGACGAGATTTTTAGTATGAAGTATCATAAAAGATTTCTTTTAGACACTGTCATTATCAATTATTTAAAATTTATATGTTTTGAGATTGGTATAAGTTACTGTTTTGATTCTTATAAGAAGTATAATATCAATAAAAAATTTTAAAGAATACTCTGAGATTAAAAAACAGCTTTTGGGTTGTGAACTTTGGAGCGATAGATGTTACATTGAAACTGTGATGATGGTACAAATTCCGATGTACATAATAATTATGTTGAAATCAGAAAACAGAAGGAAAAAGAATTATATAAGTAAATGAAATTATTTGATTATGAGTAATTTCCTCTATTTCTAGAACGGTTACACGAGCTACCCGTTGAAAAGTATATTATAAAAATTTATTTTATTCCTCATATAGTTCCAATTAAGCCATGATGCATAAATTTCCTATACTACTATCTTTCACCTTCGAGATAGATATTTCAGGAGATAACATTTTAAATAATATTGGGGATTAATGAACTGATTATCAGGTTATATAATATACAGTTTATATAGAAACCTAATATTCCATTTATATATTTTATCAGTTTATTTTAGAGGTGGGTACCATGTTGTTTAAAAAATTGTCTGATGTTTCTGGAGCTGAAATGAAGAAATTGATTTCCCGAGAATCAGGACTTGCAGATGTAGTGAAGACAGTCTCAGCCATACTTTCGGATGTGTATATCAAAAAAGATGCAGCACTTAGGGAATATACACGAAAATTTGATAAATTAGAGCTTGCAGATTTTGAAGTAAGTGAAAATGAGTTTGAGAAGGCTCTTTCGTGTATCGATCCGAAACTTCTGAATCACCTTAAATCAGCGGCTGCAAATATCCGAGCTTTCCACGAAGCTCAGCTTCCAGAGGTCATCTGGTTTATGGAACTTAAACCAGGGATTTTGTTGGGCCAGAAGGCAACACCTCTGGAAAGCGTAGGCGTTTATTCTCCAGGAGGCCGGGCTTTCTATCCGTCAACAGTTCTAATGACGGTGATTCCAGCCAAAGTTGCGGGAGTAGCACAGGTTATAGTGTGCACACCTCCAATGGCTGACGGTTCTGTGCACCCCCTAACTCTCAGTGCTGCAAAGGTTGCAGGAGCAGACAGAGTATTCAAACTCGGTGGTGCCCAGGCCGTTGGAGCCATGGCTTATGGAACTGAAACTATCCCGAAGGTGAATAAAATAGTAGGGCCTGGAAACGTCTTTGTCACATCTGCAAAAATGCAGATTAGAGACGTTGCTGAAATCGACTTCCCTGCAGGTCCCAGCGAAGTGCTAATTATTGCAGATGAGTCGGCAGATGTTATTATGGTTGCTTCGGATATTATAGCTCAGGCTGAACACGATCCAAGTGCAATCTCGATACTTGTTACAATCTCCGAGACTCTTGCAGAAGATGTAAAAAAAGAAGTGCTCGTCCAATCTGAACAAACTGAAAGAAAAAGCATTGTTAAGGCGTCTCTTGAGAATGCTGCAATTCTTACAGCAGATTCCCTGAAACAATGTATAGACTTCAGCAATAAATTTGCTCCAGAACACCTCGAAATAATGGTATCAAACTCAGATTTTGTACTTGACGGGATTAAAAATGCAGGATCTATATTTATAGGGAATTATTCTCCTGTTGCTGTTGGGGATTACGCGTCTGGTACTAATCATGTACTCCCTACGGCCGGATATGCAAAAATTTATTCCGGTCTGAATATAAATCACTTTATGAAATATTCAAGTATTCAAAAAATTAGCAAGATTGGCCTTGAAAGTTTAAAAGAAACTATAATCTCACTAGCTGAGGAAGAAGGATTGAAGGCACATGCTGATGCTATTAGAACCCGTTTTGGGTACAGACCCTCTAAATAATATTTTAGCTAATCGATATGTATATAAAATTTAAATGCATAATCAAAATTTGGTATTTATATGAATAAAGATTTAAATTTTAAACAAATAAATACTTAATTCTTAAAATGAAGAGTGGGGGATCAATATGAAAATCAGAGTAGTTAGTTCACGGCAGGAAATTCCTGTCCTGAATCCGAACGAGAAGGTTGTCCACCTTGCTTTCAGACCATCTAACAAAGATGTATTTGTGCTTGCTGAAACATGTCCTAAAATTGAAGCAATACAGCTTCCAAAATCCTACAAAAGGACTGTTTCGAAGTCAATTGAAATGTTTCTGGAAATGCAAAAGATAAATCTCCTGGAAGGGGATGTATGGGGACATCGAAAAGACATAAACGAATATTACAATGTCTCTCAGAGTGTGCTGGAAAAGATTCAGGAATTAAAAGCTGATCGCTTCACAAATGAGGTCATTGCTGAAAAACTTTCAAGAGAAAGCAAGTTGAATTCAGACATGATCCTTTACATCCTGAGCAAAAGAACCATTGATTAATCTGTTTTATCAGCCACTTTCCCCGGAAAAATTCCTATTTTTGGGTATGTTCTGTGAAAAATGGCTAATATTGATAATAAGCATAGTTAGGGAGGATATTAAATTTTTTCCAGAAATTTTTGATCCTCCTTTTCAGGATAAAATTTCAGATTAGAACTCCATTCAATAAATGCTTTCTTATATTTTTTTGATATTTTTCAAAAAAATTTTGTTTTAATCACAAACTAGGGTAGTTCCATCTTTTCAGACAGCTGAAAAACTGATATCTCACAGTTAATTTTTATCCTTATTATCTACTCGTTAGATCTGCCTCTGTTGTAACTGTTTTTTGTGAATCAAAGTTGTTGTGGATCCCACTGCAGCACGAGTTCGTATCACCATTGCTACATATATAAATAAATTATCCAAAATAATTTATTTTATTTGCTTGTGTTATTCTTTTTGCTCCTGTTTTCTGATTTCAATATAATTATTATGTACATCGGAATTTGTACCATCATCACAGTTTCAATGTAACATCTATCACTCCAAAGTTCACAACCCAAAAGCTGTTTTTTGATCTCAGATTATTCTTTAAAGACCTTTCTTGTATGAGAATCTTAATAATCTGCATCATTTTTGAAAGAAAATATTTTTCAGTTCCAAAGAAAAATTGTATATGTGAATCATCACTAAACATTGCATCAAACTTAAAACATCACATTTCTACCAATTTCGAAACATATAAATTTTAAATAATTGGGCTCTTTAGAAATGCTCTAAATTGAACTTTTACACTATAATATTAATTACTGTTCCGTTATAATTTTTTGTTATTTTTTTCGCTAAAAACGAAGGAACATTCAATATTGAAGTTTAATAAGTACATTAAATTTGTTGATACCAGCCTCGAAGCCTTTCAGTCTTCGAGAATGAAGCTTAATTCCTGCAAGCATTCAAAACACGTTTATACCCAGCATCAGCTTATTATACTGGTTTTATTGAAAGAGCATATTATTACAGACTATCGAGATTTTGAGAACTTATTGACCTTATAAGCGATTTAAAAGAAAAACTTGCTCTTGGTAAGATTCCACATTTCACTACCCTTCAAAAGTTTGTAATCAGGATTCCCTCTTATCTGTTTAACCTTCTCCTGTAAAGGAGTCTAAAGCTGTTTTACTCGTATGGAGAGATGTCTATGTTGCAGCGATTGATGCAACAGGATTTACGAGTTCATATGCAAGTTGTTATTATTCCAGAAAAACAGGGAAGCTTCGAAGAAGCTTCCTGAGAACTTCAATGTCAGTGGACACAAGTAAAAAGATAATATTGGGATGAAAAATTAGTCAAAAAACAGACCATGAAATCAAACATGCAAATGCTCTGATAAGGCAATCAAATAAGATGAGAAAGTCTGATTGTTATGTAATGGATAAAGGATACGATTCAGAAAAAATACATTCTATAATTAGAGAAGAAATCAAAGCAGATTCAATTATACCTGTAAGAGAGAGAAAAAGGGAGAAAATAATAGGAAAATATAGAAACAATTGAACCTGGTCTTTGGCAAAATTAGATAAATCAAAGAAATATTGTGGAGACAATATTTTCTGTAGTTAAAAGAAAATTAGGAGAAACACTAAGGGCAAGAAAATTCCGTTATCAAGTAAAAAAAGATTAAAATTAAATTAATAGTATACAGCATAAACAAAAAAGTTATAGAAATAATTTACATCAAATTAAGGATTTCTACAGAGCCAATAATTGATATTTTCATTGTCTAAATAAAAATTGCGATATTTCATATAAAAAGAATATGTGATATATTATTTTGTAAATACAATGGTTTGAGTGTATTAGTTCCTTTTCTAGTACAATGATAAATTTACAAATAAATTAGTCCGTCAATTAGCGGTTAGCTGGGAAGTTAACATCTTGCAGAAAGCTGGGCCACTTGACTGAAAAATAACTCGAACGGCACCAGTTCTCCTGATGGAAGTAAAAGGTGATCTCTTACCCTTTTTACAGAAAATTGAGGAAAAAAGTATTAAATCAAGAGGTTAAATGAGAGATGGATAGTTGAGGGATAATCAGATAATTCTAGTACTGGATATTACCGTCGGAGCACCTTGATGCTAGCCTTGGAAAATCTGTCAAATTTAGATGATATCCTCCATTGGAACTATTGAGAAAAAGGTCAATAGAGTTTATTCAAGCAAGAAAAGAACAGCTCTAAATTTTTTTACCTTAAAAGGAAAGTTCTTAAATCATTTCAAGCCGAATGAAGTGAGTAAATAGATAGGTAATACACCAAAAATTCGTTGTATAAAACTTTAAAAACGATGACCCTGTTATTTTTCAGTCTTACCAATCTTGTGAGAGGGGTGAAATAAGTAATGGCTATAGCATGATTGAAAGATATGATGCTAATGTAGCGAACTATTATGTCATTGTAGCTATCCGGCTATTTAAACATTACAGGCTCAGAAGATTCCAAGAAAACAGCAAATCAAGCTAATCATTAGAATCCAACACCACAAATTAGACATTTTTTTGACTAAAATACCTGTATCCAATTTAGTTCTATTGAGTTTGATTTCTCAGCTTCTAATTGTTAATGCAAAGGAATAATGAAGATATGTTTGAAAAAAAATAAATAATTAATTTGCCTTAGAAATGAAAGTACAAGTAAATTATTCCATGAATCGAATTTATTCAGAAAACTACATATCAAAATATATAATAACCTGAATTATCTAATTAGGTTGAATATGAAGTTTTCTAATCTAAATTTCCTTTTCTTTTTTCGCATATGAGATAATTCGTATATGAGAAAATTTTGCGCCCGAAAAGTTCTCTTTTTCAGGAAATAGAAAATAATTATTTATCTCCTCTTCTCTTATTTTTCTTATGATTTTTGATCCTATCACAGTCTGCAACCTAGATCTTCTTAATCGTGTAGTTAGGTCTGCAACAAATGAATCCATGGCTGAAGAAGACAGGAAACCCACTTCCAGACTTGGAGACTTTATGAGGAGCTTGCAAAAAATGAAGTCGGGTTGATTATAACAGGATTTTCTTATGTACTTCCTGGTGAGTAGAGTATTATTTATCAGCAGGGTATCTATGATGATTATTTTATTGAACCTTACGTGAAGATAACCGAGATAGTACACAGATACAAAAGCAAAATCATACTCTAGATCGTGTATGGAGGGAGGCAAGCAACAATTTCTGATGAATATCCAGTTCCTATAGCTCCTTCGAAAATTAAAGACTAACTTTCTACAGTTGTGCCTAGGGAAATAACCGAACAGGAAATCCTTGAAGTAATTGATGCCTTTACAAAAGGAGCTATTCGGGCAAAAAAAGCTGGCTTCGACGGAGTACAGCTTCATTGTGCCCATGGTTTCCTATTATGTAATTTCATTTCTCCATATACAAATAGAAGAACTGACAGTTGGGGGAGCTCAGTTGAAAATCGGGCAAGAATGGTCACGGAGATTGTCAGACAAATAAAAGAACAAACTGGAGCTAATTTCCCAATTCTCGTCAAATTGAATGCAACCGATGGTTTCCATCCTGGCTTTCAAAAAGCAGATCTCGGGAATGATGTTTCACAGGTTGTGGAGACTGCAAAACTTCTAGAGAAAACTGGAGTATGTGCAATCAAGGTTAGCGGAGGGATAAGTGAGGCAGGTAGAGTAACCGTAAGAACCGCAATTAACTCTCCTGCTGAAGAGGCATATTTTGGAGAATATTCTAAAGCAATAAAAAAAGCAGTAAATATCCCTGTAATGCTTGTAGGGGGTATCCGATCTCTTTCTGTAATGGAGAGTCTGCTTGAAGAAGGATATGCAGATTTAGTTTTCATGAGCAGGCCATTCATCTGCGAGCCCGATCTAGTTTTGAAACTTAAGTCTGAAAAAGATAATAAGGCAATTTGTGCATCTTGTAATCTATGTTTTGATCTCGAGGGTATCAGGTGCAACTACGAGTTTAATCGAAATCCTGGGAATTGAAATCTCATCATCATCTAATTTTTATTTAGGATCTTAGTTTATTTTAACTTTTATATGAGATTATTATTTAATTTTGATTTTTTTTTCGAGGGAACTTCTCAAGCTTTTCTTCTCAAGCTTTTCCATCAATGTGGGTGGTCCTAATGGATACATTGCAACCTACTTTCTGCAGATATCCTCACAAAAAATAAACTGTTAATAATATCGTTTTTGGATACCGCAGTCATCATGGACATGTTCTATCGATTGTCTTTAGTCCAGAGGGCTGTTCAATGAACTCAACCTCAATTTCAAGAAGTTCACGCAGCCTTAGGCATAAAGCCTCCATTCCCGGGCTTTCCGTGGCATAGTGAGTAGCGTCAATTAGGCAGATATTCTCGTAGGCTCGAAGAACCTCATGCTTAAGTTCGGAAGATATAAAAGCATCAATTCCGTTTGCTCTGCCAATTTCAAGAAATTCACTCTTGAAACCACTACCTCCAATAACCATAACCCGCCTGATCCCTTCCCTTTCTCCGGCATACACTACAGGAGTCTGCAGACATTCTGATATGTGGGATGCCAATTTAGCTGAAGAACAAGGTTCTACTTCCCCTATTATACCTATTTCTATAGTTTCGCAATTTTGGAGCCCAATCTTTACCGCAAGGGTACCATTAATACCTTCTTTTGCCCTGTCATAATTTGTGTGCATGCTGTAAAGAGATATTCCATTTTCAAAGGCAAGCTTAAGAGAAGAAGCTAGTGATTTTGAAATTTTGTTAATAGGATGGAAGATAAGAGTGTGGTGAGTGATCAATAAATCTGCTCTCACTTCGGCGGCTTTTTTAAGAACGTAGGAATTAGCATCAAGAGCAACTGCAATCTTTTCTATATCATTTTTCAGGCCAAGAATTAATCCAATCTTGCCTTCGTCAAAATCGTCAGCAAGTTCAAGTGGTGCAATTTGTTCAAGAATTTCTATAATTTTTTCAAGTTCCATGGAAAAAACTTCCTTGAATACAGAGATTTCATATACTAAAAAAAATTATTTTATCAAATATGCCTCACAAAATGGTTGATAGTAAATTGAAGATATTTAAAGCGTTATTTTGTGATGATAAGAGATAATCCTATACCTCAAAATGCCACTATTTAATTTTAAAACCATATTTTCATTCTTTAGAGAATTTCGATAAAATCATATCAATTTGAGTATTGTAGAGTTTAAATCTATTAACAATAAATTTTAATCATGAAAAATATTACTGATTTGCTCTTTAAGATATATATATTTCTTCAATAATTTGGAGACAAACTTATTAAAATTGATTCCTTAATTGATTGGAAATCTTTTAGTATCATTTTTGAGTCTATATATTTTAACAAAACAGTCTCTGGGGCAGACCTGAAGTTGAAGTAATCATTGTATTTATTGTCAAGAACTACTGTATCAGTAGGTAAAATATGTCAAATTTGGAGTGAAATGTCAAAGTACTAGTATGATAGCAGGAAAAATGCTGATTCAAAATACTCGGAAGCCCTGGGATAAATCCCCAAGCTACATTAAAGATTGAGTTTTCCCAAATAAACTTGAAGGACTGAAACCATGTATAAAAAAACTTAGATACCTTGAACTCAATCATTCATCTCCATCAAGATCGAGTTTTCCCACAAAACTTAAAAGACCAAAACAATGTATTTAAAGAAAAATATTTTAGTAAACATGTTTAAGTTCATGCCGATTCATTAGCTCTTTCAAACTTATACTTTTCCGTATTTTTTTCGACTACTTCCTATGAATCTATACAAAAAAGCTGCTGAGTGCCCGGATTTTTTGCAGTGGTGGAATGTACCTACATACTTACCAAATTCGTAGTATATTAATCAGTATTCAAGCGGTAAAGAAGACTTCAATTATTTTTCCTCGATTAATATTAGTTTCTCCCTACGACATGACTTAAAGTATCTATTTGTTAATCATATATAGAAAGATAATTTAAGATGAGGATATCCTTTTTAAGGAACTTGAAACGCGAAAAAATCAATCGGCTTATATAATCACACCCTATAACATGTCCAAGTAACTACACACAGATTCATTTTAAACTAAAACGCTCAACAGCTTACAGTGAGATAACAAATGACTGAAATGATGACCCCTGCAATGCGTCAGTATTACGAAGCCAAGCAGGCATACCCTGATACACTTGTTTTTTTTCGAATGGGAGATTTCTATGAGTCCTTTGGGGAAGACGCAAAAACCATATCCAAAGAACTTGAAATAACACTGACAGCTCGGGGAAAAGATAGGACAGGGGACAGAATGCCGCTTGCAGGAATCCCTTACCATGCTATCGACACTTACTTGCCAAAGCTCATAAACAAAGGATACAAGGTAGCTATCTGCGAACAGCTCGAAGATCCAAAGCAGGCGAAAGGAGTTGTAAAGAGAGGGGTGGTCAGGATAGTTACCCCTGGTACAGTAATTGATTCTTCAATGTTTTCGGATGCTTCGAATAATTACTTGATGGCAGTTGCAGGGAGAGAAGTTGGAATATCTGGGAAAAATACAAAAAAGGAAATAGAAATCGGAGTCTCCTTCCTGGATATTTCTACAGGAGAATTTCTTACAACTCAATTTAGAGACTCTGAAAGCTTTGAGAAATTACTTAGCGAATTTGTCCGTATGAGCCCTGCAGAATGTATTTTGCCCCCTTCACTTCATGGGAATTCAGAACTCACAGATAAACTGAAAGATCAAACTATTATTCAGGAATTTGTTCCTGAAATCTCAGAAGCAGAGGAAGCTGGAGAAAAGCTGAAAGCTCATTTCAAGGTTGCAACTCTTGAAGGGATGGGCTGTGAAAAACTAGATTTTGCAGTATGTTCTGCATGGGCTGCTTTGGAATATGCACAGAATACACAAATGAGGGACCTTGTTCATATAAACACTTTGAAGACATACTTGAACTCCGAATTTATGATTCTTGACTCAATAACCCTGCACAATCTCGAAATTATAAAAAATGTTAGGGATGGGGGAGACAAAAATTCTCTTTACAAAATTCTAAACTGTACAAAAACACATATGGGAAGCCGTATAATTAAAAAGTGGCTTTCAAAACCCTTGTTATCCATAGAAAAAATCAACTTTCGACTCGATGTTGTCGAGGAGCTAGTATCAGATCCCTTGATCCGTTACGATATTCGAAAATGGCTGTCCGAGGTAAGAGACATAGAACGTCTCGTAGGAAGAGTTGTATATGGAAATGCAAACTCAAGAGATCTTGTAGCTCTGAAAAAGTCCCTTAATGCCGTATCTCCTATTCGGGACTGTTTGATGGAAAAAAAGGAAGTAAAATTGTTGAAAGAAATTGCTGAAGGACTTGCATCTTTTTCAGAGCTCGAAAATCTGGCTGAAATGATAGAAAAAGCAATAGTTGAAGAGCCTCCAGTATCAGTCAGGGAAGGCGGAATGATAAAACCAGGATATAACGCAGAACTCGACGAGCTCCGGAATATTGCCAGAAACAGCAAACAGTGGATTGCGGATTTTCAGCAGAAGGAAAAAGAGAGAAGTGGGATTAAGTCCCTGAAAGTTGGATATAATAAGGTTTTTGGCTATTATATTGAAGTAACCAATGTCAACTGCAACCAGGTGCCTGAAGATTATATTAGAAAGCAGACAATAGCAAATGCAGAGCGTTTTTTTACACCTGAGCTCAAAGAAAAAGAGAGTCTGATCCTTACAGCCAATGAAAAAGCTATGGCTCTAGAATATGAAATCTTTACGATAATTACGCAGACTCTTTCAGTAAGTTCTAAAGAACTCCAGGAAACAGCCGGAAGAATAGGAACTCTGGATGCTCTTTCAGCCCTCGCTGAAGTAGCAGGAAATAGCAACTATACTAGGCCTCAGCTTACAGAAGATTGCAAGATTCTCATTCGGGATGGGAGGCATCCTGTCATTGAAAATGTAATTCCAATGGGTTTTGTCCCTAACGACACGGAAATGGATTGCAAAGAAAATCAGTTTTTGCTAGTTACGGGCCCGAATATGGCTGGGAAGTCTACTTACATGCGCCAGATTGCACTTATAGCTATCATGGCTCAAGCAGGCTCTTTTGTTCCTGCATCTCATGCCTCTGTAGGGATTATTGACCAGATTTTTACAAGAATAGGAGCCTTTGACGACCTCGCAAACGGGCAGAGCACTTTCATGGTAGAGATGATAGAGCTTGCAAATATCCTGAACAATGCAAGCTCTAAAAGCCTCGTACTTCTTGACGAAATAGGGAGGGGAACGAGTACTTATGATGGATATAGCATTGCAAAATCTGTTGTAGAGTTTCTGCATAATAGAGGAAAGGTTGGAGTAAGGGCTCTATTTGCAACTCATTACCACCAGCTCACAGCCCTTGAGGAGAAGTTGAAAAGGGTCAAAAATTATCATATCGCAGTAACCGAAAAAGGTCATGAACTTGTCTTTCTGAGAAAAATCGTACCCGGAGCAACGGACAAGAGTTACGGGATTCATGTTGCAAGGCTTGCGGGTGTACCGGAAAAGGTAATCGAAAGAGCAAATGAGATTCTTGAGGAAATTGAAAGGGAAAACGTTTTTAAGGAAGCCGAAGACAGCGATAAAAGGAAAATGAAAAAAAGTAAAGCAATTGCACGATATACTCAGATGATGCTTTTTGATCCTGGAAGTCACGAAGGAATTCCGGCACAAGTAAATAAATTCGATGCTTTAAAAAGGCCTGGTCCTGTGGAAGCAGCCATGAGAATATTGAATGTTGAAGAAATGACGCCAATAGAAGCTCTGAATAAACTCCATGAACTAAAAAAGCTTCTAGATTAAGGAGTGTCAAACTCACTCTCTGCGTATTTACATCAGAATTCCACAATTTCCTCAATCTGAAAGTAGCTTGAAAAGTAATCTAACTTTCAATGAATTATGGGGGAAAAGAGGCAAAAAATTATACATCTGTGTACATTTGTGAAATGTCGGATCAAAGGGTATTTTGATATTTTAAAATATGTTTGAAGTATATTTTTCTGGTTTTTGATGGAGTAAAGGAATGATGGAAGAATATATTGAAGCGCTGGGAAATAAGATTCGAATCCTTGATCAGGATACGATAAACAAAATCGCAGCAGGAGAAGTAATCGAACGCCCGGCATCCGTGGTGAAGGAGCTTATAGATAATTCAATCGACGCAGAAGCTAACGATATTCGGATTGAAGTTGAGAAAGGTGGTAAAAATTCAATTCTTATTCGGGACAATGGGTGCGGGATGAACAGGGCAGACGCACTGATTGCATACAAAAAACATGCAACAAGCAAACTTACTAATATAGCGGATCTTGATACTATATCGACAATGGGCTTCAGGGGAGAAGCTCTTTCTTCGATCTCATCTGTTGCAAAGATGGAAATCCTTACCCGTCCCTCAAAAGAAATCACGGGCACGAAGATAGTTATCCATGGTGGAAAAGTACTTGAAACCTCAGATGTAGGCACTGCTCCAGGCACCTCAGTACGTGTAAAGGATCTCTTTTATAATACGCCTGCAAGGTGCAAATACCTCAAAAGTGATCGTATGGAACTTGCCTATATTGTAGATATAGTCACGCAGCTTGCCCTGGCAAATATGAATATTTCTTTTACACTCCTCAGTGAAAGGAAAACAGTCCTTCAAAAAATGGGATCAAGCGATCTTTTCAATTGTATTGTCAATGTTCTGGGTCCAGACATCGCTCGCTCGCTGCTTCCTTTGGAACATAGGATCGAAGGCTTTGAAATCCGAGGTTACATCTCTAAACCAGAAGCTAGCAGGGCAGAAAGTGACCAGATTTTTCTTTTCGTAAATACGCGCCCTGTATCTTCAAGAGCCATCACTACAGCTATACGCTTGGGATACTATACCAAAATTCCAAAAGGACGTTATCCTGTTGCAGTACTCTTCTTTATTCTTGATCCAAGAGAAGTGGATGTCAATGTTCATCCCCGAAAAGCAGAGGTTCGTTTTAGCCGGGAAAAAGAGCTTGGGGATGCAGTAACAGCTGCTGTTGAAAAGGTCCTCTCTGAACATGGACTCGCACCAGAGATCGTGGAAAACAGGAGCAGGGGTTTTCAAAAAACTTTCAAAGTTTTAGGTTCTTCAGGAAGATTGCAGGTATCACGTACTCAGAAAACCTCCCAAAAAATGATGGCGGAAACAGAGATTGCAAAAAAATATGAAGTTTCTGAGAGCAGTAATAAAATTTTTCAAGAAATAGCCAAATCTTATACTTATCCCGTAAAAGATACCGAAAGAAAGCTAAAAAAATCAGAACATCTTCTGGATTTTGCTGGAGAAAGAGAAGTACTGGAGGCCCTTAGAGAAAAAGAGCGGGATAGTGTAGTATGGGAAGAGATGGAAATAGAAACTGAACATAATATGCAAGAACCAAAACAAAAACTAAATACAGAATCCTTTGAAAATCTTCGGATAATCGGTCAAGTTTCAAAAATGTATATCCTTGCCGAAAAAGGAGAAGATTTAGTGCTTATTGATCAGCATGCAGCTCATGAGAGAATTCTTTACGAGAAGGTATTAAAAATTAAAAAATCCAGAGTACAGGAGCTTATAATACCCATAACTATAGATCTCACCCCGAAGGAAAAAGTGCTTATGGAAGAATATATTCCCTATCTTGAAGAGTACGGCTTTGGAATCTCGGAATTCGGGGACAATACCTATGTAGTAACATTCGTGCCCGAAATTTTTGGGCAACTTGAGGATCCGAAACTTATCCATGATGTAGTCTCTGACCTTTTAGCTACAGGAAAGGTTAAAAAGGATACGGGGATTTCAGAAAAAGTTTGTAAGATACTGGCATGTAGGACAGCAATTAAAGGTGGAGCAGCCTTCAACTCCGTACAGATGAAAGAGTTAATAGATCAGCTCAAAAAGGCTGAAAATCCCTACTCTTGCCCCCATGGAAGGCCAACTATCATAACCTTTAAAAAAGGTGAACTGGACCGCATGTTTGCAAGGACAGGATAAAACTATCTGCCAACTTGAAGTTTCATAATATGGCTTTTTCCCATGATTGTTAATTAGCCAGTAGAATATTGAGGATTCTATAAAACTTAATATTCAACTGGTAGTTTATGTTTGATCCTGAAACGATTTCGTGTTGAAACTTCTTTTTAATTTTCTCAGATATCCACTACCCAAAAATCTAACTCATATTCAAAATTTTGCTTACGTTCGTAATCTGTTCTAAAAAGTACTTTCTAATAATTCAGTTCTTTAATTTTCAAGGCTCTGTGAAGCTTCTGTTGTATCATTGAATTAATTTCTCCACGATTTCAAACTCGCATCTGAACTTTTGATGTGTATTGAACCATTTTCTCAATTTTCCAGTTTGTCTAAGGATGTCTTATTCTTGCAGTATTGGCTTAATATCTAATTCCCCAATGTGCTTCACCAACTAGCTCAGATATTTAGAAAAATTTCATCAATTTTTCACGAATTTTATAGAAAAATAATTCAAATATTTATTTCATTCGAGTACCCAGCAGCTTGCTGCTGGGATGGAACCTTCCCCGATAACCTTTGTTAAATAACTGATTTATATTCTTAATCACCTTTTGCTGTAAATGGAATTAAGACATGCAAATAATTGTGTCTATGAAATTAAATATCACATCGTTTATTGTATGAAATATCGTAAAAACTTTTTAAATGATGATGTAGTCAATTTTGTAAAAAAACGTATTCTCTGAGGTTGGCTAAAGATACTCTTTTGAATTTGATGCAATTGGCTGCGATGATGATCAAGTGAACTTTTTGTTCGGGAGCCAAAGTATTCCCCTTCAAGAGTGATGTGGATCATTCAAAGGACAACAGCCAGAAAAATCTTCAAAGAATACCCTGAAAATTAAAAAACAGCTTTGGGTTGAAGAACTATGGAGTGATAATGGATATATTGGAACAGTCGATGGTGGAACTACTTCCTACATAATAGCAAATTACGTTTAGAATTAGTGAGATCAGGAAGAAAAGTAAGCATATAAGCAAATGCAGATAATTGACTTTCAGTAAAAAACTATCTAAGGAACGGGTCGCGAACGTACTCTACTGCAAGCAACGAGGCGCATCAGCGAAATTTTGATTCATTATTATTCATTAGAAGTTGGATCAATTTTTAAGCTACTTTCAGATTGAAAAAAAATAGATGAAATTATCATGTGCATCTGCAGAAAGTATGTTTAGTTAGATCATTTATAATTTCTACTTAATAATTCTATAATTTTTAATTTTTTATAGAGTAGGTTGCAAAAAAATGGAATTAAAATTTATAGAGAATTTCGATAAACTTCGGATTTTATTTCTTAGCAGGTATTTCTCATATCTTCCCCTCAATTTCTCTATTTAATTCCTCTTTTTGGCTTTACTTATTCTCAATTCTTTGATTTTAAAGATAGCTTCCGCTATCTTCAATATACTTTTTTTATTTTCAATGTCCTCAATTGATGGAGATTATAACAAAAAGCCGTACACAACATTTTTATATTTACTCTTTTAACAGTAGTAACAAAAAATCTTCCTGCTTTGAAAATTTCTTTCGTTACTGAATAAACTCTTCCCCCTGGAACTCCTTTTGAGCTAATTCTCTTATTTCTTAATATATCCTTTATTCCCAGCGTATTTCCTTTGACTGCTTTTTTCATTGTTGCATTATACCCTTTCGTTTTTGCTCCAAAGTATCCTCTGTTATATCTACATACGAATCATGTACTGACGCAGTTGTTGTTTTGAATCTTCTGATCAGCTCATAATCTCTGTCTATTATATTATGAAGCTTATATCCAAAGTGAGACTTACCTCCTTCTTTGTCCATGTTCCGTCTCTGCTTCTTCTTGTTTTTGCCTCATCTCTCTGCTTTTGCGTGTCCTGGATCTGAATGGATAAAAGTAACATCCTGAATAATTCCCTGCTTTATCTGTAAACCCAGAGCAGCAAGTTGGCTTTGCAACTTTACCCATATTTTCTTGGAAATTCTCGATAATTCTATCCCTAAATAGCCATACAGTAGTACTGTCAGGTATGTATTCCGGAAATCCAAGGAATTTTCTAAAAGAAATTCAATCTATACACTGTTTCTCAAGTTCAAAATCAGAAAGCCTGTGCCATTGTTGTAAAACAAGCATTTTGAACATCACAATGACATCAGTTTCAGGTCTCCCTCCTGAAAAGGGTTTGTTAATATACATAGGCTCATGAATAATACGAAACGTTTTCCAATCAATTCAGGAAGCAATTTCAGCAAGCTTATCTCCAACAGATTCAAGAAGTTTACACTCTTTTTAAGAGCAAAATCAGTCAGAGTTTTCATGAATATACATAAATATTGACAAATTCAAAGCCAACCATGCTCAAGAGCATGGAGGTTATCGAAATTCTCTATAGATAAAGTTTTTTCTTGTCAACTATTGAGCAAAAATTTGGACCGAATAAGAATGGTTATTCTGAACCAGAGCAAATCTAAATACCATAGGGTATTTCGATAAATCCCTAAATTATGCTACATGCTTATAAATGGATTCTAATATGGCTTTTAAAAATCAGAGTTTTATGCAAATGTTCTTTAATAAAGTAAATAAGTAATGATGTGAATTCCTATCTAGATAATTCTATTGTTGGGTTGAAATGATCGAAGTAATCAGAATACTTTATACGATTCCCTTTTTGCTTTATTCGTGTTATTCAGACATAAAAACCCGCAGTGTCTCAAACAAAGTATGGAAGTGTATGATAATTTTTGGTTCGGTACTCGTATTTTATGAAATTTTAATAGGCGGGATCTCATATCTCAAAGCTCTGTTTCTTTCTGGAATAATCGTGTTTGTCTCTGTTTATATTCTCTTTCAGGTTGGAGCTATTGGAGGCGGGGATGCAAAAGGACTGATAGTACTTTCAATTCTTTTCCCCTTTTACCCTGTCTTCAATTTATCGGGAGCGATCTATCCCCTACTGGGCCCTCCTATAATAGGGCTTTTTACTTTTACTGTCTTGGAAAATGCTCTCCTGATGACTACTATTGTCCCTTTGGGAATGTTCTGTTACAATCTCTTGCATTTCTCCCCTGAAATGCTGAAAAAGCCATTTTATATGTTCATCGGGTACATGATCGATATGCATTCCATGGAAAATAAAGAACATCTCAGTTTACTGGAGAAATTCGAGGTTTGTGGAAGAGGAGAAATTAAGAAAAAGTTTGTTTGGACAAGACTCGACTTCGATGAGAACCATAAACCCAAAATTGAAGAGTGTATAAAAAAAGAGTTTATTGAAAGAGAGGTGTGGGTTACGCCTTGTATACCTTTCATGCTCTCAATTACAGCGGGCTTTATTACTGCAGTTGTTTTAGGGGATTTGGTTTACTATATTATTATGCGCCTTTTGGTTGCCTGAGTTGAAAACTAAATCCGGATATTTTGTATACTTTCTGAAATTTGCCTGTCACAATTTTCCCGATTTTTAGTCATTTTGGTTCTTGTTTGATTGATATTATTCGAAGACCTTTGGATGTTATCTTTAGGTTTTTCTTAGTAATAAAAATACGAATACCTGGTTCTTTATAAAATTTGAGCTTCAAAGCACTAAGAAAATAAGTAAATGAATCTTTTTCTTTTCTGGTTCATTAATTAAATCGATGATGGTACATACTCGAGGAGATGCAAACCTTAAATTGTTTTTATTTATACAATAAGTTGAGTAACTTTTCATTTTCAAACTCAGCAACTTTATTAATTTTAATAAATTTTTGATATTTTTCTAATTTGTATAATTAGTTTTGGAACTGACTAGATTAGGAACTATTATAATTTAAGTGCAAAATTGAATCAAGAAAAACGCTAAAAACATGGACGAAAGAGAATAAGTGATTAAGGTAACATTTGTGGATATAACATATCAGAATTGCAGAAAACTGGGAATGTATTATAAATTCCAGAGGTTAAGAGAAGAGCTTGAAATCTTTGAGAAATTCGTTCAAGGTATAACACAAAGCTTCAAATGGCCTTGAAATTTGAAGAACTGGATTCTTAGAAAGTGCTTTCTAGAACAGATTATCAACTTAAGCAAAATTTAGAATCGGAGTTAGTTGTCTAAGTTGTGAGGATATTAACAAATTAAAACGAGTTCGGAGGTAAAATTATTTCAGAATAAAAAAATCTATGAGGAACAAAAAAGATATATACAATTAATAGCATTTTGGTTTTGCATTTTGAGTAATCCAAAAATACAATAAACAGCGAAATGGGCTCGTGGTCTAGCCGGTCATGACATCGCCTTTACACGGCGGGGATCCTGAGTTCGAATCTCAGCGGGCCCACTATCTTTATTATCCTTGTTTTCTAATTTAAAGGTTTAATGATCTTCTTTTTCTAATGCTTCAATTCTTGCTTCAAGATAAGATTTTATTTCTGGTTGTGTAACTTTAAATTCATTAATATCTCTCAAGAGTAAATTGTATTTGAATGCTGTTTCATATTCATTTTTTCTGCAAATTTATCGGCTTCTGATTTCAATAAATATGATACTTTTATCAAATTTTCTTTACATCTTTTTGGTGCTACGTAACTCCTCTAAAATAAAATCATTGAAGCTTTGCTACATAATAATTGCCATACTGTGCTATGATGTCCCCGTTTATGATCCGTCTTCTCTTCGGCTATATTTGGCTTTAATCCTTGTTTTAGTTGATCTTAAAAAGGATGAAATAGATATAAGACTTACGTATTTGATGTACAAAATCAAGTATATACAGCACGCCAAAATTATTTTGGTTTGGATAGTAATTGTTTATATAATTTCAATTCAAATGAGTAGGTCCAAGAGAATTAGTGTGAGAGGTACGATTCGAACGCACGAACTTCTACGGAACTGTACTCTGAATCGGGAGCCTTTAACCTGGTTGGGCAACTCTCGATGTTGGTTTGATTACTGTTTAATAAAATATAGTCCTATATGTAATTCTCTGAATTTCTATTCTAAAAATCGTTTTCAAGACCGTAATAGAAGAAACCTAAAATATATTATTTAGCTGCTCTTGTTTACAAATCTCAAGATTCAAAAAGAAACTGTTTTAAGCTCTAAGTATCATAGAAATTTCTGGTGTAGGGCAGTTGATAGACCAAAAGAAGATTCACGATCAGTGCATCAGTAAGGATATAAAAAAGTATCAAAGTATTAGGTCAGTTAACAGCTTACTTTTCATTGATACCCTCTAAAAAACAGGCTTGGAACGATTTACATAGACTAATCAATGATGAAGACAGTGATTTGAGGGCTAAGGCTGCCGATGCTCTTGGTTCTGTGTTTTCTAAAGTACCAGATAAATAACAGGCATGGAATGACTTATATAGACTGAGCAATGATGAAATAAGTTATGTTAGGAGTCATGCTGCCGAAGTGCTTGTTTCTGCGTTTTCTCAATTTCCAGATAAGTAACAAGCATGGGATGACTTACATAGACTGACCAATGATTCTGATGATTATGTGAGGATTTCCTCAAATCATTTTCTTGGAAGAGTCTGTATATTCAAGGCCTCCCAGGCAGAAACCGAGGAAGATTATAAAGAGGAGTTAGACAAGGCTATTGAGTTTTTTAAGGAAGCGGCACTTGAATCACTTGACAATAAGTCTAATCCATCTAAATTTTTCCTTCCTTTTTACCGTTCTTTCCACACAATACTTTTCAAAAAACATGAAGCAAAAAAACAAGTGGACAGATACCTGGCCGAAGCGAAAACTGAAATTAGGGACTCAAAGAGCAAAGAGCTACTTTTTGAAGCTGTTGAAAATCTTGCAAATGCATTAAATGAACTCAAGAATTTTGAGAAATTAGACTTGGAAGTAAAAAAAGGTGAACTTAACTTTTATAGACAATACTGTGATCGTGCAACGGAACTTATGATAGAGAACGAAGAAAAAGCACTGTTTGCAATAGAAACAATGAAAAAAGGGCTGCCTATTCTTGACAGAAACCTAAAAGAGCTTCTTAAAGAAATTCAAAAGAAAGCAAAGATCGTATGCAAAGAAGCGAAACTAACTGATACGGAAGAAATTACATGTGCTGTCAGTAAAGAAGTTCAGAAATGGGAAATCGGTAGTCAGAAAGAAATAACGCAAAATATTGAAGATCTGATCGAGAATTTCATATTCAAAATGCTAAATTTATCTGCCTATGAACGTATTTTTAGAGAAATTGATGGAATAAGTACTGAAAAAGATCTTGTGAAACAATACAAAATAGTTTCTAGACTTGTTGGATTAATTCCAATTTTTAGTTCAATGCCCGATGATGTAATACAAATTATTAAAACAATAAAAGATAACACTGAAGAAATTAAAGGAGAGATAAATAAAATTATTGAAAAATTGGATGGCATAACTAATTAAATTTTCAAAGTTAAAGTGACTTCACATACTATTATCCCAAGCCTTGATGCCATGAAAAAAGAACTAAAGAAACTTAATGGAATTGAGAGTTTAAATACATCATCTATCGAAAAATTGTTTTCTATCCAGGCTGATAAATTAAGTGATTTAACTAAAACGTTTGGATGAAATAAAAATTCTAACATACTAATTTTCTGTAAATAATAAAACCAGAATTCTATGAGGAAGTTATTGAGAGGTTAGGTGAACTAAAACAACCAGGATTAGATAGAATACTACAAAGATCCTCAGCGCTGATTTCATTAATCGGTTTTGTGGCTTCTATAATGATTACAACTGCTTGTTAAAACATTATCTATAAATGGATCACTTGATAAATAGACGGGTTTATATAAATAATTTTTAATTAGTTAACTTCTTAAAAAATGGGTTGTGCATAAACTTTACACACACGTACAAAAAATTCACGTTACCTATTACCCACAATTTTAGTGCGAGGGGTGGGATTCGAACCCACGAATACCTTCGTAATCAGATCTTAAGTCTGACGCCTTTGACCTGGCTAGGCAACCCTCACATATTGTTAAAATAGATCTTTATTTTTATATGTCCTTATTTATTATTATCTTCCTACTTTTTGCTCTGTTTACTTCTTGCTTTTGTCTAGTCTTGTATGTTATATCTTGAATCCTTTACATTAAAAATTCATCTTGTTGCGACTCCATAAAAGGCAAGTTAATTTGGATATATGAGCAAAAAAGTAACTAAAAGAAAATTAATAGATTAAAAAGGTTTATGCGAAAGGTGCGATTAGAACGCACGAACTCCTATGAGATCAGACTCTGAATCTGGCGCCTTTGGCCAAACTTGATGCCTCAGCAAATTGATGGTAATTTTTTATTCTTTTTAGGCATTAAGCTAAAAGAAGGGGTTTTGTGGTTGAAGCTCCACTTTTAAGAAAGTTAGAAAAGGCTTTGTTCTCTATCTTCTTTTGGTAACGAAATGAGGGGGCTGTCAACATATACGAGTCAACATATAATTGATCTACTTCGTATCTAACTTGAATTAAATAGAAAATTTTCCGATATTTTTTCGATACTGATCCACAGCTATTTGAACCTTATTGAGAGAATGTGTACTTCCTACAGTAATAGATGCTCTACCTTGAACGAAACCAGCCAAACTTTCTGTAATACTTTCTTTGATCATCATATTAAGATGTCATTTACGAATAGTTTTTGCAGATACACGACCACTTTTAATTTCTTCTAGTACACTACAATAAGACTTAAGATTACATATCTTCTTCAGTTCAGGAACATATGAAACAGGGAAGAATAAGTGAAAAGTTTGCACCATTAGATAAAAAAGAAGTTGGATAGTGGGCAACTTTACCTTCAATGATTACGTTGCGTTCATCGAAGTTCTCACAACTGGTTTCTTGTGTGGAATCAGATGTTGAGGAATGATTATTGATAGGGTTGCAATTTAGTGGGTTGATTTGGTCATGAATTAAAGGGATTATTAGGCTGCATTATTTAATGAAGCCTTTAAATTGTGGAGATCATGTGTTCGAATCGCAGCGAGCTCACTTAATTCTTCTGCCTCTTTTCATGATTCAGGTGCTTTCTGGATTTAGGTTCACTGTATGGAAAAATATGAATATCCGGATCTTCAAGACCTATTTATACTAAACGATACTACAAATGTAAAAAAAATTGCTACTCATATGTATAATTACTCGAAAAATCCATGAAATCTTCTTTAGTACATGTACTGTTAACTACTCATGTAGTATTCTATATATAGATCTCAACTGCATCAATCATAGCATGAAGCAATACAAAACTATCAGACTTTCTAAAAGTGTATTATCAGACCTGAAAGCTTTGCAGAAAGATGGTGAATCGATCCCAGATACCATCAAAAGACTGAATAGTGATTACTCAGATTGCGTTGAAGAAATTCATTACAGATATTCGAGGGATATACTGAATGATGGGTCATTTACTCAGTATATTTCTATCACTGCGTGTGATAACAGTAGGTATGGTTTACGATATACTGAATATTTCGTGAAGATAGGAGAAGAGCTGAACGACATTGTTAGGCTCCCAAAAGACGTTCTCGACGAAATCAGTTGGATGCCACAACACCCGGACGAAATCTTCAATACTACTATGTTCACGTTAATATCTATTGAGAAGGCTTTAATGGAATGGAATGAAGAAGATGAAAAATAAAGCTAATATTATACTTATATCTGTTAAAATTCCTATAACTTTTTTGTCTACCGACTCACAAATCAACCCACTGCCTTCCTCCATTTTCTAATCCTTCAATATGGTAGTAGGAAATAAATATTTTTCTTTTTTCACTTCTTGCGAGCCTTCTGGCATCTAAATCTATTGAGTTTATTCCCGAGCGGTAGCCATGGAATTTTAGATTAGCTTTTTGGTATATAGGCGTGATTAGGTATGTGGAGTAGTGCCATGGATAGACATAATTAAATAGCTATTTTTGTCCCGGCCTGATCACTACAATGCTAAATTTGATAGAGATTATATGCCTGTCCTACCAGTTTTCAGGGTATTTGTAAACCGAAGGAGGGTCCAAAATACTTACTAGTTGGATTAAGCTCTGTGAAGAGGCTGCAGAGTGTTTTTTGGGATTTTATGTGGTTAACCAACGAATAAAGAAAAAATGCTTTTTATTTATCTTCAAAATGTCAAAATGGCAACGTTTATCAGGTAAATACATATGTTGTGAAAATCTTTATAAGGTATCCCAAACTTTAAGTGGTAATTATAAAAACATTCTTTAAGATGACAAACGATTCATAAATTCGAAATGTCAAGGAGTTATCATGAAAGACTCTGAAGTAAAAATGTTGGACGAAAGTGACCATATTTTTATTAAAGCATTAAGCAATCTCGGGATGTCAAAAAATGCTGCTACAACCATGGCATATCTTATGAATGTAAACGAAGCTTCATCCCAGGAAATTGAAATAAGTACTAGATTAAGGCAACCAGAAGTCAGTCTTGCAATGAGGTTAATGTGCAATAAGTCTTGGGTTAGTATGCGTTCGGAAAAAAAGCCTGGGAAAGGGCGCCCGACGAAGATTTATTCTCTTGCGGCTTCGGTTGACGAGATCATAAGTTATTATGAAGACAAAATTTACAAAGAATCTCAGGCAACCATCTCAGTAATCAAGAAGCTGAAAGTGATGAGCAAACAGGTGTCTCTTACTCACTCGATGTGAAAAATTTCAAACATTGTTAGTTTCATAATGGACGATAATCCTTCTCAGGATCAACATTATGGAAAACACTTTTGGCATGAACAGCTTGCTTATGCATATTCTCATTTAGCTTTTTTGCTTGCGCATTCTTACTGTGCGGTTGGTTCTTCGACAGGCAAGATAAAGCACTGTCTTAACAACGAAAGTTCAAAATGCCTACCCTTATCCGGAGATAGGCATGGCCTTTTAGACTAACCTCTATGTATATGTACGTGGTTAGAGGTCTGTTTAGAATACGTTTCAGGATAGACTACCGCATCAGTTTCCCCAGATCCAAAACACTTGACCCGTAAGTGCTAAAATAGTGACTACAGTATTCATTTACTCGTTTTAATTTAGTTATGGAATTCTCATTGGCCTGCTGCTTGGATTCTTTGTGATCCCGATACTCATGGTTAACTTCTTAAGGAAACAGACCATTGAGTCTTTCTTTGAATTTTACATATTTAACGTTGTTAAAGTTAATCTCGGAGACTATATCGTAGCAGTACTGAAACAGTATGCACTTGTAATGTCTTTGCAATTCTCTCAATTGTTCTTATAGGCATTCCAGCAATGATTTTCACGAGTTCAATTTTCATTGCGAATTTCTACGGGAGGTGGGTTGAACACAAGAAAATTTTGACTTAAAAATATAATCTACAAACCTATCGGTATTCTAAATAGGAAAAATTCATTTAGAAGCTGGGTTCTCCTGGCCAAAGAATATTCCTTTTTATTTTGCCACATAGCAATATTTAGCCTTTTAATTATTACACCGATTAGATAAAAATTATGTATTTATCCCAAATTCAGATAAAAAGGGCACACAATTTCTGATTAAAGCGATAATCTTGATTTTACAGACTTTATGTACACCGCCAAGAAATAGAGAACATTAAGAGAATTAGAAACGAATATAGGATTAAAATTATGATTTCGAAGAAAGCAATCATAGAAAAAAAATGGAAGAGTCTAAAAATATCGTGTTGGTGCATACAGCGCTAGATATCTCCCAAACGCTACAAAAAAAGGAATTTCTAAGTATGAATTCCCTGAAGATGGAATGAGTCCAAGAGCTGCTTATCAACTAGTGCATGATGAACTGAGCCTGGACGGCAATCCTTTTCTGAATCTGGCAAGTTTTGTCAATACTTGGATGGAACCGGAAGCAGACAAGCTTATTATGGAAAACATCAACAAAAATATTATAGATCTCTTCGAATATCCGCAAACTGGCAAGGTTATTCAGAAAAATATCGTGAATATGCTTGGGCTTTTTGATGGACATAACGCGGAATTCATTGGCACTGCAACAGTAGGCTTTTCCGAGGCTATACTGCTAGGTTTGCTAGCTCACAAATGGAGTTGGAAAAATTCGGGGCGCGGCACAAGTAAACCAAACATAATTTTTGGGGCAGACGCCCACGTTTGCTGGGACAAGTTTGCCAAGTACTTCGATGTTGATGCTATATAAATTCCTATAGACAAGGAGAAACGTACAATTACAGCCAAAGGCGTCTCTAAGCATATTGATGAGAATACCATCTGTGTTGGTTGCGTGCTAGGAACGACTTTTACAGGAGAAATAGATCCAATAAAAGATATTAATAACCTACTTGTGGAGTATAAAAAAGAAAAGGGCTGGGATATACCTAGCCACGTAGATGCTGCAAGTGGGGGTTCATATTGCCTTTCACAGAACCAAGTTTTGAGTGGGATTTCAGACCGGATAGGGTAAGATCAGTAAATGTGTCTGGACATAAGTATGGATTAACTTATCCAGGGCTTGCTGGCTGATATTTCGTGAAGAAAAAGACCTTCCAAAGGATTTGATTTTTAGTGTAAACTATCTTGGGGAACAAGAGAAGACATACACCCTGAATTTTTCAAGAGGTAGTACAATGCTTGTAGCCCAATATTACAGTATCTTAAGGTTCGGCAGGGCTGGATATACCGGGATAATGAAGAATATTCAAAAGTTGCTCAAAATCTTGCTGAAAAACTTGATCTATTGGACCGGTTTGAAATGCTTAAAAAGGAGAAAGGCTACCTATAATTGCTTTCAGGCAAAAAAAAGAGACGGGATATTCTTTGCTGCAGATATCGTTTAAACTTAGAGAAAAAGGCTGGATAGTCCCTGCCTACTGTCTACCAAAAAATGCGGAGGATATCGAGATAATGCATATTGTTATAAGGAAAAATTTCACTTCGGATATGGCAACAATTCTAGCAGACGATATAGACAAAGCATGTCAGTTCCTTGAACAAGCAGCAAAATTAGGGGCAACAAAAATCGTTTCAACTGAAAATGATCTGGCAAAAATCTGCTGAAAAGTTTACGTTGAGAATATACATATGTTTTATAGCATAAACTTGTGTATATGTGTAAAAAAAATATAATCAATAAAAAAATTAAATATTATCTTACTAGAAGTTTCAGAGCTATTCTTTGTTTTTAAGAACCACAATTTATTTGCTCAATTTTCTCGACAATTGTGGTTTTTTTGGTCCAATCATCTGGACTAGCTACTTCATCATATGCAGTGTATGCTTAATTTAATCTACCTAATTTCTCAAGAGCACCACCTTTTCCGAACCAAAATTTAGAATCCATCGGATTCCTTAAAAGTACTTTGTCATAAACTTTTTTTTGCTTCATCGCAGTGGTCCGAGTTCACAAGATTTGCTCCTTGATTGTCAAAAGTTTCACGTGCTTGTTATCTATTTTGATTGCTTCATCACCTTATATGATTTAGATAAAATGTCGCTTTTACCGATCCAAGCATTTTCGTCCAGTCGGTAACTTGCAATTCATTGTCATAGATTTTTATCGCTTCATCGTGTTGGCCTGCGCTATTAAGTATGTCCGCTTGATCACCAAAAGTTTGTGAGTCCGTCGATGCGCTTGAGATCGTTGCTATTAATGATATAACTACTATAATAAGTCCGAATGCAATTAGTTTCTTAGATATAATACTGATCATATAATTATAAAATAAATAAATAAATAAATAAATATTTGCAGAATAAATATGTTAAATATGATATGTTTCGTGATAAATTTCTCAATGTAAGGATAATAAACGTAGCTTAGTTTCGCTAAATCTCTAGACTAGTCTAGTCTAGAAATTATATCTTAAAAAATTACTATAACTCCCATGAAAATGATAAATTTTAGTTTTTGTGGTGAAGGAGAGTAGCACAGAGTTGATCAAAATTGATAGAATATTTGTACATTGTTTTCAGCTGAAAAATTAGAGAATTCAGTGGTTTTACTACAAAAAAACTATGCTCAAAGCCGGTTGTTGAATTTCGAGTTCCATAGCTGATGTCTCAATTTGGTAGTCTTGCAAATTTGCTGTAGATTCAATCCACTTGCCGCAGTAAAATATTATGTTTTCATAATTTTTAATGCTATCGATTTTCAATTTAAAATAATAGATTGGATTTTTTTTTCAGGGATTAAAGGCGTAAGTAGATGTATTTAGAGTCCAAAAAAAAGTTAGCCCTCAATTCTCATAAATTCGATTTTGATTTTAGATTATTTGGATATATCTCAAAACCTCTATTAAAAATAGAACCATTTCAGCAAAAATACATACAACGGATATTACATACTAAAGATAGGCAAAAAAAGATTAAATAAGACTATATCCGTACTTCCTATTCAAAATTTAATCCAAGAGCACACGGTTAAACACAAAGTTACTGCCTAAAATATAAAAAAAATGTCATGGTCCAAGCTCGGATAATTTTTGATTATATCCCTAGTTCCTCGACATGTGCATATTTTGTCAAAAATTAAGATCTACCATTACTTTCGTATGAGTTGCCATGAATATCCCGAGCATGATCCAACTAATCAATTCTTACAAGGTATCCTGTATTCTGTCTTCAGCATACTATATTCCTGAACCAACATTGATGGATCTATTAATGCTAAAATACGGAGCATCCAAATGGTTCTCCTTAGATTTTCTTCATTTTGATTGGATTGTATGTAAATTCTAAGCCCTTGTCAATTAAATTTGATAGGTATTTTATCTCTCTTCTCAAAATACATTTTTGGACTCGTTGCATAAATAATAGAAAATAAAATTATAAAAATAGAAAATAAAATTATAAAATTTTTACCTAAGCCAAGTATATAGAAAGGCTTTAGACCATAACCATAGGTGATCAAAGAAATAGTATCAAACCTCTTTAAAGGATTGTCTCAACTTTTTTCAGCTTCAAGTTTTTGTTCAGTAATTAAAATAGATATTATCTGCATCTAAATAATCCCCCTCACGAATGAAAAATTTACGAACCAACTCACAAATATGCTCACTGTTTATTATTATATTTTCAGCTGTGTTTGCCTCGATTACTCTGAAATCACTTGAAAAGTTTGCGTTGGAGAAGTCGTCAGTTTTGTAAAATTTCTAATCGTAGAACTAGCCAATTTTGTGAAATTGGGCAAAATTGAAGTTGGCAGCAGATCAAAAAGATGTAGTAGTGAAAAAGACACTACTTCTAAATTCCGCAAAATATAAGTTGGAAAATTGGAATCGTATAGTGCATAGAGATGCTATTTTAGTAATAGATCAAAAAAGCAAAATTAAAGGTTATAAATGTATTTTTGGGTTAAATCTTTACAACTATTCCATCCTTTTTTATATTTGTTTGATCTGCCTAACATAAGAATATTTATATACTTTTGGAGCTTAATATATTGTCCTCACACAAATGGAATATGCGGGGAGATAATCCCAGTGTTTATATACTAGATGTGTCTTGTATATATCCCTCACATAAAGCAATTGTGTGAGTTGAAATGCAAATTCCATTCGAGGATGTGGTAAACTTCATTATTTGGCTTATAAATAATATATTCATTATAATCCGGAGTTTATCTTAATTCTCTTTTATCTAGTGGGGTCAGGAGTTTTTTCCTGTCCGACGAGGATTTTGTCGGTTCGGTTAATTCTGGTTGGTAGTTGTTTTACAAAAACATCTATCTCAAAACTGAAAATAACTGAATTGATAGTTGTTAGTGCAAGTTTCTGCGACCAAATACTTTAAGTGTGCAATAACATTGACAATTCTGGTTGATCCTGCCAGAGGTCACTGCTATCGGTGTTCGTCTAAGCCATGCGAGTCATATGTTCTTCGTGAACATGGCGTACTGCTCAGTAACACGTGGATAACCTGCCCTTGGGTCCGGCATAACCCCGGGAAACTGGGGATAATTCCGGATAACGCATATATGTTGGAATTCTTTATGCGTAAAATGGATTCGTCCGCCCAAGGATGGGTCTGCGGCCTATCAGGTAGTAGTGGGTGTAATGTACCTACTAGCCTACGACGGGTACGGGTTGTGAGAGCAAGAGCCCGGAGATGGATTCTGAGACATGAATCCAGGCCCTACGGGGCGCAGCAGGCGCGAAAACTTTACAATGCGGGAAACCGTGATAAGGGGACACCGAGTGCCAGCATCATATGCTGGCTGTCCGGGTGTGTAAAATACACCTGTTAGCAAGGGCCGGGCAAGACCGGTGCCAGCCGCCGCGGTAACACCGGCGGCCCGAGTGGTGATCGTGTTTATTGGGTCTAAAGGGTCCGTAGCCGGTTTGGTCAGTCCTCCGGGAAATCTGACGGCTTAACCGTTAGGCTTTCGGGGGATACTGCCAGACTTGGAACCGGGAGAGGTAAGAGGTACTACAGGGGTAGGAGTGAAATCTTGTAATCCCTGTGGGACCACCTGTGGCGAAGGCGTCTTACCAGAACGGGTTCGACGGTGAGGGACGAAAGCTGGGGGCACGAACCGGATTAGATACCCGGGTAGTCCCAGCCGTAAACGATGCTCGCTAGGTGTCAGGCATGGCGCGACCGTGTCTGGTGCCGCAGGGAAGCCGTGAAGCGAGCCACCTGGGAAGTACGGCCGCAAGGCTGAAACTTAAAGGAATTGGCGGGGGAGCACAACAACGGGTGGAGCCTGCGGTTTAATTGGACTCAACGCCGGACAACTCACCGGGGGCGACAGCAATATGTAGGTCAGGCTGAAGACCTTGCCTGAATCGCTGAGAGGAGGTGCATGGCCGTCGCCAGTTCGTACTGTGAAGCATCCTGTTAAGTCAGGCAACGAGCGAGACCCGTGCCCACTGTTACCAGCATGTCCTCCGGGACGATGGGTACTCTGTGGGGACCGCCGGTGTTAAATCGGAGGAAGGTGCGGGCCACGGTAGGTCAGTATGCCCCGAATCTCCCGGGCTACACGCGGGCTACAATGGATGGGACAATGGGTCCCTACCCTGAAAAGGGTTGGTAATCTCACAAACCCATTCTTAGTTCGGATCGAGGGCTGTAACTCGCCCTCGTGAAGCTGGAATCCGTAGTAATCGCGTTTCAATATAGCGCGGTGAATACGTCCCTGCTCCTTGCACACACCGCCCGTCAAACCACCCGAGTGAGGTATGGGTGAGGGCACAGACATCGTGCTGTGTTCGAACCTGAATTTTGCAAGGGGGGTTAAGTCGTAACAAGGTAGCCGTAGGGGAATCTGCGGCTGGATCACCTCCTAAGCAATAAACACACCAACCAGATGCCGATAAACCGACAAAACCTCAAATACTTCATTCACATGTGCACCTGATAATTGAATTATCAGGGAAGGACTGATTACCTCTTTGTAGGTAGATGAAGTCATGTATATGATACTGTATACTGGACGCTTACTGGACCTGGTTAGGTGTAACAGGAATTATGCTATCAGGGGGATGGCTCGGCTCAAGAGCTGATGAAGGACGTGCCAAGCTGCGATAAGCCTGGGGTAGGTGCATGGAGCCAATGAACCCAGGATCTCCGAATGGGACCTCTCCATAGTGATCAGTAATGATCAGGAACGCTCCGAATTGAAACATCTCAGTAGGAGCGGGAAAAGAAATCAACCGAGATGCCGTTAGTAACGGCGAGTGAAACCGGCACAGTTCAAACCGAATCCCGCAAGGGAAATGTGGTGTTGTAGGGCTGTTCAAAAGTCTGGCGGCCAAATCAAACTTGCCTGAAACGGCAGACCACAGAGTGTGACAGTCACGTAGATGTAAGCCAATAGATGGGAACATGTCCCTGAGTACCGTGCGTTGGATATCGTGCGGGAATCCGGGGGGCACCAACCTCCAAAACTAAATACTACTTGAGACCGATAGCGAAATAGTAGGGTGACCGAAAGCTGAAAAGTACCCCGAGAAGGGAGGTGCAAAGTGCCTGAAACCTGATAGCGATAGAACGATACGGCATAGAAGGATCTTTGACGTGAAGGAAGCATTCGCGAGGATGTTGTACGAATGTCACTGCCAGTGTCGTATCCTACGTTTTGAAGAACGGGCCAGGGAGTGTATCTTGGTGGCGATGGCTAACCTTTTACTTGGGCAGCCGAAGCGAAAGCAACATGTGCGCAATCCTCACGGATGAGGCACGACGTATACAAGTGCGTGGAGTCACTGGGGTACGACCCGAAGCCGGGTGATCTAGGCGTGGGCAGGTTGAAGCGTGGCGAAAGCTACGTGGAGGACCGCAAACGGTTTTGATCTGCAAATCATTCGTGTGACCTGCGTCTCGTAGTGAAATGCTAATCTAACCCGGCATCAGCTGGTTCCTTCCGAAACATGTCGCAGCATGACCTGACTGGAGATCGTCAGTGGAGTAGAGCACTGATTAGTGGTTCAGGGGGAGAAATCCCTCACCCACCTGTCAAACTCCGAACCCACTGTCATCTGAGAAGGTTGGAGTCCGGACTACTGGGGTAAGCTTGTAGTCCGTAAGGGAGACAACCCAGCCCGTGGTTAAGGTCCCTAATTGTCGACTAAGTGTTAACACTAAAGGGCGTCCCAAGCCCTAGACAGCTGGAAGGTTAGCTTAGAAGCAGCTACCCTTTAAAGAGTGCGTAACAGCTCACCAGTCGAGGTTTGGGGCCCTGAAAATTGACGGGGCTCAAGTCGACTACCGATACCACGGAGTACCGAAAGGTAATCTCGTAGGAAGGCGTTGTGTTCGGGCAGAAGCAGGGCTGTGAAGTCCTGTGGACCGTTCACAAACGAAAATCCTGGTAATAGTAGCAGCAAAGCAAGGTGAGAATCCTTGCCGCCGAAGGGGCCAGGTTTCCTCGGCAATGTTCGTCAGCCGA
This sequence comes from uncultured Methanosarcinaceae archaeon, assembly GCA_963833425.1. Classification (GTDB taxonomy): domain Archaea; phylum Halobacteriota; class Methanosarcinia; order Methanosarcinales; family Methanosarcinaceae; genus Methanosarcina. Next base: position 122,970 of record CAWHXP010000002.1, on the reverse strand, counting down.
GGGTTAGTCGGTCCTAAGACGTGTCGTAATTCGAGCACGCCGAAAGGGAAACAGGTTAATATTCCTGTACCATTTAGCACTAAGTCTGACGTCTCAGGGCAGGCCAGGCGGTGTTGTCGCGCCGTCTAAGCAGCGAAACCTGTGGAGAGCCGTAATGGCGAGAAGCGGGTGAATCTGTTATGGCTTAAGCTGGCTGCACCCAGGGACCCGTGAAAAGGACAGCTAAATGTCCGTACCGAGAACTGACACAGGTGCCCCTAGCTGAAAAGGCTAAGGCGTGTCGGAGTAATTCAGTTAAGGGAATTCGGCAAATTAGCTCCGTAACTTCGGGAGAAGGAGTGCCTGCTTTGTAGAAAGCAGGTCGCAGTGACCAGGGGGCTCTAACTGTCTAATACCAACATAGGAGATTGCAAACCCGTAAGGGCTAGTACAATCTCTGAATCCTGCTCAGTGCAGGTACCTGAAACCCCGGTTCAACGGGAAGAAGGGCCTGTAAACAGCGGGGGTAACTATGACCCTCTTAAGGTAGCGTAGTACCTTGTCGCTTAATTGGCGACTTGCATGAATGGATCAATGAGAGCCCTACTGTCCCTAACTGGAATCCGGTGAAGCTTACATTCTAGTGCACAGTCTAGAGACCTCTAGGGGGAAGTGAAGACCCCGTGGAGCTTTACTGCAGCCTGTCGTTGGGTTGTGGTTCTGGATGTACAGTGTAGGTAGTAGACGTCGAAGCGGGTGCGCTAGCATCCGTGGAGTCGCAATTGGGACACTACCCTTCTGGGACTACGACCCTAACTCTGAGAAGAGGACCCCGATAGGTGGGCAGTTTGCCTGGGGCGGGACGCCCTTGAAAAGATATCAAGGGCGCGCAATGGTTGACTCAAGTGGGTCGGAAACTCACTGAAGAGTGCAAGAGCATAAGTCAGCCTGACGTTATTCAGCACAGCAGTGGATGACGAGACGAAAGTCGGTTCTAGCGAACTTTTGTGCCTCCTTGGTGGGGGCCAAAAATGACAGAAAAGTTACCCCGGGGATAATTGAGTCGTTGCCGGCAAGAGTACATATCGACCCGGCAGCTTGCTACCTCGATGTCGGTTCTTTCCATCCTGGCCGTGCAGCAGCGGCCAAGGGTGAGGTTGTTCGCCTATTAAAGGAGATCGTGAGCTGGGTTTAGACCGTCGTGAGACAGGTCGGTTACTATCTACTAGAGGTGTCGGAGGTCTGAGGGTAAGCTGCTTTTAGTACGAGAGGAACCAAGCAGCGGCGCCACTGGTGTACCGGTTGTCCGACCGGGCAATGCCGGGCAGCTACGCGCTACGGAATAAGAGCTGAATGCATCTAAGCTCGAAATCTTACCTAAAAAGAGACCTCCTTAAGGATTCCGGTAAAAGACCGGTTTGATAGAAACGGGATGTAAGCACCAAGGCAACGAGGTGTTCAGTCCGCGTTAACTAACCATCCGTTCCTTCACCATATCAGGTCCAGGCGAAATTCAGTATGCAGTAGTCTATACGTGACTTATTTGTCCTTATAAAACGATCCTCTTTATAGGAGGAGTATGACGGCCATAGCGGCAGGGTAACTCCTGTACCCATCCCGAACACAGTAGATAAGCCTGTCCACGTTCCTTACTGTACTGAAGTGCGCGAGCCTTCGGGAACTCTGGATAGCTGTCATATTCACCCTGTACTAACAATAACTTAAAATGAATTTATGATATGTTAATTTTAGATTTGCTCCGAAGCATCCCATCTATCCCATCTTGTATAGGAGTTCATGTTTCTGACAATTAGCACTCTAATTATTAAATTATTTAGTCGTTTCTTTCAATCTTTTGACAAGATCATAAAAAGATAATACAGTGCTGTAAAAAAATATTTTAAACATAATTATTACTTCAACTTCTGATCTTTTTCATGAAATTATTGTGTGAAAACATATTTTTTGAAAATGATCTGAGAGTATCTCCACTCTATTAAAGAACCGATTTAAGCAAATTTATCTTGAATGTAAATGAAGTTTATATTAGTCTTTAAGAGCAAAATCTATAAATTTTCCATGATTGAAGATTATTGTTCAGAGAGTTATACTGTCAGTGCTCAAGTCATGTAGCTATCGAAATTCTCTATGATTTTGTTGTGTATACTCGAAGAAAAATCTTTTACATACCACATTTTTTAGCGACTAGAGCGGTAGTATCCTACTATTTTATTTTGTGCCTGTCTAAAAAAATAAATTAAAACCAAAATTAGTCAAAGAATTGACTTTTTAAGTTAAAATTTTATTGTCTATATTTTATAAAGCACCTTGAAGATGAGATCAAAACTTTTGAGATAGATATTCCCAACATTGATTAGCGAAGTTTAAAATCAATATGAAAATTTTAATGCCGCTTCCAAGAATTGGGAAATTAGTTTAGGAATTTTAATCGCTGAAATAGGCAATTTCAAAAGTTTTTGTTGAGGCAATTATCTTGCTTCATGGCGTAGATTTGGAAGTATACGGATCCTCTAGTACATTTTAAAAAGGAGAATCAAAAGAGGTATCGTTGGTAGAAGAGTGGATTTTTGCGCATATTACTCAGACAGCAGCAAGAAAGAAACATAGCAAATTAAATGAATTTTTTTAATGGAAGAAGAAATTGATCTGATATATTAAAAAATTATTGTCATGACAAGGGATATTGCCACAATTATATGGTCACTGATTGCATATGACAGGTATACAAGGCGGAAACAGAATTTCAAAGGGGAAAATCAAAAAGAGAAGGATTGTTGCGACGGAGAAATTTTAAGTAATAATGTGTAAACATAATTAGTACAATAATGCGATTTTAGAAAATGAGGATTATGAAAGTTCGTAAGTAACAGTTTATACACGTACTTTCATGCCATATTGGAGTTAATTATTTGAAGAGTAAGTCTTTTGTATTACTAAGCTTCAGATATACAAATCAACGTTCTGTTTTATATGGTTATACTTTTGTTTTTTTGTGCCTTAGTTTTTCTGCGATATCAATCCCAAGTCTTTTGCACTCTTGAACATCTTTGTCTGTGGGCTTGTGAAGTATTCGAAGAACCGGATCTATCACATTCATACCCATCTCTCGCATTTTTTCGGCTATCATTACAGGTGCTTCTCCGCTCCACCCGTAAGACCCAAAAGCAGCTCCGATTTTACCTTTTGGGTCTGAGGTCGCAAGAGTCTCATTCATGAATTTTTCCATGGGAGGCAGCATTTTGTAGTAGAAAGTCGAAGAACCAATAGCAATTGCCTCTGCGTCATTAAGGTCTTCGGGCTTTACGTCGTAAAAGCTAACAGCCTTTACATCTATATTTTTTGATTCGATCCCATTAGCTATAGCCTCAGCCATAGATTTTGTATTCCCTGATGTACTGAGATAGACTACTATCGCTTTCAAACTTATCCCCATCCTATTTAGGATATAATATTAATGCCAAAGTTGGATAAAAAGTGAACAAACTAGCCAGTTTTGCATATAGCCAAATCCCAGGATCATTAAAAACGAAACCTGTTGTAATCTCACTTTTCAACCATGTACTAGTTATAATAATTGTTTTAAATAAGGATTTCGTCCCACATTAGGTTGATTTAAAATGGGAAAGAAAAAGTCTTGATGTCAGATATGTCGAAATCTGGGTAAGGCCATCTGGATCATACTTCCAGAGCTGTGCTCAAAGAAAGACGTGTACATTCAGGAAAATCTAATGTGTACTTTGGGAAGCAACTTTCAGGGTGCTCATATTTTTCCACGATGTATTATATAAATCACCGAGACAACAGTAATCTTTGTATTCACTGATTAGATCTATCATATACTCTGAGAAAAATTTAGCTTGTGCATGGATTTTTCAGTTCAACTGTTTATAGTTCTATATTAATTATACGCGTTCAAGTGCGAGAGCTCCAAGAAATGCCATTGTTTCAAATATCTCTTTATTCTCTGGAGTTAGAGCTACTTCGGGTTGTTCGAAGACAAATGCCATGAGGCCCAAAATCATTCTGTGAGTTTTTAGCGGGATATAGTACCCTCTGCCTGCAGGAAGATTATCTGTTCCGTAGCCAGCTGCTTGACCATTATCATAGGCCCATCGAGCAATTTCACTTTCTTTATCTTTGAGCGGGTAGTCAGTATCACCTTCTTCTATTTGGAGCCCCGAGGAGCTAGATGTGAGTATCGCAAAATCACCTGGTGCAAAGTGGTGCATTTGATCGGAGAGGATCTTTAAAACCTCTTGCCGTGTTTTTGCTTTCACAAGTTGGCGAGAAAGACCTGCTGTTGCTTCTACTTGGGCTTCGCTCTGCCAGATCTGAGGCAACAGATGTCGCAGCCGAGTTGCAAGGCTGCTGATTATAAGGGCAATAGTGACGTATCCTACAAAAGCGATGAAGTATTGCAAGTCGTCAATGCTAATTGAGTAGTAAGGCTTGACAAAAAAAAAATCGAAGAGTAAAATACTCACAAATGCCGTAAACATAGCTACTCTACGCCTGAAAAAGAACGCCGATACGAGGACCGGTATGAGCTGAATAATCAGTAGGTTCGTCGGTCCTATATAATCTCTAAGAATTAAATTAAAGCTTACTACGGCTGTGATCAGGATGAGACTAATTGTATATTCCGCTGTAAAAAATAGTGGAATTTGTCGCTGAAGAGGTATGTGCAAACCGTTTCCTTTTGGCTCATAGAGATGGATATCAATACCATGCGAATTTCTTATGACCTTGTATAACGGAGAAAAGAGCACATCTATGCCATGGGGTTTCCCAAGCATAATCATGTTGACATTGCTCCGCCGAGCATAGCGTATAATTTCATCAGCTATATCGTTTCCACGGTAACGAACTATCCGTCCCCCCAGCCGTCGGCACGTTTCTAGAGCTTGATTGAGCCATACACGTTCCATAGAAGATAAAGCTCTATCGTCACCGATATCTACTGAAAGTACAATAAAATCAGCATCGAATCTGGTCGCAAGCTTGTATGCTGCTCTGACCATGGCTTCAGCTGTTGGACCGGGCCGAATACAAACAAGAAGTCTTTCTACTGCAGGCCATGGACCCTGGATAGCCCGGCTCCTCATATAACCGATCATCATCTGGTCAGTATACACTGCCATATATCTCAGTGCAAGTTGCCTTAGTGCAAGGAGATTTCCTGTTCTGAAAAAACTCTGTACAGCAGCTTCAGCCATATTTTTTACATAGACTTTCCCGGCTTTGAGGCGAATATTTAGCTCTTCTGGCGTGATATCGATTAACTTAATCTCATCGGCATTGGAAAAGAAAGCATCCGGTACAATTTCAGAAACTCGGATTTCAATGATCTGGGCAACTGCATCGTTTTGGCTCTCAACATGTTGGATATTGACGGTCGTGCAAACTGATATTTCTGCTTTCAGGATCTCTTCGACATCTTGGTATCGTTTCACATGTTTGCTGCCTGGGGGGTTGGTATGAGCTAATTCGTCTACCAGGACTATTTGAGGGTGACGTCGGATAATTGCATCGAGATCCATCTCCTTCAGAGAGAGGCCATAATGTTCGATAGAGACTTTAGGAATAACTTCAAAATTACTAACCAGTACATTTGTCTCAGGCCTTTCATGGATCTCTATATAGCCGATTACAACATCTTTTCCTTCCCGTAGCTGTTGAAGTGCATCTTGAAGCATTGAGTATGTCTTTCCGACGCCTGCGGAATAGCCCAAGTAAACTGTCAATGTTCCTTCATGCGCTTTTTTCTCATTACGGCAAGCAATGGAGAGTAAGTCTTCAGCTAGTGGTCTTCCTTCGTCTTCACTCCGATCCATTCCCATAATTTCCTCTTAAATGCTCCCTTTCTTATCAAGCGCTCTGTTGAGCGAAAGAGCATTTAAATAAAGAAGGTGATAATTTAAAAATGCATCTCACTTTTTGATTGATAACATTGGCAAATCGGCAGATAAATTATACATTTGTGTAAATCTTTAAAATGTCGGATGAACTTTCAATGGGGATGAAGAAACAAACTGATTAATAAAAAAATTCAGTTAACGATTAGATTTTGAACAAGTTGAAGAATTAAACGGAAAATTCAATTTTGTAGTAATTAAATATATTGAATAAAATTAGCCTTCTCTAAACCTTCAAAAGCAAGAGAAAATAATGATACAAATCCAAAAATACTATCTTACACTACTACAGAAGTGTCTTTCAATAATTTCAAAGGATATTAATATGAAATAAGTGATCCGTCATTTGTATAAATAAAATTTTTCCCGATGCTTCATACAAAACTATGTGGGATCTTGTTTTATAAGCACAATGATTTTCATGTCGCACTTCCATTTTATAGTACGAAGGTAGCTTGAAACCTAATTAAGTTAATTAATCAAAGTTCTAGGGACATTTTCTTCCTCGCAGCAAGTTCAAACTATTCATTTCAAATGAAAGGATATGGAGATGCAATGCTGGACATTACAGGATGATAAAAGCTAAAGAAAAAAAAAGTGCTATCTTATAATTAGGATTAGGGGTCAGTAGGGATCTACCTGAAAATAATAGCACAAAAAAGTAAAAAAGAGAATAGTGAATAACACTCTGCCAAATTCTTAAGTGGTCTAAATTCATTTTTAGAGGATTTAGATAAACCTCTGATTTTCAACAGATTTTATATATATAAATATTTTTTATAAATAACAAACCAAAAATTGGGTTATCTAAATGTTTTAAGATGCCTATTTTTGGTCTGATTTTGAAGAGTAACATGATAAACTGCATAAGTTCTTTCTTTTTAGGTAAATATGGAAATTACAGCCTCGTTTTCTATGGATAACATAACTGGATTTGCAAAATGATTAGATATATCACAATCTACTGATCTATTCCAAAACTTATAACTGGAAATGATGTCGATTAGTACATCTAAGTGATTCTATCTGGTGGAAGTTAGTTTCTTAAAATAATGCAAGTCAAGTATGAGCGAAGAGGATGGATAAAACTAAAAAGCCTTTTAGTAGGAATGTTTCATTCCAATGAGTATTATCGAGATAATTGGAAGTGTGAAGCAGAAAGAGCGCTCTCGAACTCAAAGGAACAAAAGTAGAAGTTGATGCTCTAATGAGGATCATGCTTGAGTTGGTGGTAAACGATCAGGATGCTTATGATAATCTCAATTGTCAGAACTATTATGAGGACAGTTATATGATGGGGAGATTTTTGTCCTACAGATCAAAATGGTGACACGGGTATGAAAGGATTAGATTTGGGAATAAGTTTTAGATGAAAAAGTGCTCTCTATATAAGGTTTTATCTTTTTTAAGCATATCTCGGACTTTATTCTTCGGTTAATATTAATCTAAAAATATATTTATCTATTTGTCCCACTAAAAAAAATCATTATGAAACGCTAACAGTTATATGGTTGACAACTTATTCAAATATAGCTTTAGTTTAATAACGTTTCATAATATATACAAACAGGATGATTAATGATACAAATATTAAAAATACAATGGCAAGTAAGATTGTTCCTATCCATATTTGACTATCAGTTAATAAACCAGTTGATATTAGTTCCGGATCCGTTGGGAATTGTGATATGTCGATATCTGCAAAATGTTTTAAATCATCCCGGAGTTCACTAGCAAACTGATATCGCTCATCAGGATTCCGTCGTATGGACTTAAGTACTATGGCTTCTACTTCAAGTGGAATTGATAGTTGAAGTTTACGAGGAGAAATAGGAATTGCCGTTAGATGTTGGTTCATTACAGAAAGAGCATTGTCTCCATGAAATGGTACCGTTCCGGTTAGCAACTCATATAATATAATTCCAAGTGCATACACATCGGTACGCACATCTCCACGTCTCCCATGTATTTGTTCAGGTGACATATAATCAGGTGTTCCAAAGGTATCTGAGCCGAATCTCCATGTTATGCGCCGGGTGCCTTCTAGTAGAGAACTGCCAAAGTCAATGATGTGGAGTCTACCATTCGATCCTATAATGATATTCTCTGGTTTCAAATCACGATGACAGACCCCCTGAGCATGAAGATAATCGACTGCCTCAACAAGTTGGTCGGCTATAGAGAGTGCTTCGTTCAGAGGCAATGGAGCATTGTCGCTGATGAAGGTGCGGAGCGATTTACCTTCGATATAGTTTAAAACAAGAAATAAGCCTTCAGAGCTTTCCACAAGGTTGATAGCTCTAGGAATTGAAGGATGATCCAACTTTTGTCCGATAGCGAATTCTCGACGAAATCGCTCGTATGTAGCAGGGTCGCTAATTAAAGAAAGGTCTGGAAATTTAAGTATAACAGGCTTACCATCTGGGTCGCTGGCCTTGTAGATCTGGCTAAATCCTCCTTTACCAAGACACTCTAATATTTTATATCCGCAGATTATTTCGCTTTCTTTAAACATCATAAGCATCCATTGCTTTGTAAACATTCATTGCTCTGACAGCGTAAATTATTTATGAACTGGTCCAAATATTTAGTTTCAAAACCGAATTATTGAAGCGGGTGTAATATTCAGTCGTAAAATTTAAAATTCTATAATTATGCAATAATGCTATTGTATAACAATGGAAGATGACTATAAGTTTATTCTCGTTAATTTTCCTGGGTTACCTGCTCAGATTTTTTTGTATCATACGGTGAAAATTAACACTTCTTAAAAAACGGATTTATCGTCAAGTTCATTTAACATCCACTAAAAATAATTGCTTAATTAATTTCGCGGACCTTATATAAATCGAACCGATAGTTCCAATGGTGAGACTAAATTTTAATCGCAGCCTGAAATAATCATGAATTACAACATGAAAGGAGGATGTATCTTGAAAATTTCAGTCGTAGAAAACAATAACCAAAAAACGAGTTCAATACTTGAGCCGGGATTTATTGTAACATATGAGGAGGACGGTGGGGGATGGAAAGTCCTGAATAGCTTCGAAAATAAAATTTACAGTGCGAAGGGGATTGCTACGGTACGTTTTGCTGTGGAGGATACCATAAAGCAGCTTGGTAATGCAAAAATAGTGATTGCAAGTGAAATTCCAGGGATAGCATTCGGAATTTTTGAAATAGCAGGCTTTGAAATATTCCTTGTGGAACAAAATAGCTTCGATGCTCTTGATTCAGTTAAAAAAGAAATGCTTGAGATGATTGAGGAGCAGCAGGAGAAACCTAGCAAATTCGATATCATGCAATTTTTGGAACCTGGTTTGAATGAAGGTGATTTTTGTCTTAATATGGAAAAAATCCTTTCAAAGAATCCGCAGCTAACTTCAAAGAAAATTCTGTTACCCTATCTGAAAAATGGAGAATTCAACAGTTTGGATGTCATTTGCAGTCATATCCCAAAGTGGTTTACTAAAGATTTGAGCGTCTTAGGATTTGAATATGAAACTGTGAATTCATTGCCAAATGAAAAGACCGTTAAAATAGTGCATGTGCAAACTTTGTGAAAGGCGGCGATTATTTGGGAAACGCAAGTACGAATTATGATGTTCTAGAGGTATCGTTTTCCCAGAGTACCATGAATATGGAATGCTCAAACGCTGCATTCTAAAAAAAAATACTATAAACATTCCTTGTGGCATCCTTATTCCACAGTACGAGGATGATGGGAAAAGAAAAAAGCTCATGAAATTCATAACCTTTGATAAAAATTGGAACATTGCAAGTATTGTTTTGCAAGAGTCTTTGAGTGTAAATACAAGGCTTGGAAGCTTTCCAGCGAAAATGATTACTTTTTATGAAAACGGAGCAGTAAAACGTATTTTTCCTGTGTTTGGGAGCGTCAGTGCCTTTTGGACAGAAGAGGATGAAAATAATATTTCTCCGGAATTACAGATCAACTTGCCTTTCGATGTTTATAAAGGTGAGATTATAAATATAACACTATATGAAACCTGAGAACTTAAAAATATTAGATTTTGGCCTAAAGATGCAATTATTATAAAAACGCATGTAGGAAAAATTCAGACACGCATTGGGTTCTGCCTGTATCAGGATGGGAGAATAAAATCAGTCGAGCAATGTAGTGTTTTGTGTTAATACTCCAATAGGCATCATACTTGCTTTTGACCCGGATGATCTCGGCATTGATGGTGACAGCAATTCTCTTGTTTTTTCAGAAGATGGAAGTGTAAAATCTCTTATCACTTCCATGGCGCAGATAACAGTATTTTGTCGTGAAGATATAGAAATTGTCCATAGACCATCATTTAAGTAAAGCTATTATTTTGACGATAAGCTGGCAGTTGTGCCGATAAAGATCAGTTTTTTTGGCGAATGTGTTTGCTTCGGCAAACGAAAATGCGAAAAATCGGATGCAGAATACGAAATTTCGGAGTGCTCTTTCAGAATTGATGCTTTTGTCACTAAGGATTGCCATAATACTTGTGACAAATGTTACTGATGATGTTATTATGTATAATTTTTGCCTTGAATGCGGAAAATTACTTAAACGGTTTCAACTTTTGCTTTTATCAATTTTCATTGGAGTTGTATTTATATTAAGTCGAAAAACGAATTTATACGTGAGATATAATGTTTACCTCATTTATTCGGCAAATATGCCTGTTCTACAATACTAGAGTTTAAGGCCGAAAGAAATCAAATAATGATTTTACGATCACTTTCGAGGTTCTCAGTATAATAGACGAAATTCATTGCAAGCCAGCTATTAGCTGGTTAATTGATAAAATTTGTGTTTTTGAAGCTATTCATTTTGTTAAAATCAGGGGAAAATAAATGCAAAAAATGTAATAAAAATGATAATGGCCCAAATAGTCATTCTGTATCAATATCCATCGCTCGAATGACAGTGAAACAACTCACGTTGCTAAAAAACGTCGTATATTTGGTAGAACGAAGAAAAGTGATTAAAAACTCGTTCTTTAATGTTAGACCTGCCACGTACATCAAGTCTATAGATTATATTATGTATCGTCTTCTATCAGATTCCATCCCGCAGTCGTCGCTAGTATATTTGTCTAACAGTTCCTGCCAGCAAACTTCTGGTGGCTATATGCTATTAAGTTATTGCTCATGTCGAGTATACGATTAAAAGGCAGGTAGGGTGATAATTCCTAAAGCGCCTTTGCGTATGTAACTACAGCATATAGTCGCTGAGTTTCTAAGTTCAAAAGTTTACCAGATTCCACTGAGTTTTCTTTAGCTGTCATTTCCTGTGGCATTATCCGAAAAACCGAAACTGCATTCCCATCAAGTGAAGAACGATACTTCTCAATCAAAGTGCTGGTTAAAGGATTACTGTAATATTTCGGCATATATTTCTCAACAAGTTTTTGAAGCGCTTCGGTGGCCTCTTCGGGGTCAGTCACCTTTTCAGCCTTTCAAAAAAGCATTACGCTCATGTATGCAGTATCTGTATGGCAAGGCACCGGATCTGTCACAGTACCATGTTCCTCATATATAGTAAAAAAACGGACGGATTTTGGGAAAGAATATTTTCCTTTTTACCCGAACCAATACCATGAAAATAAATGGAACCATTGTATCATATATAATTCCCTGGAATGGCGTACGGATAAATATCATTTGTCATTCCAAGCACTCCCGTTCTTACACGCAAAAGAAACGTTTAGATTTTCTTCCGATCGGTGCAATTTCTCTGAGTATAGCGAACCTGATCTATCAAAGAACACCTTTTCTGTACATTTTTTCCATTTGTGTAGGAAACATATTCCTCCACTTATTATCTTGTTTGATTCATTCAAAGTGAATAAGCGGTTGTTGAAGCGCCGTATCATATGGATAAGATAACACTGTTGGAAATGAAGTGAAAAAACAAAAATATATAAATGACTATAGTCTGTGTTAATCAATGCAAGATTTTCTTTAACTAGAAGGCATTTAGTTAATGGACAGCAGACCTTGATTCCGCTGCTTCAGCGCTATACTGTTCTATAACGTTATTTTCCACAATCATAAGGATCATTGTTTTTAAGAGATTTTTGTGATGCATATCACCAACAGTAATCCACTTTTACTTCCCTCTACCAAAAAGATTTTTTTCAGGGATAATATGAGGCTTCTATCTGCCACTGATAACTTTTTCCATCACTCCAGAACGTACTATGACCCGAATCATTTTTTTATGGCATGCTAAAAAAATTAATCCATTAAAGCTGATCTTGTATCATTTTTTTCCCTCTGGTCTATGCTTTATGTTTTTGGAATCACGAACATGCTATAAAGGAATACAGCAACCTACTACTTATCTAATACTATATATTACTTACTATATATGTTTTATTAAGTATCCAGTTAATGACTGTAATTCCAGAATAAAAGAAAAATATTATAAAAACTATATCAAAGGCCAAAAGGTAAAATCTCCATATACTAAAAGAGTGATTATAATACTCAACTGAGTTCTAAAATTATTGAAGTTTTAAATTTCCAAACAGCCATGATTTTTTTTCTTCTACGTTTCAAGAATTTATCAATGATTTAAGGGCACAATTTTAATTTTGTATTGTGAATATATATTAGATAGGTAGTTAAACATATACAGGTTCAATTGAAGAAAATATAGTTGAGACAAATTTCTCTAACCTAAAAATAAGTTCTGAGAATCAAATTGGGTAAGAAAGTTCCATCACAATAAAGAAGCCAAACTTAAATTAATAGTATGTAACAGAAAGTGTGTAACAGAAGCAAAAAAATTGTAGAACTAATTTGGATTAAATTATTTCTAGATAGCCAAATACTGAGTATCTTGTTTAAGATCCAATCAGTAGCTCAAAATTATCTAGTAATTTGAACATTAATAGCCTTGAGTCAGCGAGAAGTGATTCTTTATTTAGCATTTCTTTTTCTTTCTGGATATATTTCCCATCTATCAGTTCATCACTGCAATTTTCAATCACGTTTCTAATTGTTTCGTTGCTAATTTCCAGATGAAATTGGAGCCAAATAACTCTATCATTATAAATAAACCCTGATTTTTACAGGCTTCACTTAAAAAAAGTCTCTTTGCATTTTCAGGCAAATTAAAAGTGTCTCCATGCCAGTGAAAAGCAGTGAATTTCTCAGGAATATTTTCCAGAAGGGAAATATCGGATCTCGCTTGTTTGAGTGTAAACACTGGAAACCATCCAATTTCTTTATAGTCGTTTTTAAACACTTCAGCTTTCAGGACGTCAGCAGCAAGCTGAGCTCCCAGACAGGTCCCAATGACTGCTTTTCCTGCAGAAATAGTTTCTTCGATAAACTTTTTTTCTTCCCTCAGCCATGGGTATTTTTCATACTCGTAAATATTTATCGGGCTACCCATAACGATGAGAAGGTCGAAGTCCTCCAGATTAGGGAAGCTATAATCTGTATATAAATGTGTACTTGATAAAAAGTGTCATTTTTTTCGCTCCATTGAGCGATAGTTCCAAGAGTTTCAAATTCAACATGCTGGATGTAATGGATTTTCATGTGTTGTTCATTCAATTTAATTAATTTTTGAATTAATATCCTACTATTTATTGTAACCTCTTTAAATTTTTGGGAAAAAAGACATATAAAAATCTGATAGTGTCGTAAATTTGCTGTATATTCAAAGTAAAATTTTTGTATGCTGTATATAGTTGAGTTCTTCAGGTATGGTATTTCTCTATTCAATAATTTATTGAGATTTATAATTTGATATAAAATTAAATGAGCTGCCAAAATTATTATGAGTTTCAGGCACTATAACTTTAAAAGAGGGTATTTTATCCCAAAATAATATGGTTAAATAGCAACAAATTCTAAATCTATGTTATCTACATAATGTCGATTGGCTACTATTTCGGCTAATTTAAATTATCACTTAGCTTGGTAGTATAATTGTCCAAAAAACCAATTTAACATTCATGATCATAGTCACCTTTGAACCTCCATGACAATTTATAGATTAGTATTTAGGCGGCTTTGGAAATCAAGATTAGGGCAAATTTCCTGTCCAAAATAACAATGGGGCCAGTGTTCAAAAAAGAGAAATGTGTAGGACATTCCCATTATTTGAGCTATTTATCCGGAGAATTTCATGTTTTTTAGGACTAAGTTAATAGACTTTTTAATCGAATACAAATATCTATATATATATATGCAAATCATTCATAACAAGAGTTAGTAATTGATGGTAATACTACTTAGATGAGGTAACAAATATGAAATTAAGTGCACGCAATGTTTTAAAAGGTAAGGTTAAAAAAATTGTGTCGGGGATGGTCAATTCGGAAATTGTAATAGAATTACCTGGTGGAATGGAAATAACTTCCATCATCACAAAAACATCAGTTGAAAATATGAATCTAAAAGAAGGAAGCGAGGCATATGCGGTAATCAAGGCCTCAAATGTGATGATAGCCATAGATTAATCGCTTTATTTTCATCCTTTTCATTGCATCAGAGAATTAATACCCAGGACATTTTATTCTATTTACCAGCAGTGTTACAAAAATAAAACTAATTAGTACTCACATAGTTGAACTTCGGTTTCATTCGGTTAAGATACAATCTGTGAGAAAAGTTTTTCTTTTGCTGCGTTTTCTTTAAACATATAAATGTAGATCCAGATGAATGTATTATCGCAGTAGTCATTTTAATGTTAACAGATTTCTTAACCGAATAAATCTAAAGTTCCAAAAAAATCTTTTTTGTTGCTTAAATATTATGTTTAATGTCGTTTTAAAGAGCATTTAATCCTCTATGAATCGATGCAAAGACAACATGTTAAACACTATATAGATCAAACACTATATAGATCATTTCCAGTGTATTAGATTGAACTCTAATAAATCATCCAATTAAGCAGGAAATACTAGATAAAAATTGAATTCACAGTTATATCGTGTAATGGCTTTATAGAAAACCCATCAAAATAAGCATATGGAGGCTAAAAATGCGTAAATAAATATAGATCAGGCTATTTAGTTCAATTTAATGGAGATTCTTCATTTCAGAGGATTTCTACCGAGACAAAGTAACATAATCAAATTTGATTTCTATGTTAGACCAGGTATGGTTTCCTTTATATCTCACATTCCAGATAGCACTCATATCATCCTTTCTAGTGCTGTGTAGTGGCGTAATCATAGCTTACATATTTGCGAGACGTGATTTCTGGGGAAAAAAGCTTGCAGAGATATTTATAACACTTCCTCTAGTTCTTCCACCTACAGTAATTGGCTATCTTTTGATCCTTCTTATGGGGAAAAACGGATTCATTGGACACATAATTTACCATGTTTTGGGAACAGGAATCATGTTCACCTGGCAGGCTGCAGTCATTGCAGCTTATACGGTTTCTCTTCCCCTTATGGTAAGAACAGCACAGGCAGCCATTGAAGCAGTTGATACCGAACTTGAATATGCAGCTTATATCCTTGGAAGAAGTGAGATTGAGACTGCACTAGTAATAACATTGCCTCTTGCAAAAAGAGGCATACTAGCAGGACTGGTACTGAGTTTTGCAAGGGCTATTGGAGAATTTGGAGCAACTTTTATGCTGGCAGGAAATATCCAGGGAAAAACAAATACAATGTCGATCTCAATATACAATGCCTTTGAGGCAGGAAACAACGAACTTGCTCAAGTACTTGTCTTGATCCTGATTCTTATGTCCATACTGGCTATTATTCTAACCGGAAGATTTGTAGGGAAATTAGAGGCATGAGAACTTGGGTGTTAAAGTTAACATAAAAAAATGGTATAACAAAGCTGAAATAGATGGCAAAAAAAGTGCTAAGAAAGCTTTTACGTTAGATGTCAAATTTGAAATGGGAAATGAGCTTGTTGTACTTTTTGGGCCTTCGGGATCCGGAAAGACCACGTTGTTTAAATGTGTTTCAGGAATCGTGGAGCCTGATGATGGAATAATAACTGTGGGAAGTAATGTTTATTACGACAAAGACAACCGAATTAATCTCCCTATTCAGAAGCGCAACCTTGGCTATGTTTTCCAGAACGATACACTTTTCCCCCACATGAACGTCAGAAAAAACATAGAGTGTGGTATCAAAAGTTGGCAAAAAGAAAATAGGGTGAAAAGGGTTCTGGAAATGCTGGACCTCCTCCATATCGAGGAATTAGAAACTCGTTACCCATCACAACTTTCAGGTGGACAGAAACAGAGAGTTGCTCTAGCGAGAGCTCTTGCTCCAAAACCAGAGATTCTACTTCTGGATGAACCTTTTTCTGCACTTGATACTGAAATAAGAACAAAACTTGCAAAAAAAATAAAAACTTTACAAAATAAGATTAGAATACCTTTGTTGTTCGTAACCCACAACCTTGAAGAAGCTTTCCTACTGGCCTCTAAAATTCTTGTCTTACACGGAGGAAAGGCCCAGCAGTTCGGAACCCCGGAAGAAATCTTCTATAATCCCCAAAACAGGCATGTTGCAGAGCTATTTGGCTTGTCAAATATTTTTGATGATGCTTATGTCAAGGAACATGATGAAGAATCGAAAAGCACAATATTGGAGAGTGGGACCATGCAAATAATAGTACATAATCTGAATTGTAGGGTCGGGGTTGACGTTTGCTGGGGAATCCATCCTGAAAACGTAACTCTTCTTTCGCTTGATTCTGGTTCTGAGGATCAGGATAAAAACATATATTTAGCATTCATCAGTAGTATAGTTAATAAAGGACCAAAAAAACGAATTACACTTAAACTTGTCAGACATGATAAAGTCCTAAATGTAGAGGTCCCTGCACAATTTGTTGATTCCCTTAAGCTGCATGCAAGTGATTCATGCCTAGTAAAATTGGAAATTAATAAAGTAGTAGCATTTTGCTGTTTTTAATTCCTAAAATAATATATCGCATTGAATAGAAATATTTTAGTCCCTATTATATTATTGATGTTTCCAACAATCTAAGTTGTGTCCCTTAGCTGGTTGATATTTTCATCTTAAATGCATTTTATTCAAATGGATTTGTTTTCTAGGCTTACCTGCACATAGGGGACCAAAAACACTTCCTGCAGACAATGAGATAACATCAACTATTTATCAATGGATCGCTCATTAATTTGTCTGCAACATATTGTTTTATTGGCTCTATAACAAAGGTAATAATTTAACTACAAGCAGGGGCAAGGGCTACTAATATCATTGGTCCATCATCCTAATAATCATTCATGTTTGGTATTAGATTATTACCCATAACTAATCCAGTGTGTTTTAAGCATATCCAGGTTTGCCGTCAAATTCTCATTTACATTACATTGATCGACCGACGACTTAACTATCTACTTACAGTAGCTGATTGTATCTTCAGTACATCACCAATAACTATACTCATTATCCTTCACAATCATTTTAAAGGCCAACTAAATAGTGGATTTGCCTCTACAAAAGTTGTGATCGAAAAGCATGTACTGCTATTAATACTTTATTAGACCATGGCAAATGCATTTTCTAACCTTTTTTCCATAGCTTAGATGAATGCAATTTTCAATAATATTACCTTGACCAGTAAGTCCGTAATATTCACAATTTTCATTTGGACAAGTACCATCATTAAATATGGGTTTTAGCCCACTTTTGGCTATTTAGTATGGGTTAAAAATAATTCTCTAGCTGAAAAAAAGTACCCACGCCAAAAGATAAATTTCAAGCTCGAATGTGGTATTCTACAATGAATGGTTTTGATATTGTGCATGTGAATCCACCCTTGGAAAATGACTATAAATTACTCCTAAAAACGGCGAAGAGACCGAAAGTCGAACTTGAGATAATGTACTTAGGAGACGTATTATGATAGATTTGCTTGAACTGTATTTTCACGAAGGTAGTCCTTATGAAGATAAATGTTGAATTGCTGGGAATAGAGGGAAAAGGTACACTAAAGAATGTTTCTAACGAGGGCGGAGTTCAAGGCTAAAACAGCAAAATAATTATTTGACGACCGCTTTCAAGGCTCGCGGTTTAATAGAAGTAATTTATTGCAAACCAATTCTTCACTAGTTAGTTGATCAAATCTGTGCTTTGAAATCCTGTAATTTTTGTTAAAATCAACAGGAAAATAAGACCGCTCAGCACAAAAGCCTATGTTTGAGGATGGCCGACACGAAGGGGCTGTTGCTGCAATCAGCCAGTCATTTAGGGGTTTATCAAAATAGTTTGTATTCTTTTAACTTAACAGTGGCCTGAAAGTTCTATAATTCCTGATTGACTTTATATTCCCTTTCTTTGTACGAAATATGAATTTATCGTTTTTACTAATACACAAGTTTTATAGCAAAAATCTATGCTTCTGATTTTAGCTTCCATTTGAGTAAATCTGAGCTAAAAAATCGCAAAATACAAAGCTTTTATGGATATATCGAAGGAAGACCCCGGTGGGGATCATGGGAGATGACACATAATCCTGTAATGTAGGGGGATGGAAGGCGTCATATGACCAGAGAACCGGACCTGGTCAGGCACTATGGGGGAAAAGTATCCCGAAGAGGTATTAACTAAAATAAGAGCAAGAGTGCCGATATATACTTGGCCTCTCTACCAACAAAGGCCTCCACAGCACGAGGTAACTTATTAAAGCGTGAACTTTATCAATATTTTACAGAATCAAAGTTAACATATAATTTTACGTACAAACAGGGGCATTGTACCAGTTCCTGAAGAAAATGTGTAATATTCCAAACCTGTGATCCTTCAGGGACGGCAAAGACACATTTTAACTTCTTTGTCTTGTCTACGTGGGTTCTCGCTCCAAAAAATGAATTGCTTCTCCGGGATGTTTTCAGAACTGAGATTGAAAGTCCGGATCACGTTGAATTTATCAAAACTCAATTTCAGAAATGGAATTCGGTAGCCATTAGTTTTGAGTCTGTCTCGATTGAGAAAACGAGTTATCAGAATTTAGTTCTGGGCAGCTTCCCTGTTTTAGACCTTGAACTCAAGGGGATAAATTCACAAGAACTCTATCAGTAACTATCCGGATGAATACAAAAAAAACATATTTCAAGTAGGTGGCAACTGGCTCAATGACTTTGAAGAAGAGTTGTTACACTTCCCTAATATCAAGCATGACCAGCATCTAGACACTTTATCCTATGCAGATTACATCTTAGTCGAGGAAATGATTGGGAAGTATAATTATCACGAAAAAATTGATTTCTCCAAGTTTATGTCAGCAGGCGGTCCGAAAACCATAAGAGGAAATATGGTGGATCAAATACCGGAATATCCGTATTTTATAATCAAATATTATTTTTCCTTTTTGTGTCAATTAATCATCTATGCAGCCGCCGGCTTGCCGGTACCCAAGCTAAAAAAGGGTAAAAAGCTAAGTTTGATATTTCCGATTTGTGACAATTATTAAGGTTCTATAAAGTCTTCGGAGGATTAGAGTTTTTTTCCCAGAGAGTATCGAACATATATAACCGTCCATCTCCTACGACTCTACAGAACCTTTTTGGAAATCAATCATTCAGCTCAAAATGTTTCCATGCTTCTTCAATATGCATGGAGCACATTCCCAGCTTTCTTGCAGGTATTAGCTCGTTTTCGTAAGAGTCCCCTATGGACATCACATGTTTTGGCTCGAGTTCGAGTCCCATTCTTTTGAGTGCAGTCATAAAAAGCCTAAGGTCAGGTTTCTGGTATCCTACATCTGATGAGAAGATAACAAAATCGAAGTAATCGTAGAGTCCCAGGAACCTGAGTTCCAATTCGGAAAAAACTCTCTGCCCATTGGATACTATACATTTTGGAATATTTATATAATGATCAATCAATTTTATGGTATGAGGAAAAAGATGTAGTTTCCGTATAGATGCTGCTCGAAAGACCCTTGAAGTCTCTATTCCAAGGATTTTTTCATTAATTTTCCAAATTGAATTTTCCCTACAAATCTCGGCAAATATTTCTTCTACCCTAACTTCTGGATATGTTTCCTTGGAATGCTGCATTCTATCCCTTACTTTAAACATGTAAGTGCCCCATAGCTTTTCCGGCTTTATTCTTACGCCCTGATAGGCAAGCCACGCGCTTACAACCTCATGCGTTATCAGGTTATGTTCCTCAGTATGAATATCAATAAGTGTCTGGTAGCAGTCAAATATAATCCCTTTTACTTGACAGCTTTCATGTTTATCTCTTTCTTCTCTAGTAGGACCATTCAGAATTGTGATTTTATCTTTATCTGTCTCTAACTCATAGTTCGACATGCTTTTACCTTCCATATCCCCTTTATTGATTGTATTTTACCTTTATTAATTGCTTTTAAACACTCACAAGCTTCTTGGATTAGATAATTCCTCTAATTTACCTTATGGAGCCTTGCTAAACAAAGTAATCTGTACTCATGCGAAAGGGCAAAATCGTTGTAATACTAATGAAGTCCTTTTCATCTTTACTACATTCCCAGATGAAGTTTCCGATGTACAGTTACAGCTTTCCGACTTTCCCTGTTATGTCGTTCAAGTTCGTTCTTAAGTTCTGAAGCTAAGATCCATAGGTCGTTTACATGGTGCGCTTGAATCGATGAGCTTTCAAAATAAGGTGCATAAGCCTATTTTCCGCATTATTTTTTCCACGCATAATATTTTTCGTATTTTTCACACATTAGTTTCAAGACTTTAATGGTTTCCGCATCCAGCTGCAATATCTTTCTGGACTTATTTCCATTAATTTCAATCACTAATTCTGTGATTCTTCTGAACAGGAAGAAAATCCATTTCAACGTTGGAGGCTGTGTTTTCTTCTTCACTTGGTTTCTGATAGTTCTTTTGCGCCATTCAATCTTGTTCTTAATTTCCAATAGCTATCGAATGCAGTGATAACATAGAAACATTACTATCACAAGTGTTTCAATTTTAGTCACTTTTTTCAGGTATACATTATTTTACCCTGGAGCTCTTATCTTTAAGGAACTAAACCCCCCTTTAAACGTTCCATGTTCTTTATAGTATTTTAGCAGTCAATCTGGAGTCAATTCTAGATCATTAGTTGCAAAAATTAATTTTCCTAGCTTTGTTCTTTTTCCTGTATCTTCTCCTAATCTGGTTTTATTTCTGCATCATCAATAGGGAGTTTGTACCCTCCCTCCTTCCTTTTCCTTCCGTTAGTATTATTCAGCCTTAGAGCCTTAGTTTTTATTTCAAGTTTTGTGAACTGATAAGACTCATTCTCATTCAACCATTGTTTAGCTGTTACGCTTGCGCCGGCTTCGCAGACAAATTCACAATTATATAGCTTTTTAAGGGATTTTTCAGTTGCTTCAATAAAGGAGCTGCTCTTGGTAATTTAAACAAGTATGAAGATGCAATGAAAGCATTTGATAAAGCGATTGATATTAACCCGAACTATTCACTTGTTTGGGACGGCAAAGGCGTAGCTTTAGCGAAATTAAATAAATTAAATGAAGATGTAGTGAAAAACTACAAAGAAATATTTGGAGGAGAACTATTCAAAATTCTGAAAGATTCTCATGTTCTTTCTCCAGACTATCTACCTCCTAAATTGATTGGAAGGGAAAGCGAAATCACTGAGCAAGGATTTTCAAACCACTCGATTCAAAAGGATATTCTTCGAATGCATTATTTTTGGGATAGCCTGGGTTAGGGAGAACCGTAGTAACTAAATTCTTACTAAGTAAATTGATGAAAAGACTGGAAAACGAAAAAATATTAGATCATCCTTTAAGGTGGTGTACATTTCGTGCAAGATAAAACCTACCCCAAATGGCGTACTGTATAAAATAATCAAACAAATAGATCCAGAAACTAAAATTCCAATGAAAGGATTTTCTTTAGACTATTATTATTCTGCTTTATGGGATATTATCAAAAAAATGGAACATCTCTATTGTGGTTGTTTTAGATGAAATTGATTATCTAAAAAACGATGGTCTTCTATACAATTTACGTAGAGCAGGAGAGTCTAGATTACTCCCGAACCGTCATTTTATTTCTACAATTGGAATATCTAACGATCTTCATTATGACAAGGATCTTGATAACCGTGTAAAGTCTTCAATGAACTTTAAGGATCATATATTTGATCCTTACAATGTAGATCAAATACGAATGATTCTATGTGACTGTGTCAAACTCGCTTTCTACAAAGGAGCAATTCTGGAAGAAACTGTCAATCTATGTGCTGCCATTTCAGCTAGAGTTCATGGAGACGCACGTAAAGCAATCGAGCTGCTGCGGGCTTCAGCAATATATGCAGAAGAACATGGTTTGTCACAAGTACTTCCTGAACATATAGATGGAGCATTTAATGAAGTAGATATAGATAGGTTTTTGACTCTTGCTCCTGCTATGCCATTACATAAAAAATTAGTATTGTTGTCTATATTAAAACTTGTAAATTATAATCGACCAACTACAACTGTTAAAGATATTACAAATATATATTTTCAAATATGTGAAGAAATTGGTGAAACTCCTAGAAACAGAACAACGATTTCTAATTCCATTGGTGAATTAACCATTATTGGAATGATTAAAGAGTGTCTATAAGAAAAGGCAGGGGTGCATCTGGAAGAGAAATTGAATTAGATGTCCCTTCTGGGAAGGCCTTGGAAGAGTTGTTGTATAGAGATTATCGATTAGAATATGTTAGAGGTCTGAAACCCGTTCCGTTTCCGAAGTTAAGGTAACTAAATGCGTAAGTCGGAATACCAAGAAAAATGATGATAATAATATAAAAGCTGTGTGTCAATTGATTTTAGGTGCGTAAGTTTAAGACCAGTAAGTAAATTTTGGAACTTCATAAATCTATTGTTCTCATTTGATAAAATATGATTAATATAATATTGGTACATACATAGCTTTTGCTATAAAACTTATGTATATTTCCAATGTAAACTCTTCATTACTATTTTATCCACTAGTACCTCCTCACAAACTAAAAAGTATGCCTATTGAATATTTTGAAATTAAACGATATTTTTATATTAAGTATATACTTCTACTTCGGATTAAAACTCACGTTCCAATAAGATATTTCATAGGAAAATAAATTTTATTCAGAGACTATTTTTTTAAGAATTAATTGAAATAATTAACAAACTCACTAAGTAATATAGTTCATCAAAAATTGTTAGTGTAATAAATATCAACCAACTAATTCTTTGTAGCTTGAATAGTTAACAAAAACAAATCTCAATAGAATTATCAATTTAACCGTAATGGAGTGAAATAAATGTTAAAACAAATGAAAAAAATACTTAGTATATTTTATTGGCAGTTTGTTTTTTAATGGCCGTGACCGCTGCATCAGTAAGCGCACATCCATCGTGGTTAAGGATAAGAAAACAGTCATAATAGCATTTCAACATGAAAGACTAAAATCTTCAAATACCGCTATCACCACCATCCCGAACCCTGCTGCGAACCCCGCCGAGAACCCGGAATGCGAAACCCCGCGAACATATGGACATGGGGATGAAGATGAAAATGAACATGGATATGGATCGTGGAACTGACGATTGATACTGATCTAGCGATGCATAGACAAATTGACCATAGACAAATTGACTATCTTATCAACTACGTAAATAATATTTTATTTAATGAATTTCATGTTACTTCATGTTAATAGACATTATCTCCATGTATAATTTAAATGGACTGGGCACCTAATTTCAAGGGCAAAAATGGTATTCTTTAAGGTAATCAAAATTGCCGATTTCTTTTTTTGAGTCTTCTAATTTTATGCACAGTTTTTGTGCTAAAATCTCTTAATTTCCTAGACCCATCTGGAATAGGAAAAGATTTTCAATCTATTTCTCCTGGAGCTTATGGGACTCATAGAACATGTGGGGCTCATGTAGCACTTGGAATTATTAACTTAAACAACCATCCTAAATAGAAAAATAAGGGGAAATTAATTATATAGATCTGGCAGTGTACCAAAAGTCATGAAAAATGTGATTAATTCTGTAGTTCTTTTTTCCCAATGTAAAAGCAGAAATTGTACAGTCTGTTAGCAGAACGAGTTAAACAGTTAGGTAAAAATACAAATAATAAAAAATAAAAAACCAGGAAGGTGATTAATTATTCAGAAAAATCACTTATAATTTTTCAATCAAGCTGCTAACTTTATAATGTGCAATTTTCTGAGGTGCAATTCTCTGATGTGCTATTTTCGTTGCAAGGTAAGCAGTGTATGAAAATATCTATGAAAGTATCTATGAAAGATCCATCTTTACAGTCACAGTCGCATTCACCATCTCCACAGTCACATTCGTCACAGTCACATTCACCGCGCCAGCAGCCATCATGTGTACTTATTACTTTAGAAATTGTTTTTTTCTTCTCTTTGACCATAGGATGTCTTTTGCATACTGTTTTCGAGGTAGCTTTTTTCTTCCCCTTACAAACAACGTGTCCTGCACCTACTGCTGCAGCTGATTTTTGAGCTGGACGGTAATTAACAGCCTGTACAGGGATTTCTTGAATTGCAGAGACTGAAAATGGTAATGTGGCTACATACGGAGCTGCGTAAGGGCAGCCACCCCAACTAGGACCCCAACCGCCCCAGCGACCGTGGTGTGCGCTTGCTGCCGAAGCAGTTACGGATATTAAAAAACAAACTGCTAGTAAAATACTAAGTGTCTTTTTCATTTGTTTTAACATCTTTTAATCTCCTTCTTTTTATTTATTATTTATTCGTTTTAACAACGTTTCATTGGCAGGGGTACCGCGGAAACATCGCGT
Organism: uncultured Methanosarcinaceae archaeon; assembly: GCA_963833425.1. Lineage (GTDB taxonomy): Archaea > Halobacteriota > Methanosarcinia > Methanosarcinales > Methanosarcinaceae > Methanosarcina. Next base: position 98,268 of record CAWHXP010000002.1, on the reverse strand, counting down.
ATTAACTTGTTCCCAAACCAGAATTTTTAAGAAAACATTTTAATATAAATAACAAAATTTATATATAAAAATGTATTTTCTTATTAGATAATAATATCACTCCACAACTGTTATAAAATGTATAGAAAGATTAATTACTATATATTAATAAATATATTTTAGTAGTTATGTTTCTAATACTTCTCCATATTTGCATATGTTTTGTGTGAAAAACTATGTATAGTGGAAGTCAACATTTGTATAAAATTCGTTGATGCATAGTTTTATGTGATTAAAACTATGAATTTGCCAATCCTACATCTGTAAACTTTTAAGGCTTTTTGAGACAGACTATAAACAAATGTATCTGTAAACTACATGAGCATGATAACGGAACATACTTAAAGTATGAAAGTAGTTTGTTTTAATGGAGCTTGATTTTGTTGAATGAAATTCTAATCGTTGCTTCCTGAGGAATGGATTGTTCCATTTGTAAGATTACTTGAGAGAAAAAAATAAATGTCCCGATTGTAGGGGAAAAATGTCTTCAGACCTATTACACGAACTAAATGCAAACTTAAATCATGTAAATATCACACAAATACAAATTCATTTTTGTTTTGAATGTGAAAAATATTCTTGTGATGATTTAAAATATTTAGATTAAAGATATCGTACCAAATACAATATGAGTATGATTGAAAATCTTGAAAAAATTAAAAAACTTGGTATAAAGGAATTTCTTAGAAATGAAAAAAATAAGATGGACATGAATTGGATGTGGTGGCATAATATGCGTCCGTAAAGGCAATTGTCATGATTGTGGGAAAAATATGAATTCAACAAATACCAATGTAAGGTTTAATGGCAGAAGCTTCGTTATTTTTTTAATTTAATGTCAGTGTACTAAAAGTTATGTAAAATTAAAAAGGTCATAGCTCCATCCTAAATAAGAAAAAATCTCTGAAATAGTTCTCATGGAACACTTGGAACTAATTAGTCTAAACCACAATCATAAATAGAAAAATTCCAAAAGGTTGTTATCGTGGTTTCAGGATCCAGACTACATATTATGCAGATTAGTTAACGTTATTAAGCTGCTTAACATATAAATAAAATATATCTATTATAATGTTATCATGTTAGGTCTTGATCCATAAATACACTATAGTATAGATCCAAAATAAAATTTTTTAGTATAGTTATGTGTATTACAGGGAGAGATTGTGAATAAGTTATCTAACATATAATCTACCAAGCTGCAGGTATTATTAACGTTTTAGTGTAGTTTGTGTCTGATAGCGAATAATTATCACTCGGCTCTTTGAAAGATAGTCGCCAGCTGAATTTAAATCTCCCCTGTAATTTTATAGGATCCAGTTTTGATATACAATTAATGATCCTAAGACCCCAATTATTCACTGCCAATATCATGTTAATTAGCTCTGACCCCATTTAGATCATACAATCTGCGGATTCATAAAAATCAAATTTATTTGCTTGTTTGTCCATTATTATATTGTGAATTGTCGGCACAAATGCTAAATAATATTGCCTGAAGATATAGAGTTTTATTCTCATATCCCCAAGGACATGGATTATCATGCTGTATTTCATCATTTAAAAAGGCTAAAAATATTAATCTGGCTTTTAAATGATCGCGTTATATTTTAATAAGTTATGGAGTAAATCAAGAAATTTGTATGTAATGTATATCAACTAACGTCCATTTTGGTTGGATATAACACACAGAAATAACTATTCAGTCTATCGAAAATCAGTTAGTATATATGATTCCGTTGCAAAAATATCCGAATAAGCACGTAAATATATGGATGATGAACATAAGTCAAAATATCCGAGAAAAATGTATCAATATTACAGAACTATTCCAAATAATTGATTGCTATATTTAGCTTTAATAAGACCAGAGTAGTTTAGCTCTTGATTTGTCCTTTTTTAACCATATTCAAAGCTTCAATTCCTTTTAAAATTTTACTTGCAGAGCGAAAAGATTGAAAGCTTAGCATTGGAACAATTACCCACCTAATGTAATATCTTGATCTTGATAATATTCTAATGCAGTATACAAGTGTTCTGGCTTAAAATCTGGCCACATTTCATCAACTACATATATGTCTGAATATACCGTTTGAATCGGGAGCATTCCACTTAATCTACGTCTTCCTCCCCAGCGAATAAGTAAATCTATTCTTGGAATGTCTGCTGATGCAATGTTTTCTACCATTTTTTCTTTATCCGAAGAACTATCATATGCATACGTTAAATCCCAATACCAGCCATAATTTATCAAAAAATTGATCTTTATCTTACCTTTTCCAAATTTAGTTTTCTTTGTGTATGGAAGTAACTCTTTTGGAAATATTTCCGAATTAGTTTTCCCTACTACCAGTATTTCGGCATCACGTTTTGAAATTTCTATAACTGATTTTACACAAGCTTCTATAAACGCTTTTCTTTGAATTCGAGGCCTTTTTGTGTTATCTTGAGTAAATCCAAAAAAAGTAACTTCTTCTATTCCAAGTTTCACGCATATTTCATATACTTCTAATCCCGGAATTATTCCATTAGCATACCCTTCATGTTTTTCTAAGCTTCTAGCTTGAGCCCATCTCCTGTTTCCATCTGGTATAATAGCAATATGTCTTGGCAACCTTTTGAATTCTGATATATCTATAAAATTACCTCCCCTATCAATTCATTATGAATATTTCTAAAGTCTGCTTTTTTACCCTGGATTTCTCCCCGATTCGAGCGGATGCCTGAGCTCTTCTGGTCTCTTGCCTGTCACAAGTAGGAAAATGCATGCCATAGAGTGCATAAACTATCTAAAAAGTGTACATTTTAAACAGTTTAACGCGAAGGCGCGGACAATCCAAAAAGTCTAAAGCGCAGTAGTCTTTCCTTTCTACCTTTGTTGGCTCGTACTCACAGGCGCCTGTGTGGCAGCTAAATAAATATTGATGTACCAATCTCATGATTGTCGTATGGTCGACTTTTATTCCCCTTTCTGCCATCATTTCCTTTAAATTTCTATAGCTTAATGCATATTTTAAGTACCATCTTACGTTTAATAAGATCATTTCTCCTTCATAATGTTTCCATTTAAAGGAATTTACTGGCATAATTTATACTCCTAAATTTCTACTTATTTCAGCAAATTCCCCTCATAATCTTTGCAACGGAACCCCTTTGTTCTTTTAAAATTGGGGAAGAACCCGAAAAATTTAAAAAGACTCTCTTTTTGAGATTCACTTTGTCTAGGTGGTCCATCATTAATTTATTGATGTTATTCCAAACTGATCGAAATAAGTTTACAGCTCATTTTTTTCGATATTTTGGCGTTGCTGGGTCAGCCTGCTGTGCAGCATATAACGAAAGCAAAGGTCGTGTTGAAGAGGATACCATGAAACATCAATCAAGTATAGTGGACGATCTTTGTCGAAGTACAGATCAATTTAAAACATTTGATTTTGAGGTTAGAAAAATTCATGTTTTTAAGCTTACTGCTATCTCTTCAGTTCTTCCTTTATTTTCAATCTAATTACGGCCTATAAAAAGCTTTATTAAATATTGGATAGTACATAGGATACCTGTGTATTAGGAATATATTAGTAACTTAATGTTCTAATAGCAGCTGAAAAGTTGTAGATAATACATATCTGGTAAGATATATCTTAAGGTGAACGGAGATGAAGAACACATGGGAAAAAATTTTTGAATATGCATCATCTCCATTAGAAGGGACTTTGTCAAGAAAACTCAGAGAAGGGGGTCAACCTTCAGATCAATGAAGGGAAGGTCTACAAGAAGGCTGTGCTCTTCCTTGGAGAAGAATTCGTACGGATAACAGAAGAAGAGGAAGGACAAAAACTTAATACCTATTATAATTGGGATGCAATAGGTTCACGAAGTCAATAGATGGGACCGATCCTTATTTACCTGTATGGGAACATGGAGCGGCTCGGAAATATAATAAAGGCGATTAGACTTATCGATCCGTACGTAATTTTAATAATCAAATAATTGGCGTGTGCAAATTCTTTGATCCTATTTTCGGCAGGAAACGCAAAAATTCATTTAATTTTCCTATTGATATCTATTTGGGGCCATGAAGATTGGGACCATGAACATCGACATCCACATTGGTGACCATCATGATGATGATTGATGGGTGTGTGAATCTTACCAGCAACAATTGATATGGTCTGTTAATGGTAATAATGACAAAAATGCAAAAATTAAAAATGTGATTAAAATGTAGAGGTGGGGGTTAATGCTATGTAATTCTATACAACATTGTGCAAAAACAGTTACTATGGATATTTATTAAAATAGGAGTAAAACCTTTAATTTAATTATTTTTACATGCCAGTATACCAAAAATTCTGTAAATTCTAAATGGCTCTTGAACCTTTGCCTTTATCGCAAATAACAGGATTTATCATTTTTACTGATGCATAGTTTTTGCTATATAAACCTGTGCATCAGTAAAACGATAAATTCTATTTTTTGTGGCAAACAAAAATAGATGTCAAGTGAATTTTTCAATTTACTTATGTGTTTCTAATACTTTCTAGTATTTACTTTGATAAATCGATGAAAACATGCATATTCCTGTATGTAATGGAATGATCTAGTCAAAAAGAATAGGAAAATTTTAGCGTTGAGCCATAACTTAAAAGCATGATCTATTTATATGTATTTTAAAAATATAACGGGGTTGTTGAACCCCCAAAATTTTAGCTGTTTTTTCATATTTATTATGCATTCTCAAGAGTTTTCAGTTATTTAATTGCATTAATCTCTGCATTCGCTCCGTCAATCAGTGTCTGTCCATCTGTTGAAGAAAGTTTGCCAGTTTTTATTTCAGCATTTACTTCGTTAATGAAAGCATTGAGCTCATTAGTTGCTGCTGGTGTATTTTCATGATTTATATTTTTCTTCGCAGCGTTCAGTTTAAAGATTAGTGATTTAGCTTGTCCAGGATTCAGTTTACCTGAATTGACTAAACCTTGGATAAAAGTAATCATTTGTTGGATTTCCTGAACTGGAGTCAGGACATTTATTTGAACACTCGCTGACACATTAGTATATTTTTTATTATCAGTTGGTTTGAAAGAAACATTTAATGTATGCATACCTGTGCTTAATACAATTCCTGATGGGGAGTGTAGACAAAAGTTCCGGGTAATGTGGCTCTAGTTATTGAGTCTGCTGCAGTTGTATTTAGTTGAGTATTGCTCAATGGTGTACCATAAACTATATCATCAGGATTATTCCAGGTGATTGTAGGCGTTCTTAGCCAGGGACCAATAAACTGCCCAAAGGCAACAGGACTGCCGCCCACACTCACCGTGGTAACATTATTTGTGGCTGTTTCAATTACAGAGACATTGGCGTTGGCATTGTTCGCCACATATACCTTTGATCCATCAGGTGTGACTGCAACTCCTTCCGGAGTAGGTCCTACATTAACAGTAGCTTTAACAGTGTTAGTTGCTGTGTCAATTACAGAGACAGTTTCTGGATTAGTGTCGCTATCTCCTTGGTTTACCACGTATACCTTCGTTCCATATGGGGTTACTACAATTCCATTAGGATAGTGTCCTACAGTTATATTGGCATAGGCAGTGTTATTTGTTGTGTTAATTACGGATACAGTCCAGTCATACCGGTTGGTGACATACACACTTGTTCCATCTGGTGTGACCGCAACTCCAGCAGGAGCCCTTCCAACAGTCACATTGGCTATAATATAATTAGTCGTTGTGTTAATTACAGAGACGGTGCCTGGGATATTTGCATTTATTGGGTTTGTTACATATACTTTTGATCCATCCGGACTGACTGCAACTCCATAAGGCCGGCTTCCTACAGGTACGTTGGCATAGGCAGTGTTGTTTGTTGTGCTAATCACAGAGACATTATTGCTGCCAACAAAGTATGTTACATATACATTTGTTCCATCAGGGGTAACTACAACTCCATAAGGCCCAAGTTCTAGTGGCACTGAGGCTAGTTCTAGTGGCACTGAGGCTATAAGTGTATTATTTGCAGTATCAATTACAGAGACATTGTGGCTGTCGGTGTTTGTGATGTATGCAAAAGGCGTTGCACCTGCAATACCTATCAGCACTAAAATCATAGCTGTTAAACTAAGGCTATCTTTTTTTATTCATCATGTATTTTTCTCCTTTTTCCATATACCATGTATTAAAAAATTATAAATGTTCCATTATGTGTAAAATATTTCCAGATCTGCGAATTTGTTATCTTCCTATTCATTCACTTGATTCAAAATTTATGAATAGTACATATGCTATAAAAATTTTTGATAAACCAATATCTTAGCTGATTTTCGATAGTTACAACGTACAATTATTCCCATAGTTATTTTAAATTAATCATACGAAAAATAATTTTTAAACGAAAAATGACCCTATATCAAATTTTTCACAATCAAAAAACAATTCGATACTAATAATGATTTTTTTTCTATTCCAAAATGTTGAGAATTTGATATTGGATTTTTCCTAAAAAAGATCGGATTTGCCTGAAATTAAAATAGAATGCGTTTATCTATGCTCTTAAGCTTGTGAGTGTATGTAGTAGTGCAAAAATTGGAATGGAAAGTTGACATGGAGAAAATACATATGTTTTGTGCTAAAATCTCTTAATTTCTTAAGTCGCAAAACTGACATATCACCATGCTACTCTATATCCAAAAACTGTATCCTGACATTCTTGACACAGCCCAGAACTCTTGAATTCTCGCATGAACACTTCGTTTCTGAATTCACCTTTGTCTACTCTCTCTCCACAAACCGGACACCTAAAATCTTTAACCATCGTAACTTTTTGCCAAAATCTTAATTTCCTTAAAAAGCGGTTTTCCACTCTCTCTGCGCAAGATGGACATCTATAGTCTTTAGCCTTCGTAATTTTTTGCAAGAACCTTAATTTTTTTAGAAAGGGATTTTTTTCTATATTCATGCCCATCACCTGTATATTAACACTAGATTCCTTATATCTCATGTTCCGTTGGTAGGAACATCACAGAAATATCAACCGTCAAGTAGTTCCTTAAATAATTTTTTAGAATCAGATAAATGGATCAATAATTACGTTAGTGCATATAAAATAAAGTTTGTTTTTACATCAAATTATAAGATAATTACTCCCAAAGTCTTATAAAATATTGGGAATGGTTAATTACTATATTTCTGAATATATATTAGAAAACATGCACACTATACTTTTTAACATATTTGCACGTATTTTTTAATAACCTTCCATCTGCTTTCTTTCAAGTAAGCAAAAGATTGGCTCTGGCTCTTATAGACAGGCTCCTACTTAAATCAGAGCAAGGGCAATAGCATCAGGTATGTTCCGTTACCCAACTTGTAGATAAACCGTCTTGTTTCACTAGTGCATCGCCATATTCAAGAGTACACCAATACGTCCGCTTCCAACGTCATTTCTCATTCAAATTTAATTAAATGTTAAAACAATTTGTTTTTCAATACATTTTAGTGAGCAAGAGCACACATTCTAATGACTTTTCAGAGATGTCCATGTCAATCATTCTCGAAATGAATTATTGAGTTATAGGTTAAAAGGAAACTCCGAGTTATGTGAAAGTATTCAAAGCGGAATAGTTCAGGATAAAGCACAACATTTAAGAATTTCTTTACAATTAACCTCATTCATGATGATTTTAAATTGATCTTACAAGAAAGAGGTATATACTGCATGTTTTGCCGAAGATGAGCATTATAAATACAAAGCGATAAATGCTAAAGCCTAAACAGTTGATAAATTGCCTACATTCCGCCAACCGTTTCTTCATAAACGTTGTTTTATCCCAGCGACAGGGTTTTACGAACCAGATAAGATTCATTTTTTAAAAAATCCCTTCCAGTGGCACTATTTCCAGATGAAAGATCATTCAATTTTTGCCTTTGCTGGGCTGTATGACGTTTGGAAAGATAAAAAGAACATGAAAGAAATCCATAACTACACAATCATTACTACAATACCTAATACGACTGTTGGCAAATATCATGATAGAATGCCTGTTATTTTAGAAAAAGAGGATGAAGACATATGGTTGAATCCTGATATTGTTGAAGCGGATCAGCTTTGCCCCTTATTGGAGCTCTTCCCTGACGACAAAATGGAAGAATGGGAAGTTGGAGATGAAGCAAGAAATCCAAGAAACAATTATCTAGAAGTTATTGAGCCACTTAAAATCAACAGGCAAAGAAGCTTATTCTAATAATTTTATATTACTGTCGAATCTACGAGGGATAGCGATTTATGGTTCCGACAGTAGCTGGAAAAATACTCTCCCTAGTTGACTTAACAGAACCAAAAAAATAAACCCTGAATACTTTCACCTAACTCCCTTTAACCTTATGATCTTTTATAATCAAATATTTCAAGATGCATGCTCCCAATCCTAAAGCAAACAATACCGAAAGGAGGATAGTTCTCCATGTAGATATGGATAGTTTTTTTGCGTCCGTGGAGGTCAGGGAAATGCCAGAAATAAAAGGACTGCCTGTTGTGGTGGGTTCTGACCCTAAAGGGGGGTCAGGCAGAGGAGTTGTAAGCACCTGTTCTTACGAGGCACGAAAATACGGAATTCATTCGGCAATGCCAATTTCACAGGCATATAAACTCTGTCCTGAGGCTGTCTTTTTGCCTGTCAACATGAAGCTCTATGCACAGGTTTCGGCAAACGTAATGGAGATCATGAAAGGGTTTGCTGAGAAGTTTCAGCAGGCGAGTGTTGATGAAGCCTATCTAGTGCCAGGACCTGAGATAAGGAGTTTTGAAGAGGCTGCAATTTGTGCTATCAAGATCAAAGATGAAGTTCAACGTCAGGAAAGAATTACATGTTCAGTTGGAGTCGGACCGAATAAGCTTATTGCAAAGATTGCTTCAGGATTTCAGAAACCGGATGGTCTTACAGTTATTCGACCTGAATATGTCAGAGACTTTCTTTTTTCGCTAAACGTCTCAAAAATCTCTGCATCAAGAAAATCAGTAAATCTTGTTTATTGAATTAAAAAAGGGTACATAGCTATTCAAAATTTCAGAACTTTCAGCACGCTGCCTTTACTTGCAGTGGCCTGTTTTCTAAAATTCACGAATTTTAATAAGTAATTAAGTTCTAAATTTCGCTGAAGAATAATATACTAAGGGTATAACAAAAAAATATGAGAGTAAGCATATACAATCTTCCGAAAGTTTCACAACTTTTGATTGGAAATATGATCCTAAAGACGAGACATCTTGTGTGTACCTAAGATGTCGATATTTATTCGAAAAAAAAATCATGTTTTTAACTACTAGAAAAGCTAGTTATATACTATTTAAAATTATCGCGGCCTAATTAAAAATAAATGAAGACCAAATTAGTGAAGAGAGGATAGATTTTCAAGTTAAAATTTCAATTTGAGAGCTTCTAGAAGAAATGAAATATCCCATTAAAATTGCCTTTGTTAGGGAAAAAAAATCGAATTAGCATGTATAGAAACTTAATGAAGATAGAATAACACAATGCTATGCAGATAATCTAGAAGATGCAAAGAGAAACTTGATGCTATCAAGTTCAACAAATTAAGGTGGATTTATTTCATCAATTAAAATAATGATATATATAAATAGCTTATTATATTAATATGGTATTTCAAATATATTTGCAGAAAAATGCTTCAATCGCGCAAGTCCTATATATATTAAAATTAATAGCTAATGTTAATACACGCAGAACTGAATTATTAGAAATGGAAACCACTTGTGGAAATGAAGTATGAATTTCATCCTGTTCAACCCAAATGAATGGTTAGGAAATTAATTATAACAAACCAACCTTAAGCAAATTTTATTTGAGCTGAAGATCTTTTATAAGAGGGTAGCAATGAAACAGTACAAAATAAAACGCGGTTTTAAGCCAGACATTGACAGGATCTATTCGGTAATGGAGGAATGCTTTCCCGGGGAAATCTTCAGAAACGGAATATATCTAGAGACAGCCCACGGAGCTATGTCAAAGATAAAGGTGTGGATCGCGAATAAAATGCTCTGTGTTGACACGGTTTCCGACAAAACCATATCAGATGATGAAATAATCTTGCAGACAAATAAAGACTTCCGGGAGTTTTTATACAAAGCTACTGGATACACGGCAAAAGAGCGCATGAAAAATGCAACTAAAGATGTAGGAGAGAACTAAAAATCCTGATGCTTATTCTCATCGCAATAATATCATCAATTTGAAAGTCCTTATTCGGAGGTATTTTTTGAGCCACATATTTTCTGGAAAAACTAAAAAACCTAGAAATTCCCACCTGTCTTCGTGTCTGCTGTGGGACTGATGGCTCATTGACGACTCTCCTGGAGATAATGACTAGAAAACCGGTAATTGTAACAACCGAATCACAATACACTGTAAAAGCCGATCTTGAGACTTCTGACCTTCTGGAAATAAGAGAAGGAGATGAGGTGAATAACAGAGTAGTAAGGCTCTCTACGGGGAATACGGTTTTTGTGCATGCAAGGTCACTCTCACCTCTTGAACGAATGCCTGAAACCATGCGAGAACAGCTCATGCGTGCAGACATCCCTATAGGCCGGATTCTGCGCAGCCACAATCTCGAGATGAGGCGTGACATGAACGAACTCGAAATTCTAGAAAGAGAATCTACTTTCGACGGCATACCTGTACTTTCCCGTTCCTACAAGATAATCCACAACAACTGTACCTTCATGTGGATCAACGAACATTTCCCAATAGATGAACGCTGGAATTTATGAAAGGAAAGATCAGGAATAATAACTTTAGATACATAGATTTTATATATGGACATCAGTAGCTCCGAATGACTACTTTATTCATTCTCAATTTTTTCCTCAATGATTCACAATAAAAAACTTCATCCATCCATCTTAATTCTATTTTTTTAATCGTCTCCAGAACAGCCAATATTGTAGAGTTCTGAAATCAGAAATTATGCATGTTTTCACCTAAATTTTAAGAAAAAGCATAATTCTTTTAAAATAATTTTGATAGCAAATGATAAAAAGTTGCTATTATCCCTGAAAAGGATAAATAATCAATAAAGCTTGGATATAATGGGGTAGTAGTATGGTTCAAGTGAAGAGAATTGATTATTACATCATCGACTTCGCCTTTTACCGAAAAGATGATCGTTATGTCCACTACAACCTATACTTTGGTACAGTTCCAACTCATTCAATTAACAATAACTCACCCACAATGCGACTTTGTTTATCATGTTTGACATCTTGATGGGGAAATAGTTTCGTAATAACCAAAGGGCATAAAAAAATCAGGAGATGAAAATATAAGTCAGGTCACCTTACACAAGGGAATTGGACAGATATGAAAAGAAATCCCATATCCAATAAATAATGATTCTCGGAATGATTGTGCTGAGGCGGAACTCGCAAAGCTATCATTAGATACCAAATATAAACGCAAAAAAACACAAACTATGCTAACACTAAAGTCTGCAGTGATAAAGCCGTTTAATGTATTGCTAACACTGAAAATAATCGATTAAATCCAAACTGCGTACAAAATCTTGAATGATTATTAGCCCCATGGAACAATATATCTTGAAACATAAACTCCTCGCTGATTCCTACCATCAAAAGAGATGATTACAAGCATAAGAACTTTCTATATAGGCTACAGGCTTGTAAATCTAAAAAAACACTAGCCAGAAGAGAAAACAAACAGGTAGGTGGCAGAACAAACGCAAATTCCAAAATTTAAATACTAAAAAGTTCTCAATCTGCCTATACTTGGCCTTTCAAACCAACTTTAGATCACCATTTCAAATCGCTATAGCTCCTAAAAAATAGACATTTGAACCACCTCCAAAAAGTCAAATGGTCTTATATATTATTGATCAAGTGACCTCTGATGAACTATATAGGGTTTCGATAAACCTCTCAATTTCATCATCCGCTTATAAATGGTATATAAATGACTCGGAAAATTAGAGATTTATCGAAATCATCTAAGTATTATTATTACAAAAACACATTACATAGACAGGATGTATTTAGGAAAAAAAATCCCAAGCCAAAAATATAAGATATAATTTTGAATCCTATGAAGAAAACAAAAGCATAAAGCTTGCTTATGCATAGTGAAATTTATGATTTTGTATAATTTGGTCTTAAATTTCAATTTGGGATTCTAAAAATTCCACAATGTATATCAAGGTGCTGTAACATAGTTTGCTTTAGATGTTTCAGTATCCCCTTGTACTTGAGGGTCCTGCTGTATTTTTAAACTCCTAACGGAGGAGAACACATTTGCCAGAAGAAGACAATCCTATGAATGAGATAGATACCGGGCCAAAATATGAAGAGGAACTCCTGAGAAAGATTGCAAAACACCCTTGCTATGACAAGAAAGCCCAGCACAAATACGGGAGAATTCACCTGGCTGTAGCTCCGAAATGCAATATCCAGTGTAATTTCTGCATCCGGGAATTTGACTGTGTAAATGAGAGCCGTCCAGGAGTCACAAGTAAAGTCCTAACTCCACAAGAAGCTCTTCAGAAAACAAAACAGATTCTAGCAGACTATCCTTTCATCAAGGTCGTTGGGATTGCAGGTCCAGGTGATCCTCTGGCTAATGATGAGACCTTCGAGACCTTTGAGCTGATAAAAAAAGAATTTCCTGAAATTACCCTCTGTATGAGCACAAACGGACTATTGCTTCCCGAAAAGCTACAGGATTTACTACGCTTGGGAGTTTCCACATTAACAGTAACATTAAACTCAATTGATCCAGAGATTCATGCAAAAATAGTTGATCATATTATCTATCACGGGGAAGTCTACAGGGGAACCAAAGCCGCAGAAATCCATATTAAGAATCAGCTAAAGGGTATCAAAGAAGCTGTTGATGCAGGTTTAGTTGTCAAAGTTAATACCGTGCTTATTCCTGGTATCAATGATAAGCATGTAGTTGAGATCGCCAGAAAACTCAATGAACTCGGAGTTTACATTATGAATGTAATGCCTCTTATCAATCAGGGAGCTTTTGCAGACATTGAGCCACCTACAGCAGAAGAGAGAAAGGCTGTCCAAGAAGATTGTGAACCTTATGTCATGCAGATGCGACACTGCAGACAGTGTAGAGCTGATGCTTTTGGACTACTTTCACAAGATATGTCACAGATGAGCGAAGAGCGTAGAAAACTTATAAAAATCCATTCAAAAGAAGAGATGGAAAAGACAAGAGTGATCCTTAATAAGAATGAAAAAGAAGAAACTTGCAAAGAATAATGACTTCAAGATTGAAAAAATGGAATAACAGCTTTGGAGTCAAAAAGAAGTGTTCAACGATTTTGAGAGAAAAGCTAGTGGCCAAAAAATTTAATCATTGATCACTTAAGTCAAACTGCTTGCAGCCATTTCTACCATAAAATAGTAGAAATTACCTAGATATACAATTAAATATTATCTAAATATCGCAATATCAGAATTTATTTAACAATAGTTTAGATAATATAAATGAATTATACTTGCTGTCAGCTTTCTTTGAGATCCTTAACATAGAAAATTTCGCTAAACCACCTATTTCAACAATTTGCTTATATAGGTTTTATAAACTACAGCCTAAAAAAGAATTGATAAAAACCCTCTAATCCGATTTTACAGTTTTTATTTTTTGCGGTTTTTATCTCCATTGCAATGATAGACTATATAGCACATTTTCATATTTAGATATACGACTAGCCTTATGTAGGGCAAAAACCCATGCACTGTTCACTCATCCACAACACAGAGAGCCAGACCCCCCCCACAAAAGCTATCGACGACCACAGCACTGCAACCGCGAATAGTTGAGCCACCGTCACCATAGCCACTCTCTCCGAATACCAAAGCTTCCAAGGCTGTCGGAAAAAGATCCTAAAAAGATACATTTCTCTACAATAGTATCTTATTTAAAAAATAAAATCTTTCATGAGATAGAATGGATCATATCCGTGAATCGTTGAGAAGAGTAAACAGAAGGTCACTCTACATTTGGGGAATATCGCAAATTTGCAGCAAATGATTAGGGGAAGAAAATAAGGAATCAACTCGTGATTAAGCAAGTAAGAGAAAACACTCATGTAATTTTTTTACTAATTTCTGTGTTGACACCTTAAATATTCGGATTTCTAAAAAGTCTAAATTTTGCCATCGATAGCTTTCTAGATAGCTATAACTGGAAAAAGGTTACTGTATATTACGGTAGCTCCATATATTCAAAGATGAATAGACCATTAAATCCGTCAGAATTTCTTCATTTTTGAGAGACACTTGGTGAATCGTATCAAGGAGAAAAATGCATTTAACCATAATTCGCTTATATAATAAGTTCCAACAGACCCTCATTGCTAATCCCAAAGTCATTGAAACGGGCAAAAAATTCGGATGCAAATTTGTAGTATTTAAAGTCGATTTTTTTGACTTTGTCTACAATTTCACCATCAACCAGTGCAACTGTTGTCAATGCCTTTATCAAAGATTATTCTCTTTGTTTAGTTGCTATAAATTTTTGATGACGTCTCTCATGTAGCTCTGGAAATCATTGAAATCAATAATTTCTGGCTGCTTTATCATCAACAGTTTGTTCATGCATTGATGACCGATTCCTTATAGGGTATCAAATTTACCGACTGGGGAATATTTATAGATCAGTCCTATACTTATACTAACTGACTTTGCAATATCCAGGGTGGTCTTTTTTCGTGAAGTCTGTCTCCAATGAGCATATTTGTGCATCTTGAATAGATATGGTTTTTGTTTTTTCATTCTGTTAGATACTCATCCTATCATCTTGAACGATATTTTTATCCGTTATATATAGGCCCCCTAAGTAAGCATTGTTCAAAAATAAGATTTAAGCACGATAAATATTACTTTCAGCAAATTGAAGAACCTGATACTTTTTCCCACCATCTATACCCTGCTAAATTGTTAATATAAAACTTGTAATCAAAAACAAAGAGATCCAAAGCTTGAAACAAGACGTTAACTATTCCCATTTAGATTCTTCCGCTTATCCTTAAGCTCATACTTAATTCATAAGTATTTTCATATTTTCTTCAACTGATTGTATTTAGTATGATGTTGAAGTTATCTAACAGCAATTTGAGAACTTTGGAAAAGCACAGACCTGAAGATACAGAGACAAGGATAATGTCCTTTATTCCAAGGTCAAGAGGACGAGCATGAAGTGTATATTGAAAACTAGTTAAAGGGAATACGATGCATAACAATTAGATAATACTAAAAAAGATTATCAATTAACTATATCTAAAAAAGACTATATAAGCCGAACGATTTAAAGGATCATTATTCCTGAAAGATCTTCTTGTGTAACAAATTTGTCTTGATCTGATAGATGTTTTTAATTCTTAATGCTCTCAATAGTAGACGATAGCCTTGCTGATCAGTGATATACATGGTGAAAAAAACAAGTAATAATAAATCACTTGCTGAAAATACCCGTACTACTCCCCGAATTTACTGGAACATGCAAAACTCCTGATATCGATACCCAACATACAAAAAAAAGAATTGTACTTTTCATCGCGGTACTTTCAGGATTTATCACACCGTTTGACGGCTCAGCAGTTAACATTGCCCTTCCCTCGATGGGGAAAGAGTTTCATATGGACGCAATTGCCCTTTCATGGGTTGCAACTGCATATCTCCTTACTGCAGCAATCTTTCTGGTTCCTTTCGGAAAAATTGCCGATATTTATGGGAGAAAAAAGATTTATCTCTATGGAATAGCGCTTTTCAGCCTTGCATCCCTTGCAATGACAATTGTCCCCTCAACAGAGATGCTGATTGAAATTCGGGTCATACAGGGTATAGGAAGTGCTATGATATTCGGAACCGGAGTTGCTATCGTGACCTCTGTCTTTCCCCCAGGTGAACGGGGAAGAGCTCTTGGTATCTACATTACCGCAGTTTATATTGGACTTTCAATCGGCCCTTTCCTTGGCGGCGTGATGACAGACCTTCTTGGCTGGCGAAGTATTTTCTTCGTAAACGTACCTATTGGCATCACAACAATTCTTTTAATCTCTGGAAACTCAAAGATGAATGGGCCGAGTGCAAGGGAGAAAATTTTGACCTGACAGGATCGATTATCTACGGTCTCGCTGTCCTTGCCATCATGTACGGCTTCTCAGTCATCCCGGACTTAAAAGGTGCTGCTCTGATAGCTGTCGGAATTATTGGGATGCTGATTTTTGCTCTGTATGAGATGCTAATTCCTTCTCCTGCCCTTGACATTACCCTTCTAACAAAAAACCGAACCTTTGCTTTTTCGAACCTATCTGCTCTCATTAATTACAGTGCAACTTACGCAGTGACTTTTCTCTTGAGCCTTTACCTGCAGTATACGAAAGGCTTCACACCTGAGTATGCAGGTTTTATTTTAGTTGTTCAGCCGGTTGTCCAAGCTATGATTTCGCCGATTGCTGGCCAGCTTTCCGACAAAGTTGAGCCAAGAATAGTTGCATCTGTAGGAATGGCTCTAACGACAATTGGACTCTTCCTACTCGTCTTCCTCACAGAAAAAGCGTCTCTCTGGCACCTGATTTTTATTCTCCTCATTCTTGGTGCAGGTTACGGACTTTTCTCGTCCCCTAACACTAATGCCATTATGAGTTCGGTCGACAAGAGATTTTACGGAGTTGCATCCGGGATGAACGGGACTATGCGACTCCTTGGTCAGATGCTTTCGATGGGTATTGCAATGATGATTTTTGCGATTTTTATTGGCCCTGTAGAGATTAAGTCTGATTATTATCCACAATTCTTTTTAAGTTTGCACTATGCATTTATTCTGTTTACGATCTTCTGTTTCATCGGGATATTTGCTTCTCTGGTAAGAGGAAAAGCAAGTTCAATAAATCATTGAGGTATAGATGCAGAAGGTAAAAAAACGGCAAAATAATCTTTATTTTGAAGTATTTCATCAAGAAAACTAAATGAAAATCATTGGAAGTAATGCAAGTCCAAGGGCAATGCGAGTAACACCTTGAAAACTGTTAAATCTTGTCCTCGAAGGTGCTGAAACTGAAGAGGCAGAAACTAAGCATATAAATCTCTATAAACTGCATATCGAATATTGAAATGGATGATAAGCCTGTTATGCACAGTCATTGTTCCTTATTCGATGACAATGAGACGATTAGTTGGAAATATTTTTAATGCCAACGGAGCTTCTTTGGGGCTTCGACTTACATTAATTCTGTTCTTGCTTCAATGAAAGCTCTTTTCGATCGATTTTCATATGCTATTCACTGCCAGATGCTGGACTGAAAATTTGGTTGCTCGGTATGCACAGTAGGGCGAAGCGGCGATGATAAAGTAATAAATACTTTAATGGCGTTCTCAGAAATCTTGGCGTTACCGTTGTAGGAAGTATGAGAGTGTTAATAAGGAGAGCTCACTCTGCATTTACGAATTCTATAAAGCCTGCGCAAGATCTTGAGAAGAAGTGGGAAAAGTCAATCCGCGGAGAAATCAAATTAAAACTAGGATGAAATCATTGTCAGAGCACATAATATTTTCATCTGCTTACAAAATTCAACGAGGAACGCTTTGCTTACTATCATGATTAGTAAACCCGGAGATAATTGATAAAATAAAAATTCAATCTTATAGACTCTGGCCAAAAATATAGTGATTTTTGGATTTATGGACTGAAACACTGAATTTGCAGGAAAAAAGCGTTGTTCAATCAAACAGGCCCAACTATTAAAGACATTTTCAGGCTAATTCCGTTTATGAATATCAAAAAGAAATGAAAAAACCCCGATATTCAGGGCATATAAGAAAAACTATATTTATTCGATTGTTTCTATTTTTTCTTTTTTAACAAAGGGCTTGTTAATTTTTTCTGGCATCCAGCTAGGCCTATTTTTGGGAGCTTCGACAATTTGCTTCCATGCCTTGAAAACATGTACTTTCTTTGTTCCGCGTTCTCTGAGACGGATAATCTCCGGTTTTGACTTTGTCCCCTCGCCTCGATTCGCAGCTTTCAGAGCAGCTTGACGAGGCTGTTTTCCAGTGAAAATTCCCTGTTCATTGCCGTCTTTTCCTCGTAAAACAAAATTTCTCATGTTGGATATTAAGATCACCTCATAAATTACTTGCTAGACACTGATTAAGTTTTTAAGTATATAAAATTTTTCTGCGAATGTTGCCGATTATTGTTGGTTTATGAAAAATTCCCATTATATCATTACTGAACTTTCGGTAAACTGCCCAAAATTCCCTAGCAACAAAAGATCTATTTATATTGAAATTTCAATTTTCCTTAGAAGAAAAAGTAGATGATTGATTGTATATGGGAGATAATAATATATATAAAGGACCATGAGTATTTTTTCGACGAGGTAGAGGCGATCTACAATATCAGTTTTATAACCAAGAAGGGGTAAAAAATTTCATTTCTGGGGTCAAATGCAGCAGGGAAAAAGTACCGTGATTAATGTCCCTTCCATCCTTTTACCTACGCCGAATGGCAGCTAAGTATTGGGGAGTAGGATCTTATAACAGAGCCTGAAAAAGTAAGGGAGGCAAAATGGATAGTTTTTCAGAAGCTGACCCTCGAGGATCTGACGGTGAGGGGATTCTAGAATATCATGGAAAATTTTATTATATGGCAAAAATTGCAAGACATGCGCTGGTTGTTAACTTCTTGACGTGGTTGAGCTCAGAGGAAAACAGAATATTCTAACAAGACATCTAAGCGGTGGAATGAAAAGAAGCTTGAGATTCAAGAGGGCTTATGACCCAGACAAAGTGTTTTTTATTGACGAGCCTACACTCGGGCTCGATCTTAAGAGAAGGACAAGAATATTGGATTATGCAAAATAGATAAACCAACAGATCACAACCATTTTCCTGACAACCTATTATATTGATGAAGTTGACCAGCTCATCGATAGGATAAGCTATATAAATCAGGTTAGATAATTGTCGCAGGCGAGCCCAGGGAGTTAAAAAACGAAGTGAATAGTTATTATTGTCAATGTGGATGTCACATATATGCTGCACGAGATCACTGATAAACTTCGAACTGGTGGAATTACTTTAAAGGACGTAAATCTCAAAAACAGTCAATGGATGCCGTTTTTATTCATTATACTTGAAGAAAGTAAGAGATGCAGAAACCGAAGGTTCACGAGATATCTTTGAAGGCAAGAGGACATTAAGATATGCATATGGGATTTCTTACTATATTTTGGCGGGACATGCTAAGATTTGTCCGATTCCGAGCCCTCCTGTTCGCTACACTTATCCAGCCGGCCCTATGGCTAGCTTTTTTTGGAATTGCGATGTCAAATAACTTTGATAGACTGACAGCAACTTTGCCAGCGATCCCAGGTGTCAGGACTGTAGGCTACCTGACCTTCATAGGTGCAGGCGTTATTGCCATGACCACGCTTTTTACGAGTCTCTTAGGGGGGACTGTGTTGCTCTTCGATAAAAACTGGGGACTTATGCGAGAGACTCTTGCAAGCCCCCTGCCAAGGATCCATATCATTCTAGGAATAGGACTTTCAGGTATGATCAAGTCTTTTATTCAGTCAGCTACTATCATGATTTTTGGACTTCTACTGGGAGTACAATTTTTTGAAGGTTATACTCAACTACAAGTTCTTGTTTCATTGTTTGGAATTATGCTTTTTATAGGGATATTTTCTCTCGGATTTCTTTTCCTTTCAGTTGCGATCGCAATAACTATGGAAAGTCCAGAGGGTATGCAGGCTGTAATAACTCTTCTGACCATGCCTTTCTTTTTCGCTAGCAATGCACTTTACCCTGTGAACTCTTTTCCCCCTGTACTCAGAGCCCTGTCTGCAATCAATCCACTCAATCATCTCATCAGTGTGATCAGATATTTTACAATCGGAGGTGATTTCTCATCAATAGGGATCCATTACACTTATACTCCGAGAGATGTTCTTGTTTCATTCCTGGCTCTTGTAGCCTTTGCAGGAATAATGTTTCTTATTTCACGGTGGAGATTAAGCAAAATTACTGTCACGTAATTCAAGTATTCGAAAATAGAAGAGGATGCTTTAGAAGGAAGGAAAGTGTTAGCATTAAAGGAAAAATTTTAAGGTATGTACCACCATAATATGGTAAAAATAAAAGATATAAAGACAGACTCAAATGAATAAATAGTACTAAAAATTTAGACAGCGTATATATTTTTTGTAGAATCTACTATATATCCCAATTTTTTTAAAGAATATTTATTACTATATTCTTGTTCCTGTGAAAGATGATGGTGCCATATCACCGGATAATTATTTTCAATTTGCACAAAACTGCGAAGAACCAGATTTTTGCCTATTTTATCTGTAAACTTGATAATTCCATAGATTAGGAATATACTAGTTTCTATCGATTATATGCCCAGTGTGTGTAAAGAAAGTATTAAAACCCCTTTAATACCCATGAAAGAGTTCTTATTACCCTATTTCCCCAGACTAGCCCTATTTTTGGAAAAATCAATAAATTTAGCGACTCTATGATTTATTTTGTGGGGGCCAGCATACTTACCCATTGCCATCGAATCAGAATCTTACATTGAACCTATAAGTGGCTATTCCTTGTTTATATTTACAACTTTTATATGAGGATCACATCTAAACCAGAGAGTATTCTACATGATACTCATGAAGAGAACATAATATTTATAATTAGGATTTATAATCAAAAAGCAAATTGGACTTAAAAAACTAGTATGTTTACAATTAAATTGATCTGCGTTTCTCTATACTCTTAAGCTTGTAAGTTAGGTATTAGTGCAAAAAATTGTAATGAAAGTTAACGTTGAGAATATAAGTATGTTTTACTTTCAAACCTATACATCAGTGAAAACAATAGGAATAGAAGCTTTATCAGTAAAATTATTGACTCTGCATTTTACTTTTTGCATTGAAAGAAAAGGGTAAAGAGCCAATCATATTTTACAGAACTTTAGCTACACTTTCCCAACAAATCGGATTTATTTAATCTATTTAGATAAATTCTTTTTGCCTTCCATTGCTATTGAATCCAATGGTATCCATTTTAATGTTATTTATCCCACAAAGGCGAATTTGAGATAGCTCAGTATAATGACAATTACTGCACCAATACTACCACCTAATGCACAAATAAGGATTGTCCATATAGATATTGCAACTTTTAAGCCGAAAAACCTTGCTATGTATAAAATTGCTAGACCAATCACTGCATGAATTCCAAGATGAACCAGATTGTCAAACAAATTATACAAAAAGAACGCCACTACTAAAGCAACGACTAATACTAGAATTTCAGTTAATACCATGTATAATAGACGGTTGTTTTAGTATTTATTCCCATTTCAACATTTGATAATTGTTCTTGAAAAAGATGAACAATCCTAGAAACAGAAGCATGGTACAAAAATAAAAAATCACTACCTTATTATTTAAAATCTGGGAATATATCTTAATATTTGTCTAAATTTATTATAATTCGCCAATTCCATAGCTTTCAGGAATATACAAGTTTCTATCGATTACATCCGAGTAAATTGAAAAGAAGTCTGAGAAACGCATAAACAAATTATAATAACCCCTAATGATATCTATTTTAAATTTAGATTAATTCGAGGAAATTGTATTATAAAAAAATCATTTATTACGTACGCATTGGTGCAAAGATTGATCAATCTATTTTTTTTCATTCTTTCGCAATTAGGATTATATCTGACAATATATATGCATGAAACTGGTAGTAATTTTTGAATATTATTGTAGAATACATTCAAAAATTTAAAAACTTTATATTATTAATACTGAAGTTATCCCCACATAACAAAATGATTCAAATTGGAAGAACGTTAGTTATTTTATCTATAAAGTGTTTTAATAGCCTGATTTGGCTCTTAAAATCTAGAATTTGATTTAGAATCAATATTTATTGACTCTTAAAGGGAGGGAAAAAAAGCTTAATGTTAAATTTGTGAATATATCCTAAAATAATAAAAACATAATTAATATAAAATTATTTTTCGGTTTTAAAATATTATATTGGGAAGCAATTTTTATTCATAAACGATTTTTTGTATAATTAATTTAAAATAATGAAGTGGTTAATTGTAATTGTAGCTTAAAGCGAACAGATAAAGAGTGAGGGATGATCTGTAGAATGTGTGAGTATATGGGATAATAGTAGAGAATTTTGATAAATCCCTGGATTAGATTCGCTTTAAAGACAACCAACCAAAAATGTGGGTTTATCGGAATTCCTACCCTTATCAATAATACAACGGTAATAAAGAAATGTATTTCTTTTACTAAAAAACACCTTAATTAAAAAAATTAAGTAGTTAGTTAGACAGAATTAATCGTGTCTACACTTTGTTGAAAATCGTGAGCGCAAGATCATCTTTACATTTCCCCAAAAATGGGGATCACTCATGTTTCAGATTTGATCAATGGTCCTAGGGCACTATATTAAAGTTTGTTTTATGAATACACATAAAAGGGGTAGTTAAATTATGCATCATGAAAAAATGATCGAGCTGAAGAAGAAAGCTATAGCCGACATCAGAAAGGTCCAGGAAATGATGAAATAAGCAAATAAGTTCAACAAAATGACAATATTGGAATTTGTATGTTTCAAGTTTTTTACTTTGATATTTAAAATTTTGACATTCAATTTATATGTGAGTTTGCTACATTCACTTTTCGTATCTACCACATAGTTAATGTAGCAGAGATAAGAACCTGCTGAAGTAGCCAATTTAACGTTAATGGATTACTTAATCAAATATGAATATTTTGAGGCAATATGATGGCAGACACTTTGAGATTATCACCGGTTATCTGTACATATCCTGACGACAATTACGAAAACCTTCTAATTGAAGTAGTTCTCCCAGGAGTTGAAAAGAAAGATATTTCTTTTAAGATTACTGAAGACAGTTTTTATGTAGCTGCTAGGAAAGCGGGAGTTCAGTATCTTGACAGTTATTCGACCTGCTGCCCGGTAAACCCGGAAAAAGCAGTTGCTAAATACACAAATGGTGTGCTTAAAGTCACAGTACCTTATCAACAACCTTTAGAAAAATTAGTGGATGTAAAAATCGAGAATTGTGATTGAAGAAAATGTTCCTTTACAAAAGAAAATCCTGCAAACAGAAGCGTATAGCACTGAATCTCTATAGATTAATTTATTTAAGAGGATTTTATAAGTCCTTAAATTCTGTCGTATAACTATAAATGAGATACTAATAACTAATGAAAATCAAAGGTTTATTGAAAAACTCTTAATAATTTACTATATTTCATGCAACTTTTCAGAGATATACACAAAAAAACCATTTAGTTTCTCAATTATAGTAGCAGTTCCAAAATTAATATAACTTTTAATGAATAATAGTGGGCAAACAGACAAATAAATTTTAAACTTAGCGCATATCTGCAGAATGTCTATTATGATATTATATTTTTTTAGCTATATTATGTACTTACTAAAAAGCAAGCTTTAAGGGATCATCATGAATTTAACCATTGACTTACTCGAGCCAACAACAAAAGCATTTGTAGAAAAAATAAACAAGCAGAATGGAACACCAATTTACAAACTCTCTCCGAGAGATGCACGCAAAGTACTTGACGATTTACAAGCTACTACTGAGACGGCAAAACTGCCGGCAGACATCGAAGATCTCAATATTCCAGTTGGCCCGAAGGGGCAAATTTCGATTAGAATTATCAGACCAAAAGGAAACAAAGGGATTTTGCCAGTCGTTATGTACTTCCATGGCGGTGGCTGGGTGCTTGGGGACAAAAATACGCATGATCGATTGATTCGAGAAATCTCTAATGGAGCCAATGCTGCAGTTGTATTTGTCAATTTCACGCCGTCTCCCGAAGAAAAGTACCCCGAACCCATCGAAGAAGCATATGCAGCGACAAAATATTTTGCAGAGAATGGGAAAAACTTCAATATGGATACTTCAAAATTAGTTGTGGCTGGTGACAGCGTAGGCGGAAACATGGCAGCAGCTGTGTTACTACTGGCAAAGGAGCGGAGCGGCCCGAAAATTAGCTATCAGGTACTCTTTTATCCTGTGACAGATGCTAATTTTGATACCCAGTCTTACCAACAGTTTGCAACCGATATCTGGCTTACCCGTGAGGCGATGAAGTGGTTTTGGGATAATTATTTACCCGACGAAGGAGCACGCAAGCAGCCAACAGCATCCCCGCTACAAGCCTCGATTGACCAACTCAAGGGGCAGCCACCAGCTCTGATAATCACTGATGAAAATGATGTCCTCCGCGACGAGGGTGAGGCGTATGCTCATAAGCTGATTCAAGCCGGGGTCAATGTCACAGCCGTTCGATACCTTGGAACAATACATGATTTCGTGATGTTAAACGCACTTGCGGGCACACCTGCAACTTGCAGCGCAATCGGGCTAGTGAATGAGAACCTTAGGAATTATTTTGGCAATGAGTAGTTAAGCGACGGATTCTTCAATAAATTAGAGAGCATTTACAGCCTTCCAAAAATACTTTTGTTTCCCCCATAGCAACTGTTTGCCACTTTGGGAGAGCGGAGGCTTCCTTTCTTCCCTACCCTTATGATCGGGATGAAAGGAAGCCTCCAGCTTTTTTGTCCCTTTAATTATTTCCATTCGTTGAGTCGATACAATTGAACAGACCTTTTTGTCGCCTATATGCCGCAGATCTAAACAGATGTATAATTTGTTTGCTTACTTAACAACTATTCCTCATTGAAAATTGAATCCGTTTTCAATCTACTTTCATACTGAGAGAATAGATAGCTTTCTTGTGCACATATGTTGGGAGTGGGACATATTCCTTAAAGGGATCCAAAATTGTCTACAGATCCCATAATACAGAAAACTTGGCTTGTAGACTCACTTTCATAAACATATTTCCCAGCGAAAATGAGCTTCAAATCTGAGTACATAATTAAAAATGAACCTTTTTTGACATAATGGTTAATTTTATACTTCGGTGGCGAGACAAGAGTATGGTTTTATTAGATTGGTTGAATTAGCATAGAAGTTCATGAATTCATGGAGTGTCAGATAGGCTGTTGTTTATTTCTATTAATTATTATATAACTAATTGGACAGAAGTGGGGTTCATCAAAACTATTTTCTCTTTAAATATCGGCCTCACTTAGTATAAAGAGACGAATTTCTCAAAATTTTTTAAAAAATTTAAAGCTGCTTTTTGCATTTTTGATTCTTGCGAAACTAAATATTGATAATATTTGATTCTGTTCTCACAATTAGCTACTTTTACGATGCTTCAACTTACACAGGGAATACAAGTTCTAATTTGGGATAGTGGTCCCCTGTAGGTGATGCTAGTGTATCATTAGAAAATGGATGAAAAACTTCAATTTTTTTATTCGCAGTTTAGATATGAATAATTAACCTACTTTTTAAACGATAAATATTTTAAATTAATTTATGGACATACATTAACTATGTTTTGTAACTGTAATGTCGTCGAAATAAAGTTTTCGCATATGATAATTGCTGTGACCACTCATTTGTAAATATATATAAGCCGATGAAAAGTTCAAATCTTGTAGCTTGGAAGTATTTAACTCTCTGCCATTTTCCAAAACTTTAAGAATCTTATTATCCAATATTATCTTTATACGCTGATCTGCAATATGTCTGCCAGTCCGCTCCTCAGGCCAACCATCAGTATATAATAACCTTATATTCCCATCAACTTTGTTGGCGACAGCACAACGAGCATTTTGCCCAGGAGGAACACCGATATATTCATATTTTAACCAGTTATTTTCGTTTTCTGGATTTCCATCAGTTGCAGTAGGGCAGAGATAAAACGATCCACTCAGATAACAACCATTGCTCTGGTTGTTCCAGTCGAGATTGAATAAGATTTCTGTTCCATCACTAATATTTACTTTATTTACACTTCTGACTCCAAGGAACTTTACGGTGTCATCCCTTGTACCAATTGTATTCATGCCCAATCTCAATCGATAATCAACATTTTTCGAAGGATTAACATCGTACACTTCTACTATACTTTCCTCAAAATCTCCTTCATGAGTGATCTGCCATGTTTGTGGATTCAAAACTCCTCCACTAAAGTTTTCACTAAATGTATAGGCATTTTTAATTGAAAGGGCACCTAGTGCTTTCCCATGTATACTAAAAATATTAACAGCTAACAATCCCACCAGAAAGATAAGAATAAAACCGAATAAAATGATTCCTTTATTGACATTTCTGGAATTCATTAAAATCCCTTTTAAATGAAAAATTACTATAAAAAAGTGAAAATAGGGAGATGTGCCTCTTCCCATCTTTTATGTTAACATTTTTTTCACTTTTGCTTTATTACAGAACATATTTGTTCACTTATGGGTACTTCACTGTGTATCTGCGGCTGCACCATCGTCAATTGCTATGGGATTACTAATGTCATGGGGAACCCAGACATGAGAGGATCCTGTTGCAGTATTACCTGACGCATCCGTAACTTTATAATTAATCGTGTACACTCGACCATTTCCGTTTCCTTGTCTTTCTGCTCTTAAATCAACTGTTTGAGGATCTTTGATAACAATGTCGTTCAATGTATTACCATCACCTAAGGCCGGAGCATTTTCAGGTTCATCACTGCTAACAGATGTGATTTTTACATCTTTGATGCCCACACCAGCATCACAAATATCCTTTACTGAGCTAACGAAATCAGAGATTGAAACTGTCTGATATTTATGATTCGGGGGCCAAAGGATTTTTGGTTTACCTGAATCTGTTATCGTCGGTGGAGTTGTATCCTGTACAGTAACATTTGTTGTACCAGTTGCTCTGTTTCCTGAAGCATCTGTTGCTGTAAACGTAACCTTTGTAACGCCAAGTGGGAATACTGCTGGTGCATCACTCGTTATCTTAACATTGGCGTCACAGATGTCAGTGGCTGTTGCATTTGGTAATTTAACTGGAGTACCAGCTAGATTAGTTTGCTCAACAGTTACATCTTTAGGACATATTAATGTTGGTGGAGTTGTATCCTGTATAGTTATGTCAACGGTATCTGTACTCGAAAACTGTCCATCGAAGACAGTCAGGTTTACGGTTGTTTTCCCCAAAGGAAGGAATATAGTAGGTTTAACACCGGTAGCTGATCCACCATTACCCCATTTCCAAGTATATGTCAATGGTGAAATTAGTCCGTCATCTGTGGAACCTGATCCATCAAGAGTTACTGGAGTACCGTCATGATTAGACTGCTCAACAACCTGATTGGAACCAGCATTGGCTGAAGGTGGTTGGTTTCCTACATTAACAGTAAGATCATAGAGAACCGGAGATACATCTCCACTGGGGCTCTGCATTGTTGTCTGAATCTGTAGATATCTACCAGGAGGTGTTGAACTCATTGAGACTCCATTTGCCACAGTCTCCCAAGCAGACCATGTATTTTCATCATTTGAGCTTCTAACTTCAACTTTGACATATGTCCCCGTAGGTTCACTACTGTTCCAGGAAACAGTACCCTATGGCTGTTATCTGCTTCACTATCAAAGTCCACAGACCAGGTACCTAATGGACCAATTGAGTGACGTAGTGAGAGTCCGGTGGCGTCACTATAAGTATATGGCTTTTTACCACAATCAAATACACCAAGAGGAGTTCCATCTGAACCTCTAAACTTGGACAATTTATTAGCTAGTCTATGTTCGACCCAAACATCGCCATTAGAGTCCATGATAGGACCACGTGTATCACTTGGAGAAGTAACCTGTGATGTGGCGTCCCTAATTACTGTCCCGTTGGGGCTAAACTTTGTCGTGTTACCTATACTATCGGAGACAACTATATTCCCATCCGAATCTATTGATACCCCCTGTCGCTGGAAACTTTTTTTTTGCTGGAGTGCTGAAAGTTTCGGTAGACGAATCAAATTTGATAAAGGATTGACCTGACGAATCTCCTAAATAGACAATCGTACTATCATTGGCATCGTATGCGAGTCCAATACCATAGTCAATTAATGATTTATCAGGTAGGTGATAGACTTTTACTGCCTTGGTTGTGGTATTTAACTTTAATAGAGTAGGATTCAAACCACCACCATCTTCTGAAGTGCCCCACAATATTCCATGTTTGTCTACGAATGATCCATCTGGAGTATTGTCACTAACGTCAATCGGTCCGGCTATAATAGAACCATTAACGCTGCTTAGCTCATAGTATTGATGTGTACTATAAAGCCCCACCCATAGATTTCCGTCTTTGTCAATTGACAAAGAACGCCCCCAGCCATTATCTGCCCCCACTTGTACAACCCATGCGACACGTTCATCTTTAATTTCGTTGTCGTCAATTATCCCATTTTTGTTTGTATCATTCATGGGAAGCATTTCGTCTGGTGTGATATTTCCATCGCCGTTTTTATCATAAGACGTGTTTAACTTACCATCATGATTGCGATCTATATAGTCGTTGAGTAAGATCTTCATGACATCGGTAGGTTTATCATCAAAGTGTCGGTTAGCTACGTAGCAATTACCCTGAGAATCTATGGCTGTTCTTGATGGTGCTGGTCCAGTCCAAGAATCATGATCTGCAGGTAGGCCAAACCAAGTGTTATAACGTGCCACCTCTTTATTGGTATCCGTATTCCACTTGGAAATTGTGTCTTCCCCGGAGTTAGCTATCCACATAAAGGGAAAAGTTGTAGTCACATTAGAAAGCTGCAATTGATCCGGTACTGTGTTGTGTTCCAATCCTACAAGCGTTCCTTGATCGAAATCCTTATTTAAAGTATAACTCATTGAGGAAGTGACTGTCAGTGCTGGAATTGCTAATGATAGAATAATTAACGCTGTCATTATAGCTACCAATGGGAGGCCAACTTTTTTTTCGTTACTTTCATTTATTTTTCACTAAAACTATTCGATTTTCTTTCCAGTTTGCCTAAAACTTTTATTTTTATTATTAGACGATACAATTGGTTTCTTACAAACTCTTCTTTTTTTAATAAAAACTTTACTATTTTTTTTAGTACATCAATATTGTCATTTTAAATAAGAATATATAAAACATTTTTTAAAATTCAAATTCCTTTTAAAGATAAATATGACTTATTGATAATTTTTTTTCTGTAGTTGTCAATAAGCATAACTAATGTTCGATATAAAACTTAAAATAAATAGTATGTTAATAAAAGAAAAATTCCTTTTTATAGATTATTAGAGATTTTAGCAATGAATTAAAATAACCATTATCCAATTGTAGAAACGGATTAAGTTTTGAGACGGCCTGAAATAATCTTTTTATCGTCTAAATATGATTCGATTAGTTTGTTAAAATTAATTCCTATACCATAGAAGTTAGGCTGTAGCAATAATGTTTTATTAATTTTTTCAAGTATAGTGTCTTCGATATTGGGGTCAGAATCGAATGTTTTTATTTTTATAAGTTCTTTAATAATCTCGTTTTCATTATTTTCCGCCTTTTGTAGTTTTTCAAATAGTATATTTATCAAATCATTTTTGGTGATGACCGTTCCCAGTAGCTCACTCACTTTATACTCATTGTCTGATTTGATCAAACCAGTAGATTCGAACTTTTCGTTTTCTAGAACAACGCCGGTACGTCAACATAGATTACCTTTTATGTCTTTGTTCATTCTCACTATGAAACGGGGCATTATCGAAAAAGGAAGGAAATCATAGTCAATTATAAATTTCAGGCTCAATTCATGCTCAAAATCAAAATTCGGTTCCTGAATTTCTAGAGAGGCAGGGAGAAGTATAGTGCTGCTATCAAGGTGATAGGAGAGTTCAAATTTGTTCATTAAACCAACAAAAAAGACATATTGATCGGGAGGATAATAGAAATCTCCTTTCCTTTTTTGTTTCAAAATTTCATGAAGCATTTCAAATTTAAGAATTCCTTTGGTGTCAGCAATTCTTTTTGAAGTTACGATTTTATATACCACCCTAGTTACCCATTCCGGCTCTAGGACATATGTGTTTAAAAGAGGTATATCTCCAAAATGGAGTATTACACCTAAGTCATGCAGAAAATCAACAAGTGTATCCTGTTCAGATTCGTTTTTTATTCCTTTTTCATTACACATATTTTTATATTCCTTGTACTCAATGTAATTACAGGACTCATATGTGTCTTCGTCCTTACTACACGAATGACGATTTTGACATATTTTTTCAAGTCTTCTCTTTACATTAAACCAACTTTCAGGCCGCTTGATTTCAAGATACTTTAACTTTGTCAGTTCTTCTTGCAAAGCTTTAGAAAAATCTCCAAGTCCTTCATTTGAAATGCAGGACAAACGGTAAAAACCTATGATTGAGGAGTGCTTCTCCTGAAGAAACTTTCTGTTCAATTCAAATGAAGGATTTTCATCAATTTTATTGATCACAATTAGAACAGGAGAGTCACCACCGAAGTTTTCTATAAGTTTAAGCCAGTATTCCGTTTTTTCGTCCTTTCTTCCATCTAAAACAAGTATATAAAGACTTCTTTTTGAAAAAAAGAACTGATGCGTAGCGTGCATGATTTCCTGCCCACCAAAATCCCAGAAATTGGCTTGAATTATCCGCTCTCCATCATTTGCAGACCATGTCCTTATATCGATACTTTGTGTCTGCGATTCTTTCCCATCAATTTCTTCCATAAAAAGCTTCTTCACCAGCGAAGTTTTACCCGCGCCTCCGTCTCCAACAAGCATAACTTTAACTTCATTTAACTGTTTTGTAGTTTTAGATCTAAAATAATTAAAAATTGCTTCCCTACCTTTTTTTGTATTCCCACGGGAGGATTTACTAAAGGATTTCCTCTTAAGTAAATTCCACTTTTATCCATTTTTTTAGAGAAATCAGAATTTCTTGAGGGTTTAAGATAGTATTCATATCTAATCTCTAGACCGGGTTTTAAAATATCAGGAGGAAGTGAACTCAGTTGATTTTCAGATAAATCAAGACTAGTTAGGTTTTTTAGCTTAATGATTTCTGATGGAAGCGAACTCAATTTATTATTAGATAGATCAAGGCCAGTTAGATTTCTAAGCTCATAGATTTCAGGCGGCAATTGGCTTAATTTATTGTGAGATAGATCAAGGCTAGTTAGATTTTTAAGCTCAAGGATTTCAGGTGGCAAACTGCTCAGTTCATTCCAAGATAGATCGAGATTATTCAAGTTTTTTAGCTCAAAAATTTTTGAAGGCAACTGGGTTAACTGAAAATGTGATAAAGATAACTCAAAACTTTTATTTTTTTCCACATTATCAATTATATTTAATAAGTCGTCTATCATGGAGATCGCTCCTCATTCTCTAATTAGGCAATGCATCTGAATTTCGGTGAAATCTACTCTATACTCCTTTATCTTCTTTTTAATTACTATTTCATTGGTTCCGTTGCAAAAATCTGGCTTTTTCACAAAAACATTAAAAAACATCACAATCAGGGAAGTTAATCATTTTAATTTGGAAGAAAATGATACATAAAGGTGAAAATTATAGTATCAAATTGCAGAAATATTATTCTTGCAACGGAACCAAAATATCAAATATTTTTTTGTCTGATTGAATGTTTGTTTTTTCATTTATCTAGACTCCAAAATTTTCTTATACATTCACTTTAAAATATATTTGATTATTTAAAAATATTAGCATAACGATTACTTTTAATTTGTTAGGTTGTTATTAGAATATTTTTAATTAAGTAAGTTAAATGGTGCTTTTTTCCTGCATGCCACATAAATCGCAATGAATTAATAACGTTAGAAAAAAAACTTGCAGAGACATCTAGACAGTCTGAAGACATGCCAACAACTGATGATAAATATAAGACATTTACGACAGAGTTAGAAAAGAAAGTTTCTGAAATAAGTATTTTGCAGGCGACATTCTAGGAAAATCTAAAATTTTCCGAAGAAAAAGATAAAAGAATTGACGATTTGGAGAATGAAATAGAAGCACTATTAACAGAACTTAGAAAAACTAACCAAGATAAAGAAGATCTCAAGTCAATGCTTAACAATTACATGTTTCAAATGCAAACTTTAATTAATCAGAAGGCTATAGAAGTACCAGGAGCTAAGAAACCTTGGTGGCGATTTTGGTAATTCAGACTAGAATTATAAAAATTGATAAAAACGAATAGTGAAATATTTTCTATTAGAAATAAATTAAGTTAATATAAAAAATTCTAACTAGTTAAAGACTCTCTAACTTCGCTAGAATTTGTTTTCTAATTCCATATGTATCATTGACAATTAACTCGACGTTCTAATTCGGTTTCTCTGAAACTGCATTCGTTTTACTATATTGTCGTCTGGCGAAGTCTTCCGGGAACCGTCTCTCCAAAATCCACATGCAAACTCTGCAGTCTCCAGCATCTGCTGCTTCTTTTAGGTATTCCAGAAGAGCTTTTGCAGCATCAGCATTACGTTTTTTGGTTCCGTTGCAAAAATTTCAAAAAAATATGTAAATCTATAAGTAATTAATAAAAATCAAAATATTAAAGGAAAATGTACTAGCATTATAAAACTATACCAAATAATTGATTAATGTATTTGACTTCATTAAGAGCAGAGTAATTTAGATCGATTACTTGTCCTTTTTTGATCATATTTATAGCTTCAATCCCTTTTAAAGTCTTATTAGCAGATCGAAAAGACTGAAATCCTAACATTGGATTACCGATTCTCTTTATAGATCTGTGATCTTGTTCTATAATGTTATTCAAATACTTGATTTGTCTAATTTCAACATTTTTAGACAATTTCTTTTCATTTTTCAGTTAATCTCTAGCAGGTGGATAAGCTGGATTCTTATCAACGGTTATTAATCTTGGAATTTGATTATGATTAGAACTTAAAGCTTTCTTAAAGAATCTCTTCGATGCTTTTCTATTTCGTTTTGGACTTAACATGAAATCAATTATATCTCCATTTGAATCAACTGCTCGGTAAAAATATTTCTATTTACCTTTTACTTTGATATAGGTTTTATCAACTCCACGAATCGTTTGTTGGTCTTAAATGTCTTCTTATCTTCTTTTCTATTTCAGGAAAATATTGATACACCCATCTTATTATAGTACTGTGATCAACTTGAATTCCTCTTTCTATCATCATTTCCTTTAAATTTCTATAGCTCAATGGGTATTTTAGGTGCCATCTTACGTTTAATAAGATAATTTCTCCTTCATAATGCTTCCATTTAAAGGAATTAGATAGCATGTTACTATCTTTGGTTTTCTTTTTATTCTATTGTATCAGTAGAAAGGATTTTTTGCAACGGAACCAAAAAACGTAATGCTGATGCTGCAAAAGCTCTCCTGGAACACCTAAAAGAAGCAGCAGATGCTGGAGATTGCAGAGTTTGTATGTGAATTTTGGAGAGACGGTTCCCTAATGATTATTGAAGAAAGGAATATAGGAAAATTAATACAGTTTCAGAGAATAAAAACGAGAATGTTGAGATAATCGTTAAAGATGGAGATGAAATTAGAAAAGATATTTTGGCAAAGTTCATTCAAGTTAGAGAAATTAATGAGTAATCAATAGTTTAATTTTTAATCAAAATTTCACGTATCCTTAATAGAACTACCTTCAGATTAATTTTGTTTCCTAGGGTAATTGTAGCCTAATTTATCAAATTAACCGCAACACTTTAAGGTTTACCTATTAGTTTAGTTTATTTCAAAATACTTTTAAGTCCAATATGTTGTTTCTTAAGTCCAGCGTATTTGACGGGCTGGGCAAGTTTCAAATATAGATCTAAAGTGGAAAATTTTAATAATTATCTCTAAAAAGACCTACAAAAACAACTATAGTTTAAATTTAATTATCCAGAGTTTATGCCTTTATTAAGATCATTAAGGCGATATTAGGGCAAAATGAAAAAAACGGTATTTTGAACAAAAATTTAGAAGCCTCGGGCGGGATTTGAACCCGCGACCTCGTCCTTACCAAGGACGCGCTATACCCCTAAGCCACCAAGGCACTGTTGATCAAAGAGTATCTCCAAAATATCATGGTAGAGATATAAAGGTTTCGAGTGGCATGAAAATCAGAGAATTATTTAATTACTACCTGCTATCTGTGAATATAGTTCGTAAGAATATAAATAATGGTGTTCCGATAGATTCCAAATCTTTGATGATCTCATTAGTTCCAAAACCATTTCTATAAATTTAACTCAAAGCTAAAGGTGCCACCAAACTGCAACCAACGGGGTATGTTCGCACAACAGCTATGACTATAAGGGAATTACTGTAAATCAAATACTTTCAATTGCTTAAAGACTCTTTTTTTACCTGGTTTTCCTAATTTCCAACAACTTTTTAATTACATCGGAAGTTATAGCATCACTCCACAGTTCACAATCCAATAACTGGTTTTTAATCCCACAGCATTTTTTAAAGACTTTTGAGAATTTAGATAAATCTCAGATTCCAACAAATGATTAAATAAGGCTCATAAGCAACCAGACAAAAATTTGGGTTTGTAGAAATCCTCATTTTTTGATGTGATACTTTTATAATCTGCATCAATCTTGAAGGAGAATATTTAGGTTAAGAACTACCGAACTCCTCTATACTTGATCCAGTTTATATATATGAGATCCTATTAAGAAAGCAACTTCCAGAGAGGGAATCACTAAAAAATAAGCTACTATTGGTAAAATAGATGCAATAAGGAAGGAGGATTACTTCTTAAACCTGGTTCAGATATGTCCTCTAAATAAATTTAGGAATAGATACTTGAGCTGAAAACAATATGTGAAAGTAAAGATTTTTGAACAATTGGCAAAGTTAAAGGCATAGCAAGAGGTAAGCTTGATATCAAATAGTGTCCTTTAGTTATTGATCAAATCGGGAAAAATGAGTAGTATTCTTATCTTGGGAAATATGGATATTGACTTATGTTTAAGATTTTCAACAACTCATGAACACAACCAAAGTTTCCAATTACGAAAAATAGTTCTAAAACTTCTACTGATCGGGAATAAAACTAATTTTGGAATAAGCTCATAGTTTGCTATAACCTTCCCGTTTGCCTGCATGGATGTGATTTTTACATCACTGGGGTTCAATTCAATACTATAAATTATGTTTGTGCCTTTAACAATAATTAAGTGCAGAATATTTTGATAATCTACCCATGCAACAGTATTATTCCAGGATTTATTGCTGGAATCTAATTTATCACCTGTCATATACCAATTTTGCCCTTTGCTATTAACTACTCGCTGTGTGGGAGGGGTGTTCGCTTCTGCAAGAACAACCGAAATCAACACAACCGACAGAGTAAATAGGCAAATTAAATATTTAATCGGCTTCATGCTTATTTCTTCACAATTTTTATTCCCAAACTTTTGCTTAAATTATGCTGTTTTTGAACCAGTTTAATTAAATAATGACCTATTATCCCTTTTTCAGTCTAATAATAACTTATTTCCAAACTAGTTTTTTTATTCGCGTAATTGAACTAAATACACTAACATTTCCTAAAATGTCTAATCAACATCTATAACAATTAGAATTTAGAGACCAAATATTATACAAATATTTATATATTAATATGATTATAAAAACCCAACAAACATTCATTATATTAAATAACCATAGAATATATAATTATGACAGCAATAATTCTCCTAAATTTTGTTCCTTCATAAGTTAGGTAGTCTATCAGATAGTAAGCTGATATTTTGCCAAGTCGTTTTCATACTGGCACCGTTTTCTATCTCCTACATCCTTGTCAGAAGAGGAATAAATGGTAACAGATCCATGTGAGTTTTGATATCCATGGGGAGTTTTCAAAGTAAAAAATAGGAGTAAGACACATAGATGTGAACATCGAAAACATTTTGTATGCGATCACTGGCTGTATTGAGCAGTTAAAAATTAAGAAATAAAATCTATCAAATAGTTTTGCTTCCACAGTTCAAAGAGTGAATGAGTACCTAATTGCAAAAGAGAATTATAAAATTAACTTAATTTGGCAGTTACCTAAAAAAAATCAATCGATTTTTAGTTCTAAAAATGTATAATTCCTAACAATTAAAAAATAAAAAACGTTAGCATTAGCCAACAATTTTGAGAAACTGAGATCAAATAACTTGGCCATTAAATTGTGAATATAGATGTATATAATACTGCTTTTTTCAAAGATGAATAAATTACATATAATTCCAATACTTAACTAATTTTTATTTCCCACAAATGACACCTCCATTTATA
Source organism: uncultured Methanosarcinaceae archaeon (assembly GCA_963833425.1). GTDB lineage: Archaea > Halobacteriota > Methanosarcinia > Methanosarcinales > Methanosarcinaceae > Methanosarcina. The sequence goes on along the minus strand of CAWHXP010000002.1, from coordinate 61,890 downwards.
CCATTATATGGGATGAAAAAGCTCCCTACATTCTCTAAAACATAAGCCTGAATTTTAGTCCTGAATTAGAATTAAAGTCAAAAAATGTATTTAATACTGTATTAAGACTCTCATAAATTATGTGAAAATCGAGATCAAGGGTTCACTATGCTTGCAAACATTTTTCGTACCTTTATGGATGCGGGGTCTACAAGAATAATGTTCACTCTGTATCAAAACATTACCAAGATATCGTGTGCGAAGCATCAATAAAATACCAACGCAATCGAATAAACATGAGAGAGTTTATTCCATCGAATGAAAACAATCTCATTCAAAGACCACTAATCACCATGAAAACATGTGAGAACTAAATCTTCGTTGATGATTGCATCAATGCATCTTATCACGAAAAAAATATTTATATGATCATTCTCGAGGAATATTGCAACAAAATCAAAATATTATGTTTATCAGATTTGGAGCATATGTAGTTAAGAGAATTTCTGTAAACATCTACATTTCATATAAACCCATAAATAGCATGCATATGAATTGGAGGAATTAGAAGTTTATCGAAATCCCCTATTTTTATAGACACAATGATCTCCATGATGTAGTTCCATTTTTATAGTGCGAAATAGCTTAAAATTATAATAGAGTTAGTTGATAACATTACTTTGAGAAATTTCCATCCCCGCAGCAAGTGCGGGTATCCGACTTGGCTAAAAATAAATTTTTCTATTGCATCATAAATTATTTCAAGATAAATCCCATACTTTTCGGAACCCCACCTTCTTAATAGAAAAGTTAACCTCAAAACAAACACTCTATCATCAATCCATTTTTTTGGAAAGGTATCAGTAACTCATCAATCCGCCTTTGATTTCTTTTTTATGACCAATCTGTCCGAGGAACCAATGCATACAGCCGTCTTAATAGATCATGAGCAGATTTAAATGAGCTTATTTTATCCAACTATCTGCTATTGATCACGTTTTTATTTAGCCATCAGTTAGTAATCAGAAGTATTTATTGAACTAAAGTTGACATCTACAAATGCTTTTGTAGTGTGACAGTTACGATACTTTTTTGCAACACGCCTTTCGGAATTTTTTTATATTAATTTGTTATTTATATTTTAGACAATTTTGATAAAACGCCGATGCCAACAAATTGCTCTATACTTTATAGAGGATTTCGATAAATTTCGGATTTTATTTCTTAGCAGGAATTTCTCAGATCTTCCCCTCAATTTCTCTATTTAATTCCTCTTTTTGGCTTTACTTTATTCTCAATTCTTTGATTTTAAAGATAGCTTCCGCTATCTTCAATATACTTTTTTTATTTTCAATGTCCTCAATTGATGGAGATTATAACAAAAAGCCGTACACAACATTTTTAGATTTACTCTTTTAACAGTAGTAACAAAAACTCTTCCTGCTTTGAAAATTTCTTTAGTTACTGAATAAACTCCTTCTCATGGGACTCTTTTTGAGCCAATTCCCTTATTTCTTAATAAATTCTTTATTCCCAGAGTATGTCCTTTGACCGCTCTTTTCATTGTTGCATTATACCCTTTCGTTTTTGCTCCAAAGTATCCTCTGTCCCTATAAACCACTTCATTTTCCTCTGTCAAATCTACATACGAATCATGTACTTACGCAGTTGTTGTTTTGAATCTTCTGATCAGCTCATAATCTCTGTCTATTGTATTATGAAGCTTATATCCAAAGTGAGACTTACCTCCCTTCTTTGTCAATGTTCCATCTCTGCTTCTTCTTGTTTTTGCCTCATCTCTCTGCTTTTGCGTGCCCTGGATCTGAATGGATAAAAGTAGCATCCTGAATCATTCCCTGCTTTATCTGTAAACTCAGAGCATCAAGTTGGCTTTGCAACTTTCCCCATATTTTCTTTGAAATTCTCGATAATTCTCTCCCTAAATAGCCATACAATAGTACTGCCAGGTATGTATTCCGGAAATCCAAGGAATTTCCTAAAAGAAATTCGATCTATACACTGTTTCTTAAGTTCAAAATCAGAGAGCCCATGCCATTGTTGTAAAACAAGCATTTTGAACATCACAATGACATCAGTTTCAGGTCGCCCTCATGAAACGGTTTTGTTAATAGACATAGACTCAAGAATAATACGAAACTTTTTCCAATCAATTCAGGAAGCAATTTCAGCAAGCTTATCTCCAACAGATTCAAGACGTTTATACTCTTCTTTAAGAGCAAAATCAGTAAGAGTTTTCATGAATATACATAAATATTGACAAATTTAAAGCCAACCATGCTCAAGAGCATGGAGGTTATCGAAATTCTCTATAATAAATCAGCCAAAAATTGTGGTTATCTAAATTATCTAAATTTTAATTGTTAATTAAAACAAGACCATATTTCATTGAAAAAAAAATGGTATGCTCTTATTAATTTTGAATATAAATGTTTGAAAATAAGTATAGCAGGTTAGCAGACAAGGATATATAGTCATCTTTGATATATTTCTCTGAGATTTTTACGTAAATTTATATATCAAGACCAGGTAATTTTAATAACTCTAATCATATCGGAGGTTGGTTTATTGGCAAAATTCCTAGACAAGATCAGTGAAAGAGCAAAAAAACTTAATAAGACAATCGCTTTACCTGAAACTAGTGATATAAGAACTCTCAAGGCAACTGCTAAGATACTTGAAAGAGGTATTGCAAACATTGTCCTCATAGGTAAAGAGACCGAAATAAAAGCGCTCGCAGGAAATCTGAACATTTCAGGAGCAAAATTTGTAGATCCTAAAACTTACGAGAGAAGAGATGAATATATTAAAGCTTTCTATGAACTAAGAAAACATAAAGGTGTAACACTTGAAAATGCAGCTGAAATTATGAGTGATTATGTTTACTTCGCTGTTATGATGGCCAAACTCGGTGAAGTCGACGGTGTAGTATCAGGCGCTATACACTCTTCTTCAGACACCCTTAGACCTGCTGTCCAGATCGTGAAAACAGCGCCTGGAGCAGCTCTTGCATCCTCTTTCTTCATCATCGCTGTTCCTGACTGTGAATATGGATCCAATGGAACATTCCTCTTCTCTGACTCTGGAATGGTCGAAATGCCAAGCGTGGAAGATCTTGCAAACATTGCAGTTAGTTCCGCAGCTACCTTTGAACTTCTGGTTCAGGACGTGCCGAAAGTTGCAATGCTTTCCTATTCCACTAAGGGAAGCGCAAAAAGCCCTCTAACCGAAGCAACGATTGCCGCTACAAAGCGCGCAAAGGAACTAGCTCCTAACGTCGCAATCGATGGTGAGCTTCAGGTTGATGCAGCTATTGTCCCTGACGTTGCAGCTTCAAAGGCTCCCGGAAGCCCTGTTGCAGGCAAAGCCAATGTATTTATTTTCCCTGACCTAAATAGTGGAAACATCGCATACAAGATTGCCCAAAGACTTGCCAAAGCCGAAGCCTATGGCCCAATTACCCAGGGACTTGCCAAGCCGATTAACGACCTGTCCAGAGGCTGCAGCGATGAAGACATTGTTGGGGCCGTTGCTATTACCTGTGTCCAGGCCGCAGCTCAGGACAAATAATTGAGAATGCATAAAGAAAGTGCTTTACAAATTTTATAAACTATATTCAACTGAAAAACTGTGAACGTGACTTAAAAGCAATGAATTAAACTGGTGTATATACATGAAGGTACTTGTAATAAATGCAGGGAGCTCGTCTCTCAAATACCAATTAATTGATATGACTAATGAATCCGCCCTTGCAGTAGGTCTCTGTGAGAGGATAGGGATCAATAATTGAATTATTACCCAGAAAAGATTCGATGGCAAGAAGCTTGAAATGCAAACTGATCTACCCAATCACAAGATAGCCCTCGAGGAAGTCGTAAAAGCTCTCACCGACTCAGAATTCGGCGTAATCAAAGATATGACACGAAATAAATGCAGTCGGGCACAGGGTTGTGCACGGTGGAGAGCAATTCACGACTTCTGCTTTAATCGACGACTAATGTGGAAAAGGCGATCAAAGATTGCTTTGAACTAGCTCCTCTCCATAACCCTCCAAACATGATGGGGATAACTGCCTGTGCTGAGATCATGCCTAGCATACCGATGGTAGCTGTATTTGATACTGCATTCCATATGACATTACCTGCATACGCCTACATGTATGCTCTACCATACGATTTGTACGAGAAACATGGAGTTAGGAAATACGGTTTCCATGGTACCTCTCATATGTACGTTTCCAGAAGAGCTGCCGCTATGCTCGGGAAACCTGCAAAGGATGTTAAAGTTATAACCTGCCATCTTGGGAACGGTTCAAGTATTACCGCTGTAAAGGGTGGAAAATCCGTTGAGACCAGCATGGGCTTTACCCCTCTAGAGGGAGTCGCAATGGGGACCAGATGCGGTTCCATCGACCCAGCTGTAGTTCCATTCATTATGGAAAAAGAAGGGCTTTCAACCAGAGAAGTTGACAACCTTATGAATAAAAAATCCGGAGTACTCGGGATCTCTGGAATAAGCAACGATTTCAGAGACCTTGACGAAGCAGCTTCCAATGGTAACCAGAGAGCAGAACTTGCCCTTGAAGTCTTTGCTTACAAGATTAAAAAATTTATAGGTGAGTATTCAGCCGTGCTAAATGGCGCAGACGCTGTGGTCTTTACCGCAGGTATCGGAGAAAACAGCGCAACCATAAGAAAGAGAATTCTTTCCGGTCTTGAAGGCCTAGGTATAAAGATTGACGATGAAAAGAACAAAATCAGAGGTCAGGAAATCGATATCAGCACACCAGATTCGAAAGTAAGAGTTCTTGTTATCCCAACTAATGAAGAACTTACCATTGCAAGGGATACAAAAGAAGTATGTGAGACAGAATACAAGCTACATAGTTCTATAACGGTCTGATGATAACAAGAAATTTTTCCTTACCACTTTTTTATTTTTACTTCTGAGTTTTAACTGCAAATATTAAAATACCTTAATGCGGACTTCAGTTTAAATTTTATCCTTATTTTATCCAATCTTTACAAAACCATATTTATTTGGGTCTATGTATGATTTAAGCCATATTTTTGCTTAAGAACTTCTATTTTTCGATTTTGTTTAGGCATCTGCACAAAAGTACACATTCATCCTCAAAAACCAAATTTCAAATTATAATAAAATTAATATCTTCAAATTATAATTTCCAAGAATATATCATAAGATCAAAGACTTTTAATATCCCATTTAATCACTAAAATTTACATCAATTCCTCTGGAACTAACTCCAATCAATGAAGGAAAACAAGGAAAAACTTTTTACTTCTTTTCTTTCTTCCATGCTTTACCCCACTTTCCAACTTGCCATATTCTTGAATACGACCCCTAGCTTCGAATGACTACTCTAATTTGATTACTCCTTATTAGTTTCCTATTTATCCTCATTAGTTCACAAGAAAAAAACTTAATTTATATATCTTAATTCCATTTTTTTTGTAACCGCCTATAAAAATACAATATTATGGATTCCAGAATTAGAAATTATGCGTATCCTACACTAAATGATTTTTTGATATTCATTGCCATATCCGACATTTTACACATGTGCGCATCCAAAGAATGTCAGATTTATCGTTTAAAAAAATCTTTTCAGATACCTAAAACCAAAAACATTGATATTTAATAAATATAGAGGATTCAGATTTACATCTTATTTTTTTTCTTCTGGTACTCTTGTCAAAACATTTCTTACTAATTGTTGCATTTGAATTATTCTGATTTACTACCCCACAGCTTGCAGTGAAGATAGAAAATACCAGAGAACCTTATTAATTAATTGAGTTATATTTTAAGTTAACTTTTTACCATAAAAATAGAACTACGGTATGCAAATCAGTCTGTTTATAACATCAAATATCGAAGGAACAAAATATTTTTTTAGAATTATGCAGGTTATAAGGAGTACTACAGTAAGAAATATTTATAAAATAAACTCTTAGATTTAAATCTTCATTTCAAAAATAAATTGTGAAGACCTTTAAATAGTGGATCTCAAAACTAGGTTCAAGACATTACTTTGGACTTTCAGTCTATTAGATATTATGGAAAGAGAGATATTTTCAGATTAGAATGTTTAAAATCAAAGAGATTTTCGATAAACAGCTTATTTCACGAGTAATTTATATTGCATACATAAGCATATGATTAAGTTTAAGGATTTATCGAGATCTTCTATATCTTATGTACTAACAAATAAAAGAGAATAATGTCTCCAAAAAACTTATAAAATGAGAATATTTAAAAAATTAATTTTGAAAACCCTCAAAGGAAATTTTTATTTCGTTGTAGAAATTATATTTGTATTCTATTTCCATTTAGAACGTCACTTTCTTTTATATAAATTGCTTGTCCGGCAATGTTTCCTCCTGCACTCAGATTATAAGCCGATATAGCATTGATTCCGCTGTCAGTTTTTTCTGTAGAATAGGGTACGAGTTATTTCAAATGAACCGTTCGTATCTGCCACTGCTTTATTTTCATACTTGAATTCTCTGCCTGTGTTTGATTTGAGATAAAGTGTTACATTGACAAGTTTGTTAGGGTTTGAAGTACCTGTAATCTTGGCCCCTGGAACATATTCAAATATTTTTACAATATTACTTTTGTTATGGGCCTGCATTCGAGAGATTGCTTTCGTGTACGAGCCGTAGATTTCCAAGATTTGCCCCATTACGGTCGTGAAGCTTAAATATCTCAGTATTAAAAAGTTTCTCTTTAGCAATCACAGAAGTACGGTTAACTTGTTTAAAATAATCCTTCGAATCCTTTCCTGCGAAATGAGCAATAGCCCCAAACTTCTCATTTAACATCGGTGTATCAGTGATCACATATTTTACCTTGAGTTTGTCCATTATTGCCTTTGCTTCCTGTTCAGACTCAGACATAAAGAAATATGCAGAATCTTTAACACCGGTCTGGAAATTGTTAGATATTGCAGGCCTCTTGGAGAGGTATACTATCCAGTTACCATAATCCCACCAGCTCAGTACTCCATATTCTGGAATTTGGGAAGGTTGAAGATAATAAGAAGTCTCAGGGCTGGAATTTTTGAGCCAAATGAGTGATTTTTGCCATTCTGGACCTGGACCAACCCAGTCTGAACTTTTTGCAAGAGCAACTCCCATCCATATGCAGGGTATAAAAACGAGTCCTATCAACGCCAATGCTGAAAAAACTTTGAAGTAATCGGGTCTCTGCTTATTCTTTGGCTCTGAAAAATCCCTTTTTTTAAGTCTTGGTATTGTGTTCACATTTACTTTTTTTCCGGTTTGAGAGTCAAGTGAGATTTTGTTCCCATTTTTCAGTCCAGATATTACCATTTTGTTTACTTCAGTTTCAAAGTTTAGGGATTCAAACAGAACCCATAGTATATATGAAGTAAGGATTGCAATATTTACTGCGAGCTGATATGAAAAACGTCTTTGTGAGAATGTGATATATGCTGAAAAGATTGTCCATAATAGGAAAAAAACCCTTTCTGGTTTTGATTTATCCCTTTTCCACTCAAGGACTAACAGGAAAAAAGCTGCCAGAGCAACAAGCAAGCAAAGTCCGAAATTTCCTAATGCTTGCGTAATGGTGAAGTTTCCTGTTGAATTTAAAAACAAAGGAATTGCTTCGGAAATAGTACCTAAGTATTCACCTTTTCCCGAGAAAAAACTTATTCCTTCTATCACAAAAGCGTAGGTTCCAGCTGAAAAAAAGCGGAGAAGTAAAAAACTTGCACTTAAAATCAGTATTAAAATGCTAGGATAATACTTCCAGTCCATACCTTTTTTTGAGATATATATGGAAAAGCCCCATAAAAAAGTAGTGGCTGCTATCATGCTGAGTACATAGAGTACCTGAAACCAGGAAAAATACACCGCACTCATTTCCAAACCCGATCGTGCATATCCCGCTGATAACGGAACAGTAAATAAAAGTGTTGCAAAAAGATTTGCTATTAAGCAGATGAAAATGTAATCAGATCTTTTTCCTGCTTTAAGGTCGATAGTAGATTGTATAACTGCATACAATACTATCAAGCTTACAAAAAACAAGGCTCCCAACCATGTAAAAATAAACAGAGATAAGAATATCCCCGATGCCCCTGCAAAAGCCAGTGATTTCATCAGTTGTCTTTTCTGAATACATATCTTTAAAAGAGCTCGGGGAAAAAGATCCTTCCCTTGCCCATTTTAAGGCAAGTATTAGTAATGCATATGCTGCAGTTGTGAGAAATGTTTCTGCTACATGATGGCTAACATTCCCAAACTTGGATGCATATATATGAGCGGGCATAAATGCAAAAATGAAAGCTGCAAGAAGTCCTGTTTTTCTGTCAAAAATTGTAGCAGCTACTATATAAAGTGGAATTATAGTCAATACCCCAAGAAGTACAGGTAATAATGCTCCTGCAAATTCGATAGTATGCAAATCTGGCTGACCTCCTCCCAGGATTTTTGCAAGCAGAGCACCTAACAGATCAAAAAAAGGCGGCCACCCTATTTCAAAACCGTAAGGATAATTGAGGTAAGAATCAAAATTAAGAGTATGTGGGAAATTGTATGCTGTATAAAGAATGCGTCGCATATGATAAAATTGATCATATCCGCTGAAAGTTATACCTCCGTTTGCAGTAATTGAGGCATAAGAGAGCATGCGCATGAAAAAAGCAACTAAGACAGCTGCTGTAAGAGTAATTATTCTAAGTTTTAAACCATTGTGGTATCCTTCTGCAACCGAATATTTTATGCCTTTATTCATTGCAACCATCTCGTTTTATTTTATAATACTGTAATCTCAAATTTGTTTTGATATTTATAGTTATCCTATATACAGTATTTTCAATTTGTTATAGTTCCAAATGACTATTTTTATTCGTTTACAATTTTTCCTCAAGAATTAATAATAAAAAATATTATACATACAACTTAATCCATAGACTTTTTAACATCCTCAGGATCGCAAAAATTCATTGTTATTTACTGCGTTCTGAGACTGCAATATATCAAAAAACCCAGAAGAGATAATAAAAAGTCTCTGATTATGGAATTTTTACCGATTAAAAGTCATAATGACTTCTTCAAGATAAACTTTACTTACTTTTCCGGAATTTTATAATTTTAAGATAAATTTGAGTATACTTCTTTCTATTTTTCAAACTACAATAAATACTCAAGTCTTCAATTTTATCATGAAGTACCTGAGACTATCTTCTTATGTACTTCCCAGTCCTCTTTTCCCATAGTTGCTATTACTTAACCAATTATTTTCATACATTTATCAACAAATATCTCAGTCTCACCATTTTTTTCTTAAATTTTTCGTTTTTATACCTCTTTCATCTTTGTATATCTCATAATTTGTAATGAGATGCCATATTGTTGTAGCAATTTTACTTGCCAAGTCAATAACTGACTTTATATGTTCTATTGATTTCTTCTTCAGGTTAAAAAAATCTTTTAATTTGCGATTTTTTTCTTGCTGCTGTCTGAGTAATCTGCTTTAGAATCCAACTTGCTACCTTTGACAATTTTTTTGTGATTCTCCATTGTAGAATTTATCCACATATTGGTATACATTCAAACCATCCTGAGCAATTTCCCCCCTCACATTTGGTCAACGGTCTTCTAGGGAGAGATTTCTGATTCAATTACTATACAGTTTCTGCAAAAAATATCATCAATACATCACTTAAATGTAGCATTTGAGACGAATAAAATGGCATGAGCTTCATTTTTGAAATCTGTCATTTTTTTGTACAAATTTCAACTGAAGTCGATACCATAAACGAAAGATATTAAAGTAAAAATTATCAAAACAGTTTCCATTTAAGTGAAAATTGATTGTGACACCTGCAAAAATAAGTTTAATTTGACGATATAACGTCACTTACCTTGTTCTTTTTCAGTCACATTTTCTTTTTCCTTATTTTTCAAATATATCCTCTTTTCGTAATAACTCAGAGGATGTTTGATTTTTTCACATAATCTATCTTTCCCAATACAATTGCCATAGGTCCTCATGGTATCGCAGGCAGGTGGCTTATATTTATTTCCTGTAGAGCCTGAAATGTGCTCTATCTGGTAAAGGGTTTTTTCGGCGCCAAAATCAGGAGAGACGTTGAAAAGGTTGAGAATTTCATCTACTGACATTCCAACGCTAAGCAGGAAAGATGTCATGGCAAAACGCATCGAATGTGCAAGATTCACCCCGCCCTTTACGTTTGCAAGTGGCATGGAAAATACATGGGGGAAAAAGCTCTGGCTCAACAATCCCAAAATCCGTTGCCCAAAATTTTTTCTTTTGGATCTCGAACTGATCCTTTATCTCGGCAATATACGGGGCACAGAAATTAGAAACTTCTTCAGGGATCTCAGGAATAGGTAATAAATGTTCAATCCGCTCTCTTATTGCTTCTTCAAGGAGCCTTGCAAATTCTTCTTTGGTAATACTTACTTTTCCAGCTCTGAAATTGCGATTTGTAAGTTTCCAGGCAGGATCCTTAAGGGAATTTGAATAAGTGAATATAATCCGTAAAATGCATGATGAAATAAGTATCCTTGAATTCTACTGAAATTCTAAAATCTTCTCCGAACTCAAGTAGAAAAGTCGGATTTTCATTTTTGAGAATATTATAGGCAGCTTTAGCTTCCGCCAAAGCATAGCGACGGGTGAAGAGTTGATCATTCACGCATGCAACCACCATCCTGGCGATAGGATACGAAAGGAGTTCAGAGAGAACTTGAACCTCCCCAGATAAATGAAATTTACTGATTTCCCCATCAAGAGACTCTTTAACTCTTTCAATTCCCCGGACCCTTGCGGTCCGGAAAGCACGGGAATTAAGCAAACTATCCAAAGAAATTCCTAGATTTTCAACATGGGTAGATGCTTCTGAAATAAACGGATAATATGCAAATTTATCTGCCTGCATGATATTAATCCGATTCGATTCTTGGAGCCAGGAAGTAAGAAATTTTTCCTGCGCCATTTGCAATTTCAAAATCTATAAGGATCAGGAAAATCTTTTCCAAGAGAGAGGGTAACCTCATTGACTTTGTTTGTGGGTTTGACTATATCTGTCAGATAGTCCAGGGAAAAGAGAGAACAGACTTCACCTGCCTTCAAGTCAATTAACTGATCTCTACCCATCTCCAAGCGAACTTGATCAGTATCACCTCTTGCTTCCATATAAAAAGTATCACCAGAAACTCCCATGAGCATATGGTCGCTTATTTTTTCTGCGGCTTTCACCGCACGCCTGAGATCTGCACCGTTCAGAACAACTTTTACAGGTAACTCAAGCTGAGGAACTCTTGGTTCTGCACGAATTGTAGAGGGATCGAGAAGAGAAAGGGTATAAGACAGCCCTCCAACATTAATCCGAAGCTTATGATTTCCCTCTTCGAGTTCCATCCTAATTGTGTCGCTCTTATCCGTAATCCCTAGCAGATCCGTAATCTTGTTCAGGTCAATTCCGATTTCACACTCATCAGCGCTATATTCGTCGAAAGCTGATGATCCAAGCTCAAAAATCCCCATTGCAACGTTGGCAGGATCAACAGCTTTTACCGAAATGCCTTCCGGTTTTATTTTAAATCTAACCTCATCTACAATTACAGCCAGTGCGGCAATTGCGTCTTTCAGAAGCTCTGCATTAATTGCTGCCTTGAACATAATTCTTCTCCGCTAAATAAATTTAAATCTCAAACTCTTTATTACCCTTGCGATATATATATTTCTTTACAGATTTGGAAGTTTTCAGTTTTTCCGAAGGGAAAAACTTCCAAAAAAAGTTTAGTAGCTATCTGAAATCTGGAAAATCATTAATCCAAACTCTTGGTAACTATATAAATCTTGGTCAGAATACAAGAAGGCTTCAGGATCTGCCTTGAGCAGAAAATAGCTCTTATCTCACATCTGAGAATTCACTTTTCTGATAATATGCATTATTTTTCTGTAAATACTTTTAAAATTCGTGTAGAAAAACATCTGATTCTCAGTCGTATTCTCTCCATGTGAACCTGCATTTTGTACACTTGAAGAAACGGGTTTCCGATTCGTCTGCAGACCTAAGCTGCCTGAGCCACCAGGAAGCAGTGTTATTTCCACACTCTGGGCATTTTGCACTTGTTGTTGGCAAACCTGAAATCTGTTCACCTTCAAGAACCACTACTTCACGATCTTCGATCATGGCTTTTGAAACAAAATTCTGTGCATTATTCTCAATCGGTATTATATTCCCGCATTTTTTGCACAGATAATTACCATCTTTAGGAAACATCATGCTTTTGCATTTGGTACAGAACTGCATTGATATCACTTTTTGCATCATTTATCATTTTATTATGGTCAAAAGCCAGTTCAGGAACCGACTCAAGCTCAAAAAGTTCGACAGAAGAAGCATCGGAACTTGATCTTAGCCTTCCTGATCCCTTTGTAAGGTAACATACTGAAACTATATGTCCTCTGGGATCACGTTGAGGATCGGAATAGACCCCAACCAATTTTATAATCTCTACAAGAAGGCTATGTCTCTTCAAAAGATTCTCTTATAACTGCTTTCTCAGTACTTTCCCCTATTGTGACGAAGCCCCCAGGAAGAGCAAAATTTCCCTGGAAAGGATAATTCTTCCTCTTCACAAGAACAACCCTGTTTTCTAAGAGGATTATGGCATCAACAGTTAAACTAGGGGTTTGTGGTAACATAAAATGCCTCGTAATTTACCTTTTTGGATTCCTTTTCGCAGACTAATTACTTTCTGAATCAGCTTTTACCAGCAGAAACGCCAGATTAAATAATTAAGGATTTAGATAAATTTCTGATTTTAACGAGTCATTTATATACCGCATATATACCGCTTATATGCATATGAATAAATTTGGGTTCATAGGAATCCTCAATTTATTATTATTGTGTATAACGTAGAAACGCGTCATCCTATTTCAATTATCCTTACACATTTTTTTGAGCATGTTCTAAAAAGTTCATTTCATTGCATTTATATTCAATTCGATCGGAATAATTGTATCAATATTTGACACTCAGAATAGAAGTCCTATCAAGCAGAATAGTTTTCTATTTAGTGAACTTCATTAAATGATTCTTGTTCATTAAATTTAAGAGCTTTTTGTAACTACTAATGGGGCCTTGAGAGCGAATCCATTATTTTTCATCGGAACGAGGAATAATTGAATATAATATGAATTATTTTTATCGTGGATAAAACATGAATAGATTTTTTGCTCCTAGTGCTTCAAACTTTAAAGTTATTGCTTTTATCAAGAGACTTTGAGTCCCAAATCAAAGAACTCACCGGAAGACAAATTTTATTAAAAGTTCGCTTGAATCAAAACAGTCTTGACATTACCAAACCCCCTTCCACTAATTTTTTTATTAAAGAGAAACCAAATTATACAAATTTCCACAAAAAAGTTTTAAAATATTAAGATTTCAATGTGGTTCCACACCAACTATTCCTGAGAAGTTTGACGAGCTTCACAAGTCTATGTATAAAACTACCCGCTTATCCTCTATGAAAGTATTTCAGAGTTTTTACCAGTATTATGGAATGAAAATCTGTTCTGCTATCATAAATAAAACGAAAAAAGAATGTTTCCGAAATTTGGAGAATTTTGAAAATTTGATTAGGGATAAGTTAATAACTATCCTGTCATCAATTGTGATGAAATAGGAACGAAAATCAAGAAAGGGGCCATTGGGCATTTTACTTCAAATGACAAACATACTTGATATATTTTTCATCCAAACAGGGGATCTTAAGTAATAGAAGTATGCGAATTCTTTTGAAATTTGAAAGAATAACAGTTTAGAATAGATAAAAATCCTAAAAAAGTTACGAATTTGCTAATTATCTTTGCAATGCCAATCTCTATAAATAACTTAACTTCGTTAAAGAGAATTATATAGAGCAATGATCCGAAGATATGAATAAGCTTTAAACAGAAATAAAAAACATACGGATGAATACAAAGGGCAAATTCAAGATTTGAATTTTGAGCAGATTAAAGCGTTGAAAATAAGATTCGGCACCTTAGTCTTGAAAGGAAGTGAAGGAAGTCCGCCTTCTTCAAAACTTCAAAAACAAGGAAAATGATGTTCAATTCCACAAATATAGGCAAAAAAATATATTTGATAAGCTTGTACGATACAAAAATGTCCGGAACTTTTAGAAGTATACAATGAGCTACAGCTTGCTGCAGAGTAGAGCCTATATTTACTATAATCCGAAAGAGTCGGGAGCGGTTATAGAGGTTAATTTCACCGGTGCTCAAGGTAGCAACGATAAAAGATAATCTAAATAGTTACAATTCCTTTTGCTCTATTCCCATTATTGTTTCATTCCGCTAGTTTTATATAAATAAGTATACTTTTGTAACGCTATTTTTGTATAATAGAAATTCTTTATCTTATCTACAATATTCATTTGAGCTTCATATCTACGGAGGTAAAATTTCATTATGTGAAAAAATAAAATCCAGAATCTATGAATCACTTTAATATTACGTAAATGAATATATTGGAAATTTTGAATATTTCCTAGGATCTAAAAAATTACAATTAATTCCAATAGTAATTGACTGCAATGAATCAAAGCTCACCAAATAGTATAAAACTCTCATATATTGAAACTGTTAGAAGTATCTAATGGAAATCTATTAATTATTTTAGAGAATTTCATATGCTACTTTAAGAAACTTCAATTGCCCGAAATTTTCTCAGGAATCAAAATAAGGAAAGAGAATATATAATTTGTATTTATCTTGGCCAAAAAGGTGCGTAAAAATGATAGAGAATACACTATGGCTCGCAGTAGGGTTAATGGTCACTTCATCTGCCTTCCCTAGAACATCAAGGATTCGTAAAATTTTCGGAGGGATAGGATGGTGTACATTTTCCGTTTATTGGAGTTATCAGCCTTTCTATTACCTCAAGGTCATGGACTATGTAAATATGCTCCTGTCAGCAGTTGTTACTTTATTTTGTATATTTGTGGCATTTATTATGTTTCACGAGTACAGAGAAGGCCCCATCAGTCTACTAAATAATGGAGAGATCCTGCACTCGAAATTTTCAACACGGGATAGAGTGGATTTTCTAAATGTAACTTCGATGCTCACAAGTGCTTGTGCACTCGGAGCTCTCTTTTACTTTCCATTTGCGAATTTTCCTTACCTAAATATCTGGATTATAGGGGGAGTTACCTCTCAAATAGTCTGGATTCTCCAATATTTCGATATTCCTGCTTACATGGAAACCTGGAATATGATAACCCTTAATGGCCATACAGTAGAGATCATTCTTGCCTGTACAGCAATTGAGAGCATTGCTCTTTTTATGGGACTTATAGGCGCAGTTAGAGCTCCCCTTAGTCGCCTAGCTACAGCCTTTATCGCATCCGTACCTGTGATTTATGCACTTAATCTTATCAGGGATATTTTTGTGGTAGTTGCTTACGGAGAGCAATGGTTTGGTGCTAATAGCTTTATAATCGCGCATAATTATATTGCAAAGGCTGGTTCAGTAATTGCTCTTATTGTAATTTCATACGTAGTGCTCAAAATTCTGCCTGAACTGCTGGAAATGATTGATGGCATTTGGGTCATACTTTCAGAAGAATTTAGATCCCTAGTGAAGCTACATGGGGAGGACTGAATTCATGATTGCGAAGGGCTCAGAACCTTGGATTTTTACGGCGGTATCGGTAACTTCACTGTTTGCAATCCTCTCCAGGATGATGAACAGTTCTTCACTCAATCATGCTGTTTACATAGGAATAGCATTAACTTTCTTCGTGGTTCTTTTTTTCAGAGATCCAGAAAGAAAAGTGGAAGTTTCGGACACTTATATGATTTCACCAGCAGATGGTACAGTTATAGACATCAGAGACCGAAAAATCTGTATTTTCATGTTTTTCCAGAATGTACATGTAAATAGAGCTCCAATTTCCGGAAAAATCAAGGAAATAACCTATAAAAAAGGTGGATATCTTCCTGCATACCGTAAAGACTCTGAAAGAAACGAAAGAAACGAGTTCGTTATCAATAGTAAATATGGAGACGTCAGCGTTATACAGATAGCTGGCGCAATCGCCCGCAGAATTGTCTCATATTCAAGGGTGAACGATGTCATCGAGCAGGGACAACGCATAGGAATGATTCGTTTTGGATCAAGGGTAGACGTAACAATTCCGGAAGATTTCGACATCACAGTAGGAAAAGGGGAGAGAGTACTGGCAGGCAAGACAGTTATAGCAAAAATAAAATATGATAGGGACTTTGAATATGAACATATTTAAAATATTAAGACTCCCGGACTTTGTCTCCCTTTTGAACCTTATCTGCGGAATTAGCGCTATTTCAGTTAGCCACAATGGCTCTTTTGATCTTGCTTTGATCTTACTCCTACTAGCAGTAGTTGCAGATGGAGCTGATGGCTACATTGCTAGGCGGTTCGAAGGAGGTGAACTTGGGAAAAATCTTGATACTCTTGCTGATGCAGTTTCATTTGGGGTTGCTCCTGCTTTTCTGATATACATAGGATTCGGAGGAGAAGATCCAATAGTTGAGGTACTTTCGGCTTTTTACACGGTATGTGGTGTTCTAAGGCTCGCACGTTTTAATTCGTCAATATATTCCCAGAAAAATGGATTTGAAGGGCTCCCTATTCCCGCAGGTTGTGTTACGCTTGTGGCCTATCTTTTGCTGGACAAATATTTTGTAAGGATAGACTTCCTTCTTGCTCTTACGCTTACTCTTTCCATTCTTATGGTAAGTAGCGTGAATTACCCAAAGATCAGAAATACAAAGATCCTAGCTTTTATAGCTTCCATTTTCGGGCTAATCACATTTTTCTATTTTATTAATATGTTAGAGTATATGCGGATTTTTTCTGTTTTGCCTTTTATACTAATGCTAATTTATCTGTCATCTCCCTTTTTTAGGATTCCTCTGCTTAATAATCTTAATAGCAAAGATTCTCGAGATAAAAAACTGGAAGCTGGAGAAAAAGATGAAAAGCAATAAACCCGATCCATTTTGGCATGCTTACTCACAAATACTAGTAGGGAGAGATTTACTTGATTCGAGAAAAGATAACTGATAGGGACAATGCACTATTTGAAGCAGGGATAAAACTTGGAGCTCTCTACCATCAATTTATAGGTTCGCCTATAAATTTAAATACTGTTTCTAATTTTGAGCATGCTATACAGGAAAGTATTTCCATTCAACCTTATGTAAACGAAATTTCTGTCAATATAGACCGAGAAATGCTGAAAAGCAAACTCAGGAACAAATTTGGCTATTCTGAACTTCAGGGTCCAATGCTTAGAGTAAAAATCACTGTAAAATACGGTTCTGTAAAGGCAAAAGTTGGAATGGAATTTAACACAGAACTCAATTACCCGCTTATGAAAATTGAAGAAATAGAGGAATCAAGTGGTTGAAAAATAGAATTTGGAAGAATTAAATATTTGTTAATGAAAATGTAAAAGTTTTTAAATCTCCTTTTTTATAGCTGTAAAAGACTTGACAACCTTTTTGTTCTGTTCCGGGGTGCCAACTGTTAACCTGATAAAGGTTTCCCCGGCATCTCTAAAAGAATCGCAGGGGCGCACGATTATCCCTTTTTTCATTAGAGCTTCTGCAATTACTTTTGCTTTTAAAGGAGCAACATCTACAAGTACGAAATTTGCCTGAGAAGGATAAACCTTGAAAGGAATTTTTTCTTTAAGATATTCTCTGCCCCCCCTTGTAATTTCTATGGTCTTCCTTACGTGCTCGACATCTAAAAGAGCGGCTATTCCGGCCTTTAAGGCCGGAAGGCTTACTGAGAATGGAGTTGCCGCCTTAATATACACTTTTGCCAACCATTCTGGCAGAATTCCATAACCAAGACGCAGGCCTGCAAGACCGAATACCTTGGAAAAAGTTCTACCCACAACAAAATTATCATACTCCTGCACAAGACCAACAAGGTTTCTGTCTGCAAACTCTACATAAGCTTCGTCAACAAACACAAGGGCCCTGGTATTATTAAGTATCTTTCTAAGGCTAAATTCTGGAAGAAGATTACCCGATGGATTATTAGGGGAACAAAGGAAAATTATTTTTGTCCTGGAAGACTCGGCTTCCAGAACTTTCTGAGGGTCCAGAGAAAAGTCTTCGTTCCGTCTGACAAATATTGGTTTCCCTCCGCATGCTCGAGCTGCCAGTTCATAATAGGCAAAGGTAGGAATAGGAATTATAACCTCATCTCCTTTTTCGATCATTAGCCTAGAAAGTCCATCAAGTAGCCCATCCATTCCAGGCCCTGATGCTACGATGTTAGAAACTGGAAAGCCTGTATATTTCGAGAGAGCTTCTCTAAATTCAAGCGCGTCTGCCGATGGATAAATATTTGCGTAAGGAGCTGCATCTATTAGAGCCTGAACAGCTTTTGAAGAGGGCCCCAGGGGATTTTCATTCGAACCTAACTTGATAATCGAAGCCTTATCAAGCTTGTAAGCATAAGCTATATCTTCGATGGATTTTCCGGGAACATACTCTGCAATTTCAAATATTTCTTTTTTTATTAATTCAGGCCTGCTCAAGGATATCAACTACCCTATCAATCTGCTCTTTCGTAATTACTAGCGGAGGAACCAGACGAAGCACTGAATCAGATACGCAATTTAAGAGTACGCCGTTCTCCCTTGCAAAATCTACAAACTTGCTGCAGGGATATTTTATCTCGATTCCTATCATGAGTCCCTTCCCGCGTACCTCCACAACATCTTCCCTTTCCATACCCTTCAGTTTTTCCATAAAATAGGTCCCGAGTTCCATCGAGCGCCTAAGGAGTCCTTCTTCCTTAATTGCTTCAATTGAAGCAAGGGCGGCCGCACAGGCGAGAGGGGAGCCTCCGAAAGTAGAAGCGTGTTGACCGATGCCGAAACTGAGAGTTCCACTGGTAGTGATGGCACCCATAGGAAAACCTCCTCCGATTGCTTTTGCCAGACTCAAGATGTCAGGCTCAACTCCGAATTGCTCTTTACAAAACCATGTGCCTGTTCTTCCAAAACCTGTCTGTACTTCGTCAAATATAAGAAAGACTCCGGTTTCATTGCATATCTCCCTTACCTCCTTGAGGTATCCAGGATCCGGTATATTTACCCCTCCTTCCCCCTGGATAGGTTCAAGGATAACTGCTGCAGTATTTTCCGAAATCGCCTGCCTGATGGCATTGGTATCTGAATATGGAACAAAAACAGTCTCAGAACTAACAGGAGGCATGAATGGAACCCTATAAATATCCTTGTGAGTAACGCTGAGTGACCCTATAGTTCGGCCGTGAAAAGAATGTTCAGCCGCTACAAAAGTGCTTTTCCCAGAAACTAAACGGGCTAGTTTCATTGCGCCTTCCACGGCTTCAGTTCCGGAATTACAGAAAAAAACACGTTCCATACCCGTAACTGAAACCAGAGCTTCAGCAAGTTCAGCCTGGATTTCGGTATAATAAAGATTGGAGACATGAATCAGTTTCTCAGCCTGAGCCTGTATTGCCCTGACAACTATCGGATGGCAATGTCCAACATTGTTTACTGCGATTCCTGCAACACAGTCAATATACTCCTTTCCATAAATATCCTGAACAAGTGCCCCCCTTCCTTTTGAGAGTACAAGGGGCTGGCGCCCATAGGTTTGCATCACGTATTTAGAATCTTTATCCATAACTAAATTACACATTGCCTGTAGGTCCTTAGGGCCCGTAATATCCTCTGTCAAATGAACTCCTTCCCTGAGACTTGTAAAGATAAAAAATCCAAATTATAGAGACCTTGAAATTTATTTGATGAACTCAAAGATACATATCAAGAGCTTAGATTATAATCCATAATTTAAACTATGGATGTTGAATTGAACACTGTGTTTCAAAGCATCATTGAGTAATTCTGAAACGTTGTAGCTGAGGTTTTCCAGGTGCTAGTTTAAATTATATTTTCACTGAAGCTCACATAATCCCCTGCTATCCTAAAAATGTTACTGTTCCCTATGAAAAAAATATCATATACATTTTCGTTTAATGATATATGGAATTATCTGGTCTAAGAATAAATACCGATTTATGAACGATCAAGAACAGAATAAAGATTGTAGGGAGCAAGCCACTTCGGTATCGCAATCATTTAATGATTTATTATCCAAATAAGCTTTGGACACATTTCTAGTTATTAGAAACTATTCAAATCATATTCTATAATTATTATTGTCATGATAATAGGGCACTCATAGTAGGACAAATTCTAGGGTTTTCTAGTTACATGCTTTCTTCTAAATCTTCTTACTCCTCCAATACGTCGAGTCCTACCTAACGCCTGAGTTCTGGCAGATGTTTCTTCTCTACAAGATACAAATGTTTTTTTACCTCTAGTACTTTTTTTAATTATTGAGTTTATCTCGATTAATTCCATAGTTTTTAAGCGTTCACTTTGAGGTTCGCTTCTGCTCTGCCCAATTATATCATTTTTAATCTCATTTCCTAAAACATTAATTTCTGCAAGAACTTGTGGTCTTTCCGCAGCTTCCCGCAAGAAAGATACTCCTGAAGGTGCCTTTATTGTGCCGTCTACAATTGCATTTTCGTGCAATAATACTGAATCGGCTTTTATACCCCCAAAGACCCGACTGTTTTGGCCGATATTTACCTGCCCCTTTGAAGAGAGATTCCCATAAACAGTACTGTTCCCACCTATGCTGATATTTCTCTCTGAATAAATACTTCCCTTTAGTACCATATTTTTTCCAGCCTCTACTGCCTGTGCTCTGATATCTCCTATTAAAAGGCAACTACTTCCGATAACAACGTCTCCAGTGACTTCAATTGCTTGGGGGGAAATTTTTGCGCCGGCAGGGATAATCAATACCTTTTCACTAAGCTCTTGTCCTTCAATACCCTGAAAATCTTCTGGATCTTCAAATAGTTCTTCTATGGCTTTCTCTATTTCCTCGCCTTTTCCGAGATGCATCATTTCTCTTATGTAAAGAAATATAAAAATAATTACAGGAACTGGATTCCTTACCATGATCCATCCTTTGACCTCGAATCCCCCTCTGATTTTAACTTCTTTTCCTACGTCTAGGTCCCGTTCTACTACCAGTTTTCCGTCAATGGTTACGAATTCCCCTAGATAAGCATTTTTGCCGACTTCTACACTACTCCCCAGTTTAGACCACATGTCAACTCTGATATCGGACCTTGCCAATATATCCCCGGAAACGCTAACTCCTTCTCCCATAATGACAGTATCCCCGAGTATGCTATATTTAATGCTTGAGTGATTGCCAACAATAACGTCCCCACCAACTATAATCCTATTTGCTTCGATTCTAGTATTATCTGGAACCAAGAGGTTTTTTAAAATCTGATCTGGCTCTGGAATATTTCACACTCTCCTGGGGAACTATTATATGATTCTTTTATCTACTTGAATTTTCGGATATACGAATATAGAATACGATTTAGTGACTGTTTTTTGAAATATCCATTATCTACTTTTTGATCGTATCAATGAGTTATTGAAAACAGCAAAACCAGAAACTTTTTCCACATTTAACCATAAATTAAGGTACTCGTTTTTCAAATTTGATCAATAACTCAAGAATATGATCTGTTTTTTTGATTATATTTATCAAAAATAACCGTCTACAATATATTCTTATTCATTTTTTCCGTTTACTTAAGAACATTCAAATAATAAAAATAGTATCAATCCAACTATACGTTATCCAAAAATTAAAAAGTATTTACTTTCAGCATGAAAACAGACATGAAATTATTCTAAGTATATACACAAATAAGTGAAAGTACTTGCAAGTCAACATAACTGTCATGCTAGACTAATAATTATTTTTGATATCATACACTCAATACTTCTTCAAAATTTGGGTAATTTTGATAAACCCTTAAATTTAGTATAGGCTTATAAATTGCACATAAATTAATCGTGAAAAATAATAATTTATCGAACTTCTCTTTGTTTTCTGAAGCTTGTTAACTTTTTTCCGAAGCAACTCCTACCCTTACATCCACAGCTGCCCCACTGTCAAGAGCCAAAATCTCTGCAGGGGACAGGAGTAGTTGCCCTGTTGCGAGAAGTCTATCAGCTTCGTCTGTCAAAAGTACTTCTTCCCCGGCCCGGAGTTCCGGATCAATCTCAATCACGTGTTTTATAAAAGCGGTTTTACCTTTCTCCACAAAAGGAACAGCTTCTTTCAAAATAACGACTCTGAGTTTTTTTCCGGGCAAAAGCCTATGAACAACGGAAGCTCCTTCAATACTAAGGGTAAAAAAACCGTCTCTTGCTCTTGCAGTAGCTATGCGGTTTCCAGAGCTGAAGACTTGCCGTACTCTTTTAGTCCGAGATATCTGAAATGTCACCCCATCAGGAAAAAGTTCTTTCCCAACATTTTTCCCAAACTGATAATCCGCCATCATACGAACCTTTGTAAGTCTTTTTATATAGCAATTCATGAGGAGAAGTAATTAAGTTATAAACTTTAAAGCTGTTCCGGTTATCCAGTCCTTCGGACTCAGGTCACAGGATTTTGGCTAGAGAGGATTTCAATAAATTTCTTATTTTTCACGAGTAATTTATATGCAATTTATAAGCATATGACTAAATTTAAGGGTTTATCGAAATCCCCTTAGTCTTCACATTAAAAATTAATACTTAATAATTTAGAAAAATGATACTTTCTGAAACCTCTTAGTATCATAAAAATTTACACTTAGTTTCACTGGAAATTGGCTGAAATCAATCAAAAACCCATTAAATAATACAAAATATCTCAATAGTAAGTTTTAAGACCCAGATTAAATTAAAATCTTTGAAGTATTTTCTTAATAGTTAGGCTATTTTTGTCTGGAAGTTAGTCTAAAAAAGCAAAATTTCGCACAAGCGTTATATAGTCAAGGATAATTAACGTATTACTTGTCTACCTGCAGATTAATTCTACAGGCGCCCAAGTAAAGAACAAATTCAGTTCATTTATACTAGAAGTCAGCACAGTATAAAATGAAAAAGAGACCGGCTTAAAAATTAGAAAAGCCTTCTTGTACTACTTCATAGGACTAAATTCTGGAAAAGTTTTTCCAGCAAATCCAGTATGACGTTTACTGATATTTATGGAGCCTTATTTAAGGCATATTTCAGATGTATGGGAGAATCGCTATGAAACAGCAGGTAGAAGTAAAGGATCTTAAAGAAGGGAAATATGCAATAATCGACGACGAAGCTAGTATCATAAAGAGCATTACGAAATCTAAACCCGGGAAACATGGATCTGCAAAGGCCAGGATCGAAGCTATTGGTCTCTTTGACGGCCAGAAGCGATCCTATATAGGTTCAGTTTCAAACAAAATATACGTGCCGATAGTGGAAAGAAAGAGTGCGCAGATTATCTCAATTACCAGTAACATCGCCCAACTTATGGACATGGGAGATTTTTCGACATTTGAAATTATAATTCCTGATGAGTATAAGGATAAAGTCAAAGAGGGCGAAGAGATTTCATATATCACGGCTCTTGGAAAGATCAAACTCGATATACGAGCATAAATGTTAGAATCAGGTGAAGACCCAGGTTAACATCCTGAACCAATTTTTTAAGCAAATCATTTTAATCAGGTTATAATATGTTTTTACCTAATTCCTTTGTAGATGCTCTTGCAGACTATAAATCTGCATATTATGTTATCTTCGGCGTGCCTTTTGACAATACCTCCTCCTATCGGGCAGGCAGCCGCTGGGCTCCGGAAGCCATACGACAGGTCTCTGCAAATTTCGAGAGCTATAACCCAACTTTCGATATCGATCTTGTAGACCTCCCTATCTATGATGCAGGAAACCTTGAAACTTCAGCCTCGGTTAATAAGACTTTGCAAAGCCTTCACGAAGTCACAAAGAACATCCTGAGAGATGGGAAATTTCCCATTATGCTTGGAGGGGAGCATTCCCTTACCTTTGCTACGGTAAAGGCATGTTCCGAATTCGCGGAAGAGGATTTTGGAGTCCTTATTTTTGATGCCCATTTAGACCTGAGGGAAGAGTATAGGGGATTCGAGCACAACCACGCTTGTGTGTCTAGAAATATTCTTAATCAGATTACGAAAAATATAGTCTTTATCGGAATCAGAAGCGGCTCGGAAGAAGAGTGGAATTTCGCAAGGGAAAATAACCTGAAGTATTATACAGCCGATGATATAGAATGTATAGGTATTGAAGAAGTGCTCAAAAAAGCTATTGAATGGCTTAACTGCAGACAACTATATTTTTCCCTTGATATGGATGCTATAGACCCGGCTTACGCCCCAGGTTTGGGTACCCCAGAACCTTTCGGAATGAGTGCAAGAGATATCAGAACCGCAGTCAGAACTCTTGCTCCTTTTACAATGGGTTTTGATATTGTAGAAATTGCCCCAGAATATGATTCAGGGCAAACTGCAATGCTAGGAGCAAAAGTTATGAGAGAATTCATAGCTTCCCATGCAAAAAGTAGAATAAAACTGTGAACTACAACCCAGCTGAAGACTAGGTTGCTTCTTGGTTCATTCTAATTTTTTTGAGAATAAGACCCAAAGCACATCCCTGTATTTAACAGATGTCAGATTTTAATTAAATTTTGATCAATGAGAGCGAATTTTTTGATGTTAATTATTGCATTAATGTCTCTATCATGTTTTGTTTGCAATCAGGACATTTACAATCTCGATATTTTAGTGTTAGCTCAGAGTGATGGGACTCATAAAAATTATAGACTGAGTTGAATGATGATTCGTAATCATGTCTTAACATTCAGAGTTTCAAAAGCGATTGCTTGATTCTCGCTAATAAGTTTAAAAGAGAGTTTTGGGTTGAAAATTTCCTCTTATTTGTTATTTTCTAGTGAAGTACAGCAAGTATTTGTGGGCTTTTTCTCTGTTTTTAGAACAGTTCTGTTTTAAAATAACTATTTTTGGGAGTAATATAAAAGTCCTTGAATAGTTTTTAAGTACTCCGGATTTAACCTTCTTATCAGTTGACATAACAGCAAAATCTTTTATCCCACAGCCCATGTCAATAGTCGTAAATTCAGAAACATTTGTTTAACTGGAAGTTCTTTTCTATCTTCCGCTGAAATGCTGGCAAAGTACTTTCTGTCAAGACTTCGAAATAATAGCGATTTTTAATTTTCCTTCAAATGTTTTGTGAAAAACTGCTTTGATTTTTCCAATCTTAAGAAGCTTAATAGTATTGTTTTCAAAATATCCATTGTCGTATTGTGTATCGGGAATTACTGAATTGGATTCTTCATTGAGTCAAATTTAGGAAAATCATTCTTTGCTTTAAAAAATCTAGTGAATGCAAATTTTACCTTTGTAGTCATACTCTGAAGTGGTTGAAAATTGATGTTTCCTAACCACTTATTTTGCTTTTTCAGATTTGAAAGTCATTCTATTAAGTCAAACCTAGAAATTGATTTTTCGATTTGCTCATAGGTTTTTACTTTCTGATCAAGCGCTTAATCATAGACAAACCTACAACTATCAATATGTTAATTAAGTCGGTTTGATTGATAATTGTTGGATATAGCTTAAAGTGAATTCTTTCACCAGACAATAAGTAACATATTCTAGCATAAAATAAACTTTCAGTAAATAAAGTGTGCAAACATAAGAAATATAATAAATTTTTGAGGATGTATCACGAGATCTTTGTACGTAGTTTCAAAAAAAGATACCAGAACCGATTGACTAAGAACTCAAACAGATAATCCCTGACATCGAAAACGAGGAAGATTTTGGAATACTAGAAATGAAAACGGACAAAAACCAAATCCGTCTACTCGTTAAGATCAAGCCAAAAGTCATTACTCTAGAGATCACTCGAAAACTGAAACCGGAGACAACAATTAGGCCATGGAAAGCTCAAAAAGAGAATTTGAAAAAATACTATTGTAAAGAACTACATTATGGAGTGAAGGATATTTCGCGTCTTCTATCACAACGTTAGCAAAAAGTAGCCAAAAATTACATAAGGAACCGCGGTTGAAGTTGACGCTCACAACCACTGACTGAAGACCCAGTGATTTTACGCCTTGGTCTATGAAAAAGCCGTTTGTAATAGGTAATTCCTAGATAGCGAATATAATTAAAAGCAAAATAAATATTCAGACAATCAGGTAATTTTTATCTTTCATTTGGACTTTGCTATCTACCCCAAGTATTCCAGCAATCTCTACACCTTCGCTCCCAACCTCTGCGAGTTGTGCGTAAATCTCGGCCCTGGATATATACTTTTCTGCCCTTTTCCCATCAGCTTCTTCCATTTTGATGATTATTTCTTCTTTATTGCATCCTTTTGCTAGACATTCCTGAAAGATTACACCATATTGCTCAGCAATTACTTTCAGACAGTCAAATATCTGATTGGTTGAGACAGCATCCTCCTCGTCAAGCAAAACATTTGATAGAATATAACTGCGAATATTTGTCCTAAGATAAGCCTGAATTTTTTCCGGGATTTTCGCTAAATTTTTCATGTCGACAAAGACCCCTAGTTCTTTGTCGGCTGTAATTTCCTTATCAGCATCATATACAAAATATTTTAACATATTTCCCTCTATCCTGAATTTTCGATTTGCTTTTTTGCTTTCAAGGATTATGCGGATGTTTTTCTGGCTGTCGTATTCTAGAAAACTTACAAGGAACTCGGAAATATCTTGCATTTTTATTTTTTCTTCTTTTCTCAGGATACCTGTACGTGTCCAGCCGGGTAGGCTCAAATTTCCAATAAGTTTATCTACTGTCAGTGACTCTTCTGTGAATCCGAGGGTATAGCAGTATTGAAGACCTGATACATAACCCTCCATTTTCCCTGAAACACCATTTACACCGCTAGAAAGCTCAAACCTCTTTTCAGCTCCGTAAATTCCTGAGATTAAAAATCTGTTGAGAACCTCCAGGATTCTGATTTCAAATTTTCTATATTCATTAGCAGTTCCATTTTCTATTTTTCTGCACTCTGCTTCAAGTACTTCCTTTTTTTTCCCAAGATTTTCACTGCAGGTTTGGAGTATTGTATTGGCGCAAGGTACAACATCATCAATATCTACTTCGTTCACTAATCCTTTAATTAATACTTTGAGTTTATCTTCAAAGTTATTCATTCCATGTATTCTGTTGTTCAATGAATAGACAGCTTCTTTATGTTTACATTTAATTTCTATTATGGAATTCTCCAGAGGAATTACCTTGGAAGTAATATCTAAAAATGTTTTCAGATCCTCAATGAAATCCCGCTGTACAGGCAGTTCCGTAGAGTCCTGGTAAATATATTTCATAAAAGCATCCTGGATAAATAAACAACCCTTTAACCTTTTATGACTTATAGATATATAACATTTTATCCAAGATCAGCAATTACGATTTTCTGTAATTTAGAATAAATACTCTTCTTTTACAATTTTTCCTTTGATAGTTCAGGAGAAAAAACTTCGTCCATACATCTTAATTCCATTATATATAATTCACCAATATAAGAAAATAAATTAAAAATAGTTTCGAAAGCTCTCAAAATATACGTCTATCTAACAGCATAATAAGTTCAGCTTCAATCAGTTGTTCCAAGAGTTCACTTTCAATATAGTCATACTGTAAGCCAATGTTGACTAGCCGTTTGTATGTGTCATCATCTACATAGGCAACGTCCAATCTTTTTAACACATTTGCTATCGCAATTTTTATCTTTTCGCTTTCCAAGTTCAAACCAACACAAAAATACTTTTAGTTGGATTATAAATGTCGAGTTTCTGGATTAAAATATAACTATTGTGGGTTTAGCGAAGATTTCTGTATAACCGAATTCCTATTTCCAAATTTCTATTTGATTTTCCAGAATCATTCTCTTTTACTGGAGTGATGCACCTGCTCATACCGCTGCAAAAAAGGAATATTCATTCCATTTATCCCTACGATTCTATAATTTCACAAAATTCCACCCAGCAGAAAGCTTGGGGTATTTTACTAAAATAAAGAAAGTATTAAGTTTTTCTTTTTATTAGAAGTACTTCATTTTCTTTCCCAATTATTTCAACTTTTTCTTTTACTCCGATTTCTTCCTCAGATCTAGCTTGCCAGTATTCTCCATTATACCGAACGAATCCTGACTTTCCTGGTCCAAGAGGATCTATTGTTCTAGCGAAATCGCCGATGATTGTTCCTATAACTGGTTTTTTCTTTCGGATCTTGGTTACTTTATAAATTGCGAAGACAAGGAAAAGCCCGAAGACTACCGTAGGGATGATAACTGTCAAAGTCATAAGTCTCCTGAATTCGGGGATATAGATGTTTTCATCTCCCATAGGTACAAGGAGTACACTTCCTATTATAAGGCTGATTAAGCCTGCAAATCCGATAATTCCGAAGCTTGGAATCTTAATTTCCAGGATCAGAAGCCCTATCCCTGTGATTATGAGGAAGATTGCACCCATATTAATATTAAACCCTGTACCTATTAGCCCAAGTAATATCGCAATAATCCCAAAAACTTCTGCTCCTGATCCAGGACTTGAAATTCCAAAGACGATCGCGTAAAACCCAATGATTAATAGAAGAGAAGAGAGAATTGGGTTTGAGATCAGCTCCAAGAATACAAGAGAGAAAGGAGGCTCATAATTTTCGATGCTGAAGCTTTCAGTTCTGAGAATCTTTCCTTTCACAACCTTCCCATTGATCTGGGTCAGCAAATCAGGGATAGAAGAAGCTACATAGTCTACTACACCCGCTTTTAGTGCTTCTTTAGCGTCAATATTTTTATTTTTGGTTATAACTTCTTCCGCAAAGGTCTCATTTCTTATGTGTTTACTGGCGGTTGTAACTGAATACTTGATCAGGGCATTTATTATCTTTTTGTCTTCTATGGGTTTTGTTCCCTCTGCTGATATATGCACTGGTTGTGCTGACCCAATCACAGTGAAAGGAGCCATTGAGGCAATATCAGTTCCCATCATAATAAAAGTACCAGCTGACCAAGCTTTTCCACCATCAGGTACATATCCGATAACAGGAACTGTTGCATTCCCAATTTTCTTTATGATTGCCTGTGTTTCTTCCAACCCTCCCCCAGGTGTGTCAAGGCTAATTACAAGAGCCTCAAAGCCTTCATTCTCAGCTTTCGCTATTGCATTAGCTATGATATCATCTGAAGCTGGTGTAATGGCCCCTGAAATTTTAAGCACAAGCACCTTATTGTCAGATTCTGCCCCAACAACGTGAGCAGAGGTGGCTATAAGAATGTTGCATAAAAATAAAACGAAGAGGAAACGTATAACTCTTTCCATAAGCATGTTTGTCGGCCCTTTCTTGATCGTCACTTTTCTTCAGACTCTTTTTTCACCTTTATTGTTCTTTCTTTCTAGAAATAGCCTGAGATAAGGCTGCTATGTTTCCGGTTTCAAGAGCTTGAGACTGAGTAACAACTATCAGATTCTTTTCCCTAGCAATCTCAGCAAGAGTCTGCAGTTCCCTCAGTTTGATTGCTGTAGGTACTTCCTGATAGAAGGCTGCTGCTTCTGACATTTTCTGGGCAGCTTGAGATTCTCCCTCTGCAAGGATTACTCTTGAACGCTTCTCTCTCTCTGCTTCAGCTTGTTTGGCAATTGCTCTTTTCATTGTATCTGGCAATGATACATCTCTAATAGTAACCCCTGTAACCTTAATCCCCCATGGGTCTGTGTACGCATCCAGAAGTTCCTGAATTCGCTTGTTGATACTTTCTCTCTCCGAAAGCAGTCCATCAAGTTCCATCTGACCAAGCACGTCTCTGAGTGTTGTCTGTGAAAGGGCGTATGTTGCGAACTTATAATTCTCAACTTGAGTTATAGCAGCTCCCGGCTCAACTACCTTATAATAAACAACGGCATCGACATCAACCGTGACATTGTCCCGCGTGATCACTGCCTGTTTAGGGATATCAACTGTAACAACTCTAAGGTCTAGTTTAATAACTTTATCGACAATTGGGATAATCAGGAAAATACCAGGTCCTTTTACTCCACTAAGACGACCTAGCCTGAAAATAACTACCCTCTCATATTCATTAACCATTTTTATAGATTGTGAGAGTATTAAAAATACAATTATTAATGTAGGAAACAATGAGGCACTGAAATCAACCATGATCTACAATCTCCAGTTCATAAACTCTAGTTTTATAATACTTGGACGAGATTTAATAATACATTTTCAGTAGTTTTCTTCCTTACAACAAGGACTGCTATTTTCGAGTACTTTACCACTTTTTCTGCTACGCTTCCAATAAGGAATCTCTGAATTGCGGATTTCCCGTGTGAGCCCATAATTATAAGATCAATATCGTTTTTTTCTGCGAAGTCAATGATCTCATTGGCCGGGCTTCCTTCTAGAATAATAGATTTTACCTCAACATTTGCAGCTTTGCCAGCGTTTTCTACATAAGCTGTCGCTTCCTTACCTTCTTTCCTGAGATGCTCTTTCATCGCTTTTTCCCATTCTGCGTCTATATATGGAGTTATCGAATAACTCCCCAGTGCAATCACATATATAGCATACAGCTGTGCTTCGCTTAGCTTTGCAATTTCAATTGCGGAATCAACTGCTTTTTGTACTAGTTCCGAGCCGTCGGTTGCAATCATTATCTTCTTGTAAACAGTGCTTTTCATGCATGAATCCCCTTTTTTCTTTTCCCAGTAAGTTTAAATTCCAAAGTACGCATACATATTGCTAATTCATACGGGTTATAGACTATTCTTCTTTATCAAGGCCATCTGTTTTTTTCTAAGATAAGTTAGTCAATCCGAAGGATATAATCGTTCCCACTAGAAGCTATGAAGTCTTTAAGATAGGCCTTCAGAAAGAGATCGAATATATCGTATCGATATTTAGGCACCGACTCCATTGTATAGGATGAATTATCCGACTGTAACTATAGACAAAAGTGTTTGATCAAATTCGTATCATACCGAGAATAAAGCCGACACTACATATGACCATGAGCCAAAAATAAACTCATCTTCAAAGAAACGATGATTTAAGATTTATGGAAACAGAAAGATTGAGAGTACATGTAGTTTCCGACCCAAAAGAAAGGAATTCATGGCCTTCTATACTCTAGAAGCAGTGCAAAGATCGATTAGTTACTTAATATACAAGATTCAAAAAACAAATTTTAATTTCCATGGTGAGTTCATTTTGAAAGCTAATTCACAAAATAATTTTCTCTTATTAGGAGGAAAGTGTCTGGCTGGCTAAGAACTTCGATACGAATTGCCAGACACTTATAAATCCACTCCCAAACTCGCTCTTTCGGACTGTCATTACCTCGAAGATCGTGAGTTATTTAAAAATTGTAAGAACTTGATAGTATTTTTAGACTTACTTCCAAGATTCAAACAGAAACTATATTAATTTACTCACGAAGTTACAGTTTTAAAAAATGTCTAACTATTATTGAGATTACAATATAATCAAAGATTAGACAAACTGCAAGGACAAAAGGGAACCAATTAAATGATCTTTCAGGTTATGCCAGTCCTCTTCAACATTCAAAAGTTTCTGATACAGATTGTACACTGTTTTAACACATATATATACAGAATTGTGAATCAGTATTATCTATTCTGGATTATTTGTCACTTACTCAGCTTGATAATAAAGTTTAACTTGAATCAGAATACTAGTACAATTAGATCCATTTATCCTTAGTTGAACAATACAATTTATAAGACACAAAATCCAATATTTTCGTCAAAAATCAATTTAAAATCTCTAAAAATTTCATCAAAATTTGATGTATCTGTTATCCACCTTACAAAAAACAAAATGAAGAAGTATACATCTTATATTCTTCTCAGCCTATTAGTTATTCTAGTTTTTTACACAATATTTTGATATTTTTCCCATCATCACATAATATATCAAATCCGACACCAAAACTAAATCACAAATTGAAAAAAATAAAAATCAAGCAGCTGAGAACAATATGCAAAATAGAATCAAAAAAATACTAAAAAATATTTTTACTATAGAAAATGTAGATAAATATTTGATTTCCATGATTATTTAAAAGTAATTTGAAAATTTACGAAAAAATTTAAAGATTTTTCGAAATCTTTGCAGATTAACACCTTTTTTAATTTAATAGCAAAGTTATCCAACTTAAAATCAAAATTATCAAATACGAGAGTTGTTGTACGTCGAATAGCATGAATATAATATCTTTTGGAATGAGATTTACCAGCTCAATTACCAAAAAATAACACTAAATAGAAAGATTTAATATTTGGTAGTACTTACCAATAATATTGAGAAGAGTCAGATAAACCTTTACAATTTATATAATGTGTACAATTGTATATAAATTATTTGTGAGAATAAAAGCTTATCAAAAATCACTAAATTAAAAGCATAAGTAAATTTTCTAGAATTTGAAAAACATTTCTTGATAAAAAAGAATTTTCTAAATTTTAAATGGAAACATGAGAAAATACTAATTTTTTGAGCATTAATAATGAATCGTAATATAAAGGATCCAAAAATCGAATCTCCTAGGGTGAAAATGTGCTTATCAGAAAAAATATATCCCTTGATGACAAGTACCTTAAAAAATTGCAGCCCCTCCTGGATGCCAATGATGGGAATCTGAGCGCGGCAGTCAGGGATACTATTGAAGTCGCTGATACAGCTCTGACATACCACAAAAGTATCGACGAAGCAATCAAATTTCTAAAGGAAAACCCTGCAAGAGAAGAGTTAAATGATACAATCCAGAATGGAGAAAATGTCGTTATAAACAAAACTATATTGGAACATCTGTTTAAATACATTAAAGGTCGGCTTTTAAATGAAGAACTTGTTAATGAGCTTATTAATCCATTCGAAATTCAGGATCTGAAACAGCTTGAAGAGTACTTAAATAAAATTTTTCGAAGTTACCACTGGGCAATCAGGACTTCGATAAAATGTGAGGACATCCATAACCCGGAATCTGCACTAGTAATTTTTTCCAATGCTACAGTAAATAGTCGTGATTTTTTTGCTCAGCTTGTGGCTCACTTTCTGGCTAGGTGGAAACAACTTGATGTTGAGAATATGTTCAGGAGAGCAAACTCGACTCAGATTTCTTTCAAAAAAAATTTATCTATATCTCCTAACGAGACTATGCCAGGGATCCGAAAATATTTTGGATATCTTGACATTATATGCAAAGAACTTGATGAAAATACGGATTTTTGGACCCAGGTTATGTATACTTATAATTGTGAAAAATATAATTTGGTGACTTTACACAGGAGTCAATTAGAAGTTTTTGCAACTGGAGACATCCCAAACCCTACCAAAATTCTTGAACGCATGTGTAAGCAGTCAGTAAGTGATATGTCTCTTCCTGATTTGCTGATTCATTTTAAGAGAATGTACCTAGCAACTCAACTTGTAAAGAATATAGAAATTTGTCTTGAACCTGAGAGAGAGTCCGTGACTATCTTCCATGACTTCAAAAATGAAAAATTTATCCGCAACCTTGTTGAATATTTTTCAAATATATTCCGGGAAAACGGCACGCCTTTTGAGACTTCTTCGTACTCAAGCATGATTGAATTTAGATTTAATAAGAAGTCCAAGCTTTACAGTCCTAACTCCTATATTAGGGGAGAACTGAAAGACACATGATATACTGCAGAAAAATGAAAAAAAAAAACCTTAAGATCATTAAGGCCAAAAATTAGAAGAAAAATTAGACTTAAAAAAAATTATACTACGAATCAAAGCTTTAACAAGATTCTGATTTTGTATACAGATCGGACTTTTTAGCGCCTAACCTTTCGCAACCCCAAGAGGAAAAACTCTTGCGACCTTATGAGCAATTCCGAGCTCATGAACGACGTTTACTACATCGATGCTGGACTTATATACATTTGGAGCTTCTTCTGCAATTACAGAAGGATGAGTCGATCTAACTGTGATACCTTGAGCTTCAAGGTTTTCCCTTATTATTTGCCCGCTTAATTCTTTTTTTGCATGCGCCCTGCTCATTATCCTACCAGCACCATGGCAGCAACTGCCGAAAGAAAGATCCATAGCTCCTTTTGCACCGCATAGTATAAAAGAAGGAGTCCCCATACTACCAGGAATCAGAACCGGCTGACCTACATCCCTATACGAAAGCGGAACTTCCGGATCCCCTGGAGGAAATGCTCTTGTTGCCCCTTTTCTGTGGACATACACCTCTTTTTTCTTGCCATCCACAATATGCTCTTCAAGCTTTGCCACGTTGTGAGCAATGTCATAAAGGAGATCCATTTCCAGATCATCGGCATCGTGCCGAAATATCTTTTCAAAAGATTCTCTCGTCCAGTGAGTGATCATCTGACGGTTTGCCCATGCATAATTTGCAGCACAGAGCATGGATTTAAAGTAGTTCTGTGCCTCTCTGGACTGAGCGGGAGCACAGGCAAGCTGTTTATCTGGAATATTGATCCCGTAGTTCTTTACAGCCTGATATAGTTCCTTTAGATAATCTGTGCAGATCTGGTGCCCCATTCCCCGTGATCCACAATGGATCATAACCGTAATCTGTCCTTCTTCAAGCCCGAAAATAGATGCTATTTCTCTGTCGTAAATTTCATCCACATACTGAACTTCAAGGAAATGATTCCCACTCCCAAGAGTTCCCAATTGAGGCTTCCCCCTCTTTCTAGCCTTCGTGCTAACCATGGAAGGGGCGGCTCCTTCAATATAGCCATTTGCCTCACAATTTTCAACATCATCTTCTGTACCATAGCCAGCTTCTACAGCCCACTTTGCACCATAAAGAAAAGCATCATCCAGTTCCTCATCAGAAGCCCTGAACTTACTCTTGCTACCTACACCTGAAGGCACATTATAAAACAATTCGTCAATTAAATTCTTTGCAAATGGAACTGCATCTTCCTTCTGAAGGTTGGTGCGAATAAGCCTTACACCACAGTTAATATCAAAGCCCACTCCACCAGGGCTGATAACTCCTTCCTCGGAATCAAAGGCTGCAACACCCCCGATAGCAAAACCATAGCCAAGATGTGCATCAGGCATTGCCATTGAATACTTTTGAATACCAGGGAGAGTGGCCACATTTGCGATCTGATCGATAGTCTCAGTTTCAATGTATTCAAGCAAATTGTTAGACGCAAATAATCGGCCTGGAACTTTCATATTCGGAATATGGCCTATAGGTATATCCCAGATGTTTTCAGAAACCTTTCGAAAAATGTTTTTAACATTTGATCGTACAGTTTTTGTATCTAAGTCCTCAGTCTCTATATTTTCATTTTCTGTCATAATTGATACTCTCTGATCTTTACTCTTGATGAATAAAAACTCTGAAACTATTATAGTAAGCTCACAAATTAATTACGATTTTTAGACATATATATACATATATTGTTTTGAATATAAACATTCAAATTTAAAATCTCCTAAGCATAATTAACCACAAGAAAACTGGACGAAAAAAAGTATATGAAGATGTTCTCTTCTTCCAGTAATTACTGTTCTTTTCCTTCATTTGACTTTGCATTTATGATTCCTGCCGCCGACCCGAGGTTCTGTAAATTGCTTTGAAAATTTGATTGAAATACATATTACAAGAATGCATGCATTTTGAAATATAGGATAACGATATCCGGCTTGGTAAATAAAGTTTAGTAGAAACATAATTAAATCAGTTTAGGATTAGGAATTAAATTTGAGATTTGATAAGCCTACTGGGATTAAAAGTTATATAAATAAAGATATATATAGCACAAAAAATTAAAATAGAAAACGATGGCTACATGTAAAAAATGGATCTAAATCTTATGTCCCATTAAATATCTAAAACGACTTGAGCCCTCCAGCCATCTGCAATCCGTTCTATTTTTAATTGGTTATAGGTAACTGCCTTGATTTCGGTTTCAAATGGATGGCTACTTGGGTAATATTTTTCTCCTGACGCCCTGGACGTGATCGAATATTCACCGTTCTCTTCTCTTATTCTGTCAACATGAAACTTACTAAAAATAATTTGATCAACTTCAAAGATGTATAAATGCTCAGAAAGCCAGTCCACGATCAAAGACTCCAGATCTTGTGATTTCAAAAAAACATTTTTTTCCACATCTTCTGAGATCTTTCCTATATCTATCATAACATTAAACATAGCAAGAGCAGCATTTTCAAATACTTCCTCCAAAGTATTCCCATAAGCCAGGAATTTCACATCTGCAGTGTGTTCGAGATATTCATACTGTTTTTGTTGAGACTGCATAGTTCTTTATTGGATTTGGTCTTACATCAACTTATGTGCTGTAGTGACAATTTTCAGGCTCAAGGAAAAATTCGTGTAAATTAATCCAAAAAATACTCAAAAAATAAACTATTTCAGCTTGTTCCAGATATAGAGAATTCTCTGGACCGCGGTAATATGACTGGTTATAGCAATCAGGACAACAGCCCAACCCAAGATGTGAAATCCTGCAATTGAATCCAAGTAGATAGAATTAGCGAAAGCAGCAAGTATTACGACTACAAGACGATCGGCCCTACCCATAAGCCCTCCATAGTATCTTCCAAAATTGAGGGCTTGAGCCTGGATACCTAGATAGCTGGTAAGGAGCACGCCTACAATTGCTGCAACTCCGATCTTCCAGTGCACATAACCTGCGAAAAAGATGCTGCAGATAATGAAGACATCTGAATACCGATCGATAACATGATCCAGAAAATCACCCTTTAGAGTTGCCTTGTTGGATTTTCGTGCAATTACTCCATCGAGGGCGTCAAAAATCGAATTGAATATTACCATGATGCCTGCAAGCAGGGTGAGTTCCTTCGCTGTAGATGAATAGTAAAAACTTACTCCTGCAAAAAAGGCACAGATAAGAGAAGCTAGAGAAACTGCGTCAGGTGAGACCTCAAATCTGATAAACAAATCGGCAAGTGGTTCGATAACTTTTGAAGCAAACGGTCTCAGGTTATTCAAAGCCATAATATTCGAGATTCTTCCTTTAATGATATATTCGCAATACAAAACTATCCAAAAGCAGACAAACAGTCTCGCACCACATCTCCAGTACGATTTGTTTATTCATATTATTCTGTGTTTTACCTGTTTTTGCATAGTTATGAGACTTTTGATTCTTTTCGAGTTTTTGATTTATTTCACTCTTAGAGTGCAGTAAATGATGAAGAATTTTTGTTATCCCATAAAATAAAATGTGCCATGATTTCATACTGAAGCTGTGTGCTTGATTATCCGCCTATCAATAGATAAATTTACTTATTTCCTTTCCGAAGATGCAAGTTCATATAAATATTTAATTTTGCATGAATGTTCAAGCTGTGTTGTCACTTCATAAGCGTCTCCAAGAGTTTGCCCAATTGCAAAACTTCCATGACCATACACTATAGCACATCTTCGCTTCGAGAGTACATTTGCAAGAGTTTCTGCAAGCTTGAGGCTACCTATTCCACCTTCGACTATTGGAATATCTTCTAGAAAGTACTGCCCTTCGCTGTCTATAGGCAAGATTATTCCTGCGGGACCTGCAAGCAGGGAAGCAACAACCGCATATTCACAGTGAGCGTGAATGATTGCAAGAGCTGAGGTCTGACGATAAATCTCTTTATGTACAACTGATTCAGATGATGCAATAATATCCAGAGATGAAGTGTCCTGAATATTTACCTCAACAACCTTAAATCCGGTAATCTCATCAAGCGCAGCCCCAGTCCTGGTAATAAGCATTTTATCCCCAGCTCTGAGACTGATGTTTCCGAAATTGGATTCTACAAGCTTATGTTCAACCAACTTGCGCCCGTATTTTGCTATTTTCTGCCACATCTTAAGCAATATATAGATAAAGAATACCATAAGAATGATTTGCATCATTTTTAGAGGAAGGCAAAAGCAGATAGAAGGATGATGGTTAAAACATCAAACTTGACCTCAAAAAGAGAAATCTGCCATAAAGTTTATCTGTAAGTATTGTATTTAGATAAGTCTGCAGACAGTTGTAACTTGCCTCGTTGGCTCAGCCCGGTAGAGCGAGTGACTTGTAATCACTAGGTCGCGTGTTCGAATCACGTACGGGGCTTCTAAATTTTTGTTCAAAGTACCGTTTTTTCATTTTGCCCTAATATTGCCTTAATGATCTTAATAAAGGCATAAACTCTGGATAATTAAATTTAAATTATAGTTGTTTTTGTAGGTCTTTTAGAGATAATTATTAAAATTTTCCACTATCTATCTATATTTGAAACTTGCCAGCCCAGTCAAATACGCTGGACTTAAGAAACAACATATTGGACTTAAAAGTATTTTGAAATAAACTAAACTAATAGGTAAACCTTAAAGTGTTGCGGTTAATTTGATAAGTTAGGCTACAATTACCCTAGGAAACAAAATTAATCTGAAGGTAGTTCTATTAAGGATACGTGAAATTTTGATTAAAAATTAAACTATTGATTACTCATTAATTTCTCTAACTTGAATGAACTTTGCCAAAATATCTTTTCTAATTTCATCTCCATCTTTAACGATTATCTCAACATTCTCATTTTTATTCTGTGAAACTGTATTAACTTTTCTATATTCACGCCTTCCATAACTTTCCGGGAACAGTCTCTCCAAAATGAACATACAAACGTGGCAGTTGCCGGCTTCAGCAGCAACGTTCAGTCTTTATAATATTCTTAGAGCTCCTTCAACATTCCGTTGTTCAATATGTTTATAGAATTCAAAGTACTTTCCTGAAGTTGAATCTCTTCCCAATTTCATCCATTGATTGAAAGTCTGGTAAGTTACGCCGGCCGCTGAAGAAGCCAAAGCGTAAGTCAATCCAATAGATACACAATCACCGATTTTCTGTTGTACTTCATGAGTGAGCTTTGTAGGACGTGGTATAATAACACAGTTTTTTATTTTACATAGTTGATATTAGTAAGTATCGTATTTAATGTTTTTTTAGTTCCTTTATACACTAAGGTGGGCTTTATACCTTCATATCAAAAATGAACTATTTTAAGCCGTTTTAAGACGTTTATTTAACTAAGGTAATGATAATACATAGAACTTCTAATAAAAATCTCGCTAGTTGTCCCAGATTCATTCATTTTTTCAACAAAATAAATTCTTCCTGATTTTACTTCCATAGCATGGTAAGTACCTTCTGGATATTTTTCATATAATTTTATTATTTTAAAATGATATGAATGAAGTTATAACGTTCGGTGCTTAGATTTTAAGATTGGATTTCACATAAATTTCATATTCTTTAGTTTAAGGTCGAAAAATAAGAACAAGCTTTAGAAAAATTTAAGCTGTTTAATCACCACAGGTTTATGAGAAATATAGAGCAAAAACTACCGATTGTGGGGCGATTTAAGGTATTTTCTTGCATTGCTTAGAATCATATAAGACTGATTATAAATCGGTTGTAGGGGCTGAGATTAAGCCGTCCTTTAGCTTAAGTGGGGAAAAGAGTTAGCGATATCCAAAAAACTCGTAAAGTAATACAAAATAAATTTTATTTAGTAAGTTTAAAAATGAAGCTTAGACTTTATAAGATAACTGATTTGGGCTGAGTGTTTGGCAAATGATTTAGTGATCATGGTGACTATGTCAGAGATCGTGAAGAGACCATGACATAGAAAATGACTGTTTCAATGGATTTGTCGGCTGTAGCGATTTATTTGATGAGTTTTGCTAATTATAGCTTTTTTATGCGGATCAAGTTGATTTATTTGTATTAGTTGGTATTTTTATTGAACAAATTGAATTGATTTTGAGATATATTTGTCAGTTTATAGCCAAATCAGATAATTAATTGAAAATCAATAATGATAAGAATTTGTAGCTAGGCAATGTTTCAAACAATCAAAAGCGTCTATTTAAGCTTTAAATCTTAAAAAAAGCAATATAATAGTATAATTTTTTGCCTCATGGGGAGGGTAAAGAATAGCGAAAATTTATTGCATAAGTTATTTACACCTAGGTTTACCTCTCGCTAATATCTAACAGGTTACAATTTTGGTTTTAGTTGGCCGTTTGATTTCCACATCCCTAAAGATCTGTATTTCTGATTAACTCTGTATCTTTAATCTTTTACGGAACTTTGGGTAGACTGCCAATTAGTTTAGTTACGTACTTTCATGTTAAATTAGATAAAGGAGTTTTTTGACTCCTTACTTTTTAGTTACTATTAGAAGTGTTATGGATCATTCCTATCACACTTAATTTAAGGGAAGTCATGTAATATACATACTCAGACACGGGATAAATTATTTCTTTTGCCCAGGATTCAGTACATCAAGATGTACTGTCTTTAATGCGCTAGTGTGGTCTGTAATTACCTTATAGAAATGGCAGAAGGATAATGTCCTACATTTACCGTAGCTGTAACTTTTTTTGTGGCTGTGTTGATTACAGAGACAGTACCTTCACCACTAAAAAAGTTCCCATTCACCACATATATCTTTGTTCCATCTGGTGTAGCTGCAACTCCTAAAGGAATTTGTCCTGCATTTACTGTGGATGTAACATTGTGTGTGCCTGTGTCAATTACAGAAACAGTGCCATCACCGTTAAAAAAGTTCCCGTTCGCCACATATACCTTTGATCCATCTGGAGAAATTGCAGTTCCAAACGGAAAAATATTTTTCCCAACATCCACTGTGGACGTAACAGTATTTGTTCCAGCATCAATTACAGAAACAGTATTGCTGATGCAGTTTGCAACATAGACCTTCATTCCATCAGGGGTGACTAAAAGTCCGGTAGGAGAACTATCTACTGGCACCGCAGCTACCACAGTATTAGTTGTTGTGTTAATTACAGAAACAGTATTATTGGCGATGTTTGTCACGTACACTTTTGTTCCAGCTGGGTTAACTGCAACTCTAAATGGTTTATTCAATCCTTCAACTGTAGCTGTGACAGTATTAGTTGTTGTGTTAATTACAGAGACATTGTTGCTGGCGTTGTTCGCTACATAAACACGTGTTCCATCTGGGCTAGCTGCAACTCCAACAGGAATGGATCCTACATTCACCGTAGCTATGACAGTGTTGTTTGAGGTGTCAATTACAGAGATAGTGTCGCTGCCTGAGTTTGCTACATATACCTTTGTTCCATCTGGAGTGCCTGTAACTTCCCAAGGTACGCTTCCTACATTCACAGTAGCTGTAACAGAATTATTCGCGGTATCCATTACAGAGACACTGTCACTGCCACTGTTTGTGACATATGCAAACGGTGCTGCACCTGCTATATACACCATAATTAAAATCATGGCTGCCGAAACTAAGACTATAGAATACAATTTGCTTTTATTGAGCATTTACTTCAATCCTTTTCCTGGTATTATATTACATAAAAATTATAAGATAGTAGGTTCCCATGGTACTTTAACTTTGTAATCATAATAAATCGTCTTATTTTCTCACGGCAGTAATAAACTATCTGAGATCTGTACTAAAAAGCACAAACTTCTACTCTCTATCTGTTTTTTGTAGTTTCTGGTAGTAGGTCGCAAAACGTTTGACAATTTAGAATGAGATAGAGTTCCTAAAATCACATTCTGCATAGAGGATCTTTGCGTATCTGCCAGTAGGTTACAAGTTTTTCCCAATTACCATACAGGCTTACTCATACCTCTATTAGAGT
The DNA here is from genome assembly GCA_963833425.1 of uncultured Methanosarcinaceae archaeon. GTDB lineage: Archaea > Halobacteriota > Methanosarcinia > Methanosarcinales > Methanosarcinaceae > Methanosarcina. The sequence continues at coordinate 20,107 of CAWHXP010000002.1, read as the reverse complement.
CGTACTGACCTCAATTACAGAAATAGTGTTACTGTGTTCGTTCGTAATATAGGCATCGTTAATTGTGTGTGTTACTCATCAGTATTACAAACATCAGCGCAGTTGTTCCTAAAACTTGCATAAAGATATTCCTTCAGTGTTTAATTATAAAGGTCTGGATATAGATCCTTTGAACTTGGAGCTATGTAGAACTCTTCTGCAATAAAAAATCCTCATTAATTTAAATTGAATTAACTTGTATAATTTTGTTTGCCTATTTTGTCCGCTCTCTAGAGCTGTTTTAGATAGATTTTCTACAAAGCTAGAAATTAATGCCTAGGAAATTGCAAGAATCTAAAATCAAGACAAAAAGTTATGGATATGGGCAAGAGTAAGCTAATTGAGATGGTCAGAATAATTTTCTGATTAAAGAACTGAATTCGCATTCTTTTACTGGTAAGGATTCTAATAATTATACGGGGGAATATGAAAGTGGAACTAGGGGGAGCATCAATCAAAACGAAAATTGAAAAAAATATATTTCTGTGATAATAATTCCCAAGAAATATAACTTCTGTTTATCCATCAATCGCTTAATGAAACTAAAAAAGTCTATATTCTGTTGAAGTTATCGAATAAAAGCTTTGAAGTACTGAATTTAGAAGTTAATAGATTTTTGGAGATACTTAAATAAATAATCTTAAATAGTTGTGAATAACAACTAATTTCTATTTATAATACTGTTAATGTAAAAATTCATAAAATAGATTTTAAAGTTATTTCTTAGATAATAAAAATATGTGAATAAAATGGAGTTAAATGACTATTGAAACTACTAGTTAGTAAAATAAAAAAGATGCTGACTGTTTTATTGGTAGTTCTTTTTCTAGTATCATTGACAGCTGTGCCAACGATTGCCCCTCACTCTGGTCATCACCACAAGGAGCAGACTTCGAAGGATCAAACCCTAAAGGGATTGATCATATCTAATCTAACCTTGGAAGAGCTAATAGTTGATGGGATGATCATGAAATGGGTGACCATAGATAAGATAAATATTGATAACCTGACATTTGATGCCCAGACCTTTAGTGAGCTTAAAGTGAAGGGGCTGATCATGTATAAGTTAACCGCTGAAGAACTAATCGCTGATGGTCTAATTGTGAGGGGAGTGTACATAAATAAGGTTACTATGGATAACCTGACATTTGATGGCCGGACCATGAAGAAATTGACATTGAAGGGATTGACCACAGGTAAGTTATCTATGAAGGGGCAGAAGGCTATGAAGGGGATGTCCATAGATAAGCTGATCGTGGAAGGGCAGATCCTGAAGGAGCTAATCATTGATGGACATACTTTAATTGGGCCGAAAGAGCTGTCATCTACTTTAAAGGAGAGAAACGGGAAAAAACATGCTTTAAATAACAATAAAGAGAATTATTTGGCTTTAAAAGAGAAAAAAGTGAAGAAACCTGCTTTAAATAAAAATAAAGGGAAGTCTCTGTCTTTAAAGGAGAATAATAAAAATGTAAGACTTTAAAATGAAAAAAAGGGAAGATGCTTACTTTAAAGAAGACAGAAAATGTGTTGTATTTTAAGAAAAAGATAAAATAGATGCAGGTGTTAAAGGAAAAGACGTAGAAGAAACTGAATCTAAAAAATCGTACATAAATTTTTAAAGAGTTTGCGAGTGCTCAAACCCTATGAATATAAATTTCATATCAATAGTCATTTTTCCATTTTAACATTATTCAAAATTCTCGAACTTTTCTCAAGAATTCAGAATTAAAGGATTTTTAAACCACCGGAATTGCCCGTCTTTCGATAATATTATCATATGCACGCGGTATTTACTATTTATCTCTTTGTCCAGATAACTGGTGTAATGTTTTCACCTAGAGTAGGAAGATCTAATACTAATGTCTACATATTTTGTTGTGCATGGCTTGTACGGTAGTGTCGTTAACCAAGAAAAAAATTATTTACTAACGATCTAGTATCACATCAAGATAGTATCGGCATGTACACGGTCATCCCCCGCTCACTTCAGTCCTGGTGTACTCCTTATCTTAGACCGGAAAATAGTGGGCATGCTAGGGGTTGCAAATCGTGAAGGGAGCTATAGCTGCGAGCTGCAGGACGATCTTGAAGTTATTGCGCCGTCGATGATGAAGGTTTTGCAGAGGAAAAGGGCAGAATTAGAGCGCAAGCGAAACGAACAACAGTTATTTAACATTAATTAGCGCCTGGAAGCGCTCCTGAAAGCATTGCCTGTGGGAATCAGCTTCTCAAATGTATTTTGAGAAAATCTTTTAAATGTTTAAAAGACTACATAAAAGAGTATCCAGGAATAGGACTTGAAATTTGTAAGAAAATTGTAGAAAAGCATGGTGAGTGTATATGGATGGAATCCGAATCGTGTAAAGGTTCAACTTTTTCTTTCACTTTACCAATCAACCACCATAATTTCAAAAATCAAGCTTTAATAAATAAAGAAACACATTCAAATTCAATCGAAATTTAAATGCTAAAGAAGTCTTATAAAATGAGAACATAAATTTTCTGGCTTGAAGTTGTGAAGTTGGTATCAAAATTAAATCAATGTGATTCTAATAGGAAATGATTAAACTATGGATGAAAAGATTGAAATCTTGCTTTTTGAAGACAATCTTGGAGATGCAAGTCTGATTGAAGAGATGCTTGAAGAATTCGCCAACTTCCCATATGAATTTACAAATGTTAAAACGCTTAACGAAGGTTTGAGTCTTCTCAAAGAACGTCCATTTGATATAATATTAACAGATCTAGGCTTGCCAGATAGCGATGGCATTGACACATTCCTCAAAGTTCATGCAAGAAATTCACGAATTCCGATCATAATCTTTACTGCGTCAGATAATGAAAAAATTGGGATTGATGCTGTAAAGAAAGGTGCTCAGGACTATTTAGCCAAAGGACAAATAGATTGGAGATTATTGAAACGCTCTATCCAATATTCGATTGAGCGCAAAAAAATCGAAGAAGTAATCACAAATAGCGAGATTGCTCGTAAAAAGGAAATTCATCATAGGATTAAGAATAACTTACAGGTAATATCTTCACTTCTGGACCTCCAAGCTGATAAATTCAAAGGCCGAAAGGATCTAAAGGATTCAGAAGTCATAGATGCTTTCAAGAAAAGTCAGGATAGAGTAATATCTATAGCCCTTATCCATGAAGAATTGTACAAAGGTGAAAAGATCGAAGATCTAAATTTTTCATCATACGTTGAGAAGCTCACTCAAAATCTTTTCCAGACTTATAAGCTTGTAAATACCGCTGTAAGCTTAAAAATAGATCTGGAAGAAAACTTTTTTTTCGATATGGATGTTGCAATCCCATTAGGAATTATTGTTAATGAACTTATTTCTAATTCCCTTAAGCATGCATTTCCAGGCAGAGATAAAGGGGAAGTTCAAATCAAATTATGCCGTGAAAAGGCAGGGGAATATATAAATTTCAAAGAAGAAAGCAAAAGTGAAAATTATAATAGTACCAGTTTTCTTCTGACAGTTTCAGATGATGGAGTAGGTTTCCCTGAAAACCTTGAAATTGATGATATTGAAGGTCTAGGATTTCAGCTGGTAACTTCCCTCATGGACCAGTTAGATGGAGAACTTGAACTTAAAAGTAACAATGGGACTAAATTAACTATGATGTTCACTTTAAAAGAAAGCAAGAACCAATTACTTAAGGCTCAAGCAATTGAACTAGAAAATAAACCGCACTGAGCCTATAACTACTTTTAATAGAATTTGAACACAATGCTTTATTATATTTGATTTTGTGCATCAATTGCGTATAATCCGAATAATGTGAGATACACAATTTTGTGCCAAAACCTTTACAGAATATTATAAATACTGTGATGATATAGCATTGAGTGTAAGTTTTTCTATTTATTTGTGAAGTAGATTGGTATAATCAAGTATAAGATTGGAGAAAATTTCATGAGTCAAGTCAATATGAACCAAATTTTTTCTAATATTGTGACATTTTCTAAAAAAGTTAACTATAATGGCATACCAGAATTTCTCGATAAACTTATAGAAAATGGGAAGCTAATAGCTTCTATGCTTTATGATTTTATTATGATGAATACCCAAAAATTCCTTGGAAAACGGTACTGGTATTATTAGGTACTGGTGTTTGTATCGCTGTACCCCGCATCAGGAAAATGGCAAAAATTGTATTTGTAGATGATATAGCTGTGCTTTATGTTGCGAGTAAATTAATCGGAGCCGACTTACGAGATTATAAAATCTTGGAAGAGAGCACTCGCATCAATTCTTATTAATTTAGTACTAGGTACTTTTAGCTTGAACTTTTTGTAGAATTTCAGATAGCATCAAAGACATCTGCAATTCTTCTAGCTGGAAGCTTTGCCATCTTGCGAGAATCCTACAGTATTTTCAGTAATCGGCCTTAGGAATCCAACGCAAAGATAACGTATGTAGTTAAGAACATTGGATGAATACAAAAGAAAGTTCCATACATCCTTTCCCGAATCCGCTGCTACACCAATAATAAATGATGAGACCGGAATCCTTGCTAATCATTAATGTAGGTAAAAGAGTGCTTCAAAGATTATGGCCAGTCCTATAAGATAACCGTTGCGGCTTAAGTTCCAGATATTTAACGAAACTACGCTACATATGCACCCTTACATTAGAAATTTCATTGATGTATATATTATATTCAATATATATATTTTGCTAAAATATTTTAACTGAAAATATATAATAAGCATCAGGTCTAAGGAGCTAATTGCACTAGGACTTATGACATTGTATATATTATTGACACCGACACCAGTAGTAAGCGCTGATAATTATAACCATCATTACCACGGATACCATAGTTAAAACAACATTACGGTGGTTCCCCAAGATGGCACACTCATGAAAGGGCATTATTATCATGTATTTCACCAATAGTATTTTGTTGCATCGGTGGAAGCTACGACAGTAAGCGCTAACAAGTGATAAAAGAAAATAAGCTCTAAATAATGGACTCTACAGTTCTGTTAGCATGAAATCATACTGCATTGGCTTAGCCCGGTAGAGCGAGTGATTTTTAATCACTAGGTCGCGTGTTCGAATCACGTACGGGGCTTCTAAATTTTTGTTCAAAGTACCGTTTTTTCATTTTGCCCTAATATTGCCTTAATGATCTTAATAAAGGCATAAACTCTGGATAATTAAATTTAAATTATAGTTGTTTTTGTAGGTCTTTTAGAGATAATTATTAAAATTTTCCACTATCTATCTATATTTGAAACTTGCCAGCCCAGTCAAATACGCTGGACTTAAGAAACAACATATTGGACTTAAAAGTATTTTGAAATAAACTAAACTAATAGGTAAACCTTAAAGTGTTGCGGTTAATTTGATAAGTTAGGCTACAATTACCCTAGGAAACAAAATTAATCTGAAGGTAGTTCTATTAAGGATACGTGAAATTTTGATTAAAAATTAAACTATTGATTACTCATTAATTTCTCTAACTTGAATGAACTTTGCCAAAATATCTTTTCTAATTTCATCTCCATCTTTAACGATTATCTCAACATTCTCATTTTTATTCTGTGAAACTGTATTAACTTTTCTATATTCACGCCTTCCATAACTTTCCGGAACAGTCTCTCCAAAATGAACATACAAACGTGGCAGTTGCCGGCTTCAGCAGCAACGTTCAGTCTTTATAATATTCTTAGAGCTCCTTCAACATTCCGTTGTTCAATATGTTTATAGAATTCAAAGTACTTTCCTGAAGTTGAATCTCTTCCCAATTTCATCCATTGATTGAAAGTCTGGTAAGTTACGCCGGCCGCTGAAGAAGCCAAAGCGTAAGTCAATCCAATAGATACACAATCACCGATTTTCTGTTGTACTTCATGAGTGAGCTTTGTAGGACGTGGTATAATAACACAGTTTTTTATTTTACATAGTTGATATTAGTAAGTATCGTATTTAATGTTTTTTTAGTTCCTTTATACACTAAGGTGGGCTTTATACCTTCATATCAAAAATGAACTATTTTAAGCCGTTTTAAGACGTTTATTTAACTAAGGTAATGATAATACATAGAACTTCTAATAAAAATCTCGCTAGTTGTCCCAGATTCATTCATTTTTTCAACAAAATAAATTCTTCCTGATTTTACTTCCATAGCATGGTAAGTACCTTCTGGATATTTTTCATATAATTTTATTATTTTAAAATGATATGAATGAAGTTATAACGTTCGGTGCTTAGATTTTAAGATTGGATTTCACATAAATTTCATATTCTTTAGTTTAAGGTCGAAAAATAAGGACAAGCTTTAGAAAAATTTAAGCTGTTTAATCACCACAGGTTTATGAGAAATATAGAGCAAAAACTACCGATTGTGGGGCGATTTAAGGTATTTTCTTGCATTGCTTAGAATCATATAAGACTGATTATAAATCGGTTGTAGGGGCTGAGTATAGAGGATTATCTATAAACCCTAGTTTTTAACTGGTCATTTATAAATCATATATAAGCAATTTGTTGAAATCGAAGGTTTATCGAAACTCGTTGTAATTCAATACAAGAGAATAAAGCATTTTTTGAGAACTTTCTAAGGTTAGCCTTTATAAAAATAACCTACCATGCCAAGTTTATGTTTTGTGCAAACATCCGATTTGCAGCAAACCCACCAATGGCAAGCGGACCAACACCTAGCTGTTGAATGACTAACCCATCCGTGAGCACCCCATTCATGTTCATAACTGGATCAGCTCTTGCTATGTGAACAGCCGGAAATGATCTTGGGTCATCGCCTACTGCGCTCGCTGATGTGACTGTTAATGATACTACAAAAAAAACTACTAACAAAATAGTCAATGCCTTTTTTATTCTACTAACTGATTGTTTCAACATTCATTTCACTCTCCTGTTTTATTATTCAAATTCATTTGTATCCGGTTAAAGAATCTTTTAAATTTAAAAATTATTGCAATGATCCACTCATCTTAATCTGGATCTGACTTATATATTTAGTGTAAATAGTTAAATGTAATTTATCTGGTAATTGAATATAAAATCTTTGTTACTTAAGGATATGTAAGGCTATTTATACTCTGATCATAACTATTAACAATCGTATTGGCCTTTTTAAGATCCCTAACCTAATGGTATCAAATTTGCTAAATTTTCCATAACTTCTATGGAACTAAGTATACGCAACTCACATTTTTAATCCAGTTTCGTTCTCTTTTTGAGCCTATAATTTCCTGTTTTGATGTTGATATCAAGAGCATCCAGCCTAATCGGAACCACTACGTGCTAAATAGAATGTATATGATATACTATTCATTGTGCTGCAGATACAGAATTTGGACAACTTGGGAACTATGGCAGCCCTATTGAAACACCCCATCTGAACATTTTGAATGGTGATATTCTTACTTGCAACAATATGCATACTGCTAAGTTATATTAGTCTAGTCGCTTTTACACGCTTACCGGCAGAAACCATCATTTGAACAACATAGCCTGCATAACAGAAGGCACAGCCGGCTATCCAGGCAACAACGTCGCTACATTTTTTAAGAAGATGCTAAATAAATTTTAGAGAAGCAAATAAAAGAAGAAACTTTTTTAATTTATGTCTGTGTTTATATTTTTTTGATAGCATTTTTACTGTTGTCTTTGCTATGATTGTATCAATTATTTTAACATTAATTTTCGTTGTTAATTCCTCTTCCTTTTGACACTTATTAATGAATATTATACACAATTTTGAATACCATGGATAGAGATTTTTCATCTTGAATGGTAATATTTAGAGTGAAAAATAACACCTTTAGACATTTTGTACATTAACAAACACAAATGTGGAATTTTCTTAAATATACCGATCTTTGCAGATCAGAGAAGACGATAAGCCAGTACAATATTTTTCTTAGTATCTGTTTTTATTTAGACTGTTATTCCCCTAACTTAGGCATTCTACATCATATAAAAATATGCAACTTATGACCGAAAATTGGTCATTAAACAGAAAAATTATATTGAAATACATACCGATAATCGATTTTTAAAAATAAAGAGGCTGATTGAGGATCGTATAGCCTATATCTATCAATAAAACTTCAAAAAAGTTATGAACAGCAAAATCCCCATGATAACAGGCCAGTACAGTACCTTCACGTACATGTTGTCTTTTGCATCAATAAAGGGTATACTTCGATTTGAAGCAAAAGCAATTGAATTCAAGGAAATAACCAAGATTGCAATGTACATTACAAAGTAGAAATACTCAAGGTATATGATACCCCCAATGGGAATTCTAGCTTTGAGAGAAGAGTGGGCAATGATAAGAGTAAAAAGAATTGATGTACAGTAGCCCAGGACTCCATGTGAACTGAAGCCAAAATGAGTTTTGCTTTCACCCTTAGTAATCATTGTAAGTATTGCATACAGGAGAATGAGTACGACCGTTATGAGTAGAAGATCGGAATTAGATGTGGATTCAAGGTCCCTTTTGACATCGACGTTGAAGTGGAATTCAGGCGCATTGGAATTTGCAACATTTCCTAACCCAATATTGGTATCATAAGAATTAACTCTGTAACTAAAAAAGGTTTTTTGCGGCTTCCAGCCATCAAGTACGAAAGAATGTCCCAAACCTGGAAGTCTTTCTGGAATTAAGGTATTATAGGAATCAAAGTCTGGAACCAAGACTTTTCCTGCAGAATTATTACTCAATACCCTGATCCAGACATCTTCCCTGTCAAAAGGATATCTTGAATAATCAAACTGCTGCTGCAAAGTAGTCTTAAAATGCCAGCCAATAACACCTGTGTCCTTATTCATATAGACTTTTTCAATTGTAGTTTCTTTTGGATCCGGAAAACTAAATTCAGGAAAATCCTTCCAAGTTCCTAGGCTCGAAATATTTTGCCAGATATATCCGGTTATTAAGACCTCATTAGCATTCAAAAACTTCATTGACTGGAGAAAAAATCCTGTCGGAATCCTGGGAATTGTTGGGCTCATATTGACGTGTTGCAACACAGTTTCAACATCTTCCCTGTCGAAAACAACACGGTCTCCATTCCTATCATCAAGAGAAGAATTGTTCATAGTAAGATACCACATAAAGCCTATTCCCAGGATACAAAGTAATGTAAAAATAGACGCGAGCATCCAGAGCCCTTTATAGTTATATCTGTAAATGGATACAAAAAACAGGCACAAAAAGAATAAAAAAGCAAACGTTGCGAAAACTATAGAAATAATTGAGTGTCTCTGCTCTGTTTTTTTGTTTAGCAGAGTTTCTTCCTGAGGAAGGACAAACCCGAGAGTCCAGTCTGTAGAAGGAATAGTTTGTTGAAATACCCAGTAGGATTTCCCTATAAAGGAATTTGTCGCCAAATAATCTTTTTTCTTTATATTCTTACTTATGAAGTTAAGAGTTTGATCTTTTTTTGCAATATCTGTAATATTTTTATTAATATACTCTTGGATAGGGTAAGAAATAATCTCCCCTTTCTCTGAGATCATGAAACCAAAACCTGTATTTCCGATTTTGAGGTTATTTAAATACGTTCTTATTCCTTCAAGAGAGTAGCGTACACTTACCACTCCCACAGCTTTGTTACCATCCCCGGATTCGGCAAGATAAAAAGGACTTGAATAACCTATCAGATAAGTATGGGCTGCAACCCCGAAAAACGGTGGAATCCATATTTTGGATCCTGTTCTCATGGCATCATTGTACCATGCGGTTTGTTTACTATCCTTTGTGTAGTCATATGTTAGTGAAGAATTAACGATTCCAGAACTGTTTCTAAAAAAATGAGGTGCATAAAGCTTCCCAGCACTGGTAGAAGGAGAGTAGGCAACGACAATGGAAAAAATATTAGGATGGTTCTTCATTTCCGCCAGAATTCTCTCGCGCAGTATAGAATCATTTTTCAGTTTGCCTGAACTCAGATCCTTTGCAACTCCATCAGCAAGGGAGGTAGTAGAATTAATTCCAATATTAACGTTTTTTATGGCATATTCGGCTTTTTGAAGCGCATCTTCCTTTGCCTCTGCTAGAATTATTTCATTTGTCTTGCTACTTTTGTAATCATATCCTACATATATTAGTAACAAAAAACTGAGTAAGCATAGTAGTAATGCAATACAAATTGCCTGTTTTCTACTTTTTTCCGAGTCGGTCATTTTTATTAGTCCTGTTTTAATTCAGCTGGTATTCCGAAACTTCCTTGCTGAGGAAATAGCCAAGAACTGTTCTTATTAACACGACGGTGCCCAGAAGGATCAGTTTTTCCTGTGTGGGATGCCTTGTGGTCTCCAGTACATCAGCTGCAATGAAAAACTCAAGCCCGAAGACGATCTTGTCAGTGAGCTCTTTTCTCATTTGCTGGTAACTATAAGATTTCTTCAAAACTTCACACAAAATGATATCTAAGATTGCCTGAAGTCCTCCGTATATGATAAGTAACGAACCCGCCGAATTGAACAGGAAAGAGGATGCATTCAAAATCAAGATTTCCAAATCTTCTAATGTCCTTTTACCATCTCCATAAAAGTTGGATCGTGAAATTCGGTAAAAAGTATCATTATATTGTCTTTTTACTTGGGATATATTATGCTTCCTACATCTGTTACATTGTCTCAGTTATCAATTTGGGATGAATCTCCATCTTCGTGTTTCGTCGCTTTGACCATATGAGATATGGAGATATGAGCATGTTCACGAGCAAATATAGAAGGACAGTGGCTATCACGAGATTCTTCTCAGGGTAAATAGTGCTGGCAATCGCTACCGCGATTCCGGGATGTCTGGATGATGTCATAAGAGCTAGCACAGTTCGATCCTCCAGTTTAGGTCCCCCTAGTAAATGGCCGACTGAGAGTCCCATGATAATGAATGCCACAATGCCAACTAGCGTACCATTGCCTATCATCGACATGACCGTCGGCATACTGATGAGTAATATAGGTACGACTCCTATTAGGAGTACTGATGCAACCAGAGAAATCGGCTTAGTGACTCGCTCGGCGAAGGAAAGCGATATCAAACGGGCTAATATACCTGCCCCCAATGGCGCAAGCGTGGTAATTCCCACGATCAAAATGACCATTGAATGTGATATTTTCGCGGGGCTGCCAAAAGCTATTCCCAAAAGGTCCACGACCAGCGGTACGAAGAAGATCGCGAACAACGAAGCTGCGACAAAGCAGGCCTATTGTGTAAGACTTATCGCCACCAGCCTTCAATACCCTGTTTGGGAGCAAGGGTGGGATGGGAGAAACTGCAAGAGCAATCAGTGTTGTCTCCACTACCGGGTGCAAATGGAAGACTGCAGTCATAAATGTCGTGAAAAGCGGCATGAAAACGTTCATCGACAGAAGCGATCTCAATAACTGCCCCGGCCTATGGAATAGATATGTTGTGTCATGCGGTTCCGCACGGAGCCAGAGGGCGAATATGGTAAGCATAACACTAGCTATGGTGAGTATAACACTAGCTTCTAACAAGTGCAGAATCATTGTTGTCAGTTCCATAATAATACCTCAATCGAGCTTTGGTGATCGAACAATGCCTTATCTGCCTTCTTTCTATGCCTTCTATTAGTGCCTGCAAGCTAGCGATGCACCATAGTCCCAAGGTCCTGAATGTATTTAATTACAGTTAGATCTTATTTCTTCTTCATCGCTTCCTGTTTATCTTCCCGTGACCTTGCCAGCGTTTGAACTTTTGATCGCTACTGTGGTGGCAAGAATCATTGTGTCCATTACTTGGTAAATTCTCATTTAATTTCATAATCCTCATGACGTCCGAAGCCAAATAACCATTACAAATCAACCAAGAAATGATCTTCATCGGAAAGTTGATGTGATGGAAAAAAGCTTTCCAACCTTCACATAGGTAGTTAATTCCTGATTTCCCAGCAGAAGTGGTAAGGAAACGGTTCTTGGGACACTCTCCAAGACAAGCAAAGAGCACATCGCATTCACGGCATATCTGCGGCAAAGTATCACGTTTGTTCTGTCCGAACCTGTACTGCCTTTTAGAAGCTGCAAGCTCGATAATTTCTTTTTTCATGATATTGCCCAGAAGGTATTCTGGTTCTACAAAATGGTCGCACGAGTAGAGATCACCATTGTGCTCAAGAGCTAAGCCCAAGCCACATGTTTCGTCAAAGACGCACATCCCCGAGGAAGGCAGACCAAGCCAATTACGTGTCGAAGCCTCAAAAGTTTGCACGAATATCCTTCCCACGTCGTTTCGCACCCATTCATCGAAAATATGGATTAGAAAACTGCCAAGTTGTTTAGGCAGCACTGAGCGATCTGAAACCATGTCTCCTTCTTGATTTAGTATACACTCCTGCGAATTGATTTTCTCCACAACAGGAATAAACTGAATCCAGCTTGTCCTTGCTTCATCTCTCAAGAAACGGTAGGTTTCAAGTGGATATTCAGCATTGATATGGTTTATTGTGGTCAGGACATTGTACTCAACACCGTGTTTTTGCAGGAGGCGTAGCCCACACATTACCCTATCAAATGTCCCCTTTCCTTTTTTGTCCACCCGGTAGGAGTCATGAAATTTTCTTGGGCCATCGATGCTGATTCCAATAAGAAAGTTGTTTTCTTTGAAGAATTGGCACCATTCGTCGTTCAGCAATGTACCATTGGTTTGCATTGTGTTTTCAAACGTCATGCCAGGCTTTCTATATCGTTCCTGCAACTCAATGGCACGTCTGTAAAAATCAATGCCCATAAGCGTGGGTTCGCCTCCTTGCCAGGCAACAGTTACTTGAAGGCTACTGTGAGCCTTGACAAGCTGTTGAATATAATTTTCCAACACTTCGTATGACATGTGAAAATTGCTGCCTGGATAGAGAAGTTCCTTGTCTAGAAAAAAACAGTAAGAACAGGCTAGATTACAAATAGCCCCTCTTGGCTTTGCCAGTACATGAATGCGTGGAGGCAGATGATTTTGTACCATTTTCACTTTCACCAGCATTAGTGCTTAGCATATTCTTAAATTCTTCATGATAAATACATGAGGGCATCAAGCGCTAGTTGAATTATGACTCTCTGATCTTGTGTATTCTTCTGAAGTTAGAATTTCGTGTCTAATGATATTTACTAAATAAGCTAAAATGGTTCCCATTTGTATTCGGTTAAAATATGATATGTAAGAATCGTGTTATTATTGCTGTTTTTCCTTAACCTAAAAATGTAAATCGAGCTAGATAAATTATTTTAGTAGCCATCTTGAAGCTAACATATTCCTTAACCGAATAAAAATTAAGTAATATCCAGAGAGTTTACTCTCTGGTAAAATCGGAATTATTTTTCAGCGAAGTTTATTCTTCAGCAAAGGCTGCACGCAGTTTTGCTTCTTCTTCCTTGGACAGGTTTGTAGCAATGATTTCAAACTTGGACCGTTTCATAGCTTCTACAACTCTATCCTCCACAGCATCGCTAGTCATCAGAAAAAGAGCTGAAGTGCCTTCAGTAACTTTAGTGCGAACAGACTTTATGAACTCTTCATTAATACCTATGTGAGTCATGGAACCAGCAAATGCGCCTATCGTGGCACCGACAACCAGGCCAAATAAAGGAATAAAGAAGAGAATACCAAATAGTAAACCCCAAAAAGCGCCGCTAAGTGTACCTGCACCAGTTAAACTCGTCAAATGCTTTGTTTTTGGTTTATTTTTCCCCTTAGGCCAGGTGACTATAGCAGCATCGTGTAGTTTTATCATTTGTTGCTTATTTAAGTCCTCAATCACTTCAAATTCATTTTCTGCACCATCAGCGGTGTCAAATTTCAAAACTGTTAAAGTTGCCATTATCAAAACTCCTTTTAACATATCATTTTTATTGGTGTCTTTAAATATAGAAAATTAAGTTTTATTGAAGAACGAATTCTTCCTATAAATTCATGCTTCAATAAAAAAATTCAAAAGTCGTTATGTTTTGGATCAGATTCGAGATCGTATCATCTAAAATCTGATTATCCTTGCCCAGGTCGATCTTCCAAAATTAGGTACTCCCTATTCCCTGCAAGAGCTTCTCCATCACTCTGTCAAGGGTGAAGCTCGCAGATTTCTGGCGTGGAGGGAATTCTTTGAAGGTTGCCAAAAAATCGCCTACAATGCTCTGGGCTGGCACCAGCAGGAAGGCATGATCGATCAACCAGTCGTAATATGTATTGGAGGTCTGATCCGCTCGTTCATAGGGGTCGGTGCGTAGGTTAAATATTTTTGGTATGCGTAGATGGACAAAAGGTTCTGCCCAAATCAGTAGCGTACCTCTGGCACGCTGCTCCATAAAGATAAGCTTCCAGTTATCATACCGCACAGCGACAAGATCTCCATCATCGGAAAAGTAAAAAAACTCGAAACGTGGCGATTTTTTCTCTTTTCCGAGTAGGTATGGAAGCAGATTGTACCCATCAAGATATACCTTGAAAGTCTTGTCATCTGCTTTGTGGCCTTTTTGGAGTTTTTCCTTAATATCAGGTTCTCCTGCTGCTGCAAGCAAAGTAGGTAGCCAGTCAAGTAAACTCACCATCTCGTTAGAAATCGCACCCGCCGGAATCTTCCCTGGCCAGCGAACTACCTCCGGAACTCGGAAAGCTCCTTCCCAACACGAATTCTTTTCGTTGCGGAATGGAGTCATACCTCCATCAGGCCAGGAGTTCATGTGTGGTCCATTATCTGTGCTGTAGACTACGATGGTGTCTTCTGCAATGCCAAGTTCGTCCAGCAAATTCAACAACATGCCTACATGCTGATCGTGCTCAATCATAGCGTCATGGTATTCCGACTGCCAGCGTCCAGACTGTCCCTTGATCCTATCCGGGATATGGCTCCTAAGATGCATCCGAGTTGTATTGAACCAAACGAAGAATGGTTTTGCACCTTCGTGCTGACGTTTGATAAAATCTAAGGCTTTTCCCATAAACTCCATATCTATGGTTTCCATTCGTTTCTTGTTTAACGGACCTGTGTCCTCAATGCGACCGTCGGCATAGCTGTGGATTACACCCCTAGGACCATAGTTCTTTCTGAAATTTGGGAAATCTTTCTCTGATGGATAGTCACGATTTTCTGGTTCTTCCTCAGCATTCAGATGATAAAGGTTACCAAAAAACTCATCAAAGCCATGGTTTGTGGGTAGGTGTTCGTCCAGGTCTCCAAGGTGATTCTTCCCAAAATGCCCAGTAGCATACCCAAGCGGTTTCAAAAGTTCGGCGATAGTTGGATCCTCTGCTTTGATTCCTAGCTTAGCCCCTGGCAGACCTACCTTTGTCAAGCCGGTACGGAAGGGGCTCTGTCCGGTAATAAAAGATGATCTACCAGCAGTGCAGCTCTGCTCACCGTAAGAGTCCGTAAACCTGATACCTTCATTGGCGATCCTGTCAATATTTGGTGTTCTATAACCCATAAGACCGTCACTGTAGCAACTGAGGTTGCTAATCCCAATGTCATCTCCAAAGATGACCAAGATGTTCGGTTTCTTTTCTGCCATTTCTTTATCTCCGTAGGACAAAATTGATTATATTGCAAATCAACGCATTATTATTAAAATCATTAATATAATTTATAGTATTGAATAAACAATTAATCACTTTTTTAATCTGTTCACTTTAGGCTGTAAAAGTCGATTAACCCCTATATTTAGTTAAAATTAATTATACAAAAAATAGTTTATGAATAAAATTTACTTATTCATGAAATTTTTTAACATCGAACAATAATTTAATACCGATGATGTTTTTATTATTTTCTGGGATTTTCAAAAATTTGGCATTTAGTCTTTCCTTAAAAACAAACTTTTTCAGAAATGTATTTTCCTACAGAACTTTCAATAGACTGCCAAAATATATCCATACTTATTTATAGATCATTATGTATGGTTTTACAATATGGTCTTTATTGGCTTGTGTCTAAAGTCAGACTATTTTTTTGAATATCTGCCCTACAATTTGAAATGTTATTGTACTGATGGAGCTTTAATAATTATGATAAGTTCTACAAACAAAAATAATCTCAAAGTCCTATTTAATATATTATAAAATATAATATTCAAGTAGAAATGTTTAATTTATAATATAACGTATTTTATGATGTTAATTATGCAGTCATTTTAAATCATTACAATATATGTATAAATATAAGAAGATTGAATTTGAACAAAGCTAATTGTGATGAAGTAAGTCGATGGTATACATCCATAAAGATTTTAGGATCCATTGCGGTGGTGTTTCTAATACTAGTAAATATCTCAGGCTCCGTGGCATTTGCAGGTATTCCAAACTTCGACAACAACAACGCAACTTTTTTAAAAAAGTATGATGACGCAATAAAAGCTTATGATAAAGCAATTGAACTTAGCCCGCAGAATTCAGCAGCTTGGGGTAATAAAGGACTAGCTCTATATCATTTAAATAAATTGGATGAAGGAATAATAGCATATAACAAGGCAATTGAACTTGACTCGCATAATTCAAAAAGTTGGGATTATAAGGGGATTGCTTTAGGGAAATTAGGCAAGTCAGATGAAGCAATAGCAGCATTTGATAAAGCAATTGAACTTAACTCCCTAGATTCAATGGCTTGGAATGGTAAAGGAAACGTTCTAAGTATTTTAAATAAATATGGTGAAGCAATAAAAGCATACGACAGAGCAATTAAAATTAACCCACATAATTCAAAAGCTTGGTATAATAAAGGAATAGCTCTATATAATTTAAATAAATTGGATGAAGCCATAAAAGCATATGACAAAGCAATTAAAAATGACCCTCATAATTCAAAAGCTTGGTATAATATAGGAAATGCTCTCGATGGTTTAGGCAAGTCACGTGAAGCCATAAAAGCATATGAAAAAGCAATTGAAATTGATCCGCAACTCAGAAGCTTGGCACAATAAAGCAATTTATCTAAATAAAATAAATTCGGTTTATAGATTGAATAGTTACTTAAGACGTGTTGTAGACCATTCCTATTTTTATGTTAATACCACGGGAATCCAGCCTGGCTGGACCTGCTGCGCATGTTATTATGCCTGGGAAAGTGATACCGGATTTATACTCTTTCAATAACATATCTATTCCCTCCAATTGCTAATAGACTTTTTTTTGGAAAGTTTCGAAAAGAGAAGTCAAAATATGACTGGTACCCATATTTTCAATAGTTCTAAGTAAATACTGATTCTAAACTGCTGTTAGCATATATTCATAAAATGTTAGTTACAGCAAAAAGAAGAATTTTAGAATAGAAGTTATTTAACTTAGATCCTATCTAAAAAGTCAGAGTGCATTTTGTAAAAATTATAATGAGTCTATAATATCAAGCATCCATTCTGTTTTAATATTACCGATTGTAAAAGTTGCAAATAGATCACAAAACTTTTTGGATAGGATCAATTGGGGATTCAGATTCACTTTTGATTTCAGGACCTTAAAGTAAGCAAGGGCTTCAATACTACTCTCCTGCCTTTGAAGCCCAATGTTTTTATGATGGCGATATTTTGTAACAACTCCTGAGGCAGACCATGTCGCTCCTTTATGTAGTCAGGGCTGTTGTACGAAACCCAAACTTTCCCATTGCCATCTTCCCAAATAAGGATTTTCAAAGGCAGGTCGATGGCAATACTAGGAGCAGCCAGCATAAGAGATGTGCCAGCCTTTGGACTTCCAAAAATCAGCAGTTTGGTCGGAAGCATACCCATTCCAATCTTTTCCGCTTGGTCGACCAGCGCAAAAAGAGTGACTCCCTTAGATTGCAGAATATTCTTGAGCCTCTCCACGGTCTGCTCTACCGAGTGATTGCTCAGCTTGTTGATGATTCCGTTATCTGTTGTCGATGCCATATTGGGTGTCTCCTCTCTGCTTTTGAAATACGGGTCCCCATAACACTTTATGATCGCAGCATCATCTTTTTGCATTTTACCTGGCATCAAATGCGACCTTTCTGCGATCTAGCCAGAAGTGGCTTCTCGGACAATTCCGACCTCAGCACAACACTTGCCTCTGGTTCCATGGCCACCCCTATTAGCCCATCAAGTATCCGGATAAGCTATTCCTGCACTTTTCACTTATTAAAATTCCTGTTGGTTCCAGCTACTATCTCTTCCAATGAGGTTTATATCCATAATGAGTATACACACGATCTAGTTCCTCGTGAGTTAACGATGATATATCTTTGTCAAAACCCTCTGCTTTTTCCAGAACTGCTTTATCAACATTAAGAGTGCAATTGTGTCCATCTTGGCTAAATTTGAAAGCTTCCATAGGTATGGCAAATAGTTTATCACCTAAACCCATAAGATATCCGCCAAAAGAAAGCACAACGTAAGCTACTTGGGTACTTTCCATATCAATCATTAGGTCTTCAATCTTTCCTAGATGTTCTCCAGAACTATTGACGACCTTTGCTCCTCTCATTGTATGTGCTGGTAGATATGTTGAATCAGCCATTTTCTTAACCTCTTAGTTATTCCCCTACACCAAATGCTATTTTGAGTTTAAGCTTATCTCCATTTGAAAGAAATGTGCGTTTTTTTACATTGAATGCCTTCAGCCTTTTAAGAGCTTTGTCCTAATTCCACTTTGAAATTAATAGATTCGCACACGATAAAAAATTTAGAGATTTATCAAAATCCTCTTAATGTTGGATATCCAGGTAAAAAAATATGGATACCTAACAAATTCCAAGATTGTTTTCCGTCTAACTTATATATTTTTTAGATTTCCAATATGGTTGAATTCTAAAGTGCGCATATACCTTAGCTAATTCATGGCGGGTTAGAGACAGTTCTTCTTTATCAAAACCTTTCGTTTTTTCCATGACAGATTTGTCAATCTTAAGGATATAATCCCGCCCATTCGACTCGAGAGCTTCCCAAGGGATAGCAAATAGTTTATTACCTATACCAAGAAAACCACCAAAAGGAAGTACTGCATATGCGATTCTTCCCATCTCCACATCAATCATCACCTCTTCTATCTTTCCAAGGTGTTCTTTTTTGACATGGATAACCTTAGATCCCTTGATTGTAGTTGTTGGCAAAAAATTTCCAATCTCCATGTCCTGCGTTTCTTCAATCATTTCTATTTTATTTTCCCAGGATGATTGAATTCCAAAGTGTGCATATACCTTGGCTAATTCATCACGGGTTAAAGACCATTTTTCTTTATCAAAACCTTCCATTTTTTCTAGAACAGATTTATCAATCCTAAGGATATACTCGCCCCTATTCAACTCAAGAATTTCCCAAGGGATGGCAAATAATTTATTACCTATACCAAGAAAACAACCAAAAGAAAGTACTGCATATGCTATTTTTCCGTTGTCTGGATCAATCATCAACTCTTCAAGCATCCCAAGGTGTTCTTCACTGACATTGATAACTTTAGACCCCTTGATCGTAGTTGTTGGCAAAAAAGCTTCATGTTCCATAACCTGCATTTCTTCCACTATTCCCATATTCTACAATTCCTTAATTATCCACCCGCACAAAATGCTGCTTTAGGTTCGTCTTCATCTTTTCTGGTAAAAGATGCATTTTGCTCTTATAATCGATTTATAAAAGGAAGAAGATGTTTTACTAAAGAGTCTACTCCCTAGTAAAACCTAATTTTGTTCTTGGCTAACTTTATTCTTCTGCGGAAAAGAGTTGCACGCAGCTTATCTTCTTCTTCCTTTGACAGATTAGAAGCAATGAGTTCGAACTTGGTTTGTTTCATAGCTTCTACTACCTTATCTTCAACAGCGTCGGTAGTCATCAGAAACAAAGCTGAAGTTCCTTCAGTAACTTTGCTACGAATCGGATTTTATGAAATTTTCATCAATTCCAATATGTGTCATAGAACCGGAAAGTGCACCTATTGCAGCCCCAGCGACCAAGCCTAGTAAAGGAATAAAAAATATCAGTCCAAATAACATACCCCGAAAAGCACCACTCAGTGCGCCTACACCGGCTAAATCAGTCAAATGTTTTGTTTTTTGTTTCTTTTTCCCCGCAGGCCATGTGACTATAGCCGCATCGTTTAGTTTTATCAGTTGTTTCTTGCT
>CAWHXP010000001.1:0-11473 GCA_963833425.1 uncultured Methanosarcinaceae archaeon | reverse complement strand
AAAAGATAGTAATTTTACTCAACTTTCAGAATTAATAATATAGATACCAGTTTTCACAATCATTCGATTCGATTATTTTATTCCTCTTTTGCATCTAAAGTCCTTCTAGCTTATCAATTTTAGTCCCAGATTTTATGACGATATTTATAAATTCTTATATTTTTCAAATAATTGTGCGAAATCTATTTGAGTTTTAACAAATCACAGTAGATCTGAATTCATAAAATAGCTGTAAAAAAAGTAATTTGAATAGTATCAAAATGAAGCTCAATAAATTAAAAATAGGTCAGCTCGACAACTTCTGGAAACCTTTTTCTTGCACCCATGGCAGGAGTCACAAATCTAGCTTTCAGGTTGCTATGCCGGCAGCATGGAGCTGACGTAACGTACACCGAAATGATCAACTCAGATGCTCTGCTCAGCAAAAATCGGAAATCCCTTCTTAAAGGACTGAGCTCACCCTATGACCGGCCTTTTGGAGTTCAGCTTGTTGGGAACTCAACTGAGAAGCTGCGGGAAGCTGCCATCTTTGTTGAAAGTGCGTACAGGCCTGAAGTCATCGATATAAATATGGGTTGCCCTGTACAATGCGTTATAGGGGCAGGGGGTGGTTCTACTCTTCTCAAATCTCCAAAGCTTGTTTATGAAATAGTCTCGGAACTGACATATGCCCTGAAAACACCTGTAACTGTAAAAATCCGGATTTTGGAAAGAGGTGAAAAGACCCTTGAAATCGCGCAACTAATCGAAAATGCAGGAGCTCTTGCCATAACAGTGCATGGCAGGAAGGCAAAGCAGATGTACTCCGGAAGCTCGGACCTTGTAGCTATCAGAGCAGTAAAACGCGAAATTTCAATTCCAGTGATTGCAAACGGTGATATAAAAGACGAAGAGTCTGCAGAAAATACTATTGAGTTCACAGGCTGTGATGGACTTATGATAGGGCGTGCTGCGATGGGAAATCCGTTCATATTCAGAAGAATTAGGTATTATCTGGAAACCGGGGAAAAGCTGGAACTGGACAGGCAAGCTAGACAGCTTGAAGATTTTGAATCTTATATCACTCTTCTAGATGAACATAATCTATTATCTTCTCAAAATCTGAGAATGCATGCTCATTGGTTTACAAAAGGGTTTCATAGCGCGCGAAAGATTAGGGAGAAGATTAATGGTCTAAAAGAAGGAAAAACCATAATTGATCTGATAAGGAGCTCCTTTAAGGAAAAGGATTGAACTATTTATTTTTTTAAAAAAGTAAGATTAGTTTATAATCAAATCCAGTAAAAACATAACTATTAGGACAAGTTAAATTTGAAGAGTGTGAAGATTAATACATTCAGAATAAAATATAAAATAGGGAATATATATATATAAAATTATCTAATCCCACCGAAAACCTAATAATAACTTACATTATTATCCATGAGCTATTGGGCACAAAAGGCATGAATACATAATTATGACTAGATTGGTTTTATTGATCATTGTAATAAGTCATACGAATGTTTCCAGATTGATAGTTCGGAGATTTATTTCTATTCTTTTAGATCACCAAACTTCACTATTAATCCATTAAAAATTGACTAAAGAGTATCGCGATAAACTCCACAGTTTCATCACAAGGCCCATAAATAAGATACAGAACTTATGAAATTATCTTTTTATCGAACTACTCTATAATCAATCAAAAAATGAATAGAAATGAATTAACAATTTCACAGTTAACAATCTAAGTTTTAAATTCTTTGAGCTTGTAGCGAATATCGCAGTGGTGCCTAAAAATAGTATGATGCTTAAATTGTTTCTGATAAATCAATAGTTATGAATGACATCCAAATAAGCGATTCAAGAAGGAGAATTCGTATGAAGGAAATCAGAATACGTGGTCGAGGAGGTCAAGGATTTGTCACCGCGGCTGAGACGCTTTTCGTCGCGGTTTTTAAAGATAGGAAATCTATTTAGGTCTTTCCTACTTGAGGGGTAGAGCGCAGAGATGCTCCGATATACATTTATCAGGATCAGCAACAATCCAATCAGGCTATTATTTTCATAAACAATTGAACTATAATTTTCAATTTATTTTTTTAAATCTGCATTCTATAAAGTTACAAAAGACATCCGAATAAGCGATTAATAAGGAGAATTCATATGAAGGAAATCAGAATACATGGTCGAGGAGGTCAAGGTTCTGTCACCGCGGCTGAAATGCTTTCCGTCGCAGCTTTTAAAGACGGGAAATTTAGCCAGGCCTTTCCTGCTTTTGGGGTAGAGCGCAGAGGTGCTCCTGTACAAGCATTTACCAGGATAAGTAACAATCCAATCAGGCTCCGAAGCCAGATATACACTCCTGATTATGTTATTGTTCAGGATCAACCCTCCTTGAAACTGTTAACGTTGCAAAAGGGATAAAAGAAGATGGAGTAATTATTGTCAACACTACAGAAAAACCGGAAAGTTTGAAAATTAATACAACTGCTAAAGTTATGACCGTGGATGCTACGAAGGTGGCAATGGATATTATAGGTCATCCCATAGTAAACACTGTCCTCCTTGGAGCTTTTGCGGGCGCAACTGAAGAAATAAAAGTAGACTCTATCCATCATGCAATAAAGGCTCGTTTTCCAGGAAAAATTGGAGAAAAGAATGCAGAGGCGATTCAAAAAGCTTATGATCTCATTAGGGTAAGGATTATGACTACTGAAGCTGATCAAGACAGCAAAATATGTCCGGAAATCTTAAAAAAGAATCATGAAACGAGAGAATCGGAAATCACATGCTGCAGTGTCTGTAAACCTGGTTCGACCCTTAAAAACAAAACCGGAGGCTGGAGGAATTTTCGACCTGTTTATAATTATGAAAAGTGTACCAAGTGTGGAATCTGTGAAATCGTATGCCCTGACATGTCAGTCAAACCTAGGGATGATGGCTTTTTCGAGTACGATTACGATTATTGCAAAGGCTGCGGTATCTGTGCAAATGAATGCCCGGAAGATGCAATCGGGATGATTTTGGAGGCTAAATAATGATCAACCCGGCTTTTAAAGAGAAAATGATCGTCGTTGAAGGTTCTTATGCTGTGGCCCATTCCGCAAAAATTTGTCAGCCAAACGTAATCTCAGCTTATCCGATCACTCCCCAAACGCACATTGTTGAAAATCTGGCTCAATTCGTAGCAGACGGGGAGATACCCAACTGTGAGTATTTAAATGTTGAATCAGAATTTTCGGCAATTTCTTCGTTGATAGGAGCGGCAGTAGTAGGCGCAAGAACCTATTCAGCCACAACCTCTCAAGGGCTCTTACTAATGCATGAGGCTCTTTTTAACGCTTCAGGCATGAGGCTTCCAATCATAATGACAGTTGCAAACAGGGCAGTTAGTGCTCCTATAAATATATGGAATGACCATCAGGATGCGATTGCCCAAAGAGATACCGGCTGGATTCAGCTTTATGTAGAAGATGTGCAGGAAGCATCTGATACCCTGCCTCAAATATATAAGATTGCAGAGGATCATAAAATCATGTTGCCAGGAATGGTCTGCATGGATGGTTTCATTCTATCGCATGTTTATGAGCCCGTTGTACTGCTTGAACAGAATCTTGTTGATAATTTTCTCCAGCCTTTCCAGCCCGAAAATGTGCTTGACCCGGAAGACCCTAAGACTTTTGGAGCCTTTGCAACGCCTGATACTTACGAAGAATTCAGATACTTGCAAGAACAAGCAATGCAGAAAGCTCTTCCGAAAATTGAAACCGTGGCGAAGGAGTTTGAAGAAGTTTTCGGCAGATTTCACGGTGGACTTGTTGATGGATACATGATTGAGGATGCTGAAATCGTTATCATGGCTATGGGCTCTGTTCTTGGGACTGTTAAAGATGTCGTGGATCAGTACAGGGCAAAAGGAGAAAAGATTGGCGTCTTAAAAGTCAGATCTTTTAGGCCCTTTCCTAAGGAGCAGATTAGAGAGGCGCTTCAGAATGCGCATGCAGTTGTTGTGCTTGATAAGAATATCTCTATAGGAACAAATGAAGGAGCCCTGTTTACCGAAACCAAATCTTGCCTCTATAACAGTAAAGTCCGCATACCGCTAGTTGGCTATACCCTGGGTCATGGAGGCCGTGACATTCGTATGGAAAGCATTGTAAAAGTTATTGAAGGAACCAAGACAGCTGCCAAGTCTGAAATCATGGTTGAAAGCCAGTTTCTGGACCTCAAGGAGGAGTTGCTATGACTAAAGTTGCACCAAAAATGTATCTTTCTTCGGGGCATAGCGGTTGTGCAGGCTGCTGTGATGCCTTTGCTGCAAAATTCACACTCATAGGCGCAGGTCCTAATTGTATTGTAGTTAATCCTACCGGCTGCCTTGAAGTTATGTCAACGCCTTTCCCACTTTCATCTTGGAAGATCCCCTGGATTCACTCTCTCTTTGAAAACGGAGGTGCAGTGGCATCAGGTGTAGAAGCTGCCTTAAAAGCCCTTGGCAAAAAGAACGACATCAAGGTAATAGCGATTGGAGGAGACGGCTCTACTATGGACATCGGAATAGGTGCCATTTCAGGTGCTTTTGAGCGGGGTCACGATTTCACCTATGTATGCATGGACAACGAAGCCTACATGAACACGGGAATCCAGCGCAGCAGTGGAACTCCATACGATGCCAGTACCACAACGAGCCCAGCTGGAAAATTTTCCTTTGGAAATCCGCGGCCAAAAAAAAATATGCCAGCTATTATTGCAGCTCATGGCTCTCCGTATGTAGCCACAACCTCTATAGGCTTCCCAAGAGACATGATCCGGAAGGTAAAAAAAGCCACAGAAATTGTAGGCCCTACATATATCCATACCCACGCTCCATGTACTACAGGCTGGGGATTTGACACTTCAAAGACCTTGGAAATCGCCAAACTCGCGGTAGAAACCGGTCTATGGCCTATGTATGAGATGGAATTTGGAGAAATAACGCAGGTCAGAAAGATCAAGGATCCCAGGCCAGTCGAGGAGTACCTGAGAACTCAAAGAAGATTCAAACATCTATTCACCATGGAAGGTGGTAATGAAGAAATCCAGAAAATTCAGGATAATGCAGACTGGAATATAAAACACTATGATCTTAAGTGAAAACTAAATTTTCACTTTTTTATTCCAGTCGAATACCTTAGCTTTCATTGGTACGTG
Source organism: uncultured Methanosarcinaceae archaeon (assembly GCA_963833425.1). GTDB lineage: Archaea > Halobacteriota > Methanosarcinia > Methanosarcinales > Methanosarcinaceae > Methanosarcina. The sequence continues at coordinate 6,298 of CAWHXP010000001.1, read as the reverse complement.
AATTTTCCCTAGAAACTTTATTAACTGACTGATTCATATTTTATTCTGCTGCGCTTTTGAATTAAAATGTAATTACAGAATTCAAACCATTGTGTTTATAAAAATAAGGAGGATTTGTTAAACCTCTATTTTCACGAATAACTTATATATAACTTATAATCATGTGATAAAACTTCGGAGCTTCTCGAAATCCTCTAAGATACTATATTTTTTTACGTGAATTATCATGAAAAATTTCTTTTAGGCAATGTTATATTCAACGATTTTGAAATATATTCGCTTTAAAATTGGCAAGAGGTATTGTTTTGAGTTTGATGTGATCTGTAATGATGATCATGTAAATTTTTTCGTTGGTTCTGAACCAACATAAATACCTATATTGTTTATCTATGATTAATTCCATCAAGTTAGTATGGATAATTCAAAGATCTTAAAAGATTACTTAAGGAAGTGTCAAGCAGATGGACTTACGGAAGAGACAATTGCAACTGCTGAATATACACTTATAAAGTTCATAGAATGGTGTGGAGATCGAGAATTAAAGGAATTTACTACAGACGATGTTTACGATTATCTGGATTTTATAAATGCCTATACATACATCAAAGCTGGTAAGGCAGTTAAGTACTCGCCTGGTACACAACAAAAAATCCGAACGGTTTTAAAAAAATTCTTGACTTTTATAAATCATGAACTCGGAGCCGTAATAAAATTGCGGACGCTAAAAAATGGGAAAATCCCCGAAGATATTTTGACTCGCGAAGAAATTGAAAAATTAATTGATTCATGTCTAAGTAACAGAGATCGGGCTATAGTTGCTACTTTTTATGAAAGCGGAGCTAGAAGGGGCGAATTACTAACAGTTCAACTTAAACATGTGACTTTTGACGAGAATGGGGCAATTCTTAATATACAGAAAGGGAAAACAGGAAGTCGCCGCGTGAGACTTGTATTAGCTTCGTCTTACCTTAAACAGTGGATTGACACGCATCCATTAAAGAATAATCATGATGCTTACCTATTCTGTTCAACTAATTCTCCTTTTGGAGTCATCACATTTGTAGGACTTGCAGATCAACTACACAAAATAGCAAATAGAGCAGATATCCAGCCAAAAAGAGTTTATCCACATGCATTTAGACATGCCCGAGCAACACATTTAGCCGAACAATTACCTGAACAACTTTTAAAAGAATATTTAGGCTGGACTAAATCAAGTAATATGGCGAGTGTATATGTGCATATGTCAGGTAGAGATGTGGATAATGCTATACTTAAATTGCACGGAATCGAGACTGAAGAAGCCCCCAAAAAATTTACTGTTAATAAATGCCCACGTTGTAAGGAAATAAATCCAGAAAATGCTTTATTTTGTTTTAAATGTGGACTGCCACTTACGCAGGAAGTTTCATCCACTGTAGAATCCGTAAAAACCGATTATATGCAATTTGCAGATCTTAACGAAATCCGGGAAATGAAAAATGTGTTAAAACAGGAACTTGATGAAATTTCTAAGTTAAAGGAGTTGATGCTCAAAGCAGGAAAATAACTTTCTCGTAGAGCTTGATCCCAAAACTCAAAATTGCATCTTTTGATTTCAAATTCCAAATGACTCACAAGCATAGACAGCTCATAACGAAGCTTAAAATGTGGAAGTCGAGCTATTTGATGAATTGCTGAAAGATTTATTTGTGGCAATCCCTGAACCAAGGCAAACAATAAGAAGGCCAAGCTTGTTAATTCCTGAATCTCTATTCTGTGCCATTCAGAAAGTGTACTCTCAGTTATCCAGCCGTCATCATTTAGTCTCTTTCAGAATGCAACTGAAAAAGGACAAATAGAACACGCAACCCATTTCAATGCGCCATCAAAACTCTTCAACATCTAAATATTACTCCAATTTTACAGAAATTGGTCTACGTATCTGCATTACCAGTAGCCGGATTAGCTACTAATTTCGTCGTCGATTCTACGGGATTCAGATCAACAACATTCCTCATATGCAACGAAATGGAACATGGACAGAGCAAAGAACATAAGTGCCTTAAGGCTTATATGTGTGGGTGTAAAGATCAACACAGTCGCTTCTGTGATCATAATTGATGGGATTACAATGACTCCCCACAGTTTAGCCAATTGATTAATCAGGCATCAGAAGGCTTCTCAATGAATGAGATTTCTGCTGACTTAGCTTATTCGTCTCGCAAAAATTTTGACGCAGCAAATGTATTGGTGTGAGTCATATATCCCTTTTAAAAAAAATGTGACTGGAAGGGCAACTTGTTCTGCTATTTAGTCATAATCTATAATAGTCCTTAACTGACCGGTAATTAGGGTATAACGAATGCCTCTCCATCCTTAAGAAGATATCCCAAAGAAAGTCTAAAAAATAAGAGGGGACTTGAGTCTGGCTTAGAGATTGGGTAGGGAATTCATAAGCATGATTTTCGAAATTTTCATAAGAATCTGCACGTTTACCGAGACTGTAAATATCTTCGACATCATCGTATAAGGTTTTAAAGCTATTTTTCAAGCACTTATCAAAAAAGTGAATCGAATGGGACAACTGAATACGAAGCTCTTTGGCATGAATAGCATCTATACAAGGATATCCTTTAATGATTTGCTCTTCAAGGATTAGATTTAAAGCCTGATCATATCTATTTAATTGTATCTCAGGATAGTGTTTTCGTATATTCCGCAAAGTTTCTAATTTTTCAATTTTCCATTTATGATATGACCCCGGATCTCGTGGAATTATTTCGATGCAACCTTTTTGTTTTAAACCTTTCAAGTGAGACCTAATGTTGTTCTCATCTAATAGATTATATTTTTTCTGAATATGTTTTATTATATCTGGCCCTGATACCACATCATTTTTAATGAGAATGTACTTGACAATTTCGATTTTTGCTTCGTTTTTATTTAAACGCTCGCCTCGGATTCTCCTCTTTTGTTCATTTTCATCTTCATTCATATGAAATTACATAAACTGCTGGATCTTAAGCTTTGTTATTTTACATTTTATAGGGGTACTGGATATAGTTTAGTTCTAATATCCAGGTGATATTCAACCTGAGGAATATCATTTTCAGATATTTATACATGTAATTTCCTAAGTAAGAAATAGTGGTAGTAAAATGTTTAGATTTAAAAATAAAAAAATTCAACAGGTAAGAGGTTCGTTTTTTGTCTCTCTACCTAGTGAGTGGATCACAAGCAACGAAATGAAAAAAAGTGATCAAGTACGAATCGAACTATTAGAAGACGGAAATTTACAGATTTGCCCGGTCCCTCAGTCCGACCAAGGCTCTAAGGGGACCGGAACAACGACAACAACCACCGTTTTAAGGAGATGTGCCGGCTATGGAAAATATGACCCAAAGTAATTTATTATTTGTGGAATGGTCAAAGCGTGTAAACTCTCAATATCCTGACATCTTGGAACATATGAGGAAGAGCACTGACCCCCTGGAAAGAGTCATCGCAAAACGAATTATACAAATTGCAGGTGGCAACAAAGAATGACTAAAAACCATAATCCGAAAGATTTCAGGAGACCATGAGAGTGGATTTCGATTTTGATAGTGTCAAATTGTCACCCACTTTTGCGGCTGGAATGATGGTCGAAAAATTGATCACTACCATTCCAATAAGAAAGCCGAATGCATACGAATTTTTTAGGGTTAGAGACGACTCGGAGTGGACTTTCTCACTGTATCTTCTCGATTTGAATGAAGGGGATGAGGAAAAATATATCGTAGCTCCAGAGCTGATCTCAGACGTAATGGATATTGGAAGGTTAAAGCCTGTAATGATCTACACTTTGATAACACATACCCACAAAATATTTTTCCTTTCAGATGTCCCACTCCCCGATCAAGACGGTAAAGATAATGGATACCACCGAACTCGAAGAGAATCATACGCAATTGGCACGAAAAAATGGGTTCGGATCAAGGCTAACAAGGCTCTAGGTGCTTATGAAATATCCCTAGCAAAAGGTGAGTTGCCTGAACCTAAATGGCCAAAGGACCCAAAAACAATAAAAGATGCTTTAAATATTGCTTTTAAAAATAAGATTATTGATTCGATAAATCATCCAGTCTTGAAGCAACTTAGAGGGGAGCAGTGAAAATGCTCCCTATTTTTAAAAATATTTTTGTAATAGACTTCGAATTTATCGCTGATTCGGGAGAGACGTCGAAACCTGTGTGTATTGTAGCGCACGAAATTATTTCTGGGGAAACTAAAAAAGTATGGTTAGAAGGAAAAAACCCCCTTACCCTTAAACCACCATACCCTATGGATGAAACTGATTTATTTGTTGCATATTTTAGTTCTGCAGAATGGGGTTGTCATTTAGCTCTAAACTGGCCTTTGCCCATTCACGTAGTTGATTTGTATCCGGAGTTTAGAAAAATTACAAATGGGCTGCCTGGTGTCTCAAAAAGTCTATTGGGAGCTTGTCAACAATATGGAATCGCAGCCATAGCGGAATCAGAAAAGGAAAGTACTAGACAAAGGATAATGCAAGGGCCTCCTTATACTGAAAAAGAAAAAAGCTACATTATGGATTATTGCGCGTCTGACGTCATGGAAACAGCGAAATTATTCAAAAAAATATCAATGGAGAGCAGTTTTGACATTGGCACAGCACTTTTTCGCGGTAAGTATATGGAAGCAGTAGCAATAATGGAATATAATGGAATTCCGATCGACATTGAAACTTTAATAGCTTTAAAGGAAAATTGGACTTTAATTAAGGAGAAATTAATTCAGGAAATAGATCTCTTCTATGGAGTTTACGAAGGCACTATATTCAAGATTTCTAAGTTTGAGCAGTATTTGAATAAAAATGGGATCTCTTGGCCAAGGACTGAGAAAGGAAATTTAGAAATAAAAGATGATACTTTCAAGGAAATGGTTGTTTCATATCCGCAACTACAGGGGCTTAAAGATCTTCGGTATATTTTAGGACAATTGAAACTTTCAGAAATTTCTGTTGGATCTGACAATAGAAATAGATGCTTACTTTCGCCGTTTGCTTCTAAAACTGGAAGAAATCAGCCAAGCACAAGTAAATTCATATTTGGTCCTGCTGTCTGGCTCAGGAGTCTTATTAAACCTGAAAAAGGCAAAGTGTTAGCTCACATTGATTATTCTCAGCAAGAATTTTGTATAGCAGCTGCTTTGTCGAAGATCCTGAAATGAAAGCAGCCTACGAGTCAGGAGATCCTTATCTAGCGTTTGCAAAACAGGCCAGAGCAGTGCCACAGGAAGCAACAAAATCGACTCATAAAGCTGCAAGAGACCTTTTTAAAGCTTGTGTATTGGGGGTTCAATATGGTATGGGTCCCGATAGTCTGGCTTTGCGTATAGGCAAATCAACTCCTTACGCCAAAGAACTACTAAGGCACCACAAGGAGTTTACCAAAAGTATTGGGCTTGGTGTGATCATGTCCTGGATACCACTCTTTTTTAGAAGGATCACTACCTGTTTTGGGTGGCAAATGCACATCTTTGGCGGAGAGAAGAAAGAAGGAAGAACAATCAAAAATTTCCCTTGTCAAGCTACAGGTGCGGAAATTCTCAGAGTCGCTTGCATTCTTCTTGTCGAGAATAATATCAAACTCATTGCTCCTATCCATGACGCAATTCTTATCGAGTGTTATGAGGAAGAAGCCGCTGAGATTATTTTGAAAGCGCAAAAATTAATGACCAAAGCGTCTTCCATAGTTTTGGGGTCTGGTAATTCCATTAAAACGGAAGCTAATGTCATTAAATATCCTGATAGATATTCTGATCTTAGGGGAGTTGAGACTTGGAAAAAGATCCTAAGAATTATACAAGAAATTAAAGCTGAAATTTCGGACGCTTGATAAAAACAACATAGGAATTTATGACTATTTACATCGGAATCTGTGACTATTTAAATAGACATGGATTCTACTCCGTTCTATTAATTATTTTTAGATTTTTTTAGTATTTTATATTATATAGGTAAATAATATGACAATTAATAAAAAATTAAAATGTCATTTTATCCCCAATACTCCACTTCCTTGGATTCAGAAAGCTTTACTGCTACAAGGTAACGTAAATGCTACTAAATTAGCTTTGTATATCTGGTACGTAAAAGGTTTAAAACAAACGAAAAAAGATCTTGTTATTTCCAGTTCGAAAGCAAAGGATACTTTTGGTGTCAATAAAAGATCTTTCACAAGAGCTCTGCACGAATTGGTAGATTTGGGAATGATAACAACATCAATCCGTGAACGTGGTAAAAGTCCTAGAG